>CAWIJH010000011.1:0-179411 GCA_963836455.1 uncultured Verrucomicrobiae bacterium
ACTTTGTGCCATTCCTGCGGAAAGATTGCGAAGAACTTCGCCTGCCATGAAACATCCGCAGTTCTCAGCTCTTAGCGCAAAATCGAAATCGTGCGCTTTTGTTGCGGTCGCTCGTTTTCTGGTTGTAGCAAGCCCGGCGCCGGTCGCTACTTCGATCGCCTCCGAGCCACTGGCCAAAGGAATCCAGGACAACTCCTTTTTCATTGAAGAGGCTTATAACCAGGAACCGGGTGTGGTGCAGCACATCTTGAATGTTCCGATCAATTTCACCAACGGCTCACGCGAGATCACTCCGAGTTTCACCCAGGAGTGGCCTGTCTTCAGTCAGACGCATCAGTTTTCTTACACCATTCCGTACGCCTTTCCCGAAGACGACAACGGCATGGAAGACATGCGGCTCAACTATCGCCTGCAGGCGTTGACAGAAGGCGAGCGCACTCCAGCTTTCGCGCCACGTCTCTCTCTTGTCCTTCCGACTGGCGATCCAGACAAGGATCTGGGCGTCGGCAGCGTGGGTTACGAGACCAATCTGCCTTTCAGCAAGATCGTAAGCGACCGCTGGACCCTAAATTTCAACGCCGGCATGTCAGTATTTCCCAATGCGCGGAACCACGACCTTACGAATTACAATGTTGGCGCCAGTGCAATCTTCGCCGTGAGCCGCGATCTAAACCTCATGTTAGAGACGGTTGCAGGATGGAACGAAGATATTGACGAAGGCGTGCTCTCACCCGAGGCGACTGCAAACCGCTTTACGACTGCACTCATTTCCCCTGGCGCGCGTTACGCGTTCAATCTGGCAAATGAGACGCAATTGGTCGTTGGTCTGGGCCTGCCTATCGGGCTTACCTCCGATTCACCGGATTGGGGTTTCTTCTTTTATTGTTCGTTCGAGCATCCGTTCGTGCGAGTCGAAGGCGGTCGAGCAAAATAAGGAAAGCACCATTGAGGTGGCTCTAATCGCCAGCGAACCAAATATGACAGTATTGCTTTGCGCCTATCGCGATGTATACGCGCCATCGACCACGAAAACCTGACCGGTGGCGAACGACGCAAAATCCGAACACAAAAACAGGACCATCCCGGCAATCTCCTCAGGTTGGGCCGGGCGCCCCATGGGAGAATTCGCCAGCAGCGTCCCGCGGATAGAAGGATCATCAAACCAGTGTCTGGTCATCCCGGTGTCGACTAACCCCGGAGCGAGTGCATTGATCCGAATTTTCTGCCTCGCATACTCAAGCGCCGCCGCTTTGGATAACCCGATCACAGCATGTTTTGCCGCCACGTAGGGGGCTATGCCTGGATCCGCAATCATGCCGGCAATTGACGCGTTGTTCACAATCACACCGCCACCGGCCTTGAGCATGTGCCGAATCTCGTACTTCATGCAGAGAAACACTCCCTTCAGATCGACGGCAATCACTTCATCGAAGCTTGCCTCTTCAAGCTCAGCCAGCGGCGCTCCCCCAGGGAGAATTCCGGCGTTGTTGAACGCACAATGTAGTGCGCCGTATGTCTTCACGGTGGTCGCGACCAGATTTCGGACCTGCTCCGCTTCACGGACGTCAGTCTTGACAAAGAGAGCCTCGCCTCCATTGCTCTTGATCAATTCGGCGGTTCTAGCGCCCTCGGGATTACATCGCCAATTACTACTCTGGCGCCATGGCGCGCAAAAAGAAGCGATGTCGCGCGTCCGATTCCTATAGCGCCACCGGTAACGATCGCGATCTTATCAGTGAAGTTGAATTGAGTAGAGCTGAAGTCCATGACAAGCGGACCGCTATTTTTTAATGCGTTTCGATCACCTTGCCAGCTCTATAATAAACCTGAAGAGAGTTCTTGAACCCAGCCTGCACAGCGTCAGTCGGCAAATCGACGGCGATCAGCTTACGATTCAGGTGCCTGCCGCCCCGGGGCCCAATACCTGATCTCAGTGATTATTCACCGCTGCGAGGCGCGCTGCCATGCGTGCTTAAAGGGCGCACCACCGAGCAGCGGTAATACGAATAGGTTTGCCAGTATGTCGATGATGCATCCAGCAAGAACCACCAGGCCGAAGCGCTGCGTTGGTGGAAAATCCGACAACACGAAAATGGCGAACCCTGCGGCGATGATCACGTCCGAATAGACAATCCCGCGCCATTGCTCCTCGCGCGCGAAGACCCACGCGTCCCAGTCTTTCTTCCCATCGCGTTGCGCGCGTCGGACACCAAAGACGAGATGAATCATCGAATCGATCGCGATGCCGATACAAACATTGGTGGCCGGTGCCGAAATGACGTCCACCGGAACATGGAACCAACCGATGCCACCGAGCATCGACAGTGGCACGATCGTTAGACTCGCAATCATTGCGAACGCGCCGCGAATAGATCTCGCAACGACCCACGCGATCACGACAAACAACAAATTCAACCAGAACAGACCGGTCACCAGACTTTCGGCGACCAGCTTGGCCAGTCGCCCTTGCAGATAGTAAATGCCGCCAACAAGATTGGCTTTGAATCCATACCTGCGGCAGAGAGAGCGAAGATCGTTCACGACATCCACCCGGTATTTCGTCCGGTGCGCCTCGATCATCCGGAGCATGAACAACGCTTCCTTCCGATCATCCGTCACGAAACCCTTGGACACGCGCGCATACTTCGGCTGCGCCATGATCTCCATCATCTTTTCGTAACTAATAAGAAACGAAAACGGCGTGCGATCGCCTTCTGCCAGAAGCGTCGGCAGCGAAATCACAGTCCCAACCTCTTTCTGATTTTCCAGAGCACCATGCAACGTCCACATCTTCTTGTAAGCTTCATCTGTGTTCAGACGGCTCCCGTTTGTTGCGGAGACAACGAGCGTGAGCGGATTACAGCCGCCCGTGCGATCTACGAACTCCAAGCCATCGCGTAATTCCTGCTTCGGCTTGAAATAATCGAGAAGACTTGGGTCGGTATTCACTTTCCTGAGGCCGAATCCCAACCCGATGCTCAGCAGGATGATGCCTAACGAGAACAGAGCAAAGCGGCGCGACCAAAATGCGTGCGTGGGTTCCGCCTCCACGATTTTGCTTTTGCGCGGCACCGCCCAGCGCAGAAATGCCGGATACATTAAGTATGCACATATGAACGCCACGACCGTGCCCAGCACGCCGCCGAATCCCAACTCGCGTAACGGCTTTGCCTGAACGATTAGCAAGCTCGCGAAACCCAGCGATGCGCAGATCATCGACCAAAACGAGGGCGGAAAGGTCATGCTTCGTGCCGCTGTCGCGAGATTCGGAGTCTCCTTGCCGACGCGACGTCCGCGACGGGCGAGGGTCTGCCAGTTGAACGTCATGTAAATCAGGTGCGACAACGCAATGACGAACACGATCGCGCCAAGGTTCACCGTCAGGATGCCGATCCTTTGACCAAGCATTGATTGGAGAAGCAACGTCAGCAAAACGGCGCTGCTGCATGTGCAAAGCATCCCTATAAAGAGCCGAATCGACCGGAACAGAGCGGCCATCGTCAAACCAAACAACGCCACCGCCGTGAGACTGAAATAGCGGAAATCATGCGCGAGACTGCGCCTGATCATTTCCACGACATAGGGCGGACCGGCGATGTGAATCCGAAAATCGCGCGTATCCAGTTCATGAACGATCTGCTCTAGCCGCTGGATCGGCTTTTCGGTGTGCCTGCCTTTCATGAAAATAATCACGTTGCTGGACTTCCGGTCGGGCGCGACCAGCAACCGGCTCCAGAACGGGCTCTTTAACGCATCCGCAAAACTCTTTGGCCCTTCCGTCAGACTTTTAACCGCGCTTACGCCCCCAATGGTGTGGACACGCTGTGTGAGTCTCTGAATTCGTTCGAGATATCGCGACGAAGAAATGTCGCGCGACGACACCGCCAGAATCACTTCTGGTTGCGACGGAAAATGTTGCTCGATCTTTTTGGTTTGCTGGATTCCCGGATCATTCGTTGAAAAGAAAAAATTCTGATCCACCACCGGGTTGAGATCCACGAGCATCACTACCGACACGAGCAGAGCGCTGGTGATCACCAGCATCAACCAGGGTGATCCCAACGGCAGCGCCTTTCCGAGAACCGCTTGCTTCATCATTTAATGCCCAGGATTACGTAACTATATCGGCGCTCGAAGCTAAGGAGGGCCGAGTCCAATGGCGACCCTAACGGGATTCGAACCCACTTTTGAAATTTCGCGGTATTGCGCAATTTCAGCACAAATATGCAGTCGGCTGCGCGTTAGAGGAGAAAATGCAGGTCAGCCACTTTGCACGATTCGCGCACAATTACGCAGTCAGACTGTCCGTTTTTGTCCGAAACGCCAGATGTGACAAAGCGTTGACCGGTCTCGCTACGCGGAAGCCGCTTCCTCGGGCAATCGTCAATCCTACGCGGCCTGAAACCTTCCCGCGTACGTTGCATTGTAGTACCTTGCGATAGTGATTCTGTTCTCCTTAGGGTGCTATGTTCGGGGTTGTGTGGAGTGGGCCTATGAACCGTTGAAGCGCAACTTAACAGTCCGGCACGAGGTTTAATTTAAGTATGAAATTTCTCCGGATTTGTGCAGCGTCGCTCGCCGCTGCCTGCTTGATTTGCGGTTGCGCCACGCGGCCCATCATCGTCGGTGAAGTGCGGTCGCCAATCAGCCCCGAAGCAGTGCGCGTTTACCGGGTGCCACCGCGGCATTTTGAGCGGATAGCGATCATCGATTCCCCTGCTGGGACGAGCTGGATTTTTCCTGATCGGCCTTCCATGGAGCTGGGCATCTCCCGCTTGCGGGAGCAAGCCGCTGCGCTTGGCGCAAACGGCATTTTACTCGAGCGCGTCTACGACGTCCCGGCTGGCGGTTTAGCCATTGGCGTCGGCGGTTTCGGTTCTAGTGGGCATAGCTTTTATGGCGGTGCCGGCAACGTTGGCGGACCGCTGATTAATCATCGGGTTCAAGCGGCGGCCATTTACGTGCGCTGATGTGAAGTAGTTGGACGTTGAGAGATGGTAGTTGCGAGTCCAAGCGCGTTTGAACGATTCGGATTGCTGACGCGCATCACGGCGACGGAGGGCACAACGCGATGTGTCGACCAAAAGAGCCGCTCCGGCGTGGAGCAACGAGCCAGCGCCGGGACATAATCGGGGTGATGAGCAACCCGCAGATGATACACAGTTGCCCAGCGTGGGGGTAACTCATAAAGGAAAAGCAATGATGAGAGTACTAAAACCCCTGCAAGACAAGGCAACAACCGGCGCGGGCAAAAGGCTTGTGCTACCAGAGCCGCGCAGGGTTAGATTTCTCATCCGCGGAGAAGGGTCGGTATCAGCCGGAGCGGTAACGATTGAGTGTTGCCCGGAATCTACAAAGGCTGGCAAGTTTTGGATGGAGTTGGCAACGATTCCCGTGCCCGCCGATAATGGTCTGGCGCAATATTATACCGAGGAAGCTTCCGGTCTTTTAAGGGCGCGTATTTCGCGGCCCGTGAGCAACGGGACTGTAACTGTGACACCCTTGGTTTCCCGTAGTCGCCCAGATCGGCCGGACCGGGCAAAGGTTGTATGACGCCAGCACGGGATGATCGCCAAGCGCGCCGAACGCAAGGAATCACCACTCTTTTGAACTCGCCCGCGCGCTCGGGATTTCAATCACGTTGCCGGCTGCATCGTAAACGCGAATCACGGCGTCGTGTGAACCGCTGAAAAAATCTGGCGTAGCCGATTGCATTGCTTTGCGTGGTCGCACTTCCTAGCCGCGCGGCTCTGTTTCCCGTTAGGATTGCTTCCCGCTCAGTCATGTATTTGCCCTTCTTCGTCGTGCCGTAAAAACGAGAGCCTGCCCTGTGGTAAAGATGCTTCTCGATATTAACCCACACGAGATCGTGGCCTCCGCCGAGTGCGGGCGCGGTAGTCGCTGTCTCAGCGCCGCTCTGTGCAGTGACTGAGCTTGGGGTGGCCGGGCTGACTGAAGCAGACGTTGGCGACTTGAACAAATCGCCCGTTTGTTCGTGCGTCTCGATCACGTTGCCGGCGTCATCGAACACGCGAATGACAGCGTCATGCGAACGGCTGGCAAACTTTGCGTGGCCGATTGCATCCCGGATCGCGTTTGGCCCGCGATACCACAGCGGACTGTAGGGAAGCGCATCACTGGTTAGATCGACACCGTGTTTGTCGGCTCGTGGCCGAACCTCGTAAACGTGCGTGGAAGTCTTCGATGTTATAGGCGGTCGCATCATTTGCCATTTGGCTTTCAAAAATGATTCTAGCGACGTGTAGCAACGCCAAAAAGCCCTCGTCGTTTTGGAAGCAACGCGCAGAAATACGACTCGAAGTTGGGGCGGCGATTTCTTGGGGAGCCTCATAAACCGCCTCCCGATACTGGTGTCCCAGCGCAAAAAAAGCGAGCCAAAAATCGGAGTTGTGACTAAAATGACCGCTTACAGCTCTTTGAAATCGCCCGCGTGCTCGTGCGTTTCGGTCACGTTGCCAGCCGCATCGTAAACGCGAATCACTGCATTGTGTGATCGGCCGTAGAATTTCGCGTAGCCGATTGATTAATTCGAGTCGTCTGCGCCACGAAAACGGCGTGGAAGCCGCTCAGTCTAGATGAATCCTGGCCCCCGCAGACTCACTCTGGTATGAGTTGCCGGCATGACCAGAAGCATCGTCTATATAATCGGAGTAATTTTCGTTATTGTAATTCTCCTCAAGGTCCTCGGGTTGTTCTAAGAGTCAGCTTTGCTCGTGAATTGTGGCAGGCGTAGTTGATGCACACCGCGACGACGGCAAACGCTATGTGGTGCACGCGGATGAAAAGCTGTCAGCATTTCTTGAGGTGGAGCGGATCACGCACGAATTGGCGCGCGCAGCGCTTCTTGGCGATGAGGTGGATCTTTGAAAAGCAGCAGGTCGCTAAGATTTAGCAGCCTCACCGCCTCGCAACCGCTCCCATGAGGCGCTCCCATTCGTCGAGGCTGCCGCGAAACCCAAGGTCACAGGCGGTATCGAAACTTAGCCGGGCCGTCATCTCTCGGCGCTTGCCGCTTTTGTATCGGTGACGTTCGGGTAACGGCGGCGTGAAACAAAGATGTGCGACGCCAGCGGATCCTGCTCGGCTTTCATTGCCAGAAGTTCGGATTCAACGTCACGTATCGCCTCAGTGAGTCGCTCCAATGCACCCTGAAGGCGTGTCGCACGCATAACTGTTCACATGAACATATCGGAGCTAGGACGTCAAGCCGGAGAACTGTTAAGCGATCAAAAGGATCTGAGCGAGAAGGACGCCAGCTTCTCACAACCACTGAGCTCGTAGTGCGCGATTTTGTTCTTATGAAATCGAGCACAAAGGATAAAATCAAGGGTGGATTTAGGGAAGCGAAAGGCAAAGTGAAAGAAAAGGCGGGCAACGCAACAGGGAACCCAAACTTGCGCGATAACGGGACGGCAGAAAAAGCTGGCGGGAAGGTGCAGCGTAAAGTCGGCGACCTGAAGAAGGTGTTCGAGCAATAGGGGTCCCGTGAAACGCTGCCACTGATCGCCTTTTTTGCCACCAAGCAGAACGCGCCCGGGTCCGAAAATGCGCATCCACATTTTATGCCGCTACGAATCCTAGTCTGGAGGCGAGACACATGAAATTGCCTGATGCGGTTATTGATAAACTACAAGATGGAGAGTCGCCCGTGACCCACGCTGCAATCGTCGAAGGCGTCGACATGATCATTCGTTATACCTGCGATGGGAAAGTAATTGGCCAGACGATGTTTCCCTACGCGCCGGAAACATATGTGGATTGGTTTCGTTCAATGATGAACGAGATGAACCCCCGAACAAGCGGCAGCACGAAGAAAAATAAAGTTAAGCTTCGCAAAAAGCGCCCGGCCGCTCGTGCCTCTCGGTTACATAGAACGCATTCTCGAAAACATAAATCACGGCGTCGCGGGTGAAACTGGCGCGGATATTAGGCGACCGCAGTCAATACAACAACCAACAAGCACTGGACGACGTAATCAGATTGCTCGATTAATTTCACATGGTTTTTCAGCGGAGCAAGGATATGGCTCGCCTGTTTAAGCGTGAACTGATCGTTTATCAGCGCGTGTTAAGAGACGAACGCACTCCGGCTCGTGCGAAGATATTTCTCGGGCTTGCCATCGCTTACTTGTGTATGCCGTTCGATTTAATACCAGACTTCATTCCCTTAATCGGACATTTAGACGATGCAGTCATTATTCCGGCGTTGGTCTTTGTTGCGCTTCGCTCTGTACCGGGCGAACTCGTCTCCGAGCACCGCTAGATGTTCAAAAAAGCCCGATTTACATATAAAAAACCAGTGCGACCCTAACGGGATTCGAACCCGTGTTACCGCCGTGAAAGGGCGGTGTCCTGGGCCTCTAGACGATAGGGTCACAAAAGCCGTGCAATATCAGAATTGCTGCTCTTTTACGCAAGGCAAATCGCCGAACTGTTTTTACTCTTTTCGTCTTGAGACGGCGCATCCTCCCACTGCCGCCGCAGCGGACTTCGGAGGCGCCGTGACTAAACATTGGGATTGAGTTCGTGAATCAACGCCGCTGCACGCGCGGTTGCGCCCTGATGCTCGCTCAAAACTTCGCGCGCCCGTTGGACGAGCCGTTTGCGCACTTCGCTATCGCGCAAAAGCTCGGCGATCGCCAGTTCAAGCGAATCCATATCGGAGACCTGGATCGCGCCTTTCTTCAATAACAGCGCCTTCGCCAGTTTCGCGAAATTCTCCATATGCGGACCAAACACGACTGGTTTGCCCGCGATAATCGGCTCCACGGGATTTTGCCCGCCGTGGGCAGTCAGGCTTTTCCCCATGAACACAATCGTGGCGATAGCATACCAGCGATGAAGGTCACCTGTTGTATCGAGAACAATGCAATCCGCATCTGATTCACGGTCGATCGCCATTTCGCTTGCCAGCGTCATGCGCATTGGCAAAGCGCCGAATTGAGCGCGTATTTCGCGAAGCCGTTCGACGTGCCGCGGGGCAATGAATAACCGCAATGATGGAAATTGCTGGCGTAAGCGTAGAAAAATGCTGGCAAGAATTTGCTCTTCCCCGCGATGGGTGCTGCCGCCGAACAACACGAGGTTTTCTCGATCGGCATGAGTGAAGCCGGCTTGATGCGCGCTTTCTTGCGCTTCCAAAGCCTGGTCACGTCCATCTGGATCGTATTTGATACTTCCAACCGCTCGAATCCGGTCGCGCACAACGCCGATCGCCACCCATCGCTCGACATCATCCAGTTCCTGTGCGCAGACCAGATCCAACAGCCGAAATGTTGGCGCAACAAAAAATCGGAACCGTCGAAACCTGCTCTCCGATCTCGGCGACAAGCGCGCATTCGCCAATATCGTTGGAATTCGGCGTTCGTGCGCGAGTGCGACAAGGTTTGGCCAAACTTCAGCTTCCACCAGCACGATCCGCGTCGGCCGGATCACCGAAAACGCACGTCGCATGATCGGCCAGTAATCGACCGGTGTATATAGGACGTCGATCCAGGGCGGCGCGTTCTTATTTGCCAGTGCGAAACCAGTTGTGGTGGTCGTAGTCAGGACACAGCACAAATCTGGTTCGACCGCGCGCAATGCACGGGCCAGTTTCAATGCGATATTTACTTCCCCAACGCTTACCGCGTGCAGCCATGTCGATTCTCGCTTCGACAGGCGGACGCGGAGTTCACCATCATAAATTCCCAGGCGTTGTCCGAACTTTTCGCGGTAACCGCCACGACGAATCATCTTCGCCAAATAACCCGGTAAAAAGAACAACAGTCCGATGGGCCAGAACAAATTGTAAACGAAACGAATCATTCAATTATGCGTTGGGAATTTTTGATTGCGGATTGCGGAAAGAAACAAGACCTCAGTGGCGCCATATGTTTTCTGACGAAACAGCCGCCACAGCCTTGTTTCAGGAAAAACTTCTGCCGGGCGCTTCTCCAGGACGAAAATTCCATCCGGGTCCAGTAGTTGAGACAACGCTTCGTTAGCCAGCAGTTTTTCGGTGAAACGCTCACCGGCCTCCGTTTTTTCGTACGGCGGATCCGCAAAGATAACGTCAAACATTTCTGCGCCGGAAGCGTGCCGAAGAAAATCGAAGACGTCCTGCTGTCGAACTCGTCCTTTCAACTTTGTCTTGGCGAGATTGCTTTCGATGATCTCCGCCGATTGTCGCTCTCCCTCAACAAAAACAACAGAGGATGCGCCGCGGCTGAGTGCTTCAATTCCGAGTGCGCCGCTGCCCGCGAAAAGGTCGAGGACGCGCGCGCCCACCATGGCGTCGCCCAAACTGGAAAAGATAGCAGCTTTAACGCGATCCATCGTTGGTCGGACGCCCCGCTTCGGAACTACCAGCCGGATTCCGCCGGCGGTGCCGGCGATCACTCTCATGGCGACGCGGCGGGCGTTGGCGTCACGGTAGCCGCAGGCAGCGCCTCCTGGGGTGAAGCAGAGGTGGTTGGCGCACCGGGCGATCCGTTGCCCGCATTGCCGGGCTCAGGCGTTGCGGGCGCGGCTTGTTCGATCTGTTTCTTTTTCTTCTTTGCCCGCTCCTTTTTTCCACCGCCAAAGAAGCTGTTGATCATACTGCTGATATTCCGGCCGACCAGCCTGTCCATTAAGTTTGTGCTTGGCCGCTCGATGGTGCCGCCAACCTGAAAGTCGATGGCAGAATAACCCGGTTCGTTGATCGGTTGAAAATTCTGGCGAATCGCTTTGAAAAGCTGGCCGCGAATTTTGTCGTTGATCGCGAGCTGCGAATCGAGCTTCACCTCGCCATTAAATGCCACTGTTCCCGACGCGGTGAGTCGAATATTCGGAGAGCGCAAAATCAATTCGTCGATCGTGACCAAACCTGGACGCACATGATATTTCGCCTCCGCTTGCTCGAGATGAAGCTCTCTCAGTTCTTCAATCTGAAGAAGCTCCCCAAGTAGCACGAGCAAGCTGTATTGTTGGACGCGCCCATCGCGCAGGGAAATCTCACCCTTTCCGACGAACGCCTCCGGATCGGCCGTTTTGCCCGAAGCCTGGAAATTTCCCTCCAATTTGCCCTGCACCATCCCCTTGGGTCCGCCTGCGTTTGCGATAATCTGATCGGCCTGCACATTGCGAAACTTTACGCTCGTGGTAAAAGGAGAATCCTCCGCCTCCGGTTGCATCGCAAAATAGCCGTTGATCTCACCGTTACCGGCGCGCGCGGAAATTTTGGAAAGCTCCAGCACGTCCGGCTCGTAACGCAGGGGGGAGCGCAGTTGCTCCAGAAAAAAACGGTCCTGCAAGGAAATTCTCGCCACTTTTGCATCCCCGTGAAGCGCCGAGGCGCTGCGGATGCTGGTGCGAAAGTTTACCCCATCAAAACCCGCAAGCAGCCTCCCGGTGTGATCGAGAAAACTGAAATTGCCATTCTTAATACTGACGCGTCGGACCTCCGGAGGCACCGCCAGTCTCGGTTCCTGCATCGGAGATGGATTGCCGACTATTGCCTGGGCCGGAGAAGGAAGATTCGCCGGAGAAATGGTAACAACAGGAGCGGTATGTGTTTGAGAGGTTTGAGATGGTTGGCTCCTCACCTCAGGCTTGGACACACCGGGAGTTGCCGTCTTTGTTCCTCGTGATCTGGGTAATTTCCATTTTCCTTCCACGTCTTGCGGCCAAACTACATTTGGATTGATAAGTGAGACCTCTTTGATGACCAGGCGCCGGGAAAAAAGAGAGAGGAAACGAACGCGCAGTCGAAATGTTTTTGCTTCAAGGAAATGCCTCGAATCGACCGGCGAAGTTTGAGCAATTGTGATGCCGCTTAGCTCCAGTCCACCCCAGGGCGTCACACTCATGCTACGGATTGCGAGCGTGGTACCGAGACGTCGGCTCAATTCCTGTTGAATCTTCGCGTGCGTACCCTGCGATTGCACATACAGATTCACGCCGGCCAAAAGAATCGCGCCAAGCGCAACCACCGCCCCTAGAGCGATCAATGGAAGCCGGCGCAATTTTTTCACCGTGAGACGTTACGCAGTCCGAGTTTGAAGAAAAGACGAAAGCCCTCTGCTACTTTTGCTTGTGACCGATACGATTGTCATTCTCAATCCAACCGCTGGCAGCCCTGAACACGTTCGGAGCTGGCAGGAGCGCGCCGAATCCCTCGCAGGCGACTGCCCCGTCCGCGTTACATCACATTCTGGCGAAGCGGAGGCGCTGGCCCGGCGTGCAGTCGAGGAAGGATTTGCGCGGATCGTCGCTGCAGGCGGCGACGGAACAGTCAGCCAGGTAGCCAATGGACTCGCCGGTAGCAATGCCATATTGGGCGTGCTCCCCATGGGGAGTGTCAATGTTTTCGCGATGGAGCTTGGGTTGCCGTTACACAATCTCCAGCGTTGCTGGGACATCATTGAAGACACAAACCTTCGCCTGGTCGATATGCCGAGCGCAAATGACAAATATTTCGTCCAGCTCGCCGGGGTGGGATTGGACGCGCAGGTGGTGAAAGAGACCAGCCTGGCGTTCAAACGCAGTTTCGGCCCACTGAGCTATCTCATCTCCGCAGCGCAGATCGCGGCACGGCAACCGCCAAAATTGTTCATCGAGTCGGAGCATACTTCCGTGGAAGAGGGCTCGTTTGTTCTCGTCGGAAACGGGCGCCTTTACGGAGGGCCCTTCCCGTTTTTCAAACAAGCTGTCATCAATGATGGCCTGTTTGACGTCGTCGTCTTCAAACGGCTCGGCTATCTCGAAATTATCAGATATCTCCAGGACGTTGTATTCAGCGCCGACATTAAGGTTCCGGAAATCGAATATTTTCAGACGCGGCAGCTGCGTATAACCAGCGAACAGGACGTCCCCCTGGAGCTGGATGGCGAGCTCGCGGGTAATTGCCCGGTTGATTTTCGAATTCGGAAGAGAGCGCTTCGCGTTTTGGCGCCTGTGCCCTTAGGCTGATCGGAGAGCTGCCCCTGACCAGCTGGCCTTCGCTGAAATCCGCGTGATGTTCTGCACGATGGATGGTAGTGATCATTGGATTCGCAAAAAAGCGGCCGCTTCAATTAACCCGGCACAGGTCGAGACGGCCCTGATTCAGCTTAGCGAACACTGGCCGGAGACCGCGCGGCCACTTGTCGATGTCGTCGAACAATTTCCGCTGGGCGAAGCGGCCCTGCTTCATCTTCTCGCTGTCTCCAGCATTTGCGCAGCGCGCCTCACGCACGATCCGGACAGTCTAATCTGGCTTTGTCAGCCGCAAATCTGTTCTGCGCCGCGCGGGTACGGTGAAATGCTGGGCTACCTGCAGAGATCAGCCGGCAACTCGATCGCAGACCAGGGTTTTTCTGCTCTACGTTTTTGGAAGGGCCGTGAGATGACCCGGATCGCCGTTCGCGAGCTTGCAAACGTTGCATCGCTCGAGGAAACCACCGGCGAGCTTTCGCAGGTGGCGGAGATTTGTATTCGCAATGTGTTCGAACATTGGAACACCGAATTGCGGCAACAATATGGTTCGCCCAACTCGGAGTTCGCCATTCTTGCACTGGGCAAGCTCGGTGGCGGTGAGCTGAATCACAGCTCGGACGTTGATCTTCTCTTTCTCTACAGTGAGGAAGGCCAGCTCACGGCGCACGTTTCCTATCACGAATTCTTTAATCGGCTGGGAAAGAGAATCCTCGAAACATTTTCGACCTGGCATCCAGCTGGCTCGCTTTTTCGCGTCGATTTGCGTCTCCGACCGGAGGGCTCGGCGGGGCCATTGGCCCGCTCACTCGAGAGCATGGAAAATTATTATGCGGGATTCGGCGAAACCTGGGAACGTCTTGCGCTGATCAAGGCGCGCGGAATTGGCGGCAGCCGCGAGCTGGCTTACGAATTCCTGCGACAACATCAGCCGTTTATTTATCCCAGGAGCGCATCGCCCGATTTGTTGGATGAAATTGCCGGTATCAAGCGGCGCATCGAGCGAGACATAGTCGGCGCGGACAAGCTGGAACGCGACGTAAAACTTGGGCGCGGCGGTATTCGGGAGATCGAGTTCATCGTGCAGACCTTGCAGCTTATCCACGGAGCGCGGCATCCGTTCTTGCAGGAATCAAGTATGCTCAAGGCGCTGCGAGCGCTTCGTCAATTGGACCTTCTTCCGCGGGAGGATGTGCTGACTTGCGACAACACTTATCGGTTCCTCCGTCGTGTGGAGCATCGCTTGCAGATAGAAGGCGAACAGCAAACGCACATTGTTCCTCGAGATCCGGAAGCTTTGCGAAGTCTTGCACTGAGTCTCCGGTTCTCATCGAGTGAGGATTTCACCGCGGCGCTGCAAGAAAGGATGCGGGCAGTGCGTCCAATTTTTGAACGGATCGTTTCAGGACCATCCACATCCCCGGCCAGATTGCCCAATGGGAACGACCTGGAAATTTTCAGCGACCAGAAACGCGCAACCAAGGCGCTATCGGACCTCGCGCAGGGGGCCGGAAGTTTCCATATCGCGCCACGAACACGGCAGATCTTTCGCAAGCTGCGTCCGGCCCTGCTAGAATGGCTTTCTAAGACCGCGGACCCGGATACAACGCTTAACCAATTCGTTCGCCTCGTGGAGGGTTACGGTTTGCGGAGTTTGTTCTTTGAGCTTCTCGTCGCAAATCCTCGATTGCTGGAGCTGGTTGTGAAAACTTTTGATGCCAGTCGCTTCGCCAGCGAGATTTTGATTCGCCGTCCACAGCTGCTGGAAGACATCACTCGAGATGCAACCTTTGGCGAACCGCGTTCGGTGGCAGAGAATCTGCGGCGCCTCGATTCGTTAGGCGCAGATGCAAACAATCTGGACCCAATCCGCACCTACCGGCAAAGACAACTGTTGCGTATCATCCTGCGCGACGTGCTGGGACTTATCCAACCAGCTGCGACTTTTGCCGAGCTTACCGACGTCGCGGAAGCGTGTCTGGTTGTTGTGGCGAAGCTCCTCACCAATGAGCAGCTAACCGTCATCGCGCTTGGAAAATTTGGCGGACACGAGATCAGTTACGGCGCGGACCTGGACGTTTTGTTCGTGGGCGAAGACGTTCGCGCCGCCCAGAATCTCATGACCGCCATTGCGCAGCCAACGGCTGAGGGAGATATCTGGGCGCTCGATGCAAGGCTGCGCCCGGAAGGCGAGAAGGGTCCTGTTGTTTGCTCTCTTGAAACCTACGAATCGTACTATGCGAGCCGGGCGCAGCCTTGGGAATTGCAGGCTCTGACTCGCGCGCGCGGCATTAGCGGACCGTTGCAAAACGAATTCATGGAGATTGCAAAGCGCGCATGGCGTCGCGCATGTCAGGATGCCGGCCTTCGCATAAAAATTGATGACATGCTGCAGCGCATTCGACGCGAGCGCGGAAGCGGATCGGATTTTCTCGATTTAAAGACTGGAGCTGGCGGCATCATCGAAGCGGAATTCCTCGTTCAAGCGTTGCAGATGCGCGCAAACATCTGGGAACAGAACTGGGAAGGCGCTGTCGATCGATTGCGCGAGCAGGGACATCTGGACAAGTCGGACGCCGCGAAGCTCAAGGACTCTTACGCGTTTCTGCGTCGTTGCGAACTTGTGTTGCGTCGATATGACAACAGAAGCATTTCAACGCTGCCGAGCGATCCAGACGAACAACAAAAGTTTGCCATCCGTTTTGGCTGTCAGGAATTCGACGTTTTCCGTCGCGATTATCTCGATTCTCGAGAGGCGATTCACGCACTCTACCAACAACACGTTACGCCGGCTTAAGCGCGGTAACGATCAATGTTCGCCCAAGCAGGAGGCCCGGCGAATTCATGGCTCGCACAGCCCAGTCATTCCGCTCGTCCAGCGTGCCGTAGGTACTTTTGTCGCGATGATAGACGATCCAGTTGGCGGCACGGAGAGGAACTATTAGAAATGGAAAAGCCAGCAGGGAACGGCGTTGGTATTTGTCCACTGTCAGTTTCAAATCGCGGAAACCAAAACTGAGAAGAGCGTGCGAGAGATAGAACCAACTCACTGGGTTGATGTGACCGCGCGTGGTGTGAATATCGGATTCGTCAGGCGCCAAGGGACCGAACAAGTTGTAAAAGCCGGACGACAAATAGCGCAGACGGGAGCGCAGATTCAAAATATTTGGAGTCGAAAATACCGCCACCCCACCTGGTTGCAGAACACGATAGATTTCCCGGATGACCTCCCGGTAGTTTTCCAAGTGCTCAATCGTCTCGATGCAGGTAACGAGCGCGAACCGATTATCGGTGTACGGAAGCGGTTCGCGATTCAGATCGACCGTGTCGATTCTGGCGCCTGGAACCGAGACCAATTTATCCGTGTAATCGCAGCCGAACGAACGAAAGGGATAATGCGCTCGAACGAGCCGCAACAATTCCCCGGTGCCGCTGCCCACATCGAGGTGATCTCCGCTTGACGGCATGGCAGGTACAGCTGCGATCGCGCTCAGGACAGCTTGATGAATTCCCGAGGTGCTTAGCTCGGAAATCTCGCGCCACCGCTTTTTCCCAAGGACTTTTCGGTAAAAAACCTTGGAAAACTTTCGAGTGCGCACAGCGAATTCTGAACTGTGTCCGATCGCGTTGAGACCGGCAAACGCCTGCGAACGGATCAGCCCGGAATGCCCTTGAGCATTTCAACGTTGGTCGGGAATTTTTTCACAAACATCAACAGTCGCTGAATTGCTTCCTCTGGTTTGTGTCCGGCCAGGCCGCGCCGAATGAGATTAATTTTCTCCAGTTCCCACGCTTGCAGCAACAACTCTTCCCGCCGTGTGCCAGAGAGAAAAATGTCCACGGCCGGATAGATCCGCTGGTCGCTGATTTTCCGGTCGAGCACCATTTCCATGTTTCCTGTGCCTTTAAATTCCTGAAAGATCAGTTCGTCCATCCGGCTGCCGGTTTCGATCAGTGCCGTAGCAACGATCGTGAGAGAACCGGCTTCCTCGGTATTACGCGCAGCGGCAAAAATTTTCCGTGGAATTTCCATGGCGCGCGCATCGATACCACCGCTCATGGTGCGGCCCCCGCCGCCCATTGCATTGTTGAACGCGCGAGCAGTGCGCGTGATGGAATCGAGGAGGATGAATACATGTTTTCCCGCTTCGACAAGGCGTTTCGCGCGCTCGATCGCCAATTGCGCAATGCGCGTGTGACTTTTGATGTCGGCATCGTTCGAGCTGGCCATCAATTCTGCCGTTGGATGCGAACGACGAAAATCGGTCACCTCTTCCGGCCGCTCATCGACAAGAAGAATTATCAGAATGACCTCCGGATGATTCTTTGCCACTGCCTCGGCGATGTGATGCAACAGTGTTGTCTTGCCGGTCCGCGGCGGCGCGACAATCAGACCACGCTGCCCCATGCCGAGCGGCGTCATCAAGTCCATGATCCGCGTTGTGTAACGGTCCGGCGCAGTTTCGAGCTTGATTCGTTTGTTCGGATTGATCGTGGTCAATTCTTCAAACGGCGTGAGACCCTGATATTTCGCCGGCTCCTCACCATTGATCTTGAGCAGCTTGACCAATTGCGGGCCGCGGCTGCCGCGCCGCGTTTCACCGTAGATCCACATCCCATCGCGCAAAGCGAAACGGCGAACAATCTCGGGAGTTACAAAAATATCCTGCGGCGTTTGCACGAAGTTGCGCTTCGCATCGCGCAGGAACCCGAAACCTTTGCCTGAGATTTCGATGATACCTTCGCCGAATTCCGGTTCAGCCTGAACTTGTTCGCCACCTTCGGCACCAGCCTCCGCCCCCTCACGTCCACCTGAGCCGAGCGGCCGGTCAATGGTTTCGACATCAGTAGCCGCTCCGGCAGGATCAGTATTCACAGAATTTGGCGAGCCCTCTGCGTCGTCGCGCCTGAATCGATCGCCTCGGTAACGTTTTCGCGGGAAACGGCGGCGCGGACGATGATGCCGTTGCTCCGGCGAGGCGGACTCAGTGGGCACAGGTTGGTTTTCGTTTTCTTCGTTCATAAGCTAAATTCTTCGCGGCGCAGCACCGCCTTAAACACGTGGCAATAGTTTTTCAGGCCGGCAATTTGGCCAGCAATTCGTCGGGAATTTCTAGATTTGAATAGACGTTTTGCACGTCGTCGTCGTCCTCAAGCGCATCACACAAGCGGAGCACCTGACGCACCGCGGCTTCGTCGGGCACCGCAACAGTCGTATCGGGAATGAATGTAAACTTTTGCCCATCGGTGGTTACGCCCGCATTCTTGAGAGCCTCAGCTACCGCGTATAGCTGATCATGGGAAGTGATGATAACATACTGATCGTCGTCAGTTGTCAACTCTTCGGCCCCCGCCTCCAGGGCAATCTCAAGCAATCGATCCTCGTCGATGCTCGACCGCGGAACGGTGATTTGTCCTTTCCTGTGGAACATGTACGAAACGCTTCCGGTCGATGCCAGATTGCCATTGTTCTGGCTGAAGATGCTCCGAACTTCCGCCCCGGTGCGATTCTTATTGTCGGTTGCGGTTTCGACAATGATGGCCACGCCGCCGGGCGCATAGCCTTCATAAACGATTTCATCGAATTGCTGTGCATCCTTGCCTTCGCCGGTGCCGCGTTTGATCGCGCGCTCGATGTTATCGTTCGGCATGCTCTGCGTGCGCGCAGCCTGGATGGCGCTGCGCAGGCGCGGATTGGCACCGGGATCGCCGCCGCCGCGTTTTGCCGCGATGGTAATCTCCTTTGATAATTTGCTGAAGATCTTGCCGCGTTTTGCGTCGATCGCGCCCTTAAACCGCTTGACCTTCGACCACTTACTATGTCCCGCCATGGATGGGGATTGTTATGCAACTGCTGATTGAACGTGCGAATTTCCGAATAACACCTCGCCAAGAGAATGGCTGGCGAGGGAGGAAACTAGCGCCTCATATTCAATTCCAACGAGAACCGTTTGTCAATCAGTTTGAAACAACTGAACCTAGCTGCTTCGCGAATGGTCCGCATCGATATGCATATCGATGCGGACAGTCTGATTGGACACAATCGTGAATGTTTGCGGCTTCGCGCGCACATGCCGCCGGACGCGTCCCTGCACATCGAGAGTATAATGACCCGGTGGCAGCGCTACGCGATAGTTTCCGTCCCCATCCGGAGTAACCCGCGCAATTTCTTTTTGTCCGTCCTGACTCAAGATGACTAATGGATAGTCGGCATAGTTTTCCGCCGTCTCTGCAGTCACGTCTTCATCGGCGGGCTGGACAGGCTTGGGCGAAACGATCGTTAAATGTCCCTCAACGAAACCCGATGGCTCGGCATCAATCGACGCCATGCCGGCAAGCAACAAGGATACGCAGGCGGAAACCAGATACTCTCGGAGTGACGACATCATCGCAAACAAATTGGGCGGGATAGATTTTCTCTATCCCGCCCAAAGACTAACCCAGACCTATGGCAATGTCAGTTGCCAGGCGCTTCGGCCGTGTGTTGCCGCGTAGAGCTTTCGTGCACTGGGCACAATCGTGAGGCCCGCAACCTCCACCATGGGAAGGCCGGTGCCGGCAACTGCCCAGCTCGTCGCGCCGTTGGCCAATCTCATGACGCCAAAGTCATTGGAGACATAGAGATCGCCGTTTGAGTCGGCCGCGATGCCTGTGGCTGGAAAGTCCGGAAAATCATAGGTGAGGTCCGTCCACGTTGCGTCGCCGCTCCCATCGTAGGTGACCGAGAACACGTGGCCAGGCTGGGACGGTGTGTTGAAGTTATACCCCGAGTACGAGATCCAAGCGTGGTTCGAGTTTGCCGGATCGACGTGGATCCCGCTAACGAACCGTCCGGGATCTGCGATCGCTGATGGCAGAGTGTCGAGCCGCGTGTACGTGACCGCCCCAGCTGCCGCGTCCGCGTTGTGCGAGATGAACACGCGGCCGGTCGTCGTCGCCGCCCACATCGTGCCGGTGTCGCTCGCGGTGCGCGCGATCGCAGCGACAAAGCCGCCCGCGCGGGTCGTGCCACCATTGGTCGTCACAGTCAGATCGGTGTCCCCTGCAGGACCGATGCGGACGAAATCACCGCAGCCCGGCTGCGTCCCAGACGTAGTGAACTCTGGGCAGTTCGCCTCGAGAGTCGCCTGATCCCCGCCCCAGTCCTGTGTTCGCCAGACGCTCTGCGACCCCTCAAAAATTGTTCCCGCAGCGGCTGGATTGGGGTCCGCGATAATCGGCGCATAGAAATTCGATCCCTCCGGGCTACCGGCGATTGGCGCGGAGATGATGACCCACTTCAACGGATCGCCATTCCTGAAATTCGCATCGTGGTTCTGCCCGAAGAATGAATTGAACCGCGTGGACGAGTTCGTCACGCTAAAGCCCGACTGGCCGCCATCGCCGTAAATGATCTGTGGCCAGACCACTGCCGAGCCATATGTCTCAAAAGTTCCGTTGTCCTGCGTGCCACCCTGAAGATGCTTCGGGTTATCAGCAGCAACTGACAGGCTTTGGAACTGGAGGGTCGAAAGCCCCTTGTTGATGCCGTAGAGGAACGTCGGCACAGCTGAAAGCATCTGTTGGCACAGTGCCAGGTTCGCGCCGCTGAGCCCGCGGTACGTGGTGCACTGGGATGAAATGTCCGTAAACGCTCCGCTCGAGCGCATGAGTCCGCCATCCGTCCCGAAAATTGCGGAGTTTGTGCCCGGGAGCTCCACGATCGCGTGCGAGTCCGGGTGCTGACCGTTTGGCGCAACCGGATTCGGCTGGCAGCAGGTGTCCGGGGGGGTCGGATTTGTCGTCGCGTCCCAAGTCATATCGGCGAACGACGCACCTGCATCAGCCGAGCGGATAAACGCGCGGCCGTTCGTCGTAAAACCGTACGAGCCGTATGAGTAGGAGCCACCCAAGTACACGACGTCGGGCTTGCCCGGCGGAGAGTAAACTACGTTGTCATACCAACACTGGGCCGTGCAGTACCCGATGTTCTGCGTCGTGGTCAGATCGGTGAAGACTGGGACCGCCGCTGTGGCGTCGTCGGTGCGATAGAAACGCGCCCGGTTCGCGCCCGCGTCGCTCCCGGTGCCTTCGCCGACGTACATCCGGGTCAATCCCGCTCGGGATCTGTGGTCACGGCGAATTCTGCGCGATCATCGTTCCTGAGCGGCATTGAGCGCGGTTTTGATCTGAGTCCAGGTCACCCCGCCGTCGGTCGAACGCCAAACGCCTCCACTTCCGGCGACATTTTGCGGACCGAACGCTCCGCCGTAAAGGATTTTGTTCGTCGTTCCGTTCCAGCGCGGGTCGAGTGCTCACTTCATTGGCGCCGCGAATCGTTGCTTTGGGGTTGGTCCCGTCACACACTGCGGGGCAACCGTCGCCGCCATCCCAGATGAAGCTAAACGTCGCACCCCCGTCGGTTGATTCGAATAGACCAAACGGCGGCCGCGGGGTCGGCGGGTTCGTTGTCCCACCGCCCGTTACCGAGCTTACCCCACGCACGCCACGCGAAGACGACACATAGAGATGGGCCGCATTTGTTGGGTCAACAACGATCGAGCTGATCGAGCGACCGAGGAACGCATTACCTGGCCCGTACGTTCCGTTGGTGTCCCGTGCCGGGTGAAAACGTCGTGATCGGACCGATTGTAGCGGAGAGCAGTGTCCATGTATTCCCGCCGTCGATAGATTTGTAGATGCCCACGCCCGCCGCCGAGTCACCCGAAGCGTTCGCCTCACCGGTCCCAGCGTAGAGAACGCCGCCAGTATAGGTAAGCGTTCCGATGGCGTTGGTTCCAAAGCTGCCCGACACGAATGTCCAGTTGACGCCGCTCCCCGAGAGCGCGTTGTCTGTGCGCCAGATTCCGCCGCCTGCGGCGCCGGCCCATGCTCGGCACTTCCTCGTGCTGCAACTCGGATCGACGGCGAGCGCGGTAATGCGACCGGAGGTCGTGTAAGCCGCACCGCTAAAGGTCAGGACATCAGGAAAATTCGCGTGACTAGGACCCACGAGTGTCCAGGCACTTGTCGGTGCGTTTGGACCTCTTCCCACACCCCTGGCTCTGACATTGGTCCAAGCCGTCGTCGCGTTCAAGATTGCAGAAAACGGTATGTCCTTTGCCGGGTAAGCGCGATTGGCATATTCTATTTCAGCTGCAAGAAGTGGCCCGCCGTCCCTTTCAGGGCCAGGCAGCGCGCGCTTGTTCTTAAACAACTCTTCGCGATCCTCTCTAAACTTAGCGATCGCTTGATTGTTGTTGTTTGAATTTGTCACGAACAATGGCCCGGACGGTTTCACCGCGACGAACGCCATTGCGGCCGCTGCAGACATTAGGGTTACAACACTTGCCATGCGCAGGTGCGAGTACGAGACGATTACTACTAAACCAACGATGAGTTTTCATATGTGTGGAGATGGCTGATACCAAGCCGGAAGAGAGAGAGCGGGCTCGGGAAGAATCCAGATTGCCAGGATAACAACAAAAACGTCAACGTTTTTAACCTTATATTTTTGTAATGTTTGTAGTTATGAGCCGAATGCCGGACTCGTCTGAATTATTCGCCTGGCGCGTTCGTTAGAATCGCTGACTCACTGCCAATTTTTTCTTCTAAATTTCTTCCCGCCCCTTCATCATTCCGCTCATGAAAATTCTTCTCGCGGGTATTCTCGGCGCAATCGCCATGTTCATCTGGACAGCAATCGCGCACATGGCGTTGCCTCTGGGCGAGGCTGGCGTCACTGAAATTCCAAACGAATCAGCTGTCCTCAGTACGATGCAAAGCAACATCGGCGACCAGACCGGTCTCTACATTTTTCCTGGAATGGGCGTCGGCAAGAACGCAAGTCGACAGGAAAAGAGTGAAGCGATGAAACACATGGATGAAAAGATCGCGGCGAATCCTTCTGGTATTCTCATGTATCATGCGCCGGGCCGTCCCTTCACATTTGGCAAAGCGCTCGGAATCGAATTCGCCACTCAATTACTCGAAGCGATTCTCGTGGTGTTTCTGCTTGCACAGACGCGCATCGAAAGTTTCGCCGGCCGAGTCGGCTTCGTTTTAGCAGCCGGGATCCTGGCCGCGATTGCAACCAACGTTTCCTACTGGAATTGGTACGGCTTTCCCACCGTCTATATCTGCAGCTACATGTTCATCCAGATTGTCGGCTTTTTCTGTGTAGGCATTGTTGCCGCATTGGTGCTGCGGAAGACCTCGCTCCGGACGGCATCCTAAGGGAGGCGATCTTTTCCGCGCGCGTCCTCGCGCAGGCAAATCACAGATCGCCCTGCGTCTCTTTACCACCAAGTTCTCGCACCGTCAGTGCCCGACGTCCGCTCGCGATCCCGTAAGTCGCCTCAGCTCTATTGTCGCTTCTTTTGAAGCGCCGTTCTTTCGATGTGTTGGCAGGAGTCCATATTCCGCCTGCGGAATTTAGTTTCAGGAATTTTGCGATCTCTTTTTCGGACAGATCCGTGCCCTTCACGTGAGAATAGCTTTCCGAAATGCTTCGGTCGTTGGCGAAGAGCACAAGGTAAAGATATTGGCCCTTATGATAGAGGACGCTCACAGTTCCGTCATCGCGCAACCGTCGCTGGACCAGGTTGCCATATAAATCGTCAATTCTGTCGGAGCCATCGCCCAGGTTTGCCGAAGCTGAGCTCGAGACCGCGAGAATCGTCAGCGCAACGACGAGGAATTTTATGCCGTTCATGATCCTTTTACTTCTCAAGATACTTCATTTGTTTTGTTCCATCCTGGCTGTTCTCATCCTGCTTTTCTTCAATCAGTTCCTCGGCGGGCACAGTGTGAAACGAAACCACCGTCCAATCAGCGTCTGAGCCGACCACGGGACGATGCCAAACATTCTGCGGAATTGAAATCCAGCGCTGCTCCAGCGGCGCCTCAGGATTGCTGACCAGGACATTCGATTGCCACTGTCCCCCGTCCTCGGTTCGCATATCGCCGCTCCCTTCGAATGTCATCATCCGCTGATGACTATTCGGATGGCGTTCCGCGCCAGTATCTGCGCCGGCGCGCAGGACGAATACCCACGCGGAGCGGATCTCACGGGGCAACGCGCGACCGAAAACGGTCAGCGGAATCGGTTCCCAAGTCATTACCGCCTCGTTCTTTCGGGACAGCTCCGCGCGGACCCGTTCGATAATCGGGCGAATTTGTGCGAACACTGTGTCGGATCGCAAGGCTATGTCGATCGATTCAAGGCGGGTGCGTTCTTCAGTTGTCATTCCGCAAATATTCACCATCAATTGCATTTCCCAATTCTTAGTTCTTGATTCTTGGTTTTTTCTTCCGGCTTAATTCCCGTGATGGCCAAGAAACGCAAAGCTCAAAGCCGAACTGTGCGAATCGAGGTTCGCAAGTCCGGTGTGCACGGTCGCGGTGTTTACGCCATGCAGTTCATTCCCAAAGGCACTCGTATTATCGAATACACCGGCCAACGCACCTCCTGGGAAGCCGCTCCCAACGACGAGGACGATCCACATACATTCAATTTTGGCCTGGATAACGGTCAGGTAATCAATCCAGAGATCGGCGGCAACGACGCGCGCTGGATCAACCATTCCTGCGATCCAAACTGCGAAGCCGCCGAGGAAGAAGACCGTATATTCATCGATGCGCTGCGCGATATCCTGGCCGGGGAGGAACTCTTTTATGACTACGCGCTCGAGATCGACGAACCGATCACCGACGAATCAAAAAAGAAATACGCATGCCATTGCGGCAGCTCAAAGTGCCGCGGCACGATGCTCGACACTTCTTCTTAATTGAAACTCGCTCGCCTCCCGGCTTACTCGCTCCTACCCTCGTCACTTTACCTTCTATGTCGCGCGCCCCCGCGCGCTCCATTGAAACTCGCTCGCCTCCCGGCTTACTCGCTCCTACCCTCGTCACTTTACCTTCTATGTCGCGCGCCCCCGCACGCTCCATTGAAACTCGCTCGCCTCCCGGCTTACTCGCTCCTACCCTCGTCACTTTACCTTCTATGTCGCACGCCCCCGCGCGCTCCATTCTCCTCCCGTATAGGCAAATCCTATCGCCACTAGACGCATAAAGTATTTCAATCACCGACCAGGCTGTGGCCAGTTCACTGTATGAACGGCCCAAGTTTAGGGATGGGAACAACCAAGGGAAACGACCGGTCCTGGAACGCAATCGGCCGACTCTGCTCGGCCAGGTTCTGAGTCATCCACAACGCGCAGTTAAGAACTTCGACGTTCTCGGTCCCACCCAATGGAGGCCGTCGTGGAAAGCCTGGCCGTCAGTTTGACTTTCATCAACCAACAAAGAACAACCATTAGAGGAGAATAAAATCACATGGAAACTAGAATGCCGATTGGACAGCGAATTTCGCGGTTCCTCGAGGACCGTTACGTCCACAGATCGCACCCTCATTATTTGCCCGAGCTTGCAGGCTTTGGAGCAATTCTGATTCTCGTCGTTTGGCCGATGCTATCGCTGGTAGCAATGGCACTGGAACGAATGAAGTAAGAATGTCGTCACTCCTTCGCCACAGGAGCGATCGACAAATCCTTTTCTGACAAGGCTGCTGCAGCTTCCCGACGGAACGCTGCGGCTGCCTTGCTCTGAAATCGGAGCGGATTGGACAGAAAGTTCAGCTCCCGCTCCGGGACTGGCGGAGCGAACGGCAGGCTGACGCATCCGTGCGTGGGGTGGTGTTTCACCATCATTTCCGGCACAATTGAAATACCGATCGAGGCCGCGACCATATTTGCGATTGTACTGAGTTGGCTTCCGGCCAATGCGATCTGCGGTCGAAGACGACGGGACTCGAGCAGATGATTCACCTGTTGCGACAGGCAATGCATCTCGTGAAGAAGTAAAAATCTCTGCGATTTGAGGTCGTCGAATTCAACGAGGTCCTTTTTTGCCAGGGGATGTCCTTTCGGCACCAACGCAAGCAAAGGTTCAGTACCCAGAGATTCGCGTCGTAGAGAAGCACTTGGCTGGCAAGTAGACGCAATCGCGACGTCGAGTTGCCCAGCTTCAATTCGCCGAGTAATGCCGTCGGTCACGTCTTCCACGACCTCAAGCGTGACTTGGGGATAGTGGTCTTGAAATTTCACAACCAATTCAGGCAGCACATACGGCGCAATCGTGGGAATTGCGCCTACCGCCAGCTTACCGGCCACTTCACCCTTCAGTTCGTCGACGCAACGGCGGGCATCGCCGATCGACGCCAAAATTTGACGCGCGTAATCGACCAGACAACGGCCCGCCTCAGTCAGCACAACTGAACGCGGCAGACGATCGAATAAGGGCTGCCCGACCTCCGCTTCCAGTTTTCGAATCTGCTGGCTAAGCGAAGGTTGAGAAACCCGCACCTTGGCCGCCGCACGAGAAAAACTTCCCTCGTCGGCCACAGCCACGAAATAACGCAATTGATGAACCTCCATGGCTCAGAAAGTTAGAAGTATGAATTAAGAAGGAAAAGTTAAGAAGGCTTGTCCTTAGATCGTTTTAGAATTGTTACAAAGATAGCGATGAGCTCATCGCATTCCTGCCTGAGCACTGACGGCTTCTCCGCAGCTACGCAGTTTGCTTCCACAAGCAGTTCGAGCCAGTAAGCTGTCTCCTCCAGCTCACGCAGTGAATCGCCACACTTTGAAATAAACTCAGGTTTACTGCGGGCGCGATACGCCTCTCGATAGTTTGCTCCGACTGACGTGCCAGATCGCAGGGCCTGTTTACCCAGGACTTGTGCTTCGGTGGTTTTCGGCAATGCCGAAAACATCCACACAATCCGCAGCGCGAATTCTCTTGTACGCTGTCTGAGGTCACTCTCTTCCGATTGCATTTTTTTACGTTTACTTTCGCGGGTTTCCCCGTGCCAACTTCTTACTTCCTACTTCTCACTTCTTACTTCTTACTTCTCCGTCACCAGCACGATTTTTCCAAGCGCCCCCGACTCCGTGACGGCGCGATGCGCTTGCGCCGCTGCGGCAAGCGGGAATTCTTTGCCGATCACCGGACGCAATGTTCCATTTTCCAAACCCGCCACGAGCGCTGCGTGAATACTGGCCATCTCCGCCGATGGGGTGTTCGGCAACACCATTCCGCGAAGATCGACATCGCGCTGCATCGTGTCGCGGGGATCGATCTCCACTCGGCCGCGACTACCAACAATCGCGACGCGCCCACCTTTCGCGAGGATCGTTAGATCTTTCCCCAGATTCACGTTCGCAAGCAATTCCACGATCACATCAACACCACGTCCATTAGTCGCGTTCATGATCTGCTCGAAATGATCAGGCGCGCGATGATCGAACACTTCGTGCGCGCCTTGTTCGCGGACGAGCTTGCATCCTTCATCACTGCCCGCGGTGCCGAGCACGCGCAGACCGCGAGCGCGCGCAAGTTGCACCGCCGCTGTCCCGACACCCCCGCTTGCGCCGTGCACCAGCACCGTTTCGCCCGGCTTACCGTCGGCGCGCTGGAACAACCCGCGATAGGCCGTCGCGTACGGCGTGCCCATAGCCGCGCCTTGCGCGAACGAGACATTTTCGGGTAGACAATGAACTTGCTCGATCCCGCACAACGCAAACTCCGCGTATGTCCCGCTCAACGATCCCGCGGTATAAACATGATCGCCGGGTTTGAACTCCGTGACGGAGTCGCCAATTTGCTCAACCACTCCGGCGCCGTCATTTCCCGGCGTGTAAGGCAACGCCGGCAATCGCGCGTACGTTCCCGCACGAATGTAAGTCTCCACCGGGTTAACACCGATCGCGTGTATTCGAACAAGCACTTCGCCGGGCGCAGGCCGCGGCGTCGCCACTTCTTCCAACCGAAGCACTTCCGGTCCACCGAATTCGTTTACTCGAATTGCTTTCATCGTTCTTAATTGTTCCTTCCTATCTCGTCCTTTTTTCAGAGTGGTTTTTCATTGTTTCATCGCTTTTACGGTTCGTAAATGATGCGTGGCATCGCGCTGTTAAGTTTGAATCGCACCATTAGGAACCTCATTTTTGGACTCGGCGGCACACTGTTGTTTCTCGGGCTCGTCATTTCGGGCTGGGGTGATTGGACAAGTTTTTTTTTCAATCCAGCGCGCACCGGCGCAATCATTCTAGCTTTGGCCGGCGCAATTGCTTACGGCTTCTCTGGAAGCAGCAGCCTTGCAACCGGCCGAGCAGAAGATCGCCCCAGCCGCTGGATTTTTATCCCGATCATTATCATCGCCGTCGCGTTCGGGTGGCTGCCGCCGCATCTCGATCGTCTCAACGTCTGGACTATTGACGGGAATACCGTCCGTTACGTTGGACTATTCATCACTGCGATCGGCGGATTCGTGCGCGTCACCACCGTATTCGAGCTTGGCCATCGCTTCAGCATGTTCGTCACGCTTCAACCCGATCACCGACTCAAGACCGACGGTTTCTACGCTTTCATCCGGCACCCCAGCTATCTTGCAATGTTAACAGCAATGGCAGGCTGGGCACTCGTGTTTCGGAGCACGATCGGATTGCTTTTCGTGGCGGCGATGTGCGTTCCCATTATTGCGCTCATTCGCGCCGAAGAAAATTTTCTGGTGCGCGAATTCGGTAAACAATATCGCGTGTATCAACAACACACCCCCTGGCGATTATTGCCATTCATGTACTGAACTCCTACAGCCTATCGCGCCTCGGACGGGAGCAAGGGAGGCAGAACTCGAAAATTCCGACGCGAATCAGCGCGTTTCGTCAGCGCAAGACAATGTGGCTCAACTTTTACGATTTGTTCAGGATCTCTCAATATTTTGCCCAGACCTGGAACGTTGATCGTGGTCAGCTTCGTCAACGCCTTCCTGAATCAATTTCTCGGGGATGTTTTCCTCATCTTCCGGGCGCACCGTCGGAGCCTTCTCGCCCGAGGACACAAGTGGCATTCCCCAGTCGCGACCCGGTTCCTCCCTCGTTGCGGACTTCTCCGAGCTCGATGTAGCACCGGTAAGTTCTTCGCGCGCACGAGCCAGGTCCAGATCGTTTGGTTGCTCACGTCCGTCGCTACGCGCGATCTCGCGTGCGCGCTCCTCGACCAATTGCGGCGTCACAGTTCCTAATCCTTCCGTTCCACGGAGGATTTTTCCTTCGGGCGATGCTTCATCCATGTTGCATTAGACTTCGCGCCGGATACCGCATACGGCTGGGTTCCAGTCCGAATGAAGCCGTTTAATGTTTTTGCTCGATGCAAAAAAAGCGCTCCGCATTTTCAGCGGAGCGCTTTTCTGTCGCGCAGAAGGATGCGCTATTCAACTACAACATAGTCCGGATCGCCCTGGCAGATCACCCGCTCCGTGTATACAAAGCCGTCCACGTCAACCGCGACCCAGCAGTTGTCTACGAACACAAAGTAAGTATTCCCGATCAGCCGGAAATGGTTCGCCCCAAATCTTTGGACGAAGAACTCCTTCGGATGCCGCCCAAGACTGAACACTTCGCTGTGACGCGACTTGAACTCTTGCACGTTCACCTTCGTGGATTGATTCACGTTCGTCTGATTCGTGCTTCTCACGTTGGTCTCGTTCGTGCTGGAACGTTCCCCAGGTGCATTCTTCCTTATCTCCTGAGGACGACCCTTAATGTTCGTCTGTGGTTGTCCACGCACGTTTGTGCCCGTCTCAGGTTTTGCCTGCGGTTTGCCCGGCTGCTCCGGAGCTTTCATCTTCTTCCCTTTTGCCGGTGCAGTAGTCTCTGGTTCTTTCGTTTGCCCCTGCGTCTGTTGTGGCTCCGCTTGCTGACCTAGCGCCATGAGCGGTAAGCCCAATATCACTGTTAGTGTTAATATCCTCATATTTCTCCCTTCTCCCTATTACTTCGTATCCGAAAAAGTTTTGGACCTCCTGCGATTGCGCGCATTTGAACAAGCAGTTCGCCGCGACTGGGTTGTTTCTTAATTTTAATTTTTACTCTTCAATTACCTTAAGACTTTGTTTTAGCTCGCTCTTCGAATTTGCAATGAAGCCAATGCGATGAGCGACGTCGCCGGTGAAGCCGCAAGGTAGGTTGACTGTGTTTCTGGAACTCGAATCTGCAATCCGTGCTTACGGCGAGTTAAATTGACAAGCAGGCGAGATTTTTTCCAAACTTCATGCCTATGAAAACGATAGCGCCACCAATTCTTATCATACTTTCACTCGTCTGCGTTGCTCTTTCTCTCACAGCGCAGGCGGTCACTCCGCCGCCGGATGGAGGCTATCCCGGAGGGAACACGGCAGAGGGGAGCAGCGCCCTTTTGAGCTGCACAACCGGCACTTATAACAGCGCGATCGGTATATATTCGCTCCTGAGCGTCACGACCGGCAACTTTAACACGGGTATCGGCGCTGGGACGCTTCTTGCCAACACCGCAGACGAAAATACGGCTACTGGCGCCGGGGCGCTTTCAAGCAACACCACTGGCGTTGAAAACACGGCCAATGGAGCGTTCGCTCTTTTTGGCAACACAGAAGGCAGCTACAATACGGCAAACGGTGAAGGCGCACTCCTGAGCAACACGACCGGCACACAAAATACGGCAAATGGAACAGGCGCGCTCGAAGTTAACTCGACCGGCAACTACAACGATGCTGTCGGCGCCTTTGCGCTCTTGTACAACTTCAGCGGATCTGGCAACAACGCTTTTGGCAATTCTGCGCTCCTTCGAAATGTTGTGGGCGTTGACAACACTGCCATTGGTGATCTCGCGCTCTTGAATAATGACGTGGACGAAGCCGGCACTGCCAACTTCAACACGGCAGTTGGTTCTGGGGCGCTCAGCGCTAACACTGATGGCGGCGGAAACACCGCCCTGGGTGTCGACGCGCTCGCGAACAACCAGGCGAACTTCCTCACCGCCGTTGGTATTGATGCGCTATTTGCCAACACCACAGGCACCGGGAACACAGCAGTTGGTACGTTGGCGCTCAGTCAGAATACTACCGGCAGCTTCAACACGGCCAACGGTAATGGCGCGCTTCTCAGCAACACCACAGGCGCCAACAACACGGCCAACGGGGTCCAAGCGCTCTTCAGCAACACCACCGGTGACAGCAACACAGCCAACGGTTATCGAGCGCTCGAAAGCAACACCACCGGCAGCGTCAACACGGCCAGCGGCGTCCAAGCCCTCTTTAGCAACACCACCGGCGGCGCCAACACGGCCAACGGTTTTCAGGCGCTGTTTAGCAACACCCACGGCCTTAGCAACACGGCCATCGGTTATGAGGCGCTCGCCAACAACACCACCGGGGGCGCTAACACGGCCCCATCGGTGATGGTGCTCTCGTGAACAACACCACCGGCACCGGGAACACGGCCTTGGGTGCTAACGCCGGCCAAAACGTTACCACAGCCAATAACGTTATTTGTATCGGTGCTAATGGTAACAACGTGGACAATAGCTGTTTTATCGGCAATATATTCGGTGTAACATCTTCCGGAGGAGCTGCCGTTTTCATTAATTCAGACGGGAACCTTGGCACGATCACTTCCTCGCGACGATTTAAAGAGGAGATTAGGCCAATGGAGCAGGCCAGCGAAGCGGTCTTTGCACTCAAACCAGTCAGCTTCCATTACAAGAAAGACATAGATCCGCGAGGCACACCACAGTTGGGCCTTGTAGCCGAGGACGTCGAAAAAGTGAACCCCGATCTAGTTGTGCGCGATAAGGAAGGAAAACCTCACAGCGTACGCTACGACCAGGTGAACGCGATGTTGCTCAACGAGTTCCTCAAGGAGCATCGGGCGTTTCTGAAAGAGCAGCGCAAGGTCGAGGCGCAAGGAGCGATTATCACACAACTAAAGCAGGATTTTCAGTGCAAGCTGGCGGAACAGCAGAAGCAAATTGAAGCTCTCATTGTGGGCCTACAGAAAGTGAGTGCACAGCCTGAAGCGAGCAAAGCTGTGCCGCAAGTGGTCAACAATCCGTAAAGCATCTGACCGCGCTGGCGATCTCGGTCGTCACTTGCTAGAGGCTTCGTCTCTGCCGTGGCAGTTCGTGAATCTGAACGAGCCAATCCGCGTGTGCCAGTCGTTCTGTGTGGTAGTTGTGGGTAGGTAGGTCCCGGTGTACCAGAACGTACAGTCATCAACCGGATCGATTGTCATCTGGCTGTAGTCACCGAAATACTTGTTGTCCTGCAGGGCACCACCGCCGTCGATCAGCGACATCTCGCCACTAGGCAACGTGCCCAGCGGGTCGGTCGGCCGACGGCCCGCGTAGTGGATCGAGGGAAACAAACTCGCGCCCGATACGTTGAAGCCAAGCGCGATGTTTCCCATCCCGTCCATCGCGATACTCCCAAGCCACCGGTTATTAGCATCCGGAGCATAGGTCCCTTGCTGATAAATTTCCCAGGGACTCCGTGTTCGCCCTCTTGTTCTCATGCGCAGCTCGTACCAGCGGATACCCGCGTGCCTATGCGACGGATCGCCGTCGGCTGCCACAGTGTGGTTGAACAGCAGTGTCTGCCGAGGGCCGAAATTGCGGTACGTCAAACGCTGCATCATGTAGCCGTAAGAAAGCGAATCGAGTCGCTGCGCAACTCCCGGCTGCTCGATACAGGCCTGAAAGTCCCCCGCGATCGGGCAGGCGTTGGAGTTGAACGGCTGGGGAACAAGACTCTGGGTCGCGACGAACGTCGAAGACGAAGGAGAGTGCCAGTCCACGTGGAATTCGTACACTTGCAGCCGGTCGGCGGGGAAGCCGAGGTGCGAATCCTGGACTTGCACCACGTACTCAGGCGTACCGCTTAGCGGCAATCTCCTGCCCTCGAGGTCTGCCGCCAGCATATGGCTATGGGTGGTTTGGGATGGATTCCGGGGAGCCGGCACAAAGAAGGTCACAAACTGCGGCGTCGGGTTTCCGGCCAGCATGGCCGATCGCTCAAACGCGGAGATGGTATTGCCCAGCCCGCTAAAGATCTTGTTGGGGTCCGCGGTCGCGTAGTAGGCGTCGGAAAACACACTGATCTTCGGGTAGTCGTTGAAGAACCCTGACAGCTGATTGACGGTGTTGTTGACCTCGAACGCGTATTGATCGTACTTACCCGTCGGGTCCGAGGTCTGGGAGATAGCTATGCCCAGGTACTGGCCGTACGGTGTTCCGCCCGGGCGGCTAATGACCCATCGGTTGGCATATCGATCGAACCGTACGACCGCATCGCTCCAGTAGTAGGAGCCCCCAAGGTCAGGCTGATTCTCCCAGAATGTCGTGCCGCTGACGGGACCGGCCAGGACATTGCCGGACTTGTCGTAGACAATGATCGCGTAATTGACCGTCTGCACGTAGTAATCGAAGCCTACAGCTCCGCTGTCATCGGAGGGGCAGGTGGGACAGGAGCAAAAGTTACCGTCGTGCAGTTCGCCGTGCCGAAGTCCTTCGAAGCTCACGATCGGGCCTGACAGGAGATTCTGGCCGGGATCGCTCTTGGGGCCAGGCCGGGCGGGACCGATCATCCCAGGGTTGGGGGTCGGGCTGGGAGTCGGGCAGGTGGCCATCTGGGAGAGCGGTATCAGTGTTGCGTAATGCGAATGCGCGGTTCCCGTGGTCATGATGGAGCCAGGGGGAAGCTGAGCATTAGCTACGCCGACAAACGTTCCGACAGAACAGGCTACAAGCAGAACAACGAGAAATTTCTTCACCAAAACATCTTTTCGCACGAAGACTTCGCGCCATGCAAGCGGAATGTGCCGAGACGATGCCGAACTTAAATAAGAAAAGGCCAGCGCGCGTCAGCGCATTTCATTATCGAAAGGCGAATTAATTCGAGAACATGAACCGGTTCGATCGAAGTCCTTAATTCCCCTTTGTCGCCATGCTTGCTTTCATCTTCGACATTGACGGTACCCTGGTCGATTCCAATGAGCTGCACGTCGATTCGTGGGACCGTGCATTCCGCCGGTTTGGCAAACAATTTCCTCGGGAAAAGTTACGCGCCCAGATCGGCAAAGGTTCCGACCAATATTTACCCGAGTTTCTGACGCCGGACGAGATCGACCGTTTCGGCAAAGAGCTGGATGATTACCGGTCCGAACTGTTCAGAAAAGAATATCTCCAAAAAGTGCGGCCGTTTCCGAAAGTTCGGGAACTTTTTAAGCGAATCCGCGACGACAACAAACGCATCGTGCTTGCAAGTTCGGGTAAAAAGGCTGACACGAAATATTACGTCGACCTTCTCAAGATCGATAATCTGATCGACGGATACATTTCGGGTGATGATGCCGACAGTTCCAAGCCTGCGCCCGACATCTTTGCCGCTTCATTGAAAAAGCTTGGCGGCATTTCGCCTGCTGATGCCGTCACGGTCGGCGATACAAGATTCGACATCGAAGCCGCCCGAAAAGCCGGCTTGAAAACGATCGCGTTTCTCTGCGGTGGAACATCGGGAGCAGTTTTGCGCGAAGCGGGTGCAATCACTATCTACAGCGATCCCGCCGACTTTCTTGCCCATTACGATGAACTAATCAAAGGCTTCATGTCTGAGTCCATTCGCCGCGCATATGATCAATGATCTTTGGTACAAGAATGCGGTGATCTACTGCCTTTCGGTCGGTACCTATATGGACTCGAATGGCGATGGGACCGGCGATTTCCGCGGACTAATGCGCCGTCTCGATTATTTGCATGGACTCGGCGTGACGGCGATCTGGCTGATGCCATTTCAGACTTCGCCATGCCGGGACGACGGTTACGATATTTCCGACTATTATAATGTCGATCCACGCTACGGTACGCTCGGCGATTTCATTGAGTTCACTCACGGCGCAAAACAACGCGGCATTCGTGTGTTGATCGATCTGGTCGTGAACCACACCTCGGACCAGCATCCCTGGTTCAAGCAGGCACGTTCCGATCCAAATTCGAAATATCGGAATTGGTACGTCTGGTCGAAGAAGAAACCGCCGCACGCAAACAAAGGGATGGTGTTTCCCGGCGTACAAAAAACCACGTGGACCTACGATCGCGAAGCCAAAGCCTGGTATTTCCATCGATTCTACGATTTTCAGCCCGACCTCAATACCTCAAATCCGGAAGTGCAGGATGAGATACTAAAAATCATGGGCTTTTGGATCCAGTCGGGAGTCTCCGGATTTCGTATGGACGCGGTTCCTTTCATTATCTCGACCAAGGGACCAAACGTGCGAAAGCCTAAGGAACAGTTCGATATGCTGCGCGTGTTTCGCGAATTCCTGCAGTGGCGGCAAGGCGACTGCATTGTCCTCGCTGAAGCCAATGTGCTGCCCGAAACCGACATGGATTATTTCGGCGAAGACGGCGATCGCATGCACATGATGTTTAACTTTCAGGTGAATCAAAACCTGTTCTACGCATTGGCTGCCGCCGATACGCGTCCGTTGATCAAAGCATTGAAAGAGACTAAACCGCGGCCGGCGACGGCGCAGTGGGGACTCTTTCTGCGAAATCACGACGAACTTGATCTCGGGCGCTTGCAAGAAAAGCAGCGGCAAATCGTTTTTAAAGCGTTTGGCCCGGATAAAAATATGCAGCTTTACGATCGTGGGATCAGACGCCGCCTTGCGCCGATGCTCGGTGGCGACGAGCGCCGGCTCAAGCTGGCTTATAGCTTGATGTTCACACTACCGGGAACACCGGTGGTTCGCTACGGCGACGAACTCGGCATGGGCGACGATCTCAGGCTGCGCGAACGCTCTTGTGCGCGGACTGCAATGCAATGGTCGGACGAACCGCACGGTGGATTTACCAAAAACGCAAAACCGCACACTGCTGTGATCGAAGAAGGACCTTACGCGTACCAACACATTAACGCAGCAGTCCAGCGGCGCGACCCAGAGTCGCTGCTGAACTGGACTGAGCGTATCATTCGCATGCGCAAAGAAGTTCCGGAGATTGGCTGGGGGGATTTTACCGTGCTGAAAGTGCGCGATCCCGCTGTTCTCGCTCTCCGTTACGACTGGCGCAATAATTCGGTGCTGTTTTTACACAATCTTCACGAACAACCGCGCGAAATTCTCGTGGACCCTGGCGTTAATCGCGAACAGGGCAAATCGCTAGTTAATCTTCTTTCTGAGAACCACAGTCGGGCTAACAAGTCCGGTAAACACCGGATCATGCTCGAAGGCTATGCTTACAGGTGGTATCGAATCGGCGGACTCGACTACCTGCTGCGTCGAACCGACATCGATCAAAAGGGTACCGACGTACATTGAAAGCCGCCGAGGCATTCGTGCGCCCCGGCGGCTTCGAGATCTAAAGTCCGATCGTTTATTTCCTCTATCCCATTCCGAGCGAATCGAGCGTCGGTTGATCGATCGCCGCTGTCGTGGTGAGCCCGTTGTCCGTCTGGTAGGCGGTGAGTGCCTCGCGCGTCAACGGCCCGAGCAATCCATCCACCTCACCTCGGTAATAACCCATCTCTTGCAGCACGGCTTGTACGTCGGCGATCACTTTGTCCGGCGGCTCAGCGCGGTGTCCTACATAGATCGGTCCGTCGTAGGCATAATATTGTGCCGAAGGACTGTAACCCCATGCCGGAAACCAGTAGCCGTTGTTCCAGAAGTAGTAACCGCCACCGATCAGCTCCACACGGTTGTAATGCGAATGATACCAACCCTGATCGTGCCATTCCGGATGATACGAGCGGAATACTTCGTATTGCTGACCCTGCCACTGTTCGCTTCTCTCAATCCGGTGGTTTTGGTTAAAGGTAACCGCCGGAACCTGCTGCGGTTTTGGTTGCGCACGGAAGTTCGCGTGCTGCGATTTGATCTGCTGCACCTTCTGCGGATCCGGCTTCTTCGCCTTCGCCCCCGCATTAGCTCGCGCATTTGGCTGGCCGGCTGGCGAAGCTGGCGCTGGGGGCGCCGGGGTCGCCTTCGTCCCAGCCGTTGCCGGGGTGGCTTTCGGCTGTCCCTTCGCATTCGGCGCAGGCGTTTTCGCCCCTTTTGTACGCTCTTCAGCCTGATGCTTCTGCCCCGGCGTCTGAGCCCCTACGGGGTGACCGGAAACATTCGGCTTCGGCGCGGTCGCAGGTTCATGGCTCGCTGGAGTTTTTTTGCCTTTCGCTGCACCAGGCTCATTCGTAGCTGCATGTTCCTTCGTCGCGCCGGGCTGGTTCGTAGCTCCGTGTTCCTTCGTGGCTCCGTGCTGCTTTGCCGCTGGAGCCTCAGGCTTCGCAGCATTTGGCCTGGGCTGCGCTTGAGGCGCGCGCGCTTTTTCCGGGGCGTGCTTGCCCTTGCCCTTTGATGGTGATTGCTGTTCGACTGGCTGTTGCGCCAACGCGGCTCCCGCCAGCGCGAGTGAACAGGCTATCAGTAAACTCGTAAGTTTTTTCATAATAATAATGTTTAGTCGTTGGATGCTTGCGATCTATTCAGCTCTCCCGGAATTTCCTGGTTTCGTGAGGCAAACGCCCTTTGGGCCGCATCGATCGCCTAACGATAAATCGTGCACTCGCTGACAACTGGTTCCTTTGATCGTGACGACGGCTTACTTCTGCCTTCAACCACCACAATCAGAAAATCCCTGGATTTCCGATTACTGCCCTTCTACCCGCTCACTCAGGTTTTTATCTAGTTCTGAGCGTAACCCGCCCAGCATGAAAAAATTGGCGCATCCGCGAATGGCGCGGCACTGAAATCAACAATCGCGGCCCCATCCATAAATCCGCTGAAATTCGATGCGGTATCAAACGGGAAAATCAAAACGTGGCAACAAGTGGGTTGTCACGATAAGGAGGGAAAATTGTGAACTTATCTGTTGAAACGAAAGTAGCGATCGCCGTGGCGACCGGCTTTGTCGTTATGGTTGTAGGCGCTATGGCCCAAGGGTAACGAAGGCAGGCATTCCTCTACTTGCTTCTTACTTTCCCCTCTTTTGTACACGATCACATTGCCGGCCAAATTCGAATCATCAGCGCATAAAGGAGGATCGATTTATGGCTGATAACAATGGTGGTGGCAGTAACGCCGCAGTCGTAGCGATATTCGTGATCTTCGTGATCATCGTGGCTGCAGCGCTCTTCATGTTCGGAGGCCAATTTTTCGGCGGTAGCGCCGGCGGCACCAAGAAAGTGGATGTAAACGTCAAAGCCCCTGCGGAGCCTGGAAAAGTCGTGCCCGGAAAATCGCCCTAACGAAGCAAACTGGGACTCTCTTCCCCGCGCGTCCCTTAGGAAGAGCGTCGGCTTCGTTACTTTCCCTGCGCGGCCCTTATCTTTCGTTCCAAATAATAGCGGTGTAGCGGCACCAGGATGATCATCGAGAAATTAAGAACTCGTGATTCCTAATTCTTGATTCTTAATTCTTAAATTCCTTGCTCACGCCGCTTTTTTCTTCGCCACCGCTTTCTTGGCGACGATGACTTCTGGGAACTGCACCACGTGGGGGACGGGCTCGGTTCCGTTCTGACCGAAGGTCGACTCGAACGTCAGTTTTCCGTTAGCGATCTCGGTTAACGCGATATCGGCTTCACGGAGCCCCGGAGCATATTGCACGAGCGGACGATGACCGAGCGAAAGCTGTCGCACACGGCGTGAGACCATGTTGACCAGGATTTGCTGATTAGTGATTACTTCGGAGGCGGCTGTAAGGAGATCGGCATTCATAATTTGATTCTGACTTCTACCCGGCACCAACGTCGCGCCGACTTTGGCGCGCACCGGAGGCTGACTTGCCTCCTTCGTACTTCTTGACCTCCCACTATCGCCCAGAAAACCAATTCCGCAATACAGCCAAGATATAGGGATGGAGAATGAAAGTTCGGATAAAGAATGTGCCGATTCTCGCTCTGTGATTTGATTAGTGCTGGCTTGTCACGTCCTAGCGAAGTTGCGAAGATGGGCACACGTGCGCACGCGTCGGGACTTCATTTCATTTGCCGGCAAAAGCCTCGGTCTGGCTGCTCTTTCTTCGGCAACGGTCGCGTCGTTATTGAGAAACGTCCAAGCAGCGTCGAAGAACGTCGCGCATCTCACCCCGGAAGAAGCGGCCACGGACGAAGATTACTGGGCCACCATCCAAAACTCATTCAGTGTTACACGCGGCATCATTAACCTGAACAATGGCGGCGTTTCGCCCAGTCCGCGGATCGTGACCGAGGCGCTGGTGCGTTACATCTGGGAGCAGGAAGACGCCACCGCTTACACGATGTGGCAAATCCTCGAGCCACAATCGGAAACCATTCGCACCGGCCTGGCCGAACTGTTCGGCTGCGATCGCGAAGAAATCGCCATCACCCGCAACGCTTCGGAGTCGCTCGAGAATCTGCTCATGGGCATGGACTTCAAATCTGGCGACGAAATTCTCACTACCACCCAGGATTATCCGCGCATGCTCACCACATTGCGTCAGCGGGAAAAACGGGAAAACCTCAAGCTCAAGCTCATACAGATTCCGATTCCGCCGAAGAACCTCAGCGAGATCACCGCCGCGTTTGAAAAAGGAATCACCGATCGCACTCGTGTCATTCTGATCTCACACATGATCAACATCACCGGTCAGATCACTCCGGTGAAAGCAGTCTGCGACATTGCGCGCGCCCGCGGCATTGAGACCATCGTCGACGGTGCCCATTCCTTTGCCCAATTCAATTTCAAACAGAAAGACCTCGGTTGCGATTATTTCGGCACCAGTCTGCACAAATGGTTGTACGCGCCGAAAGGCACCGGTATGCTTTACGTCAGGCGCGATAAGATCGAAAAACTCTGGCCGCTCATGGCCGCGGAAGCGAAGCAGGCATGGGACATTCGCAAATTCGAAGAGATCGGCACCCACTCAGCCGCGCCGAAGCTTGCCATTGGCGAGGCGCTGCTGTTTCACAACGGCATCGGCGGCAAACGCAAGGAAGCGCGGTTACGCTACCTGTCGCGTTACTGGATGAACCGGCTCAAAGACGTGCCCAAAATTCGGTTCAACACTTCGTTCGATCCCAACCAATCCTGCGCAATCGGAAACGTTCACATCGAGGGCACCGATCCGAACGCGGTGACGAAATATCTTTTCGACAAACACCACATCTTCACCGTGCCGATCGTGCACGAAGAATTCCAGGGCATTCGCATCACGCCCAACCTGTACACGACCTTAGGAGAGTTGGAGCGCTTCTGTGAGCAGATGGCACTGATCGCAAAGAAGGGATTACCCTCCTAGCGATCGAGTGAGCGAACCGATCAAATGGAACCGAGCGAATGGGATGAGCGAGATGGCCGGTTACGCCACAAGGGTATGTGGTCGAGCGCAACGGGAGTTGCCGAGATACAACTGATTGTCCGGAAAGGTCTGCCCTCATAATCTAAGGCCGCAGTCATCGCCAGCGGCTACAGCTGTCAGTATTCGATGTTGGACGTTCGCCGTTGGACGTTTGCTTCTCTGTCGATTACGCTTTCAGCGTGAGCACGGTTGAGGAAATTCGAACAGCCATTCCAAAGCTGAGCGTTGAAGAGAAGCTCCAAACGATGGAAGCGCTTTGGCAAAGCTTATCGTCGAAACCTGATGCGGTTGAGTCACCAGCCTGGCACGAAAAAGAGCTGCGCGACCGCGAACGCGATATCCAATCAGGAAAATTGAAATTCATCGACTGGGAAAAAGCTAAAGCGGACATCCGTCGTCAGACTTCGTGAGGATCGAAATCCTACATTAATATCCTGAAAGGATTTTAGTGTAACGACATAGTGGCGATGGCCAATCGCTCCGCACGGGAACGCAGGGCCGTGCAGGCGTTGGCGCAAAACAATCCTTACAGGCTATAAGCCCAATGTAGGCACCCGGCTACCCTTGCCACACGTGCGGCTGCGCCGTCTCGGTGACTCCCGCCGTAGAGCTGGTGGGCCCTACAAAGTAAAAAAGATTTGGCCCCGCCTGAGAAGACAGTGCCGGCGACCCGTGGCTGAGGACATTTATAGGTGCAGGCCAAATCTTTTTCCCTTTGCACCAACGCCTGCCGGAGGCGCGCTTCTCATTCGGCAAACTGCTGGTTATGATTCGCTCTCGTGCATGTCATCACACGAAAGCGCTTGAATGAATTCACGGAGAAACATCCGGACACGAAATCTGCTATCGCGCGTTGGTATGCCCTGATGCGCAAAAGCCGATTTTCAAACTTCGTCCAATTGCGCGATGTTTTCCCGCAAGCTGATCAGGTCGGAAAATTCACGGTGTTTAATCTAGGCGGCAACAAAGTTCGACTCATTGCGGCGATCCATTATAATAGGAATAAGATTTACATCCGCCATGTGTTGACTCATCAGGAGTACGACACCGGCGAATGGAAGGAGTAAAATGTCTTTTGTTGAACTTGAACAAGTTACCAAAGCGTGGCCACCGGTCTCGCGCGCCGTTCGAGTGCCTCACACTGAAGTAGATTATCAGGAACTCGTCGAGTTACTCGATCGTATCACCGATGAAGTTGGCGAAGACGAAGATCATCCGCTCGCTTCGCTGATGGACGTGCTCGCAGTGTTGATCGAGAAATACGAAGATGAGAATGTTGCAGAGCTGACTGAATAATCTCGCTTCGATGAAATCGAAATTCACGCAGCGCCGCTCTCGCGCACCAAAACGAAGCGCCTGCGGCTTATGCAAACCGCAAAAGCAAGGCTGGGACGACAAGAAAACATTCACCGATTTGCGACGCGCCGTCGCTCACGAGCAAGAGATCCGCGACTGGGAGCAGTCTCTCTCAACCTGATCCGCCTCGTCTATCAACTCTCAACGATCAACTTTCCCGCCACTTCACCGATCACTGACTCTTACCCTGTGGCCTCTGGCGTTTGACACAAACGCCCTACAACCCCGGCATCGTAAATCCGATCGCTTTCAAGTCCGCGGCGAGTGTCTTTGCTTGTTCGGGAGTGAACTCGACCAGTGGCGGCCGCACCTTCGTCCATGACGGATCGTCCGCGTAGATCGCAATGGCCTGTTTCAACGCAGCGATCATCGACGGAAATTTTTTATTACTAAACACCGCACGCACGACATCTAGTTTTGCCTGCAGCTCCTCCAATTTCGATTCTCGATTTTCGAATTTCGATTGTTCGGCGCAAGCAACATACAGCTCATGAATCGCGGCCGGGTTCACGTTCGCGATCGCCGAAATGGTACCGACGCCGCCATTCCGCATATTGGCGAGCAAGAAACGTTTCGCTGCCGACAAAAACATCGAAGGTGCGAGCAGCGCTGGCATTTGAAACTCTCCCTCCGGTCGCAGAATCGCCGTGGCGAGCTCGGACCGAAAACGCGTCGAGAAAAGTCTTGGTATTATTCCAATCGCCCGAGCTGTCTTTCATCCCGGCGATTGCATCCGGATAAGCCGCAAGAAGGCGCTCAACCAATCTGGGTGTGATACCCACCACCGCGACCGGCGGAATGTGATAGAGATAAATTTTCAGTCGCGCATCCCCGACGCGCTGCACGACTTCGCTGAAATATCGGTAGAGCCCTTCTTCGCTGACATCCTTGTAATAGAAAGGCGGCAACATCAGCACGCCCGCGCAACCGTTTCCGACAGCCTGTTTGGTGAGCTTGACCGTTTCCATGATCGAACAGCAACCGGTTCCCGGCATCATGCGCGCCGGATCGATCCCGGCCGCGACTAGCTCGTCGAGCAGATCTAAACGCTCTTCCATCGACAGCGAGTTCGCCTCGCTGTTCGTGCCGAACGCGGCAAGCCCGCAGTTCTGTGACAGCAACCACTTACAATGCGCGATGAACCGTTTGCTATCAGGCGCGAGATCGGCCTTAAACGGCGTCACTACGGGTGCGAGCACACCGCAGATGCGTTGGCTCATGATGTTCCTAGTGGACCAATGAATATCGCGGAACAGAAACATCAAATCCGCAGCTGGCGACGGCGCACCCAGGATTGCTGGTTAACCTTCGTTGCCGAGGATCACAGCCGGGGCAACAAATCCTGCGCTTTCGATTCCGCTTTTAACTTCTCCGCTGTTTGCGCTGCGTTTGGGTCAATTGCCGCGGAGCCGCCGCCTCACGAACTAGCCGACCAAACGCGCTGTGTACATTCTTGCGTGCCGTAACCAATCTACGCCACTCGTGGCCGATTGTTCTCTGAATGCGCCGTGCCGGAGCGACCTGGTAGTGTGGCCGCGGCCGGTGCGGGCCGGCTTTAACGATGACTCGCGACGCATTCCTAGCCTTCCGACTTTCCACCGGTGGCGATGGATCTCTTAAATCGAAGTTGACGTTCGTTGTCGCCGCCAGAGCTGGTGCGACAAACGACGTAGCGAACAGCGAATTGGCGATAGCCTTCCCAGCCAGCTCGCCGCCCTGCTCAGCCAGCTCTCCCGCCTGCTGAGTTACCTTGGCCGGCTGGCACAAAGCTAAAACGAGACTAACGAGAGCAACCGTAGCGTGCTTAACGCGAACAAGCAGGCTACAAGCTTTCTCCAGCAGCCAACCTTGGAATTGAACGCCGGTCGTGCTTACCAGTGATAAGAGCTGCAAAGGACGCTTCAAGGCGGCTTTGGTACCGAAACGACGGAAAATTTTAGCGATCTTAGAATCGCGCGCGATCGCCGTCGCCCACCAATCGAGCATTCGACATCGATTCTCTTCGACTGACCACATCGAATCGGTCTTAGTGCCCTCGAGTAGATTCGCGGCTACGTCGGACCTCACGTTGTCCTGTAACCATGCATCCAGCAGGGCACTACGCTCCTGGCGATCCAGGACCCTAAGATATGTAGCAAGATGCTGCGGACGGATAGGGCGATTGCCGCTGAGATGCGCGGAAATAACGCTCGGCAGAATTCCAGATACTTCCGCGAGCTTGAGCTCATCCCACTTCCGCCAATCCAAGAGTCGATATAGGAACTGCGAAGCGAGTCTGTTGTGAACAATTTGCGAATTCGGGGAACTCATCTGCAGACTTAAAAAGTTCGTTCGAACGCGCTCGCTGGCCGTAATTATTTTGGAAAATGTTCTCTGAACTTTGCCAGGTTGCGTCCCATCCGCGATCTAGCAAAGCTAGATCGCTCTCCCAACAGAACATATGGACGCCGATTAAGTGCGATGGCGCTTAGTTGATTCAGTAACTAGACGTCATCGCATCGCGATCAGGATAAAATAACCAGGCATGCATTTTTTCGATGGGCACAAGTCTTTGCACGCTTGGCTTGCCTGTAGCCCAGTCGAATAATTGCACCAGGTACCAGCCGGTATTCGGCTCTCCAATCACCACCCCCTGCCATTCGACCTTGTTATTCTCGTTAGCGCCGTGGAAGTATTTTCCAACTAGTTTCTCTGTTTTCGTTACCGTTTCGGCTTCCATGGAACGAGAATTCGAATCTAATCCGTAACGAGCCGTGAGAGATGTGTTCATATTCACATCAAATGGCAGCGATGGATCGCTTCCGCCTGCAGCCACGATCGCAATTCGGAGCTGTTTAGCTGCTTATCCAGAAACACAATCGGGATAAAACCTTCGATCGCTTTTCCATTTTCGAATTTCCGCCATGCTTCGTCAGCATCGGAAGAACTGATCGGACGCGAATGCACCGCGACAAGCTCGTCCGCCGAGGCTCCCTCCTCTCGAATCCATGCGATCACGAATTGTTCGGTGATTTTCATGATAAGAACGTTCTTATTCCTATGCTTTCTGCCCGGTGAAATCGTAATGGTGATGACGGGTGCAGAGGTTCACGGTGACTCCCTCCGCCGGTGTCAAGTGTGCTAAGCACGGGAAGCCCAAAACCCGCCTCAACCGCACCGTAAAATCCCGTCATCACCAACTACCACAACCCAGAATTCGTCCGTCGGTTTCAGCAAAGCTTTCCGCGCACGGTAATTGGAATAAACTCTCATTCCGGCGTAAGATTTGCGCCTAGGGATCGGGGGCTGAGGACCTCGCGTTCGCTGCCTAATGCACGACTCATCGGCGGCGTGTCAGAAATGGAAGCACTGATTGTGAGGGCCCGCGGCGGAAGCTCCTAACCGTGAGCCATGCCATGCGAACGCTTGTGTATCTGTTGCGCAATGAACCCGAGGAAAGCGCAAGCCAGCAACGTCAGTAAAGGCGGAACGATCGGAACAAAAATCCCCAGAAAATTGTAAAGCAGAAATGCCAACGAGAAATAGGCCACGCCAAGCCCGAGAAATGCCAGTAGACAAATCAACCATCGCCCGACGTAACTAAGTAGCAGCCAGGCAAGAAACCCGAAGACTGCAACAATCACCAAATCCGCCGCAACCGGCAGCTTTCGCAAAAACTCATGATCCATCGTCGCTGCGAGAACGTTCAAATGCATCACGGGGCCTTTTATCTCAGAACTAACGGGATTATCGATAACATCGCCCAGCTTTGGTGCAGACGGGCCGACGATAACAATCTTATCTTCGAAAAACTCGCCATCGGAATACTTGGAATGCCACATGTCCGGATCGGCAATTTCCCAAACCGGATACGGCTGATAAGCATCGGTGGCGCTAAATCGGATTAAGTGATCCTTTGAATCGTGAGGTACATCGTTAGACCGTCCGAGCTTCTCCATCGCCCTGGCCATCAATGAAGCCAACGGGACATCGGTCGGAGAAGGTTTTTGCCCGGCGAGTTGACGCTCCGAGGTAAAGAATCGCGCTGCACGCAACATACCGTCCTGCTGATCAACCCAATAATTCGCGTAGCCAACGCGATCATCGTATTGGGCCGGCGGCGGAATGAGATCAGCGTTTGGCCCGACAAATTCGTTGCCATTTTCGAAGTCAATATTTGCGCAAACGACGACGCGATCTCGATATCTATCGAGCGCCGCGCGGAAAAGCTGGTCCCCTTCCTTCCGCAGACCGAAAATCAAATCGAAGATCACCAACCGCGCACCGGAGTCGAACACGCGGTCGAGAAATCGCGTCCAAACTTCACGCGACCATGGAAACGGCTGTTCTGCCATTAATTGAAGCATCCGATCCTTCCCCGCCCTTGCGGCTTCGGGACCAGCAAGGCTCTTGGTCGAAATCCCGACAAAAACGAGCTCCGGGTGCGTTGCAGTCCTTCGCCCTATGCGACGAAGCCAATCCTCCAGGGCCAGTTCGTGTCCCCAAACCTGCGAGAGTACCGGAAGCGCGGGAAGGAAACGCAAACACATCACCAGAGCCGTACAGGAAATGCAGACCGTCGCGAGAAGTCTCGGGGAACGTGCAGGCACTCTCGCTTTCTCTATCGGCTTCGTGCCTGCCGCCTGTCTTAGCTTCTGCGGTACCTCGGGGTTGCCGACCTCATCCGTGTAAAGATTAACCAAAGAGATGCGGACTCCGTGCTTGAGCTCCACTTCGCCAAGATCATGCAGCTGAGGCCGCCACTTCGTGTACTGGACGAGATCGTCGGCCACGCGCTGTGAAAGCAGGATGTGCCCCCCATCCCGCAGTTCATGATCCGTTGCGCTATGTTGAGTCCGGTCCCGGCCAGATTGGACCGTTCATTAACGTCGCTTAGTTGATCTACCGGCCCGCTGTGGATCCCCATGCGAAGGTGAAGCGCGGATGAATTGCGGACCGCTTTGCTCACCTCGATGGCACAGCGAACGGGAGCATCAGGACTGGTGAAAAAGGCCAGGGCCACACCATCGCCTGTCGAAATGCGGATTAACTTTCCCGCTGCGTCAGCTCGGCGAAATTGCTCACTGTTGCGCACATGATGATTAAGTTGCTGTACGACCTCTTTCTGTTGATCGATTGCGAGCTTGGAATAGGCAACGATGTCGATAAAAAGGACGTGCGCGATCGCAAGATCGGCGTCTGGTTGTAGGTTATCCGACATATCGTGCCGGGCTTATCGCGACACGAGGATAAGAAATTATCGCGAGAAGATCGAGTGCGAACTCGAAGTCGTCGAATACGTAAATCTTCCGAGAGACTTGGATTGAGTTGCCTCGCTGTTGGTGCCGAACACGGCAAGCCCGCAATTCTGTGACAACAACCACTTACAATGCGCGATGAACCGTTGGCTATCAGGCGCGAGATCAGCCTTGAACGGACTAACAACTGGCGCCAGCACGCCTCTGATTCTTTCAGTCATTTTTCCAACTCTCTTAATTTTTCATTCTTATTTATTACCTTCCCCGCGACTTCTCCTTTAAAGGGTAGATGGTAACCTGACAAATCCCCGACCGAGGTTATAATTTCGCCCTGTGAGCGCATCTGAAATCATCAAAGAACTCCCGAAACTGAGCGAAGCCGAGCGTCGAGCTGTGCTCAACAAGCTGCGCGAGTTGGCCGTGCGAGACGAAGATGTTCGGCTGTGCGAGCAAGCGGCAGACGAACAGGCTGAGGAGCTTGACCGCTTAGAGGAAGCGGCCGCCAAATATCGTGCTGTCGATCTACGCGCACGTGGCATCAGCGAGGCGCAGGCTGGCGATCTCCGTGCCCGACTGAAAACGTTCGCCGAAGATTGGGATCGGCCTGAAGCGGCCATCTACGATGAAGACCCGGCGCGGTGATGTTGTATTAGTTCTTTTTCCAAATTCAGACCTGCGCACGGCCAAGCGTCGCCCCGCGCTCGTCGTTCAACACGATAATCTCGCCAGTGGCCTTAACCAGACGATTGTGGCGATGATTTCCAGCAATCTGGCCCGGCGCGGCCACGCCAGCCGCGTGTTTATCTCAGCAGCATCACGCGAAGGCAAAGCCGTGAGGCGTTGACGGGAATTAAATTTACGGCGGGAGGTGCTGAGAGCAGCGAGCGCACCCAGGAAGCCGGGCACTGCGATTGGGAATGGCAGTAACGGTCGAGCGCAGCGGGAAGCTGCCGAGATACAAATCCCGAAAAAGCTGAGCACCGCGTGTCCTCTGAGATCTGACATCAGACTTCTGACTTCCGACCTCTGGCAGCCGTCACCAATCACGGATCACTTCACGGATTACTGCCTTGCTCTTCCCCTGATCCCCCTGTTCACGAATCACCAATCATAAGGACGACCGAACCATCCTTGTGAACGTGCGCGATGAACGGCGGACGTTGACGTTGGCATAGGCGCTTCATGCGTGGTAGCGCCTTGACAAAAATCTGCGCGATCTCTGACCCTGGCAGGTGACTGCTTACTAAAACAAAGCTTCGCGTCTTCGACGCAAGGAGCGCTTGCATTTCGTTTCGGCGATAGCGAATACGCGAATCTTTCGTCAACAATATCCATCCATTGCGGCCAACTTCGGAAAGCCATACTTGATCCCTGGTTCCGCTAGAGAAGCGCTCATGGAACGCGATCACCTCTTCTTCCGCAAGGCGCAGCGCCTCAGGCACGGTATACCGGCCTAAGTTCTCGTCTGTGAAGAAAACAAACTGCTCAGGCGGCGAGGGCGAGCTCGCAACGGACCGCTTCTTCGACTTGGGCGCGTTCGCAACCATAATCTTCGGCCAACGCGTCCATTGAGTCGCCCGCCTTGTATCGCTCGGCCAAAATGCTGGTGGTAATTCCAGTACCCGTGATAGTCGGACGACCGAAGGAAATAAACGGGTCGATAACGACAATCTTCGGCTGGTCCAAATCGTGTTTTCGCGTAAATGGGAAGAGCCGCACGGCAAATCCTGACGCGTCATGCTCAATTCGGCGCAAATGCGCCTTAATCAGCTCGCGGATTGCCAGCTGTCCCTGTTCTGAAACAGAAACAAGCTTTTCAAACCGAGAGACAAACAGATTCACGCCGTCCGTCTCAAACTTTTGTTCGGCCAGCGGGTGCTTGGAATGGAAATGTCTTTGCACGTAGCTGACTGCCGAGCGCACATTCGGCAAGGGTACTTGATGCTCGCGCCGGATCGCATCAAGCACATGCGCCTCCACCAGATTGACGAACGACAGAGCGGCAAGTTTTGGATCCGGCAGTGTTATGACCGGCTCGAAATATTTCTTACCGGCTTCCGTGGGATAGAATCGTCCGCGCACCCACGATCGCAGCGTGGCAAGCGGGATTCGCAGATAATGTGCAGCCTCGCTGATGCCATACGCGGGCAGTTCACGAGGATCGGTCAGGGTTTCGATTGAAGGTTTGGTGTTCAGTTCTGCTAGATACCTTCCCGCGGCATGATTGCCCTTAAGTCTTCGGAAAGCAAGGCTGGCTTAGACGCGGTTAAATCGCTCGCGTACCTCGGCACTTGGGATAGTTGCTGCAACCCCAAAACGTCGAACCCGCGCCGGCGCCGCGCCGAGCGAGTCTTTTTACCATCAGCGCATTGCAGACTGGGCAATGAGGACTGGTGTCAGGTTCAACGACCTTTGTCAGAGTCTTTTGCTTTTCACGTCTGCTCCGCGCGGAACGAATCGCACCGATCAAGGCGCGCTCAAGTTTAAGCCTGAACCAATACAATGGTATTCCAACGACAACGATCAGAATGCCGAAACCGATGATGATCCTTTCGACTTGCTCGAACATCTGACTGAATTGACCGGCTTGTGCGATGGGCATGCGGGAATACCGCTAAATCTATGGGATCTTTTCAAGTTTTTTTCTTATTCGCTTCGGCTCACTTCTTGGTCGGCCCCGTTTCTTAATTCTTAATTCTTCCTTCCTACTTTTCTTCGTTTCTGCCGTCTTGCCCAGCCTTTAGCCGCGCTCTCTCCCGTCCGGTCTCTGAACGACGTGTCACGCCGTAGTCCCGCGGATGCGGGACAAAGGCGCCTTCTCCCGGATCTGAATTTCCGATAGACTCCGCGCTCTCAAATGCTGGATGCAACTGAACTAAACTTTCAAGCTCACAAATTGTGACCGGGAGATTGTTATGCCGCAAAAGTCTAAATCGCCTGTTCCAATCGAGCAGATTGACGGCATGATCCGCACGATTCGGGGCGTGCGCGTCATGTTAGATCGCGATCTCGCCCAAATCTATGGAGTCCCGACGAAGGTATTCAATCAGGCTGTGAAACGTAATCGACAACGTTTTCCTGAGGACTTCATGTTTCGGCTCAGCCAGGAGGAAGCCAAAACTCTTCAGGCTTCAAGGTCACAAACTGTGACCTTAAAACGGGGTCAAACATCAAATACCTGCCATACGCGTTTACCGAATACGGCGCGTTGATGGCCGCCAACATTCTAAACAGCCCGCGAGCGGTTCAGATGAGCATTTTTGTCGTTCGAGCATTCGCAAAAATGCGCGAGGCACTTCGCGGCACGCCCGAGCTTGCGCGGAAACTCGCTGCGCTGGAGAAGAAGCTCACCTCGCGGTTGGATGTGCATGAAGCCGCGATTGTGCAGTCTTGCAAGAGATTATGCAGATCCTAAATCCACCACCGACACCAATCCCGCCGCGGCCACAGATCGGATTCACACCCTGACGACGGTGAAGCTTCCCCTTCCAACTCATCACGCATCACTTCCTCTGAGTTCCCTCTCCTCCGTCTCTCAACTCTCAACTATCAACCCTCAACTTTCTCATAATCACCGATCACTCATCACCGTTCTCCTCGCTTCCCGCCCACTTCTTAATTCATAATTCATCCTTCTAACTTTCCGTCCCTTCTGCTATTTTCCGCACTTCGTGCGGAAACTTGACGACCAAGCGCGAGGATACTGCGACCAGCAATAATATGCTTTCGAAACAACAACTTGGCAGCCTTCTATGGGGCATTGCGGATACGGGCTTGCGCAGCAAGGTTGAGGATTACAAGGCCTACATCCTATCGCTGCTATTCTTCAAACGGCTTTCTGACAACTACGGCTGGGAGACAGCGGCGCGCGTCAAAGAATTCGAAGGCAGATATAGCACGGCGCCTAACGAGAAACAACTCGAACGCCTGAAAGAAGAAGGACATGCGTTTATCGTTCCTTCCGACGCGCATTGGTCGACGGTCCGTGATGCGCCACTCGAGAAAAAGAACGAGCGACTTCACCATGCAGTAACTCGGATAGCGGAACGCAATCCGGCGCTGCGCGGTATTATCGACTCAGTTCGATGGAACGAACCGGCGCCCGACGGCAGCGGTGCAAAGAAACTTGATCCAGAAGTCGTCTCTTCCGCGATCAACTACCTTGACCCGATACCTCTAGATAACTCGAACGTGAGCCCGACGTACTTGGCGATGCCTACCAGTACCTCATAAAGAAGTTTGCGGATGAGAACAAAAAAGGTGCAACAGCCGGGCAGTTTTACACGCCGCCCGAAGTCCGCGACATCATTATACGAACAATCGCACCACAGCCTGACTGTAAGTCTTACGATCCAACATGCGGTTCAGGCGGGTTCCTAATCGATGGAGCTAAGTTCGTGAAAGAACTATGCGGCGATATTCGCCGTATTCGGTTATTTGGGCAGGAGACCATTTGGAATACGTGGGCGATTGCGAACATCAACATGCTGTTGCACGGCCTCGACGCACAGATCAAACAGGGCAACAGCATAAAGGCGCCGTGGTTCAAGACCGAGGATGGGCACGCGTTCGACAATTCGATCGAGTGGCAGCGAATTTTCCATTCTCGGAAGAAAACTGGTGGCTGAACGGCACGCCGAAGAAGGACAAAAAGGGTAAGGCAATACTTAAGAAGAATGGTTCGCCGCAACTTGAATATCCTGACAAAGACGAGTTCTCCGACCCGCTCGAGCGCTTTATTTATGGTGTTCCCCCATTCTCGAATGGAGATTTCGTATTTCTTCAACATATCGTCGCATCGCTGAACGAGACTGGTCGCGCGGGTGTTGTATGCCCGCAGGGCGTGTTGTTCCGCGGCCAGCCTGAGAAAACGGAGGAGGAAGATGGGCAAAACCGGAAAGCCGACGATGAGTATCTTATAAGACGAGGCTTTCTAACTGGAATCGGTGAAGACACGCGCAATCTCATCGAAGCCATCGTAGTGCTGCCGGACAATCTGTTTTACGGCACGACCATTCCGGGCGCGATTGTGTTCTTCAACAAGGCCAAGCTCGCCGCCCGCGCCGACAAGGTGCTCATGGTCTATGCCGCCCGCGAAGGCTGGTATAAGGAGACGCCCGACCAGAACGTGCTCCTGCCGCACGACGTGCTGCGCATTCTCATCCAGTTGCTCGCGTGGGGCGACATCGAGGTGGCGCGGCGGATTCTGCCGAGCACAAGACCCGCCTCTACGCCAACATCCAGGAGCGGCTGGAGTTCGAGAAATCCGAATCAACCTCCACTACCGCGACGAAATGCTGGAGCGCGGAACGGTGCTGGAAAAACTCGCGGACAAAACGCTCAACAACGGCGAGCGCAGCAAGCTGGAAAAACGTGTCGCCCGGCTGGATGAGGAAATGGAGCCGATCACAAGGACCTGGCCAACGCCGGCAAGCGCGCCCAGCAGGAGCGTGAAGCCTTGGACCGCGTCGAGGCCGAACTGCTGGAAGTGTTCGCCAACCCGGAACTCCGCAAACGCTACTTCGCCATCGTTGACCTCGCCGAAATCGAGGAGAACGAGTTTAACCTCTAAATTCCGCGCTATGTGGATGTCTTCAAGCCGGAGGGAAGAGATCAAACTTGAAACTGCGGCGTCCGATTTTCACGGCGCACTTGCTTTGAAAAGGGAAGTCCATTCAGCAGTTGCCGACATCTGCAAAAAACTCGCGTCGCGCAATGGCTGACTGGGTCTCCAAAAAGCTCAAGGAACTTGGTGTCATGCGTGGCGCTGGCGCTGACAAACTTACTCAGCCCGGTGAGAAGCCGATACGGTTGGTCAACTACATGGATGTTTACACCAATCATCGAATCTCCAACGCAACGACCTTTCAGGAGGTAACAGCAACGGACCGTGAGATTGCTGAATGCGACCTGAAGCGCGGTGACGTGCTGTTCACACCCTCATCCGAAACGCCGGACGATATCGCAAACGCGGCTGTGGTGGCAGAAGACCTTCCCGGCGCGATTTACAGTTACCACCTAACCCGCTTCCGCCCCCACAATCCCGAGTCGTTTGACACTGAGTTCCTCGGATATCTCTTCAACAACTCAATCGTTCATCGTTATTTTTTGGCGCGTGCTTGCGGTCTCACCCGCTTCACATTGAACCGGGTGGACTTCAACAACCTCACGATTCATTACCCCAAAATAGAGCTGAGCAGACGGCTATCCGAGAAGCTTGGGCACAGTGGATTCTGCGATGGCTGCAGTGCGCGACAGTATTGCCAAGGCGGAGCGACTGCAGAAAGCACTCAGGCAAAACCTGTTCAGTGGCAAAATATACATGACGGCAGTTGTCCCCCGCTTGAACTCTTTTGCGGACACAAACGGTTCGGGCAGATCCCCAAAGGTTGGCGAGTGGAGCGACTGGGAGACGTTACAGCAAAGATTACTGACGGAGAAATATGCACCCGAATTTCAGGATTCTGGATCATTGTTTTTTTGGCCGAGGATGTGTTTGATGAAGGCATCCGCCTTGAGAAAGCGAAGTTCGTCCAACATTCGGACATGCTCAAGTTTCGCAAGCGTTGTGACCCAGAAAAGGGCGATGTGCTGGTTGTCAGCAGAGGTGCAAGCGTAGGTCGGACCTGCATGGTCCAGATTGACGAACCGTTTGCACTGATGGACAGTGTGATTCTGATAAAGCCCTCACAAACAGTCGAGAGTGTTTACATCGCACAATACCTCAAGTCATTCAAGCGTGGCCGAGTTAAGGCGGATATCTGGAACGACAGCACAGCAAGCGATTTACATAGCACACACTAAGAAGATGCTGATTCCGTTTCCGCCGGAAACTAATGAGCAGAAACGGATTGGCAGCATGTTCACGACTTGGATGGCTTAGTGCAGGCGAAGCGCACGAAGATTGCAGCACTCAGCGGTTAAAGAAATCGCTCATGCAAAACCTGCTCACCGGCCGCATCCGTTTGTCGGTAAATGACACGGCACAGGAGGCGAAACCATGAGCAAACTCAGCGAAGGCAAGGGCGTCGAAATCCCGGTTTACGAATGGCTCGGCAAGATGGGCTGGACGCCGCGCACCAGCGCCGATCTCAAAGTCTATAACCGCCCGCTCTCCAATCCGCTCATCGAGGGCATCCTCATCGAAAAGCGTGTCCAAGATCAACGGCGTGTCCTCACCGACGCCAAGCGCGCCGTGGACATCCTCAAGAACACGTTCGCCAAACCCTCCGTCATTATCGCCAACGAGGATTTCCTCGATCTGCTCTGCTCCGGCGTGAACCTGACGATTGAAGGCGAGGACCGCACGCTCAAGCTGATTGATTTCGAGAAGTCTGGAACAACGACTTCACCGTCACGCGCCAGTATCACGTCCAGGGCACGGACCTCGTGAAGCCCGACCTCGTGTGCCTGGTCAACGGCATCCCGCTGATTCCATTCGAGGCCAACAGCGCGCCCAACAAAACTCCAACTGGCTGAAAGGCGTCGGCGATCTGTCGCTCTACGAAATCGAAGATCCCGAAGATGATTATCTGTAATCTCTTTGGCGTCGCGTGCAACGGGCGGCTCGCCAGGTTCGGCGTGCCCGGAGCTCCTCGTCCTATTTCGCCGAGTGGAAGGATTGTCCGTGGACGACTCGGCCAGCAATCCGTTCCTCGATCCGGCCCAGACTCTTTGTCCTGTCGCCGAGACAAGGACGGCATCCCCGCCTGCCAGATTGATAGGTGGAAAAGATGAAGCAGACCATCATCGGCCTGCTCCAGCCGGCGCGGGTGCTGGACATCTTGCGCAACGCGGTGGTGTTTGAGCGGACGCCGGACGGGGTCATCAAGAAAGTACCCGCTACCAGCAGTTGCGCGTGGCGAACAAGATTGTCGAGCGCGTCGTCGAGACCGACCTCGACCAAGGCATCGCTTGGCACACGCAGGGTCAGGTAAGAGCCTCTCGATGCTGTTCACCGCATACAAATTGCGCGGCCATCCCAAGCTCGGCGATCCCACGGTTTACATCGTAGTGGACCGGAAGGACCTCGAAACACAGATCGGCGACACGTTTGAGGATTGCCTGAATTCCCCAACACGACCAAGCCGCTCACCATCGGCCAGCTCCGCGAGAAGATCAGCAACCGGCCCGCCGAGGTCATCATCACCACCATCCAGAAATTCCAGGAAATGGACTTCGGCCCGAACGGCAACGTAAGCCGCGAGACCGCGAGAAAGTCATCATCCTGATTGACGAGGCGCATCGCACCCAATACGGCCAGTTCCATTCCGTGCTCAAGGCCGCGTTCCCGAACGCGAAACGGTTCGCCTTCACCGGCACGCCGATTCCGAAGACACAGAAGGAGTTCGGCGCGGTCAAAGGCGGCAAGGTGGAGGCATATCTCGACCGATACAGCATTGACGATGCGATCAAGGACGGTGCCACCGCCCGTCCGCTACGCCTTCGGCCCAACCGAAATATGTCTGGACAAGGAGAAGCTCAAGGCTGGCTACGCGGAAATTACCAAAGAGTTGGACGAGGACCAGAAGCAGCAGGTCGAAAAGGAGTTCAGCCCTGGAAGGAGTTCCTCAAGACCGACACGCGAATCAAGGCGTTGGCACAGACATCGCGAAGGATTTTCGCGAATCGTCGACCCACCGGGGGCAAGGCGATGGTCGTCACCGTGGATAAGGAGGCTTGCCGCCTTATACCACCAGGAACTGCTCAAGCATTTTGATCCGTCCGAGATCGCCGTCGTCATCTCGCACAACCGGCAAGGAGGCGGGCGAGAAGCTCTACAACAAACTCAAGGATTTCAACATGGAGGCCGGCGAATTGAAGACGTGTTCCGGCGGTTCAAGAGGCGCATCACGCCGAGGAGCAAAAGGTGGGCAACAATGTAAAGTTGCTGATCGTATGCAACATGCTGCTCACCGGTTTCGATGCGCCCATAGTGCAAACGATGTATCTCGATAGCCCGTTGCGCGATCACAACCTCCTCCAGGCCATCGCCCGCACGAATCGCCCTGGGATGACCGGTCACAGGCACGAGCAAGCAGTTTGGCCGGTTCGTGGACTACGTCGGCGTGTTCAAGAATTACTCGGAAGCGTTGGCCTACGAGCCGGAGGATTTGCCGGAGTTCAAGAGCATCGGACGAGATCGCCGCCCTTTTCCCGGGCTGATCGAAAGGCGATGAAACCGTTCGATGGCATCGCGCTGGAGGACAGTTACGAATGCTCCATCGAAATTGTCCGGCGGCTGCACGAGATCGACCAGACGCAATTCGAGAAAGATTTCCGAGATGTCGGTGCAGAATTATGAAGCGCTCTCGCCTCACGCCATTCTTGCCGAGGCGCGAGGTGCGCGACCGCTACGAATGGCTGCTCACGATCTATCAGGTTTATCTCACCGAGTTCAAACGCTCGGACTTCGACGCCGAGCTTTACGCGCCAAGACGCGCAAACTCATCCGCGAATGCGCCGACTGCAAGAGTTTCCTCGGGCACTGCCCGAAATCGCCATCGATGAACGCTACCTGGAAAACCTGCGCTTCAGCAAAATGTCCAGCGCGGATAAGGCCGAAAAAATCATCCGCGACATCGAGACCATCATCCGGCGTGAAGAAGCGCGAAATCCGGCCTACGTGGATTTAGATGTCGCTTGCAGGATTCATCCAAAGAAACGCGACTTGAACGCGGACATCGAGCAAATCCTGCTCGATTTGGAGAAGCTCTACACCGCCGTTGACGAGGTCGGCAATCTGCCGCACGGATGGGCTTTGAAGATCGCGGGCGCTACGACCTGTTCCTCGACATCAAACATGCGACGGGCAGCGGCGTTCGATGAAACGAGGCGCGGCAGTTCGTTGACGTGCTGGTAGCTGGGCTGCTCAAGGGCCTCTACGCCGGCTGGCAGGAAAGCGATAGGAGAAACGTCGATCGAGACCGACATCAAAGACACTGGCGGATGGAGATGATTTTGCCTCGCTCGGCATCAGCGACAACGTGAATCTCGTCGAGACGCTGTTAAAGCGCCTGATTCAACACTACGCCATTGAGTGATCGAACATGGATGCGGCACCTTACCATGATTCGCCGTCCAGTGAAACACGCGCGGTTGCGAGTCCGGGAGGACGTACGGTGCAACTGGTCGCGCCGGAATCCTTCGAGCAAAGGCGTATTGATGATCTTCTTGAGCGCAAGGCAGGTTGGATCGCCCGGCACCAGAAGTTCTTCGAAGGCCGTTTATCTCGCCTAAGCCCGGCTGCAGATGAAATCGCGCTGTTCGGCGACGTATTCCGATTCAGACATGAACCATCGTTAGGTCGAGCAGTGCAGGTCAACAGGCAAAACAGATCGATCGCATCCGGCCGTGATCTCTTGCTGAATGACGAGCAGTCTCGCTGGTATAGGAGATACGCCAGAGCATTGCTAGGGAAACGGGCCCGAGAGATAAGTATTCTTCACGGTCTCGCATTCAATCGACTCTTCATTCGATCTCAGGAAACCAAATGGGGTTCCTGTTCGAGGAAGGGGAACATCTCCTTGAATTGGCGACTGATTCTCGCGCCTCAATATGTCACCGACTACGTCATCCTCCACGAGTTGCTGCACACGCGAGTGCTTAATCATACGCAGAGGTTTTGGGTAGACATCTTAAGGCGCTCTGCCCAGATTGTGAGAAAGCTATCAGTTGGTTGAACGCAAACGTGCCGCCGAAATCGCCAAAGATCTCTAAGCCGCCCTCGCCCAGTTCGCCGAAATTGCCAAAGATCTGAAGTGCTTCGCTATGCAAGCAAAATCCGACATCTTCGATTTTATCATTCAGCGAGTGACCGAGGTCGCGGATGAGAGTGGACTTCAGCTACCGCAGGCATTCGGTCGTTGGTTCGTGGAAATGTACTTTTTGAAACCGCGGGATTTGTTCGTTTCGGATGGATCCAAGGACGGCAAAGTGGACCTGTTTTTTGGGACAACACACGATGGCAGCGAGGTGAATCACCACGTGGTGAATTCAAAATTCACAAAAGAATACAATAAGCTGGCACCGGTTTCGTTTTACCACGAAATCACGTACTCTGGCAGGCCTTCGACAACGTCGAGTCAAGGCAGTCTTACCTAGACCGTGCCGTAAAGCCGCAACTGCGTCAGCGATTCAAAACGCTATTCGAGCATTATGACTCTGGAACCACCGACTTGATGTTCATCACAAACCATCGTCGAAACGAAGCCCACTTCCACATGGTGAGGAAGTTACCGATTCGTTTGTTCCATCTTGATGACCTAATTCAGCACGTTCTCGACGATATCGACGCTGCGATGCCACGGACGCCGCCATTGCTTTTGAGTGGAATCCAAAACGTTCTGTCTCCGGACAAAACTGACACGGAAGTTTCTACCTCCATTGTGTTCGCAAGAGTTATCGATTTCATCAAATACATGGAGCGCGACCCGAACGAGATGTTGTTCGCGCGGAATGTGCGACTAACGCTTGGTAACACGCCCGTCAATCAGGCTATTCGTCGCACGTTCGAGACCGAACCACGCGAATTTGCCTTCAGCAACAATGGCATCACGATGTTGTGCGAAAAACACACGCACGATCCCGGTCCAAAGGAGCTATCGATCGAAAACCCTCGCGTCGTAAATGGGTCGCAGACTCTGCACAGCGTCCGAGACTTACCGCATCCGTCATCAAATGCACGTGTGATGGTTAGGATTATCGAATTCCGCCTGTCGCCGGAACGGACGTTCCGGCTCAAGTAACACGGAAGCGGGAGGTCGTTAACAAGATTTCGATCCGAAGCAATCAGCAGAATCCGATCAAACGCTGGAATCTTGTCGCGAACGACGAATTCCAAGTGGCCATTTATCGATTCTTTCGGGCCAAAGGATATTTTTACGAGCGGCGTGAAAAGGAGTGGTCTTATCGCAGTCGCGAACTGCGCAGTTCTGGAATTGCGCGTGGCCCAAGCATTAAATGGCTGGCGCAATTGGTCGCGGCCTTTCACTGGAATAATTCAAAGCTTGGACCAGCCGCTGCTCGATCCAACGTCGCCGAACTCTTCAGGCGGCGCGTACGAAGCCATTCAAGACACCGCTCGAGACAATCTATCAACTATTTATGATGGATGGATTAATTTTTACCGCCGCCAGAGATCTCGCGTCCAAACGGCAATACATTGAGAATATGCGCGGTTATGCCGACTTGGCGCTGCTCGGACTCACCTGCAAGGCATTGCAAGCCGTTCATGCAGGTTTCGGAGATGGCGAGTTCACGAAACTGCTTGAGCGACACGATGACGAATGGGACGCTTATCGGCAGCGGTGGTTACGCCTAACGAAATTGTGCTTCGAGTTTATCGCTCACGTTTACCGGAAGAGAGCTAAAGCGTTCAAACGCGCAGAACGGCGAGAACTGACCTTTGCGAATTTTTTCAAGAGCGCCGGACATGTACATGCGATTTTATCGGGCAGTGTTCCGAAGAATATTCGGTCCGCTTCACACGCTGTAATTGCAGCGTGAACCCTGATGACTACCGGCTATTCCCAAATTGGGAATTTCAGCTTGCATTGTTCCCAATTCGGGAGTAATAACGCAACAGATGCTTTCCCATCGAGGCTCACCGCGAGATGATGCTGGTCGGTCAAGACAAGATCGAGGCTTTCGTCAACCGGAACGCCCAAGCTCGGAAACCAACGCAGGCATGGGCGGCCGAAGTGAAACATGCCCAATGGAAAACGTCACAGGACATAAAGAATCGGTATCGATCGGCGGATTTTTTGAAAAACAATCGCGTAATTTTTAACGTGAAAGGAAACAGCTACCGATTGGTGGCAAAGGTCGCTTACCAAACTGGAATCGTGTTAGTGGAGTGGATCGGTACCCACGCGGAATACGATAAAAAAGAAGTTTTAGGCAGATGAAACCCAAGCTAATCAAGAGCAAGACAGAGCACGATGCCGCAGTGGTACGCATCGCGAAGCTGATGGAGCGTGATCCTCCCGCCGGCACGCCAGCGGGAGACGAGCTCGAGCTGCTCGCCCATCTTGTCGCCGATTACGAGAAGAAGCATCACAGCATTGGCTTGCCGGACCCGCTAACGGCGATTCGCTTTCGAATGGAGCAGCAAGGGCTTCGGTCCAAAGATCTGGCGGCATATCTCGGCGGCACAAACCGGGTTTCGGAAATTCTCGCGGGCAAACGAGCGCTGACGGTTCCGATGATCCACAAGTTGCACTACGAGCTGGGCATTCCTGCGGAGGTGCTGGTGAGTGGACGATCGGAGCCTATGAACAAGAAGAGCGGCTCTCTACCGCGCTTGTCGTCAGCTGCCTTTAAGGAGATGTGGAGGCGCGGCTGCTTTCCGCGCTTCCCCGGTTCGTTAACGGAGGCAAAGCAAAAGGCGGATCAGTTGCTCAAGCGTTTTTTTTGTTTTGGGAGCGGATTGGAGGTATTGCCCGCGTTTGCACGCCAGAAGGTGCACGACGGCGCAATACAAGATCAATTCGCGTTGTTAGCGTGGAAGACGCGCGTGCTACAACGCACGGCCGCGGAAAAACTCGACACCGACTTTGATCCTGCTGCGTTCACTCAGGATTTTTTGAAACAGGTCAAATCCACGAGTCGACTCAAGAATGGGCCGGTAGTCGCGATCGATCTCCTCAAGAGCAACGGACTCGCAGTGGTAATCGAGCGACATTTGCCAGGCACTTTTCTCGATGGCGCTGCGTTGAAACTGCCGAATGGAGGTCCGGTGATCGGATTAACATTGCGCTATGATCGACTGGATTATTTCTGGTTTTGCCTGTTCCACGAAATTGGGCACGTGCTCAAACATCTCGCGAAGGGAAAGAGCGAAGGCTTCATCGATGATCTTAAAGCTCCTGCCAATGATAACTACGAACAAGGAGCGGACGAATTCGCACGAGAAAATCTGATACCAAAAAGCGAATGGCAGAGATTCTTGAAAGCAGGGCAATTCAATCACGAATCTGTTCGGCGGGAGGCCAAGCGACTAATCATCGATGCATCAATCCTTGCAGGTCGCCTGCGAATGGAGCGCAATGACTTTCAAATGCTGACGAGTCTCGTCGGGCACGGTAAGGTTCGGCGGCTTTTCGAGACGACTGCAAACGAAGCACTGATCTCCGCAGCTAAGCCCCTTCACTAGCAATCGCAGCTGATTTGAAGAGGTAGAAGCTGAGGACGCAGATAGGCAGATAGGGGGTCAGTCAACAAATCTTGACAGATTTATGAGATAGAGCCTCGAAGACAGCGACTGGTAAAGTTGAGAGGCGATGGCTTAGCTCGTTTGTCGCCGCGATGGGCGCGCTGGCTATCTTCGCTCCCGCTCGTCGACTCCTCCGCCACGCGCTTGATTTCATGCATCGTAAGCCGCTTACGATAGATGCGTGGGAAGGATTTCGGACTTCCGGTTTTGACAGTCGAATTAAATCCGGGACCCGCGAGTTCGGCCTGACGGGTTATTGATTCGCTTTCTCCCGAAAGCTCACCCGTTCGGGTCGCCCATCTATGTCGCTCGCGTTCCCGCGGCTCCATTCACTCATTGCTTCCCCTCGCAACTTTACCTTCCGAGACCACCGCCGAGTTGCACGCCCTGCTCCCCGCCATTCTGGACAAAGCCTTCTAAGGAGAGCTGTAAAATGAGCAAACGAGAGTCAGCTACGAACACTCTTCTATTAGCTTTCCAACGAGGTCCAGATATTTTCCTTCCTCATCACGCTTTTTAAAAAGGTCAAACGCCTTCGAAATTACGTCAGCATTACTTTCGAGATATCTAACGCCACTGGATGACCGGACACGAATAACATTTTTCTGAATGACCGTATCTGAATCTGGACCTGATAAGATAATTCCTCTAAAACCCAATCCATCAAACAATCTCGCATCATTTAACTCTCTTTGTTTCCTGATACGATTCAGAATGCTTTCAAATTCATCCTTTCTGATTTCAAAAGCAGGATTGGGCTGTCCGGAAAAAACATCGAGTTCTACTTTGTATCCCTCATTCAATTTTGATACATGAGACCAGGCTAACTTATTACCACACTTTTTCCTGCATAGAAAAAGCCGCAAAAATCAGTGTAGTTTAGGTATGTACCGGCCCCTCGATCGCATGTTTGCGGATCTACGATGAGTACTCCGCTGTTGTCATAATTCCTTGCCGCAGTGCCGCCGGGCTTATGTCCCCAGAATCCGCCAGTTTGCTTTCTATACCAGTGATAATCAATTCCCGGAGCGATGACCAATGCCATAAGTCTTCTCGGGTATTCTGATTTCGGAAGACAGTCACATCTTTCTACCAAGCCATCGTTCATAGCTGCAGTCTTTACCGCTGAACAGCTCATTGAGCTAGCGGTTGCTCCCGAATGTCTTCCCGGCTGCGCGAAAGTGTTTGTCTTCCAATTTCTGCCGTAGTTGTAGCAATTGTTGTTTGCTCTTACATACGGATCAGCATTCCAAAAGTCCGGGTTAAATCTGCTCTCTTCATATTTACAGCTTGAACATTCACTGTCTTTCACGGTTACCCTTATAGGACTGATTGGCCATCTTATTTTGATTCTAATATATTTTTGAATCCTTTTGAGATCCCTTTCGTATTGCTCAATGCTTCCCAAAATTACTTTCTGAATTCTTTTGTCGATCGGTGTCAGCCTGAAGACATCCATATTCGCTCTTTCATATCGTGTCATCTGATCAACGATCTCTCTTGCTATATCGATGCTTGCTTTTTGGTCTTTAGCAAGACCGTCCGCAATTTTGAAAGTTGATGGAAGCTTATTTGAACTTGCTTCATCACCGAGCAATTCCAGTTTAATTCCTCTGAAACCTAACCCGTTATAGCCCTTATCAGACTGGGATATGATTTGGTTCTTCCTGGAGAGCTTTTTGAGCAGCTCATCTCCGCGCTTATCGTCCATGATCCAGGTGGGATTGGGACGACCTGAGAACACGTCAACTGTTATCTTTAACATAAACCCCCCTTATTCTAAATGTGCCTACTCTTTTTGCTGGATTTTCGGCTTACTCCATTACCACCCTTTTGTTTGTACTCGTGTGAGTTAATGGTTGGTAGGTTCCTTCTTGCTTACCTATTCAAGTCATCAAAAACACAAAACCCGCAGCTCAAAACACTCTTGCGAAATGTTCTCAACCACGGGTCCTTTTCTTCTAAAAGGTGATCTGTAAATACAGCCATTCGCAAACTCCTTCCCACTGCACACCCAGCGACAGAATCGTTATGAACAGCCGAAACTTTAGTCGATTCAAAAAGCTCTGACTTGTCAAGACATTTCGTCATCGCTCGGGTTGACACAAGAGATAGTAGATAAGGGTCAGTCAACAAATCTTGACAGATTTATGAGATTAGAGTCACGAAGACAGCGACTGGCAAAGTTGAGGGGCGATGGCTTAGCTTGTTTGTCGCCGCGATGGGCGCGCTGGATATCTTCGCTCCCGCTCGTCGACTCCTCCGCTACGCGCTTGATTCCATGCATCGTAAGCCGCTTACGATAGATGCGTGGGAAGGATTTCGGACTTCCGGTTTTGACGGTCGAATTAAATCCGGGACCCGCGAGTTCGGCCCGACGGTTCATTGATTCGCTTTCTCCCGAAAGCTCACCCGTTCGGGTCGCCCATGATCACTCGCACTGCCCCGTGCTTGCGCCAGCTACCCTAGCTGCGTTGCCGTCTACCCGCGCGATGCCCAATCGCGACATGTTGATGCTGCGCTTGCCCAGCTCCGCACCGCGACCCTCTGCGGCTTGACCGTCCATCTCGCTCGTTCCCACGGCTCGGTTCACTCGCTGCTACCGCGCGCCTATTTCTTGCGCTTCCAGTCCCGCACTTCATTCTTATGATATGACGGTATTGATGCTGATGAAATCTCCTCGTGCCTGCGCTGCTGCTGCCGCGCTTGTCGCCATTCTTTGTTTTGCCGCCGCGCCTCTTGCTCGCGCGCAAACCGAGAAACCGGTGCCGGGCGAGGGTGCATGCGCTCGCTAATCGATCTCTGCGAGCGGCTCTGCAGTTGCTACGCAAAGCCGGAATCGGAATTCATCATAGTTGTATATGCATGGATCGTAAGCAACTTATGATGTGAGCAAGCAACTGCTATTTGATCTTCGACAGAATGCCTTCCATCTCTTCTTTGCGGAACGCGCGCAGCGTTTGACTCTTGGCGTTACCGAGCGCGCCGTTCTTTAGCAAGAAAGCGCTCATGGTCTCGTCATCGGGCGCTTCGAACAGCGCCACTATGTCGTAAGCGCCCATCGTCCAGAATTCTTCAATAATCTTGATGCCCATTTTCTCGGCCTCGCCCATCGCGGCTTCGCCTCGTTTGATGGTGTCCTTGACGTTGCGGATGCCTTGATCGGTAAACTGAATAAGACTGACATACATAGCCATAATGATCGCTCCTTTCGTGGGGTTTTCCCGAAAGCTTATTGCAGCGTTTGTGTCCGCGCAAAAATAAGATGGTAGATTGGAGTCGCGTCTGGCTCTACAGGTTAAAACAACAAAGCGGTCGCATGAGCACCAAGAAAGGCGTGATCGGTATTCTCACCGGCGGCGGGGATGTGCCGGGGCTCAATCCCGCGATCCGCGCGGTCACCATTCGCGCCCTGCGCGAAGGCTATCAGGTCGTTGGTATCCGCCATGGCTGGCTGGGCGCGATCAGCATCCTGCGTGATGAACACGCCGACAACAGCGAGCACTTTCAAATCCTGACGGAAGAGATCGTCAATCGTGCAGCACGCACCGGCGGCACGTTTCTGCATACCTCCCGGACGAACCCGTCAGCAGTGAAAAAAGAAGAAGTACCTGAAGGACTGCGCGCAACCTACAATCAAGACAAGAACGATCTTACCCCCGAAGTCATCAAAAACCTGGATTGGCTGGGCATTGACTATCTGATTCCGATCGGCGGCGACGACACGCTTTCTTTTGCCACCCGCCTGCACAAGGAAGGCGTCAAGGTCGTGGCGATACCCAAGACGATGGACAATGACGTGCCGGGCACTGATTATTGCATCGGCTTTAGCACCTGCGTCAGCCGCACGATTGAATTGTCAAATCGCCTCCGCACCTCGGCCGGATCTCACGAGCGATTTCTCGTTATGGAAGTGTTCGGACGCTACGCGGGGTTCACTGCGATGTTGCCAACGATGGCGGGTGCGGCGAATCGGTGCGTCATCCCCGAATGCAAATTCGATATCGAGCATCTGACCGAATTGTTGTGCTACGACCGTGCGCGCAACCCTAGCAAATATTCAGTCGTTATAGTTTCAGAAGGGGCAATGTTCGAAGGCGGCGAAATGGTGTTCTCCGACAAGACGACCGACGCGTTCGGGCATCTGAAACTCGGTGGAATCGGCGACCTGGTCTCGGCCGAACTCAAAGACCGTTCCGCCAAATACAACAAGGGCAAGCCGATTCAGACCATCAACCAGCGTCTCGGCTACATGGTGCGCGGCGGCGATCCCGACGCGATTGATTCGATCGTGCCCGTCGCCTACGGCAATCTCGCCCTCGATCTCATCCTGCACGGCCATCACGGCCGGCTCGTCGTCCTGAAGAATGGGCGCTATGACAACATGCCGATTGAAGCGGTGACCAGCACCAAGAAAACGGTCAACGTGGACAAGTACTATAACAAGGAGCGCCTGCGTCCACGCTACACCGATTTCGAAATGCAGCCGCTATTCATCATGGCGAGTGATTAGGAAAGGCAGCACCGGGCGTCTCGAAACTCCGAAATTCTTCGCGAGCCACTCGCCGCGGCACGCAAGCTTTGGTTAAACTGAGCAGGCGCATTCGGGGTCCTTGCCGCTCTTGTTGCACGCAGGCTGATCGGCCGCGAACGCAAGCACGAAAATCAGCGCCGTGCGCAACAAAACATCTGCGGCTCACACAGCCGCCACTACACTCGTTAAGCTCATGCATCGTAAGCGGCTTATGATGGATCTGTCAGCAGCGATCAGATGTTCGCGACGAAAGGATAGATGTTGGCACTTAGCTACCGCGATAGATCTCGCGGCGATGCCCGATTGCGAGCTCCACAAGGCTGAAAAAACTTTTGAAATAAGATCGGTAATTTGGCGAAAAACAGTTAGATGGCAGGAAGTGAAAATGCGAAGACTCTGGGTCTGGCTCTGGTTTGTTTTTCTTGCTCTGTTCGTATTCGCGGGAACGGTAGTCTTGGTGATTCGCGGAAAGGAGATCGCCGCCCTCTTACACGAAGAGGTCTTCAAACTGCTGGCGCAGTTGGTCATATTGGCTGGAATCGGAGGCCTCGGCCACGTAATCCTCACCGAAATTAATACCTCTCGAGAACGCCGGGAAGCAAACCGAAAACTGCTGCAAACAGCACTTAGCGACATCGTGGGTGTGTACAACGAGGTCAAATGTGTCCGAAGACTCCTGCGTGCAGAGGCTGTGCGGCCGAACGTGACAGACGGGGATGCTTACGTCCTTAAAGAAGCGTACGTTGCATTGCTCCGAAGACTCAATGAGGCACAGCTTAAATTGGAAGCGCAGCTTCGCCTTATCGAGGGAAATAAAACCCAATACCCAGAGCCAGAGAGGCTCCGCAAGTGCCTTGGTGATGCCGAAGGCTATCTTGGCAATCTCATCTCTGAGTGGGAACGCAGACTAGGGAGCCTAAGTGAAGCGCCGGAACAAAATAAGTTAGCTGACTTCGGATTTCTACGGTGCTTTTTGGGCAAGGCCAAACATTGCTTCAGGTCAGGCTTTGCGGATCCTGTGACAGAGGTGTTTGCGATTATCGGCAGGGCTATCGGCAAGTAGCCGCCCGGATTGCGTGATCTGGCGTCTGCGTTGAGTCCGCGCCTTGGCGGAGTCAATCCCGAAGTCGCTTGAAGGATTTATTGATTTGTGAGTGAAGAAACGGACCGTTGCGAGCGGAGGTGGGCACGCTGAAGCGCCTGCAAGCCTAAGCCGCCGCTTCTTCTCTCAATCCTCGACAGAGCTTTCAAAGGAGAACCGTGAAGAAACCAACGAGTAGAAATCGCAATTTGCGGATACATAAGACTGCCTTTTGCGATCACCCAATAGAGCGGCTGAACTACTATGCAGGTCAATTACTGACGGTTGACGATTTCAGAGCCGAACAGGATTACCACAGAGAAAAGCACCGGCGTCATAACTTGCTTTGCCACGGATTCGGCGTGGTTCAGGGCCTGAAGGTTTCAACTGTGAAAGAGACTGCCGCTTCGATGGTCATTATCGAACCAGGTTCCGCGATTGACCTTGCAGGCAACGAAATTCAACTGTGCGCTACACTCAAACTTCAGTTGCCCGAGTCACCCGACGTCATCCAGGTGGGAATTCGTTTTTCGGAGCGTCTCGGCGAGGCGGTGCCAGTTGTGTCTGAGCTCATGACGCCGAGTTCTCAGCCTTCACGAGTCGAGGAAGGGTTTGAAGTGCTATTAAGTCCAATATCAATGCGGCGAGCCTATCGGGCGAAACGCCAGGGATCCGACAGGTCCCAGGATGCTCTGCCGCTGGCGCGTCTCGTACGAAAGAGACGTGCCTGGCGAGTTGATCGAAAGTTCAAATCTCCTCGCGCTCATTAGCGGACAAAGAAACGGGTCCACTTATGATAGAAATGGAGTCGCGTCTAGACTCCAAAATTCTTCGCCCGCTACTCGCCGCGGCGCCGATCTGACGTTTTAGCGGGCGAGGGCGTTCCATTGAAACTCGTTCGCGTCCCCGCGGCTCCGTTGATGCGCTCGCTCCCGCGAGACGTATCTGTTGCCCTCACAGACCTTGACCGTCTATCTCGCTCGTTCCCACGGCTCGGTTCACTCGCTGCTACCGCGCGCCTATTTCTTGCGCTTCCAGTCCCGCACTTCATTCTTATGATATGACGGTAATGATGCTGATGAAATCTCCTCGTGCCTGCGCTGCTGCTGCCGCGCTTGTCGCTATTCTTTGTTTTGCCGCCGCGCCTCTGGCTCGCGCCCAAACCGAGAAACCGGTGCCGGGCGAATTGAAAGTGAAACCCGGGAAGGAGACACAATCCCCCACTGAAACCGCCACGCCGGACAACAAGGAAGAGAAGGGTAAGGATAAGGACAAAGAGGAGGAAAAAGAGCCGCCGCCGAGTGTGACCGAGCACACGCTCACCGTCGGCGGCAAAACGATCCGTTACCGCGCGACGGCGGGTTACATGGTGATGCGCGATTACAGCGAGAAGAAGAAAAAGCCGGAAGAGAGCGAAGAAGAGAAAGGACGCGAGCCGGAGTCATCACCCACACCGGCGAAAGAAGCAGCCAAAGAGAAAGACGGCAAAGACGAGCCGAAGAAAAAGGCAAAGGTTTTCTACGTCGCCTACACGCGTACTGACGTGGGAGACGATCCGGGCAAGCGACCGATTACCTTTTCTTTCAACGGCGGGCCGGGTTCCGCGAGCGTGTGGTTGCATCTGGGCGCGCTTGGACCGCGCCGCACGGAACTGACCGAGCGCGGCGAAGCGCCGCTCGCGCCGTATCACCTGGTAGACAACGAGGCGACCTGGCTCGATGCCACCGATTTAGTTTTCATTGATCCCGTTTCCACCGGTTACAGCCGCAGCGCGCCGGGTGAAGACCCGAAGCAGTTTCACGGGTTTAAGGAAGACCTCGCCAGCGTGGGCGATTTCATCCGGCTTTACACCTCACGCAATGCGCGCTGGGCATCGCCAAAGTTCATCATCGGCGAAAGCTATGGGACCACGCGCGCTGCGGGTCTTAGTGATTATCTGCAGGAGCGCTACGGTTTCTACGTCAACGGCATCATCCTTGTGTCCAGCGTCCTTGATTTTTCATCGATACGCTTTGCGCCGGGCAACGACCGACCGTATCCGCTCTATTTGCCAAGTTACAGCGCTGCGGCGTGGTACCACAAAAGATTGCCGCCGGATTTGCAGAGCAAACCGCTGAAAGACGTAATGCGCGAAAGTGAAAATTTCGCATCGAACCAATACCTGCTCGCGCTCAATCGCGGGGATCGGCTCGAGGAAAATCAACGTAAAGAACTCGCGAAAAATCTGGCACGGCTCACCGGCTTACCGGCAGACACGATCGCACAATGGAATTTCAGGATTCCCGCGCGCCGCTTTTTCTTCGATTTGCTCAAAGATAAAAACCGCTCCATCGGCCGCTACGACGCACGTTTCACCGGCATTCGCTATGAGCCGGGCACGGAGGAGTACGATTTCGATCCGAGCTACGAAGCCGTCCTGGGCCCGTACAGTGCGATGATGAACGACTACTTGCGGCGCGAATTAAAGTTCGAGAGCGATTTGCCCTACGAAATGATCGCCGATGTGCGCCCGTGGAACTACGCGAACGTGGCGCAGAACAAGTACCTCAACGTCGCCGAAGACTTGCGCAAGGCGATGAGCCGCAATCCCTATTTGAAGCTGTGGGTTTGCTGCGGCTATTACGATCTGGCCACACCCTATTACGCGGCCCAGAACGTGCTGCACGGAATGCAACTCGACCCGAGCATTCGTGACAATCTGCGGATGACGTTTTATGAAGCCGGTCACATGATGTACATCAATCACCCGTCGCTGCTGCAATTCCGCAACGACGCTGCCGCCTTTATGCAGGACGCTCTCAAACCGCGCGTCGTCCCGGCTGCAGAACCATAGTTGCGTGGCTGGTTGTGATCCTGGCGTTTCGGTGAACCGAGCCCGCGGGAAGCGGTGCGAGACGCAGCAAACCGCGGCGTCTGACACAGACGCCCTACAGTTCATCGTGCCAAACGCGGCGTAGAAATTCCTTAATCACTGGCCGCGTTCGATCCGTGACAAACGGCGATACGGGACCAAACAGTGACGCAATTACGAATTTTATATAGAGACTGCTGCATCTTTTCCTCTGGCACATTTCCGATTTGCGGCGGCCCAGGATGGCGGAAAAGATGAAAGGGTTAGTTACAGCAGTCGGATTCATGTTGCTCTTGGCGTGCCAATTGTTTGCCAGTGAGCAGTCAACTTTGGCACGCATCACGGTTTACTGGCATGGGGAAGGTTCAGGCGAGAACGCAGCTTGGAACGGTACACGACTGCGCGAAGAACATTGCGCCGTTGATCCAAAGAGAATTCCCTATGGCAGTAGGGTTGTCTTTCCCGATGCGGAGGAGTGTGTCGCCGTAGACACTGGACCGGATGTAATCAATCGCAAAGCCGCGCGCTCGTGTGGACGGAAACCGGCCGAGCGTAATGCCATTGTCATTGATCGGTTTTTCGGCAGCAAACAGAAAGCGCTTGAGTGGGCACAAACGCATCCGCACTTCACGACGGTGCGAATTTTAACGCCCGACGCCAAGCTAGCGGGGAGGTAAAAATTATGAATTGGGATAAGCTTCTCGTAATCGGTCGCGACAGGGACAGCTTCAAAGCTCTCGTCGGTCGTAAGATTCGCGAACAACGTCAAGACGAGCGGCAATTTGCCGAGCTTCGTACCACAAAGCATCAGCTCCAAGCGAGAAACTCATGCGTTGCCGATGCAAGAAATTATCGCGTTGCTCGACGATTGCCCGTGCCCGCTGCTGCACGATCCCACTGGAAAGCACTAATTCCCGTGAAGCGGTTCAGTGAAATACGGAGTGCGGCTCAAGAAATTTCGCGATTAGCAATTCGAGCATTAGCCGACCAGCCAATTTTGCGCGCGCTTTTCAAGTGGGCGCAAGCAGATAAGGCGACAGCTTGGAAATGTTGAAACTCGCTCGTTGCCCACACTCACTCATTGCTTCCCTCGCAACTTTACCTTCTATGTCGCTCATCCCATCGCTCATTCGCCCGCCATGGCGGGTAACTAAGCAGGCGTCCAGCTCGAAATCGTTAGTTCTCCCTCATCTACGCTCTGCGCCTATCGCCCGCGGCTTCGTTCTATGTCGCTGATCCCATCAGCTCCGTTCACCGAGGCGGGTGCAAGAAACGGTCCAATCTTGGCAAGATGTTGCGCGCACGAGCACGTTAAGAGAGCGATCCTCGCAGCACTATGAAAGAACTAATTAACGTAATCGTCCAGAAAACTGGAATCAGTGAGGAAAACGCGCAGAAGTCTGTGCAAGTGACGCTTGGTTTCTTGAAAGCCAAGTTGCCGGCACCACTCGTGGCACAGTTGGATTCATTCCTTACTGCGAATCCGGTATTGGTCGGCGCCAAAGCCTAAGTTAAATCGGGAAAATATCGGACCCGATCCACACAACGTGGGTCGGGTCGGGTAAGGGAAGCGAATTGAGGGGCGACGTTAGATCATGATCTCGAAAATTATTAGCGACGCAGCATGTCCGCTCGCTTCCAATCCCAAATCCTTCTCCAATTGTCCAGACTTGCACGGTGGTGTTCCGGACTTGCCAGAAGTTACGCGTCCAAAAGGAAAGGCTGGCATCGCTGGGTTGGGCTTCGGTCGAATACGTGCACGTCAACAACCCGATTCCGAAAGTTTCGGGGAACCGAATCTCGCGCTTTAGGGCAGGATTCGCGCTTTGAATCCAGCTTTGCGAACAATGAACCCAGACTTTTCAGCAAAACTCTAACCTATGGAGCAGATAAAACCTAATTACTTCGGAGGCGCGAATTTCGAAGCCCGCACAGTTAAGGACATCATCGAGCCTGCCAAGAGCATTTCTAATAAGGTTTCTGTAAGGGCGGCTTTAGACCAAATGCAGGCGCAGGCAACCGATTCGTCACCTGTAGTCGATCAATGCGGCGAATTATTGGGTATCCTGTGGAAGAACAAAATGAACCGGAACGTGGGTGGTTTCGGACACGATCCCAAGACCGAACCGGTAGAAGCACACATCGAAAAAAACAATGCCTATTGCTTCGAAGACCAGACGATTGCGGAGGCGGAGCAAATGATGCTCAACGCAAAGCTCGGCGAAGTTTTTGTAGTCACCCGCGAAAAATTGCTGGTAGGAATGATAAATATTCAAGCTATTGCCCGCCGCTCGCCGCAGCGAGCAAGCTTTGGGTAAACGGCAGTCGGCGACACGGCTAAGACAGGCTACAGAGAGAGGCCGCAGTCAGCGACAGCGGCTACAGCGTGGCTGGCACAGCCGAAAGCAGCGTCTTGGCATGCGAACACTGATCACTCGCACCGCCCGGTGCTTGCGCCAGGTCGAGCCGACTTGCATTCCCTAGCTGCGTTGCCGTCTACCCCCGCGATGTGAAACTCACTCGTTGCCCGCACTCGTTCGCTCGCTACCCTTGCAGCTTTACCTTCTGCCTTCTATGTCGCTTTGCCTAAAAGCTCCATTCCCAATCGCGACGTGTTCAGCGCGCTGCCATAGCTCGCGCTTTCACGAAAGCGCGCACGGAGCGTTCGATCTGTTTTGGCGTCGTCGCCCAATCGCAAACACTGATTCGGATCACCGCTCTTCCATGCCAGGTTGAGCCGCCACACCAGCATTCACCGGAACGCTGGATGTTTTGTAGCGTCGCTCTCGTGAGGGCGTCGTCATCACATGAAGTGAGCACCTGGTTAAAAACAACATCGTTGTGGATCTGAAACCCTTGCTCGGATAGAAGCCGGGCAAAGCTTCGCGCGTTTTCGCAAAGCTGTTCGACCAAACGTCGGACTCCTTGCCGGCCCAAGGTCTTGAGAACGGCCCAGAGTTCTATCACACGCGCCCGCGCGGACATCGACGGCCGAAAATTCATACTGTCACGGTGTTCGCTCCACTGAAAATAGGAGGCCGAAGCCTTGAACGCGCTCATCAATGCTTCGCGATGCCGGCAGGCAATGATGCCGCTGTCGTAGGGAACATTGAGGGTCTTGTGTGCGTCGAGCGACCAGGAGTCCGCCATTTCAATGCCGTCGCAAGTTTCGCGCATCGATGGCAACACGCGCGCCCAAAGGCCGAATGCGCCGTCGACATGAACCCATGAGCCTGAAGCGTGCGCGTGTTCGCAAATTTGGCCGATCGGATCGATCGCTCCAGAATTTACGTTGCCGGCCTGGGTGACGACTAACGCCGCTTCGTCCAGTTTCGGCATTTGATCAGCTCGCATGCGTCCCTGATCGTCCACTGGAACAAGCTCGACGTTTTCGGATCCGAGTCCGAGCATCGAAATCGACTTGTGGACCGCTGCGTGCGCATCGGCGCTGGCGACGACACTAATCCTCGGCGCACCGTAAAGACCCTTGCGGGCAACGTCCCAGCCGCGTCGACGAAGCAATTCGTTGCGACCGGCACACAGGCCCGAGAAATTGGCAATCGTTGTTCCGGATACAAAACCGGCTGCGGTTTCTTCGGGGAAGCCAAGTAACGAGACGATCCAACGTTCGCAGATTTCTTCGAGACGCGAATTGATCGGCGACATGACGTAATGCGCAGTGTTTTGGTCCCAGACATCGGCCATCCATCTGGCGGCGAGCCCGACCGGAAGAATTCCGCCGTTCACGAAACCGAAGTAGCGGCCGTCTGTTTGAGTGACGACAGCAGGCGCGCCGATTTCCTGGAGCTGATCGAGAACCAGGAATGGGTCGCTCGGATTTTCGGGGAGCGGTTCAACCAGGGCATCCATCGCTTGCAGCGATTTTTCGCCGGGAAAAACCGGACGTTCTTCAAGACTGTCGATGTACTGCCCGGCAAACTGCCGCGCCTTGTCGAGCAACAATGGAAGGTTTTCACGATCTGCGACTCGACTAAGGGACGGTTGAAACTCGCTTCGCGCCCTGCGCCCGCTCGTCGCTACCCTCGCGACTTTACCTTCTATCTCGGAAATCCCTTTCCTCGGTTGTTCGTTTGCCATCATATCGTCGAAAATAGGTTGTCGTATCGACAGCGTCCAATTCGCCCGCTTGCTCGTGGTTCAATCACTTTGTCATTGCCCTGTAGAGAGCAAAAGAACACGATCCGCCCGCGTGAAATATTGGAAAATCATCGTCCGTATTTTAAAGAAACCGGGAACCGGAGCCATTCACAGCACCGAAATTCTTCGCGAGCAGGCGGGTTGTTCGCCGGTCACGCAAGGCAACGGCCCCAATGTGGAGCGACTTGGATGTGATTACATCAGCGCACGTAGATGGCCGCAGCTTGAACCCGATGGTTAATCAACGGTCCGCCAACGTCGCCGCCACCGCCATAAAAGCTATGCCCACTAGAACCGAAACCGCCCACGCCAATAGATAACCCGCCAGCGGGGACGTCGTAGACTTGCTGCAGTAAAATGCCGTTTGCGCCAAGCGCAGCCGCTTGCTCCCGTAAGCGGGAGATGCCCAGCTCCATTGAGGGTCGATCAGGAAAAATCCAGCTCGTCCCCGCCGGGGAATCAATGATCGCTATCCGCTCAAAATGCCGCGGCGGCACTCGGTAGACGCGCACCGCTTCGGGGCTTATCGGCGGCCGCGGTTGACCGACGATGATGGCACGCGTGGCGCAACCGCAAACCAAGCAAGCAGCGGCGAACATCGCTGCACAAATCCGGAGAAATTTCATACCAAATTAACTTCGCGCCGGACTGTTAAGTTGCGCTTCAACTTTGTGGCTGCTGCTGTCGGTCGGCGGCAGAATGCTCGCTCGCCGCTATCCGTCGCGGCTTTACCTTGATCACTCGGTCGCCGCGGCGACCTCGTGCCAGCTACCCTAGCTGCGTTGCCGTCTACCCGCGCGATGCCCGATCGCGACGTGTTAATGCTCCACTTGCCCAGCTCCGCACCGCGACCCTCCGCGGCTTGACCGTCTATCCGTCGGCTTCCCAGCACGACGTGTTGATGCTCCACTTGCCCAGCTCCGCACCGCAACCCTCCGCGGCTTGACCGTCTATCCGTCGGCTTCCCAGCACGACGTGTTCTATTTCGAAATTCCCGTTTCCTCAAGTCCTCGACTGAAACACTGAGCTGGATGTGTTTCATGGGATTAGTTTGTTCTTTGTTTAGAGGACGAAAGAACTTGTTCGAGTGATTAGTTGAGGCCGCAGTCAGCGCCAGCGGCTACAGCTGTTTTGCGGTCGCCGCGGCGGCCCATTACAGGTGCTGATATCGAGTATCGTAAGCGGCTTATGATGGACGGGTGACCTCAAATTTCTGTCGCGGTACACCTTAATCGTACGCACACGAGGCAGCCGCGAGTAATCGAACAATGAAGCTGCCAAACGCGGACCGTGCTTTTGTGGACGTCGTCAAGCTGCGCGATTATTCGCTTAGCGCTGAGCACGAGGAAGGCAAACACAAGGCTCGCGTTTTTGCAGATGCGTTAAGTTTGAAATCTGATCACGCAGACTGGTTGCGTCAGAAATTGCCAGAGGTTGCGAAGAGTGAAGACTGCCGGATCGGAAGAAAAACCAACTATGGACAGCGTTATGTAATCGATTTTGGATTGACTCGCGAAGGCAAGGCCGCGCGAGTCCCGAGTGCTTGGATTATTCGAAAGGGAGAGGACTTCCCTCGATTAGTAACATGCTACGTGATATAGATATTGCTATGCCGAATACACCGTTAAAACTTCTCGATGTCGTCGCGCTGCTGGTTGACAAGGAACGATTAGTCACGGGGCAGGTCGGAACGGTCGTTGAGGCGTTGAGTCCTGATGTTTATGAAGTGGAGTTTCTCGACTCGAAGGGAAACACGATTGCGGTAACGGAATTCGAGCGAGCAGATTTATTGCTGCTTCAACATGAACCCGTGGTGACAGGTTGAGGCCACAATATCCGCGTGATTAGCGCGCGAGTCGCCAGCAGACGAGAACGGCGGAGTTATGAAGAAGGTACGTGAAAAGAACAATCAGATGCTGCGAGAGTACGATTTTTCGCAAGCGTCCGAGGAAAATACGCGCGCCGCTATGCCCCGGGGAAGTAACGTCGTCGTATTGGAGCCCGACGTCGCGAAAGTGTTTCCAAACGCTGAAGCAGTAAACACTTCGCTGCGGAGCCTGGCGGAGATTACTCGTCGACGGAAATCGCTCGCGGCAAAGTAGAACATCGCAGGCAGGCAGGCTACAGATTTCGCAGGCGACATGCCCGCCTCTACAGTTGTTTGCGCTCACCGCGATCAGCGACGCAGCCGTTTACAGGAACGAGATTGTCTTTTCGGTGCTCGTTGATCCAGACTGCAGTTGGACATCGCGACTCCACGTCAATCAACGGAGAGAATCACTTGTGCTGGACCTTCGAAATCATCAGCTTCGTCCAGCAAGAGAAAATCAGGGCCCAGCTGCGAAACTTGCAACTTCGAGCCATCGCGCACGACATGCATTTTTACTTCTGCTGAATGGCCGGTGTGATTGTCTGTCGTGGATGAGGACCTGGATGGTCTAGCTCAGCAATATGCGCTCAGACGCAATTTCATTCGAGATCGCTTTTCAGCCAGAGGACATTTGAATCTACAGACCGGATTGCGTGCATCTATCCGGTAACATTAACCTGCCGCGGTCAGCGCCCGCGGCTACAGATTCGACCGGCGCGTCCGCCGCAGTCACCGACAGCTCCGAAATGTTGATTCACGTCCTCCGGCCCACTTCGAGTTTGAGCGCTAGCTCGCAAACGAGTGGAAAGTGATCTGACGCCAGACGCGCGAGCGGCGTGCGATGGACGTTGAGCTGTACGGGAGACAGGGCGGGGTTCACGAAAATGTGATCGACCGCGAGGGAAGGCAAACGAGTGGGAAAAGTGCGGAACGCCCTCCGCGGTCTAACGAGTCTTCGCACGTCGCGCAGTTGCGTCCCTATGAGCCGGTAAGCGCGCGAGGTTCGGACGCTGTTAAAATCACCGAGTAAAATTGCGGGTTCGTCTGGTGGAACAGAGCCGAGCCAGGTCGGTCCAATGAGGAATTTCGCCTGTAACCTGCGCTCGGTGCGGCCGAGACCAAAATGACTGTTGATAATGTGCACCGGACCGAGATCGGTTTCCGCTCGTATCCAGATCGCGATCCGCTGCTCGCGGCAGTGACCAAGGAGGCGTACCGGGCATCTCGTCGGCGCGTTTCAGTTCAATCGGGAAGCGGCTTACGATAGCGTTGCCGTATTGCTCCTCTCCGCTGCGCATTGCCGGATGAAAATGATATTTCCAACCGAGCCGCGTCGCGATCAGCGCCGCCTGGTCGGCGTGCGACGAACGCGGCCGGCCGAGATCCAGTTCTTGCAAGCCGACAATGTCAGCCGACATGCTCGCGATCACTTCCGCGATGCGGCTTTCCGAGCGTTGCCCGTCCATGCCGACACAACCGTGGACGTTGTAGGTGGCGACACGTAATCGCTGCCCGGTGGGTTCGTTTGTCATCTCTGCTTCAGCATGGCCTTGCCGCTTACATCTGCGAGGCGAGCAGCGATCCGATCCGTCCTCTGATCTTCTCGCCCAAGGGTCTCCGACGCCAATCGTGCAGCGTAATCTCGCGGGAGTGACTCTTGTCCTCCTCGAAGACGCGCGTGTGTGCAGCGACAAATTTCTCATCGAGCACGTTTAAGTTCGCTTCCTCGTTCAGAGACAAGGAGCGGTTGTCGAGATTCGCCGAACCGACAGACGCCCAGCAATCATCCACCAGAAGATATTTGCAGTGAAAACGCGCGGGCTGGTATTCATAGAAGCGGGCACCTGCTTCCAGCAATCGTCCCCAACGTGTCTTGCCCACCGCTCGAACCACACGCGCGTCAATGTCGGGGCCAGGCGTTATGATTTCTACTTTCACTCCACGTCGGAGCGCATCGAGCAAGGTTCGCATGCAGAGTCGGTCCGGAATGAAGTAGGCGTTCGCGATCCGAATGTGGTGACGGGCGGCAGCGATCGAGACAAGCAACATCAAGCGCGCGCTGTCCGAGCCTTCGCCGGCCGAACTCTTGAAGACCTGACACATGTCGTCCCCCGCAGGTTCCAGTTTTGGAAAATACTCGTCACCGTGGAGCAGCTCCGCGCGCGTCTGGAGCCAGTTATCAATGAACGCCTGCTGCATCTGCGCGACGGCAGGACCTTCCAGACAGTAATGCGAATCACGCCAGCGACCGCGAGTGCGCCCGTCGCCCTTCCAGTCGTCTGCGATCCCTGTCCCGCCGAGGTAACCAGTCCGCCCATCGATCACGAGAAGTTTGCGATGCGTGCGGAAATTGATTGTCACATTCAGAAAGCGGAAGATTTCCAGCTGCACGCCGGCCTGGCGCACCAGGTTCATGGCGCGGCCACGAAGGCAATCGCAGCCCAGAGCATCTTGCAGAAAATGCACTTTTACACCGGCCCGGGCGCGCTCCGCCAGTGCTTCGGCAAATGCATCGGACACTTCGCCTTCTTTGAAAAGGAAGTTCTCGAACGTGATGGTCCGCTGCGCGGAATGGATCGCATCGAGGAGGGCGGGAAAAATTTGGTCACCGTTTTCGAGGGCGGTTACTTTGTTGCCTTTCAGTAAGGGTGGCCCCAGAAGATTTCCCATCGTCCGCACAAAGACATCGTCTCCGACCGCATAGTTGGTGATGATTTCGTGATGAATTTTCTTTTCTGAAGGAAAGAAATTGCGAGCGAGAAAGAGCGTGGCCGCTCCGCCAACAGCCGCCGCGCTCAGCACCTTCGGCCATGGTGGTGGGCAGGAGCGTTGAAAAGGACTCTTCACGCAAGAATATCGCATAGCCCGGCTGATTGGTTCCCTGCCGAAGGTTTGAAAAGGTAATCTGCAAACGGACGGAAATCATAAAACTAAACTCAGTTCCTCCGCTTGGAGACAGGTCTGCCCCAGTCAGCGTCAGCGGGTACAGCTGGTTGACTGGTCAGCGCTCAGAGTTCGATTTTTTCTGGCGTTCGCTCTTACAAACCGCGATGACCGATGCGAGCCGTTTAAAGGAACGAGATTGTCTTTTCGGTCCTCGTTGATCCACACTGCAGTTGGACATCGGTTTCTTCCCTTCGTAGATCTCCAGGTGGATAAAGTGTGGAAGCCAAAAGCCGATCAGACTTTTCTAAGAAATTATATGCGTGTGCACATAATGCTGGGATGGATTCTGCTTCCCCCCTCGTCCTCGCCGCAGTAACGGGCCTCATTAAATAAAAAGAATGCGAATAAGGTCAGCCCTCGCTTTTGAAACTTGGGCTTCCTGTTGTGATTTGCGCTCGCTATCGACGCCGTCGGCGTCGCAGCAACCGTCGCACCCCCCACACGATGAAAATCAATACCGCAACCGCGATAATTGCCAGCGCCACAAGGTTGCGAATGGGATTGGTAAGAATGTAATTCGGATGTCGCGCATAGAAGCCATTGAAGTTTTCAAAGGCGGCCGGCAGCGCTGCTAAATCTTCTCTCGCCAACTCGAGCCGATGCTCATTGGGATGGTAATGAGATCCAAATCGGTAGGCGTGTCCTGCCGCATTTAACTCGATGTGCCCACCCAGGATGTAGCTGAGTGGGCGGGTCTTCAGAAAATCGACAACCCGCAGCGCGCTTTTGCGGTACGCTGCGGCGTCGTCAATCAGCAATCGGCCCGGCATCAGAAAATCTCCCGAAAAAAGAATCCCGGTTCTGCTGTCGTAAAAAGCCAGGTGGGTTTCGTTGTGCCCGGGCGTCGGAATTACGTCAACAGTGCGGCCACCCAAATCCAGGTGAGCAATTCCGTTGGGCCAATCAGTGAAACCGTAAAATGCTTTAACCCCCTCCAAATCTATGGGCACAACCTGGACCGATGGAAGAGATGCGAACTGAGGATCACCGGCGCGATGATCCATATGCCTGTGGGTATGTGCCACCAGGAGTGGAAGCTTTTTTTGGTCCTTATCCGGCAATAGTTCCAGGATCGTTTTCGCAAGGGGCATCTCTTTCGAGTCCGCGACGGCGCCGGTATCGATTAGAAGCGCTTTGTCGGAGCCGATGAGCAGATAGAGAAAATTTGCTTCGAAGTCAGCGCAAGGACTCTGCCGCAGGATAAATGTTTGCGGGTCGTAGGCATGAACTTGAAGAGGCGGTTGTGGAGTTGCCTTGCAATCTTGAGCGCCTTCGTTCCAATGCACATCTAACGATCCAGGCACTGGCTGGGACCAGGCCGACGTTGCTGTTCAGGAGAGACATGGAGATCGGCTACTTTCCAAGTCGCACCAAGGTACAACAGGAAACGGTTAGCCGTTTGGCGTTTACAATTGAGCCGATTCAGATAATCCACCTTTTTATAAGGATGCCGGCAGAAACCTGTTGGATTCAAGAAAAACCGACAGCTCGCGCATCGCTTCGCGGACGTTGAAGGGGTTGAATCGTTAAAGCGTTGAAGCGGCCCAAAGAGGATGTTGAGAACCCCGAACTTCGCGTTTGTCCGTTTCGCCTGAATCCTATTTAATCAGCGCGATGCCCGTCTTAGGCGGGTCGATGGCTATCCAAATAGCAGACAATCGGAAACGCTAAGACACGATGTGACCAAGAAAATCCTTTTAATCGTCGGAATCTGCCTGGCGCTCGCCGTCGGTGCCGTGGTCTTTTTATTCGTTGCCGTTTTTGTGTCCATGGAAAGAGGCGAGAAACACCAGCGCCAGATACGGGAGGAGCAGCGCTCGGGGAAATGGGACTTTGGCGAGCAGCCGGCGCTGTTTGCAGTCGCGCAGGCCATCGTAAAGAACGATCAAGACGCAATTCGCGCGGCAGCGAAGGCGCTTCCGAATCTGCAGGAGCCCGGACGCGACGGCACGACGTTGCTCTACTTCGCGGTGACGCAGGCGTGGCAGCGCCCGGAATTAGCCGAGGCTGTTAGAACTTTGCTTTCGCTCGGCGTGGACCCGAACTACACCAATGACAAGCGTAACTCCTTCGCAATGAGCAACGCGGTGCATGCGTCGGCGCCCGTTCTCCGCGCGATGCTGGACGCGGGTGGAAATCCGAACGCTCGCAATGAGTTCGGTGAGCCGATGATTCTCAAGAACTGGTATTTGGGTTACTACCCGGATCAGGCGAGGTCGCGACTTGATCTGCTCCTCGACCATGGCGTCGATGTCAATTCCACGATGCCTGAGAGCGCGTCGGATTCCGCCGGTTATACGTTGTTGCTTTATCGCACGAAAATGGGACTCGACGACAAGCTCGCTTATGCGGATGCGCTGGCACTGCTCGAGCGCGGCGCCGATCCGAATCGTGTCGGAGCCGATGGAATGACGTTTGGAAAAATGCTAGGGGAACACAAGGCGCATTTCGGACGAACGCACAAACAGCCGCCGGCAGAGTTCGCAACGCTTTGGGACTGGGCCGAGATACACGGGATCATCCAGCCAGCGAAGTAGCATCAGAGTTCCCATCAGCTCCATTTGACGAGGCGCGTGCAAGAAACGGTCCAATCTTGGCAAGATGTTGCGCGCACGAGCATGTTAAGAGAGCGATCTTCGCAGCATTATGAAAGAACTAATTAACATGATCGTCCAGAAAACTGGAATCAGTCAGGAAAACGCGCAGAAGTCTGTGCAAATGACGCTTGGTTTCTTGAAAACCAAATTGCCGACACCAATCGCGAGCCAGTTGGATTCATTCCTTAGCCTTAGCGCGGGAACCAGCAACATCCCGAATCCGGTAGCGTTCGGCGCCAAAGCCTAAGTTAAATCGGGAAAGTATCGGACCCGATCCACAAAGCGTGGGTCGGGTCGGGTAAGGGAAGCGAATTGAGAGGGCGGCGTTTGATCATGATCTCGAAAATTATTAGCCGCGCAGCATGCCTGAGAGAATTCGCTTCCAATCCCAAATCCTTCTCCAATTGTTCAGACTTGCACGGTGGTGTGCCGGATTTGCCAGGAGTTACTCTTCCAAAAGGAAGGGCTGGCATTGCTCGGTTAGGCTTAGGTCGAATACGTGCACGTCAACAACCCGATTCCGAAAGTGTCGGGGAACCGAATCTCGCGCTTTAGGGCAGGATTCGCGCTTTGAATCCTAAGCCTATGGACCAGATAAAACCTAATTACTTCGGAGGCGGGAATTTCGAAGCCCGCACAGTTAAGAAGATCATCGAGCCTGCGAAGAGCATTTCTAATAAGGTTTCTGTAAGAGCGGCTTTAGACCAAATGCAGGCGCAGGCAACCGATTCGTCACCTGTAGTCGATCAATGCGGCGAATTATTGGGTATCCTCTCGAAGAACAAAATGAACCGGAACGTGGGTGGTTTCGGACACGACCCCAAGACAGAACCGGTAGAAGCATACATCGAAAAAAACAATGCCTATTGCTTCGAAGACCAGACGATTGCGGAGGCGGAGCAAATGATGCTCAACGCAAAGATCGGCGAAGTTCCTGTAGTAACCCGCGAAAAATTGCTGGTAGGAACGATAAATATTGAAGCAATTGCACAGGAGGGGAAGAAATTAGGGTCGCGTCTTAACTCCGAAAGTCTTGGCCCGCCACGGCCGGCAAGCTAAGCACGGCATTTAGCATTGAAATTTCGTTAGGCCGGTATCGCTCCCGTTTGTATCTAGCTCGTTGCCCGCACTGACTCGATGTACTCCCGCACATTCGACCTCTCGGTTTTCCCATCTATGTCGCTCGCGTCCCCGCGGCTCCGTTCGCTCGCTGCTTCCCTCGCAGTTAATGCCAGTCCGGCTCGGAGAACTTACCAAAATTGCGCGTTCAATGAATCTCGACAAAGCGGCGGAGGAGATTGATTCACGAATTCCCATTCGCTCACCCCTTCGGGCTTCCCGTCGATGTCGCCCGCTCCCGCGAACTCCATTGTCGACTCCAAGCCCGTTCTGTCTTGACGGTCGAGCCACGGGACAGCACGCTGCTGGCATCGACACGCGCGTTAAAGCGCTCACTTCGATGTAGCCCGCCCTGAAAGGGTTTTCTGGTTCGAGACGAGCTGCCCTAAATTCAACCCTTAAAAAGTTATTATTATGAAATTATTCACGCCACTTCTGGTAATCACACTCCTCGCGGTCGCGGCCGCGCCTTGCGTGCATGCCCAGGAAAAATCTGCCGACTCGAGCGCAATCACGGCCAAGCTCAAGCAGATGGAAAACGATTGGGCCAAGGCGCTGCAAAACAAGGATCACGCGGCGATCGGGAACATGGTAGCGGACGACTTTGCCGGATTTAATTCCAAAGGGAAACATCGGACCAAGTCTCAGCTCGTCGATGAGATAAAAAACGAAACCGACACCTTGAGCTCATCGGAGAACGACAAAATGGATGTTCACGTCTATGCGCCGAACCTGGCCACCGTTTGCGGCACCTCGACGGAAAAGGGAAAGGATAAGGATGGCAAAGAGTTTAGCCGCAGCTACGCCTGGGTGGATACCTGGATGGAGCGCAATGGCAAATGGGAGTGCATCGCCGAAGCGGTCATGCAGTTCCCGGAAAAGAAGTAAACAGGAGACGCCTTCGCCGTTTCGTTAGCGAAAGAAGATTAAGTAAACGAGAACGCTTAACGCTCCCACCACGGCCATAATTATTTGCTGCAGGTGTTTCGTGGGCTGCGACGGAACACGCCGCGATGCGGTAGCACAATGACGGCAATGATGATCGACGATGGAAAGCGCGTAGCCGCAGGCGGGGCAAGGCTCAAGTGGCATATGAAACCAATCGCAGACATTGACCTAATAGCGAGGAATACCCAAGGAAAGAATTGAGGCGTTGAATCGTTGAAGGGTTGAAACGTTAAAGCGTAAGCGGGACGAAAGAAGGCGTTAAGAACGTGCAGAAATCCGAAGTGAAGTTTCGTTTCTGAGAAGTGCCAATATGAAAGACGAACACGCACGATTTTCCGGATCCATTCTGGCGGCGTACGATCGCTACCTCGGGCCGGTGTTGTTCCAGCGGTAACGCCGAGGATCTGACGCGGTGCAAGGCTTGCGGCTGACACAGCCGCGCTACAGGATACTCGCTTCGACATAAATCCGAACGGCAAAACGCTCCCCTGATTTCGTGTTTGTTCGCGGGAGCTGAATCCTATCTAATCCAAAGCGATGGAACCAGGTGAAGCCCTGACGACCGCCGCTCAAATCGCGGTGGCGCTGGCCGGATTTGCCGGAGTCGTCGTGGCGTTTCGCAGCAAGTCGCTGCACGAGTGGTCGCCCAGGGATAAGTTCCGCCTGTGGCTTTTGCTCGGCAATGCCCTGGTCCCCCTCTTCGATTGTTTCTTCGGCATGCTCTTGATGACAATCAAACCGACCCCGCTTTGCATTTGGAACTGGTGCAGCGGGTTCTCGCTCCTTTTGAGTTTTCCTTTTGGTTTTTTGAGCTGGCGACGCTTGTCAGAACTAGGGCCGACGGTAATCAAGGACATGGGAGTCTATCGCTATTTTTTTTATTTGGTTGGGGGCCTGGCCACAGCGGTGATTCTATCGCAGTTTTACAATGCTCTGGTCTCGGGCGTTTTCTGGCTCTTTTATGCCGCCGTCATTTTTCCACTGGCCATCGGCACTTTACAATTTGCTCTGATGATTCTTCTGCCGCCGAAAGCGAGCGAGACTTAGATTCGCCGAATGGAGCCGCAGGGATGCGAGCGAGATAGAAAGGTTAAGCCGACAGGCCAAAACAAGGGGGAGCGAACGTCGGCAGTTCGGTGAGCGCCTGGTTACTCGCTCGCGTGGACGATGTAGCTACCGACTTGTTTGTCGCGCTCCAGCTTTAGCAGCCCACGCTTTTGCGCTTCGAGGAGGAGTTCGTTGAAGGCACGGAACCCATGCGCTCGCTCGTTGAAACCGGGGTTCTGACGTTTCATCGCCTGTTTCATGAGTGAACCGCGGATCGGATAATCCTCGCCTCGCTCGGCGCGCAGCGCTTCCAAAGTTTTCCTCAGAAGATCGAGCGCTCCGTCGATTGAGGGTCGATGATCTTTACCAGTTTTCGCTGCTGGCGCGGTCGCGGCAACGCTGGGACGTTTCTTTGCCGGCTCCACGCGCACGAGATCGTCGTAATAGATGAATTCGTCGCAGTTGCTGATGAATAGATCGGACGTGGACCTTTTAACGCCGACGCCGATGACCGTCTTGTCGTTCTCGCGTAATTTGCTGACCAGCGGCGAAAAGTCCGAATCGCCGCTAATGATGACGAAGGTGTCGACGTGACTCTTGGTGTAACAGAGATCGAGCGCATCGACGACCATGCGGATGTCGGCGGAGTTTTTGCCGGACTGGCGCACATGCGGGATCTCAATGAGCTCGAACGCCGCTTCGTGCAGCCCCCGCTTAAACGTCTTGTAGCGCTCAAAATCGCAGTAGGCTTTCTTGACCACGATTTGGCCCTTGAGCAGAAGGCGCTCCAGCACCTTGCGGATGTCGAACGCGGGAAAGTCCGCGTCATGCGCGCCCAGCGCGATATTTTCCAGGTCGAGGAACACAGCCATCGTGGCGTCAGAATCTTGCACACTCATCAGGCTATGATGTTAGCGATATCGCGTTCGCGAGACAGCGAAAACTGAGCCAGCAACTTCCATGGCGATTGTTTTCGGGCAGAGCCGCAGAGAGAGGCCGCAGTCAGCGACAGCGGGTTGAAACTCGTTCCCTGCCCACGGTTTGACTCATGGGCTCCCGCCCATTTTCGACCTCTCGGTTTGCCCATCTATGTCGCAGGCGTCCCCGCGGCTCCATTCTCGCTCCTACCCTTGTCGCTTTACCTTGATCACTCGCACTGCCCCGTGCTTGTGCCAGCTACCTAGCTGCGTTGCCGTCCACCCGCGCGATTCCCAATCGCGACGTGTTCTATGTCGCTGATCCCCTCAGCTCCATTCAGTTTTTTGCGGTCGCCGCGGCGACGCTGAGCTCATTGGCGGTAATCACAAGCCGTTGAACCGGCTGGTCCTTAACGAGTCCATTGAAACTCGCTCGTTACCCACTCTCGCTCGCTGCTACCCTCGGCAGCTTTACCTTCTATGTCGGCGATCCCTCAGCTCCATTCACTCGCTGCGGCCGCACTACAACTCTCAAGCCTTTTCCAAATCGTCCACGGTAAGCACCAGCCGTTCGACGCGACGATTACTCACGATTCCGTCGACAATTTCCGGGACGTCGGCCACCGTGACACGCCCGTAAAAAAAGTGATCCGGTTCCACTAAAACCGTTACGCCGGTCTCGCATTGATCCAGACAGCTCGACGTGCAGACGCGCGCCTCTAGCTTTGCGAGTCCACGCGCGGCAACCTCTTCTTTCAACGCTTTGTACACTTCTTCCGAGTCCTTGGACGCGCAGCATCCTTTCGGGTTGTCGTCGGCCCGGCGATTGATACAGATAAAAAGATAACGTTTGCGTTGCAGAGTGATGAGCGTCGAATAGGCCGAGCCGGGCGTCAAAGGCCAAGATCTGCTACCAGATCAGACGCAAACACAATGACGCAAACCAGGCGAGTAGTTGAGCGTTGCGTGACGGCTCACCGCCACGGCGGGCAGGCTCTGCCGTGGCTACAGGGCGCGCAGGCGAATGAGCCTTTTTCCGGCCTGTTGTCGCTTTAACAAGTATGAAATCATTCTATTTCTCAAAACGAAAACTGCAGCTTGTGCCGGCGGCAATCATTCTGATCGCCCTGGCAGCATCCACCCCGATCTGTGCGCAAAGCATTATCACTATTGACGCGCCTGGTGCGGGGACGGGCCCCTTTCAGGGTACAAGTACCTTGGACATCAACGCCGCTGGGACAATCATAGGATTCAGCCGTGACGCCAACAGTGTCCGACACGGTTTCAGCCGGTCTCGGAATGGCGTTTTCACCATGTTCGACGCGCCGGGTGCGGGCACAGCACCTGGCCAGGGGACGCGGGCCTATTCAGTCAACCCGAGTGGGGCGATTACAGGATACTTCACTGACTCCGCGAATGTGGCCCACGGCTACGTTCGCTCCAATCAAGGCGTGATTACCGTATTCGACGCGCCGGGCGCAGGCACGGGGCCGGGCCAGGGCACCTTTCCTTTTAACAGCCCCCAACTCATCAACCCGAACGGGGCGAGCACGGGATTTTATACTGACTCGGTGGGCGCGCTTCACGGTTTCATGCGCGATGACAATGGCGTTATCACCACGTTCGATGCGCCGGGTGCAGGCACAGCAGCCGACCAGGGCACGCAAAGTTTCGCAATCAGCCCCAAGGGAGAGATTACAGGATTCTACTTTGACGGGACCGGTGCGGTCCACGGCTTCCTGCGGGACACGAAGGGCGTTATCACCACATTCGATCTTCCGGGCGGAGGCACGGGCCCCGGCGAGGGTACGTATGGCGGGGGCTTTACTCCAAATGGAACCATCTTGGGAGTCCTCATTGACGCGGACGTTGTAAATCACGGCTTCCTGCTGGATAAGCATGGCGCGGTTACAATTTTCGATGCTCCGGACGCCGGTACGGGCTTCAATCAAGGTACGCTCCCTTGGGATATCAATACGAATGGAGCGACCACGGGATGGTATGTTGACAGTGCAGACGTGAATCACGGATTTGTGCGCGATAGGCACGGCGCCATCGTCGAATTCGACGTTCCGGGGGACTTCGGCCCTTGGGGGGCCATTGCTCCGAACGGGGCCGTGACCGGAGTTTACTCCGACGCGAACAATGTAAATCACGGCTTCCTGCGCGAACCGGATCGGGGGCTGGGCTTGGCCAAATTTGAACGGCCGTAACTCCCTGAATGCAACTACGCGATAATTTTCCTGAATCATCGCCGACGACAGATTGAAACAGGCACGAGCCGGTGGAGGTATACACGTACGGATAAGCCACAAATCCGACGAAAAGACTCAGCAATTAGTGAACTGGACGGGATATCGCGTTGGGATTACAATCCTTTTCCCCGTATGGCAGGCGATCCCGTGGTGGTCGAACATCCGCCAATTTCCGTCAGGAAAGCGAATGCGAACGGTGGTTCAGAAAATGGTGAGATATCGGCTGCAACGTACGAAAAGCTACGCCGCCTGGCTGCGGAATATCTGAGAAGCGAACGTTCGGATCATACGTTGCAACCAACTGCGCTTCTGCACGAAGCCTTCTTGCGCGTGCTCAAGCGGCCAGACCATGCTTGGCGCAATGAAGCCCATGTCATTGCATTCGCTGCGCGTGCGATGCGCCGTATTCTGATTAGTTACGGAAGAACGCGCGCACGGCAAAAAAGGGGCGGGCCATCAGCGGTGCGATTGCCGTTAGATGAGGCCTTGGATTTCTGCGCATGAGCGTGACCTCAACCTCGTAGCAGTGGATGAGGCATTGGAAGAATTGGAAATCGAAGATCCGCGGCAGGCCCAAATTGTTGAGCTGCGATTTTTCGCCGGTTTCACCGCAGATGAAATTGCATCTACGCTTAAAATATCGCGGGCGACAGTTAAACGGGACTGGGTAACAGCAAAGTTGTGGCTCCGTAACCGGTTATGCGACTGATAATGTGAAACTCCGTGTGAACCCAAACACCAAGCCAAGCACGACGCGAATTAGATCAAATCCAGTGACGCTGGCAGCGGCTCGAAAAGTATTCTTGCCGACGTGTTGGAGCATACCTCTCCTGAAGAGCGTACAGGCAGCGCTCACACAATCGTGCGCCGGTGACACCGCACTCCTGCGTGAAGCTCAAAAACTACTCGCCCACGATACCAGTGTTTTCGAAGAATTCGCAGAGATCGTAGCGACACGCCTCCGGCGCGACGAACACGATCGAATTGGCGAGCGAATGGGTGCGTACAACGTTGTCCAAGAACTCGGACGCGGCGGCATGGGAGCCGTTTATCTCGCCGAACGCGCCGACGGACAATTTGAGAAGCGCGTCGCGATCAAAGTACTCAAGCGGGGCACAGACACCGACGAAGTGCTGCGCCGTTTTCGAATCGAGCGCCAGATTCTGGCCAGGCTCGATCACCCGAATATCGCTCGGCTGCTCGATGCAGGCACGACCGACGATGGTCTGCCCTACTTCATCATGGATTACATCATCGGCGCACCAGTGACCCGATTCGCCGTCGCGCAAAAGTTGTCGACTCGTCAACGACTGGAGTTGTTTTTGAAAATCTGCGCCGCGGTGGAGTTTGCGCATCGGAACCTGGTTGTTCATCGGGACATCAAACCCAGCAACATTCTGGCGAACGCGGAAGGTGAGCCGAAGCTGCTCGATTTCGGGATCGCCAAGATTCTGGCAAAAGAGCAAGACGCGACGCAATTGACTGCCGAGGCACAACAGCGTCTGACACCTGTCTGCGCTTCGCCTGAGCAGGCGAAAGGGGATCCGATAACCGTCGCGACCGATATTTACTCGTTAGGCGCGCTGCTCTATGAAATGTTGAGTGACCAAAAGCCTCACCGGTTTTCCTCCGCTCGTCCTACGCATGAGGAACTGGCTTCAGTGATAGGTGAGCAGATTCCGCCGGCGCCCAGCGCGGTTGTTTCTGATGCGCAAAGCGCCCGGCTGTTGCGCGGCGATCTCGACACGATTGTCCTGTTCGCGATGCGCAAGGAACCCGAAATGCGTTATGCGACAGTAGCGGATTTCGCAGATGATATTCGCCGCCATCTCCAGGGGAAGCCGGTTGTCGCGCGTTGTCCTACTGTTGCTTATCGAGCCAAGTGTCTGATCAAGCAAAATGTATCACGTCTCATGGCCAGCGCGGTTGTCGTGATTGTGCTGGCGGGAGTTTTGTTTGCATTTTGGACTCGATCTCAACAAAATTCCCGTGAAACGGCGGGCATGCCGACGGGTGGAGTCACTGCACCAGCCTTGGATTTACGCAAAAGTATCGCAGTCCTGCCTTTTCAAAACTTAAGCAGCGATCCGGACAACGCTTACTTCGCCGACGGGGTCCAACAAGAAGTCCTGACACGGCTCAGCAAGATTGGAGATTTGAAAGTGATTTCGCGCACTTCGACGCAGGGATATCAGAGCCAACCGGGCAATCTTTCTGAAATCGCAAGGCAGCTTGGTGTAGCGAACATCCTCGAAGGTAGCGTCCAGAAGGCAGGCAATCAGGTGAGAGTCAATGTTCACCTTGTTAACGTGCAAAGCGGCTCGCAGCTCTGGGCCGAGACGTATGACCGACTGTTGAGTGACATCTTTAGCGTCGAGACCGACATCGCTAAAGGAATCGCGGAGTCGTTGCAAGCAAAGTTGACCGGTCGTGAGGAGCAAGCGTTGGCTGCTACGCCGACAAACAACTCGCAAGCTTACGACGCTTATTTGCGCGGGCTCGTTTCTGAAGAAGCGAGCAATTACTCGAGTGATGGCTTGTTCAAAGCAATCGATTTTTATGACCTGGCGGTGCGGCTGGACCCGAATTTTGCGCTCGCCTGGGCACGACTTTCTGGTCTGCACGCGCTTCTTTACTCTAACCGCCGCGACACAACTGCCGCTCGCCGCAATGCAGCCAAGCAAGCTTTAGAAAATGCGCAAAAACTGCAACCTGACTCGCCGGAAACTGTGCTCTTCACCGGCTATTATCAATATTGGGTGCTGCACGATTACGGACTGGCCAAAGCCACATTTGGACGCGTCAGCCAGATGTTGCCGGGGAACAGCGAAGTCTTATACGCCCTCGGGGCAATTGCGCGAAAGGAGGGACACTGGGATGAAAGCGTTGGCTATTGGGAACGAGGTTTGGCGCTCAATCCACGGAATACAGCGTTACTGACGGAAGTGGCATATACCCACGCCGCGCTTCGACACTTCTCGAAAGCGGAAAAGCTCTACGATCGGTACTGGATATTCTCCCTAACGAATTGTCTGTAATGGCATTGAAAGCCAGCATCTATCAGGCTGAAGGTAATCTGGAAGAAGCGGCTAAATGGCTCGCGCAAGTAAATACACAAACGAATTCGGATGTGGCTGTTCGAATTAAGCTGACCCAATTGAGATTCGAACGAAGTCCTGAGGGCATCCGATGGGTGCAGGGCCGACAAGCTCGATTGCCATTTACCGCTGGGATTGAGAGGGGCAGCAAGCAAGTGGGGGTAGCCCTGGCCCATCACGTAGCTGGCGACACCGCATCAGCACGAACTCACGCTGAAGAAGCGCGCAACACGCTTGAGTCGCTTAAGAAGGATCAACCAGACAACGCCTTCGTTGCGGCAGCGCTGGCCGTCGCTTACGCCGTGCTTGACGAGAAGGACTCAGCCCTCCACGAAGCGCAGCGTGCAATGATGCTTTCGCCGACCAACCAGGATCGGCTCTCGGGGCCCGCTTTCGAAGAGAACCTGGCGCTGGTTGAGATGATAATTGGCGAGAATGATCATGCGGTTGCAATTTTCACACGATTGTTACAAACGCCCTATGGTGGCTGGCTCTACAGTCCAACGCCTATCACGCCCGCACTTTTAAGGCTCGATCCCCTCTGGGACCCGTTGCGCACCGATCCCGCCTTCAAAAAACTTTATCGAGGAAAAGGAGCCATGAACGTTGACAGTCTGCAGGCACCTAGTGCGTTCCTGCTCCCATGTAACCTTGCAGTTAAAAAATTCAGCCGACGTACAGAACTGCTCGCCAAGGACACGGTCCCAATCGTTCGCCGCAAAGAGGCACGCCGGGCGTCAAAGGCCAAGATCTGCTACCAGATCAGACGCAAACACAATGACGCAAACCAGGCGAATAGTTGAGCGTTGAGTGACGGCTCACCCGCCACGGCGGGCAGGCTCTGCCGTGGCTACAGTTGCATTTGTATCTCAGCAACTCCCGTTGCGCTCGACCGCTATCTCGCGGCGTAACCGGCCATGTCGCGGATCCCGTCAGCTCCATTGTATCTCAGCAACTCCCGTTGCGCTCGACCCCTATCTCGCGGCGTAACCGGCGATGTCGCTGATCCCGTCAGCTCCGTTGACAGGCGAATGAGCCGGCTTGCGGTCCGTTGTTGCATTATAGAGTATGAACCCATTCTATTTTGCAAAAAGGAAACTCCAGCTTGTGCCGGCGGCAATCATCCTGGTTGCCCTGGCAATATCCACCCCGATCTGTGCGCAAACCATTACCACCTTTGACGCGCCGGGTGCGGGCACGGGCGCTCTCCAGGGCACCTATGCCACCAACATCAACCCGTCTGGGACAATCATAGGATTCAGCGGTGACGCGAACAATGTGCGGCACGGTTTCGTCCGGTCTCAGGATGGCAGTTTCACCATCTTCGACGCGCCGGGTGCGGGCACAGCCGCCTTCCAGGGGACGCGGGCCTACGCCACCAACCCGAGCGGGACCGTTACGGGATGGTTCAATGACTCAGCCGGTGCGGTCCACGGCTACGTTCGCTCCAATCAAGGCGCGATTACGGTCTTCGATGCGCCGGGCGCGGGCACGGGGCCATTTCCCGAAGGCACCTTTCCTTGGAGCCCCCTCATCATCAACCCGAGCGGGGCGATCACGGGATGGTACACTGACTCAGCCCTCGTGAGTCACGGTTTCGTGAGGGATAGGAATGGCGCCTTTACCACATTTGATGTGCCGGGTGCCGAAGTCGGCCCAGGTACGTTTCCCTTCGCAATCAGCCCAGGTGGGGAGATCACAGGATTCTACGATAACGGGATCAATGCGAACCACGGCTTCCTTCGGGATAAGAAAGGCGTCATTACTACATTCGATGTTCCGGGCGCGGGCACGGACTTGGGCCAAGGTACTTTTGGCGGGGGCTTTACTCCGAATGGAAACATCATGGGAAACTACATTGATGCGGACAATGTGAGTCACGGTTTCCTGATGGGTAGAAATGGCGTCTTTACCACGTTCGATGCTCCAAGCGCGGGCAGCGGCCCACTCCAAGGTACCTTTCCTTTCGGAATCAATTCGAATGGAGCGATCACAGGATGGTATACTGACGCGGGAGATGTGAATCACGGCTTTGTCCGCGATAGGCACGGCGCGCTCGTTGAGTTCGACGTTCCGGGCGCTGGCACGGGGCCAGGCCAGGGTCCGAACGTTTACAGCATTGCTCCGAACGGGGCGGTGACCGGATTTTTCCTCGATCCGAACAACGTGGTTCACGGCTTCGTGCGAGAAGCGGATGCGGCGTTGGGCTCGCCCAAACTTAACCGACAGTAACTTCTGACCGACCGATGCCGCTACGCCATAATCTTTCTGAATCTTCGCCAACGAAAGATTGAGGCCGGCACTGAGCCCGGCGCAGATGTAGGACCGCCCATTTTGAATGGGCGGTCCTGTCCACATAGCAAGAATTCCAGTATCAATCCGGTTGTGGTGCGAAGCGCTGTAGATCTGCGACAAGGCATCGATGCGCCAGGCGATGAGCTCTGGCTGGACGCCTCGGCACGAGATGCGTTAGGCTTTGCCGTTATGGCAAGGGTTCGCACCGAGAGGCCCATGCCGTCCCCGGCGGCGCCGTTGAATCCGCCTCTTGTGCATGAGGCGAATCATGCCGAGCGCAACGAGGCCGCCGCGATCAGCGAGATGATGCCGGAGGTTTACGATGATTTGCGTCGTCTGGCCGAGACCTTTCTGCGGGGCGAGCGGACCGCTCATACTCTTCAGCGGACCGCGCTCGTGCATGAGGCTTTCCTTCGCCTGATTGGCGAAAAAAATCTTGTCTGGCAAAATCGTAGTCACTTTATCGGAATCTTCGCGCGGGTGATGCGACAGACGCTGACTAACTACGCGGTCGCGCGACACCGTTTGAAACGCGGCGGTGCGGATCCCTTAAAACTTACTCTCGAATTTTACGATAGCCGCAAAATTGATGTGACTGCGCTCGACCAGGCATTGCAGGCGCTGGAAACTCTGGACGAGCGGCAGGCGCGCATCGTCGAACTGCGGTTTTTCGCCGGGCTGACGGTCGAGGAAACAGCCGAGTTACTGGAAATTTCGCCGGCCACCGTGAAGCGGGACTGGACCCTGGCGAAAATTTGGCTTCGGCGAGAACTATCTGCGAATTAGTTATTCTCCGTGGCCACAAACACTACCCAATTCGGGCAAGGGAACATCGATCCGCAACGCTGGGATCGCTTGAAAACCATCCTGGGCGAAGCGTTGGAAGAAAACTCTTCAGCGGCGCGGATTGCCCTGGTGGAGAAACGCTGCGGTCAAGATACGGATTTGCTCGAAGAGGCCGAGTCGCTTCTGGCCGAAGCGGAGGCGCTTCTTAGGGAGCACACCGACAGCTTCGAAGATTGCGCCCAGAACGCAGCCTCCACTTTCTGGCAGGAAGGACCACCGCGCGGCGGAGAGCGTGTAGGCGCGTATGTCATCGTCCGTGAACTTGGCCGCGGCGGGATGGGCACGGTTTTCCTGGCAGAGCGTGCTGATGGTCAGTTTGAAAAACAAGTTGCGATCAAGATACTGAATCGAGGCGCCGACACGGCTGAGATCCTGCGCCGTTTCCGAGAGGAACGCCAGATCCTGGCCAGGCTCGATCACCCCAATATCGCGCGGCTACTGGATGCGGGCACAACCGACGATGGTCTGCCCTACTTCATCATGGACTACATTGTCGGCGCACCGGTGACTCGCTTTGCAGTCGCGCAAAAGTTGTCGACGCGTCAACGACTCGAGTTGTTTTTGAAGATCTGTGCCGCGGTAGAATTTGCGCATCGGAATCTGGTTGTTCATCGCGACATCAAGCCCAGCAACATTCTGGCGAAGGCCGAAGGAGAACCGAAGCTGCTCGATTTCGGGATCGCCAAGCTCCTGGCGAAAGACGAAGACGCGGCGCAATTGACTGCCGAGTCACAGCAACATTTGACGCCCATTTGCGCTTCGCCCGAACAGGCGAAAGGAGATCCGATAACAGTCGCGACTGATATTTACTCGTTAGGCGCGCTGCTCTATGAAATGTTGAGCGACCAAAAGCCGCACCGATTTTCCACTTCCCGTCCCACGCGTGAGGAACTGGCTCTGGTCGTAGGTGAGCAGATTCCGCCGCCGCCCAGTGCGGTTGCTGCTGATGCGCAAACCGCACGGCTGTTGCGCGGTGATCTGGACGCGATCGTCCTGTTCGCGATGCAGAAGGAACCTGGGATGCGTTATGCCACAGTAGCAGATCTCGCGGATGATATTCGCCGCCACCTCGCGCGAGAGCCGGTTGTTGCGCGTCATCCTACTCTTGGCTATCGCGCGAAGTGTTTGGTCAAGCGAAATGGATCACGTCTCCTGGCGAGCGCGGCTGTCGTGATTGTGCTGGCCGGAGTTCTGTTTGCGTTTTGGGCTCGGTCTCAACAAAATGCCCGCGAGGCGGCGGGCATGCGCGCGCGGGGAGTCAGTGCACCAGCCTCGGATAGCCGGAAAAGTATCGCAGTCCTGCCCTTCGAAAGCCTGGGTAACAACGACTCTCCGTCCTATTTTGCCGATGGTGTTCAGGACAATATTCTGACCGATCTCGGCAAAGTGGGAGATCTGAAGGTCATCAGCCGCAGTGGTGTCGCACCCTATCGGGGGAAGAATAGAAACATGAAGCAGATCGGGCGCGACCTGGGCGTTGCGAACGTGTTGGAGGGAAGCGTGCAGATTTCGGGCGATCGCGTGCGGATTAACGCCCAACTCATCGACACCCAGACGGACAGCCAGATTTGGGCGGAGCAATACGATCGCAAATTGGAGGACATCTTCGCCCTCCAGAGTGAAATCGCGCAGACGATCGCAGCCCAACTCAAAGCAACCCTCTCCACCGGCGAAAAGGCCGAGATTTGGAGGCAACCCACGCAGGATTTGCAAGCCTATGATCTTTATCTCCGCGCCCGCGCCGCTTTGCGCGGTGAAGGTGGAACTATTCCGCGCGAGAATTGGAACGTAGCGATCACTCTTCTCAACAGGGCGATCGCTCGCGACCCAAAGTTCACTCTCGCCTATTGCCTGCTGAATGAGGCTTACGTCTTACAGTACCGTTTTGGAGAGGATCATTCGCCGCAGTATCTCGCTGCCGCGAAAGATGCAGCGGAGACAGCGCTGCGGCTCGAGCCAAATCGCGAAGAAGCACGCCTTGCTCTTGCTCGATACTATTATCATGGGTTGAGCGACTACCGCCGGACGGAGCAGGAATTATCGAGTATCCCTTCTTCCGCGCCTCATGAAGTTGAGTTCTTTACCCTGGCTTCATTGGTCGAACGCCGTTTGGGGCAATTTGCGGCATCGATTCGCGATGGCGAAAAAGCGGTTGAGCTTGATCCTCAGAATTCGTCGCTCGCTACCAGTCTCGCACAGACGTATTCGGGGTTGAGACGATTCGGCGATTCCGAGCGCGTGGCGAACGCAGCCATCGCGCGCATGCACGGAGCAAAGCCGACGGGACTTTTGTTGGTGAAGAGCGAAGTGGCACTCGGAATGGGGAATGTAGAAGAAGCGCATGCCGCGCTCGACTCAATCCAGAATAAGAATGATATGGATTATCAGGCCGCGCGACTCTTCCTCTACCTAATAGAAAGAGATTACAGTGGTGCGGAGGCCTTCGCCGCGAAGGCGACGGACGAGACAAAGAGAATGCCGGATTTCTGGCTCACCCTGGCAGCAATTGCTCATGCAGCAGGTAAGGTAGACGAGGAGCGTCAGGCCAATGCGGAGGCGAAGCGCACGGCACTACTTGCGCTCGGGCCGCGGCCAGATGACCCCAACCTCCTTGGTCAACTAGCAGTTGCCGAGGCTGGGCTCAACCAGAACGAAGAGGCACTCCGTCACGCGCGTCAGGCCGCCGATATACTGCCGGCGAGCGTGGATGCAGTGGCCGGTCCCATGTGCGAGATGCGGCTCGGGCAAGTGTTGGCTATGACGGGAGATCGTGATGGCGCTTTCGACAAGTTAGGCAAATTGGTGAAACTGCCGTTTGGTCTGAACCACGGCGATTTGAAATTGAATCCCATGTGGGATGACCTTCGGGACGATCCCCGCTTCGATCATATCCTGGCGGAGTCTGCATTGCCCCTGGCGACTGACAGCTAGCGCCGCCGTTCCGTACCCGTTAGCATTCGTTAGGGGGCGATTGGCGGTCGACTTGGTTGAGCGTTGATCCGTTATAACTACGAGACGTTGCAGAGGGAAGATCGCCAGTGGCTGGTGGCCAGCGGGTCCCTGAGGCGCACCAACACCGTCACCTCGCCCTGATTCGCGCTACCCTCCCATCGGAGGCTTTGGCGGATTGGGCGGTAACGGCTCAGGTGGCGGCGTTGGCGTCGGCGACGGACTCGGCGGAGTCGGCTTCGGCGGTGATGGAGTCTCTTGCATGATCCAAACTCGTCTCATGTCGAGCGAAGTCGAGACATCTCTTACTCTATTTTTAAGCTGAAGAGATAAACAATTGGAGATTTCTCGACACCGCTCATTCGCTGCTTCCATCGCACTTAATCCCAGTCACGGCTCGGACCCATGATCACTCGCACTGACGAATGCTTGTGTCGGGACGGAGCGTTTTGGTGACTGCGAGATTCTTAAGCGATAGGATATGGGTAAGGATTCCGAGTGGCGGACCGAGAAACAGAGGGACGAGTGAGATCGGGTAAATGCCGAGAACTTGGGCCTGAAAGTAAAGTGCTGTAGCTGGAGCGACGATCAGATCGAGCGTGCCGAAAAGGTTCCACGCCACCGCCCATTGCCTAGCACGTGGCCGGTTGCGCGCTACCAACAATGCGACGACCGGCGCTAAGATTCCCGTCAGTGCATCGCCAACCCCAGCCGGCCAGGCGAATCCGGGTGGTATGATTCCATAGGTGAGAAAAGGGAATACGAACATGATGCCCGCAACGCGATATGTCTGAATACCAATCAGCCAGGAGCTCGGTGTCGCCGCATTAATAGCGCGCATGGCTCTCGACGCGAACAGCGCGATGACGGCGATGAGGAACGGAATCAGTGCGACGAGACCACTGAGCGGGCGACGTGATTCCAGCGAAATAGGGAAGTTCGCGCCATCGCCCACGATAATGGCGACGGCCAGCCAAGCGGCGAGGAAGCCTGCGACAACGAACGGGACTGCAATCCTGGTCTTCGAAGACGTACGTTGCGCGGCCATGGCGGCGATGGCGGTATGCGCTGCGATCATGAAAACTGCGGCGGCGAAGATGACAAACGCTGTGCCGCGCTGAAGCCAAAACGGCAATGAGACCGGATCAACTGCCATCATACTTGTATATACAACTATTATCCGCCGGCAAAGATGCAAGCCCTCTTTTTTGTTGCTTTATCGCCAGCCGTGAAGGCGCTCTTACGACGCCCGGCGAACCCGCTTTCGTACGGCGTTTCCGTTTCGGCGGCCCACCTGCTCCAGAAGCGCACGTAAGCCCGCCAGTTCGGTGCGATTAAGGCTGGAGACGACATCGGCCTGCGCTTTCTGCCAGTTCGGCAACGCATCGAGGAGGACCGTCTCGCCTTGCCTGGTCAATCTCACATTACGTTCGCGTAAATCCCTGCCGCGGGAGAGCGTGAGTAGTCGCCGCCGGACAAGGCCCTGGACGTTGCGGGTGATAGTTGTGGGATCGCTGTCGAGCATTCCAGCCAGAACCTTCATGGAAGGCGCGCCTAAGTGATAGACCGTGACGAGTAAGCTGAACTGGGTGACGCGCAGCCCGGTTCCAGCAAGCGCTTTGTCGTATCCCTGTGTAATGCGCCGCGCCGCTGTGCGCAGCGCAAGGCACACGCAATCGCGGCATTCATCGAGCCTCGAAAGTTGCCGCCGTTGCATCTGTAAATTTTAACTTGGGCGCCTCTACGCACAACAGGTCAGAAGCAAACGCAAAGCCGTGACGCCCTCGCTAGTACATCCCACCTGTTCTCGAAATTTTGACTGCCTCTGAGGGACATGATTCAAGCTATCTAATGTTCAGTCTCAGGTTTTCGCTTGTTGGTTTTGCGCGGCTTGATCTTTGATCGTATCTCGTTCGCTCCCGCTCGCTCGACCGTTACCTCACGGCTTTACCGGCCATGTCGCTCGCCCCGGTCGCTCCATTGAAATTCGCTCGTTGCCACACTCACTCATTGCTTCCCTCGCAACTTTACCTTCTAGGTCGCTCATCCCAGTCGCTCCATTCAACTTTTGATCTTTGATCCACTCTTCTACTCTTTCTTGCACCAGGTCTAACGGCATCGCGCCGCCGTTCAATATTTCGTCGTGGAATGCTTTGAGATCGAATTTTTCTCCGAGTTGCTTCTTCGCTTCATCGCGCAGCTTGAGAATGGTTAACTGACCCATCTTGTAAGCCAGCGCTTGCCCGGGCCAGGCGATGTACCGGTCCGCTTCAGTCTGCGCCAGCGCGTCATTGATGTCGTTGGCGTGCATGTAATCGATCACCTGCTGCCGGCTCCAGTTTTTGTGGTGGATCCCGGTATCGACTACCAGCCTGACAGCGCGAAGCATTTCTGAGCTCAATCGGCCGTAGTCAGACACAGGGTCCTGGTAAAAACCGATCTCTTTGCCTAACACTTCGGAGTAGAGTGCCCAACCCTCGGCATACGCGCTTAAAAAACCGTGCAACCGAAACTTCGGCAATCCCTCCAGCGTCTGGGCGATACTGATTTGCAGGTGATGACCGGGAACGCCTTCGTGATACGCAACGGCTTCGTCGTCGACCAGGGTACGCTTGCTGGGGTTAGAAACTGCGACCACGACGCGACCCGGACGTTTCCCATCCGGCGTGCCCTGGACGTAATGGGTCGCGGCGGCTTTGGCGAAGTCAGGGATCGGTTCCACCGTGACTGGCGACTTCGGCAGCAATCCAAATAGCTCTGGCAGCTTCGGCTCCATTTGATGGATGTATTTTTTGTAGTCATCCAGAATCTGTTGCTCGCTGGTCGGCTTCCACTTGGGATCGTTGTTGATCGCCTCCCGGAAGCTGGCCAGGTCTTTGTATCCCTGGCCCTGAGCCAGCTTGGTCATCTCGGCGGTGATACGCGCTACTTCCTTGAGCCCGATCTCATGGATCTCGGCGGGCGGAACGCTGACAGTGGTCATCGTTTTCACCGCTTCGGCGTAACGCCGTTTCCCGTCAGCGAGGCTTTCGATCGTAAGCTCGGTTCGTCCTTTCGGATCGTACTCGGTGCGCAGGAACTCGGCGAACTTTCGGTAAGCGGGAAGCACATCGTCGTTAGCGGCCTTGGTGATCTCGTCGGTCAGGCGTTTCTTGTCTTGCTCGGAAAATTCCGCCGGAAATTTTTTGGTCGGCTCAAGGAACGGGTTCGCGGCGATGATGCCGTCGCATTGGCCAGGCAACTTTTCGAGTACGAGCTTGGGCGGCATCAGGTGATCCTTCTCGCCCTGCCGCATCACCTCCGTCGTCTGTTCCAGCACCCGCGGGATCTGGTGTAACCGGGAGATGTAATCCTGATAATGCGGGACGGAATCAAACGGCACCGCATTCGGCAAATCGGCCAACCGGGTGTGCACACCGTTCTGCTGGTTCACCGGCATCTCGTGATTCTTCAGCTCGTAGTTCACGTCTGCGCGCTCCAGCTGATTTTCGAGGATGCGATGACTCAACAGGTCGTTCTCGCTCATGCCATCGGTCGGGATCGACCTTAGTCGAGCGAGAAAGTCATCGTTTTCCGCATGTTGCCGGGCGATTTCCGCGAGCGAAACCTGTCCAAGCTGTGAGTTGTAACGGTAATCGCCGTACGATGTTGCCCGCTCCGGAAAATTCTTAAGCCCGGCTTGATAATACTCCTCAAAAAGCGCGTTCTGCTTTGCTACCCGATCCGCTACCGTTTGCTCCCCAAAAGCAGAGCACGCCAACCCAAGAATCAACCCAAAAACCAATTGTCGCATATCGATGCAAAGTAGCAGAGGGGCGTCACCCCGCACGTGGTGATTCGTTGAACGCCGCAGTCAGCGGCAGCGGCTACAGTCAGATCGCAGGCGACACGCCTGCCACTACAGATGCGACGTGACGCTTTAGCGGGCGATGGCATTCAATTCGTTAATTGCCTCATCAGGCAATTGAAGCCCAGCGGCAGCAACATTCTCTCTCAGGTGTTCCACGGATGATGTTCCGGGAATGAGCAGAATATTCGGCGAACGTTGAAGCAGCCAGGCCAATGCCACGCTCATTGGCCTGGCATTTAAACGAGCGGCGACGTTCGACAATGTTTCGGATTGCAGCGGTGTAAAACCACCGAGCGGGAAGAACGGCACATAACCAATTCCGTGGTCGGCAAGGGAATCGATGAGCGCGTCATCCCGGCGGTTGGCGATGTTGTAGAAGTTTTGGACGCACACCACCTGAGCGATCGATTGCGCCTCGGCAATTTGCTCGGCGGTGACATTGCTTACGCCAAGGTGCTTAATCAGACCCTCTCTCTGCATTTCCGCGAGTACACGGAACGGTTCCGCGATCGAGCCTGGCGTCGGTGAGTCCAAGCCACCAACCCGCAGATTCACCACGTCAAGGACGTCGAGCCCGAGGTTTGTGAGGTTATCATCAACAGCTTCCCGGAGTTCGTGGGGCGCGAGCGCTCTGGGCCAATTTCCTTGCGCGTCCCGCCGCGCACCGACCTTGGTGACGATACGTAACTGCTCTGGATACGGATGAAGTGCTTCTTTGATCAGTTGATTAGTGATATGCGGCCCATAAAAATCGCTGGTGTCGATGTGATTGATTCCGAGCGCAACGACCTCGCGCAGGACTGTGATCGCACCGTCGTGATCTTTCGGTGGCCCGAATACATGTGGACCAGCGAGCTGCATGGCGCCGTAGCCCATGCGAGTCAGGATCAGATCATCGGCAAGCTTGAATGTGCCGCCGGGTAAAGTGGTGGAAGCCATCGTTTCAAATTATAGATTATGAATAACGAAAAACGAAAATGGCGAACATCGAATACCTACCGTTGAATCGTTGCCGCGGTCAACGACACGCGGCTATAGCCGGAGAAAGGCCGCAGTCAGCAACCTGCCTAATGCGGGCTACAATCACGCGCGGCGGAGGGAAACGTTGGTTGCTTTCACCAGCGCGAAGACTTTGTCGCCAGGCATGAGGTTCATTTCCTGGACCGAGTGCGTGGTAATGATCGACGCGATTTCTCCGATGCTCGTCTCGACGATTACTTCACTGGTGACTTTGTCGGACACGATGCTTTTCACTTTTCCCGGGAGTTGGTTTCGGATGCTTTCTTCCATACGCGGCGAAGATAGCGCCAATCGAATCACATGTCAGTGGACTGCGGTTACGTCCGAAGCCGCAGCCGGCGGCAACGGCTACAGCGAAGATATGCGCAGACAACTTTTAAAAGCGTGCGCGTTACAAATAAGGCGCGTTAAACGTATCGCCCTGGTTAAGATCGCCGGTCTCGTAGCCGCGGCGAAACCAGCGGGCGCGTTGTTCGGAAGTGCCGTGCGTAAATGAATCTGGCACGACGTAACCGCGCGACCTGTATTGAAGTCTATCGTCGCCAACCGCGCTGGCCGCGCGCATCGCTTCTTCGATATCGCCGGCTTCAACGACGCCCTTGACCCGATCGGCGTAACGCGCCCAAACGCCGGCCAGAAAATCGGCCTGCAGCTCGAGCCGGACAGAGAGCTGATTGTATTCAGATTCACTAACTTGTCCGCGCATTGCCTGCACACGATCGGTAATGCCGAGCAGATTCTGCACGTGATGTCCAACTTCGTGGGCGATCACGTAGGCCTCCGCGAAATCGCCTCCTGCACCCAGGCGTTGTTGAAGCAAACGGTAAAAACCGAGATCGATATAAACGCGTCGATCTTCCGGGCAATAAAACGGACCGCTCGCGCCACTGGCAAACCCGCAGCCGGACCGAATCTGGTCGGTGAAGAGCACCAGCTTCGGTTCCTCGTACTCTTTACCCATTTGCCTGAAGATGGCATGCCAGGCGTCTTCGGTATCTGCCAGAACGACAGCGACGAACTTCGACGCCTCATCGTGGGGCGCCTGGCTGTCGACTTGCGCAGGTTGCGATAATTGCGCTCCCTGCTGTGACTCAAACAGCGCCTGAGGATCGCCGCCGAGCAGTAGATAAATAATTACGAGAACGACGGTGCCAATTCCGCCGCCCACGACAAGCCGTCGCCCACCGGATCCGCGAGCATCTTCAACATTCTCGCTTTCTCTTCGTCCCTGCCAGAGCATCTGTTGCGTATCGTGGCGGAATTCACTCGCGTTGACAATCCAAGAAGGTCAAGGCTGCAGTCAAACAACCCGCCTAAGGCGGGCTGCAGAAGAAGAACGGCGTAGCATCTAAGTTTTGAGACGCGCCACAAAGGTGGCCTGAGCGTTACACTGCCGCGGTGCCGAGTCAGTTGAGTCCCGGTTCAAGGGCCCGATGAAGAGCAACGACCCACTCTTGGGATCTTTTCCGCCCTACCGTATGGAGCAATTCCATGAGACGCGCCTCGTACGCATCGCACATGGGACAGTCGCCATTTGGCTGAACCCATTCGGGATGTTGGATCCGAAGATCGTCGTGAATCTGTTGCCGAAGCTCGGAGTAGGTGTGGACTTGATGAGGTCCGGAGGCTGGTTTGGTGACAGATTCAGATGTAGCGCGGCATGGTTTGTCCGATCTGCAGTGTCGGTGAGAGCGCTTCCGTCTGAGACTAACGAATTTCATAAGCGCCTTTCTATTTGGAGTTGAGTGGTCCAAATTCGCGCGGAACGAGGAACCATCTTCACGAGGCGCTTCAGAAACAGCCTCGCACCAGATGCCTCTGCGGCTCCAGGTGAATCTGGAGATCGCGCCAAGCGGTGTCTCAGCGACGGTTAAAGCTGTCTCAACCAGCTTTCTAATCCGGCCGAAAGTGCGTTGAGACGCCGGATCACGTAATCAATAGGTTTTTACGTGATTCGCTGCATCGTGTCAAGCTCTTCCGGTCCTGACCAAGCGATGTAAAATATGGGTGGCGTCTAAACTCCGCCAGCTTTCGCCCGCCGCGGCGGCAAGCTGAGCACGGCAGGCTACGGCATAAGACGTAGACGTTGTAGCCACGCCCCTGCGGGGCGTTCGGGTTATTCGAAGCATCGCCGGGAGGACGGCTCATAGAGCCGTGGCTACAGATAATGAATGCTCAGCTGTTTGCTGTTAGTAATGGACAGTTTGGCGGAACAACCAACCGGATCGCTCCCGGTACCGCCTCATATCGAACATTTGAAAACCGTACGGGTTCGCCGTCTAGGTTAACTGGAATTGCTTCCTCAGGGTAGACCTCGGCCCAGGCGGTTTGCCGATATGAGATATACTCGCCATCTGGTGAAAGCTCTTGCAACTCTCGCGCAGCGGTCAGTAGTGCAATTGGCGGGATCTGACGAACGACAAGCACATCGAGCAAGCCGTCATCGATGCGCGCGCGTGGAGTGACCTGGACACCGCCGCCCGTCTGACGTCCATTACCGACGATCGCTACCGGGCCGCTGCCGGTAATTTCGCGATCTGGCAACGTGAGCCTTCCACGATAATGATGGACGTTCATCGCCAGAATCGCACCCATCACAGTGTACGCGGCAGGGCCGAGAAGACGTTTGAGCTCAGGCGGAGTAGTCGCGGTCACCGCTGCGCCGAAGCCAACGCTGGCTGCGTTGAGGAACCAGCGCTCATTGGCCTTACCGACATCGATTGGTACCCGCTGGCCCTCCAGACAGAGTGCCAGCGCCTGCTCCGGGTCACGCGGAATACCGCATCCGGCAGCGAAGTCATTCGCAGTCCCTAGTGGCACGACGCCCAAAGCGGGCCGCGCCGTCTTCGAGAGATCCATCAAACCGTGAACTACTTCGTTCAGCGTACCGTCTCCACCGGCAACAATCAGCAAATCTGCATCGCCTGCTTCCACCGCAAACCGCCTGGCGTCCCCTGCTTTCTTAGTTAGTCGTACCTTGATCCGATGTCCGACTCCTCGCTGCTGAACGATTGCGGTACGGAACGCGTCATTGCCTGCCGCTTTGCCATTGAGAATCAGCTGAATTTTTTTAGTGATCGCCCTGGCAGCCATTTTCGGAGTCCGAATTGTTGATCTCTATTTTCAGTGGGAGAATTTTGATGGCTGCTAATATTTTCACATGTCCAGACATCGGCATTCATTTCTTTACCGCCATTCTCTAAGCATGGTCGCGGTCGGCCTCCTCATTGTTTGGGTGGTTGGGTATCGAATGCTCGATCCGAAAACTCATCTGGGGGCATTTTTTGGCAATGCCATTGCCGATTGGAGTGGATCGGTTGTGATTATCCTTGGAACAAAATTTTTGTATGAGGTCGGGTCGCCGGAGAGCAGACCGGTTAAAGAAAAAAAGCGTTCCCCGTGGCTCGACTTTCTGTATCGGCACTCGCTTTTGATATTTATCGTGATCACCGGGATCGGCTGGGCCTTTCTGTTTACGTGGATGAATCCTGAGAGCAAATGGGGCCAGGTAGTGGGCAACATCGTTTCCGAATGGGTACAGATGGCCGGCCTCGTTTTTCTCACCAAACGCCTGATCGAGATCGGCTCGAAAGAAAGCCGTCGCTAACGCAGGGAATTTGCAGGCGACACGCCTGCCTCCACAAATTGGCTGCGGTCAACGAGACGCGGCTACAGGTTTTTGCAGCTGTTCAAGAATCTTGCTCCCATCGGGCCTGATACGGTAGCATCTGCCAAACCCACGATAAAAACTATGAACTACAGCCTTGGAACAATTCTCGCCGTCGTCGCCATTATTTTGGTCTTAGCCACTTACCTCACAGGCGCACCGCTTGTGCCGGTCGCAGTTATTCTCCTTGCGTTAGCAATTATTTTTGGAGGAACCGCAGCGCGCCCGGTCTAATTCGGCGAGATGCGAAAGAAAAGTCCAGACACTCACGCTCGCTCCCGAGTGTTGGTGCTGGTGGATGAATCCAATGTTGGGAGTTCTGTCCGGACCGCGGGGCGCGGACTGGACTGGTTAAAGCTCCGCAATTTTCTGGCCGGGCCCGACACGGAACGCGATCTGATCGAGATGGTGGTTTATGCCGGATTGCCACCGGCCATTCCGACGTGGCAGGACGAACGCGACAAGAAAAACAAGTTTGTCCATTGGCTCCGCTCCAATGGATTCCTGGTCGTGACCAAAGATGGGGCGCCGGCCGAAGAAGGTCATTACAAAGCGAACGTAGACGTGATGATGGCGATCGACGCACTCGAGCTTTCCATGGAGATGCGGCCCGATGTTGTGATTCTCGTGACGGGCGACGCCGATTTCGCCTATCTCGCAATTAAGCTGCGCCGACACGGAATCCGCGTAGAAGTCGCATCAGTCGCCGCAAATCTCGGGAACATGCTGCGATCTGCCGCGAACAACGTGATCGATCTGGCGGAGCTGTTTCGGACGTTCGAGATCGCTAAAGTTCAGGACGCTCCGGCACAGCCTCAGCATGGAACGCAGTCCTCCTCAGGCGGACGTGGACGCCGGCCTCGGTTTCGCTCAGTGTGACGTTCGTAAGCTTCGAGTTTGTATCTCGGTTGCTCCCGCAACGCTCGACCGCTGCCCTTCGCGGCTTTACCGGCCATGTCGCTCACCCCAGTCGCTCCATTGGTTCCGATTTTCGTTGAAACTACGACGTGACGACACGGCGCGACTGGGTGAGTCTTAGTGATTATGGGAAACAGCAAAGGCAGAGACAACGCCAAGAGACGCGCAAGACGACGAAAGAAGACTGAGCGCCTCGCGCTTGCGAAAAAGAAAAACACTCGCGAGACGGCAAAATAACGGGCGTGCGATTTAGTTTTACCTGACTATTAGGTGGCGTTTACCGCTGCCGGGTGAACGTCATGGTCCAATTGGTTTCCCAGGTCTTCCCGCCGTCGGCGGAAAATGCCTGTTCCCAATGGCACGCGTCCGGACCTTTCACGGTCCAAATGAACCGGCTAAAAATATGCCGGCCTTCGAACAACTCCTGCGAGAAAAACTCGCCTCGGGAACCATCGAACTTGCCCACCATTGGCACATCCAGTCTCCCGGGATTGCTATCAGTCGCCCAATAGATGCTCCACTCGCCGCTCACCGGATTATAGAGACGCACCGTTACCGCCTGAACACAGCCTGACCTACGATTCATTGTGAGCTCGTCCAGGTTGCCAAGACCGCCGAGAATGTGACGGACCTTACCGGTGCCTTCGAATTCTTCCCATTCTGTGCACCCTTTAAGCCGCTCCTTCAGTCGCCGGTGCTGGATGTTCCAACTGCCAATGAGGAAATCGAAATCTGTCCGCCCATCGTGTTCAGACTCGTTAGTCATCGATTGCTTCTTCTGTTTATCGTCTTACTGAAATGACTTACTTAAGCACTCGCTCCGTGAAACCTGTTTGTTGCCAACTGATCCCATACGCTCCGTTTGCTCAAAACGCGAAGCTCGACAACAATCGCGCAAGCTGATTCAGTAGCTATTCGACGTTGTGAATCAAGCGTACAAGAATTGCCAGAGTTGCGGCATGCCGCTGAAACGGGATGAAAACGGCGGTGGCACTAACGCTGACGGAACGCGCAACACTGTGTACTGCAGTCATTGTTATCAGAACGGAGAATTTGTTCTGCCGGATATTTCCGTGACTGAGATGCAGGCGCGGGTGCGCGAAAAGATTGTCGAGTTCGGAATGCCCGGCTTTGTCGCCGGAATTTTTGTGCGCAAGATTCCGAAGCTGGCGCGTTGGCAGAAAGCGTAATCCGGCGCTTAAGATAAAGTCCGCGAACCAACGAAATGCGGCTGCAGTTTTTGCGCGTCGAGCGTCGCACGCCAACTTTGGTACGGCTCATTTATGTATCGTAAGCGGCAACGACAGCGATTAGCTGGCCCCGAATTCCACCATAACGTTTACGTCGTTCTACTTTCCAAAGCTGCGTTGAAGGATCTGTCGATCTTGCGGCGCAACCCCGATCGCGATCCATCCAAACCGGCCGTCTATGTCGGTATAACTGGATTGCCGGTCGATCATCGATTTGAAAATCATAAGAACGGGTACAAATCGGCCCGGCTGGTGAGGAAATATGGTGTTCGATTGTTGCCGGAGCTGTTCGAGCATCTGAACCCGATGCCGTACGAACATGCCGTTCAAATGGAAAAAGATCTGGCCGACGACTTGCGCGCTCAAGGCTACGCCGTTTGCGGCGGAACTTGAGTGAGCTGCGGGTTGCGCGGAGGTGGGCAGCGACGGGAGCTACAGCTGTAGAGGCAGCCGTGCCGGCTGCAACTTTCTCGCAAATTTCTTCGCACGCGACACGCGTGACACTACAGTACCAGCCGCAGCCAACGGCAGCGGCTACAGTTCGCGGACAAGCTCAGGTAATTCCTTCAAGCTACCGAGAACGTAATTCGCCTTTTCCTCGGTACTCGCGTGGATCGACAAAGCGCCGGTCGGGAATCGCGGCGACGCGCATGTTTGCCGCTTTGGCTGCGGCGACGCCAGGAAGCGCATCCTCGACCACAAGGCATGCGTCAACAGGGATTCCGAGATGCTCCGCCGCGCACAGGTAGATGTCGGGAGCGGGTTTGCCGTGTTCAACTTCTTCGCCGGTAACAATGATCTCGAAAAATCCGGTTAGTTGATGTCGATCCAGGAAGGGGCGCGCAGACGCGCTAACCGAGCTCGTGGCAACGGCAAGATGCAATTTCATCTGGCGCAATTCTTCCAACACTTCTTTGACGTTAGGAAACAGGTCGACCCTGTTGGCAAAGAACTCCGTCGCGATCTCGCCGCGACGCCGCATCATTTCCTCAGTAGGCACTGACAGGCCAAATGCTTTCTTGTAAAATTCGACCGCCAGCCGATAGCTCACTCCGACCACGTTCCGATGGTGTTCGCCGCGATACGTCACGCCGTGCTCCGCGAGTAATTTCGCGTCGATCTCACTCCACCACGGCTCGGAGTCGGCGAGCACCCCGTCGAGATCGAAAATTATGGCAGATAGCATGGAGCTTTTGAGCAAGGGAGCAAAAGGGGCCGACAACTGTAGCGGCAGCCGTGCCGGCTGCAATTTCCTCGCACGCGACACGCGTGCCATCACAGCAGAAGGCCGCAGTCGGCGCCAGCGGCTACAGAATTGCGTCGATGGGATTCGCAGAAGAGAGTGGCGGCTTATGCGGTCGGTTCGAAATGCAATCGTCATCGGTTTCGCGATTTTTCTGGGGATCACGCAGACGCGCGCGGGAGAGTTCGACTCGATTTTGCGCTGGCGGAACATTGGACCTTACCGAGGGGGGCGGACTCGCGCCATCGCCGGGGTCCCATCGCAGCCGAATGTTTTCTACATGGCCCCGGTCAATGGCGGCGTTTTCAAATCGATGGATTATGGCCGGACGTGGACGCCGATTTTCGATGATCAGCCAACCGCATCAGTCGGCGCGATCGCGGTTTCGATTTCCGATCCGAACGTTGTCTATGTCGGTAGCGGCGAAGGATTGCATCGGCCGGATCTTTCAGTCGGCGACGGCGTTTATAAATCGACTGACGCTGGGGCAACGTGGAAGCATCTGGGATTGTCCGACGGTCAGCAGATCCCGCAGTTGGCTGTCGATCCAAAAAATCCGGACAGAATTTTTGTCGCCGTAGCCGGTCATCCATACGGGCCTAACGAAGAACGCGGCGTTTATCGATCGCTCGACGGCGGCAAAACGTTTGAAAAGGTGCTTTATCGCAATGAGAACGTCGGTGCGAGCGATGTGGTGATCGATCCGGGTAATTCACAGGTTGTTTACGCTGCGCTGTGGGAATCGCGCGAAGGACCGTGGGAAAACGGAGCGTTCGACGGAGACGGCGGCGGTATCTTTAAATCCACTGACGGCGGCAAAACGTGGCGACAACTAACCAAAGGCCTGCCGGGCAACATCGTTCAGGCGAATATCGCGATTGCGCCGAGCGCTCCGAAAACGTTGTTCGCGGCGGTCCGGACAAAAACGATCTCGAAACTTTATCGCTCAGACGACGGAGGCGAAACATGGAACGGCACAACCGACGATCCGCGGCCTGGACTTGGAATCGGCGGCGGCGATCTCCCAGTGGTGCGCTTCGATCCAAAAAATCCGCAGATCGTGTACTCGGCGAGCATCGTCTGTTGGAAATCGACGGATGGCGGCAAAATGTGGGACGGCTGGCGCGGCGCGCCCGGTGGCGACGATTATCAAAACGTTTGGATCAATCCGAATAATCCCGACATCATTCTTCTCGGTTCGGACCAGGGCGCGATCGTCACTGTGAACGGCGGCAAGAGCTGGAGTTCCTGGTATAACCAGCCGACCGCGCAGTTGTATCACGTTAGCGCGGACAATGCGTTTCCGTATCGCCTTTACAGCGGTCAACAGGAAAGCGGCTCGGTCGGAATCAAAAGCCGCGGCGGTCAAGGCGAGATCACGTTCCGCGATTGGCAGCCGGTCGCGGCAGAGGAATACGGTTACGTCGTTGCCGATCCCCTCGATCCGGACATTATCATTGGCGGTAAGCTGACGCGATTCGATCGCCGCACTGGTCAGGCGCAAAACATACTGCCCGTGCCGGTGCAAACAGAAGACTTCCGGATGTTGCGGACTGAGCCGGTTGTCTTTTCGCCGCTCGATCCGCATTTGCTCTACTTCGCCGGAAACACGCTTTGGCAAACACGCGATCGTGGCGACCACTGGGAAAAGATCAGTCCGGATTTGTCGCGACCGAATTACGAGTTGCCGGCGAGCATTGGAAAATACAAGGAGGACGCAACAAAGCAGGCTCATCGACGCGGAGTGATTTACACCGTCGCGCCGTCACCGCTCGACGCGAACCGGATCTGGTGCGGGACCGATGACGGTTTAATTCATCTCACAACCGATGGCGGAAAAACCTGGACCAACGTGACGCCGCCATCTATTTCGCCCTGGCAGAAAATTTCACTGATCGAAGCCGGACATTTCGATTCGAACACCGCTTACGCCGCGGTCAACACGATACGAATCGACGATCTGCGGCCGCACATTCTTGCTACACACGACAGTGGCAAAACATGGACGGAGATCGCGAACGGCATACCAGCCGGTCAAGTCGTCAACGCGATTCGCGAAGATCCGGAACGGAAAGGTCTCCTGTTCGCCGGAACGGAAAAAGGCGTTTACGTCTCGTTCGATGACGGCGCGAACTGGGAATCGTTGCGATTGAATCTGCCGGCGAGTTCTGTGCGCGATCTGATTATTAAGAACGACGATCTGATCGTGGCGACGCATGGCCGGGGGTTTTGGATTCTCGACAACATCACGCCGCTGCGACAGTTGAATCCTGTAGCCGGGGGCGTCGACCCCGGTAACCGCGCCGCGTCGAGCACCGCCGCGGTCAGCGCCCGCGGCTACAACGGGGATGTGCTGTTTAAGCCGCAGAGTGCGTTGCGCGTTCGCGCGAACCTGAACCCCGACACACCGTTGCCGCCGGACGAACCGGCCGGCGAAAATCCTCCGGACGGCGCGATGATCGATTATTTCCTTCTGAAAGAGGCGAGCGGTCCGGTAAAAATCGAGATCAAAGACGGCAATGGCCAGTTGGTCAGAAAATATTCGAGCGCGGATACGCCGGTCGAGCCGAACCCGAAACGGCTTAGAATTCCGAGCTACTGGATTCGACCGCTGCAATCGGTTTCCACGAAAGCAGGCATGCATCGGTTTCTGTGGGACCTGCATTACACACCGGTCTCTGGCGTAGAACCGGAGTTTCCAATGCAAGCGACATACCGCAACACCGCACCGGCCGCCACATCACCATGGGCGGTGCCGGGTAATTACACGGTCACGTTGACGGCAGGCGGCAAAACTTTCAGCCAACCGTTGACCGTCACAATGGATCCGCGTGTTAAAGCGTCGGCCGCCGATCTTCAGGAACAGTTCGATCTCTCGTGGAAGTTGTATCAACTGCGCCTCAAGCTGGCGCCGATCGGCAAGAAGTTCGACAGCATCGCCGAGCAACTAACGAAACTCAGAGCAAAAGCCGCGGAGCGACCTGAGGTCACCCAAAAACTGGAGGCCTTTGCTCAAACACTCATCAAGTTCGGTCCGCCGCATCCGCGACCAGGCGCTCCACCTTCGCTTTTCGTTTTAGAATCGACGAGGCGACTGTTCAACGAGATCGAAAGCTCGGATGCTGCACCGACAGCCGCGGTCAAGGCTGCCGTCGCGGATCTCGATACAAAAATCAGACAGGTGATGGACGCGTGGCGCCAATTACTAGAATCCGATCTTCCCGCGTTGAATCAGCAATTGAAGCAAGCAGGACTTCCGGAAATCAAAACGGAGACTGAATAAGGCGCCGCGGGTCAGCGACCGCCTAAGAGGTGCTACAGGTGCGGCTGACACGGCTGCTGCTACAGCACGCCAGTTCGGACGTCACTTTTTTTCCACGAGCGACAGGTACGCTTCGTAACCTCTGTCTTTCATTTCATCGACCGGGACGAAATGGAAGGCAGCCGAGTAAACGACGTAACGTTGTCCCGTGGGCGATTTCGGGTCGGGGAATACATAGCCAAGGTGGGCGTTACTTCGCTTGGCGTGCACCTCTGTACGCTGCATGTCGTGCGAAGTATCCACGCTCTCGGCGAGGGAATCTTTTGAGATCGGCTTGGTGAACGTCGGGAAGCCGACGCCGGCGTCGAATTTGTCGATCGAAATGAAGAGTGGTTCACCGGTAATGACGTCGACGTAAATGCCAATCTTCTCGTTATTCCAGAACTGATTTTGGAAAGCCCTTTGGCTGCCACCCTGGCGCACGACGGAATATTCCTCAGCCTTCAGTCGTTGTTTCAAGACAGTATCGCTAGGAACCGGACGGTTCGGATCGAAAGTTGTGGTCTCCTTTTTTTCTTTCTGCGCGAGAAAGAAAAAGTATAGCCCACCCGCGATGAGCACGATCGCGATGCCGACACCGACGTACGTGCTGATCGCCGATCTTTCCTCGCTAGTGACTCGGCCCCCGCGCATCAGATCGTAATTGAATCGGAGATTGGCCACGTCCGTCAAGACGGAACAGACTTCTGATGCACACTATTGTCTGGAGCCACGCTTCTGTGTGACGTTCGCATCGTTAAGGCTAGTCATGTTTGACGGCGTACCCGTTACACTGGCAAGGCTCCGCCATGGTTATAGTACAGGCGGCATCGCGAATAGACGGAAGCAAAACTACAGAGAACACGAAGATCGCAGGCGATTTATCCGCCGAGATAGTTTGCCGTTGATATAGCCGTCGTCATAGCGATCACAGCGGATTTGAAAAAGACCCGTAAATTGCTGTGAAGCCGAGCAGTTCCGGTATTTCTTTAGGCGCCATGTCGATCGTTACAATCTATCTTGAGATGCATTCGCCCGACCAGCTTCGCCCGAAGCGATGCGCAAATGGACGATTGCTTATCCGGGAGAAAATAGAGCGCGACTGGCGGTTCAATCGGGATCTCTATCTTGCCGTCGGGCAGATGTGGTCGTGGAACGATAAACGTCCCTGGAGCGACGAGCAATGGAAGGAGTACGGGCTTTCACCGGAGCTACGCACTTTTGGCGCGCATTACGACGGCTCGCTGGCAGGTTATTACGAACTGCGTCGTGACGATGAAGGCGGCGTTGAGATCGCCTACTTTGGATTGTTACCGGAGTTTATCGGTCGCGGACTGGGCGGAGCATTATTAACCAGCGCAATCGAAGACGCATGGCGAACGACGTCTTCAGTCTCCCGCGTTTGGGTGCACACCTGCGCACTTGATCATCCCAGTGCGTTGGCCAATTACCAGGCCCGCGGCATGGTGATTTACAAGCAGGAAACGACATAGAAACACAGCAGCTCCCGCTGCGTTCGACCGCACCTCCCCCGACAACGGTTGCTAGAGGTGACCGACTTCGTTCCGAAAAAAAGCCGCAGACTTCATCGAAATCGTGCGGCTTTTTATAGGTGATATCTCAGGGCGCGCGGCCTAATCGACAACCACATGATCAATCACGCGTGAATCGCCCGTGCTCACGTAATAAACCTGCACGTGCGCGCCGGGTTTGATCGCGGTTTGGATCACCTGGCCGTTCTTGTCCACAACGTGACCAGGTCCGTTTAGAACATAACTGCCCGGAGTATTCGAACGATCCTCGCGAACAACCAGGGTTTTGAAGGGCTGGTAATTCGCAGCAGATCCTTCCCCAGTTGTCATTTTGATGATCGTTCCGGTTACCGTTATCGGTTGTTCCGTAGCAGCGGTTGTTTGTTTCTTATGTGTCGAGCGCGTCTGGGCAAACGCCACCGGCGCAAAAAGCGCACCGCAGGCGAGAATAACAATTGTTTTCTTGAACATGATGGCCTCCTTTGTTTTTGCTCACTTTGACGTGTATTAGACACACGTCTTAAACTCAGCGTTCGAGACTCGTTAGACCGCATCGGCTTTAGATGGTAACGAAGTTGTTACCGACCGGCGACTGTTCTGATCTCGGACCAGGCTTCCCATAAATGTTGCCGTCAAGGAATTGCCTGTGGTTGTCTCTTTTTAGTTATGGCCAGGGAATTCAAACCCGTGCGTTTCTTTGTGATGATGGCGCTGGCTGCGTTTGTCGTGAGTGGGGTAACTGCATTCTATGCTCATCGCGCCAAAGGATTTTGAATGAAAATCCAATTAGCAATGTCTAACCTCGCCATGACGAAACTCATTGCGTTAGTAACGGCGGGACTCTTTGCTGCAGGCACGATGTTCGCAGGCGAACATGGCAACTGCACAAAACAAGTCGGAAACGAAGCGAAAATGGCGTGTCAGGTCTCGTTGGCCAGTCTCGATCTGACACCGGAGCAAAAGACAAAGATGGATGCAGCCATGGAGGAGCATCACAAGGCCGGTTGTTCAGAAGCGAGCGAGCACAAATATATGCAGGAGGCAAAAGGGATCCTGAACAAGGACCAGTTCGCCAAGTTCAAAGCCGAATGCAAGAAGGGCGAAAAAGAGAAGACGCAGACCTGATCGCGGAATCTTAATCAAATCCACACAGCGCGCCGAGAGCAATCTCGGCGCGTTTCACGTACAAATTAGTATGCGGCTAAAAACGTAATCGTGAGTCGAGCTCTCGATAAAAGTTGCAGCGACGTCCCGTGGGACGTTAAGATTGCTTTGAGTTCCAGTGTTGTTCACGACGGATCCGCCTTCGCACGCTTCGGCGTGGCAGGCAGCGCCGTGACTGCAGGACCACCCGAAAACGTCTGAGCTCGGCATTTTGAATCCCCCGCCTTTACCAGTTCGAAAACGTTTCCCGTGGATCCTTTACTGGATCGTTCTAGCGTTCATTGTTCTCGTTGCGCTTGCGCCCATAGGATCGGTGGTGACGTGCGCGTGGATCGCCAATGCGCACGGGTGCAAAGTGGACGAGGGCTCAGTGCATCCCTGCATCGTCAATGGACAGGATTATGGTCAGCTCCTTTACACTCTCGGGGTATTAGGTTGGCTAATGCTTGTTACCATTCCCGGCGGCGCTTTCGCATTCGCGATTTGGCTGATTGTTCTCATCCTGCACCGCGAAAAGTGGCGAAAGCGGTTCGCTGCCGGGGTTCCTCCGCCAGTTCCGCCACCGCCTGCGCTGGCTTGAGCCGCAGCCAGCGACTCGCCTAAGAGAAGGCATAGAATTTTTGCGGCTGACTTACCCGCCGCTAGAGGCGAAGATCTGCGCCGATGAAGGACATGACGACGGGTTCGGTGACCAGACATTTGCTGCACATGTCGGCGTTCCTGGCCATGAGCATGGTGGTGCAGACCCTTTATTTGCTGGCCGATCTCTACTGGGTAGGACACCTCGGGAAAGAAGCGATCGCCGCGGTAGGTGTTGCGGGCAACATCACGATGATTGTGCTGGCGCTCACCCAGATGCTGGGCGTGGGAACAACCACGTTGATCTCCCAAGCCGCCGGCAGAAAAGATCAGCCATACGCAGAGCTGGCCTTCAATCAGTCTTTTGTCATGTCGATCGTGATCGCGCTTGCGTTAGCCGTTGTGGGTTTCATTCTGCGTCCCGCCTATTGTGACTGGCTGAGCGCGGACGCAGAAACGGCCACACTCGCAAAGGCGTATCTCCTCTGGTTTCTTCCCGGACTATTGCTTCAGTTTCCGTTGGTGGCGCTGGGCTCGGCGCTGCGCGCGACAGGCATCATCAAACCAGCGGTGGGATTCCAGGTGCTCAGTGTCCTGCTCAACATTGTGCTCGCTCCATTATTGATTTTCGGAATCGGTCCCTGGCCAAAACTCGGAGTGACCGGCGCAGCGCTGGCCACGTTCATCTCCATTCTCGTTGCCGACGTGTTGATGGTGATTTATTTCGAGAAGAAATATCATTATCTGCGTTTTCGGTTTCCGCTGTTTCGCCCGCAAACCAAAATCTGGGGAGGCATGCTGCGGATCGGTGTCCCTGCGGGCGCGGAGTTTTTGCTGCTCTTTGTGTACATCATCATCGTTTACGCGATCATCCGAGGCTTTGGTCCGGCGGCACAGGCGGGCTTTGGAATCGGCGCACGCGTGATGCAGGCCCTTTTCCTGCCAGTGGTGGCACTCAGTTTTGCCGTTTCGCCCGTGGTCGGTCAAAACTTCGGTGGACGCCGCGCGGATCGAGTCCGGCATTCCGTCTATTCTGCAATTGGCATCGCATCGTTGATGATGCTGGTACTTACGTTGATCGCGTTCCTCGTGCCGGGGACGCTGATTCGGATTTTCTCGGGCGACCCGAGAGTCATTGCATTCGGCAGCGAATATCTCCGGATCGTTTCCCTGAATTTCATCTCGGCGGGAATTGTTTTTGTCACTTCCAGTATCTTCCAGGGGATCGGGCACACGCTACCGCCGCTGTTTAGCTCGATGACGCGGCTGATCTTGTTCGCGGTGCCTGCGATGTTGATTTCGCGGATGCCGGGATTTGAGATCAGAGAGCTGTGGTATCTATCCGTTGGGTCGATCGTTTTTCAGATGTGCATCAATCTCCTGCTGCTTCGGCACGAGTTGCGAAAGCGACTTAGGTTCGACGAACCGGAAAACTTTATTCCCGCGAGTGCGACGGCGTCGTAGTTTGCGCCGATTCAACTATGCATAGTTCCTCGGCACGCCGTAGCGGAGCCAAGAAGATCAACGCGTTCGTGGTATCCGTGAATTAGACCAGAAAAGGAGTTTAACTTTTTCGCGAACTTTGTTCCGTCATTTCCGGAGAATGAAAGTGAACCTATGCATCAAAGCCTGAGATAAAGTTCCTGGTAAGCAGAAAGACCTCGGCGACAAAACAAAAGGGTGGACGCGCAAAAGACACCCACGGAACCGACTCCCGATCTCCAACTCGAGAGTGCACACATCTTATGTTCCGATGCGAATTTGGAGCCGACGGAGGTAGAACGTAAAGGCAGTTGGGCGATGCAATCGCGACGTTTCTCTGGGTTGCCGCTCATCGGCATCTTGGCCGTCATATACTTCATCGCCGGCAAACTCGGTTTGATGCTGGCGTCATTGCACGCAAGTGCATCGCCGGTATGGCCGCCGGCGGGAATCGCGCTTGCCGGATTACTCTTGCTCGGTTATCGGGCGTGGCCGGGCATCTTTATCGGTGCATTTCTGGTGAACGTCACGAGTGCGGGAAATGTCGCTACGGCATTTGCCATCGCGACCGGCAACACGCTCGAGACGCTCGTGGGCGCCTGGCTGCTGAATCGATTCGCCGGCGGCACAAATGTCTTTGATCGTGCACAAGGCGTGTTCAAATTTGCGCTTGCGGCTGGGATCAGCACCATCATTAGCCCTGCTCTCGGCGTGACGAGTCTTGCGTTCGCCGGCTTTGCCGAATGGGCAAACTACGGCGCCATCTGTCTTACATGGTGGCTCGGCGATGTAAGTGGCGATCTTGTTTTCACCCCACTAGTTCTCCTGTGGAGTGTTGCCTCAAAACGACGTTGGAATAAAAAGGAAGCCGCCGAAGTCGGCGCGCTGCTCCTGTTGCTGGTGCTGTTGAGCGGGGTGGTCTTTGGCGGATGGCCTGGCGTTTCCGCCCGAAATTATCCAATCGTTTTAATTTGCGGACCGGTTGTGATTTGGACTGCCTTCCGCTTTACGCAACGCGAGACTGCCACGGGAATTTTCATCCTGTCCGCGATCGCGGTGTGGGGGACGCTGCATGGCTTCGGCCCATTCGTCAGGGAAACGGAAAATCAGTCGCTTCTCGCCTTGCAATGGTGGACAGCCGTGCTGTCAATTACGGCGATGGCGCTTTCCGCCGGTATGGCTGAACGCCGGCGCGTTGAGGAAGAGCTTCAGCAACAAAAGTTAGTTGTGAAGACGCGCCAACGGGACCAATGACCATTTCCCGGCTATGCTTTCGCACGAACTTCGTACGCCACTCACTCCGGTCATTTCCGCATTGGAATCACTCGATACAGAGCCGGCGCAAACTGAGGAAGACACGTCCGTGGAACCGGAGTCCTATCTGGAACCCGAGATCGCGCACCTTCTCTTAATCGACGTGGCTGGTTATTCCGAGCTGCTAATCAATGAGCAGATTGAATTGCTGCAGGAATTAAATCAAATCGTGCGCAGCACCGAATGTTTTCGATCGGAGGAAGCAAGTGGCAAGCTCAATCGAGTGCCGATGGGAGACGGGATGGCACTCTTTTTTTTCCGCACTCCGGAGGAGCCGGTGCGATGCGCGCTGGAAATAAGCGGAGCCTTGCGAGATCATCCGCATATTCGGTTGCGAATGGGGGTTCACAGTGGCCCTGTCATTAGAATCACCGACGTTAATGATAAAACGAACTTTGCAGGATCGGGAATCAATATCGCGCAGCGAGTGCTTGATTGCGGTGATGCCGGACACATTCTTTTGTCGGCGCATGTAGCGGAAGATTTAGCGCAATACCGGGACTGGCAACCATGGTTGCACGACTTGGGCGAGTGCGAGGTAAAGCATGGACTACGCTTGCATCTGTTTAATCTCTGCAAAGAGAATCTCGGTAATCCACAGGTCCCTGAGAAACTCAGGCGCAGAAGAAGATGGAAGCAAGGATCGGACGTTCGCCCGGTTAGTCTGCCCCGACGGCCAAGGTCCCTGCTGGTACTTGCTTTAGTAGTCGGTGCCCTCGCTATCGTGATCAGTTCTTTGACCTTTTTCCAGCGAGTATCACTGAGGACGACCTCATCGACTCCTCCCGAGGAGGCGGGTAGCAAGGGCACGGTTTTGATTCCCGAGAAGAGCATCGCCATTCTTCCCTTCGGGAATTTGAGCGGCGACAAGGCCAATGCCTACTTCGCGGACGGCATCCATGACGAGATTCTGATGCGCTTATCCAAGATTGCCGATTTGAAGGTCATCTCGCGCACATCGACACAGCATTACAAAAGCGCGCCGGAAAACCTGCCTGAGATCGCAAAACAACTGGGAGTAGCCCACATCCTTGAAGGAAGGGTTCAGAAGAGCGGCGACGCCGTGCGCGTGAACGTGCAGCTAATCAGGGCGGCCAATGATTCCCAGCTTTGGGCGGATACCTTTGATCGGAAACTGACCGACATCTTCTCTGTTGAGAGTGACGTGGCCAAAGCCATCGCCGATCAGTTGCAAGCGAAGCTCACGGGTCAGGAAGAGCAAGTCATCGCTGCCAAACCAACAGATAATTCTGAAGCTTATGATGCTTATCTGCGCGGTCTGGTTTATACGCTCAAAACCGGCAACAACCCCGCGAATGCTCTTGCCGCACAGAAATATCTTAGAGAAGCGGTGCGGTTAGATCCGAAATTCGCGCTTGCTTGGGCGCTGCTGTCAAACGTTGATGCGCACGGCTACCTCGTAGGCAGTCTTCAACCAACGGTCACCCTCCGCGAAGAGGCGCGACAGGCGGCCGAGACCGCCTTTACTCTTCAGTCCAATCTCGGCGAAGCCATCTTGGCCAAGGGCTATTACCATTATGCTTGTCTAATGGATTACGACGCCGCGCTGCGTTACTTTGAGCAGGCACGTCAGTTCCTGCCGAATAGCAGCCAGATTCCTGAATCCTTAGCCTATGTTGCGCGGAGGCAAGGTGAATGGGGCCGAAGCGAGTTTTATTTTGACGAAGCCGAGCGGCTTGACCCGCACAACGTTCGGCTGCTTACTAACCACGCGTTTTCGTATACCGTACTTCGTCGCTTCCCCGAAGCGCTGCGAAAGTTTGATCAGGTCCTCGACATAACGCCGGACGACGTGGATACGCTCGCGTTCAAGGCGGCTATCGCACAAGCCGAGGGTGATCTGCCGCGTGCTGCTGCGCTCCTCGCGCCGCTGCGTCCCAAGGCCGACCATACCAGTGCGTTGGAAACACAAATTTACCAAGCGATCTTGGAGCGTCGCCCTGCACAAATCATTTCTCGGCTAAAGGAAATACTAGCCAAGCCTGATCCAGCGTTGGGTTATCACAATGGCGGACTGCGGTTTTGGTTAGGTTGGGCTCAAGATGTCGCTGGCGATCATGCCTCCGCCCAGGAGAGTTGGCGCCAAGCGCGCCGCGAACTGGAACCTTTCCTCAAAGAACAGCCCGAAAATTATAATCTCATTGGAGACCTCGCGTTGACCAATATGGGCCTTGGCGACAAAGCGGCGGCGTTGGCTCTGTCGGAACGCGGGATAGCCGCGCTGCCGATTGAGAAAGACGTGGTAAACGGTGCCGGTCCGATCGAGACCCTCGCTCGGGTTGCGGCGCAGATGGGAGAGCCCGACCGCGCCATTGCCGCTTTACAGCAAGTGCTCTCGATACCGGGCACGGGCGCGTTGGAGAAATACGTGCCCCTCACTCCTGCGCTGCTTCGACTCGATCCGATGTTCGATCCGCTTCGGAATGATCCGCGGTTTAAAAAACTCGTCGACTCACCCGGATCGAAGTAGGGGCTTCGGAATCTTGGGAACGTATCGGCGCAGGCGTTCGTCTGTGCCTTCTACCCCTGGCAGGCCTTGTTTGTCCTGAACCATGGCAAGAGTATTGTTACGCTCTTAAAGGATGAACGCTCAGGATACGTCCGCTGAGCCGAAGCCCGATCTCCCGCTTGAGATCGCACATCTCTTGTCAATCGACGTGGTCGGTTACTCGAAGTTGCTGGTAAATGAGCAGATTGAGCTGCTCCAAGAGCTGAATCAAATCGTCCGGAGCACCGAATGTTTTCGGGCCGCCGAAACAAAAGGTAAACTCGTCCGGGTGCCGACTGGCGATGGGATGACGCTCCTTTTCTTCCACAGTCCGGAAGAGCCAGCCCGATGTGCGCTCGAGATCAGCAGAACATTGCAACGGCATCCGCATATCCAGCTGCGGATGGGAGTGCACAGCGGCCCAGTGAATCAAGTCACCGATGTTAATGAAAAGACGAACGTCGCAGGATCAGGAATCAACGTGGCGCAGCGCGTTATGGATTGCGGCGATGCCGGGCACATTCTTTTGTCCGGCCATATAGCGGAAGATTTGACCCAATACCCGCACTGGCAGCCGTATTTACACGATCTCGGCGAGTGTGAGGTAAAGCACGGGCTGAGGCTGCACCTGGTTAACCTCTGCAAAGACAATCTCGGCAACCCACATGTTCCGGACAAACTCAAGCGAAGAAGAAGATGGAAGCAGACGTCCGGTGTTAGCGTCCGTCCGGTCATTACGCCCCGTTGGCCCACGTACGTGCTTACCGCTGTTTTGCTCGTTTCAGCTGTGGCTTTGGCGATCAGCTTTTCAGTCTTTTACCGACGAGGCTCGCCAGCCGTTGCAGGCTCCTTTTCGGGCAAAGCTGCCGCCGTAGGACTTCCTATTGCGGAAAAGAGTATCGCCGTTCTTCCATTCGAAAACGTGAGTGAAGAAAAGGCCAACGCTTACTTTACCGAGGGCATTCAGGATGAAATTCTGACGCGCTTATCAAAGATCGCTGATCTGAAGGTGATTTCGCGCACCTCCACCCAGCATTATAAGAGCTCACCGACAAATCTGCCCGAGATCGCGCGGCAACTTGGCGTGGCCCACATCCTGGAAGGAAGCGTGCAGAAGAGCGGCGACGCCGTGCGCGTGAACGTGCAGCTGATTAAAGCAGCCAGTGATTCCCATCTTTGGGCCGACACTTTTGATCGCAAACTGACCGACATTTTTTCGGTCGAGAGTGAAATAGCGAAAGCGATCGCCGACCAGTTGCGAGCGAAACTCACTGGTCAGGAAGAGCAAGTCATCACCGCCAAACCAACAGACAATCCTGAGGCTTACGATGCTTACCTGCGTGGCTTGGCTTATACACTGAAAACGACAACTTCACCGCCCAACGCCCTTGCCGCGCAGAAATATCTGAGAGAGGCGGTGCGGTTGGACCCGAAGTTTGCCGTAGCTTGGGCGCTGCTGTCACACGTGGATGCGAGCGGCTACATCGTGCAGAGTCTTCAACCAACCGTCGCCCTCCGGGAAGAGGCGCGGCAGGCAGCCGAAACCGCGCTCACTCTTGAGCCCAATCTCGGCGAGGCCGTAGTGGCCAAGGGCTATTACCACTATGCCTGCCTGAAGGACTACGACACTGCGGTGCGTTACTTTGAGCAGGCACGTCAGCTCCTGCCCAATAGCAGCCGGATTCCTGAACAGCTAGCCTATGTCACGCGGAGGCGAGGCCAGTGGGATCAGAGCGAGGATTACTTCAACAAAGCCGAGCGACTTGACCCGCGCAATGTTAGCGTGCTCAATGAGCACGCGGCATCCTACATCATCCTTCGCCGTTTTCCCGAAGCGCTGCGGAAGCTTGATCAGGTTCTCGATATCACACCGGACGACGTCGATACCCTCACAGTCAAGGCGTCTGTCGCACAAGCCGAGGGCGACCTCCCGCGAGCTGCTGCATTACTAGCTCCGCTGCATCCGAACGCCGACGACTCGTATGCGTTGGAAACACAAGTTTACCAGGCGATCCTGGAGCGCCGCCCTGCACAAATCATAGTTTGGCTAAAGGAAATACTTACCAAGCCTGATCCAGCGTTGGGTTATTTGAATGGCGAACTGCGTTTTTGGCTAGGCTGGGCGCAAGAAGTCGCCGGCGACCATGCCGCCGCCCAGGCAAGTTGGGGACAGGCGCGCCGGGAACTGGAATCGTTTCTCAACGAACAGCCGGAAAATTATCTCTTAATTGGCGATCTCGCGCTGACCAATAGAGGTCTCGGCGACAAGGACGCCGCGTTGGCTCTGGCGGAACGGGCCATAGCCGCGAATCCGATCGAGCAAGACGCCTTGACTGGTCCCATTCCGATCGAAATCCTCGCTCGCGTGGCAGCGCAGACAGGGGAAGCCGACCGCGCCATCGCCGCTTTACAGAAACTACTCTCCATACCGTACGCCGGCGCTTTCCCTGCGGGTCCGCTCACTCCCGCGCTCCTCCGGCTCGATCCAATGTTCGATCCCCTTCGGAACGATTCGCGCTTCCAAAAACTCGCCGCGTCGCCCGCGCCGAATTAGACCACGGATCCGAACGAAACGAAACTGCACCCTTACTGGGACCCGCCGCGTGGCGATCCGCGTTTTTGAGAAAATTAATTGTCGCCTCCTCGCACCGAAGTAGCAGGAACACTGACTACGCGTGCCTTTTTTCTGCGGCTTGTGATGCCGCGAGAAGTTGGAACGCCAGCAAACTGACGAACACGGCGACACAAAGCCAGGCGAACCAATCGCCCGTTCGCGCGTAAAAGGTTTCCTCGCGCGAAACGTTTACCTTTCCAGTGATTGATGCAAAGCGATCCGGCACGGTCTCTGTTTCGGCGAGGATGCGACCGCGGTTGTCGCTTAGGGTTAACAATCCATTGCGCGCAGAACGAGCCAGGGCGAAACCGTTTTCGACCGCGCGTAGGATGGCCATGCGCGCGTGCAGCCAACGATCCAGATTGAAGTCCCAGGCGGGTACCAGCAACAGGTTCGCGCCTTCGGCTGCGTATTCGCGGCTGAGCTTGGGGAAGTCCATGTCCTTGCAAATTTGCAGTCCCCAACGTCCCGACGGCTCATCGAGAACGACTCGTTTGTCGCCGGGTTTTTCGGGCTCGACACCAGGCAGGAGATGATGCTTGTCATAGTTCTCCAATTTGCCGTCGGCCGAGTAATAGCGGGACGAATTGAAGGCGCCGGACGGCGTTCGCCGAACAAGGCCAAGGACAATTGCCGCGCGTGTCTCAGCGGCAGTCGAAGAGTAGAGAGAATCCACTTCTGCCAATGCAGTTTCGCTGATACGTCCGATTTTTTCCGGTAAAACAACAACCTGCGTTCCGGCTGGAGTAACGCGGAGGATTTCGGTAGCATACTCGCCCAACAACCTTAATGCCTGCTCTTCGGAACCGAGGTAGACGCGCATCGGCACGTCCTTGGCGATAAGTGTTACTGCAACCGATTGAGCGGAAGGATTTGATTGCATTCGCCACTTGCCAAAAACAAACACTGCGCAAACGACGAACCCCACAGCGACAGCGAGCACGCGACGTTGCCATGGTCTTCCCGCGCCGCTCAACAAAGCTGCCACGGCGCTCGCAAACAGGAACACAATGAAGGTGATTCCCCAAAGACCGGTGATCGCAGCGATCTGGATCACAGGGAGACAGTTCATTTGTGTGTAAGCGAGATTGCCCCAGGTGCTGTGAGGCGACGCAATCGCGGTAAGATATTCGTACACCACCCAGGAGACGGGCAAAGCAAGCGAGGCAAGGAATAGCGCTCCGCGGCGAACCAAACCGCGCACAAACAGGACGCCCAGACCAAAAACGACAGCCGGAACTACAAAGTATAGGATGGTGATTTTCGGTGGCAGTTCGATCTCATGCCGGACGTAATTCCATTGGTTCATTTCGCCGATCACCCATGCGAACGCGGCGACCAGGAAAGCTGCGCCGCCGCGCAGTCGAGGCGAAATCGCGAGCACTGGAATCGGCGCCAACCAAAGCGCCCACCAAATTGGATGAAGTCCGGTGCCGAAATACGCCAACACTGCCGCCACGAGGCCGGCTGCGGCGATGAGAAAAAGTTTACGAAATCGCATTCAAGTAGCGCCAAGATGTGATCGCCCGGGCTGTTCTGGCAAGAATGGAATTCGGAACATCCGAGGCGACTTCGCTCCGATCGCAAAAGATGTAATGCTCACTGGAGATTGCGGAGATAGCTTATTCAATCCAGATGCCAACAAGATGAGCGACAACGTCAAGACGCGAGAATTTTCCATTAGCGATTACGACGCGGCGGTTGAGCTGTGGCAACGGGTGGAGGGTCTTGAGATTGCCGAAGGCGATGACAGGGGAGGCGTTGCTCACTTTCTCGCGCGAAACCCGGGGCTGAGCAGAGTGGCGACCGATGGCTCTGCGATTGTTGGCGTTGCATTGTGCGGTCACGACGGACGCCGCGGATATATTTATCATCTGGCGGTTGATCCTGCTTACCAGTCACGCGGACTAGGCAGACGTTTGATGGATGAATGCATTGGTAGTTTGCGCCGGGCCGGTGTTAAGCGAGCGCTTATTCTGGTAGCACACGATAATCCGCGCGGTCGAAAATTCTGGCGTCGCCACGGCTGGGAGGAAGTCCCTGGGCCGATCGTCATGGGGATTGACCTTTAGAACTCATTCATCAGTGGCGCTGTCATGTTGAGCGAAGCGAAACATCTCTGTCTATTTCAATTAGTGTACCGATTCAGATTTTGATCCGAGATTCTTCGCTTCGCTCAGAATGACATTACGAGAAGCTTTTAGAAGATTTGACGCTTTCGATTGATTTCGACTGCGCTCGGGAATCTATTGATTCACCATGTCGGTTCGGTGGCTTACTACTCTTGGGCTACTGGCTGTTGCTACGGTCGCTTCAGCTTTTTCCTGGGATGACGATTCGCATTATGTCTCGTTAGGCCCGCGAAACGGTTATTACATTGTGCAACCTGATTCCAAGTTGTTCAGTCAGCTCGGTCTGTGGGAAGCGCCTATCATTGACACATCGGATCCGCTTCGTCACGGCTACGGAGCGGACGCGCTCGCGTTCCGGTTCGATCGAAACGGCGTCTTGATTGCGCCTCCTGCTTACATCGCGCAGGCGTTGCCTTACGATTTTTATATGCGCCGAATCGGCTCGTTCACTCACGGCCGAGCGACTATGCAAGATGTGGAGGCGATGTTTGGCCGCAGTCATACTCGCGCCAATCGCCCTGATGGTTTTATGTGGTATTACGCACTGCCGGTTTACAACCCCTTTGAAGAGCGGGGCGGCCGCCGTTGAGATGCGCACGCTGAACGATCGCGCCCAATGTCCGTGGAATCGCAGCATGCGAGCCGCAATTTTTCTAGCGACCCTTTTTGGCGCGGGCGTTTCAGCAATCGCGGGTACGTCGACTATCATGAGCCCTGATCATCACCAGACGTTTGCCTACGGTGAAATGCTTTCGCATCAGCTTTATCTCGCACGCGCGGGCGGCGAACTGGCGGCGCGGATCACCTTTAGCAACATGCCTTATAATGATGACAACGAACCGCGCAGGGATGAATCGTTCGATTTTCATTTCCCGGGTATCAAATTTGATGCGACACGACGAACCTTTTTTGTAAGCGGCCGGGACGGTCAGACGATTCCAGTGGCGCGGTTTCGCGGTGGTTCGTTGTGCAGTTGGGTTGATCTGGCGCCCGGAGCCAAAATCTATCTGCATAAAGAGAGCGGGCGCGTGACCGCCATTTTGACAGCAACCGATCATCCGCGCGCGGGAAGTCAGTGGATCGAAACGGACAACAATTGGTCGCTGCAGAATGTTTTGGTTGCGCTATTCGGCCAGCCGGCGCCCGGCCTGCCCTAAATCGCCCAAATAGAGTTTTCGTTGAGCGGACTTTTGCGGGCCGAGAGTGCTAAGATCATAATCACAAACGTGTGAAGGTAGACGGCCAACATTTTCGAACAATCTGGGTTAAACCGAACGATGAACGCGTGGTGCAACTCATCGATCAGCGTTTTTTGCCGCATCGCTTCGTAATCGAAGAAGTCCACACCGTCGAGCAGATGGCGGCGGCGATTCGCGAAATGCATGTTCGCGGGGCGGGATTGATCGGCGCGAGCGCGGGATTCGGGATGTATCTGGCGGCGATCGAGGCCGCGGCGAATCCCGCAATCGCGGGGATCGATGAGCAGCTAGCCCACGCGGCGGCACAACTCAAGGCAACCAGGCCGACGGCGGTCAATCTTTCCTGGGCTGTTGAGCGCCAGTTAAAAAATATCGCCGAAGGGAAAGATGCTACGGAGAAGATTGCTATTGCTCTGCGCACAGCCAGATCGATCGCGGACGAAGATGCAGAGTACTGCAGAATGATCGGGCAACACGGATTGGAGCTCATTCGGAAGATCGCGGAACAAAAAGCAGGGGAACGTGTGAATGTGCTCACGCATTGCAACGCGGGATGGCTCGCGTTTGTTGACTACGGTTCCGCTACTGCGCCGATTTATGCCGCGCACGACAGCGGATTGCCAGTTCACGTGTGGGTCGCTGAGACCCGACCCAGAAATCAGGGTTCCAAACTCACGGCCTGGGAGCTGGGCAAGCACGGCGTGCCGCACACGGTCATCGCAGACAGTGCCTCGGGACACTTGATGCAACGCGGCGCGGTGGATTTGGTGATTGTTGGAACCGATCGCACTACCTTTACGGGAGATGTTGCGAACAAAATCGGCACATATCTGAAAGCGTTAGCAGCAAAGGATAATGGCGTTCCGTTCTACGTGGCGCTGCCTTCCTCTTCATTCGATTGGGAATTGCGCGATGGCTTGAAAGAGATCCCGATTGAGGAGCGTAGCCCGGACGAAGTGAAGCAAGCCGATGGCTGGTACGAGGGACAACAGATCGAAGTCTGCGTCGCGCCGAAGGGAAGTCCGGCTGCGAATTATGGATTCGATGTTACGCCGGCACATCTCCTAACCGGATTGATTACCGAGCGGGGCGTGTGTAAAGCGACCGAGAAAAGCATCCGCGCGCTCTTTCCAGACCAGGCGCCGTGAGCGAATACATAAAGTTTTCATGCGAACGCGTCGCTGGCGAGATTACTTCGTTTGGGGGACTTGCTGAATTAAATGCATACCGACGGAAACTTCTCGATCTCCGTCTAATCGGTGTGGATCCAACCGGCGTTGGGTTTGGCAACCTGAGTGTAAGGGACGACGCGACCAAAAATTTTTATATCACAGGTTCTGCGACCGGGGGCATACAGGAGCTGACGCTGACACACTGCACAAAAGTAGTGGCGTGGGATTTTGAGAGGAACCAGGTCCGATACGAAGGCTCTGTGATGCCTTCATCGGAATCGCTGACGCACGCCGCAATCTACGAGTCGGATGCAACCGCAGGAGCGGTTGTCCATTGTCATTGCTCCAGATTATGGGCAGCCATTTTAAATGAAGCGCCGACAACTTCGAAGGCGGTTGAATATGGAACGCCCGAGATGGCGTATGATATGAGGCAGCTCTTCACGCGCACTAACGTGCAAATCAGAAAACTTGTTGTCATGGCTGGACACGAAGGAGGCATTCTGACTTTCGGCAAAGATCTCCAGGAGGCGTTCGCCGTTTTAATGCGCGAGAGGAAGAAAATTTCCTCTGAATAACAATGGTAGGGACGGACCGCCCGGGCCATCCGCTCCATCGGCGCGCCCAGCGGTCGCGCCCTACCAAGCAATCCCGTTTCATTGACACCAATTTCGGTGGACGTACGCTGATCAGACATGCATGCAAAATGTTCGGACTCGAATGAGAAAACAGGTATGGCGCGCCGAACATTCCTAGGCACAGCGCTTCTAACCGGCGGCGTGCTTCTTGCACGAGGATCGGATGTGATCTTCGGAGCTGAGTCATCTGGGTCATCGAACGTCGCTACGAATCCCACCTGGAAGTTGGGCGGCGACTTAACAGTCAACCGACTCGGTTTTGGCGCGATGCGCGTCACCGGCGAAGGGATTTGGGGTTGGCCGCCCGATCGCGGGAACGCGCTCAAGGTTTTGAAACGCGCGGTCGAGCTGGGTGTGAACTTAATCGATACAGCGGATGCCTACGGTCCGGAAACAAGCGAACTGCTGATCGCGGAGGCGCTTTATCCTTATCCCAATGGCCTGGTCATCGCGACGAAGGGCGGCTTAACTCGACCAGGGCCGGGCGAGTGGGTGCCAGATGGAAGACCCGAACATCTTAAACAAGCTGTCGATGGCAGTCTGAAACGACTGCGCCTGGAGCGAATCGACTTGTATCAACTGCATAGCATCGATCCCAAAGTTCCCATGGAAGAATCGCTCAGCGCCATCAAGGAGATGAAGGATGACGGGAAGATTCGGCACGTCGGGTTATCGAATGTGGAGCCGGACGAAATCGAGCGGGCGCGCAAAATTGTTCCCATCGTCAGTGTGCAGAACCGTTACAACATCGAAGACCGCAAGTCGGAAAATGCCCTGGTCTATTGCGAAAAAAATAACCTTGGATTTTTGCCATGGTTCCCAATTGGAGGAACGCGCGGTTTGAAACATGAAAACGCGCTGAATGCAGCGGCAAAAGCTCATGGCGTGAGCATCTTTCAAGTCGCGCTGGCCTGGTTGCTGGAGCGATCACCCGTGATGCTGCCGATTCCCGGGACGTCGTCCGTAGCGCACCTGGAAGAAAATATTGCTGCAGCGAAGCTAAAATTAGCTCCGGAAGAATGGAAAGCGATTAATGCTTTGGCGAGTTAACGGGAATCGTAACTGACCGCCTTTACCAGGATTGCGGGTGACCCGGCGATCTGGCCGCTGGACAAATTACTGATACCGTCACGACTGGTCGCTGAAGCGAAACACAAATATGCGACTGTCGCGTCAGTTCGAAAAAGCATTGACTTACGCCACACGGATTCACGGCGGGCAACTCCGGAAAAAAACAAGGATTCCCTACATCGCGCATATCATCGGCGTCGCTGCGATCGCGATGGAATACGGCGCGAACGAAACCGAAGCGATCGCCGCGCTATTGCACGACGCCGTGGAGGATTGTGGCGGCGCGAAACGATTGCGCGATATCGAGCGAAAATTTGGTAAAAAAGTCGCGAGAATCGTGGACGGCTGCACTGACACAGACCGAACGCCAAAACCTCCGTGGCTGGAACGAAAGAAGGCCTACGTGGCTCACGTTCGGCACGCGCCGATGCCGACGAAACTCGTGTCAGCTTCAGACAAATTGCACAACGTCCGTGCGATCCTAATGGATTACCGCAAGGAAGGAGAAAGACTCTGGTCTCGATTCAATGGCGGGAAACAAGGCGCTCTTTGGTACTATCGTTCGCTCGTGAACGCTTTTACCGGTAAACGTATTGAACCATTAGTGCAGGAGCTCAATCGCACTCTGACCCAGCTCGAATTTCTGTCGAATTCTGGAGCGCAAGTGAAACAACCACCGGCCAAATGAAGCAGCTATGTAACACTGTAGCCATTCCATACGAGTGTAGCGCTGTAGCCACGGCGCTGTGTCGCCGTGTATCCGGGAGTAATACACGCAAGACGCCTCGACACAGCGAGGCGGCTGCAAAAACATGAGATGGCTTCTAAAACATGGGACCTTCACTGCGATTGATAGCTCTAGTCCTTTTAGTGTGCATGATAGACAACATTGCGGCTGCCGCCCCCTCCGACGAGATGCGAGTCACATTACTCGGTACGGGAACTCCCTTTCCGAATCCCGAACGATTCGGCTCGGCCATTCTTGTCGAAGTGGCCGGCAAGAGGCTGCTGTTTGACTGTGGCCGCGGTGTCGTAATTCGCCTGGCGCAGGTTCAGGTCAATCCGAAAGAGATAAACGGCCTCTTTCTCACTCATCTTCACTCGGACCATGTCGTCGGAATCCCGGATTTGTGGCTGTCGGGATGGTTTCTGGGCCGAGATAAATCCCTTCCAATATGGGGCCCGCCAGGAACTCGCAGCATGGTGGAGCAGCTTGTTCAGGCATTCGGTTTTGATATCCGTATTCGTCAGGCCACACCCGATCCTCTCCCAGGCAAAGGCGTCGAAATCGATGCGAAAGAAATAGAGCAGGGCGAAATATACAATGATGGTCTCGCGCGAGTCTCCGCATTCCTCGTCGATCATGGAGCTGTGAAACCGGCTTTTGGATATCGCGTCGATTCTGCGGGTCATTCAGTGGTTATTTCCGGAGATACGAAGTTTTGCCAAAACCTCGTGGATTACGCGAGAAACGCTGACTGCCTGATTCATGCTGCCTGGAGCGCTGGCTGGAAGAACTCCACGCCGCCTTCGAAACGTTCAATTGCTTCTGCCGAAGATGCGGGACGGGTCTTTGCGATGGTGAAACCAAAGCTGGGTGTCGTTTATCACTACAAGGATGAAGAAGGGCTATCGGAGGCGGTACGCAAAGAATACAAAGGTCCGTTCGTGATCGGCGGAGACCTGATGGTAATCAACGTGGGCAAGACAATCACCTGGGACGGAAAATCCTCCGCTGCTAGTACACCTGATGGCGATAAATCGGGGCGTTGACGAAAGCCGCTAGCCAAAGATGAGCCTCAAGCGTAGGATGGCGCCATGAAATCAAAATATAACTCCGCCGGCAGGTTATTCCTGATCCTTACTCTCATTTATGCGGTTTCGATTGGAATTGCTGAGGCCCAACCGGGCGGGCATCTGGTCGTTTCCAGGTCGCCGAACTTTGGATGGAATTTGGCTTTCAATCTTCAGATCGACGGCAGGCCTGTCGGGACCTTCGTGCAGGGCCGCTACTACCACGCATGGTTGCCAGCCGGGCCGCATGTCTTAACCGTAACAAAGGTACCGCGCACAGGGTTTACCGGGCCCACTTCAACAACAGTGAACATCCAGCCGGGGGCGACCTATCTATATACTGCGATGTGGGATTCGGATTTCGTTTATCTGCGCCCATCCAATGTGTGCTTGACCCCTGGAGCGCTGTGGCAAATGGGCTGGCCGGGAAGGCCTTTCTGCGTCGGGACAACCTCCGAGAACTTCACAGGTCGATGAACGCCGCGCTCGCCAAAAGCGAGTCCCGGAGCATAGCATCAGGCCATGAACTCAAGATTTACCTCCGCCACCAAACTTCTTCTGATTCTTGTTTTTGTTTGCGCAGCCTCGATCGGAACCGCCGCCCAATCGGGTGGGCGTTTGATTGTTTTGCGGACCGCGAACTTTGGATGGAACATCGCTCTCAATCTAAAGATCGATGGTAGAACGGTCGCCAACGTCGTGCAGGGACGCCGCTACGATCAATTTGTGCCGCCAGGTCGCCATGTATTGACGGCCTCGGCTGCACCCAACTCATACTATTCTGAGCCGACATCCACCGTGCTGAATGTCCGTCCCGGGCATACGTACGTATTCACGGGAGCATGGGATGGCTCGAATCGTGTTGTTCTCATCCCGTCGGCTCTGCCTCCGGGGCAATCGGTACTAACTTGGGATTCCGGTCTCCAATCTCGTTACCTAGCGGACGGCGGCGTCGAAGCGTCGGCGATCGATGATCTTTGGGAGCCCCCGCAGCTCGGTCTCGGGAGGAAAGGCCGCTGTCAGGGAGTCGGTATAGGCGTAGGTGTAGGAAAAGGAGTGCCACTGGGCGTAGCAGTACCGGCAGGAGTAGGAGTAACAATAGGTATGGGCGTGGGGGTTGCTTCCTCGATGCCATTGGGCTCTTTTTTGTAGGTGATGACAAGCGTGGCCCCCATTACGGGAGCAACCCTCACGTCAGCCGGACCTGCAATGATTACCTGGTTACTGATTTCCGGGAAATTCTGCGAATTCATCCCGGTACTAAGGTCGATTCGAGTTGCGGTGAGAACATTCGTGACACCACCAGCATCCCCGCTCAGGTTCACACGGACGACACCGCGCTCTGTGCCTCCTTCCTGAGTAAAATTTGTAATCTTGAGGAAGCGATCCTCAGGGACCGGGATTGTCAGCGGCGAAGTCGTAATGACTTTGCTCCTGAATCCACCCGCAAAAACAAAGCCAACATTTAGGAGAAAGAAGGCAACCAACCACCGGCTGAGATGCATTTTGATCGTCATAAGCGCGGCCGCCGCATGGGCAAATTAGTTTCGAACGTCGTCACGTCAACGGTCGGAATCTATGAACCTCAATTGACCATGTACAAATCACAGCTCGGCAAAAGCGTCTGAACCGCGCACTCGAAACTCCGAAGCGTTTCAGCAGAAGCTATTTGATTTTCGCCAGAATTTTTTCCATCTCGTTCCGGCGAAAGGCGCGCATGGTATGACTCTTTACGCTGCCGAGTGAGCCAATCTTAAGCGCGAACGCGCTCATGGTCTCGTCATCGGGCGCTTCGAGAACGACGACAACGTCATAAGCGCCCATCGTCCAGAATGGCTCCACGATCTTCATCCCCATTTTCTCGGCCTCAGCCATCGCGGCGTCGTGCCGTTTGACCGTGTCCTTGATGTTGTGAATACCCTGGTCCGTAAACTGAATCAGGGCGATATAAGTAGCCATGATTTTTCTCTCCTCGTTTGGTTTGATTCGAAAATTATTCCAGATCGCAGCGTACGCAAAAAACTCGGACGCCAGCTTCCCGGTAGCCTGTCAGAAGTGAAAATAAAACGGTGGTGGCTCGTAATGTCGGTTCTATGTCCTACCAGGAACTTCGAACGATGAGATACCATGGGCCCAGACGAGCAATGAATTCAAAGCGAATTGGCTTTCTCGGTTTTGAGGGCGTCGCTGCATCGGAGTTGACGCGCGCCGCGGACGTTCTTGCAGCTGCGACGCTCGATGGCGGCTATGGGAATCGGATTTCATGTTACCACGTCTGTACGATTGGCTTCACTTCCGAATGTTTTCACGCTGAATCAGGGATCGGGTTCTGGCCAGATCGCACGCTCGAAACGGTGTCCAAGCTGGACACGATCGTGATTCCAGGCGGCGACGGACTCCGACAATCTTCAGTTAGTGAAAGGATTGCCGATTGGATTCTTGCGCGCGCAAACGAGACTCGCCGTGTCGCCGTCATCGGCGGTGGAATTTATGGTGTAGCGCCAACCGGGTTACTCGATGGCCGCGAAGTCACCACTCACTGGCGTTACGCAAACGATGTAGCACGATGTTTCCCAAACCTGCGCGTCGATTCCAGAAGGCACCTCGTTAAGGATGGTGCTTTTTACACGTCTTCCGGCGCCAGTGCAGCCATCGACCTTTCGCTTGCTCTGATCGAACAAGACTATGGCCGCCATGTAGCATCAGTGGTTGCCCAGGAGTTTGTCAGCGCGCCCATGAACGGCAATGGCCAACATAAATTGCCCAACCCGCTCGTGTTTGACAGTCAACCGGCTGATCGATTTGCAGAACTTATCCACTGGATGATGCAAAATTTGCACGAAGATCTTTCGGTCAATACGCTGGCGCGCAGAGCGTGCATGTCTCCGAGCCATTTTAGTCGGGCGTTCAGAAGTGTGTTTGGCAGTCCGCCGGCGGAGTTTGTGGAGAATCTGCGCGTCAACGAAGCAAAGCGTCGCCTGGCGATTCCGAAGCGAACCCTGGAGATCATCGCTGCCTCTGTTGGGTTTTCAGATGCGCAGACATTCCGGCGCGCATTTGAACGGAGACTTGGGGCGAAGCCGCGCAGTTACCTGAAAAACTTCAATGCACGCTCGATGGCGGCTTCGACCAATGGAGAAGCGGCCTTGCCACGGATGGGAAGAGCGTCTGGCACACCGGAAGCAGTAGCGGTCCCAACTCAAGGTTAAACTCGCTTTCCCTTCAGGGCAGACGCGAGTTTAACAAGGCTTTCTCGAATCTGCGCTGGCGTCCAGGCCGCAAAACCAAACACGAACGCGGGCTTTAGCTTCGCCTGGATACAAAAAAACGAAAGCGCTGACGGTCTTACTCCGATATCTACTGTGATACGCCTGATCATCGGAAAGTCTTCCTCCCGCTTCAGCCAGGCGACGATGTTCAATCCGGCTTCTGGAACCTGCAACGTGAAACGATCCCCCAGTAACTTGTTGAACTGTTCGATGAAAAAATCTCGTCGCTCCGAATATATTTTTCGCATCCGTTTGATGTGACTGAGAAAAAATCCCTCGGTGATAAATCGCGCCAGCGTCGCCTGGTCGACCGGAGACGAGTGTTGATCCATCGCGCTGCGGATCTTGATGAACGAATCGACCAGGGGTTCCGGCGCAACGATGTAGCCCAGACGCAAAGAGGGACAAAGAATCTTGCTCATCGTTCCCGCGTAAATCACGCGGCCGGAATGATCGATTCCCTGCAACGAAGGCAGCGGTGGCCCGGTGAATCGGAATTCGGCGTCGTAATCGTCTTCGAAGACAAACGCGTTATGCGCGCGAGCGAAATCGAGCAAGGCCGTCCTGCGCTGGAAACTCATTGTCACCCCGAGAGGAAACTCATGCGAGGGAGTTATGTAGATGAGTTTTGGAAAAGGTTCTTTTGGAGATCGCGTAATCACGATTCCCTCATCGTCGAGCGGCTTTGGAATGATCCGGGCGTCGGCCAGAGTAAGAACTCTTCGGGTCTGCTGATAACACGGATCTTCAACCCACGCGGGATCCCCCGGATTTAGCAATGCCGTTGCGCTAATCAACATGGCTTGCTGCATTCCGCCCACAATCACGATCTGCTCGGGATCACAGCGCGCTGCTCTGAAATCGCACAAATAAGCCGCAAGCGCGTTGCGCAAATCGGCGTCGCCGCGATTCGACGCATATCGCAACAGGTGGGCTCCCTTCTTCGCGAGAACCTGTGCTCTAAGCCGCTCCCACACCCCGATGGGAAATTCATCGACCGCCGGAATGCTCGGGACAAGCGAAATGCCCGCGCCGGCGCCTGTCGCTCCGAGATCAAACTGTTTTCCTACACGCTGGTCCGGAATTGCTTTCACCCGGTCAGAAATGCGAATGCGAGACTCAGCCGCGGGATGACTTTCCGGTCCGCCGCCGCGGATTCGTCCGGTGGCAAACTTGTCGGCGCTCAGAAAGCTCTCAGGGAGAGGGTATGCTACAAACGTCCCTGATTTCGCCTTTGAACGAAGATAGCCTTCAGCGTGAAGCTTCGAGAACGCAAGGTTGACGGTCAGCCTGGAGATTCCCAAATCGGCAGCGAGCGCGCGTGAGGATGGAAGCCGGGAAGCGCCATCGATAAAGCTGCCTGATCTTAGCTCATCACGAATCTGACGATAAAGCTGCTGGTGAAGCGGTTCGGCGGATGCGCGATCAAGTCGAATCATCTCAAATGCGATGATCGAACGCCGCCGTCTTTTCTCTAGAAGCGATTTCTTGTTGGACATGCGGCTGATTTGCAGTGCCTAAGAAATCCCCGCCTTTTGGAGTGACGACGCGAGTTTCATCAGACTTTCTCGAATCTGTGCCGGAGTCCAACCGGCGAAACCGAAGACGAACGCCGGCTTGGGCGTGGCTCGAATGCAGTAAAATGACAGCGGCGAAGGCTTGACTCCAATCTGGAGAGTCACGCGGTTAATCGTTGTGAAGTCTTCCTCGCGTTTCAGCCACGCGACCATATTCAATCCGCCCTCCGGAACCTGCAAAGTGAAACGATCACCAAGCAACTCATTGAATTGTTTGATAAAGACCCTTCTCCGCTCAGCGTAGATTTTTCGCATTCGTTTGATGTGACTGAGGAAAAATCCTTCGGTGATAAAACGCGCCAGGGTCGCCTGATCAATTGCGGAGGAGTGTTGGTCCATTGTGCTGCGAATTTTCACCAACGCATCGATCAACGCCTCTGGCGCAACGACGTAGCCCAGTCGCAAGGAAGGATAGAGAATTTTACTCATAGTCCCGGCGTAAATGACCCGTCCGAAATCGTCGATTCCCTGCAGGCAAGGGAGCGGCGGTCCGGTAAAGCGGAACTCCGCGTAAAAGTCGTCTTCAAAGACAAATGCACCGTGCGTCCGCGCAAAATCGAGCAGGGATGTTCTGCGCTCGAAACTCATGGTCACGCCCAGCGGATATTGATGCGAAGGCGTTACGTGGATAATTTTTGGCTGCTTTTCCTTTGGCGCTCGCGCGATCACAATTCCTTCTTGGTCCAACGGCTTCGGAACCACTTTGGCGCCTGCCAAAATAAAGACTCTGCGCGCCTGGTGAAAACCGGGATCTTCAATCCACACAGGTTCGCCCGGATCCAGGAGTGCCATGGCGCTGATTAGCATCGCCTGCTGCATGCCTCCGACGATCAGGATTTGATCCGGATGACAGCGCGCGCCTCTAAAATCACACAGGTACGTGGCAATGGCTTTTCGCAGGTCCGCGTCGCCACGACTCGATGCATGCCGCAGCAGATGGGTACCCTTTTGTGCAAGCACCCGGGATCGGAGCCGTTCCCAAATATCGATGGGAAATTCATCGACTGCCGGGAGTCCGGGAACGAGGGAAATGCCCGCCCCGGCGCCCAGCGCGCCGAGATCAAACTGCGTCCCCGCCCGTTGATCTGGAATCGCTCTTGCCCGGCCGGAGGTGCGAGCTCCACGCTCGACCGGCCGATACGTTTTTAGTCTGCCACGGCCGATTCCACCCGCCGTACGTCGGGCGAATTTGTCAGCAGTCAGGAAACTTTCAGGGAGCGGATTCGCCACAAACGTTCCGGACCCGGCCTTCGAGCGGAGATAGCCTTCTGCATGAAGCTTTGAGAACGCGAGATTAACCGTCAATCTTGAGATTCCAAGGTCAGTAGCCAAAGCTCGAGAGGAGGGAAGCCGGGACGCGGCATCGGCAAAGGTGCCCGATTTCAACTCGTCGCGAATTTGGCGATAGAGTTGCTCGTGCAATGGTTCGGCTGCCCTCCGGTCGAGGCGGATCATTTCGAACGCGATGACTGAACGTCGTCGCCGTTTCTTTAGAAGCGATTGGCCCCTGGACATGCCGATTTGCCGCCGGTTGTGCGATTCCCTTCAATTTGCATGCGTATTCCAAAGCGCAACTGGCATTATCGTCTTCTCTCAACTGGTCATTGCTACATCAGGCGATACCGAAAGGTTGATGTACTATGTGGAATGTCCGTGGTTCGTCATTGGTCAACTGTAAACCCAGGTCGCTCTTTCTACTTTCGTCGCTGATCTTCCTGTTGGGCATGGCGTTTTGTCCGCAGGCGCACAGCGGTCAGGCAAACGTGGCCTATTTCGCAGGCGGTTGTTTTTGGTGCACCGAGGCAGTCTTCGAAGAAGCGCCCGGCGTGACGTCGGTCACATCGGGCTACATGCAGGGCGCCGAGACTATTCAGGTCACGTTCGATTCCACGAAAACCAGCTATGACAAACTGCTCATTCTATTCTGGGAGGCTCATGATCCGACCCAGGTCGATCGCCAGGGCGCCGACGTAGGAAAGAAGTACCGGTCTGCAATCTTTTACGTGAACGATCACCAGCGCGACGCCGCGCAAAGATTGAAGCCGCAGGTGCAAAAGTTTTACTCGAAACCGATCGTAACTGAAATCACTCAGGCGGGATCGTTTCGGGCGGCGCCTGAAAATCATCAAAACTTTTGCCGGAAAAACCCGAACAATCCGTACGTCCAACAAATCATAGAGCCGAAGCTTAAGAAACTCGGTCTGAAGAAACCTTAAGCCGATGCGCGATACGTAAGCGCTGCCAAAGAATGAAATGTTTGCCATTGTTTCTGCTCTTAATTTTGCCCGTCAACCTCGGTCTGGCGGAAGATGCACAGGTCGCTCGAATCCGGCGCCAGATCGAGTCCACTCCGATGACGCAAAAGGTGACATTGAGCGATGACCAATGGCGAAAGATCCTGGCTCCAGGCCAATTTCAAGTCCTGCGCGAAGCGAAAACAGAGGCGCCGTACAAGAACGCGTATTGGAACAATCACGAAAAGGGAATTTATCTCTGTGCCGCGTGCGGAAATAAGTTGTTCAGTTCCGATACGAAGTTTGAATCGCGAACCGGGTGGCCCAGTTTCTATGCGCCGCTGGCCAAGGACAAAATAACGGAAACTATCGATACCAGTCATGGGATGACACGTGACGAGGTAAAATGCGCGCGCTGCGGATCGCATCTTGGGCACTTGTTCAATGACGGTCCGGCTCCAACATATCTCCGCTACTGTTTGAACTCGGTCGCGCTCAAATTTGTAAGGTAACAAAGGACTGTTAGGAGCTTGTCGTCACTGCAATGAAAATAAGCTCGAACTTTTGTCAGGACCGAGGATCAGCGCTCGGAAACGCTTGGCCGAGGTGCAAATGGTGATGACGACTGGCAGCTCGAATGATCGCTTTAGAACTGACGCCGTCCGCACCTTCAGCGTTGCAGATAGATCGCCGCGAATTCATGCGCCTTGCTACAACTTTCGCAGCGGCACTGACGATGGGCTGTGACGTTGTACGGGCGAAGTCTATACCTATGAAAACTGCAATAAAAATTACCTGCTTTATCCGATACGAAATCGATCCGTACCAGCGGGAAGCTTTTAAAGAGTACGCAGAAAACTGGGGGCCCATCATCCCCCGGTGTGGCGGGCATCTCGTAGGCTACTTCCTGCCTTACGAGGGCACGAACAACGTGGCATGGGGACTGATTGCTTTCGATAGCCTTGCATCGTACGAAGATTACCGAAAGAAACTGAAGATCGATCCTGAGGCGCGCAAAAACATCGAGACAGCGGTAGCCAAGCGCATCATCCTCCGCGAAGAGCGCACCTTCGTGGAAGTAGTTGACGACACATTCAATGTGGCCGCTGCACCCGGAGAAGCCAAGTGACGCGCACACTGATTCTTCCGGGACTTCATGACTCCGATGCCGGGCATTGGCAAAGTCAGTGGGAAGCCCGAGACAGGACGCTGCTTCGGGTAATTCAAGACAATTGGGAAACGCCGCACTGCGCCGATTGGGTCGCGAAGCTCGATCAAGTGGTCGCGTTCACGGGGCCGGATACGGTGCTTGTGGCGCACAGCGCGGGGTGCGCGCTGGTTGCGCATTGGGCTGTAGGCGACTCCTCAAGGCCCATTCGAGGAGCGCTCCTCGTTGCACCCAGCGATCCCGACGCCCCGAGTTTTCCATCCGGGCCGAGAGGTTTTAGGCCGATTCCACTGCTTCGGCTCCGATTTCGAAGTATTGTGGTTGCCAGTTCGAACGATCCGTACGTCACGCTTTCTCGTGCGAAAACATTCGCGAAGAGATGGGGCAGCGAGTTCGTGATGATCGGCGAAGCGGGACACATCAATGGTAGCAGCGGCCTCGGTAACTGGCCTGAAGGTCTCGCACTCCTAAACACTCTTCGCAAAACTCCGAATAAGAGTGAGCCACTCCGAGCCACCGTTTTGAGATAAGAGCCCAATGAAAACCGACTCCATCGTTATTGCCGGATTTTTGTACGAGCGCGGAAGTGAAACATCGACTGGGACGGCCCACGTGCCGAAACCGACGGAAAACAGATCGTAGGATAACCTAGTGAACGCGCCCAAATATCATCTCTTATTGTGGATCCTAATCTCCGCCTTGCTTCCCCTTGAGGGAATGGGTCAACAGAGCTCGAACACAGCGAAAACAAACGCTCCACAACTTCCCACGAAACGAGATGGGCAACACGATTTTGACTTTGAAATAGGCACTTGGGAGACACACCTGTGGGATCTCCGGAATCCTTTAACCGACTCCACCGAATGGGTCGAATCTAAGGGGATTGTGGTTGTCCGGAAGGTTTGGGGTGGCCGTGCCAACCTAGTGGAGCTGGTAGCCGATGGCCCAGCAGGTCTCTTCGAGTTTCTAAACCTGCGTCTTTACAATCCCCAAACTCACCAATGGAGCGATTATTTTGCCACCAGCAAGGACGGCACCTTCTTCAAGCCCATGATCGGCGAGTTTAAGAATGGACGCGGCGAATTCGTGTTCCAAGAAAAGCTGAAAGGTCGCGCCATGTTTTTTCGATCTGTCATATCGGATATCATCCCGGATTCGTGTCGCTTCGAAGACGCATTCTCAGACGACGGGGGAAAAACCTGGAAAGTGAAGGGAATCGCCATAGACACACGGGTGAAAGATGAATTTTCACAGCAGAATTCCGACGCGCCCAAACCCACTCATAAAAATGCTTCCAAGGAACATGATGGACAACACGAGTTTGATTTCGAGATAGGCACTTGGAAAACTCATCTGTGGCGCCTTGTAGATCCCTTAACCAGCTCCACGAAGTGGGTCGAATATGAAGGCACTAGCGTCGTCCGAAAAATTTGGAATGGTCGCGCAAACCTGGTTGAGCTCGAGGTCGATGGGCCAACCGGTCATATCGAGGGTTTGAACCTGCGTCTTTACAATCCCCAAGCTCGCCAGTGGAGTCTGAATTTCGCCAACAGCAAAGGTGGCACGCTAAGTCCACCCACGATTGGCGAGTTCAAGAATGGCCGTGGCGAGTTTTTCTCGCAGGAAACTCTGAACGAGCGGGCCATCCTTGTTCGATTCGTCATATCGGACATCACTCCGGATTCGTGCCGTTTTGAACAGGCATTCTCAGACGATGGGGGTAAGACTTGGGAAGTGAATTGGATCGCGATAGACACACGTGTGGAAGATGAAACGGATAAAGCGCACTGAATTTCGTCGCTTGCCACGCAGGGGCTCGCACGACGCGGACACGATTAATGCGATTTTGGATGCGGGCTTTCTCGCTCACGTCGGATTCTGCGTCGATGGTCAGCCGTATGTTATTCCGACCTTGTATGGCAGGGATGGAGAAAAACTTTACCTGCATGGCTCGGCAGCGAGTCGCATGCTCGGGAAACTCGAAACCGGTATCCCTGGCTGCATAACCGTGACTCTTGTGGATGGCCTGGTTCTGGCGCGGTCGGCCTTCCATCATTCCATGAACTACCGGTCGGTTGTAGCGTTCGGCGCTGCGCATGAAATCCTGGACCCGGCTCAGAAAACGCGCGCTTTGCGCGTAATTTCTGAACATTTAATCGCGGGCCGTTGGGATGACGTGCGCAGCCCGACCGCAAAGGAGTTGAAGGCAACCGCGGTGCTGGAGTTTTCCATTGAGGAAGCATCTGCGAAGATTCGGACCGGCCCGCCTATCGACGATGAAGAGGACTATAGTCTGTCAGTTTGGGCCGGTATCCTTCCTCTGACCTTGGAGGCGAAATCGCCCGTACGCGATTCTCGACTTACAGATGGTATCACAGTGCCACAGTACGTCTTGCGATCGCGGCATCACTTGCCCGAATCAGCGCCACTAGCATGAAAAAATTCTGCGTCGCATTCATTGCCACCACATTGGTCCTAAAGTATTCAGCGAACTGGACCACGGAATTTCAACGCGCCTTGTAAGCCGACCTCCGGGCCTAGAAGGGCGTTTTCACTCGTTCGAAGCATAAACTAAAGAACAATCAGCAAAAAAAGGCCTAACCAAATCAACAACTGAAAAGAACAACAATTATGTCAACCACTACTACTAACACGATCCGACTTCATCGCGTGCTGCGCGCCACGCCTGAGAAAATCTATCGTGCATTCCTTGATGCGGATGCGATGGCCAAGTGGCTTCCACCGAATGGATTCACCGGAAAAGTTCACCAGATGGACGCAAAGGTCGGCGGCGCGTACAAAATGTCGTTCACGAATTTCACTACCGGCCAGAGCCATTCCTTCGGTGGAACGTATGTCGAGCTTAAGCCAAATGAGCGTATTCGCTACACAGACAAATTCGATGACCCGAACCTGCCCGGAGAAATGCAGACGACCATAACGCTCAACAAAGTATCCTGCGGGACGGAGTTGAACGTTGTACAGGAAGGCGTACCCGGCGTCATTCCTGCCGAGGCTTGCTATCTGGGCTGGCAGGAATCGCTGACCCTGCTGGCCAAGCTCGTTGAGCCTGAAATTTCGGATCAACCTTGAGACTATCCCGTCAAGCTTGCGGGCCGGAGCTGAATGGGAAATAACCAAATTCCGTTCTTCGCTCGTTGTAGAGAAAACTGAAACACGAAAAACAATAGCAAAACCATGAGTACCAAAGACGATCGAATCGTACGACCCTACCTGTTCTTCAACGGCAGTTGCGAACAGGCCATCGAGTTTTACCGCACAGCTCTTGGCGCCGAAGTCGAGATAATGATGCGCTTTAAGGAGAGTCCTGAGCCACCGCCGCCTGGAGCAGTTCCACCGGGATCCGAAAACAAAATCATGCATGCCAGCTTCCGCATCGGCCAAACCACCGTGCTGGCATCTGACGGCGACTCCTCTGACAAGGCCAGCTTTCAAGGTTTTTCACTATCACTCGCAGTCCCCAGCGAATCTGAAGCTGACCACGTTTTCAACGCATTGGCCGAGGGCGGTCAGATTAGGCTACCACTAACAAAGACGTTCTTTTCTCCACGCTTCGGCATGGTGGAAGACCAGTTTGGGGTGGGTTGGATGATCATGGTCGCGTTACCCGGAGAGAAATGAGCCACGGTATCCAAGACAGGATCACAACACACGGTGAGCAAACTGAGATTCAACATCACGATATCGCTCGACGGCTACGTCGCGGGGCCGAACCAAAGCGTTGAAAATCCGCTCGGCGAAGGCGCGATCCATATTCACGACTGGGCCCTTCCCACTAAAACCTTTCGCTCGCTGCACGGCGACATAAGCGGCGGCGAGACGGGAATCAACGACGATGTGCTGCGCGAGGGATTTGAGAACATCGGCGCGACGATCATGGGTCGCAACATGTTCGGCCCGGCGCGGGGGCCGTGGGGCAAGGATCCCTGGCAGGGATGGTGGGGCGATGACCCTCCATTCCAGCACCCGGTTTTCGTGCTCACACATCACGCGCGCGAGCCGCTGTTCATGCAGGGAGGCACGACATTCTTTTTCGTCACCGACGGCATCGAGTCGGCTCTCAAGCAGGCGAGCCAGGCAGCCAATGGCAAGGACGTCGCGCTTGGTGGCGGGGCCAAGATCTTCCAGCAATATCTCGCGGCCGGCCTCATCGACGAGATGGAGATTCACATCGTCCCGCTTTTCCTTGGTAGTGGCGCCCGCCTCTTTGACAATTTCGATGGACGCAAAATGAAGCTCGAGCCGATCCGCACGATCGCCGGGCCGGGTGTCGCGCACCTCAAATATCGCGTTCTTAAATGAGTGTAATCAACGCTATGGCAAAAACAGAACTCAGTTTCCTGCGCGACTGCACGCTAATGCTTACCATGCTCATGAGCGCGTCGCTGTCTGCACAGCCGGCACCGTACGATTCGGCGAAACCGCTGCCGAAGGCGACATTGTTCGCGCCGGGCATCATCTCCACCGGCGACTACGAATCGCATGCGACTCTCACGCCCGACGGCCGCGAGATATATTTTCTCAAGATGGCGCCAGATTTCTCGCGCTGGTCCATCTTCGTCTCGCGCTACAAGGACGGCAATTGGTCGCCGCCAGAGGTGGCACCCTTCTCCGGTCAATATCAGGACGCTGATCCTTACATCACGGCTGACGGAAAACACTTTTACTTCATTTCCGATCGCCCCGTAGAGGCTAGCGGAGAACGCCAGTCGCATCACGACATCTGGGTCATGGACAAGACAGACTCAGGCTGGAGCGTGCCGCGTCACCTGCCAGCTCCTATCAGCAGCGATACCGACGAGTTTTATCCGATCGCGTTAAAGAACGGAACGCTCTATTTTGGGTCGCAACGCAAGGAGGCCAACGGCGTGGGCGACATCTATCGCGCTGTGTCACAGAAGGATGGCACCTATGCAGTCGAGAATCTCGGCCTGCCTGTTAACACCGGGGCGGGCGAGTACGAAGCCTTTGTTACCGAAGATGAGCGGCTGATGTTGCTCGCGATCACGAGGCGACCCGACTCTCTCGGCGATATCGATCTTTACGTCTCGAATAAGCAAGCCGATGGCAAATGGAGTGAGCCGGTCAATCTTGGACCCGGGATCAATTCGCCGGCACGCGAGTTGTCACCCAAACTCACGCCAAATGGCAAATATCTGATCTGGATGAGTTGCCGCGTGCCAGTACTGCCCGCCAAACCGCAGCGGCGAACCACGGCTGAGGTGTTGGAAGACTTGCACGCACCTGGCAACGGACTCGGGGACATTTACCAGATCGATGTCTCTGCCGTGCCAGCCTTAAAACCGCTAACGAAATAAGTGCGAGGCCGATTATGACAAACAAAATATTCTTGATGATCACGGCCACTTCTAGGCGAACACGGTAGGAATAAGAATACGACTAAGAGTAAGAAAAAGGATCTTAACGTGATAAAAAATCTTAAACCCATTCTATACGCGGGCGCGCTTGTTGGCCTGCTCGACATCACGGCAGCCTGCATCCAGGTGTACATTGGGTACGGCTATGCACCGGCGCGGCTGATGAAAAGCGTCGCTGGCGGGTTGCTGGGCCGGGGTGCAGTTGAAGGCGGATTTTCAATCGCAGCGCTCGGTCTTTTGATGCATTTTACGATGGCGCTGACTGTGGCAGCGATTTTCTACGCGCTAAGCCGACGGCTTCCGTTACCGCAAAAGCTTTCGGGAGTCGTGGCCGTGGGACTGCTTTATGGAGCGGCGGTTTTTGCAGTCAATAATTTCGCGACAGCACCATTCCTATCGTGGGTTCGCAGTCTCTATCTGCATACGCCGATCTCATTGAAACCCCCGATGGGCTGGTCGCAATTAGTCATTCACCTGTTCTGCGTAGGTCTGCCCATTGCGCTGGTGATGCATAGATATGCGCCAACGGCAGTGCATCGCGCTCGCTGAAGAGTGAGCAACGTTACCGACAATGGTCGGCTGACCGTCGTTCTCGGCAAAGTGGCCTTGTTGAATCTCGCCGACTGGACATTGTAAAGAGAGGCGCGATCGAGAATTTGGCTGAGCGTTCACTGCAGCCATGAATCCGAAGACGGTTGGTTTGATTGTAGCCGAAGAGATGGCCGGGGCCGATTTAATGGGTCCCGCCGAAGTCCTTTCGCGGGCAACAATTGGAAAGAGTGACCAGCCGGAAGCGCGCGAATCCCGTTGTTACCGGGTGATGACGATTGGTATCAGCGCAGAACCATGCGTGACAGAATGCGGTATTATCGTCAGACCGGATATTGATCTCGAAGAGGCACCGCCGCTTGATACTGTTTTTATTTGCGGCAGCAGCGGATTTCACGGCGAAAAGCTCAACAGGAGGCTCCTGAAATGGCTAAAGCAGCGGGCACCGAATACGCGACGTATCGCAGCGCTTGGGAGAGGTATCTACGCGCTCGCAGCAACCGGGCTTCTGGATGAACGCCAGGGGGCGATCCATTGGCGGCTTGCGAAAGATGTCGCTTCGCGATTTCCCAAACTCCGTGTTAATCCCAACAATCTCTTTATCAAAGACGGCCCTTTCTACACTTGTGCAGGTGGAGCCTCAGCCGTCGATTTTGCGCTTGCTTTAGTTGAGGAAGATTACGGTCGTCATGTCGCGTTGACCCTGGCGCGCGAATTGGTTGTTCACGTTAAGAGATCAGGTGAACACGAACAGTACTCTGAGGCCCTGAAGTTTCAGATCCAATCGTCTGACCGTTTTGCTGACCTTCCCGCGTGGATCCTCTCTCATCTCAGCGACGATCTTTCCATAGACGCCCTCGCTCAAAGAGCGGCCATGTCCCGCCGTAACTTCACTCGTCTATTCCATGAAGTCTTTGGTAAAACCCCTGCTCAATTCGTCGCCGAAGCGCGTATCGCCGAAGCGCAGCAACGATTGTTGGTTCCCCGCAATAGTATTGAAAGCATTGCTTCTTCTCTCGGATTCCGAAGCGCAGATGTGTTCAGTGTGGCTTTCGAGCGGTTCACGGGTATCCGACCACGCATCTACCGCGCCCTGAGACGAGCTCCTAAAAGCAATAACAGCTCGGCGAACGCCGCTCCTCAAAGATCTACGGGGCGCGCAAGATCGACTGTATTGCGCGCTGCATAAATCCTATCGTCAATTCGCGGCCTGCGGTAGCCGCGACCTGTATCGCCGCACTGCTTGGAGTAACAATGCCAGCGGAGCGCCTCGACCCAGCGAGCCGGGTACAACACGTTCCAGATTCATTGGCGTTGAGAGATTCCTGGCCGTCTGTGGGCACCGGATGACAAAGAGGCAGCCCGAACGGGCTGCCTCTTGGTAACCTAACTAACGGAGAAATATTAGAACCTCTTCTTGAGCCCAACGTACCAGAATCGGCCTTTGATCGTGGTCAATGACTCGTCGTAGCCGTTCTCGAAGTTCCCGAGTACGAAGGGTGGATCTTCATCGAACACGTTCTGCATGCCGAGCGTGACGGTGGTGTTGTTCAGCCACCATTTCCAGTTGCTGCAGCCATACTCAGCTGTGGAGACTGGGATGACATTCTTTTCCTTGCCATCCTTCATCTTCACGTTTTTGCCGCCATCCTTGGCGTAGCCAGGCACCTCCGCCGGCGCAGGCGGCGGGAGATTGAACGTGTAGTTCAAGATCAGGTCGAGCGTGATCCACTCACGGATTTTGCGCACAAACGGCGAGTCCGAGCCAGCGGGAAAAAGCTTACCATCACTAGTACGAACAACGTCTACGGGCGTCACTCTTGGGTTCGCCGGGTTGTTCCCCGTTACGTCGACGTTGTCGTCCTCGTATTGCCCAGTGTAGTGAACTACCGCGCCGACATCGAGACCACCCAACCACGTGTCAGTCGGGCCATCGTAGAACAGACTGATGTTGGCGCGATTCCGCGGCAGGGAGCTGGTCAAGCTAAACGAGGTCGATATAAACTGACCTGCAATGCCAAACGAGTCGTGTTCGGGATCAGGCTGGAGCACGGCTCGTGACAGCCAGGTGCCATTGATCGTGGTCGTGAACCTTCCGAAATCGCCCTTTCCGAAGATCGTCGAATCCAGAATATAGATCGCTTCGTAATCCAGACCTTCGAAAATAGCGCCAGCGAGGTTTTCGTTTGGATCGATGACCAGGTTGATCGGGCCAAGTTCACCGGGAATGCTACTCGGCCCACGTTGCACCAGGTCAGTGCCGGTAAAGTTATTGATAACGAACTGCGCGCCGAGGTTCGACACGATGTCGCGCATGTCGATATGCCACCAATCCGCGCTCAGGGTCAAACCCTTGATCCATTTCGGGCTGTAAACGATCCCGTAGGTCCACTCGTAAGCCACTTCCGGATGCAGTTGAGGATTTCCAGAAAGGCGTTCCTCGACCTGCGGATCAGTCTGAGTCGAAAACGGATCGACCACCAGCGGGAAACTTTGCGCGCCCGCAGGCGAGAGCTCAAGCACCGTCGGCGCGTGAAACGCTTCGGTATAACTACCCCGCAGCGTCACCGCTCCGATATACTTCGGATCAAGCGGCTGCCAGCGCACCGAGACCTTTGGTTTCTGCGCGTTATACTGGCTGTGCGCCTGCGGTGTGTTCGAGCTTAGAACGTTAGAAGTATTCTGGCTGTACCATTCCTCGCGTTCGGCGAAGTCAACTTCGAAGCTGTAGAAGCCGGGGAAGTTCCATGTCGGGACTGGTGAAAGGCACCCTTATTTCCTCATAAATACTCCACACATCGCTGTTCACCCTTGAGCCCTCCAGGTCGGTGGAGCCAATCGAGCTAAACGTCGTGTTCAACGAGTCAGGTGTGCGGGTCCACCTTTCACCGTGATACTCGCCACCGATGGCAAATGAGACCGGTCCGGCAGGAAGATTAAACAGGTCGCCGTTGATCGTGGCGTAACCTAATGGCAGCTCATAGGTGGCGCTAGTATGCAGGGTAACATAAACCCTGTTCTTTGCCGCGTTCGAATTGGTGCTGAAGAAGCCACCAAATGGATTAAACGCCGTAGCCGGGTTGGTATCCAGTAAGGCATCGCGCAGCCCGGGCGCGCTGACGTCGCCTCCGGACAATTGCGAGCCTTCGTTGCGACTGTAACGGAAACCAGTTTCCCAATTCCACGTCTTGAAATAATCGCCAAATTCCCCCATCTCGCCTTTCAACCCGACGTCAAAGAGGTAATCCCAGTAGGTAATCTTCACGCTTCTCGTGCCGGTGTCGTTAATGGCGCGAAACTTAACGCCAGTGGTGACAGGCACTGATTCCCCACTGGGCGAGATCCAAGTCGCGTCAGCCACAGTGAATGGATTGAACGGATTTTGAATTGGCACACTAATGCCACCGGCACTACCACTGAGCCCCACGGCCTCCCCCGGGTTCTTAAACACGTCAGGCAGGAACGGCACAGCTGCCGCCGATGAATCGAAAAACGACCGCGCCACCTTGAAGTCGGCAAATATGGTCAGGTATTTGTCGCACAAGTCGCGGGTGAACGAACCATAGACCATCTGGCGATCTGCCGGCGGAAGGGCCGGCGTGACCGCCGCGAAGTTGTAGGCAACGTAGTCCCCATCAGCGCCAGCCGGGTGCGTGCCTCCGAGGAATGGCGTGCTACCGCTGTTAAGACCGAACGCGCTAGGCCTGACATAAAACGGAGAATTCGTGGCGTTTGGCGCCGAATGCGGCGGCGGCGATTTGTCGCTGAAAAACAATTTCGGGATCAGCCGAACGGGCGTTACCCGACCGGGAAAATTGCTGCTGCGAATGTCGAATCCTCCAAAGAGGTTGAAATTCGCGTTGCTGGAGAGGTCGCGGTCGCGGCTGAACAAGCCACCAGTGCGCTGGAAGAAATCAGCAATGACAACAATATCGGTCTTGTCATCGCCGGTGCCGGCTTTCAACCACGCGTTCCATTCACCCATATCGTTGGACGCTCCCATGTTTGTGTTCCCGTAATTGCCACCGATCTCCAAACCACGGAATTTGTGGATCAGGAAGAAGTTGACCACACCAGCCACTGCATCTGCTCCGTACACAGCCGAGGCGCCATCCTTCAGGATATCGATGTGATCGATCATGGAGAAGGGAATGAGCTGGATGTCAACACCGCCGAACAGCGACGCTTGCGCAACGCGTTTGCCATCGATCAAGACCAGGGTCTCTTTCGGCAAGAGACCGCGCAGGTTGAGTTGCACCGTGCCATCACCACCATTGCTCATGTTCTGGTTAACGGTGCCGCCAGCTTCCTGCGGGATAAAGGTAGTGAGGTCCGTGGCGTTGCGGATACCCAGTTTCTCGATGTCCTGCGGACGATAGGTGTCCACCGGGTTCGGGCCGGTCTCTTCCGCCGTGGGAATGTTCGAACCGGTCACAACCACGCGCTCGACCTCAGCCGAAGGCGCCGCGCCCGGCTGAGCCGGAACTGCCGGAGCCGGCAACTGAGCGGATGCACTTGATGCAAAAATTAGAGGAAATCCCACGGCCGCCACAAAGACAGCGCCAAGAAATCCGAGTTTATTTAGCACGTTTTTAGTCATTAGTTTCTCCTTTGAGTTTTTGGTTAGGTGTGATGTGTGAATCGGGGTATAACGCGGAAAGAAGTTTTTCCCCTAGGCCAAAGAAACGAGGGTTTGGGCAAGTGCCCGTTTTCAGGGACGCGACGAGTAGCGGACAGGTTCGCGTGACCGCGATTGCTATTGCGAGGCGCGGTGTTAAGCGTCAGACGCGCACTGGGTCAACCAGTCCACATCGTATTCCGATTTGAATCCGAAGATGCAGTCGAAAAATTTTCTGTCGGGTTGGCCATTGCCTCCTGCGCTACAGGTCGCAGGGCGACATCCTCACATGCTCTTATGTCTGTAATCGAATTAGCTGACTCTGCTCTGTAGACAGAACGACTAGTCAGACTTGCCGGATGTGGGTCCGGTAAGCTCCACCAGCTCAGTTACCGAGCCGTTGGGAAATTTCTCTTTCACTAGAAAACGTGGAGCCTGTTTTGTGACGAACACTTCATACGTTTCCGCGCCGCTACGTTTATCAATTCGGTATGAGATACGCACGGTTTCAAAGGAGCCTGCCGGGACCGTGGTCTTCTCACTTTTGCCGATTCGTACGCTGACAAGCGAGTTTCCCGTACTGGGATCGTAGACTTTAAATTTGAATTCTTGCCCCTCGACATATTCCTTCAAAGTCATGACAGCGGCCCAGTCAACACGCTGATCTACGGTGTCGTCACTTATCGTCTCGTTCACTTCGCGTCTTTTGGACGGTTCTTTCCGGGGAGTTGTGAACCCGGTCACTCGACTGCCCTGGTAGGCAAGCTCGAACACAGTGTGTGCCGCGCTGCCTTGCCCGAACATGAGCTTTGCTGACACTGGATCAAACGTCGGCGAGACAACCGCCTCCCAGGATTGGCTGAAACGTCCGATGACAACGTTTGAGAAAACATAATTTCCAGAGTCGGCGGACTTGCTAATCTGAATCCGGCTCCGCCCAACCTCTTTACCGTCTACTAACGTTCGGAACGAATAGGATCCCGTTCGAAGCCTGGTTGCATCAAAATCGCATCGCGCGACTTGTCCACCTGCCATCGCCAAGCCGAGGCAGACAATCCCAATGAAGCTCATTACATTCAAGTATGTTCGCTGGCCCGACTTCCGACAACTAAGCGGGCTGGTTGAGTTGTCTTTGATCGAGGAATCAGAATATCACGGACCGGTTCAGGGCCTTTCTATTCGTTAGGTTCCAGCATTAGCTCGCGCAGAAGCGCGACTCACGCGTGTTATACAACCTGGTCCGCCGCTACACAGAAACGTCTATGCTTGCGCGGACTCACCACGGCCATGGTCTCCGCTAAGGCTTTGCAAGAGTGATGGCAGTAGCGCCGCCAACCCTTGCTGATGGTCGGCGGTGGGGTCCACTTTCCCGGCCGGAGTCAGTTTATCCACGATCTTTGGCAGGTATTCAGCAAGGAAGTTCGACGCCACAGTCGGATCCACTCCCATTCTTGCCGCGAGTTCACGAACTTGATCAGAACCTAACGCCTGTTGAATTTGATTGCTGGAAACTGTCTGGTTTTCACCCATGCCGACCCATGATGAGAATGCGTCACCCTGGCCATTCTGGGAAAATTTATTGGCAAGGCCCTGCAAGCCTCCGCTCTGAGCGAGGAGACCGCTGAGAATCCCTATAAGCGGGGCCGCTTCGCCAGAAGCGTCACTTTTTCCACTGACTGCGCTAAGTATCGAGTCAAGTAATCCCATAATTTTAATGCTCCTTTAGTTTGCGTTTGTTTTTCGAATAAAATTGTAGAGACGCCAATCTATCAACAGCGCAGTATCGAAGCGGACTAAACATAAACAAGTCAATTCAGCACCCAACGCGCACCCGTCTTACGTGTTATCGGAAGACTCATCATATCCGTTGCGACCAACTGCAAACTCCACTTGCTCAGTATCGTGAAGGCGGCCGTAATCCACTGTCAGCCGGCCGCCACCGTGCTCGGTATACATCTCGACGAAGCGTTCGCCGAAATGGACGTCGCTCCAGCTGTAGTCCTTTTGCGTTTGAACTGCGGCCGCAATCACCGGATCGATTCCGACCACTGAGACAATAAAGAGGACCCGGCTGGATTCGAGCGACTCGGGAGTTGCGCCAAACAGCGGACTCGTTTCGTCGATCGTATGCCGCAAAGTCAGCGCCGCCGGAAAAACCGTCAGCCGATCAAAGTGAAGTTTGAGAACATAAAAGTGACGGAAATCTCCCCCTTCGAGCAACGGTTCATCGCGCGAAAACATGATCCGGAATTCCGCTTCGACCATGCTGTGGTGATTTTCATTTCCTATGCGCACCATCAGCGTCGGCTTTCCATTTAGTGGCGCGATCACGATTGAGTTGCTGAAGATGACGCGCGCAATCGGTCGCGAGAACCGAACAAAGATCAGCCCAGTCATGACCGCGAACAAAAAGATGCCGCTCATGATTTCAATCGTGGTAACGATGTGGCCATAGAGGGTTTGCGGATACATGTGGCCATAGCCCACGGTCGCCAGCGTTTGCACGCTGAAAAAGAAGCAGTCATAAAACCAATACCCGCCTGTGGTGCCCGCAATACTATCTTGCTGGAAACTGTAGAGCGCGGCGAAAAGAAGGTTGAGTCCGACGTAAAGACTGGCGACAAACGCCGCGAATTGCCGCCAGCTCAAACCGAGCAACCAACGATAGACATCCCGCCACCTCCAGGCGTCCGTCCCGACTTTGACGAACTCGATTTGGCCGGCGCGGAGGGAAACGGGAATCGGTTTTCTTTTCATGTTTATTTAATCTGCACTCCTGGGCAGCTGGTCAACAAATCCAACTATGGCTTTGAGGATTTGTTGGTCGATATCCTCTTGCGTTTGGCCGCTTGCTTGAAGCTGGCGTTTCGGCACACGCAGTGAATGGTCGCCTCCGTCAACGATGTGTAGAACGTTTTGCGTTTTCATTTCGGTGCGTACGCGCTCAAGCAGATCCAAAGGACAAAGCGGATCCCGCGAGCCTTGGACAAAGAGAATTGGTGTATTCAGGGCCCGCAAAACTTCATCGCGAAGTTTTGTGCGATCTCCCATCGCGCAAAGCGGATATCCGAGGCAAACAAGGCCATCTACTTTTTCTTCAAGCGAAAGATGACATCCAACGCGGCCACCCATGCTCTTGCCAATTAGGATCGTCGATTTGGCCGGATGTCGTTTTCTCGCGCCGTTCAAGGCTTCTCGATGCGCCGCGATAAGCTTTGGCAACGGATCGGGCCGTTTTCGGCTGTCGCGCATGTAGGCGTAATCGAGAGTTTCGACGTCGCCAATCTCGGACAAGCGTCGCTTCCAGTTCTGCATCCAGGGATGAGATGAAGGAGCGCCTGCTCCGGGAGCGAATAGGATAAGGGGTTTCATATGAAATTCTTCAACGCTCCACGCCTAACGTCTAATTCGACTGTTGAACGTTCGGTTTGCAAGGCAAAGCACCGTGCTTTGGAGTGCACAGGTGCTCCGGCGCTTTCGAATTCTTCCAGCCGTCGCGAATTGTTTTTATTGCACCGTCACAAGCGTGCCGACTGGGATCTCGGAGAAGAATTTGCGGGCGGCTTCCTCGGGCAACCGAATGCATCCGTGTGACGCTGGATAATTCGGCACGAGCCCGGCATGCATTCCGAAGTCGAGACAACTCAGGCGCATGAAGTACGGCATCTCCACATGATAGATGCTGGAACGATGGTTTCGCTCTTTGTTGGTAATCACGAAATCCCCTCTGCGTGTGGAGTAACCCTGGCGGCCAGTCGAACACTGCGTGCGATATACCGGCACGCCGTTCTTAAAGAGAGCAACCCGTTGCAAAGCGAGAGAAATTTCCACGCGCAATTGGTCCGGAGGAGGCCCACTACCAAGAAGAATTTGCGAGGAACGCCAGTGACCAGTCTCTGCTGCGATGTCCAGCGCAGACATTTTATCGCGCTTGGTCAGTTGGTTCCGGCTGGCGCCTGCCGCAAGCAACGTGCGGAGGTAATCTTCCTTGCCGAGACCCGCTGCCAGCATCAGCACCGTCAGCCCCTTGTCTCCTTCAACATAACTGCTGAACGATTTCGAGGGGAGCAGCGTCAGAAAATCCTTGTCACAGCGCGATGGCAGAACGGTATTCGGATCGGCGCCACAAGATAAAAGCGTGGCAAAAAGCGAAGAGTCATTTCCAGCGACGGCATATGCGAGCAGCGGCACATTTTTTCCTTCAGGTGTCGGAGGCGAAGAGTGTTTGCTGAGCAGCAACTGGATCTGGTCCTTATCTGCCGTCGTTAGGGCTCCTTGAAGAGCGCGCCGGGTGCTGCTTCGCCACTTGGGCATTGTGGGCCAACGTTCCACAACAGATCTGACGATTTGCGGATTGCCACCATCCAGCGCCATGCCCAGCAAATCGCTACCATCCTTGCACTGGGCGTCCGCTTGAAGATTCGTCGAGCGAGCAAGCAACTCCCTAAACAATTCGAGATTGCCATGCACGGCGGCGGCCATCAGCGGCGTAAAACCATTCTTGTCAGCGAGATCGACAAGGGCCCCCGCCTCCATGAGGCGCTGCGCTGTTTTCCAATTCTGCTGCGACGTTGCAATCAACAACGGTGTCCGGCCCTGGACATCATGCCCGTTTGGATCGACGTGGTCGATCAGGCACAATTCGATAAGTGAATCGCGCTGAATCGTGACGGCGCGAACAAGTTCGCTCGGCGAAATGGAAATGCGCGCGGGAGGTTCTGGTCCAAGCGCTGTGGCCCAGAACAATACCAAAAGTACGACGCCGATCCGAAAGACGAATCGCCTCTTAAACACACGCATAGGCAAGGTTGGGCCAGCTATTATACCGACTGTGTCCAGCACTGTAACAGGGGCTGGATTGAACTGCGAGCCTACCTTCGAAGAGCAAGTCCGCCGCAGGACGGATTCGCTGTGGCGAACCGGGATTGGACGTATCCAGTTGAACGTTGCATGTTCTGCACTGTCCAAATTCCAACCGATGCGCTTATCCATTTTGACCCTGTGCGTTGCACTCAATACATCGTTTGCCGCGCAACCTGAGGCTGTCCCGACGCAAACTGTGCCTGCCGCCGTGGCTGAAGCCGGCAAAGATGTCGTTCATCAACTGAATAATGCTTTTGCTAAAGTCTTCGAGACTGTCGCGCCGAGCGTTGTCATTATCGAAGTTTCTAAGAAAAACGATATCGCCGAAAGCTCGCCGCTCGATGACTTGTTCTTCCAGGGTTCGCCGGATGAGAATAATCCACGGCGAAACCCCGGCCCGGCACGACCGATTCAAAGCGAAGGCTCCGGTTTTATCGTTCGACCAGATGGTTACATTTTCACGAATTTTCACGTGGTTGAAGGCGCAGACAAAATCGACGTAAAATTGAGGGACGGCCGGAATTTTTCGGCAAAAATCGTGGGCACAGACGAAAAGACCGATATCGCGGTCATAAAGATCGATGCCAAAGATTTGCCGGTTGTCCAGCTGGCTGACAGCGATGGGGTGCGGGTAGGCCAGTTTGCGTTTGCGATCGGAGCACCATTCAAGCTTGATTACACGTTCACCTACGGTGTGGTCAGCGGCAAGGGCCGGAGCAAATTGCTTCAGACGGGCGCCTACTCCATCTCCGATTATTTGCAGACTGACGCCTCGATTAATCCGGGTAACAGCGGAGGCCCACTGTGTGATATCGACGGCAAAGTGATCGGCATGAACACGCTGATTAACGGGATGAATCGCGGCCTCGGCTTCGCGATCCCCAGTAACATGGCGAAAGAAATTGGCACCGAACTGATCGCTGGTCACAAAATCATGCGGCCCTGGCTCGGCATCCGGATCGAGACGCTCGGCGACGACGCCGACATTCGTGATTTGTTTAAGGGCGCCGACAAAGGCGTCGTGGTACGAACGATTGAAGCCGATGCGCCTGCTTCCAAAAGCGATTTACGCCCCTTCGACGTAATCACGCATGTGGATGGAACACCGATCGAAACGGACTCACAGCTACAGCATGAGATTTTGAAAAAGAAAATCGGCCAAAGTGTTCAGCTGAGTGTTTGGCGCAAGGGCCAGACCATCAAGGTCCCCATTAAAACCGGTGAACTGCCCAACGAGATTGCACAAGCATCAAATGCGTTGCCGATTCAGCCGCCGAAGCCGCCGACCCAGGAAAACGTCGGCAAATTCGGCTTGCAGGTTCAGGAATTGACCAAAGATGTTGCAGAGCGTCTTCATCTCCCGGTCCAGCAAGGCGTGCTCGTAACCGATGTCGAAGACAACAGCATCGCTGCAAGCCAGGACATTCAGCGCGAAGACGTCATTACCGAGGTAGACGGCAAGCCGGTCGCCAACGTGCAATCGTTCCGCGAAGCGCTGAAGAAAGCCGACCCGAAACGGGGCGTCCTTCTGTATCTCGATCGTAAAGGCAGCAAGACCTTCGCAGTCTTAAAAGCCGGCGATTAACTCTTCCGGCTGCCGATCACCAGCAGCGCAATCCCGCCGATCAGGCAAATCCCGCTAGCAATCGGCGGAAAAGCGATCCCATGGCTTTCCTTGTGGGTGATCTCGAGGGGCCCCAGTTGCGCGTCTTTCTTTTGCGTTGTCCAGCCCAAGCCGCCCCAGGCGAATCCGACGATGCCGACGATAATAAGGATGATGCCGACGATGGCGACGGGTTTCATTGATGTGCGCTTACAATGAGCGGCGGCCTTGGATCAAATTGATAATCAGCACCACAATCGCAATGACGAGCAGGATGTGAATGAATCCACCCATCGTGTAGGAGCTGACCAGTCCAAGGAGCCAGAGCACCAGCAAGATCACGAATATTGTCCACAGCATAATGTTCCTTTCGGTTGGGTCACATGTTCCATCGTGGGATGGGGTTCCGTTGCGCTTATCGAAATCAAAATTTCTGCACAGATCGCTATTTGTGGTCCGCTCCAAGAATGGGCACCACTACAGTTTTTCCACTACGGCACGCAGGTTCCAGTCCGCTGCCTCAAGTTTGCGCCGCGCAGACTCGTAATCGCATTTTGCTAAATCGACGACGACCCGCACGGCGCGGTCGCGCAGCTTGGCACTGGTGGTATGCAGATCAATCATCAGATTGCCGCGCACCTTCCCTAGCGCAACCATCGCGCCGGTGCTGATGATGTTGAGCGCTGCCTTCGTCGCCGTTCCAGCTTTCAATCTGGTCGATCCAGTCAAGATCTCGGGGCCCACGGCGAGTGCGATCACAAGATCGATATTTGTAGCCACCGCCGCCGGCTGCGGCGCACCGCGGTCAACGCCTGCGGTTACAGCCGGATTGCATGTCAGCAAAATCGTCTTTGCACCTAACGACTTTGCGTGAGACAGCGCGCCGAGTAACAAAAGGCGTCCGGCCGCTGGCGGTGATCCCAATGACCACATCGCCATTTCTTATTCTCCTTTCCCGCAATGCCAACGTGCCAGCACTTTCCTCGTCTTCCGCGCCTTCCACACTGCGATAAAGCGCAGTCGTGCCGCCGGCAATTATTCCCTGCACAAGATCGGGCGACGCGCTAAAAGTCGGCGGAATTTCGCTCGCATCGAGGACGCCAATGCGCCCGCTACTGCCAGCCCCGACATAAAACAGCCGGCCATGACTCCGCAGCGATTCAGTCACGATTTCAATCGCTCGAGCAAGGTCCCCGGTTGCTCCACGCAACGCATCCTCCACAAATTTTTCTTCCTCTACAAAAAGCTCGGCCAGTTGCCGCGCGCTCATCTTTTCCAGATTCTCCGAACGAGGATTGCGTTGTTCGGTAAGCGCAGCAGCCAGATCTTCGATTTCCCGGCGTTTTGGTTGAAAAGCAACGCGATCCACTCTTTCGGCCGCAAGCCATGCGGCGCCGAATTCGGGGAGTCGCTCTGCAACGGTCACTCGGGCGTCGGGCAGATTCTTTTTAAGTCTGCGTCGAAACGCGTGCGTGTAGATCGAGTCACGGTAAAAGAGGCCGCCCATGAGCACGACTTTCGGAGCAAGCAGATGCAGACGAGAAGCGACAGCCTCGGTGTATTCACAAAGCACACGCGCACCTTCTTCCACGATCTCATTTACATACGCATCACCACCGGCTGCGGCTTCAAACACCACCGGAGCTAGCATTGCAATCTCCATTTTGTCCGCCGTTTGCGCCCAGCGAACAAGTTCATCAAGATTGTTCAGCGAAAGCGCATGCAGGATTTTCGCCGTGAACTGCATCTCACCACGACGCAGATCGTATTCGCGCAAGATCAGGCGCAGCGCCTCAATGGAGAGAAAATACCCGCCGCCGGTGTCGCCCAAGATGTGTCCCCAGCCACCCGCTCGCTCAATCCGATCATTTCGCCGGCCAGTCACCGAAGAGCCACTTCCGGCATTGACGACAATACCGTCTCCATGATCGAGGGCTGCAGCCAAACCGGAATCCCGATCGCTGCCAGTCACGATTTTGGCATTTGGCCAAATGTCACGGCAAATGAGAGCGAGCGACCGGCGATCTTCCTCTGTGCTGCACCCAGCAAGGAAAATTCCTGCGCGGTCGATCTGTTTTGGCAACTCGGCAAAGACTTCGCGTAAACGATCCGGCGTTGTCAGGCGCAAATTAGACGGCGGCAACTTGCCCTGATCGAGAATTCGAAATTCTGTGCCAGCGTCACTACCAGACGTCACCGCCTCCACCAACACCCAGGCGGTTTTTGTTCCACCTCCTTCGACGCCGAGGATGCGCTCGACTGGTTCCACGATTGTCTATGCTTAGCCGGGTTTCGGCGAATTTGAAAGCCTTGTCGCTCTTTGACGCGGTCGGCCTGAGCCGAGCCCATTCGACTCACCCCGCTCCGCAAAGGACAAAGTCCGCGAAGGTAAGGATTCCGCGGAATTGCGCCGGTTCCGCCATGGGATCGCTCGACTCTGCTCGGAATGACGGTGGTGGCGTTGCCGAGGATTTGCCCGTTTGTATCATGTTTCATGGCCAAAGACGAAGCGCACGCGGCAAGGCGAATGGAGCAACTGCGGGAAGAAATCCGCAGGCACGACCGCCTCTACTACGAAGAAGCTGCGCCAGTCATCAGCGACCGCGAATACGACCGTCTCTACAAAGAACTCATCGATCTGGAGACGCAGTTTCCCGATCTGGTTACGCCCGATTCACCCACTCAACGTGTCGGCGGGAAACCCCTCAAAGCATTCGAGCAGGTGCCGCATCTCGTCCCGATGCTCAGCCTCGACAACACATATTCCGAAGAAGAGGTGAAGAATTTTTACGCTCGCATTCAGCGCCTGTTGCCGAACGAAAAAATTCCGGTGGTGATCGAGCCAAAGGTGGACGGCGTTGCGGTTTCGCTCATTTACGAAAACGGCCGGTTGCGTCAGGCAGCAACGCGCGGGGATGGAACGGTAGGCGACGATATCACTCAAAATATCCGAACGATCCGTTCGGTGCCCGAGCGATTGCGCGGCGCTGCACCGAAACTTTTGGAAGCGCGCGGCGAAGTCTACATGGATAAACATGGCTTTGAAAAACTAAACGACGAACGGCGAAAGGCCGGCCTGCCCCTTTTTGCCAACCCACGCAACGCCGCGGCTGGTTCGCTCAAGCAACTCGATCCAGCGATCGTGGCGAAGCGTCCCCTCGGTGTTGTTTTGTACGGAACCGGGGCGACGGAAGGAGTGGACGTCGATGTCCATTCGGAAATTTTTCCGTTCCTAAAGAAGCTGGGCCTGCCAGCCACCGAACGCTGGTGGGTAGCCAAATCAGTCGAAGAAATTCTGGACGCCATTCACGAGTTGGACGGGATCCGCCACAATTTCGCGTATCAAACCGACGGGGCGGTAGTGAAAGTGAATTCATTTGCCCAACGCGAGCGCCTCGGCTTCACCGCAAAATCACCAAGGTGGGCCATCGCTTACAAATACGAGGCCGAACGTGTGGAGACGCGGCTTAACGACATCGTGATTCAGGTCGGGCGCACTGGAATTCTCACACCCGTAGCGATGCTGGAGCCGGTATTGGTCAGCGGAAGCACGGTTGGGCGCGCCACGTTGCATAACGAGGATGAAATCAAACGCAAAGACATTCGCATCGGCGACACAGTGGTGATTGAAAAGGCTGGCGAAGTCATCCCCGCCGTCGTCGAAGTTGTTAAATCGAAACGACCGCGTGGCGCAGAGCCGTTCGATTTTGCCAAACACATCCATGGCAAGTGCCCCGTGTGTGGCGGCCCGATTCGCCGAGACCCGCAATTTGTAGCCTGGCGGTGCGAAAATCTTCAGTGCCCGGCGCAAACCACGCGGCGCGTCGAATTTTTTGCGGCGCGCAGCGCTCTCGATATCGAAAGCGTCGGCGGCATTGTGGCGGACAAGCTGGTCGAACGTGGACTTGTACGCGAGCCGCTCGATTTGTTTGCGCTAAAGACCGAACAGCTGGCCAAATTAAATCTCGGGACGGACGAAGAGCCGCGCGTTTTCGGCGAGAAAAATGCGATGAAAGCGATCCGCGCGATCGAGCGGTCCCGGACTCTGCCGCTTTCACGATGGCTCTTTGCGCTTGCCATTCCGGACGTGGGAAGAACGACAGCAACACAACTTGCCCATTTCCATGAGACGATTGAAGAGGTCGCCAATTCGCCGCTGCTCAATGATGTTTTGCTTTACCACCAAAAGCGCGAAGAAAAGAAGGACGCAAAAGAAATTGCCGATCGGCTCGCCGAAGCCGGTTTCGCAAAGCCATCCAAAAGCAAAGGCGAAAAAGGTCGCGCAATTACTACGGAAGTAGGACCTGTAGTTGCACAAAGTGTTCTGGATTTCTTCGCCTCATCAGTCGGGAAAAAAACCCTGCGCCGGATAAAAGAGCTCGGCATCCACCCCAAGACCGAAAAAGTCTCGACAAAAAAAGCGGCAGAACTGCCGCTGGCCGGAAAAACGTTTGTGCTTACGGGAGCGTTGCCCTCGATGACGCGGGAAGAAGCGACAGAAAGGATTGAGGCGCTCGGGGGCCACGTCACCGGTAGCGTGAGTAAGAAAACCGATTACGTGCTCGCAGGCGCAGAGCCAGGAAGCAAATTCGACAAGGCGAAAGAACTTGGTATCCGCATCATCGGCGAAGCGGCGTTTCGAAAAATGCTGTGACTCGGCGGCCGGCGATTATTCGAGTGCGCCGGGAAAGGAATTCCGCAATAGCCAATCTACGGATTGGGCGGCACCTCGGACCCAAGCGAGAGCGGGACCGCCTGCTGATTCATTGCCGGCGTTCCGGGCGCAGCGAGTAACAGCCCCGTCCGGCTGGCAGGATGCATGGTTGCCGGCACGTTGAAAGTCAATTTTTGATTCCCACGCATCACAGTGATTGGCACGACATCGCCGGCAGTGATGAAGAACGACGCATCCAGCACGTCTTCTGGCTGAGTTACTTTTTTCCGGCCTACCTGTAACAGAATGTCGCCGGCTTTGATTCCAGAACGGGCCGCCGGAGTCTCCGCCATGATCTGCGTCATTTCCGCGAGCGAACCTTCTACGGGCTGACGCGCCAGGGATACATTGATTCCAACCCAGCCATGCCTGGCCTCGCCGAAACGCATGAAATCGCCCCGAATTTTCTCGGCTGCTTCAATTGGCACAGCGTAACACGCAGAGTTATTCTCGAGACTGCTAACAACGATGCCAACGACCTCACCTTTCATGTTCAACAGAGGCGCGCCGGCTTCTCCGCGTTGCGACGGCAGATTAAGACGCATGTGAGTCGTTGAAAAATAACGGCCCAGATATTTCCGATCAAAGCCCGCCACCATGCCAAAATTGGGCGTCTCCGGCAGATCCAAAGGGAAACCGATCGATACAACAGGTGTTGCTACCTCCATTTGTTCAGATTTGCCAATCGGCAGGGCGGGAGTGGCCTCGTCGATTTTTAACATCGCCGTGCCGCTGCGGATGTCTGCCAGAAGCTGGCGTGCCGGGTATTTTTTGCCGCCGAATTCGATTGTAAAGTTTCCCGCTTCACCGCCCACCGTGTATGCGGTGTAAAGGGTTCCGGTGGGATCGATAAAAAATCCAGTGCCACAGATCTCGCTGTGTTCATCGACGCCATGAATTTTGACCACCGCTTTTGCGGCGCGCGCGAAAATGTCTTTGATCTGCTGGCTAACCGTTGTTGCCGACTCCGCCCGGCTCATGGCGCGCTCAAACATCTCCCTGGTCTTTTCACCAGCCGCTTTAGCGGGCTGGTCCTCTGCGAAGAGCGAACCGGCGCTTAAGCAAAAAATCAGCGCGAATGCGGCTTTATGGGACATAACGAGGCGCAGATTCTTAACTTGCGATACCGGGACGCGCAAGCCGCGTGGGGCACGTCGCACTATACCGTGCCTAAAATCTGAAAGTCGGCTCATAACTCACAGGGACGCTATCGAGCACGTACCGCGGCGGGGCTGCGGCTCGGTGAGTCTGGGCGCTTGCATTAAAACTGCGAACCGGCTGGGTCCTGAAAATCGGCATAGCCACCGGAGACGTCAGGCTCCATTCTCCTTCCGTGTTCGCCGGCGCCGACAAAGCTGGCGGACTCTGGAGGGCAACTCGAGCCGTCTCCGGTTGCTGATAAATCTTCAATGAAATCACTGCGGCGCATACCAGGACGGCCGCGACGGCAGCTGGATATGAGGCAAGGGCTCGAGCATCCAGGCGGAGCATGAAACCGTGAGCGCGTTCAAGGCAGATGCGCCACAACGGCTGGCGAAGCATTTCATCGCGCTGCCGGCGATGAAATTCATGCAGGAAATTCTCGAAGTAGCCGGGCGGTGGCTGTTCGTACCGCTTCAATCGAAGCAGCCTCGCGATTTCGTTATCGTCAAACTCATTCATTTTTCAGCGCGGATTAGGAAACAGGATTTTTCCGAAATTCGTCCAGATAATTCTGTAGCTGTCGATTCGCGTAGAAGAGCCTCGAACGTACCGTTCCTTCCGAGACGCGCAAGATTTTACTAATCTCTGCATGGGGCATCCCCTGGATATGGAACATGGTAACCACGGCTCTGTGTTCATCAGACAATTTCATCATGGCCTCGTTCAATCTTCGCTGCAGCTCCGACAAGTCCGCTTCTCGCACCGGGCTGCTCGTGGCCGTGCTTTCCAGGAATTCCTTGTCGTTTTGAATACTGGCGTCGACGTCATCCAGGCTCAGTTGAAAACGCCGGCCGCGTTTCTTGAGAAAATTGAGCGTCATGTTCACGGCAATGGAATGAATCCATGTGTAAAACGACGACTTGCCACGGAACCCGCGGATCGCGCGGTAGGCTTTGGCGAAAATGTCCTGCAAAAGATCGTTCGTGTCCTCGTGGTTCGAGGTCATGTTGTAAACCAGGCCGTAAAGACGCGGGGTATATTTGATAACCAGTTCATCGAAGGCGCTGGCATCGCCCGATTGGGTACGTTTTACCAACTCCTGATCTGGATCGACCCGCGGCTGGTCCATTGTCTCGCGCCTAGACTTAGCACGAGCCCCGAGACCGGACGACAACAAATCGGAAATTCGTCGAGCAGGTAAGGCGAGAGCGGGATCCATAATGCAGTCGATTACCGCCGATCGCGGATCGACATCAGCCAGAGCAAGTTCCCAAGCGCAGCGATGAACGCCGCCACGTACGTCAGCGCAGCTGCGTTGAGGACTTTGTTCACGCCTACTACTTCCTCACCGGGCTGCACGATGCCCATCTGTTGCAAAATGATTTTTGCTCGTCGCGAAGCGTCGAACTCCACCGGCAGTGTGATCAATTGGAAGACCAGCAAGATCAGATAGCAATAGATACCGATGGTAATCAGACCGGTAATGTGAAAAAACAATCCACCCAGGATCACAAATGGCAGCATTCGCGACGCGACCATTGTCACCGGCACGATCGCCATTCGCGCTTTCAGCGGCGCATACGCTTTCGCATGCTGAATGGCGTGACCGGTCTCGTGCGCAGCAATACCCAACGCCGCTACTGAAGGCGTGTTGTAAACACTGGTGGAGAGATGCAGCTTCTTGTCTCTCGGGTCATAATGGTCTCCGAGAAAATCATTCGTCTCCACAACCTCCACATCCGGAATCTGGGCGGCCTGCAGAATTTCACGCGCGCATTCCGCCCCGGTGATGTTCGAGCTTGCCCGCACTTCGCCCCATTTATGGAAAGCGCTCGTGACCCGAATCTGTGCCCAAATCCCAATGATCAACGGGATCCCGATATAAAACAGCCAACCAGATCCAAGACCGAAACCGTATGGATAAAACATACCAAGCTTAGTTTAATGCATCGAAGTCAGTTGTCACTTTACTGGCTGGAACAAATTAGACGCAAAACTGCGCGCTTCGTTCATTCAGACGTAGTTCATCCTCGGCGAAGCCATATACAAAAGCTTGGCGCCGAAGGCCCAGACGATTTAGCAATCTAGATCTCCAGTTGCTTTGGAAACCGCGACAGAATTCTGCAACCCTTTTTCGTAACCAGGACCACGTCTTCGAGCCGGACCCCGCCCAGTCCTGGATAATACAGGCCGGGCTCTACGGTCAGCACCTGTCGATCTTTTAGAACCACTTTTTGCAAACGCGGATGCTCGTGAATCTCCAATCCGAGACCGTGCCCGGTGCCGTGAAAGAATCCGACCCGTCTGCCTCTGCGCACTTCAGTCGGAAAGCCGCGTTGGGCGAAAAATTCCTGGATTGCCTTATGAATTGTCATCCCATCGACTCCCGCCTTGATTCGCCGTAAGGCCAGCGCTTGACCGCCTTTCACGGTCTCCCAAAGCTTCCGCTGCGCCTCGCTTGCCCGTCCACGCAAAACGGTTCGGGTCATGTCGCCAAAATATCCGGTCTTCGCATCACGAGGAAAAACATCAAGGATGATCAAAGAGTCTGCGTAAAGCGGGCCATAGCCCCGCTCATGCGGATCACACGCCTGGTCGCCACCGGCGACAATCGTACCGGTCGGAATACCGCCTGCGCGCAGGATCGTCGAATCAATTTCGGCCCGGAGAATTTCGGAAGTCAACGTCTTGCCATTCCATCGCAATCGTTTTCCAGCGCCTGGTTTCGACGCTTTCAAAATTTCGATGCCGCGTTTGAGTCCTTTCTCCGTAATTCGCAAGGCTCGGCTCATCATTTCGACTTCCTTCTCCGATTTCGCCTCGCGCTCTGGCCAGAAAAATGCGTTCGTCGCGCGGACACGGATTTTGTTTGTGGCGAGTTCCTCCGCGTAACCGAGTGCAAAATTTGCAGGGACAACTACCGATCTTACGCCACGTTTTCTTAGGAAATGTGCGAGAACCTTTTCATAAGGTGGCGCCTTTTTGGATTTTCCCTGCACTTCACGCTCGAGCTCGCTAAACATGACGAATTCATCCGCATCGGCTTGCTTCCGACCGCGATCGATCTCCAAATCGCTCAGGACAAGCGTGCGCCTGCCGTTGCGTTCCAGAAAGATGAATGGATCCGGCGCCCAAAATTTCGTCGCATAAAGCATATCGGCATCAGTCTCGCTGGTGGCGACGATAAGGCGGGCCGGTTTTGTTTTTGATTTGCTCATTCCCTCTTGTTACGCCGGTTGGCGTTGCAGAGCAACCGGACCGGTTGCCAAACCATTAGATGACAGGCGAAATGCTCGCCCTACACATGAAATTTGCTTCTTCTTACTTCGAGTTCTCTTCGCAAAATCCAATGCAACAGCCCAAGCAATCCGAGAGTGGATAAAATCAGGACAGAAGTATTGAAGAAAAACACATTAAACTTTATTCCGAAATAACGTTTCTGCGCGCCGAAGAACACGTTTGGCTTGTTTCCGCGGCGGTAGTCGCTTTGGTCCATCTCCGCGTTTGACATCAAGTCGGACACTTTCTGGTTCACATAGATTTGCTCGGCTGTGACGGGCCCGTTCGCGTTCTTGAAAAGCGCGCGATCGAATGGCCTTTTGCCATTCAGGATTTGATCGACCAGCCCGAGATAATGATCCAGATCACCAACCGACTTTGCCTCGAGACCGGAAAGCAGAGCGAGCGTTTCCTTCAGGTCATCCAAACGTTTTGTTGCTTCAGGATCTTTCCGATGTTGCGCCACCAGCCGGTCGATCTCGCGCTGCGTGCGGTCCTGTCGCCGTGTCAGCGGATTGAGCTTGGCCTGCGCGACAATCATTTCTTCATACGACCAGCGCATCGCAATGAATTGACAGACAAACGGAACTTGCAGCTTGCTTTCCGTTTTTCTGTTTTTTTCCGCGCTCGGATGTTCGGAGAACCAATGAGAGAGGGAATAAAGCAGACCAAGGTTGCGATTCATGTCCTCGTATTTGATGAGCGCGCCACCCATGATGATCTGCGGAATTAAGACGAGCGGAACGATGTTTGCCGCTGTCTTTGGATCGGCCACCAGCGAAGAGATGAGCAGACCCAGCGCGACACCGCCCATGGCGGTCATGAACATGATCGCCAGATCGAGCCAAAACATTCCGCGAATTTCCAGAACGTAATTGCCGATCAGGACAAATAGGATGCACTGAACGAGGGCAAACACTCCGAGCGTAAGCGTCTTCGAGATGACATAGTACGATAATCGAACGTTGACATTTCTCTCGCGCTGCAACACGGGCCGATCCCGGATGATGTCATCGGCGCTGTTGGTCAGGCCGAGGAACATCGCGACGATCAGGCCCAGGAACAAGAACGTTGGAATATGATAAGCTGAAGCAAAATCGTATGTCCCACTCTCCGAATAGCGCAGAATAGTCGCAATCAACAGCGCTAGAACCGGCGAAACCCCGATGGTGATGACCAGGTTGGCACGGTTGCGAAGTTTGCTTACAAAAGCGCGCCGTAACACCGTTCGAAATTGCGTCCACTCATCGTGCCACCGAAATGGCAGCCGCCTTTTCTCGACCGGCGCCGCGGGCAACGTAGATGGCGCTTCCTTGCGCAGGGAAACTTGTTTGACGTCCTGAATCAGGCGAAACGCTTCATATTTGTCGCGCCAGAATTCCGGTGAATAGCGACGCGCGGCAACAAGATGGCCGCGGCTGTTCTCTTCATAAATGATGTCGCCACTCAGATCGCGCAGCGGCGTCTCCAACACATCAAAAATGAATTCCGGGCGCGTTGTTCCGCAGGATGGACAAGCGCCCAGTTCAGCGCCGAACTGATGCTGGTGTTCTGCTTCTGCGAAATAGCGAAGCATGTCCGATGGCGTGCCGAAAAAGACGAGACGTCCGCCTTTGTCGAGCAGGATCGCCTTGTGAAACATCTGGAAAATTTTCGAGCTGGGCTGGTGAATCGTGACGATGACGATCTTGTTGTGCGCCATGCTCCGAATAATTTCCATGACGTGCTCGGAGTCTTTTGAGGAAAGCCCGGACGTCGGTTCGTCGAAAAGATAAACATCCGACATACCAATCATATCCAGGCCGATGTTGAGGCGTTTTCTCTCTCCGCCGCTCAACGTTTTCTTCTCCGGGCTGCCGACAACGGCATCGCGTCGTTCGCCCAGTCCAAGCTCGACTAATTTTGCCTCCAAACGCCGGGTGCGATCGCGCCGCGACAGGTGCGGCGCGCGAATGGCCGCCGCAAACAGCAGGTTTTCACCGATGGTGAGATGTTCGTCGAACGCGTCCTGCTGCGGCATGTAACTGACGTAGTGCTTCAGCGTGTCGAGATCTTGATAGAGCGACTGTCCGTTAAGCAGGACCTCGCCGCTGGTGGGTTGGAGTTGGCCGGCCAGCACTCTCATCAGCGTGCTCTTTCCGCAGCCGCTCGCGCCCATCACGCAAACAAGCTCACCACGCGCGATGCTAAAGGAAATTCCTTCGAGACCAATCTGACCTTTGCCAAAGCGGTGCGTAATTTCGTTTGCCTCGAGAACGCGAATGATGTTGCGCTCTTCTTCGATGATTCGTTCCGAAAAGTTGCATCGCAGAAATTGGCCGATGTCGATTCGAATGGTGTCTCCATCTTTGAGTGGCGCTGTGGTGCGCACCACAGTGTCACCCACCATGATGGGGCGATCGGCCTCGATCACTTCGAGCTGACCGACCCGCCGATCGTAGTCGCAGAAAATTTTCAGCAGCACGTCGCCGCTCGTGCCAGGTGAGAGCAGAATGTCGTCAGCTTCCAGCCGGCTCGGCTCATTCGAAACCAGATATTCCGACTTGGAAGCCTTCAGTTGGAACCGGCCACCCAGCGCCCGCGCTCGCCGGCGCAGATCGCTCAAATCCAGTTCGGTATCGTTGCGGAAGACGATCCGGTCTTCCAAAGCAGCGTCGACCTGCGTCCCGGTCTTTAACTTCACACCATTGAGTTCGGCGTCCACATCGCGCAGCGCCTTCACTCGAACCTTCAACCCGAAAGTGACTCGGAGCGCGCTCTCACGCGTTCGCGAGCGTTCCAATCCCACTTCGTCCGAGTCTCTAGTTACACGAATGAAAATCTCTGGAAGCGAAACGTTCTTCTTTGCGTTGAAATATTGCGCCAGCTCCTGATAACTGAGTACCTGATCTCCGACCAGGATGCGCTGGCCCGGATAAATTCGGCAGAAACCGCCACGCACCAGCGGCCTGCCTCGGACAGACACATTTTGGTCGCTGTAATTTTTCAGCAAAATGAGTTCGTGATAGCGAAAAGCCATTAAACGATCGACGTCGTTCAGATTCTTAAGCGTCACATCGGCTTTTCCGTCGGGACCGAAGGAGAGCGATTCCAGCGGTGACGCGCCGTGCTGATAGATCGACGGATCGGAATCTTCCGAGGCATTCAGTTGATAAACGATGTCGATCGCCTGCGCCGCCATTCCCATCTGCGACATGAACGAATAGAACGCAACGACTTGTTCCTGCTTCAAACCGGCTTGCGAGATCAGGTCGTAAAGCTGAACTCCGAGCATGATCTTACGATCCGCGCCAAGTTGGGCGCCGAGCTTTTGCGCCATGGCAGCGAGATCTTGCTGCTCGTAAAGCGCTTGCCGGAACAATTGTCTTAACTCGGAATAAACCGCCTCCGGGTAATCGTACCGGAGAAAACCAAGGCTCGAGTCGATCTCTTCCTCGAGCAGAACACCATCTGCTTTGGTGAAACTTGCCAGCACCTGGATTAGCACCGGCAGCATGTTTGGCCCCTCCGACATACTGCGAGGCTTGCGCAACGCCCGACGCATCCAGCGGCGCCCAGTCCGACGCACCCGATACGCAAGCGGCGTCACCCGCTGCACAGCTCGATCGATCCTATCTGCGACTGATGAGACAAGCTCTGACATATTGAATGGTTCGGGGGCGAATTTTACCCGAAACCGCCGAGCGACGCAATGCGCAGCCACGAATATAAAGTGGAACAAATGAACGAAATCCGAACGGCGAATGGCTCAACCACGTCAAAGAGGGTTAGAATGAACCATTCTCACGTTGTAACGAATCACCAATCGCGTTGGGCTTGCCCCATTTTGCATTGCCAATTTGTTCATGGTAACGTTTTTCACAGGCTAAAACCCCCTTTTGCTTATGGCTCAATTCGATCGTAACTCACAAAGAGAGAATAAATCTCGCGGGAACGAGCCCAATTTTAATTGGCGGGGGGTCATTCTCATCGTGATCGCCTTCAGTTTGATCGCGATGGCTATGCTCTTTTACCGCGGCGGAATGCAACCGGTCGAAGACGTGCCGTATAACCGGTTCCTCGAGCTGCTGGATAACAAGCAAATTGTTAACGACAAAAGCTATCCGCTTCAGCTGGTAGTAGAGGATGGACGGCCAACTCAGACGCTGCGCGGCGCTTATGCCCGACAGGGAGTCGGTTCAGCGCCATCACAGCAGGTGCCGTTTCGGACCACGGTCTATTTAACTTTCACAAATAATTTGCAGGAGAAACTGGCCGCAGCCGGTATCCAGCCGGCAATCAAAACCGAATCGAACATGCTTGCGCAAACCGTGGTCGGTTTTCTGCCGATCGCGCTTTTCCTGCTGGTGCTTTATTTTCTTTTCCGGCAGCAAATCCGCATGGCTGGGAAAGGCGCTCTCAATTTCGGTAAGTCGAAAGCGCGCATGCTGGCCCGCGACAAAAATAAAATCACATTTCGCGATGTCGCCGGCGTCGAGGAAGCAAAAGACGAAGTGCAAGAGCTCGTCGAGTTCTTGCGGGACCCGAAAAAATTTCAAAAACTCGGCGGACGCATTCCAAAAGGCGTGTTGATGGTCGGTCCTCCGGGCACCGGCAAAACGCTTCTCGCGCGTGCGATTGCGGGAGAAGCGGATGTTCCATTCTTTTCGATCAGCGGCTCGGATTTTGTTGAGATGTTTGTCGGCGTCGGCGCCTCGCGCGTGCGTGACATGTTCGACCAGGGCAAAAAATCCGCGCCTTGCATCATCTTCATCGATGAGATCGACGCTGTCGGCCGTCACCGCGGTCACGGCGTGGGCGGCGGACACGACGAGCGCGAGCAAACCTTAAATGCGTTGCTCGTCGAGATGGACGGCTTCGATACGCAGGAAGGGGTGATCATCATCGCAGCCACGAATCGCCCTGATGTTCTCGACCCGGCATTGTTGCGACCCGGGCGTTTCGATCGCCAGATCACAGTCAATCTGCCTGACGTGAAAGGACGCGAAGAAATTTTGCGTGTCCATGCCAAGAAAGTAAAACTTGCTGAAGGCGTTGATCTCGCGGTCGTCGCGCGCGGCACACCGGGTTATTCCGGCGCAGAACTTGCCAATGTGATCAACGAGGCGGCGTTGCTCGCGGCGCGTCGTGGATTAAAGGGAATTACGCTCGCTGAACTTGAAGAAGCGCGGGACAAAGTGCGCTGGGGAAAAGAACGCCGGAGCCTTGCGCTCAGCGAAAAAGAAAAGCAGAACACTGCGTACCATGAAGCCGGTCACGCGCTGTTGCTTGAACTTTTACCGCATACCGAGCCGTTGCACAAAGTCACGATCATCCCGCGCGGGCCGTCGCTTGGATCGACCATGTGGTTGCCTGAGGAAGACAAATACACCAATCGCAAAAACGAATTGCTGGCCGGTCTTTCCGTGAGCATGGGCGGCCGCGTGGCCGAGGAAATTATCTTCGGCGACATCACGAACGGCGCGCGCGGCGATATCAAAATGGCTACGGCAATTGCGCGTCGCATGGTTTGCGAATGGGGCATGAGCGAGAAAATGGGCATGGTCGAATACGGCGACCACGAAGATTACGTTTTCCTGGGGCGCGACATTTCTCGCGCGCGCGATTACAGCGAAGCGACTGCCGAACAAATCGATCAGGAAGTGCGCAAACTTCTCGATGACGCCTATCACTTGGCAAAGGACACGCTCACGGCAAATCGCGACAAGCTTGAGGTAATCGCAAAAGCCTTGCTTGAGTTTGAAACCTTGGACGGCTCGCAAATCAAAGAGATCGTCGACCACGGCCGCTTGATCAATCCGCCGCCAGGATCATCGCCACCGCCCGGCAAAAAAATGCCTGCGGAAAAACCGCCCAAGCAGGTCGTAGCCGCGCCTGACGTCACTCCACCGCTTCCCGGCGCCCTCGGCGGCGCGCCAGCGTAGCAAGCGTTGAGGATTTAGAGTCGGTCTGGCATCGACCCCACGTCGGAAGTTTACCCCGAAGTGCCACCGGGGTGGGGTTATTCCTTCACCTTCATGTCTGGCTTCGTGCTCCGCGTTGGTGCAGAGTCAGTGGGTTTGCTACCCAGTGACATCTAACTAGGCGATGCAAGAAACCGCGTGAACCGAGAGACAATCGAATGAGTAAAGAGCGTCGTGCCATTGTCGCTCTGGTAGTTGCTATCCTGGTTGTCGGCGCCACGGCGTTTTTCATTTTTCCATCGCTGCGCACGCATTCGCAAATCGTCGGATCGGTGTCGAATGCTGCAACAAAGGAGAATAGCATCGCCGTCTTGCCGTTTGAAAACCTGAGCAATGACAAAGAAGACGCATTTTTTGCCGATGGTGTGCAGGACGACGTTTTGACCAAGCTGGCAAGAATTTCCGAGCTCAGGGTCATCAGCCACACCAGTGTGATGCATTACCGTGGTAATCAGGATCCGCGCAAGGTTGGAAAAGCGCTGGGCGTTTTACACCTGCTGGATGGCACTGTGCGTCGCTACGGCAGTAAGGTGCACGTCAATGCACGTCTCGTGAATGCTCGCACTGGCACACACGTCTGGGCAGAGGAATACGATCGCGATTTGAATGAAGTCTTCGCGATTGAGGCTGAGTTGGCGCAATCGGTCGCAACTCAGCTTGGAGCCAAAGTTTCAGCTGACGAAACGACAGCGATGGAAGAGCGCCCAACCAAAGACCTGGTTGCTTACGACCTTTATGTCCACGCTGCCCCTTTGATCGAGGAGTCTCTCTATTACGGTCTCAACAGCGAGACAAATCTTTTCAAAGCCGTCGAGTTACTCAATCAGGCAGTCGCGCAGGACCCGACTTTTCTTCTGGCATACTGCCAGTTGGCCAGGGCCCACGACGCGATCTACTGGAATGCGCTCGATCACACACAGGGCCGTCTTGAATTAGCAAAATCGGCAGTCAATTCCGCTTTGCAATTAAACCCGAATTCGGGCGAGGCACACTTCGCCTCCGCCTTGCACTTTTACTACGGTTACCTCGATTACGACCGCGCCAGGGAGGAGCTCGCCGTCGCTCTACGCACTTTGCCAAACAACGCGCGAATTTTTGAGCTAAACGGATATATCGATCGACGACAGGCCCGCTGGAATGATGCACTTCGTAACCTCGAGCGCGCAGTGGAGTTGGATCCCCGAAATGATGATATCCTTTTCGGGACTGGCTTCACCTATCTTTGCGCACGCGAATATAAACGAGCCAGAGAGATTGCTGATCGCGGCCTTGCTCTCCCGACAAAGAACAATTATGCGCGGTTCCTCCCTGTCTGGATCGACTTCCATGAACAAGCCGATACCGGTCCATGGCATGCGGTTCTCGAAAAGATTCTCGCCGAGAATCCTGCATCGGCGAGAGATCTGACGCGCGGGCGCTTCTTTGTCAGTCTGTACGAACGCGACCCCGTAGCCGCTGAGCTCGTCCTCGCCACGCTGGATTATCCGGTGATGAATGCGAGAGGAATCGGCGCGGTGAAATTTAGCCCGGCTTACGCGAGCGGGTTAGTCGCTCGCATGAAAGGAGACCGAGCCGGCGCGAACGCAGCCTTCAGGGCCGCGCGCGCACAACAGGAAGAGGCAGTCCGAACAGCGCCTGATGACGCTTCGAAGCTCTGTTTCCTGGGCCTGATCGATGCATCGCTTGGGCGGAAAGAAGAAGCTCTGCGCGAAGGTCTGAGGGCAGTCGAGCTTCTCCCTTCAACCAAAGACGCGCTCAACGGCACAGAAGTCCTTTATTTTTATGCGGTGATCTGTGCGTGGACGGGAGAACGCGATCAGGCGATCCAGCAATTGCAAACACTGGCAAGAATTCCCGCAGGCATATCTTATGGCGAAATCCGTCTCGATCCGTTTTGGGATCCGCTGCGAGGCGATCCGCGGTTTGAAAAAATTGTTGCTTCGCTCGCGCCGATCACGGCGAAGGATAATACGACGCGGTGAACTTCACGATTTGTGGATAGATTACCCCAATCGTGCCTTGGGTAGAATAAAGTGGCTCAGCTTTGTCTCGTTAGACGGTTGAGCTTGCTTCCTCACCTTCGCAGACAACAAACTCCTACCAGAAAATGAAGATACCGACACTATTCGCCGCTTGGAGTGCCCTTGTAATCATGTCCGGGATTCTTGAATCCAAAGGCCAGCATCCTGACTTCAAGCCACTGGGAACGGAGGAAAAAGCCGCAGTGGACCAGGCCAATACTCGCCTCGACGCAGTCTATAAAAGTCTGATGGGCAAACTGGATTCGGATGGACAGAAGGCTTTGAAAGAAGCTGAACGCTCATGGATCAAGTGGCTTGACGATGAAGCCATGTTGATCGCGCGCGTCGGCGGCGCGATTGGCGGCAGCGGTATGCGAGTGGATTTTGCAAACGCACAGCTCCAGTTAATCAACCAGCGAATCGAGGCCCTGAGCGAATACTTAAAGCAGTCTGCTGGCAACTAATGCGTGAACGCCTTCATGCACTGGCAGAGTCTGCGGCGAAATTGAAGCTTTTGCTTCAAGTGGCTGGGTGGCTTATCTCTTTGACTCATGAACTTCCCGCTCATTGGTTCTTTCGCTCCCGCTCAAGAACCGCTACCCTCACGGCTTTTCCGTCTACCCCGCGGCTTCCCAGCCCGCGGTGTTCGCCCTCTCGGGCTATCCCCGTCTATCTCGCAGATTCCCAATCTGGTCGATTCTTGTTAGATGCCCGCAGTAGCAGCGACAACAAAACCCAATGACCACATGATTACATCAATTCATACGTTGATTTATTCTGACGATGCTAACGCAACACGGGCGTTTCTACGCGACGTCCTCGGGTGGAATTACGTTGCCGAGGATTTCGATAACGATTGGCTCATCTTCCAATCCGGGCCGAGCGAGATGGGCGTGCACCCGACGCACAGCGAATGGAAAGGCCAAACGTACGATCACCCGCGCCATCATTCGATCGCATTGATGTGCGACGATATCGATACGACGGTCGGCGAGTTGCAAACCAAGGGAGCGCAGTTTCGAGGTCCCATCGAGCAACGGGAATACGGGCGCGTTATCATGTTGATCGTACCTGGCGCGGATGACATCCAGCTGTATCAGCCGACTCACAAGCTTGCGTACAATCTCTAGGACAAGCACGTCATCGACGGATACGGGCTAACTCCTTCCAATGGGCCTCGCGACGAACGCATCTAACTCATCGCTGGAGCCCAACGCTTCCAGCGGGTGGCTCAACTTCTTCTCGTTAGGTCGCCGGAAAGTACCATGAAGCGCACCTGGACGATCATCGGGGTGAGAGACGTGCCCGCGAGCTTCAAATGGTACCAATCGCTCTTCGGCCAGCCGGAGACATCTCCGGGCCATGACTACTTTGGTCAAATCCTGGATACGGATGGAACCATGTTGCTCTGCCTCCACCAGTGGGGCGCACATGAGCATCCCTCCTTAATGAGTCCGGACGAGGCGCCACCTGGCAACGGGCTTCTCTTGTTCTTTCGCGTCGACGATTTCGACGTGGCCCTGAAGAGAGCACGCAGTCTCGTCGCCAGGTTCGAAGAGGAGCCTCATGTGAACCCGAACACCCGAACGAAGGAGTTCTCGCTCCGAGATCCGGACGGATACTACGTCACAATCAGCGCCCTTTCACGACTGAAGGCGACATGACAATCAACAACCGCCGGATCCGGGTCAACGATGTCGAGCTCAACATCCTCACCCAGGGCGAGGGCCCAGCCGTGCTGCTCGTGCATGGTTTCCCGGACGACCACACGGTCTGGCGCAACCAGATTCCGCTGCTCGTCGACGCCGGCTACAGCGTGATCGCGCTCGATACACGCGGGTGCGGCGAGAGCGAGATCAAGCCGCGCGAAAGCGACTACGCGATCGACAAACTCGTGGCCGATCTGCTTGCGCTGCTCGATGCGCTCGGGATCGCAAAGGTGCGGCTCGTCGGACACGACTGGGGAGCGCTGCAGGGGTGGTGCTTCGCCATGGAGCATCCGAAACGCGTGGACCGCTACATTGCAATGTCGGTCGGGCATCCTGGCGCCTACGTGAGCGCCGGAGTGGCGCAGAAACTCAAGGGCTATTACTTGTTCTGCATCCAGCTGCGCGGACTGATCGAGTTCCTCATCACGCGATTCGACTGGTGGCTGTTTGGATTATTGCTCCACTACCCGGCCGAGTTTCCGCACATCAGGGCGCGACTGTCGCGTCCCGGGCGACTCACGGCGGGCTTCAATTACTACCGCGCGAACCTGCGCTGGATGCGCAGCACTGTCTTCCCGCTCGTGAAGGTTCCGGTTGTCGGCATCTGGAGCGACGGCGATATCTTCCTCACCGAGGATCAGATGAGCGGTTCGGAGCGCTACTGCGACGCCGGTTTCCGCTACTTCCGGATCGACGGCGCGAATCACTGGCTGCAGTTGACGGCCCCTGAGAAACTGAATCCGCTGCTGTTGCAGCTCTTGCATTGAGCGAGGAGATCTATTGAAAACATATCGTTTCGAATGGCTTCTCGGCGCCGTGCTTGCGGTGTTGTTCCTCACCTTTTGGATCTGGCAGAGCCCAGGCAAGCTCCAGAAGCTAAGCTCCGCAGACGTCGACGCCTACCTGCACCGGCTGGAGGGCAACCTGCCTGGAGACCCCAGGGAACAGGCCGCGTTCTTTACGCGCATGCGCGCGTTCGGCCTCGCGGACGACGGCCGGCCGGTGTACATGCTGAATGCGATGCGCTATTACCCGGAGCTCAAGCGCGGCCCCGGGATGGAAGGCGTCCGCGGCACGCCTGTGGAAGCAAATGCGATCTACGAGAAAGCCGTGATGCCGATCCTGTTCCGCCTCGGTGCGTATCCGCTGTTCGGAGGCGCGACCATGGAGATACGCACGAACGGTAAAGCGCACAGTAATCTCGACGGCTTCGATCCCGCGATGGACAACTGGAGCCGCATTCTCGTCGTGCGCTACCCGAGCCGCCGCGCGTTCTTCGAGCTGTTGAGCGATCCGCAGTGGCTCAAGTTCGCGCCTTACAAGATTGCGGCGCTCGAGCTCGTGCTCGTGCCCACGTCGGGACAGGTGGTTATTCCGGACCTTCGTTGGGTGATGGGCGGGGCATGCCTGATCGTGTTTCTCGGGGTTGGCTGGCTGCGTGCCACGCGCAAAAAGCGGAGTTGAGCGTCATATCGTTGGATGAAGCGGTTCTTTGTCATCGTCCTAATTGTTGGAGCAGTTTATATCGGGACCTATATCTGGCTGCGGACGTCACGCGTGGAGCGTTGGGATCGCGACGGTCGCAATTACGTCATCCTTCCCCAGTCACGTCTCGTTTATTATGTCTATCGATCTCTTACATATGTCGACGCTCATCTCACTGGCATGCGCTTTCACATCGGGCCACATCACTAGCGATTGAGTACGTGCGTGTAAATCATCGTGGTACTGACATCCTTGTGACCAAGGAGTTCCTGCACAGTGCGAATGTCGTATCCGTTCTCGAGTAGATGGTCGCAAATGAGTGTCGCAATGTGTGACAACTGGCTGCCTTATTGAGCCGACATCCAAGTGCGTTAAATGATGTTGCTTGGTTTCTCGCTACGTGCCCGGACGACTCTCAACGAAATGGAAAACTAGCTGTCACTCATGCGACGAAGGCGTGCAAATTCTCAGAATGGAAAGAAGCGAATTTCATCGGCACCCTTTGCCGCAGCTTATGCTGAGGTTGGTGATTTTGATGCGGCTATCAAGTATCAGAGACAGGCAATGGACATAGGCAGCGATTATCCAAATAAGCCGGTAACGGAAAAAGCCCTCAAATTGTTCCAGCAGCGAAAGCCGTATCGAGAATGAATAAATGCCGGATAATTCGGCACAATTCGCGCTGTGCAGCCTTTTAAATCGCTTTCGCCTCGGAAGTTTAGATTGCAAGATGCAGTCTGTTTGTCGTTAGATGCTGCGAACGCCGGCACCAGCAGCCCCCGCCACCGATCTACATGGGCGACGGGTTCACCAGCACCTAAGGAGAATCCAAAATGAAAAACAACTATCTTCACACAGGAAATACGACGAAGAAATCATCGGCACGAGCGAGGCCCGTCTTTCGCGCCTTCGGCGTAGTCGCGGCAGTCACCCTGGCCGGTGTCGCTTTGCGTGTCGCTTTGGCGGCTGGCCCCGAGCAGCTGAGTGTCCGAAGCAGCAAATCGCAGATTGTTGCGGAGAATTCTGACGCTTCAAACAATCACGGTATCGCGATGAGTGGCATCGGGTTTCGCACTACAACCGCCTCTGTCCACTCCCAGGCAAGTAGCGGCAAGAATCCAATAGCCGAGAAGTACGACACGCTGGTAATGCGCGTCTACTTCCGCGACCGCGCCGAGCGCGACCGGCTGGCCCAGGAACTCAACGCCGAAGAAGTGCCCACAACAGGAGGCTATCTCACCATAATCCGCGATCGCGACCTCTACTATGGCCTGACCGCACGCGGTCTCCGCGTGGAGATAGACGAGAACAGCAGTCGCAACTTCAGCGACCCTCAAATCCTGCGCGAAACCTTCTACGGCGGCTACAAGTCGGTGGAAGAAATATACGCCTTCCTCGACGAGAAGGTGGCCCAGTTCCCCGATCTGGTTGAGAAGATCGACATCGGCGACTCCTGGTGCAAAGCCAATCCGGGCGCGTGCGTTCTACCCAGTCCCTGGAACGGTTACGACCTGTGGGTGCTACACATCACGAACCGCAACATACCAGGCCCCAAACCGGTCTTCTGGGCGGACGGCGATATACACGCCCGCGAGATCGCTACGCCAGAAGTCGTCATGCGCATGATTGACTACCTGCTCAATAACTACGATACCGATGCCGACGTTCGCTGGCTTGTGGACTATCACGACATCTGGCTTATGCCCGAAGTCAACCCCGACGGCCATCACATCGTCGAGGCGGGAGGCGGCGGCAACAGCCCGTACTATTACCGCAAGAACGGCAACAACGTTGGAGGCGGCGGGTGCTCCTGGCCTCCCACAGCATTTGACCACTTCGGCGTAGACAACAACCGCAACTTCCCCTTCCAGTGGGGCTGCTGCAACGGCTCGAGCGGTTTTGTGTGCGACCAGACCTATCGAGGGGTGTCGGCGGGATCGGAGCCGGAGGACATGGCTATCGTCAACAAGATTCGTACCCTCGTGCCCGACCAGCGCGGCCCCGGCGACACCGACCCGGCGCCTATCACTGCCACAGGCGTTTACCAGAACATCCACACAGTTGTGCCAGTTAACCTCTTTCCGTGGGGCTGGAGTGCCACGCAGATGCCTAACTTCGCCGAGACGCGCAACATCGCCGCGCACATGGCTGCGCCGAACGCGGGCGGTAACGGTTACCCCTATGGCTCGATCATCGAACAGTTGTATCCGGTAGATGGCGGCTCGATTGATTGGGCGTACGGTGAGCTGGGCATGGCAGCCTTCTCCACCGAGTTGAGCGGCCAGGACTTCCTCCCCCCTACTCGTGCATAGATAATCCAGGTTGCGGCTCGGCGCAGGGTATCTGGCCTGAGAATCGGGGGATGCTTCTTTACCTGGCGAAGCTAGCGCGCACGCCTTATCTGACTTCGCACGGACCAGATGCCAACACCGTTGTCACCAACCCGGCATCAGTGCCGCAAGGCGGGCCATCACAGCTAACCGCCAGCATTAACTTCGCCTGGTCAAACAACGCATTCAGTCAGAACGTGGGCGCAGCAGAATATTACATTGACACGCCTCCCTGGGCTGGCGGCACGGCCATCCCAATGAACGGCTCGTTCGATTCGCCTACCGTGGCCGTCGACGCAACCATAAACACTGCCAGCCTGTCGGTAGGCCGCCACGTTATCTTCGTGCAGGGACGCGGCGTGAGCGACTTCCAGGGCTTCCAGACCTGGGGGCCGATCAGTGCGGCGTTCCTGGATGTGACTGGAGGTGCAACACCAACCCCAAGTGTAACTCCCATTCCAACGTCACTCCAACGCCTGCGGCGACACCTACTCCAACACCAACGGCCACCGCCCCGCCGAGGCCTACACCTCTGCCACGGCCTCGCCCGACACCACGACCCCGTCCGACGCCGTAGAACGGAATTATCT
>CAWIJH010000012.1:0-47790 GCA_963836455.1 uncultured Verrucomicrobiae bacterium
CTACGTACACCGCGAAAGCCTATTCGGCCTCCAGTGAAACATCGCCGCTGGCCTCTACCAAAATCCAGCGTCGTGATCCAACTGATCGGGACGTCCAGATCGAGATCCTCTTCTGCGGCATCTGTCACTCCGATCTTCATTCGGTGCGCAACGAATGGAGCGAGTTCATGGCCACGAATTATCCAATCGTTCCCGGGCATGAGATCGTCGGTCATGTTATTAAGGTCGGGTCGGCAGTTACCAAGTACAAGGCAGGCGATCTCGTCGCGGTCGGTTGCATGGTCGATTCGGACGGCACCTGCCACAAACTGCAAAGCAGGCCTTGAACAGTTCTGTCCGAACATGGTCCTCACTTTCAATTCGCCGGACAAACACCTCGGCGGCTTTACCTATGGCGGCTATTCTGAAAGCATCGTCGTCGACGAACACTTCGTTCTGCGCGTCCCGTCTAATCTGAATACCCGCCGGCGCCGCGCCACTGCTTTGCGCCGGAATCACGACATACTCGCCCATGCGCCACTGGGGTGTGGGCAAGGGCAAGAAAGTCGGTGTGGTTGGTCTCGGCGGGCTTGGCCACATGGGGGTGAAAGTTCGGCCACGCGTTCGGAGCCCACGTCGTGGTGTTTACCACCTCGCCTAACAAGAAGGAGGACGCGCTCCGCCTCGGCGCTGATGAAACTGTCGTCTCCCGCAATGCCGACGAGATGAAAAAGCACGCCGGCAGCTTCGATTTCATCATCGACACCGTTTCCGCCAATCACGACATCAACGCCTATCATCAATTTACTCGGGGTCGACGGCAATCTTACGATGGTTGGCGCTCCCGCAGAGCCTCTCGCAGTCCCGGCATTTAGCCTGATCGTGCGACGTCGCAGTTTCTCCGGGTCTGCCATTGGTGGCATCGCGGAGACGCAGGAGATGCTCGATTTTTGCGGTGAACACAACATCACCGCCGACGTCGAAGTGATTCCCATTCAGAAGGTCAACGAAGCCTACGAGCGATTGCTCAAGTCCGATGTGAAGTACCGCTTCTCGATTGACATGGCGTCGCTTAAAGCAGAGTAAGCCGAAGGAGATTCCTGAGTTCCTGGGTCCTGATTCTTTATAGATTATAAGCAATGCAAAAGCGCAAAACTTGGAAGATTAACCTAGACGTCTCAGCCATCGGGCTTGCACTCTTATCCTTAAGCTGTTGAAGCTTTGCGCTAGGGCGTGATCCTGAAACCGCATACAAAGGGCCAGGTTCATTACGGAACACCGACCCGCTCAACGAGAGCCGCGAAACGCGGATCCGATCGCAAGCTGTCCATCCTTGGATCGACTCCGAGCCAGATCAGGCCGCCGTTGCGTTCGGCAAAAGCTTTCTCCAGGGAAACCATTGCCAGATCCTTTTCCGCGAGGGCGGCTTGCAGAGTTGCCATCCAGTAAGGCGAAACGTAGGTCGTTTTCTGTTCCAGCTGGCTGCGTAATCTTATCGCTTCGGCCTTGTTTCCGCCTAACGCATAAGCATCGCCGAGCCCGGCCACGTAGACTGAGTTTCCGCCGGAAAGCGCGATGGCCTTCTGAAACTCGGCCACCGCTTCTTCTATCTTCGCTTGTCCGACGTAAGCTAACCCGAGCCCCCAGTGTCCCTGTTCAAAATTCGGGTTGATCTCCAAAACCTTCCACAATTGTTCGACTGCCGAGTCGTATTGTCGTGCCCAATGATATTGCCAGCCGACGTTCATTACCGCAGGCAGCGAGAGCGGGTCGATCTCCGCCGCGCGTTTTGCCGCCGAAATGGCGTCGCTCGTTCGACCGCCGCTCATCAAAAGATGCGAATACCATTGATAGGCCGGCGCATAATTTGGATTCAGCTCAATGGCGCGCCGAAAAGATTTCTCCGCGCCCGCCCGATCCCATTCGTAATAAAGTTCGACGAAGGCCAGTGAAGCGTGAGCTTCTGAGAGCGAGTCATCAACTTGCAGCGCTTTGAGCGCGGCCGACTTCGCTTTCGGCATCGCTTCATCGGGAGGCAGGATTGCGATTCCGAAGGCGCCGAGAAAATTGTAGGAATCGGCCAGACCAACATAAGCCAACGCGTAGCCAGGATCCGCCTCAATCGCCTGCCGAAAATAGCTGATGCCTTTTTCAAGACCCTCGGCCGTTCGCTGGTTCCAAAAATAACGTCCCTTTAAATAAAATTGATAAGCTGCCGCGTTTGCAGTGTCGCGCTGCATAAGCCGGCGTTCTTCTTCACCCGACAATCGCAGATTCAATTTCTCGGTGACTTCGTGGGCGATCGCCTGCTTGACGGCCAGCGCATCGGAGAGTTTGCCGTCGTAGCTTTGGCCCCACAGCTGGGTGCCGTTCGTCGCGTCGATCAAGTCAACCTGAATACTGAGCCTGTCCTGCGTTTGCCGGACCCTGCCGCTCACGACCGCCCTTACCCGTAGCTCTCTCCCGATTCGCTCGGGATCGACTTGCTTGCCCTTGTATTGAAAGGCCGTGGCGCGTGCGACCACTCTCAGGTTTCGCAGCTCGGTCAGGCTGTTGATCAGAGTCTCAGAAATTCCTTCTGCCAGGTATTCTGCGTTGGGATCATTGCTCGCATTCTCAAACGGGAGGACGACAATCGCGCGCGAGGCGCGGGGAATCACGGATCCACGGTTCCCCAGTCTTAAAATATTCGATTGCCAGAACACAACAATTCCGGCTGCGACAGTCAGGAGGACGCTGGCGATAATGATCGCGGTCCAATTGCGACGCGCTTTGCATATCTTCGACTCTCGCGGCGCAACTTCTTCCGAGCGCCTGATTCCTTGAGGCGTCAACTCAAAGGCCCACGCCAAAATCAGTGCGACCGGAAAGCCGAGAATTACTGCGGTGACAAAGACTTTCATCACCCAGAGAGGCGCTTCGAAAGTAGGAAACAGAATCGACGCTGCTTGAATCAGCAGCCACGCCACTATCGCGTAAGCGACCGCAACCCTGTAAACCTTGCGCCGCTTCAGCTCCGTTAAGAAAGTAGCCGGATCCATGACAATGTCGGGGACGTTACTGCAACGCGCTTTTTATGCACGAAAAGGGATACGCGTTGCGATGCGGCCATCCGAAAGCATTCGCCAGCAGGCAGCTAAACGGCCGACGTTCAGCATTGAAGTCAGGGCTGGATATGCGGCCGTGAGCAGCAAAGGCACGGTGTCGAACAGAAGGAAACAAAGCTAACGAAGATTTGCTTTGATCTTGGTTTTGCCGCATTGCTTTTTGTTGAAACAATCTAGGGTGTCTGCTGCGATCCTTAGACATGAAGAAGCGCAAACTTGGGAAGAGCAATTTGGAAGTGTCGGCGATCGGGCTCGGCTGCATGGGAATGAGTTTCGGGTACGGTCCGCCGGAAGATAAACAGGAGATGATCGCGCTGCTTCGCGCAGCCGTGGAACGCGGCGTCACGTTTTTCGACACCGCTGAAGTTTACGGGCCATTCACAAACGAAGAACTCGTGGGCGAAGCGTTGGCTCCAATGCGTGAGCAAGTGGTGATCGCTACCAAGTTTGGATTCAAGCTCGATCCAAACAGCGGGCGATCAGTTGGCGTAGACAGCCGGCCGGAGCACGTCAAGGAAGTTGCTGAGGCATCGCTGAAACGCCTCAGAACAGATGTCATCGATCTGTTCTACCAACATCGAGTTGATCCCGACGTGCCGATTGAAGATGTGGCGGGCGCGGTGAAGGAACTAATTCGGGAAGGCAAGGTGAAGCATTTCGGACTTTCCGAGCCCGGAGTGCAAACGATTCGTCGCGCGCACGCAGTGCAGCCGGTGACGGCAGTCCAGAATGAATACTCGTTGTGGTGGAGGCGCTCTGAAGAGGAAGTGCTGCCGGCACTCGATGAACTGGGCATCGGTTTTGTTCCATACAGCCCGCTCGGCAGAGGCTTTCTCACGGGAAAAATGAATGAGACGACTTCATTCGACAGCTCCGATTTCCGTAACACGCTTCCGCGCTTCACCGCCGAGGCTCGCAGGACGAATCAGGCGCTGGTCGATTTGTTAGGCAAAATCGCTAAACGGAAGAAGGCGACGCCTGCTCAGATCGCTCTTGCATGGCTGCTCGCCCAAAAGCCGTGGATTGTTCCAATCCCTGGCACCACAAAACTGAAACGGCTGGAGGAGAATATTGGAGCGACTGAAATCGAATTGACTCAGGAAGATCTTCGCGAAATCGAAAACGCCGCCTCCGAAATCGAAGTGGAAGGGGCTCGGTATCCTGAAAGGCTGGAGCAAATGACAGGCCGGTGAGGCTACAAGTAAGAAGTAAAAGGAAGAAGTCAGACGTCAGAAGTAAAAAATTTCGAAGTCCGTCAATTTCGTGAATTCTATTTAAGGATTTTCACGATTTTCTCGATGGTATTCCAATTGCGGTTGGTGGCTGGCATGCCCAGGAGTTTCTCGATCTTACCGAGATAGCTGATCGCTTTCATCTGCCGGCGATACAGACCCAGGACGAATCTGTCCTCGATCGCAATGATCTTGATCAGCCAGTCGTCGTCTGAAGGCAGGGTGAGGGGAAGAGGCGGCGGCGAGGGGACGCGTTTGGCCAGAACGTTGACAAATCGTGTTATGTTCGGTCCTGCCGGTTGTCGCGAGAATGGATCCTTTGCCGCGAGCTTGACGATATCGCGCGCGGGACAAATCATGATTTCGCATTTGAACGGCAACTTTTTCGCGATCGCATTGCGCAGAACGGATTCGCTAACGTTTTCGCGCACAACAAACGTGCCGACTGCGCCGATATTCATGACACTGAGCTTCGACAACTGTTTCGCGATCAGCGCGGGCTGACATCGGTTCGCTCCACCCACATTCACGGCGCGAAGAAATACGACCCAGTGCATGCGCCAGTTTGTACTGACCATTGGTCAGTGACTAGTGAAGAGTGACCGGCATTATCGGACACGCGGTCTTACCTAAACGTCAGCTTGTCCCGGAAATTCTCGTTATCACTTACTGTCTCTTCTCCTGGGAATCGCTTCTCATCGCTAGACGCTGCGCGGCCTACACCGCAGACTGAATGGGAGTGTTCTGCCCCGCGGCAACCCACCAGACGCCCCCGTGGCGCACCAGTACGTATAGGGCCATCTCGGAGAACGACCGCGTGACGTTGTCGGATGGTTCTATGGGCTCTCCGTCGGAGTCGAGGGCTACGCGTCGGACCTGCGCCACAGCTACCTCGTGAGCGGGCACAAGGACCCTCACGACCTCAAAGCGCGAGGAAAGGCCGCCCCTTCCCTGTTGTTTCAAACGAACATGGATAGCGTGAAGCTCCTCGTAACTATCGACGGTTGCACCGAACGGGCTGCCCCACATGATGTCCGCCGCGAAGTGTCGGTTCGAAAGGTCGGCATCGTGCTGGTCCCAGCCGGTTTGGAGCTCCTCAACCAGGCGTGCGACAGCGTCAATCGCTTCCCGTGCCTCAACCCCTTCAGCGCCCAAGACCGGACGGTTCGGTTTACGGTTGTCATTCATGAGTATTCTCCGCTTCTTGTGCCTTCCCCTTGGTTGAAAGTCGATGGCGCTGGCGCCGAGTTCGTGCAATCTGATGCTGCATGAGGACGATGTCGATCTTATCCATCAGTATTCTAGTTTTCGTATCAGCCAATGCTCCAGCACAGCAAAAGGTCGTGCGCAAGGAGTTATACAAAGCCAACATTGGGACACAACCGATCTCGACCGTGGACGTGCGGGAGATCGTTCTTCAGCCGAAGCAGATAGCGGGACTGCATCGGCATCCCTGTCCGGTAATTAATTATGTCGTGGAAGGCACAATCATGTTTCAGATTAGAGGAGAAGAGATGCAGGTCATTCATGCCGGCCAGGTATGTTATGAGCCGGCCGGCGCAATCATCGAGCATTTCGATAACACATCGGATCACGAGCCCGTGAAATTTATTCCATACTACCTGCTCAACGGGCAAAAAGAATTAATCGAAATGCTTCCGGCCGCACAGACTAAGCCCCGGTAAATATCGGAAAGTAAACGTTCGATGTTTTTCGAGATCCAAATCCGCCGGTTTACGAAAGAGCTCTTTATACTGCCGCTGCCTTCAGATTCTTTACCGCGACACTGGGGAATGCATTATCGAATGTCGCCTGTCCGCTGGCTTCTGAGCGAGCCTACCGCCAGGCGCCGAGGATGGCGCCCATCGCGACAAAGGCCACGACGTGGTAGCCGCCATTGACCAGAATGTAGGTCCACGAACGATTCTCGAACAAAGCGATAATACCAAGTCCCGCTGCGACCCAGCCGACGCCAGCTAGCGCTCCGGCGGTCATTCCCCACACGACTGTGGTTTTAGGGTCGGCCAGAAACATGGCCAGGTTTGCGGACATGACGAGCGCGAGAATGAATGAGCCGCCGAAGGCGCGAGCTTTGTTGAAGCCGGCGACCTGTTCTTCGCTAAATCCATTCACACGCATCCAGACTTTGCCGAACAAGACCGGCGAATACCAAAGGCCGCCAATGACAAACATAGAGAGAGCCGCCGCGAAAACGGCCAGCCAATTGATTTGATTAGAATTCATTCTTCCACTCATTAGCGAAACGCCAGCCGAGTGTATTGGAAGAATTTTACCTAGCAACGAATCGGCACAAAATTCGGGTATTCCGGGCGTTCGCTCAGATAATCGCTTGGCGTCAATCCGCAGAATTCTCTAAAGTCATTGATAAAGTGGGCCTGATCGTAGTAGCCGCAGCCAGTCGCGATCTCGGTCCAGGGCAGGGCGCGGGACTGCTGAATCTGGTTGATCGCGCGTTGAAATCGAAGCACGCGGCAAAATTTCTTTGGTGTAATTCCTATCTGCTCGGTGAAGATTTCGATGAGCCGTCGCCGGCTGAGACCGACCTCAGTAGTCACTTTGCCGACCGTGGTACCTTCCGGCGCGCGCTTGAAAGATTCGAGTGCGTGACGCACGGCGCGATGACGCGGAGCAAATCCGCGCCAGCGGACAAGAAGCGCATTCTCGAGAATGCGGAACTTGGCCGCTCGGCGGGTGCTTCGAGTAATTGATCGCGCAAATTTTGTGCTTCGCAGTTCCAAAGCGTGTCGAGTTCCACGACGCTGTTTCGCAATTCAGCCAGCGGCAGGCCGAAGAAAGCACTCGCTCCGCCAGGGCGCAGATGGACCCCGATTATTGAGGCATTCGGCGCGGTGTCGATGAGGATGAACTCGGAGTGCGGCCCGGAGAGCCAGCTCCGGCGATAGATTTCGCGCGGCTGATAGCTAATTGGATCAAATATATGCCGCTTCTCGTCGTGCAGATTGATGATGATCTCCATCGAGCCATCCGGAAGAACACGCTCGAGGCGATGATCGGCGTCAAAGCCTTCATGAAACCAAAGCATTTCGATGAATTGGTCTAGTGGCGGGCTCGGGATGTGAGTGGCGTAGATCATTGCCGCTACGCTTGTACACGCTGTGTCGCGCAAGCTCGATACTGAACTTGCGTTGTCATCACGATTTCTCCAAATGAGTCGCGCAATAGGCGGATGTCCCGGTCTTTGCTCGCGTCGCAATAATTTGGGCGAAGCTTTCCTTGCTTTTACTAGCGAGCGTTGTCGCCGCTTACTTCGCATTCACCTATTGGTTCTGCTGAATCAATCGAAACCTTCAAGCGAGATTCGTTTGAATGAATTGCGGGCTGGCGTGGATATCAATCTGACGCAGAACAGTGACCCCCGAGTTAACAAATCGGTGTGGCGTGTTCGCGGGAATGACCACGATACCGCCCGATTTCACTTCGCGTGTGTCATCGCCCACCGTGATGGTGGCGGCGCCTTCGAGTGTGAACGCCACTTCGACATAGGGGTGCGTGTGTAATGGCGGACCCTGGCCCGGCTTTGCGTTGACAATGTAGGCCGAGAACGGTGCGCCCTGTTTTTCCCCCACGAATTCATACGACATTCCAACAAACGGCAACTGCTCGAGATTAAGAAAGGACATGACGCAGTGTAGCTGAAATGTCTTCGCTTGACATGCAACCATTTGGTTGCATAATGATGAGCGATGGATGCAGCCTTTAAAGCCCTGGCCGATCCCAGTCGCAGGAAATTGCTCGACGAATTACGCAAAGAGAATGGGCAAACGTTGAGCGAATTATGCGAGCACCTGGAGATGACGCGGCAGGCGGTGACCAAGCATTTGGTGTTGCTGGAAAAAGCAAACCTCATCGCCGTCGCGTGGCGGGGCCGCGAGAAGCTGCATTACCTCAATCCGATGCCGTTGCATGAGATCTACGAACGTTGGATTGGCAAATACGAGCGCTATCGCCTTCAGGCGTTGAGCGATCTGAAAAAAGGTCTCGAATCCGCCACAGGACGGATCCGCCGTGGCGGACAAACCAAAACCAAAAAACCAAAAGCAAAGTAAATCTTATGAAGAAAGACCAATTCGTTTACGTGACCTACATTCGCACCACGCCTGAGAAATTATGGAACGCGCTTATTAAACCGGAATTCACGAGAAAGTTCTGGCACAACACCACGCAGGAATCCGAATGGAAAGCCGGGGCGTCCTGGAAGATCCTAATGCCGGACGGACGCGTCGTTGACAGCGGTGAAGTGCTCAAAATCGAACCGCGTCGGCGACTCGTATTGAAATGGCGCCACGAATTGGGAGATGACTTAAAAGCCGAAGGTTATTCACGCCTGACTTATCAACTGCGGAAGGAAGGCAACTCGGTCAAGCTCACCGTCATTCACGAGATCGAAAAAGAAGGCTCGAAATTCATCCAAGCCGTGTCGACCGGATGGCCGCATATCCTGGCTAGTCTCAAAAGTCTTCTGGAAACCGGCGAATCGCTGGAAGAAACCCGCGAATGGCCGGGCGAAGGATGTAGTTAGTTCCTTCGGAGAATTCCAAAGAGACGTGATCGTCTGCCCGGCGGTTGGCCGATGAAATCGGCCTGCGCCGGGACGAGTGTGAGGTGGATCGGCTTGTCTCCAAGACGATGCCAAAAGCGATCGCCGCAGGCGCAAATATTTTCGCGGCAAAGCCGCAACAATCTCCCCAACGCGTTGAGGAGTCGCCGCGGCGACCGTTCCACCTGGGCTGAGCGACGAAATCATCGCTGAATGTCGAACTGCGTGGTCGAGGCACGTCATCCTTTATGAAGACAGTTTTCAATGTTCACCGCATACATTGCCGTCACGATTTTCGTCGCCGCAGCCAACACCTATGCGGCCATAGTTGATTTCCGTCGACCTCAGTGGGTCGTGGATAACATCACCCAGTGGGGAGGATCCCCTTCGTGGCTCTTCATATTGGGCGTTCTCAAAGCAGCAGGCGCACTTGGATTATTGGTCGGTATCGGCGTTTCTCTGATTGGGGTTGCAGCGGCGGTTGGCCTGGTCCTGTTTTTTGTTGGTGCCATTGCAGTTGTGATACGGGCTGGCTGGGTACTCGCACCTTCCATGGCCGGCGACATACCTCTTGTTGGCCATTGGGTCGCTAGCGCTGCGGCTCGCTGTGTCGTGAGGACCCGTTGAGTAGCGCAAATATCGATTTTGGGGGAGCACGGAAATTTTTTGGAAATGTCGAAATCTGTAAGTGCCAAACGTCATCATTGTGAGGCCGCGAATTTTTCCGGCCCGATAACCAACAAAAACGAAACGAATTGAGGGAAGAAAAATGAAAAGCATACAAGCAAGAATGAAAAACCCAGCGACGCTGATTCCTGATGCGATGCAGCCACTGATGGCTTTCGTTGCCGTTGTGAGAAAAAGCGGAGTGCCTCAGCGCACTCTTGATCTTGTTCACCTGCGCGCCAGCCAAATCAATGGCTGTAGCTTCTGCGTGGATATGGGCTCTCGAGAACTTAAGAAAGCGGGGGAGACAGACGATCGTCTATTCTCTGTAGCTGCCTGGCGCGAAGCGCCCTTTTTTACCGAGGCCGAACGCGCCGCGTTGGCGCTAGCTGAAGCGGTGACCCGGCTCAGCGACCGGTCGGATCCAGTACCAGAGGACATATGGAACGAAGCTACGCTGCATTATGATGAGAAGGCGCTCGCAGCTCTCATCCTCTGGATTGCCACGACCAATCTTTTCAATCGTATCAACGCCACGACCAGACAGGTGGCTGGCGATAATCCTTGGAAAAGTCGTTGAGCAAACAAAACGCAAAAACAACCACTGAAACCAACATTATGAAATACGCATTACTTGTTCACCAATCGAAGGAACACTTCGACGGCCGCAATGATAAAACCGCATTGCGGCCGGCAAAGCTTATGGCGAGGCGCTCCAGGCTGCTGGCGTTTTTGTCGGCGGTGCCGGATTAGATTCGCCCCAGGCCGCGACGACAGTCACAGTCCGCGATGGAAAAAGGCACGTGCACGACGGTCCATATGCGGAAACGAAAGAATTTCTCGCCGGCTTCGGCATCATCGATGTCCCGGATCTGGATGCAGCACTGGAATGGGCTGCGCGCCATCCTGCTGCCGGATTCGCTCAATCGAGGTGCGTCCCTTGCTGGGATCGCATTTCATCGGTTGGAACTCCGAAGCGCTCCCAAATGAGCGAAGCCGCGACGAGCGTCGCCATTGAATCCGTTGTTCGCGATTCATATGGCCGACTTGTCGCTTATCTCGCGGCGCGATCGGGCGACGTCGCCGGCGCGGAAGACGCGCTCGGCGACGCGTTCGTCGCGGCGTTGAAACGATGGCCAGCGGAAGGCGTTCCGGAAAAACCGGAGGCATGGCTGCTGCATGTTGCGCGCAATCGCATGATTGATGCCGCGCGTCGCAATCAGGTGCGGCAAAAATCCGAAGAAGTTCCTTCAACAAATCGCCGAGGAGGCGCAGGCCGTCGCGAAAAGCGCACGAACATTTTCCTGATGAACGATTCGAACTTCTTTTCGTTTGCGCGCATCCAGCGATCGATCCGGCCGCCCGCACGCCGTCTCATGTTGCAAACTGTTCTCGGCATTGACGCCGCCCGAATTGCCTCGGCGTTTCTCGTTTCGCCTGCTGCAATGAGTCAACGGCTCGTTCGCGCGAAAAATAAGATCCGTGACGCTGCAATTCCTTTTCGCGTGCCCGAACCGCCGGAGCTGAGTGAGCGGGTTTCATTTGTTCTCGACGCCATCTACGCGGCTTACACTACTGGCTGGGAAAGTTTGATGGAGACGGCCTCTACGCATCACGCGCTCGCGGGAGAGGCCATCCTGTTAGGACGAATGTTGGCCAATTGATGCCGCGCGAACCAGAAGCTCACGGTTTGCTTTCGTTCATATTGCACTGTGAAGCGCGACGCCAGGCACGTTACACAAGCGAATGATAGGTTTGTGCCGCTGGATCAGCAGGACACGACTCTTTGGTCGCAGCCAATGATTGAGGAAGCCGAGAAACATTTGCATGTCAGCCGCTGCGTTCAAGCATATGGGACGCTATCAATTGGAAGCTGCGATTCAATCTCTCCACGCAATCGAGCGAAAACTGGACGCATCGATTGGAAGGAAATCGCATTGCTCTACGAGGGCCTGGTGCGGATTGCGCCTGGTATTGGTTCGCTCGTTGGTCGAGCTGTTGCGATCGCGCAAGCGGGCGAGCCAGCTGCCGGATTCGCTGCGCTTGAACAGATTCCACCGGATCGGATCGCGGATTATCAGCCATATTGGGCTGCGCGCGGACATCTGCTTCGGTTGCTGAACCGGAAGGATGAAGCTCGAAAAGCGTTCGATCGCGCCGCGAGCCTGACAGATGATCCCGCGTTGCGCGAATATCTTTTTCAACGTTCAGCAGAGGATGTCGACCAGTCCGCCACTGGACAGATTCGCCGTGGCGAACCTGGCTGACTGGGCTGGCAGTCTGACATCCAGACACTGCTCTGCTAGCCGCACAGGAAGAAATCTTGACCAAGAGCGACCAACAGCCGTTGACTAGCGTTGCTTGTAAGGACTCGAGAGCAATGCGAAACAAGGAAACAAAAGGGAATCTCAGTGTCCAGGCGATTGCCGGGACTCATGTCGTGCTTCTCGGGATTGATTTCCCCGAGCAAGATTGCCCGGGTCTACTTGGATTTGCCTTGCGACGAGAAGATCATACCGAGGGAGAGAAATATTGGCTGTCCGGATATAAGACTTTCAAAAGCGTAGAGCCATTTCCACCTCCAGGGATACTGTACTCAACGCGACAACATCCTATTCAAGGTTTCACGTGGTCGGATTTTTCCGCGAAACCGGAGCATGATTACACGTATGAAGTGTTTGCGCTGAGAGGCGTGCCTGCGACTCCGCAAGAGGCCGAAAAAGTAGCGGTGAAGATCCGCACGGAGAGCGAGCACGGCAGGACCCATCATGTGCATTTTAACCGCGGGGCTGCAGCATCGCAGGAATACACGCGGTTGTTTGGCGACAAGCGGCCCGAGGAAGTAGGACCGGCGGCGTTCACGTGGCTTTCGCGCGGTGCAGCCGAATCAATCGCGGATTTCATCGGGCGCGCCGTTGGCCCGGGCTGGGGACTTCGCGTCGGCGCCTACGAATTCACGGACGAGAATGTGCTAAAGTCGTTAGGCGCTAGCGCGGGATCGCGGCGCGGATGTTGCGATTCTCTATCACGCAAAAAACGACGAACAAAAGATCGCTAATGAGGCAGCGATCCAGAAATTCGGGTTGGGAAATATTTGCTCTCCGCGCAATGCGCAGGGCCTGACCCTTTCACATAACAAAACCATCGTGTTAACGAAAGACGGCGTGGCACAAGCAGTGCTCACTGGTTCGACCAATTTCAGTGTCGGAGGAATTTATGGGCACAGCAACGTTGTGCACATTTGTGAGAGGAATGATGTCGCAGCGAAATATTTATGGCTGTGGAATGAACTGAAGAAGAACACGCCGAAATCTGCGGATGTAGGCGTGTTAGCCGGTAAAACGCCGCTTCCAGACGATCCGCTTGAAAAACAAATCACTCCCATTTTTAGTCCGCGCGATTCTTTGCAGGCCTTGGATTGGTATGCGGAGCAGGCCAAGGGCGCCAATGACGCACTGTTCATGACGTTTGCCTTCGGTATGAACAAGCGTTTCCAGGATGCTTACCGAACTGGAACTGCCAAACTGCGTTACGCGTTGATGGAAGCGATGAGCGGACCGACCAGGACCAAAGAGCAGCGCCTCGCCAACGAAGCCGCAATCATCAAGCTAAGGAAAATGAAAGCGAACAAGTTCGCGATTGGATCGCGTTTAGGTAAAGGCGCGTTCAACCACTGGCTCGTCGAGCAGCTCTCAGGATTAAACGTTAATGTGCGATATCTGCATACGAAATACATGCTGGTCGATCCATTGGGCGCTAACCCACTGGTGGTTTGCGGTTCTGCAAACTTTAGTGAGGCTTCGACTACCAATAATGACGAGAACATGCTGATCATTCGAGGTAACCCGCGTGTCGCCGACATTTATCTTGGTGAGTTCATGCGTCTTTATCGCCACTTCGCTTTTCGCGACTGGCTTACCCAACATCCGGAAGCCGACGAAGTGCAAGTGGGCCACCTGGACGAGACCGATCAATGGTGGAAGCGCTACTTTGGCGACAGCTTCGAATCCCGGCAACGCAGCTACTTTGCCAGTTAGGCAGTTCTTACCGAGCTGAAATCGTTCGAAGTTGAAGCGAGTCTGGCTGCCTCGTTATGCCGAGGCGTTCTCCTCTCCGAGCGCACAGGTCTCGGCGAAAAGAGACTTTTCTTTGTGCGAACAACCGACATAATCGCCACTGTGCATGCCATAAGGATAGTAATGATCGTATTTGCAGCGCGCGTCGCATTCGCCGCCGACGTTCGGGATCTTGGTGTTCCAGCGGGTTGGTCCGCCAGCGATTACGACAACTGCGGTTACAAATTACTAAACAAACACAATTATGATCACGCGCGGCGGTACTTTGAGGCGGCAATCCGAACCGATCCGAGCATGTGGACGGCCTATTACAATCGCGCAGTTACCTTCTGGCAGCAGAAAAAATGGACGGCAGCCCTACAGGATTTAAATGCTACCATTCGGTTAAAGCCCAGCTATTTCGATGCTAGCTATAAGCGAGCTTTGGTGAACATCGAGCTGGGGAACTACAAAGCCAGCTTAGCCGATCTGGACAACCTCGTTATGTTCACAGTTAAGGTCTCTAATTCCATCGAACAAGCGGACGTGCTTAACGGTCGGGCTTGGCTGCGAGCCACTTGTCCTGAGGCTTCGATACGAAACGGGCAATTAGCGGTCGCTGATGCGAAGAAAGCCTGCGAACTCGACACATGGATCTTAGAATCACATATCGACACGCTTGCCGCCGCCTACGCTGAAACCGGTGATTTTGCTTCAGCAATACGCTACCAGGAGCAGGCTATCGCAATGCGTAAATCCCTGCCAGAAAAATCTTCTAAGACGATAGCGAAACTGAGATATGATAAGGAATTGCACAAGAGAGTCTCCGAGCGATTGGCCGAAGCAGTAAAGAGGTCGTTAGCCGGGATGACACAGCGTTTGGAGTTGTATAGGCGACATCAACCCTATCGCGAAGCTTCACGGTAGATCCGTGGAGTGGTTTCTGCGCGATTTGCAATCAGCAGTCCGGAATCCGGAATGTTTGCTCACCTCGGCAAGTACACAGCATAGCCGCGAGGCGGTGCCCAGAGATCGGCCCAGCCGGACTCGTTAGTCCATTTTTCCTCGGGCACCCCTCCGTCGTCGTGACCGCGCCACGCTGCGGGAACAAGACGGGTGTTGTTCCATCGTGTTTGAACCCACGTGCCGTTCCAACTACCGCGGTTGTTTAACACAAAAATCAGTCCGCTTTGATCGCCGTCGCCCGGGCGCTGCATGACATAGAGATCGTCGTTTACGAAAAGCACCTGCGCCGCGCCGCCTGCATTTTGCTCGTGAATCTTGATGAGCGCATTGATGCCGCTTAGATTGTCAGGCTGGGCAAGATCCCAGTTGAAGTAATCCTGCCAGAACACGCACGGATAACCTTCGTGCGTAAGAATAAAGGCGTAAGCAAGCAGCTTGTCATTAACGACTGGACTGTCACGCACCACATCGTGGTTCTCGACGAAAGTCACAGCTTGCGCGGAGCGGTCCCACACCAGGACTCCGCGTTCTGTGAGATTGCGGAGGCTGAATCCGTAGCTGTCGCACAAGTCACGCAGACGCCAGCGCAGCGGGAAATCAAACGCACCGACCGGATTGTCTGACCACGCATTTGCTTCATCGAGCCAATCACCGATCGTGCGTTCGCTGTCCCAGCATTCGCCGACGGCGTACGGTTTGAAGCTGGTGCTTCCGCGCAGGGCGCGCAGTTCCTGAATCGAGCGAACCATCCAGCCGCCGTAACCCTTGACCATGTCGTAGCGGAATCCATCGAACCCAACTTCTTCCAAGAGCCAGCGGGCATAGTTGATGAGCTCGGTGTAAACCAAAGGCGTCCGATGACAAAGATCCGGCATATCGCCGAAAGTCGCGCCATCCCAGGTCTCGTACTGACTCGGATGAAAGCATTTCCAGTTGCGCGGAAATTTGTCGCTTCCTGGATCGAACTTTGTCCAGCGCGGCTGGCCGTCGATCGGATTCAGTTCCTGGGCATCACCGCCGCTGTTATGATTGAACACCAAGTCCGCATAAACTTGTAGCCCGACCGCATGAGCGGACTGAATAAGATCGAGCAATTCGGCTTTGGAGCCGAACCACGTGGGCACGCCGCCCTTCTGATCAAATTCGCCGATGTCATAGTAATCGTAGGGATCGTAGCCCATCGACTTCCACCAAGCCGCTTTGTTTACGGGTGGAAGCCACAACGCAGTGAAACCGGTTTCCGCGATGGCAGGTAGTTTTGATTTGATAAACTTCCACCACTCGTGCTCCCGATTTTCCGTCCTGGGGCAGTCCCAATAAAACGCTTGCAGCATCACACCCATAAGTGTTGTTCTTTTTCAGCGTGTAAGAGCGTCGGCATGCTACACCTCCGAGAATGATGAACAAGCAGCAATCAAAGGATCAACGTGCATCGAACGATTGATCGATGGAGAAATCAATTCTACCCGGCTGCGTTTTTGCTCTATTCACAATGAGTCTGGTCGCCTGCGAAAAGAAAAGTGGGAACGCAGTCGTGATCGGGAAGGATTACGTCGCGGCTGTCAAACAAGGGGAGGAAATCAAAGATGAGTGGGCGACCAATCACGACCAATGGATCGTAAAAGTCCGAATGCGCGACAACGGCCGCACGATCGAAGTCCGCGCCGATCGAGCGCAAAGGGAGGAATTGCGCGAAAACGATCAGATCAAGGTTGCCTATCGGACAGGTAATTACACTGGAGCCGTCTGGGAGGCCGAGATCGACTGACCGGGTGCTCTCAAGGGAATCTCGAACTTGCGCGGCACGATGGGCCGCAGGCGAGCGGTAGCAGCCGCCGAGCCCAGGTAACAGCTCTGTTACGCGAAGTCACACGGTTTTTACATGTTTTAAACCGGACTGTCACAATTGGCCTGTATGTGTTCCGGCGGTGCGGAGAATTCCGCCGAAATCAAAACAGAAAAACCCAATACAAATTAAACTATGAATCTAACGTCCAAAACTTCACTGCAGGCAAAGACCTGCCTGCTCGCCGTCGCTTCGATTGCCCTCGCTACGATGGCTGCCTCAACGGCTGCCGCCGACCAGCTGAGGGTTTTCAATGAAAGAGTAAGCGGTGTGCCTGCAGCCAATCCTGTGGCGATCTCCGACAACGTCTATTCACCGGGATTTGCTCCGGCGCTGGTCGTAGAAGGCATCGATCTGCTCGAAAATCCATCTGGTGTAATCACGGAATTCGGGCACCTGAGCGATGGCGCTAACACGGAGCCGGATGAAAACACCTATCTCATTCTGGATCATAATCCGGGTGGTCCGACACCTGACTACGATTACGGCCGCCATTTCCTTTTTCAGGGACATGAGAACAGCGGTAACCTCGCCTACGTGACGCGTATCAATCTAGATGTGGCGAGTCCCGACCATCGCATCACGCTTCTGACGCCGGTTGACGCGACTGGTTTGACCAACTTTAACAGCATCGATGGTTCAACATGGGATCCGTTTACTGGAACCATGCTTTTTACCCAGGAGGCCGGCGCGAACGGCGGCGTCATCGAAATGGGCTCCGATTTTGATCCAAACACCGGAGCAGGCGCCGGTTTGCGTACGCTTTACGGTAGCCTTGGCCGTGGCGGCTACGAGGGCATTCATCCTGATGACCAGGGCAATATCTGGATTGTCGAGGACGTCGGCGGCACCACGGTAATGAATAATGGAAGGAATCCGAACTCGTTCGTTTTCCGGTTTGTTCCTACGTCTCCAGGCGATTTGACGCAGGGTAAATTGCAGGCGCTCCAGGTCTCGATCAACGGCAGCCCGGTCGTGTTCGTGCCAGTGGACGCCCAGCACCCAAACGGCGATACGCGGTCGGACAATCAGCTGCGGCTACACACTATCGGGGCGTCTTGGCCCGTGCAATGGGTCACGATTCATGACACCCAGATAAACGGCACCGATCCTTTCGATGCCAACGCTCTGGCAAAGGCTGCTGGCGCAACACCATTTAAGCGTCCGGAGAATGGACAATTTCAGCCCGGTTCGCATTTTCGGACGTTCTTTTTTGCCATTACTGGCGACACGGATAATACCGCCGGCTCAGACCCTGTGCTGGCGGCACGTGGCGCCTGGGGCGGAGTGTTTCGTGTCGATCTCAACGGAAACCGAAACACTGGAACCATATCGCTCGTTGTGCTTGGCGACGCCGACCATGCTTCGTTCGATAATGTGACGTTCGTAGATGACAGAGACACTATTCTGATGACAGAAGATCGCGGCGATGGGTTGCACGATCAGTTGAACAAGCTCGATTCGATCTGGGCTTACAAGCTGAACAAGCAGCACCCGGAGAGAAGCTTGGCGGCCAGATTCGTTGCGCTTGGCTTGGATCGCATGGCGACGGATGAAGATAACGAGCCGACCGGGATACACATGTCCGAGGGAGACAGCACCCTCCACGGATTGATCGGGACGAGGGAATTCAGGACCGACCGGGCCAGGCTTTTCTTTACGGAGCAGCATGGCGAAAACAACTTGTTCGAAGTTTTTCCCCGTGACTGACGCGGAATAATTTGGTTAGGCAGCGCAGTGTCGCGCCCCAGACGAGCACACGTCTGGGGCGCTTTTTTCCTGGCCTTATGTGACAGATCGCGCCCTACGTTTCGCGGCAAAGTTAGAGTTCGTTACGGCCTTCAAAGCGCCTTGAGGCGAAGTGAGGTATGCTTGAGAATCGCGCTGACGGCTGACTTAGAAAACGTCGGTCCGAAAACGAAAAAAGAAGCTAATGAAAGGAGCGTAGAATCTCAACGACGCACAAAACAGTTATCGTGACCGGCGGCTCGCAAGGCATTGGAGCAGGTCTTGTGAAGGCATTTCTGCATCGCGGTTACAACGTGGTGGCAAATTCGCGAAACATCACGAAAACAAATCCATTTCCGGCGTCTGCGAATCTTGCCTTGGTCGATGGAGACATCAGTGACCCCAACACAGCGACAAAGATTGCCGATACCGCTGTATCCCGGTTCGACCGGATCGACGCGCTCGTTAACAACGCCGGCATATTTTTCTCGAAACACTTTACGGATTACACGGTCGAGGATCTGCGGTCTCTCATTTCCGTCAACATCGAAGGTTTTCTTTTCATCACACAGCTTGCGATCAAGCAGATGTTGGCTCAGAACACCGGCGGAAGCATCGTCAATATCACGTCGACCATGGTGGATCACCCGATTGCGGGAATAAACGTCGCCGTTGCGATGATCACGAAAGGCGGCCTTGAAGCCGTCACACGAAGCCTGGCGATGGAATACTCGAAACAGGGTATACGCGTGAATGCCGTGGCGCCGGGCGAAGTCGATACGCCCCTGCACAAGAATGACCGAAAGGATTTTCTAAAAACACTGCAGCCGATGGGACAGATTGCCGATGTGAAAGACATCGTGGATGCGATCGTTTATCTGACGGAAGCCCGTCAAGTGACAGGGGAGGTGCTGCACGTGGACGGCGGTGCGCACGTTGGCAAATGGTAACGCGCGAAAGCTCCCCTCCGGGCAGCGCCGAGCAGCGGTTGAAAGAACTTGGCATCAAGCTCCCGGCGCCGCCTGAGCCGTTCGGCACCTATTTGGAGGCAGTGCAGACGGGCAATCTCCTTTTTCTGACTGGGATGCTTCCTACGGAAGGACGCGAGGCGAAATTCATTGGGCGGGTCGGCGCCGAACTCGATGTGGAAACGGGACGCAAAGCGGCTTGCCTCGCGGCGCTTAACGTCCTCGCTGTCGCGCGGCAGCATTTGGGATCGCTCGATAAAGTAGCGCGGATCGTGCGTCTCGGCGTCTCGGTGGCCACTTCGGGAGATGTTCGTGATCAACCGAAAGTCGCTGACGCCGCCTCGGAGTTATTGCAAGACGTCTTCGGAAAAGACAAAAATCCATGCCGGTTGGTGTACGGCGTTGCAAGCCTACCGCTAGGCACTCCGGTCGAGCTGGAAGTGATCTTTGAGGTGGTGAGCTAATCTATGATGCGTTTATCTCCAACATTTTCGGGCATGGCGTTTGTCGTTTTTGCCCTCCTCACATCATTTCAATTGGTGGCTCAATCGCAAGGAAAGGAACGCCTAATGGAACATCCAACTTTTTATCGCACGGCTAAGGTTGACGGACTTTCGATTTTTTATCGGGAAGCGGGACCGAAGGATGCCCCAACGATTCTTTTGCTCCACGGATTGCCATCTTCATCCCGAATGTTTGGGCCTCTCTTCGCCCGGCTCTCGGACCGATTTCACCTTGTCGCGCCCGATTACCCGGGCTTCGGACACAGTGACTGGCCCGATCCGAAGAAATTCACGTACACGTTCGATCGCATCGCCGAGATCACCAATCACCTCACCGAAGCGCTCGGACTCTCGCGCTACGCCCTTTACATGCAGGATTACGGCGGCCCTGTCGGTTTTCGCATGGCACTAGCGCATCCGGACCGCGTAGAAGCTCTTATTGTTCAAGACGCAGTCGCGCACAACGAAGGCCTCGGCGCGAATTGGAAGACGCGGCGTGAGTTTTGGAAAGATCGGGCGGCGAATGAAAGCGCACTTCGCACAAATCTCCTGTCACTGCAGACCACGCGGACACGCCACGTCGGGAATGATCCGAACGTCGATCGCTACGACCCTGATCTTTGGACGGACGAATTCGCGTTCCTGAATCAGCAGGGGCAGGCGCAGATCCAAAGCGATTTGTTTTACGACTATCGCACCAATGTGGATGCCTACCCGAAATGGCAGGCATGGATGCGCGAGAAACAACCGCGCCTCCTAGTGATCTGGGGAAAGTATGATCTCTCGTTCGATCCCGGCGAGCCGGAACGCTACCGCAAGGATGTGCCCAACGCCCAGATTCACGTTCTCGATGCCGGCCATTTTGCGCTGGACACGGCAGCGGACGAAATCGCCGCGTTGGTTCGAAACTTTCTTGGTTCTTCGCGTTGAGCGTTGTTATCCAGAGAAAATTACGATGAAAGTGATAGAAGGTTACTTTTTGATTACACTGGACGACCTCCATTGGCGTCTCTCTAACTTGATGAAAATTCCCAACGCAGATTTTCTTGAGCGAACAGAAAGTCAGAATCTTGGAGCGAGGCTTTGGCGCTACCCACCGAATAGCGCCGGCACGCTCCACAAGCATATCCGCGCGGAGGAGTTTTATTTCGTTTTGGAAGGCGTGGGTCGCATTCGCGTGGGCGACGAGACATTGACCGTGCCGAAATATGGTGGCGTGCTGGTTGGACCGGACCAGTTGCGCCAGGTATTCAACGACACTGACTCAGAGGTACTCTGGCTCATTGTTGGTGCGCCGGAGGAAACTGAATTTCTGCCTGGCGCGAAGAGCAAACCGGATATGTCGCTCATCTACCCGACCGATCCCAGACAGTTACCAAAGGAGTTGGCTGGCGTAGAGTGGCCGCCGAAAGGCTAATGTTCGGCGAACTGATTTGGTTGCTCACCGTTTCACGGCGAGCTGTGAATTCGCGTTCGCAATTGGTTCGTAAAATCGCAGCGCCTCGATGTCGCTGCCGAGCTCACGCAACGGATAGAGGCCTTTCGCGGCGCCACCGCCGGGATCTTGCACGAGATAGTCGAACCCGTCCTTACCGGCGATCACCACAAAATGCGTAATGCCGCTGGCCAGCCGTATTCGCACGATGACGGGATTTCCGCGGGAAAGATTCAAGTCAATCAGCTGATACGATGCCAGGTCTTCGTACACGTGACGCACGCGATCGGGCGCGAACCAGGCAGCGCGGTCCCAATAAAGCCAGCCTTGCTCGGTGTATCCGCCGACGGAAGTTAAAAACCAGTTTAACTGCTGCGGATCGGTCTCAACGCCGTAAAACCTGAATACCATCGCTGTAGCCGCGACTGCGCAACCTTCACCGCCGATCGTGCCGTTGGCTTCAACTCCACCCAGCGGATCGTCCGCCCATTTCCCATCGCCCTGATGGAACGACGGCACTGCCAGCTCCATGCGATGAAAAAAATAGCGTCCACCCCACGGCGAAAGTTGTCGCTTCCACGTCCAATCAACCTGCAGCGCCAATCCTGCGACGAGCAAAAGGAGAACGAGACCGAAAATGACGAAGGGCCATCGACGTTTCAAAGCAGGAAACTGTAGTGGCGGCTGTGTCAGCCGCAAATTCTGGCGAAATGCGCGTGGCATCGCCGTCCCGAACTTCGTAAAAGACAAGTTGCGCAAGCGCGTTGATAATGGTGATTTCGGCATCATGACTCAGGCTCGCGAACTCCGCCTTGCACAGCGTATGGCGCGCCTCGGCACCGAGACCGCGTTTGAGGTTTTGGTGAAGGCGCGGGCGCTGGAAGCAAAGGGCCGGGACATCATCCATCTCGAGATTGGAGAACCTGATTTCGATACTCCGTCCAACATCATCGATGCCGCGTGCGACGCCCTGCACAAGAGCTTCACTCATTACGGTCCGTCCGCCGGTTTACCCCAGCTCCGCGAGGTCATCGCTCAGCATGTGAGCGAAACACGCCGGGTGAATGTCACGCCCGAAGAAGTAGTCATCGTCCCCGGTGGCAAACCCATCATCTTCTTCAGCGTTCTGGCGCTGGTTGAAGATGGCGATGAGGTCATCTATCCGAATCCGGGATTTCCCATCTACGAGTCAATGATCAATTACGTCGGCGCGAAAGCCGTGCCGATTCGGTTGCGCGAAGAGCTGGAATTCCGGCTCGATGTGGATGAGTTGGCAGGTCTGATCAACGACCGCACAAAGTTGATCATTCTAAATTCACCCCAGAATCCCACTGGCGGTGTGCTGGAGAAGAAAGACATCGACGACATCGCGCGCGCAATCGGCGATCGCAATGTCATGGTGTTAAGCGACGAGATCTATAGCCGTCTCATCTTCGAAGGTAAACATCACTCCATTATGTCGATCGATGGAATGAAGGAGCGGACCATATTGCTCGACGGTTTCTCCAAGACTTATGCCATGACCGGTTGGCGGATGGGTTACGGCGTCATGCGCCCCGATCTCGCGGGACACATCTCGCGTCTGATGACTAACTCAAACTCGTGCACTGCGAGTTTCACGCAGGTTGCCGGGATCGAGGCGCTGCGGGGAAATCAGAAGTCGGTCGATGCGATGCGCGCTGAGTTCAAGAAACGGCGGGACGTTATGGTCGCCGGTCTTAACAAGATCAAAGGCTTCTCGTGCCGTTCGCCCCACGGTGCATTCTACGTTTTCCCGAACATCACAAACACTGGGTGGCCATCGAAAAAGCTCGCCGACGCGTTGCTCGACGACGCCGGCGTCGCAGCGCTCTCCGGCACTGCCTTTGGCAATTTCGGGGAAGGCTACCTCCGCTTCAGCGTCGCCAACTCGATCGAGAACATCGAGAAGGCAGTCGATCGTGTCGGTGCGTGGGCGCATAAAAATTTGTAAGACCCAAGCCGACCGAGGCGCGTGTGAACGCGTTCTTTCGAGCTTAAGAAGTTTCTCTTCGCATTCTCAGTCGGCCTTTGCCAGGAGGGTTCGCGTCCACGCGCCAACCAAGGGTGGCAGGACGATCACTGCGCCGCGGGAGAGTACTTCGTCCCGTAAACGCTGGGCGAGTGTTTCGATCTGGACTTCCTTCTCGTTGGCGATACCGAGCTTTTCCATTACCGGCAGCAAACTTTTCACAACCTGCGCAACGATCTGATAACCGAGAGAGTCGGAGCTGCCTTCTACGCGCGCACCCATGATCATCTGCGGCGGCGGCAATCCGGCTTCGACAAAAGTTCGATACAGCCCGAGCCCCATCAGGTTTTTTACTTTTTCCCGATCCAGCGTCTCTATGATCCATCGCATTGATTGTTCGAATAAGTCAACGTAGGGAAACGATTTTGCCTCCGCGACGTTCATTTCCTGAAATGCGACGATGCCGCCAGCTCTGACGTTCGCCGCCACCCGGCGCAGCGCAATTGAAGGTTCAGAACTGTACATTAAAACAAAACGTCCCACAGCTGCGTCTACGGGCTGGTCAAGCGATATCTCTTCACACTCGCTTTGGGAGAAACTAACTTGCGCGAGTCCCATTGCCTGGGCGCGCGCATTCGCCATCGCCACTGCGTCCTCGGAGCGATCAACCCCGACAATTGCGCCCGATGGGCCGACTATTCGTGCCAACAGAAACGAAACATCTCCGGCGCCGCAGCCTACGTCAAGAACACGCATGCCAGGGCCAATACCCGCGCGAACGAAGACGTCTTCGGTCAGCTCACCAAAAAGACGTGCCTGATCGATCAGCCGATTCAGCTCCTCAGCCGAATGGCCAAGCACATAAACGCGATCTTGGTTATTTTGATCATTCACGGTCGGCGATATCATTTAGCGGCCATCGTCTCGCACGTCTGCCTGCAAATTAGGAGACTAAGAAACGGCGATGCCGGTAATCACGTGAGGTAACAAGAAAAACAGTTTAACCACTGCTGGCAAGCCCGCAAGAATCTGTAGTCTGCTTCTAGTGAATAGCCAAAAGTTAAGAGCCGCGCTTATATTTGTGGTTTGATTTCTTACCCATGACCGAGAAGAAACGAATTTTTGCCACATCACGAATCGGCGATCCAGCTGAGAACCGGCTGCGCGAGCAGGGTACGAGCTCGAAGTTTTCCAGGGTCCTGAGGCACCGCCTAAGAAATGGATCATCGAGAAAGTGAAGAGCGGCATCGATGGCTTGATCACCACGCTGCGAGATCCGATCGATGCCGAGGTGTTTGAAGCAGGGAAGGGGACGCTCAAGGTCGTGGCGCAGATCGCTGTCGGCTTCGACAACATCAATCGCGCCGACGCGAACAAATACAAAATCCCCTTCACGAACACCGCTGACGTGCTTACTGAAGCGACCGCCGAGTTCGCGTTTTTCATGATGGGAATGCTTGCGCGCAAGATGTGGCGGAGCGAACGCCTGGTGCGGGAACAAAAATGGCCGTCGTGGCATCCGTTCCTGCCGTTTCTTGGCGACGAGGTCACAGGCAAAACGATTGCCGTCATCGGTACCGGACGTATCGGCCTGGCGATGATTAAGAAATGCACCGGCTTCGATATGAACATCCTTTGCTACGATCCGGCATATCACAACGACAAGTACATCGCTGCGATCCAGGAGTTGATGGATCTGCGTCACACGCGCGGAATTCAGAAGGAGGAAACGTGGATCAAATACGTCGAGTTCGAGGACGCGTTACGCGGTGCCGATTACGTGACCATTCACGTGCCGCTGTTGCGTGAAGGCGAGACCGACAAGCCGACCTATCACCTGATCAACGAGAAGACGCTGAAATTGATGAAGCCAACGGCGTACCTGATAAACAGCTCGCGCGGTCCGGTGGTGGACGAGAAAGCCCTCGCGAAAGCGTTGAAAGAAAAAGTCATTGCTGGCGCCGCGCTCGATGTCTTCGAGAAAGAACCGTTACCAGCCGGATTCGCCGTTGCTCGATCCGGAAATCGCCGATCGCTGTCGCGTGTTCCACCATTTCGCCAGCGGCGGGCAAATTACGCGGTTGTCGGTTGATCCTGAAAAAGGCATGGCCGGGCGCACGGTGCAGGGACTGATCGATGTGCTGGAAGGTAATTACGGCGGCGACCCAGCCAGGATGCCGTACGTAGTGAACAAGGAAGCCTTTACCTCGTGACCGACTGTTCATGTTGGCTTGAGCAGAATTTGCGGGCGTAAGAAACGATATGGCCGTGCTCCATCGAGCCACGCCGGAGCGGCTGAGCGCGTTCTCCGACGGCGTGTTCGCTGTCCTCATTACTGTGCTGGTTTTGGAACTGCGGCCACCGGAGCTTCCCACCTTTAAGGCGTTTCTGATGCTCTGGCCCACATGGCTAAGCTACGCAGTGAGCTATCTGTTCATCGCGATCGTGTGGACCAATCATCATTATGTTATGCGCTATGCCACGGAGGCGACTCCCCGCCTGTTGTGGTTCAATTTCGCACATTTGTTTTCCATGTCGTTGCTTCCACTCTCAACCGCTTGGATGGCCGTCAGCAGATTGGCGCCACAACCACTTGCTTTCTACGCAGCGGTTTTCTTCCTCGTGAACGCGACTTACATATGCCTTATCCGGGAGCTCATTCATCGAAGGGCTGTTGGTGAGGTTTCATCGACCATTCGCCGGAGCATGCACTTCCGATCGATCACGACTTTATGTCTTTTCGGAGTGGCTGCGTTGGTTGCATTGCAGTATCCGCGTGTTGGACTGGGAATTTGTGTCGGTTGCCTGATTGTTTACCTGAAGCCCGATTCGCCACGGGAAACAGGTCTCTAAGGGATAGGACAAACCATATGCCGTGGATGAGGACCAACGGCCACTGCACGTATTAGCGCGACGGCTCGCCTGCGGCAGAGCACCTTATTTAGTGCGCAAGGAAGTCGCGGATCTCTGCTCCGATCTCCTTCGCATGTGTTTCGAGTGCGAAGTGGCCAGTGTCGAAGAAATGAACGACCGCACCGGGAATGTCGCGTGTGAACGCCTCGGCACCTTGCGGCAGGAAGAACGGATCGTTCTTCCCCCAAACTGCTAGTAAAGGTGGCTTATGCGTGCGGAAATAGTTTTGAAAGGTCGGATAGATCGCGACGTTGCTCTTATAGTCGCCTAACAAGTCCAACTGAATCTCGTCAGCGCCAGGGCGGTCCAGATAGAAGTTGTCGAGCGAATAACCGTCCGGAGAAACAGCGGTCACGTCAGGCACACCATGCGTGTATTGCCAGCGCGTCGTGTCGGGCGCGAGAAAGCTGCGCAGCGCCTCTCGGTTACCTGCCGACGGTTCTTGCCAGTAGGCTCGAATGGGATTCCAGCCATCACTAAGCCCCTCCTCATAGGCGTTTCCGTTTTGGGAGATGATGGCAATGATTCGATCCGGGTGCCGAACGGCCAGGCGAAAGCCGACGGGTGCGCCATAGTCGAAGACGTACATCGCGAACCGAGTGAGACCGATTACCTCTGTGAAGCGATCGATGACGTTCGCGATATTCTCGAAGGTGTAAATGAAGGTGCCGCGCGTCGGCATATCGGACTGCCCAAATGCCGGCAGATCGGGAGCGACGAGGCGAAAGCGCTCCGCGAGCCGCGGAATGAGATCGCGGAACATGTGGCCGGCGGTGGGAAAGCCGTGCAACAGGAGAATCGTTGGCGCCTCCTTCGGTCCAGCCTCGCGGTAGAAAATATTGATGCCGTCAACATTCAGCTTCCGATACGTCACTGTGTCCATCGAAATCCTTTCGCTCTTGTGATCGTACTTCGCATTTGGCGCGCATGTAGGATGCTGCGACGATTTGGACGAGATTCGTTCCCCGTACCCCCAATCTCGGTTCGTTTCTACAAATCGATGACGACGTCGCGAATCGGTTGCGAACAACAGATGAGAAGGTTGCCGGGGGCAGGCTTGTCAAGCGGCTCGGGTCCGTAGACGACCGAGCCCGAAATCAACCCGCTTTCACAGGTATGACAAACACCGGTCCGGCACGACCAACGGACCGGAACGTCGCATGCCTCGGCCAGCTCCAAGATACTCTTGTAGGCCGACGCCTTCCAGTGTGCGGCGATGCCACTGCGCGCGAACGTTACCATCGGACCAGTAATAGCGTCGTCCTTGGGTAGATGCGAGGCTCGTGTCTCTGCGCCAACGACACCAGGAGTGATTGACTCGCTGCCGTTAAAGATTTCGATGTGGATCCGCTGCGGCGCCAGGCCCAAGGTCGCAAGCGTCTCTTTCATGTCTGACATAAACCGAGTTGGCCCGCAGAGGTAGACATCTGCCTCTCGCGGGAAGGCAACCTCGTCGAAGACCGATCGGGACAGATGACCAATAGCATCGAAATCTTCACCTACCTTGTCGCGCGAATCCGGCCTGCTGTAACAAACAAAGCTGCGGCCGTGCGGGAGCGAGAGCATGAGACGGCGGACTTCGTCCGCGAATGGATGATGTTGTCCATCGCGGACCGCTTGCAGCCACAATACCTGCCGTGTCGAGTGGGGGGCCGCCAGCACATGCAACATGGCCAGAACAGGCGTTGACCCGATTCCCGCGCTGAGCAGCACGATGGGCCGCTCTCCCGACTGCAGGATGAAGCTTCCGCGCGGTGAGCTGACATCGAGCAGATCGCCCACTTGGACATGGTCTTGCAGGTACGTTCCTGCGGCCCCATTTGGCTCAACCTTCACGCTGATTCGATAGCGCTCTGCGGAGGGAGCACTCGAAAGCGAGTAACAGCGAAAAAGTGGCAAGCCCCTCCCGGCCGGTTGAAGACGTAAGACAACATATTGTCCTGGCAGAGCAGTTGGCAACGGTTGACCGTCCGCGCTCTGCATCGTCAGCGAGAGGACGTCCGCCGATTCATGGTCTATCGCGGTAACGGCGAGCGGCCGAAATCCGGGAGTCACGGGATGCGCAGCTGCCGCCGGCGCAAGCCCTGCGTTGCCACTGGCAGCGCCCGTTGTTTCACTCCGGAGTAATTCCTCGAACGACAAGCGCCATCCTGGCGAGAGCGCTTCGATCCGCAATGCGCGCTCCAGTCGATCGCGCGCATGGTTTCGCGAATAGAGCAGCGCATTGATCTCTGCGACGGTCATCCTCTCTTTCGGCTCTCCCACCTTCACGATCTCGTCGCCAGCGCCCACCTCGCCTTCCCGCAGGACACGGAAGTAGAACCCGGGTCGTCCGCTTGATGTTAGCAAAGCCGGCATCCGAGGCTCGTTCATGCGGATGCCAACGCGATAGCAGGTAACACGCGGTTGGGTCACCTCGAACAGCGCACTTCCGATCTGGTAACGGTCACCGATGCAGATGGCATCGTCGGGCAGTCCTTCGATCGTGAAGTTCTCGCCGAACTGTCCATAGACGAAGTCCGTTCTGTTCAGCTGCTCTTGCCAATAGCGATACGATTCGATCTGATAGACGAACACGGCGCGCTGCTCCCCTCCGTGCCCAGCCAGATCGCCTTGACCGTCTCCGTTCAGATTCAATCTACCGACTCGACAGCGGCCAGGAACCGGGTCCTTCCAAATCCCGGTATGCACAGTGCGCGTGTTCCACTCGATGTCGCGCGGAAGTCCGACGTTTACCGATAATAATCGAGGCATGTGTCTCTAGCCGGAGGAAGTCGCCGCCGGCTGATCGTTCATAACTGTTTGCGGGGCGGGTACTGCTTCGCGACCAATAGGACTGACCAGCAGCGGCGGCAAGCAGGAACATCATCACTTTGTATTTGGTCTTTGCGTAGCCTATTTACTTCTCGTGGCACGCTTAAATGATCCAACGAAGCGAGGGAGTTTACACCGAAAGTTTTCGCGAGCAGGCTTGCCGCATCACGAGATAAGTTTAGCGTATTCGCCGCGACACCCCGACGTGGCTAATCTCTGTGTCGTTAGGCGACATCGGAACGATTTGAAAGGAATCCGGATGTTTGAATTGTTGAACGGCGAGCGATGGCAGCGGTGGGTTCCCGTACCGATTCGGATGATTCTCGGTGTGGGGTTCATCGTCCATGGATGGGCCAAGTGGAGTCGTGGGCCAGCGGCCTTCGCCGAGCTTTTAAAACAGGCTCACGTGCCATTGCCTCTCGCTAACGCATGGCTGGTGACTTTGCTTGAGATCTTTGGCGGCTTGGCACTTCTACTGGGGGCATTTGTCACCATCGTAAGTGTTCCGCTGATCCTTTCGATGCTTGGCGCGATGTTTACCGTGAATATCAATTACGACTTTAGCGCAGTGAAGACAATTGGCCTCACCCCGGATGGACCCAAATTCGGCCCGCCCGGTTACGAAATCAACCTGCTGTACATCGCCGGGCTGATTGCGCTGATTCTCGGCGGTGCGGGTCCGTTGTCGATCGATGCATTGCGAAAACGCCGAGGATCCGGGCTCAGGACGACGAAGCTAACCTGAATTGGACACCGGCAACGGCCATGCCGCCTTCGCCGACTGCGGCGGCGCAGCGTTTCACCGAACCGGAGCGCACGTCGCCCGCGGCAAAAATTCCCGGCAGACTTGTCTCGAGCGGGCCGGGTTGATGCTTGTTCGCCTTCCAGGCAGGCGCCCCGGCGACGCTCGTCCCGGTCTTGATAAATCCTTTGTCGTCCCGCTCGATTTCCGCCGGCAACCACTCAGTGCATGGTCTCGCGCCGATCATGGAAAAAACAGCCGGCGTCTCGCACCATGCGGCGCTCGCCGGTCTGAGTGTTTTCCAGTTCGATTTCTTCGAGCTTTTTTCCGCCAAACATTTTGCGGATCTCCGTCTGGCAAAGGATCTCAATGTTTGTGCGCGTCTTGCACCCGTCGCGAAAGATAGTCCGACATTTTACTTGGCAATGTTTTTCCCACGAACCACGAGCAGCACTTTGGCGGCTCCTTCGGAAAGATACATCGCGGCCTGCCCGGCAGAGTTGCCGCTGCCGACGACAACAACTGTTTCGATTGCGACAAAGCTGGCCTTCCATGGCCGTCGCGGCGTAGTAAACGCCCATGTTCTCAAATTGCTCGCGCCCCTCGGCGTCGAGCCGGCGGTAATCCGCACCGGTCGCGGCAATTAGAACGGCTTTTGCTCGAAGAATGGCAGAGCAACCTTCGATATCGAGGCGCGCGCGGTATTCGTCGTTGCCATCGAAATTGCAGTGAGAGAGCCTGCGCGGGGTGTCGAAAATTTTGCGCCGAATCGATACGCCTGAAGCTGAGCGCGCCAGGTTAATTCGCCGCCGCTCATGCCGGTTGGGAACCCAAAGAAATTTTCGATTAGCGAAGAGGAACCAGCTTGTCCACCCGGGGCGTAGCTTTCCAAAACGACCGTGTTCAATCCCTCGGACGCAGCATAAACGGCCGCGGCGAGGCCGGCCGGCCCGGCTCCGACAATTGTCACGTCTGACAGGATCTCGTTTTCATTGCCTGTGGCAAGTGGTCGAAGCAGACCTGCTTCCTGTGCCACCTCGCGCAACGAAGGCTGGCGCAGGCGACGGCCAGCCGGGGTGATTAAAACAGGCAAATCACGGGTCGTTAGATGGAAACGTTCACTCAACGCCTTTCCTTGTTCACTTTCAAATATGACCAGGCGATGCGGAATGCGATTCTTGTCGAGGAAATCATCCAGCTTATGTCCAAGCAGCTCATCACGCTGCGCCAATACCCGCATTCCAGCGAATTCGCGGTCCCGGCTGATCCGCTGGCGTCGCATGATCAATGCATCGACGATCGTTTTGCTGACATCGGGAATTTCGGCCAGGGCGCGCCTCAGTTCGCCTGCCGGCACGTGAAGTATCTCGGCCTCCGGTGAGATTACGCGCACGCTGGCCAAAGCCGACGTCCCTTGCAACATCGCGACGTCGCCGATGAAATCGCGTTCACGCGCGGTGGCAAGAATCTGTTCCGTGCCATCGCGTGTTTCAAAAGCTTCGACTTCGCCGCGCAAGACAATCGTTAAGCCCAAATCGCGTTCCCCGGCTTTATAGATCACGTCGCTACGACCCACCATGCGCCGCTGTCCCAAAGGCTCGAGCAGCGAAAGCTGGTGATCGTTCAGTTTCGGAAACGCGACGCTTTCCGTGTCCCGATAAAACTGTTCATCCTGTTGCTCGTCAGTCATTTCACACAGTTTACGCCGGCGTGGCGGACAAGCAAACCGGAACGAGACCCTCGATCGAGGGATTCGCGCCCCTCCCTTACGATTCTAATGACACTCGCGATCACCGGCGGCGGCCTCCCGTCTACGAGACGTTTGAGCGACTGCCGAAAAAAATTTAAGATTTTTTGAAATGTCCGCCCAAAAAATCTTTAGAAAAGAAGAACCCAATCGAGTCAACCAACCGAAACTGACATGAACCTCCTCGTAGAAGATCCACTTAGTAAGACCGGTTTCAGCGGTCCGCTTGTTCTGTTTCCGAGCTCTCCCGAGGTCGAAAACAGGGCAGAAGAGCCCACGCCACGGCTAACGCGTGGCCAGATGGATGCATTTCTAAATGCGAAATCCGATAACGCGCGCAGCGGACATTTCTTTGTCCTCCCTCCCGAAACGCCAAAGGCGGCGCCTGAGAAAGACCTCGCCCTTGGCGTGCTGAAACAGGCCGCCCACGATCTGCGCCGGTTCCGCTCCGCAACCCGGGGAGTGAGGCGGGAGTTGTATGTCGATGCCTGTGATTGGGTCACCGCAAATGATTATTCCTGGCCTTACTCGTTCGTGAATATCTGCAGACTGCTGGGGGCTTGCCCGGAAGTTGTTCGCACGGAGCTCTTCGCCGACGCCTCGCTGAGCTGGTTCGATTATTGGGCAAAGCGCGCCGGCCAGGTTTCCCAGAGATTGCATTCGTCTTTTGTTCGCATTTTCGCCGGCTGCTCCGACCCAGAACGCGCCGACGGCAGTTCGTTAGCTTCATCCATTTGATGATATGAAAAACCTGTGCATCACACTTTTTGAACGTCTGTGCGACGCTTGGCGATCGCTCCTTAGGGCAGCCCACCGCAATCACGATCCATTGCTCGCGCAAAGCATGGCTTCATTCAATTTCGGCGGCGGATGGAGGGAACTGAAGATTTCTTCAAGACATATGCCCTGCGAATCAAGCATCGGTCTTGTCAGCGAGCCATCCGTATGAAGCTATCCGTCGAAGCGAAAGTGGCAGCGGCTGTGGCAATAGCGTTTGCCGCATTGAGCATCGGTGCGATCGCGCAAGAAGGAAGCGGCCACGGAACCGCCAGGCTAAGCCAGACGAGCTTCCAGGAATCCGAGATTTCGCTGTCCGTCCAGAACGGAAGCAGCGAGAACCAACTTCTCGCCCAATACTGATTGATGTAGAGGCAGGCGTGTCGCCTGCCTTCACCGGGCCTAAACTCGCACTATTTCCATCGCAGCCGACACGGCTGCCACCACAGCCCCCGGCTGTCATTTCTCGCGCGATTTTTCTCGCAAAATCGCGTGCGTTCGGCGACCCTCCGTGAACGAAAGCGATCCCGGGAACGTTGCAGGAGGGTGGTGCTTCGTTTCAAACGACGCATTGGACGGTCGTGTTGCGTGCGCGCGACGAGGACTCAACGGAATCCTCTCAGCAAGCGCTCTCTGGATTTTGCGAAGCTTATTGGCCGCCGCTTTACAGTTTTCTTCGCCATCGCGGTTTTTCATCCGCTGACGCACAGGATCTGGTGCAGGGTTTTTTCGCACATCTGCTTGAGCAAAACGCATTGACCCGCGCGGACCAGCAGAAGGGCCGGCTCCGCACGTTCCTGCTGGGATCGCTGCAGAATTTTCTGTACAATGAGTATGACCGCGCCCGGGCGCTGAAGAGAGGTGGCGGTCGTCAGGTGGTCTCGATCGAGGAACACCTTCCCGAGGCTGAGGCAGCGATGATGGCAACGGCTCATCTCAGCGATACTGCTTGCTACGATCTTGTCTGGGCGTCGACAATCGTTTCGCGTGCCTGGCAAAATTTGGAGACCGCGTTTGTGGCGGAGGGCAAGGCTGAGTGGCTCGAAGAACTCAGACCGTTCGTCGCGGGCGGCAGTGTCAGACCGCTAAACCAGGAGGAAGCCGCGGCTCGACTAGGAGTGCCGATCGCAACTCTGCGCACATGGCTTTCCCGTTTGCGGCAGCGTTACCGTGAGTCGTTGAGAATGGAAGTGGCGAGTACCGTCTCTGATCCGGCAGACGTCAATCAGGAGTTGCAGCACCTGTATCAGATATTGATGGCGTAAGCTGACTTTACGCATGGACAAGGAGGGCATCGGTCTCGGAACTGCGGACACTCAGCCTCAAGCGGCGGAAATGTGCGCGACATGTGGCCGACCGCTGACTCAAGTTGGTCCAAACGGCGAATGTCTGCGTTGTCTCGTTGGCCTTGGCTTTCTCGCGGACGGTGAAGAGCCGGAAAGACCAGCGGCACGAGGTCGGCTGACGCCCGGACCATTGAAATACGCACACTTCGAGGTGGAAGTAGGAGCGGACGGTTTTCCGGTCGAGCTAGGTGCTGGGGGAATGGCAGTAACTGTACCGCGCTCGCGATACAGTCCTGAACTCGACTGTAGCTCTCAAGGTCATAAATCGGAGCGTCGCGCAGAATCCCGATGCGCGATCGCGTTTTCTGCGCGAAGCGCGCGCGGCCGCGAACATTCATCATCCAAATGTTGCTCGGGTGACTTATTACGGAGAGCAAGACGGCGAATGCTTCTATGCCATGGAACTGGTCAAGGGCGAGACGCTGGAAGCACGTGTCCGCCGCGAAGGGCCAATGCCGTTTGCTCTCGCGTTGGAAGTAATTGAGCAGGCCGCGCGCGCGTTGGCTGCTGCGGAAGCATGCGGCGTGGTGCATCGCGACATCAAGCCATCCAACATCATGCTCGAATCGGATGCGAACGGGGAGCTCACAGTAAAGCTGATCGATTATGGAGTGGCAAAAGTAATGGGTCCTCACGCAGAGCCTGGTATCGAGCAGACACGAGCCGGATTCATTGGTACCCCCGCTTTTGCAAGCCCAGAGCAGTTTGTCGGTGCTGGGCAATTGCCCATTGATACGCGTTCCGACATCTACTCACTGGGTGTTACTCTTTGGTATCTGCTGACTGGTCGCACGCCTTTTGTAGGCGGCACAATGGAGGAAATCCGCGTGAGGCAAACCGGGGAGTTACCTCTGGAACATCTCAAGGGCCTGCACCTGCCGGGTCAGGTCGTCGCGCTGCTGAAATCGATGCTGGCCCCTGATCCGAAGGACAGGCCGCAATCAGCGCGCGAGTTACTTTCCGCCGTTCATAGCTGCTATGAAAGGTTCAATCCTAAAGCCCGCTCGCGACGCAGAAGAGCCGCGCTGGCATACGCGGGTGCAGCATTGGCAGTCGCCGCGATTGTGATTGCGACCTGGTTATATCAGCGACCGCGGGCTTTCGCCCCGATCGAACGTTCGATTGCAGTATTGCCCTTTGAAAACCTGAGCAGTGACAAGGAGAATGCCTATTTTGCCGAGGGAATACAGGACGAAATCCTCACACGCTTATCCAAGATCGCTGATCTAAAGGTGATCTCGCGAACTTCGACACAGCATTACAAAAGTGCCCCGGAAAACCTGCCAGAAATCGCGAAGCAGCTCGGTGTTGCGCACATTCTGGAGGGAAGCGTGCAAAAGGCCGGCGACGCCGTACGCGTGAATGTGCAGCTGATCAAGGCGACGACTGATTCACATCTTTGGGCCGATACAATCGATCGCAAGGTGACCGACATCCTTTCGGTCGAAAGTGAAGTCGCCAAAGCCATCGCCGACCAATTACAAGCCAAGCTCAGCGGAAAGGAACAGGAAGTCATCGCTGATAAACCAACCAACAATTCTGAAGCCTATGATGCCTATCTTCGCGGACTTGCTTTCACACTAAAAACGGCATTCACACCTGCAAACTCTATTGCGGCGCAGAAATATCTGAAAGAAGCAGTGCGATTGGACCCGAAGTTCGCTCTTGCCTGGACGCTGCTTTCTTACGTCGATGCCAGCGGCTATCTCACACAGAGCCTTCAACCGACTGTGGCTCTTCGTGAAGAAGCGCGCGAGGCAGCCGACACAGCTCTCAGGCTACAACCCAATCTTGGCGAGGCTTTATTGGCCAAGGGTTTCTATTACTATGCCTGCCTGAAGGAATACGATACTGCCTCGAAATACCTTGAACAGGCAGAACGTGTCCTGCCTCATAGCAGCCGGGTTCTTCAAGGCCTGGCCTATGTCGAGCGCAGGCGAGGCAACTGGGACAAAAGCGAGGCGTACTTCAACGAAGCCGAGAAGCTCGACCCACGCAACGTGAACCTGCTCTCACAACACGCGCGTTCCTACGTGTGCCAGCGTCGTTTCCCCGAAGCACTATCCAGGCTCGAGCAGATTCTCAATATAACACCTGACGACATCGATACGATTGTGTTAAAGGCGCGAATAGCACAGGCACAAGGCGACCTGCCACGTGCTTCAGCGCTTTTGGCTCCGCTTCGGCCAGGTGTTGGCTACGTCAATGCCCTCGAAACACAAGTTTACCAGGCAATCCTGGAGGCACAACCCGCGGCAGTCATTGCTCAGCTTAAGGAAATATTGGCAACGCCTGATCAATCATTGGGCTTTTACGTTGGCGAACTGCGCTTTTGGCTAGGCTGGGCCCAGGAAGTTGCCGGTGATCATGCCGCCGCCCGCGAAAGTTGGAGTCAGGCTCGTAGCGAGCTCGAATCTTTCCTCAAAGAACAACCCGAAAACTTTATTCTCATGGGAGATCTTGCGCTTACAAACATGGGTCTTGGTGACAACAACGCGGCGTTGGCTTTGGCCGAGCGCGCGATCGGGATGTTTCCAATCGAGAAAGACAAGCTGACCGGTCCCAGGCCGCTGGAAATTCTCGCTCGGGTGACAGCCCGAGCCGGCGATCCCGAGCGTTCCATTTCCACCTTGGAGAAGTTGCTCTCAATCTCGTATGAGGCGCCTCTCGCGGCAAATCCGCCGCTCACTCCCGCGCTGCTCCGGTTAGATCCAATGTTTGAGCCACTGCGCAAGGATCCGCGCTTCCAAAAACTGGTTGTCTCCTCCGTGGCAAAATAAGGTTCAATAGGCCGTCTGGGACCTCCGTCATACACTGCGAATAGCGGTTCTGGGCTTCTGGCGAGGGATGTACAAACTATCCGGGCTAAGCACACGCGGGTGGCGGTTTCAACGCACTAGGGCAAAATGACGAAACGCCACATCACATCGGAGCGACAGATTCTTGTCGTGACCTCGCAAAGGCTAAATCTATTGAGAGGTAGCGTGAAATGCGGCGCCGAGTTTTGTTTCTTTACTTTCTGAGTCCCGCCACGTATTGGGGTCAAGGTTAGGAACCAAAATAATTTTATGGCTCGGAAATCGAAAGTGTTCGTAAATCGGTCAAAACGTCGGAAGGCAAGGCCCTCCGGTTACAAGGAGCGCACTCCACCGTCGGTTCCTTCTCCATTTGAACCGAAGGCCCGTGAAGGTCGAGTCTTGAAATTGATAGAGCGAATTAAGACGCACGCGCCTGACACTCGGGACCATATGTCCGCGATCGAAGATTATCGCCTTCTAACCTTGAAAGATCTCATCAGTGCGACGATCCAACCCGACCGACCTTTCCTGCGCCTTGAGTGGCCAGCGTTTTACTACATCCCAAGCGACGCCGACTATAAACAGTACTACCCGTGGAAGCCGCCGCCAGCCGCAAACCGATACGCACGGGACTGGACAAACGGCATCGGCGCAAGCACAGCCAAAAAAGGTGATGGCTCGTTATTTGCCTGGGCCATGTCGCCAACCGTCAAAGGCGCCATAGACGGAGCGGCAGAGGCCGGACTGGGCATCCTGTTCACACCCAAGCACACTCTTAGCCGGGTGCGAGTCGAACCCGATCTCGCCTTCACCGGCAGACACAAGTGGGGCGTAGATGCTGACCCAGTGGTATCGGTGTCCACGCGCGTGATCGGCACGATCTTCGTGGGAGGGTTTGAATTGAATCCCGTCACCGGCGGCTTCGAGGCGGTTCCTAACTTCATTTGGCGGCGGCACTTGATATTCGATGTGTCCAACAACGGGCAAGGTGCGAGTGCGATCGTTCTTACTCCTCCCTTTCAAGTGTCAGGGGCACAGGCGAGCGCGGACGTTCTGGTACAGGCCGGCCACACCTATCTGCTTTCGATAGTCGCCCAGGTCGCCCTCCGCATCACGACGACGGATTCCGCCGGTCGGCCTGTGCAGGTAAGAAACGGAAATTTCGACACGTGGGGGTCGCTGTCTGGATTCGTGCGCGAAATCTGGCTGGATGAGACGGTTTACATTCAGTAGCTTCCCGCGAATGGGAAACAGTGCGGCGCCGCGCTTGAATTCGCCGAAAGCGTAATTAGGCCCGATATTCTTGACGTCTTCAACATGGGGGAAAGAGATGGGGTCGTGTCTAAACTCCGAAAGTTTTGACTCACTCGCTCCCGTTCATTTCGCCCCTCTCGGCTTCACACATCTATGTCGCTCGTACCCGTGGGGCTCCACCGGTGTATTTGAACTCACGACCCGCTAACTTGGCCGTGTCCGTTGACAACGCCCATCCGCAGCCCCTCCTTCAAGCCTCGAGACGAAGACCGACCACGCGGAGGACGCGGTCCACAAGCCCGATTATGAACCTGGAGATTGACGCGACCACGCCACCGGGGGGTACCACCAGGTGTCGATCAAGCACCGCGTTGATCTGGCTGACCAGGGCGCCTTTTGCGGGATCGTCCACCTCATGATTGAACGCGCAGGCGAAGTCGAGCCCATCGGGGCGGCTCACCGCCACTGCCCCTGTTCCGGCAAGGTCCCCGTATCGGGTGCCCGGTTTGCGGACACCGATGTCCCAGACGGCGTGGGTGGATAGAACCCGGGCGACAGGACCGCTTGACGTGACCAACGCGCCTTCGCCGTCGCAGCCGTTTTCGAACGTGAACTGTCCGCCATAGGCGTTGGGCTCCGTGGCATTAGCAGCCATGTCGAGCTGCGACGGGCCGAAGCCGACGGCATCGTATGTCGAGACCTCATTCGGGAACCGTCCGTTCGCGGCGGTCGCGCCGACCCGCACGTCGTCGATGCCCAACGGCAGTAGGATGTTGCGGCGTAGATACTCGATGAAGGTGAGCTGCGAGGCCCTTTCGACAATCGACGTCAACACGGCGAACGCGCTGTTCGAGTAGATGGGGGGGACTGCGGTACCCGGGCTCACAAGGAGCGGCTCACCATATATGTAGGCAACCAACTGGTCGCGCGTCGGTGTGACGCTCAGCCCGAAGCGGCCGGCAACCGGGCGGAGGTCGCCCCCGGGCCAGAAATCACGCTGGAGACCGCTTTCGCCCGTTGCGAGTTCCTTAACGGTGATCTTGTCCACATCAGGATCGGCCGTCTGGTCCGGCAGGAGCGTTCTGCTGATGCCAAGGAAGCGGAACGCGGGCGTCGCGAACGTGAGCACGCCTGTCGCTCTGAGATTATCGATCGCCGCACACGTGAAGATCTTCGAGACGCTCGCGACACGGAACACGGTGTCCGGCCGGGTGATGGGATAGTTCAGCTGCGCCCACGTATAGCCGCGGTTCCCGATCAGCGTTCCTTCACGAGCGATCGCGACGCTCATCGCACGGATGTCATAGAGCTTCATGAACCTCGAGACCAAGGCATCAATCTCAATTGATCCTATGAATGCGTCTCCGGTCACTGTGAAGCGTCGGAGCGACTCCGAACATTGCTGCAACGCCAGGCGAGTAGAGGCGATTTGGGCGGTCAGGCTCGTCCACTCGGGGTTTTTGTGCGGTTTCTGCGTGTTCCTGCGATCGGGTTCCGAATGGTCAAATTCGGGGGTGTCCCTGAGCTGCACTTCCAAGCCATGCAGTCTGGAACGAATCGGATCACATTTGTCAGCCACTTTTCACGTCCTTAATTCGAAGAGAGCGATCAGCGTAACTCAGGCCGATCAGCAGAATCGGTATGTGCCAGATCGCCATGATCAGTAAGGAAGAGCTTCGCCCTGATCTCGCCTAGCGCAATTAGATTAAGGATGGGGCCGGCTTAAACTCCGAAAACTTTGACTCACTCGTTCCCTAGGCGCGGACAAAATTCCCAATGAAGATGCTTTCTTTTGAAAAGAGAATTGAAAAGACCTGCAGACTGCACGGGTGAAATGCGCCCGCGCAACTAAGTAGATAAAATCGCCACATTCGCCGGAAACGTTCGCCGTAAGCGATGCGAGCCGCACCCACGACTTGCACTCTCATTTACGAGCGGCTTCGCTTTTCTCTGCCAGCGGCCGGACATGTTCCAAAAGGGCGGCGAGAACGTGCCCGGGTTCCTCGATGATGTGCAGATGCGCTGAGTTCTCGAACCAGACGGTCACCTTCTTCGGCGCCTTCAATCGCTCCATCCATACGGCGGCGAGGGTCGGGGGCGTGGTGTAATCGTGCCGACCGAGGAATAAGATGACGGGAATGTCGAGCTTGTTCAGATCATTGAACGTGACGGTGGCGAGCTGCGGCCACATCGTTTTCATGGTGAAAGCGCTGCCGTCGTCCCATGCTTTGCGATCGGCGGCGGTGTATAAGGGAGAAAGGCGTCCCGCGTGGAAGTAGAAATCTCCATCGCTGTGACCCCAGGCCAAGCCGCCGTAGTGAACGTTCCATTTGCGCTCGATCATCGTCTTGTCGTAATCGAGCTCGCCAGATCCGGGATAAGGTCGCAGCGATTCGAGTTCGCGTACGGCGTCGGCGTTCTTGTCCTTGCGCGCGCGATCGAGAGTCCAATCGAATCCTATCTGTTCGTTCTCGCGGAAATCAATGACCTGCCCGATGCCGATGTAAGCGTAGAGTAAATCGGGGCGTTTCGCAGCAACGGAAAGGCCGACGATCGATCCCCAACTATGGCCTAACAAGAAAACCTTTGGTTTGTCGTATTTGCGGCAAAGCAGCTCGATGAGTTCGATCGCGTCGTCACGGTAACGCTCGGGCTTGAGTGTGGGCGCGATAGTTTTGAGATCGTTAAGCGGGAATGACCGTCCCGCGGCGCGCTGATCCCACTGAACAACGGTGAAGAACTCCTCCCATGGTCGTTGAAAAGCCCACGCGATCGGCATTTCGACCGCAGCCGGACCGCCATGAACGAAGAGGAGAATCGGGTTGGCGCGATCAGTGCCGCGCACGTTGACCACCTGACGCGCGCCGCCGAGCACGACCTCAAAGGTTTCATCGACGCCGTTTGGTGTGACGATGCGATCGATATCTGTCACCAGCGCACGGCCAGGTGAGTAGATGTCATCGCCAGGTGGAGCAGGCGATGGGCCCGCTGACGCAACCGCGAGAGCGGACAAAAAAGTGAGCAATGCTGTTGACTGAATCATAAAGATGCTTTTCCGGCATCATAGAGTCGGATGCGAACGCAAAATAATCGGAATGAGCCCACGAGAGAGAAAAGTTCTGAGTATTAGAGTGGGTCGTTATTTTCCTTCACTTGCAATATCTGCAGCTTAGCCTGTGCGGAACGTCTGGTTCCAGCGAACGCGGACACCACGCAAGAGGGACGGATAGACGATTAGTTTTCGAAAAGGATCGATCAGGGTCATGTAGAACGGCGTGAAGCGGCTTACGCTGCAGACATAGACTCCTAAGTAAAACCGGTAGGCAGTCGTTGTCTCAACCAAGGTGGTCAGTGCCCCAGCGTGTGCTGTCCGATTGATCAACTCGAGAAGCTGCTCGTTTTCGAAGCGATAAACGACGCGGAAGAATCCATCGCACGTGCCGGCGACTACGAGTGATCTCGAACGATCGGTGTCGGTCAAACGTGTTGCGAAGGTAGTGATAGCGATAGAAGCTGGCTCGCGGTCCCAACCGAAGAACCGTCCAACGAAGAAACGGATGTGGAGCAGTAGCCGCACGAGCGGGGATTGCGTAAACAGGGACGACGATTCCGAACAACCACAGGCATCAAGCTTACTGTTGCTGGGCGTTCGTAAGAATTCATCGAGCGTTATTCCCGATCGCCAACGCGGCAAATCGATAAACCACACGTCGCGCAGCGGCACATCTGGCAGAAACGTATGAACTCGCAGCGGCAATCGTTCGAACTCTTCTTGAGCTGAGATCTGTGGCATCGTGTTTCTAACTAGCGCGATTTCACAAATGTCGTAGCCACCGGTTTGTGGCCGGTCTGCTTCTGCGGGTGCTTTTTTCCATCAGGGAGACGGCCCACAGAGACCGTGGCTATAGCGACTACGGTTTTATTCGCTCGGTCTACCATCGTTGTATCGCGGATCTTATGTATGCGGTCAGATCCCGAACTCCTCCTTAATGAACTCTTTGGTTCCAGGCCGGCCGGTGAGACGCAGCCACAGCGGTCCGTTTTCTCTGTCCAAGCGGAGATCGATATCGAAGAACGGACAGCATAACCGCTCTTGGAACGCCCATTCTGTTAGCAGCTGATACGTTTTGTTATCTGCTGGCAGCTCGAACTCAAAGCCATCTGGGAGTTCGTGCGTGCTCTTCTTCAGTTTTAGCAACGCCGGTCCAAGCTCCTCGAAATGGCGCTTCCTTACCTCTGGGGACAACGCGAATGCGTTGCAGGCGAAAGGCGATTCGGACTTCGCTGGTTGAGAAAGAGCGGTCTCATCAGCGGCAATTGAGCGTGCGGAAACAAGATATAACAACGCTAATGTTACCACGGTAATAAATACAAATGATGTCTTCATAGCGCCCAGGCTACGAGTTCAAGTCAACTTTAAGTCAAAGGCAATTTTTAAAGGCCATCTTATGGCGTCATGCCCGCCTCGCTTTGTCGAGGCGCATCGGCGAAGTTGCAGCGGGCGAGCGGCACGGGCGACACCCCGATCCGGGTGCGGCCTAAATTAGACATTAGAAATCAAATGAAAAAGCGGAACCCGAAGGTGTAAGCTAATCAGTTAATCCGCTTCCAAGTTTCCGACAGACCTTTTCCATTCGAAAGAGTGCCTGTTTGCGTGAACGTATCTCTGTCTATCTTCACGGTAAACGGCTGGTCCTTACCGATGAGACCGGCGGAGATTTGATCGCTCGCGAAGTCCATGTGTTCGGTGTAGGAGCTTCCGTTCAGAATGTAGGTGCCACCACCTGTATAAACCGGCTTCCCTTTCTCCGTATCATAGGCAACAAAAATAAAGTGTCCTCCCGAGATCATCTTGATATCGCGTGTTCCTTTTGGGAGTGGCTGTCCGGAGACCAGTTCCCAGTTGCCATCTAACCGGCTTTTCTTTGCGTCGCCGCCCTTTGTCTGTGAAAAGGCAACAAACACAGCCGCGAGTGCGATTACAAAAACGAGCAGTACCTTCATGCTGTCCTCCTTCGATTGCGGAATTTCTGCCAATAAGGCCTGCGAGGCCCTCCTGAGTGATATGATATGAGTTATAAGGAAAACGCGAGGGATTTCCGTGGCGTCAGCGCAGTTGATTGTTAGATTCGAGAGTGGCGGAAGACATGGCGATTTCTGATGTCGCGCGCGTGTTTGGTTTGCGCACGTCTGCCATTCGCTACTACGAGCAGATCGGGATTCTCCCGCGGCCGATGCGCAAGAATGGCCAACGCCGCTACGACAACAGTGCGCTCTTCCGTCTCGCTGTGGTGCAACGCGCCCGGGAGACTGGATTCACTCTTGAGGAAATACGCGAGCTGTTCTTCGGTTTTCCGCCCGGGACGCGTCCACCGAAACGCTGGCACAAGCTCTCCGAGCGAAAAATGGCAGAGCTCCGGGAGCGGATGAATCGGCTTAAGCTAATGGAAACGTTGCTCGATCGCGTAAAGGAATGTCGCTGCAATGCGCTCGACGAGTGCGGCGAAAAAATTCTGCGACAGAGATCAAGATAAGCGCCTCGCGTTTTGAGAGCACGTCGTTGATTTAGGGCAAGGATTTGATGCCTCCAATGTTCATACAGATGTTGCGAGCTATGGCGATTGGAAATGGTCACTGTCTATGATTCGCGGCGCTTCTTTGGTTTTCGTTAATTTTGTATTGGTTCACTTCGCGTGGGCAGGTTCGTACGATCCGCTTGTTGTCGATCCAAATTTTCATCCGAAGATCCGCGACCTGACAGTCCACGATACTGCGCGCAATCGCGACATTCCGGTTCGCATCTATCTTCCAGCTAACCACAAGCCGGCGCCCGTCGTTTTGTTCAGCCATGGACTGGGTGGATCACGTGAGGGCAGTAAATTCCTCAGCGAACGGTGGGCGGCGCGTGGCTACCTCGGGGTGTTCGTGCAACATCCCGGCAGCGACGAATTCGTGTGGAAAAATGCGCCACCAGCGGAGCGAATGGAGGCGCTGCGCAAGGCGGCGTCGCTCGAGAATTTTTTCCTGCGTGTGGGCGACATTCGTGCAGTGCTCGATCAACTCGAAGCCTGGAACAAAAGCGGTCCGCTGGCGAACCGAATGGATTTGACGCGGATCGGAATGTCTGGCCATTCGTTCGGCGCGGTTACGACCCAGGCGGTAAGCGGCGAGGCGTTCGTAATGAGCGGCACTGAATTGACCGATCCAAGAATTCGCGCAGCGGTCATCATGAGTCCGAGCACGCCGAAATCGGAAACGGCGGAGCGCGCCTTCGGCGATGTAAAAATCCCGTGGCTGCTGATGACTGGAACAAAAGACATCACGCCGATCGGCGTGATGGACGCAAAAGAGCGCCTCACGGTTTATCCGGCGTTGCACGGCGCGCCGAAATATCAAGTCGTACTCGACAACGCTGATCACTCCGTCTTCGCCGATCGCGCGTTCCCCGGCAATCGCAGGCGACCCAACACGAATCATCATCGTGTAATCCGCGCGCTCTCGACCGCATTCTGGGACGCATATTTGCGGGACGACAAGGATGCACTGGCCTGGTTAAATGGCACTGGCCCGCGGTCGGTCATGGAATCAGCCGATGATTGGAAGGCATCGCCGGAAAAGTGAGGCGGCCTAATGGCGAGCTTTGGCGGATTTGCCTGTCAGTAGCCGATGCCATTCGAAAAGAGAATAGAAAAGACCTGCAGACTGCTCGCCCGAAATGCGCCCGCGCAACTGAGTAGATAAAATCGCCACATCCGCCGGAACCGTTCGTCGTAGCGATCCGCAAATTGGGGCCAGGCGGCGCGAAAGTTTTTCTCCCAGGCGATAAGTGTCGGGTCGTAATTGGGCCCGATGTTCTTGACGTCTTCAACAATGAAAATGCCCTCCGCAGCACGTGTAAGGCCAGCCAGGGACGGAACCACTGAGTTTGGAAAAATATACCGCTTGATCCATGGATCGGTGTGAAAGCGCGAGAAATTTCCGCAGATTCCCTGGCAAAGAAACAATCCATTCTCGCCTAACGAACGAGCGGCCGCTCGCATATAGGTGCGATAATTCCTGTATCCAACATGCTCGACCATGCCGACGCTTACCACTCGATCAAAGCGTTCGGTGACTTCGCGGTAGTCGCGTAGCTGGATTTCCACGTCCAATCCGCGACTCCAGCGTTGCGCGTAAGTGAATTGTTCCTGCGAAATTGTTATCCCGACTACCCCGCAACCATAGTGGCGGGCGGCGTGACGGGCCAATCCACCCCAGCCGCAGCCGATGTCCAGCACCCGAAGGCCGGGTCGCAGACGCAGCCTTTCGCAAATCCAATCCAGCTTCCGCAGTTGCGCCGAGGCGAGATCGTCGCCCTCCCCGAAGAGTGCACAGGAATATTGCATATTCGGATCGAGCATTGCTTTGAAAAAATCATTGCTCAGATCGTAATGCACCCGGCCGACTTTCCATGAGCGCAGACGAGTCTGTTGGTTCACGAGAAGCGCAGTGAGTAGTGCCCAGACATTGGGGAGTCGAAATGTGAAACGCTTCTCGAGCCCGGCACGAATGGCGCGGCAACACATCTCGTCCAACGCCTCGCAATCCCACCAACCTTCCATGTAGGATTCGCCGAAACCGAGCGTCCCAGAAGCAAGGACCCGGCTAAAAAAGCGCTGGTCATGCACTTGTATATCCCAGGGGCGGCTGTCGTTGATGCGAATGTCCGCAAGCGCGAGAAGATTGGTTATCAAATCTTGGCTTCGAGACATATGTTTTGCCGATTACGGGAGCACTGATTCCCGTCTGAAAGTATTAACGCTTAAACAACTGCATTAATCATTCGCGCGGCGGCCCGCAAGCAAGCGCCCGATACTTATCTGCATTGACTTACGGGGCACGTTTCCGGCGTCTCGCACCAGGACAACGGCTGCTGAGTATACCTGGATCTTCGACACCATGGCGTTCGTTTTAATTCGCCTAATTTCATCCGTGAAATGATCATTTGTGTTTGGCGCGATCCGGGCGATAGTGTGCGCTTATTGGATTACTCTGTTTAACTTCACTGCACGGTAGATCGTCAGGTGAGCGTCGCTCATTGGTGGTTTGAAACCCGATTCACGGGAACGGCTCTGTAGCTCGGTAGTTTTTCCAAATTCAAAACACAATGAAACTGTACGTAGGTAATCTCTCCTTTGAGACCACCGAGAACGATCTTCAGGATCTGTTCGAACAACATGGCACTGTCAGCGAAGTCAATCTGATGATGGACCGTATGACTGGCAAATCGCGTGGCTTTGCGTTCGTCACGATGAACGACGACGCGCAAGCCACCGCTGCCACCGGCGCGCTCAATGGCCGCGAACTTAACGGCCGCACATTAACTGTTAACGAAGCGCGTCCCCGCGCAGACCGTCCGCGCCCTCAGGGTGGAAAGCGGAATTTCTCCGGCTTTCGCAGGTAGACTGCGATCAACCGTCGGCGCTCACAAAAATGGGCGCCGGCGTTTTTTGTTGGATTAACAAATGAATTCTGAAAAAGCGATCGTACTCGAGGGCACCATCATGATGGTGCTCCCAGGAACAATGTTCCGCGTCGCGCTTGCGAATGAGCGTATGGTTCTCGCGCACATTTCTGGAAAGATGCGCAAACGTTTCATTCGGCTTACAATTGGTGATCGAGTGAAAATGGAAATGTCACCGTACGATACCGCTAAGGCGCGAATCGTTTATCGCCTTTAACTATGGCGACGAGATTCTTGTTCGATCCGCCGCGACGGCCGAAATCAAAGGTCGGTTCCAACATCAAAAGTTTACTGGTACGCTGTCCTTCAACGTCGAAGCTGACCGATACCGGAAGGACAATCGAAGAAAAACGCTGGGCAACAGCCAAACTGAAAACACAAAAGTTAACCTGTGCACACTGCGGTAGCGTTCATACCTGGACAAAGAGCGACGTCATTCTGGGACGCCCGACGTCTGCGAACCGGTGACCTTTCGAAAATTTTCTCCCCGTGATTTTCCGCATTCCGACCGATCGGATTAATTGGATAACCAGCGCGTTCCTGATCGGCACGTTTGTTCTCACACTCACCGCAGTGCCGCTATATCTGTGGTATTTCGGCCTTGATTGGTTTCAACTCGCCGTGTTCCTTGTGTTATTGGCCGCCGCCGGCTTCAGCGTAACGCTCGGTTATCACCGTCTGTTTTCGCACATGACTTTCCGGGCAAAACTGCCGGTGCGTCTGTTTACTCTCATTTTCGGCGCCGCGGCGTTTGAGAATTCTGTCCTCATGTGGGCCAGCGAACACCGCCGCCATCATAAACATGTGGATCACGACGAAGATCCTTACGACATTACCAAAGGTTTCTTCCACGCCCACATTGGCTGGCTGTTGTTCAAGCTCTTGCCGCAACCGCCGTTCGATAATGTTGCCGACCTAAAGAAAGATCCGCTGGTCATGTGGCAACACCGACATATTCATCTCCTCGCTGTCATGATCGGCTTCGCCCTGCCAACTCTGATCGGGTTCGTGTGGGACGGGTGGGTCGGCGCGCTCGGCGGTTTTCTAATTGGTGGTGTCGCAAAAGTGGTGGTGCTTCAACACTGTACCTTCCTGATTAACTCAGCCTGCCATACCATCGGGCGCCAGCCGTATTCGACGCGATGCAGTGCCCGCGACTCGCTTTTCCTGGCGCTGTTTACATTCGGCGAAGGCTATCACAATTATCACCATGAATTTCAGCACGACTATCGTAATGGCGTAAAGCCGTGGCAGTGGGACCCAACAAAATGGTTGATTTGGACTCTATCGAAGCTCGGCTTGACGGAAGGCCTGCGCCGAGTCCCACGGGAAGCAATTGAGTCCACTCAGGCGCGAGTGCGGGATTTACGAAGCAGAGTTGAGAGTTGATCCGCCTTCAAGCGCGACAAGCCGTCGAGAGCGGCAGAGTGTTGTTGTCCCCCTGGATCCTGGATGGAGGAAGCTGACATTTGCTACTAAGTGAGGCTACCATGACAACGATTAATCGCGTCGCTTTCGTGGGAGATTATATGCCCAGGCAATGTGGCGTCGCAACGTTTACGACTGACATTTGCGAGGCGGTCGCAACCGAGTACCCAAATTGCGAATGCATCGTGGGAGCAGTTAACGATCGCCCCGAAGGCTACGATTATTCGACGCGTATCCGTTTTGAGATCGATGAAAGGGAGATCGACTCATACCGGCGCGCGGCCGGATTTCTTAAACATTAACAACGTCGAAGTCATCTCGGTCCAACACGAGTTTGGTATCTACGGCGGGCCGGGAGTCACTTGCTAGCTTTGCTGCGCGATCTGCACATGCCCGTGGTGACAACGCTGCACA
>CAWIJH010000013.1:0-110629 GCA_963836455.1 uncultured Verrucomicrobiae bacterium
CACCAATTACACTAATTGCCACGAATGTAGCGGGCGGCGACACGATTGCACGAATTATCACGAATGTTCAGAAACCCTGGCTCAGCCGTCGGAGAACTTTGTGCAAATTCGTGAAATTCGTGTCTGTGTCAGTCCCCCTTCTGCAATTGCGCTCTACAGCCATGCCTTGGCAAATCTCCAGTCGCGCCTCGCCGTCACAGGTGAAATCTTGAGCACTTCTGCCATCTCGTCATAGTTGAGGCCGCCAAAATATTTCAATAGCTCGACGACTTGAGCTTTTCTCGAGTCGAGCGTGGCCAGCGTTTCCAGCGCCTCTTGTAGATCCACGATCTGCTTTGATTCCTCCGGTGAAAATCAGCGCTGCCTCGTCCAATTCGGATCCTCCTCCAGAACGCCGCCACCGCGCTTTTCCGCTCGCTGACTCCTGGCGTAGCTAACCAGGATTTGGCGCATCGCGCGGGCGGCCACAGCGAAGAAGTGGGCACGGTTTTGCCAGCGTGGATTGGTTTGGTCGGCCAGACGCAGATAAGCCTCGTTGACGAGCGCCGTCGTTTGCAGTGTGTGGTCGGGACGTTCCGCGCCCATCTGACGATGCGCAAGGCGTCGGAGTTCCTCATACACGAGCGCGGCGTTATTTATTGAGAACAGCATCGTCCCCTTCACTCCATCGCGTCAGGAGATCGGTCACTCTCTGCTGAGAAACCGCAGACACGTCCATCACGGCCTTCACAGCCTATCAGTCCCAAAAGATCTCTGCACGCAGAAAGCGTCTCCGAAAAAATTCCTAATTTAGATGATCGCTTTGATCGCTCTTTCGCGCCTTACCACAATGGAAGGAAACTACAGAATCAGGAAAAGACATGAACGAGACAGTAGCCAAGAAGACGGCGCGCGCCTCTCGTTTCCCGCAGAAACCAGTGGACCTGAATTAGAAAGCAGAGCTATGGAAGAATAAACAAACGGAAAGGAAATCGAGATCTGGCTTTCGGCCGGTCTCACACGTCATTTAATAGGCGGGGTACTGTGTTTAGCAGTAATCAGTCTGAATCGCTCGAGCGCGCCAAGGGCAGAACCTCTTTGTGTTCTTGTTGCAGCCTGCGGCAACATCTATGAATTTACTCCAGACTGTGTGCCAAAGCAGTGTTTCGTCTCCGGATTGAGTTATCCAGGCGCTCTGGCCTTTGACAGGAACGGCAATCTATTTGTCGTGGTTGATGGCGGCATCATCTTGAAATTCACCCAGGATGGATTACGAACTACCTTTGCCTCCGGATTGGACCGTCCAATTGACTTGGCCTTTGACAGTGCGGGCAATCTGTTTGTAACGACCGGCGACTCGGACGACGATGGGTTCCCCATCAACGGCTCCGGCAAGATCCATAAACTTACTCCAAACGGATTACGAACTACCTTTGCCTCCGGATTGGACCTTCCAACTGCCTTGGCCTTTAACAGCGCGGGCAATCTATTTGTCGCGAACGTTAGCAATAGCATTAGCGGCACCATCTTATAAGTTCCCTACCGGCCGGGGGGCTAATTACCTTTGCTTCCGGGCTCACGAATCCGGAAGCGGTGGCCGTTGACAATGCTGGCAACCTGTTCGTCTAAGCTGGCATTGTAGGCGAGAGCACCGGCCTCAGTCCCCGCCAGGAAAATCATCTTCTCGAACGGAAACCGAAGCACCTTTGCCCTCGGGTTTAGTCGATTTGCACCACTGGCTTTTGACAGCGCGGGCGATCTGTTTGTGTCGGATTTAGACAGCGGCAACATCTATAAATTCGCTCCGGGCGGGGTGCGAAACACCTTTGCCTCTGGAGTGAGTGGATTTCTCGCCTTCGGGCCGTGAAGCGCGCTTGGGACTACAGCGAGAGCTGCAGTAGCTGACTTTAATGGGGACGGCCATCCGGACTACGTCCTTCAAATACCAGCACGCGGCAAGCGGCGATATGGTATCTGAACAACAACGTTTTCGCTGGCGGCGCGGACGGGCGAACTCTTCCAGCCAGCTGGGGATTGGAGGCTGTGGCGGATTTCAATCGGGACAGTCATCCAGATTATGCCCTGTTCGCCACCATTACGCATCAGACAGCAATTTGGTATTTGTCGGGACCAACCTTCATTGGAGGCGCTTATGGGCCAACCCTTCCGGTGTCTGGGAATTGGTAGCTACGGCGGACTTTAACGCTGACAGCCACCCGGATTATGTGCTTTACAATGCGAGCACCCATCAAAAAGCGAGATGGTACCTGAACAACAACGTTTTCGCTGGCGGCGCGTTCGGGCCAACACTTCCGGTCAACTGGAGCTTGGTGGGGGTAGCAGATTTTGATCGCGAGGGCCATAAGATTATTTGTTGTTCAATTCCAGTAATCACCAAACAGCGATCTGGTATCTATCAGGACCAACATTCATCAGAGGCGCTTATGGGCCGACCATTCCCAGTGGGTGGGCGTTAGTGGCTACGGCTGACTTTAACAATGACGGGCATCCGGATTATCTGGTTTACAATCCCGCCAGTCGGCAGACAGCGATCTGGTATCTGAACAACAACGTTTACGTCAGCGGCGTCTATGGACCAACCCTTCCAGCTGGTTGGAGCTTGATCGCGCAGTGAGCGGGCCGTTAGCCGCCTACAAAAAGTTTCGTCCCCGCTGGTTGTAAAAGGGACACACGCCGAACCGCCCCCGCTTGTAAAAGGCTTTCCAAAAAAAATCCAAATTCAGATGATCACTTTGATCGCTCTTTCGCGCCTTACCACGATGGAAGCCAAACAACGAAACCAAAGAAAGGAACAACCATGAATCCAATGACTCAGTTCAAAAAACTACGAATTCTGCCACTTCTCATCGCACTTGCGCTTGCCGTCGCCGCTGCTCCCAGGATCGCGCGCGCGGACGCCGTTCTTGATCGGAACGACCACGCGGCTAACGCCATCGTCGCCGTCGCCGCCATGCCGCCTCCGCGCGGGCTCATCCGCCTCGCAATGGTTCACGTGGCGATTTACGACGCTGTCAATGCAATAGAAGGGTACCCGTTCACCTCGTACGCAGTCAGGCCGAACGTAATTACTCCTGCATCGCCGGAAGCGGCGACTGCGGCTGCAGCCCACGACATGTTAGTCGCGCTGTTTCCTAGTCAGCAGGCGGATCTAGATGCCGAGTACGCGGCATCGCTAGCGCTGATCCCCGACGGCCCAGCTAAGACTAACGGCATCTCCGTCGGCCAGCAAGCGGCCGTTGGAATTCTATTATTCCGCGCCAATGATGGCCGTGATGCCGTAGTGCCCTACGTACCCGGCAGTGGACCCGGCGTGTGGATCCCTACGCCGCCGGGCTTCCTAGCCGCGCAGGCCCCAGAGGTCGCGTACGTGCGGCCGTTTACGCTAAACAGCCCGGCGCAGTTCAGGGCAGAGGAGCCGCCAGATCTGTCGAGCGAGACCTGGGTTCGCGATTACAACGAGACCAAGAGTCTCGGCGCGGCGACCGGCAGCACGCGTACGCCCGAGCAAACCGATCTAGCGCGTTTCGTCTCCGATCAACCCATGCTGCTGTGGAACCGCACATGGCGCGGCATCTCCGTCAGCCAGGGATTGAACCTTTTGAACAACGCTCGCTTCTTCGCACTACTTACAACCGCCAGTAGCGATGCTTTGATTGCCTGCTGGGACTCGAAGTTCTTTTACAACTTCTGGCGACCGGTGACTGCGATCCGCGCTGGAGACACCGACGGCAACCCGCAAACGGAGCCTGATCCCAACTGGATAGGAGTAGTGGTCACGCCAAATCACCCCGAATACCCAGCCGCGCACGGCTGCTTCAGCGGTGCGTCATGCGAGACGCTGACCTACTTCTTCGGGACCGACAACTTCAGCTTTACCATGAACAGCCTGGTCCCCGGACTGATACAACCAGTGCGCAACTACACTAGCTTCTCGCAGGCACTTCAAGATGCCCTCGATGCCCGCGTCTACGGCGGCATGCACTTCCGGAACTCAACTCACAAAGGCGCGATTATTGGTAAGCAGGTCTCCCACTTCGCCACGAGACACTTCTTCACGCCTGTCCATTGACACCGACGAACGGGCATCATTTCAAAGGCAAACTATGAAAACCAAAGAAAAGAAAGGAAAAACATGAATCCGCTGACTCAGTTTAAAAAAATACGAATTCTACCACTTCTCATCGCACTGGTGCTCGTCGCGTGGGGTGCTGGTGCAGCCGGGGCTGCAATAAGTGACTTTAACGGCGACGGCCACCCGGACTTTGTGCTTCATAAGGCCTGCCCGCGTCAAACGGCGATCTGGTATCTGAACAACAACGTTTTCATCAGCGGCGCGTCCGGCCCGACTCTTGTAGCTGGCTGGTACATTTTAGCTGGCGTAGCGGATTTTAATCGCGACGGCCATCCTGACTATCTCTTGCTCGATTCGGGTATTACGCCCGACACAGAGATCTGGTATTTATCGGGGCGAACGCTTGTTGGAACTGCTCGTGGGCCGAGCGTTCCTCGCGTTCCCAGTGGCTGGGGATGGTCGGGTGTCGGCGACTTTAACGGCGACGGCTACCCCGACTATGTGCTCTACAATGCGAACACCCGCCAGACAGCGATCTGGTATCTTCACAATAATGTGTACGTTGTCGGAGGTTACGGCCCAACTCTTCCTGTTGGCTGGTTTGTGGTGGGAGTAGCTGATTTTAATCGCGACGGCCATCCTGATTATCTGCTTGAGAACGGCACGGGCCAGACCGCGATCTGGTATTTGTCGGGGCGAACGCTTGTTGGAAGCGCTTACGGGCCGACTATCCGCACCGGCTGGGGCTTGGTAGGTACCGCCGACTTTAACGGCGACGGCTACCACGACTATGTGCTCTACAATGCGACCACACGTCAGACCGCGATCTGGTATCTTCGCAACAACGTTTTCATCAGCGGCGCGTACGGCCCAACTCTTCCTGTTGGCTGGAGCTTCGCCGATTTTTGTGATCCGTGGGACTATGGCTGTTGCTTGTAAACGCTGCTCATCCGTCGTGGGAAATTCAGAAGCAAAAATCGGCCTAATCCGTAGTTAAAAAGTAAGAGATTCCTCCCGACCTTCGCATAAAGCTACGGCGCGGCAGGCGACTTCGCTTGGAATGACAGGGCCATGGTCTCGTGAATAAAGCGGACGATGCGGTATTGAACCGCGGTTAATTCTGTTTTCATGCGCTTTCGCACTTACAAGAACAGCGGTCTCATGGTAAGCGAAGTCGGCTTCGGTTTGTGGACCATTTCCACTGGCGTGGGGAAATTTTACGGTCACGGACAGGAATGGGGTCGCGTCTAACAGGGCGTGTTGCCCAAAGGCTGCGCTCGGAATTCTCCGCTGTAGTTGCCTCGCTGTGTCGAGGCGCGGCCTGTGCGTCTTATCTCGCAAAAGCACGGCGACACAGCACCATGGCTACAAGAACACATTTGGGCAACACGCCCTAACACATTTGACATTTCACGCTCGGCCTTAGCTCTGCTGGTTGCGGTCATATGGAATAATATTATCCCATTCGTCAGCGGATGAGCGCGCAACAAAGGCGACCACGGGTTCGGTCTTGCTCATGTTGAAGACTTCGTGTGGGATGCCCGGTTTGATGTAAATGAAATCGCCGGCTTCGTTTTCGATCACCTGTTTGAGGCCGGCGCCGAATTCGTGGCGTACTCTTCCTTCGATGATGTAAAGGATCACCTCGAAATCGACATGAATGTGCGCGTAGGCGACCCCACCTGGAGGGATCGTGGCAATATTCGCTGATAGATTCTTTGTACCGACATTCTTCGCGGACATGCCTTGTTTGTAGTGAATGCCGTTCCAATTCCTTTGGGCGCCGCCACCACGAATGGTCAAAATGCCCTCGTGATCTTCCACCGCATTCAGCTGAACATTGTTCTTATCGTCGTTCATTTGGTCGTCGTATAGAGTTAGTAATCAGTCGGGAACCGGTTCGAAGCCGGCAAACATTTCGGCGGATTCAGATAACTGGTTGAGCGGGACACAATCGCAAACTGCAAAGAACCCGTTCCACATCGCGAGGACGTTTGGATTCTTATGCGCCGCATCGATCGCTTCCTGCGATTTCCATTCAGAGACTTCGATAATTGTGCCGTCGCGTGCGCGCATGATGATCGGTGTGCGTTCCGTCACGAGCGCTTCCTTGTGCAACGTGGGAACACGATTTCTAACCAGGTCCAGAGTTTCGTTTTCCTTTCCAGGCTTGGGCCGATACGCAACAATGACGATGACCCCGTTCATAATAGCGACATCATGATCTCGATCTTTCTAGAGGGAAAGCAGTTTGATCACCGGGATGCGGAGTTACCAGGATTCGCATGGTCAAAACGATTCGTTGAAACGATGACCGATTGAAGCGATGGAAAAGAATGCTGAAGCGTGATGCCCTTCAACGCTTCACGAGTAATTATGAAATCTTTCGAGATCGCTGGATTGCCACCTGACGAAGTGGACCGCTTTGTCGCCGGGGAACATGCCGATCCTTTTCGAGTATTGGGGCCGCACCGAGTTGGGGACGGTTTAGAGATTCGCGTGTTTCGGCCCGATGCGCGCAGGATTGACATCGTGCTGGATCAACATCCGGAAGAACCGATCGCAGCGCAGAAAATTCAGCAGGACGGTTTCTTTTGCGCGACTGTCCGGAATGCAACGCGAGACCTTCCATACCATATCCGAGTTACCGCTTGGGACGGATCGCATTACCTGACACGCGATCCCTATCAATACGGGCCGATCATGGGCGAAGTCGATCTGCATCTCTTCGCCGAAGGACAACACTGGAACATTTACGACAAGTTCGGCGCGCATTTGCGCACCATCGGTGACGCTACAGGCGTTTATTTTGCGGTATGGGCGCCTAATGCGCAACGCGTCAGCGTGGTTGGCGATTTCAACGGTTGGGATGGCCGGGTCAACCCCATGCGTAAACTCATCGGCAGCGGCGTGTGGGAATTATTCCTGCCCCCCATCAAACAAGGAGCGCACTATAAGTTCGAGATACGCGCTCAGACCGGCGCACTGCTTCTGAAGAGCGATCCGTTCGCATTCTTCAATCAACACGGAAAATCCACCGCATCGCTGGTGTACGATCTGGAACGTTACCACTGGAACGATGGTGGGTGGATGGAATCGCGCCGCTCGCGGAACTGGCCGAGCAGCCCCATCAGCATTTACGAAGTGCACCTGGGCTCGTGGCGTCGCAAAGCTGAGGAAGGCAACCGGCATCTCAGTTATCTCGAGCTTGCTGAGACGTTGCTGCCGTACGTGTTGGAAATGGGTTACACGCATATCGAATTATTGCCGGTCGCCGAGCATCCATTCGAAGGTTCCTGGGGTTATCAGGTCACCAATTATTATGCGCCCACGAGCCGGTTCGGCACGCCTGATGAGTTCCGTCATTTTATAGATAAATGCCACCAAGTCGGCATCGGAGTGATCCTGGATTGGGTGCCTGCACATTTTCCAAAGGACGCTCACGCGCTGGCTGGATTCGATGGAACCCATCTCTACGAGCACATGGACCCACGCCAGGGGGAGCAGCAAGATTGGGGCACGCTCATTTTTAATTTCGGTCGCAACGAAGTTCGCAATTTCCTCATCGGCAATGCTCTTTTCTGGCTGGACAAATATCACATCGACGGGCTGCGCGTGGACGCCGTGGCTTCGATGCTTTACCTCGATTATTCGAGGCAGCCCGGCCAATGGATTCCGAATGTTTACGGAGGCCGCGAGAACCTGGACGCCATCTATTTCCTGAAACGTTTCAACGAAATTTGTTACGAACGTTTTCCCGGAATCATGACCATCGCGGAGGAATCAACCGCGTGGCCCGGCGTATCGCGTCCGACTTATCTCGGCGGGCTCGGTTTCGGGTTCAAATGGAACATGGGCTGGATGCACGATTTCCTGCAATACATGAGTCTCGACCCGATTTTCCGACGTTTTCATCACGGTAACATCACATTCTCGCTGCTTTACGCGTTCCAAGAGAATTTCATTTTGGTGCTTAGTCACGATGAAGTGGTGTATGGCAAGCGCTCATTGCTATCCAAAATGCCCGGCGACGAATGGCAGAAGTTCGCCAATCTCCGAATGTTTCTGGCGTGGATGTACGGGCATCCTGGTAAAAAGCTGCTTTTCATGGGCAGCGAATTTGGTCAGGTGAACGAATGGAACCACGATACCAGCCTTGACTGGCAACTCGTTAGTCTTCCTCCGCACGATGGTCTGCGCCGGCTGGTGCAGCATCTGAACTATATTTATAAAAGTGAACCGGCTCTTTGGCAGCTCGACGACAGCTACGAAGGATTTGACTGGATCGATCTTCACGACGCCGACAACAGCGTGGTGTCATTCCTGAGAAAATCGCGTGAGGGAGACGTAGTGGCGTTTGTTGTAAACGCAACGCCAATAGTACGAGTACGATTATCGACTAGGCGTCCCCGAGTCCGGGTTCTATCGTGAGTTTATCAACACAGACGCCGAAACGTACGGCGGAAGCAACGTCGGAAATTTCGGCGGTATCCAGACCCAGGACGTTCCCTGGATGGGTCGAGACCATTCAATTCTCATTCATCTGCCCCCATTGGCGACGCTGGCATTTAAACTGCAGAAGTAATTCGTTAGTTAGTAAATAGCCGTACCAAGGTACAGGTTAGTTAGTAACAGTGTCTTGAACTGTCTTTTCGTTCTACCGCAAATCGGTGAACTGCGCCTGTGGCGAGTCTGCTTGACAGGTAGCGCGTTTTTTCCAAAGTCGATCTTCGCAAGCGAAGCTCAGGGCCCCGAAACCAAAGCTGGTGCAGAGAAGCTGCGTTTCAAAAGTGCTTCGCTTGATTGTGGTATCAGGTTAAACTATGCAATAATGAGGAATCAAACGATGAAGGTTCAGCTGCTCGGTTTATTCGCGTCCGGACTGCTTTGCGGTTGCGCTGCACATACTCCCTATTCGGAGACTGTGGTTGATACCAGCAAGCATACTCAGGAAAGAGGACTGCCTGAGACGGAGGTGTCCAACAGACCAATCTTTGCGCCGGGAACGGGAGGGGCAGACAACCTGAGCGGAGGCCACTTTTGATGGATGCCGCGGAAAGACCTGTGATCGTTCTGCTGCCTTTACTGAATCTCTGATCCGAATTCGCCGTCCCTGACGCGGGTGCGAATTTTCATCTTTGGCCGGACTGCTGCGATCGTACGAACAATCTTTCGGCGTTCGTCCATGGTGATGCTGTATCCGCGTCGCAAGGTCGCGTCCGGACCCAGCACGCGCAGGATTCCTTCAATGCGCTCAAAACGGTGCCTCGCGTTCTCCAGCAATCGTGCGGGAGAAGCAACCAGACGCCGATGCAAATCCGCGAACCGATTGCGGCGCATCATCAGTTCGCGCACGGGACTGCGTGCTTGTAACGTGCGCGTGATGTGGGCGAGGTTGCGTTTATAACTGTCGAGCTTGTGCCCGAGGCAACGCTGTAAAGTATCGCGCGCGTGATCGAGACGCTGTTGAGCGTCGCGGACCCGGCTGAGCAACTGGCGCGAAAGCGCCCGTGTGTAACCGTCGATCCGCCGTTGCAGATCGATAATGTCGGGCACGATCAATTCAGCCGCGGCGCTCGGCGTAGGTGCGCGCAAGTCAGCAACGAAATCGCTGATGGTGAAATCGATTTCGTGGCCGACTGCGGAAACGATGGGCACCGGGGAATGAACTATTGCACGTGCCACGATCTCTTCGTTGAATTCCCACAGATCTTCGATGCTTCCGCCGCCACGGGTGACCACGATCAGATCGATCGGGGCAAACGCCTCGTTAGGCAAAGCGAGTTCGCGGATGGCGACAGCGATCTCTTGTGCGGCTCCGGTTCCCTGGACGCGGACGGGGTTGATCAGAATCTGCAACCACGGCGCGCGCCGGCGTAACACGTTCACCATATCGCGAATCGCCGCGCCGGTTGGTGAGGTGACGATTCCAATACGTCGTGGAAATTTCGGCAATGGCCGTTTGCGTTCCGCTGCGAATAGTCCTTCGGTTTCGAGTTTGCGTTTGAGAGCCTCGAATTTTGCCTGCAGCAAGCCGACTCCGCGCGGCTGAAGAATCTGGACATTTAGCTGATATTGTCCGCGCGCTTCAAAAACTGTGACGGTGCCGTAAACCTGCACCTGGCTCCCATCAACAAGAGGCTGTCGCGGCGGTGCAATGGTGTCGCGCCAGATCAGGCACGAGATCTGGGTCCGCTGATCTTTCAGTGTAAAATATTGGTGGCCGCTCGGATGAAGTTTGTAATTTGAGATTTCGCCCTGGACCCACACCGCGCGAAACTTTGTCTCGAGGGCGCCGCGGATGCTGCGCGTCAGCTCCGTGACTGTTAGCACTTTAGATGTCTGTTGAAAGAGATCGGCGGTTCTTATCATGTCGAGCAGAGTCGAGACATCTCTTGATAACTCAGAAACATTTAGAGATTCCTCGACTTCGCTCGGAATGACAAATGGAGAACTTGGATGGAAATTCGAGATTCGAGAATCGTTAAGTCGGTTTACGAATCACAAATCGCGAGTTGCGAATTACGATTCACAACAACTCCGCTTGCATGCCGCCCGGCAGTTTCAACCCGAGCTTGCGATAGGCGTTTGCGGTAGCGACTCGGCCTTGAGCCGTGCGTTTGATGTAACCTTCCATGATCAGATAGGGCTCGTTCACCTCTTCGATGGTGCCGGCTTCTTCGCCAACTGCGACCGCGAGCGAGCTTAAACCGACCGGACCGCCATTAAATTTGTGAATCAACGTTTCAATGATTCGCTTGTCCCATTGATCGAACCCGTCGCGATCGATCTCGAGCATCACGAGCGCGCGATCGGCCAGATCTGCGGTGATTTTTCCATCGGCTTTCACCTGCACGTAGTCACGCACCCAGCGCAAAAGATTATTTGCCGTGCGCGGCGTACCGCGCGCGCGCGCGGCGATCTCTGCCGCGCCCGCTGAATCAATCTCGACGCCAAGCAAGCGGGCGCTGCGCGTAATGATTTTCTGCATTTCCTCGGCGTGATAATAATCGAGGCGAGCCGTCATTCCGAAACGCGACCGAAGCGGCGCGCTCACCATTCCGGCGCGCGTGGTTGCGCCGATCAATGTGAATTTCGGAAGATTCAAACGGAGACTGCGCGCCTGCGGTCCCTGGTCGATGATGATGTCGAGCCGGTAATCTTCCATCGCCGGATAGAGATATTCTTCGATGGTCGGTTGCAGTCGATGAATCTCGTCGATAAAAAGCACGTCGCCTTTTTCGAGGCTTGTGAGAAGACCTGCGAGTTCGCCCGCTTTTTCAATTACGGGGCCACTGGTGTTTTTGATGTTCACATTCATCGCGTTCGCGATGATATAAGCTAGGGTGGTCTTCCCGAGACCGGATGGACCGCTCAGCAAAATGTGTTCGAGCACGTCCCCGCGCTTTTTTGCGGCTTCCACCATTAACTCAAGGCGCTCCCGCACTTTCGCCTGACCTGTGAACTCGCTGAATGCCGGTGGCCGCAGCGAAATTTCAAAGGCTGCATCTGGTTCCGGTGGTTTCACGAGCGTTGGAGTCATGAAGTGATGGAGTGTCAGAGGAAGGTTAGGCGGATCATTTCGACGGCACTCCGTTACTCCAGATTTTTGGTTAGTACGAGCTCGGTGCCGCGGCGTTTATGTATGTAATCGATTTCGTCAAAAGCGTTGCGAATGAGGAATAACCCAAGCCCGCCCGGTTTGATCATGTCATGCGAGCGACCTTTCATTTGGTTGGGCAAGACTTGTTCGCCATAGTCGCGCAACCGCACGCGTACGCATGTGCGTAGCCCTTCCATCTGCAGCGAGATCAGTTGGTCGTCACGTAGACGGTAAGCGTAGCGAATAACGTTCGTGCATGCTTCGTCCACGCCGAGCACCATCAACAGGCGTTGCTTTTCGGAGAACGGATAAGCGTTGAGAAACTTGCGCACGCAATTGCGCATCAAGGCCAGATTGGCTGTATGACTGCTGAACTCGACCGTCTGTTTCTTCATTGACCGCATTGGAATCTGAGCAGATTGACCCGGCTGATTCAACTCCGAACGCCGTTGCACATGTGAAAAGCCGATGGACACGTGGTAAAACAGTAGTTCAATTTTGCGTTATGTGGAGAGCTTTTGCTGCTGTGTTGCTTTTCGTCGCGCCTGCGTTCGCGCAGGAGGAGAACGCGACCGCTTATGAAGCATTGCGCGTGGTCGGGACTGAATTGGGCCGCGACGCTCTGAATCACGTTGTGGCGATTACCGGCGTGAAAGGCAACCCGCAGCCGGAAAAATGGAAAATTGTTTTAGAAGACCCCGATGGTCGTGGCGTGCGTGAAGTCGACGTTTCCGATGGAAAGATTGGTTCCGAGCATCGGCCGGGTCGATCGGTTGCGGGGTCCACCGAAGGCGCAACAATCGACACCTCCCGCTTGAACATGGATTCGAGTGGCGCATATGAAGTCGCGAGCCACACGGCGGACCTCTCGCATGCTAATTTTGCAACGGTCGATTATACCTTGCGCACCGATGAGCGCGGGGAACCGACCTGGATCGTCACTCTCTTGAGCAGTTCGTCACGTCCTGTTGGTACCCTCCATATCGGAGCGATGCGCGGCACGGTAAAGCGAACCGAGGGACTGTTTGCTGGTGCGACCATGGAGGATGTGCAGAACGATTACGACAGCGACGAGGAAAGCGGCCCTTTCCGAGGCGTCAAACGGCGGATCAAGGAAACTTTTCACCGGACACAGGATGAAGCGCGAGACATGTTTGACAGAGTTAAACGCTCGTTTTCCGATTTCATTAACCGCGGGTAGTCGCGTTTTAAATACCTTACTATGCAAGTGCATGACGCTCTCGTTCTTGCCGCCTCTCCCCTTGGGCAAGGGGAGAGGATTGAGGTGAGGGGTTTTGAGAGACTCCGAAAATCAACAGGATCAACCCTCACCCTGCCCTCTCCCTTGGGAAGGGAGAGGCGAGCTGGCGACATTGACGTAAAGAAGCGCTTAACAGAGTCCGCAAAATGAATGGCGCATCTAACCAGTGGCCTCCTCTGCCATTTGCAGAGTGGAAAGACACCGCCATCACCCTGCACATGTGGACGCAGATTGTCGGCAAGATTCGACTCGTGCTCAGTCCATGGACGAACCACTCCTGGCATGTCACCCTCTACGTCACGTCGCGTGGCCTAACGACTTCGCCGATTCCTCATGGCACATCGACATTCGAAATCCGTTTCGATTTCATCGATCACGAATTGCGCATCACTTAAAAGCGATGGTGCGGCACGAGTGTTGAAACTGCGCCCGCAGCCGGTGGCGAAATTTTATCGTGAAGTGATGAATGCGCTAGCCGAGATGGAATTGCCCGTGACCATCAACACCACGCCTAACGAGATCGAAAATCCGATCCCGTTTGATCAGGATGAAGAGCACCGCTCTTACGATCGCGAATATGCCAACCGGTTCTGGCGCGTTCTCGTGCAAAGCGATCGCGTATTTAAGGAGTTTCGCTCGCGTTTCTGTGGCAAATGCAGTCCGGTGCATTTTTTCTGGGGCAGTTTTGATCTGGCCGTGACGCGTTTTTCAGGGCGCCCGGCGCCACCGCATCCTGGAGGAGTCCCCCATTTGCCAGACGAGATCACGCGCGAGGCCTACTCGCAGGAAGTAAGCAGCCTCGGTTTTTGGCCCGGCAACGCGGCTGCGCCGACGCCACTGTTCTATTCTTATGCGTATCCGGAACCACCGGGATTCGCACAGGCAAAAATTCGACCAGACGCGGCTTTCTACGAGGCCAAGTTGCGTGAGTTTATCCTGCCTTACGACGCGGTGCGCACTGCTGAAAAGCCGGATGAAGTCCTTCTCGACTTTGCGCAAAGCGCCTACGACGCTGCCTCCAAGCTGGGGAAGTGGGACCGTGATGCCTTGGAGGAAAAGAAACCAGCCTTGCATTCGGCTGGTCAACATTCGTAATTAGGCGAGATGAACCCTGGTTGCGCAGCCGAGCAACACGCCTGGCGTGAAGTGAAAGATGGATGGCGGCCCTTGTACGGCGATGTGGACAAAATCGGGGTTGCGGTCGAGTGGCACGACTTTCGCACCGAACACTCCTTTAACTGGGGTCGAACATTCCATCCGAACAGTCTGGAGTTTTGTTTGAATCTCGATGGCCACGGGGCTGTAGGCGTCGAAGGTCGCGCTCGGAGCGATTACGCTCCCGGTAACTGTGGTTATTATGCAATCGCCGATGAACCCCTGCCAGCGTCACGTCGCGCACGCGATCATCACCAATTCCTGACACTGGAGTTCTCGCGGGAACATTTGCAAAAGCAATTTGTGAGAAATGAAGCCGACCTCGAGCCGGAGATTCGTCGGATTGTGTTTGGAGACAAAGAGGAAAACGTCGTCGCGCCGGCCCGCCCGATGACACTGCAACAGCGCGGCGTGGTCGCTAGTTTGGCCGAGCCTCCCGTGGCAAAGGCAGCACAGATCCTCTGGTATCAGGGCAAGGCACTGGAGCTCATGGCGCATTTCTTTTTCGCGCCAAAAGACCCGGAATTCTTTTGTATGCGACAAAAACGCGTCGCGCGCGAACGGGTGGACCGCACCAAGGAACTTCTGGCTCGCGATCTCGCTAATCCGCCTACGCTGGAAATGATCGGTCAGGAGGTGGGGTGCAGCCCGTTCTATCTAAGCAGAATTTTTTCACGCGAGGTGGGCATGACCATTCCGCAATATTTGCGCAACTTGCGAATGGAACGCGCTGCCGAATTGCTACGGTCCGGGCGGTACAACGTCACCGAGGCCGCGACCGAAGTTGGTTATTCGAGCCTGAGTCACTTTAGCAAAGCATTTTGCGAAACGATCGGTTGTTGCCCGGTGCTTTACCCAGCGGCCAAGAATGTCATTCTTGACCGTTAAAAAGTTAAACGTTGAAAAGTTAAAACGTGAAGAGTCCGGCGCCGTTTTAACTTTGTAACTTTTTAACCTCTTAACTGTTTTGAAAATTGCCCGCGCTCTCATTTCTGTTTCCGACAAAACCGGTGTCGCGGCGTTTGCCCGCGTGCTGGAGGGGCAAGGCGTGGACATCATTTCGACCGGGGGAACGGCGGACTTGCTGAGGAAGGAAAAAATTCCAGTTCGCGACATTTCGAGCTTCACTGCGTTTCCAGAAGTGCTGGAAGGGCGCGTGAAAACTTTGCATCCCCGTGTGCACGGGGGGCTTCTCTACAAACGTGGCAACGAGAAACACGAGACCGAAGCGCGCGAATGTGGCTTCGAGCCCATCGATATGGTGGTTGTGAATCTTTATCCATTCGAAGCCACCGTTTCCAAACCAGACGTCACTCTCGGGGAAGCGATCGAGAACATCGACATCGGCGGTCCGTCGATGATTCGCAGTGCGGCAAAAAACTACGAATCAGTCACCGTGGTGGTCGACCCGGGAGACTACGAGGCCGTGCTCGAAAACATGCGCGATAACAATGGCGAAACGACACTGAAATTACGGGAGCGCCTCGCCATCAAAGCCTTTATCAGAACAGCGGAATATGATCGCGCGATTGGCAATTTCCTGAACCGGGAACAGACAACCGATGCGTCGTTTTCACTTTCGCTTCCGCTGGTGACGCGGTTGCGTTACGGAGAAAATCCACATCAAACCGCCGCGCTCTACGGCGATTTCGACAAATGTTTTGAAAAGCTCCATGGCAAGGAACTTTCCTTTAACAACATTCTCGACATTAGCGCGGCGACCAATTTGATTGGCGAATTCGAAGAGCCGACCGTCGCGATACTGAAGCATACCAACCCGTGTGGTGTTGGCTCGGATGCCGATCTTCACAAAGCGTGGAACAAGGCGTTTGCCACGGATAAACAGGCGCCCTTTGGCGGGATTATCATATGCAACCGTCCGTTGACCGAAGCGCTGGCGAAAGTGATCAGCGAGATTTTTAGCGAGGTAATTATCGCGCCAGATTTCGAGCCCGAAGCGCGCAGCGTCTTGCAGAAAAAAAAGAACCTGCGCTTGATTCGACTGGTGACGTCGGCAACAGATGCAAGACCTGCAGTGGATGTTCGTTCGGTCTGTGGCGGCGTGCTGGTTCAAGACGCGGATGTTTCAGAGGAAATAACGTCCGGCGGTGGCCGGATCGTCACGAAGAGGCGGCCGACCAAAACGGAACTGAGAGCGGTGTTGTTCGCGTGGCGAGTGGTCAAACACGTGAAATCCAATGCGATTGTTTATGCCAAGGCGGACCGCACACTTGGCATCGGCGCGGGGCAGATGTCGCGAATCGATGCTTCGCGCATTGCGATTTGGAAAGCGAAAGAGGCCGGGCTGTTGCTAAAAGGCAGCGCGGTCGCGAGTGATGCCTTCTTTCCTTTCCCGGACGGATTGATTGCTGCGGCAGAGGCGGGGGCAACGTGCGCCATCCAACCGGGCGGATCAGTTCGCGATGAGGAAGTCATTGCCGCCGCGAACGAGCGCAATATGGCGATGATCTTCACTGGCGTCAGGCACTTTCGGCATTGACGCGCATTTCCCTTGTCATTCTGAGCGGAGCGAAGAATCTCAGGTCGATTCTTTTAACCTGTTCGCCAAACCAATAGCCAGAGATGTTTCGCGGAGCCTGTCCCGAGCAAAGCCGAAGGGCTCAACATGACAAGGCAAGATCCGTTGCCTCGCCGCGCGTTGTTAACATCGAAGATTTGCGACGCGCGGCGAAACGCCGGCTTCCGCGGGTGGTCTTTGACTATATCGATGGTGGCGCAGAGGACGAACGAACGATGCGTGCTAATTGCCGCGCGTTTGAAGACGTGACATTCCGGCCGCGCTGCGCCATGGAAATACCTGCGTGCGATCTGCGCGTATCCGTACTTGGGCAATCCCTGTCCATGCCGTTGATCCTTGCGCCTGTTGGCAGCAGTCGGCTCATGTATCCGCGCGGTGAGGAAGCCGCCGCTGGCGCCGCCGGTGCCGCCGGCATTGCCTATGTGCTTTCGACGCTCGCTGGATGTCGCTTGGAGAATGTAGCCGCAGCATCGCAGCAACCGCTTTGGTATCAGCTTTATCTTATTGGTGGACGTGATTGTGCGCTTTCGGCCATTGAACGCGCGAAAGCCGCAGGCTTTTCAGCGCTCGTTGTCACAATCGATACGCCAGTGGCCGGCATGCGGGAACGGGATATCCGAAACGGCGTCAAACAACTTTTGGGCGACAACTTTCTATCGAAGCTGCCGTTTGTTAGTCAGTTACTGATAAAACCTGGCTGGCTTGCTCGGTTTCTTTCCGATGGCGGACTGATGAAATTCGAGAATGTCGTCATTCCGGGTAAAGGGCCGATGTTGTACGCGGACGTGACAGCCGCGCTGGAGGATTCAGTTGTGACGTGGAGTGATCTCGAGTGGATTCAGCGGGCATGGGGTGGGCCCATCGTCATTAAAGGAGTACACACATCAGACGATGCGCGTCGCGCAGTGGACGTGGGAGCAAAGGCGTTGGTCGTTTCCAATCACGGCGGTCGTCAACTCGACAATGTTGCGCCGACTCTTCGTATTATGCCTGAAGTTGCGGCAAGCGTAGGTGATCAGATTGAAGTGCTGCTGGATGGCGGTATTCGTCGGGGGAGTGACATTGTCAAAGCTCTGTGCCTGGGCGCTCGAGCGGTAATGGCCGGGCGCGCTTATGCCTATGGGCTCGGTGCAGCGGGCGGCGCCGGCGTTGCGCGAGCGATTGAAATTCTTCGCGCTGACCTGATTCGCACTCTTAAGCTACTCGGCTGCCCGTCAGTCGTTGAGTCTCGATCGATCCTATGTGGACGTTCCGGGCGATTGGTTGGGAAAATGACGAATGATGCTGCGGAAAATGACGAAATCCAAATGACGAATGACGAAAGAATTCCCGAATGACGGAGCTGGATTCGGCCCTTTTGTTATTCGACCTTCGTCATTAATTCGTCATTCGACATTCGTGCTTCGTCATTTGCCGGAGACCTTGCGTCGGAGCCATCGATTGGCTCGCGACTGCGATGGAATTTTCTCACGTCCCTTTGTGCGATGAGAGTCGCCACAGCCAAATGCAAAGGATGGCTGCAATGATGAGCGCCACCCAGCTTACTCCCATCGGGATCTGATGATTGCCCACCTGCACCGGAACTGCATTGATCAACCTAAACACGTGGGCGATTGCAAAAAGGCCGAAAAAGACGCTTGCGACGCGCAATCCAGTTTTTTCAGGGTTCATGCCACAATTCTTGTGATTGAGTGTCGGTTTGTCAGCAAAAATACGCGCCCTATGCCTGGCTTCTCCGCAGGGACGCCGCTTGCACAAGGATGCCCAGGATCACCAGCCCGATGAACACAATGGTCGATCCGGACGCCGGAAGCACAATCGCGCTTTGAATCAGGTGCGCTCCGATCAGGGAGGAGACGACGATCAGTGCCCAATCAAATAAAAAGAGCAAGAGAATCGCGCCGATAATTCCCCCAAGCACGAAGATGACAGTGGAATGCTGTGCATACTGCACAAAAAATGCAGCAGCGACCGCCCCGGCAAGTTTACCTCCCGCGAGAAAACCGAGAACAGCAATCGCGATCTTCTGCAGGAACAGCGCAAGCAAAGCTCCAATTAAACCCAGAACGAGCGCGACGGTGAGCGCAAGGAGAGGTGATGGTTCATTAACAAGGTGCGGGGCAATTTCTACGCCTGCTGCGAATCCGACCGCGGCGACGCACAGCCAGAACAACTTTCGGCCGAACAACAGAATTACGATGCCGATCAGCGCACCAACGATTGCGACGGAAAAGTGCATCGAATTGAAAGCGTTCTGAACGGCCATTGTTGGGGCGGCATTTGCGCCAAAGGCCTTTCTATTTGATCTCGGTGCTTGACACAAGCACGGCTGCACATTCCATGAGCGTGCTTTCAATTTTTATCGGGCTGGTGGGATTTGAACCCACGGCCTGTCGCCGCGGCGACCGCTCTACTGTCGCTTATCGAACCTTCTCTGTCTTTCCTAACAGTAAAAAATTCTTCGACTATGAGTAATTCAATCGGGCTGGTGGGATTTGAACCCACGGCCTCCTGGTCCCGAACCAGGCGCTCTACCAAGCTGAGCCACAGCCCGAAATGAAATACCCATTCTGGGGTACGCCACCGATGCGCCCCTTACTTCGCGCATTTTTGCGCGGATGGCAAGGCGATCGAGTTTCTGATGAGCTCCTGCACTTGAGATGATCGGTATTTTTTGCGCCTCAATCAGTTACTAACATTGCGTTTTCGCTAACGAGTCTGTAGATTGTTTGGGCGTTCGGACTTGACAACGGTCGCCCGAACTTGGAAAGTCCACACTCGTTTTTACCATGCTCGCCCCGCAATTTACCCGATCCACCCTCGCGGCCGGGATGCCGGTCATTCTTCAATTCCCAACGGGAGCAACCAGCCCCGTTCGTTCCTTGCGCCATATGACGACTCAACTTCTGCAAGAAGCAGCTCAGGTAATCCCGAATCAGCAACTTCTGATTAACGTTGTTTCCAAACGCGTTCGTCAGCTTGGCTTAGGACATCGGCCCATGGTTGAAACGACGCCACGGATGTCGCTCACCGATATAGCACTCAAGGAAATCATCGCTGGCAAGCTGACCTACGAATCGCTTCAAGAGTCGTCGTCCGACGGTGCCACCGCGTAGCAGCGTTCGAATACTGCGAGCGGAAGATAGTTTCTTTTCCGGGGGAAACGACCAGTTTCCCTGTCAATATGGCAGCTGAGTCGATTACCAATCGCAAAGCCCTTCGCGATTATCATATTCTCGAGCGTTACGAAGCGGGTATTGAACTCAAAGGCAGCGAGGTCAAATCGATTCGAGCAGGCAAGGCGAATATCAGCGATGCTTTCGCCCGAATCGAGAATGGCGAAGCATTCCTTTACAATGCAGATATCCAACCGTACGAACGCGCCAGCCACGAGATTCCGGAGGCAAAACGGGTCCGCAAGTTATTGTTGCATCGGCAGGAAATCGACAAACTCTACGGCGAGACACAGGTCAAAGGCCGCGCGCTGGTTGTTCTCAAGCTGTATTGGAAAAACGGGAAGCTGAAAGCCGAGTTGGGGGTAGGGCAGGGCAAGGAAGCAGGTGATAAGAGGGCTGACCTGAAGAAACGTGCCGTCGATCGTGAGACGGCGCGCGAAGTTGCGCGTTTCAACCGGCAACACGGCTGATTGGCTTGAGCGAACGGCAGTTGGTTAGCCATCGCATCTCACCACTGGGGCTACGAAACCGTCCTCGCCGTTAACGGCCGTATGTTGCGAAACTTTCGTATCTGATTTAGGGCCCGAAATGAAATTACGTGTTCTGCTCCTGCCTGCTGTTCTTCTTGCTGGATGGATAATCTCGCGAGTGCTTCGAACGGCGTGCTATTCGCTGCGCGGCAAGGTCACGCTAATTACAGGCGGCTCGCGAGGACTTGGTCTTGTGCTTGCACGACATATTTGCGGGGAAGGCGGCAGCGTTGTGCTCTTCGCGCGCGACCCTGATGAACTGGCGCGCGCCAAGACTGATCTCACCCGGCGCGGCGGCACAGTCCTGACCATTCAATGCGACTTGCTCGATCCCGCACAAATTGAAGCCGCTGTTCGCGAAGTCATCGATCGCTTCGGTAAGATCGACATTCTGATCAACAGCGCCGGCATTATCGAAGTTGGTCCTCTTGAACACATGACGCGGGAGGATTTCGAACGGACCATGCGGCTGCATTTTTGGGCGCCATACGAATTAGTTTCACGGATCGTTCCTGAAATGCGCACGTGGGGTGGGGGACGCATTGTTAATATTTCCTCAATTGGGGGCAAGGTCGCCGTGCCACATCTGGCGCCTTACAGCGTCAGCAAATTTGCGCTGACTGGTTTCTCTGATGCGATTCGCGCTGAGCTCGCGCGCGACAACATCCATGTAACCACTGTTGCACCCGGAATGATGCGGACTGGCTCACACGTGAATGCGAAATTCAAAGGCGACCATGACATCGAGTTTGCATGGTTTGCAATGACAGCGGGAGCGCCATTGATTTCCATGAACGCCGATCGTGCCGCGAGAAAAATCCTGGCGGCCTGCCGTCGCGGCCAGCCGTCGCTCACCCTCACGATGGCAGCCCGCGGGGCCATCGTTGGAAACGCGCTTTTTCCAAATCTCACTGGATACATGATGAAGATTATCAATCGGTTCCTTCCTGGAGCGGTCGGCGAGGCAGGTGGTGAATCGCGGGCCGGCAGCGCACGTGCACCGCCTGACACCGAGATGGCTGACGCGTCTGGCCGATCGCGCGACACAGAAAAACAACGAAGAGTGAAGCCAGTCGTTATAGCCCGCAATCGATCTTGTCAGGTTCAGGATTGCATTGAGCGTTGGACGTTTGCTTTCTAAATGACCAAGCGTCTCTTCGTCGCGATCGATCTGCCCAATTCGACGCGCCAATTGCTTGCGGCCCTTGATCCGCACGTTCGCGGTGTGCACTGGACCGACCCGGTGCAGATGCATCTGACGCTCAGTTTCCTTGGTGACGTCCCGGATGAACCGGAGGCTGCTCTGCGAGAAAAACTCAGCCTAATCAAGTTTGGCGCCTTTTTTTTGCCCATTGTTGGCGTGGGAACGTTTTCTGCAAAAGGTGCGCCGAAAATTATCTGGATCGGCGTCGGTAAGGCGCATCCGCACTTGTTTCAAATTTACAAGCGGGTGCAGGAGGCGGCGCTCGCTGCCGGCCTCGAGCCGGAGCTTCGGCCATGGCATCCGCACATTACGATCGCGCGCTGCCGGGATCTACCCGTCCAATCACTCCGAAAGTTTTTGCAGGCCAATGCCGAGTTCGATGCCGGAATGATCCACGTCGAAGATTTCCATCTTTATTCGAGCAAGCTCACACCGGGGGGGCCAATTCACACGCGCGAACTCACGGTCAGCTGTAGCCGTGGGCGCTGACCGCGGCGCGCCCGACAAATTGTAGGCCGTCTCTGTGAGACGGCGGCGTCCACCGCGGCGGACGCCCTACAAGCCCTTGCTCGAGAGTGGCGCGGCCACATGCTCCAGCGATTGTCGCTCGGCTGGGACGCCAATCCATGCTTCAACGATTGCACCGAAAATCATAAGAGCTGCCGCTAGGAGATATCCGATGAAAAGCGCGGTAACCGATCCGGTTCCAATGATCCATCCAAATAACAGAGGCGCGCCGACGCCGCCTGTCAGCGTTCCGATCGCGTAGAAAATCGCGATTGCCAGCGCGCGGATTTCCAACGGAAAAATCTCGCTAACAGTCAAGTAAGCTGAACTGGCTGCAGCTGACGCAACGAAGAAAATTATTGTCCATGCAAGAGTCTGCGTTTGGGCGGTCAGCACGCCGGCGTGAAAAAGCCAGCCGGTCAGCGCGAGTAAGATCCCGGCGAGTCCGTAAGTAAGAGTGATCATCTTTTTGCGTCCCACCGTGTCGAAGAGATGCCCGAGCAATAGGGGACCGAGCACGTTCCCCAGGGCAAATGGCAGCAGATAACTGCCCACATTTTGCTCTGGCACGGAATAGAACCGCATCAGGACCAGCGCGTAAGTGAAAAAGATCGCGTTGTAAAAGAAAGCCTGCGTCATCATCAGCACAAAACCGAGAAGCGAGCGCCGGCGATGCTCATGCACAATCGCGTCCCAAATCTGGTGCCAGGGCGTATGTGTGCGGGTTCGAATACGCGTGGGCCACGTCTTACTGTAGCCGCGGTCGCTGGCCGCGGCCCCCTGTGCGCCCATAATCTTTCGTTCCACGTCGCCGACAATCTGTTCGGCCTCCGGATTGCGGCCATGAATCATTAACCAACGGGGGCTCTCGGGAATCCAGCGCCGAAAAAAGATCACAATAAGGCCCAGCATCGCCCCGATTCCGAATGCGAGTCGCCATCCAAGCCAGATCGGAATCCGCCCCGGATCGAGCAGGAAAAGCGTAGCGGCTGCCCCGAGTGCTGCGCCGACCCAGTATGAGCCGTTGATGATCAAATCAACACGGCCTCGCACCCGCGCGGGAATCAGTTCGTCGATCGCGGAATTGATTGCTGCGTATTCGCCGCCAATTCCTGCGCCGGTCACCGCGCGAAAGAATGCGTAGCTCCAGAAATTCCACGAGAAAGCCGATAGCGCTGTGCCGATGAGATAAACCGCGACCGTAATAAAGAACAATTTCTTGCGGCCAAATCGGTCGGTGCCATAACCGAAAAGGAGCGCACCCAATACGGCGCCCGCCAGGTAGGATGTCGCGCTCGCACCAACCCGGGCAGGTGTTAACCCGAGCGTTTCCGGTCGCGTCAAAACTCCGCCTAGCGCTCCTGCGAGAGTCACTTCCAGACCATCGAGAATCCAGGTCGCGCCCAGGGAGACCACGATCAGCCAGTGCCACGAACTCCACGGCAAGGCGTCCAACCGCGCAGGAACATACGACTCGATCGTTTCGCCGTTTGCCATCTTGTGAGTCTTTCGCGCAAAGAAGTGCGCGACGCAAAAACCATATTTTGGCCTAACGAATCGCTGTAGCCACGGCCCTACGGGCCGTCTTTATATGAAAAACAGTACCGGGATCGACCGGCCACAGGCCGGTGGCTACAACGTTTGTGAATCGTTAATCCAGCAATTCTATTGAATCGCCTTTGTGAATCATGCCTTCCACGAGGACGGCGCCGTACACACCCGCCATGCCGGCGTGAGCTTGCGCTACTTTCTTCAGTATTGCCGGTTCTTTTTCGCCGGTATCGGGATCGAGTGTGATCATCATGCAGCGCGCGTCGCGCTGGAGAATCGAGACCACTACTTTCGATCCAATGCGCAATGATCGCCCAACGAATGCGTCCTCGGCAAAACCATCGGAACTTGTTAGGTCGACAAAGATGTTTGCGCGGAAGCGGCGTTTATCGACGGCGACGCCGGTCTCTTCGCCAAGTCTTCTCGCCGTTTGCACGGCAAAAATCGATAACGGCCGGCAATCGGTGATCGCTTTGTCGGAACGAAGCAGCGTGAGTTCGTGTTTCTCATCGATACCGGCACGCAGATTGTCGACTAAAGCGGGATCGTCGATCGCGAACATTTTTCCGTCCGGCGTCTCGACATCGATCATAAGCTCGGCGGCGCTGGCCGAGATTGGATTAATATTGGGCGAAAGTTTCTCTGCTTCGCCCAAATTGATTGGGCGCGCCGCTTTTTCCGGGTAACGAAAGCGCGCTCGATATCGAATCATTTGGCGTTTATCGCGTCCGGTGAAAAACGGAAATCCTCGCTGATTTGCCGAGCTCTTGAAGGCGAAGAGGCGATCGCCGTAAACGCCAGAGTAACCTGCAAAAACTTCGTCCAGTTCTTCGCCGCGCATGCTTTTGACCGGATAACGCCACAAGCTCTCAACTTTTCCGATGATGTTCACAAACCTAAATCTATATCATGACCGCGTATTGTTGTAGCCATGGCAGAGCCTGCCCGCCGCGGCGGGTGCCGTCGTGCTCGCCAGGACAACAATGCCAGAACTCCTCAACACCCGCCTTCGCGCAGCTTCGGCGTGGCAAGCAGCGAGGCGGCTACAACGCTTGTGAGATACAAAACTCTTATTTCTCGTCGAGAAAAGTGACAGCGCCCGTATCGAGGCTGTAGTACCCACCGATTACCTGTATCTTTCCCGAATCAACTTCGGCCTTGAGAATTGGCGTCGATGAACGCAGCGCTTTCACCACGTTGTTAACGTTCGCTTTTATGGTGGTCTCGAGATCGTCTTTCGCTGTGGCTTCGACTGCAGGCTTGATGGCAGTGACCAACGATTGGATGTGTCCAGGAGCTTTGCCTTTGGCAGCAATTGTTTCTCTTGCAGCGTCCACAGCACCGCACCTCTGATGCCCAAGCACCAAAATCAGCCGTGTGCCTAAATGATCGACTGTATATTCGATGCTTCCCAAGCCTTCATCGTTGATCACGTTTCCCGCAACGCGAACAATAAATAAGTCACCGAGTCCCTGATCGAAGACAATTTCGGGCGGCACGCGCGAATCGGAGCAGCTGACAATTCCAGCAAAGGGGTGCTGAGTCTTTGCAAGTTCCGTGCGCCGTTCCGTCGTCTGACCGGGATGTTGAGGATTGCCGCTGGTATAACGGCCGTTGCCTTCCTTGAGCTTGGAGATCGCCTCCGCGGGAGCTACGGACGGCTGATCCGAATGGGCCGGATCAGCGGCCCTCACGAATTGGCTTGCGCCGAGGAGACTGACAAAACCGTAGAGGAATATGATAAGTGCTTTTTTCATACGGCGATTTATGAAGGAACTGAACTATTCGTTCAATTCGAAAATGAGATGGGGCGCTTCGACCAAGCAATGACAGGCTCGCAGCCGTCGCATCGCACTATTCGATCGCGAAACGCCGCCCAATGGCTACTCCAGTAGTTCATAGAACGACAACTGATTGCCGAACGGATCCCGGAACTCAAAATATCTAACGGCTTCCGGCACTGTTTCAATCTCGCCAACATCTGTGCCGAGGCTCAAAGCTTGCATTCGGCTTGCCTCAATGTCGTCGGACTCGAAGCGCACGACTGCCGGGTTCGGATTCTTGATTTCACTCTCGAAGAGCTGCAACCAGCCCGAGGAAATGATCTGGAACTCCCAAACGCCAGGTGCTGGATTGATCTCCTCGACTTCTCCCAGCAGCCGGCGATACCACTCGACCGCACTGTTCAGGTCGGTAACTGGCAGGCCGACGGTAAAAGTCTTGACCTTTGTCATGATACGAAAGCCTCCTATGTGCCTAACGAGAATCGAGCAGATTGGGAATCTGCCAGATAGGCGATTGTTTCATTCTTCACCATCGAAATAATTCAGTGCGTCTGAGCGGATATAGGTACGCTTAGGAAACGGCACCCCCCACTTATTGCTGTCGGGATGATGGTAGGTGTCACTCATCGGATTGTCCGCCACGACGTAAACGAGCATGTCTTCTGCAGTGTCGTTGGTGATCTGGTGTGGCTCACCCGGCTTGAAAATGAATGCGTCGCCAGCCTCGATCGGAGTAATTCCATCTTTGTGACGGACAACGCCACTGCCTGAAATCACGTGATAGAACTCCCACTGTGCGCTGTGCGAATGATACACGTAGGGAGCCTTTCCAGGCGGAATACGCAAAACCTCGACATCAAAGGGATGCCGCACGTTCAGGTCTGTGGATTCGGGTTTGCGTCCTAACTCCACTGAAACGTTTTTGCTCGCGCCGGCGAACTTTCCCTTCGGCGACGACCAGGTAAATTCAACCATTTTTGTGGTATTGACCTTGTGCATGAGTGAAGTCGCCTAACGAAAATAAGATGAGCGACGGCGGACGAGAGCGCGTGTCGCTCGGAGTGAAAGTGTGGAAGTCATTTCAAAAGTGGGGCGTACAGCGGTCCGTCGTTCGCTCCATCGCATGGTTAGGCGTCCATTTCTGGCAATTGTTCGTGCAATGGAGCATACAAAAATGTCTGAAGGAGGTCCTCTATGGCTGTCGCAGCCGCGATCAAAACCTCTTCTTCGTTAAACTCCTCATTGAATGTGGATGTCAGGTGCGCCAGCTCCTTATCCGCTCGCTTGTAGACTCCTGCGAGAATCCGCTGTGAGGATGCGGGAACGTCCGCGGGCGTCAGCAACCGCCCAATGAATTGATCAATCATAATGTCGTCCGCAAACTTCGAACCGGATCGTCGCGGTCTCGCCGTCACCTTGTAATCGCTGCCGTCAAACTCACCTTTCAGCCCGAGAAAATCCAATATGAGACGGACCGCATTCAGATTGCTGTCCTTCACACACCGATAAATGTCACCTTGGCCTTGGTAATTGTGTCCGCACCTCTTTCTTTCTCGAAGGGTGCGGAGCAGGGTGAGTCGGTGGCGCAAATGTTCCCGAAGAAACTTGTCTCGGTCCGGTTCTGTAAGGGTCGTCATGGACGCCTAACGAGACCAAGCTGAGCCACCGCTGGCGGGAGCAAGCTTTACTGCGAAATTTAGACTGTTGAATATCATCTGAAAGCTACACATCGGAACGGCCAGCGGTTGGCTCCAGCGCTTGGTTAGGCGTTTTAACGACGATCATGCCGCGTCAGCCTACGTTATTGCTGTGTTATTCGTAACGAGTAATGGTTCGCAACCAACCGCCAGCGCCCTTTTTGCTTTACCCATACCCGCGTGAAGCGAGTCTCGCGCGGGACAGCTTTGTCTTTGTCTTGGCCAAGCATCGTTGAGAGGCCAGTCTCCACAGCGGTGTTTTCGTAGACGCGCACCTTAACCTCGTCGGTGGTGATAGACTGAAATTTCAACTCACCCGACGTGAAGTCTGAAATCACCTGCGGCTTGGTTCTTACTGTGCCGCTTGGTCCTACGCCGATAAAATCATCCGCGTAGATCCGATCAAGGGCCACCGCATCAGCATGAATCTGTGCTTGGATGCGCTCGTTATCCAGTTTCCTGATGGTCTCCTCGACTCGCTCTCCTTTTGCGCTACGCCCGTAGCCGCCACTGCAAGGACGAGGACAGTTATAAAAAATGCTGATTTCATGTAGAATTCTCCATACGCCTAACGAGAAGTGGGCGGAGAAAAGCCACGGCAGTGATGTACGTGGTTTATCCGGCACTGAATCCGCTTGTCTTTGAGGAGGGGTCGCTTGGGTAAATCGATTGGTTAGATCGCATTCACGCTGATCCGGAGTGAGCGCACGAATGAAAGAAACTCAATTGCTCGATGACGCTCCGCGACGTTATCCCAGTCGCCAGCATCTCAGAATAAAGCGCTGAGCGCGATAACTGTCGATCCCCGCGACGTAATGCTGCCGCATAGTAGTTGTAGACCCGGCGCGTGGTCAGACTCATGCATAAACGTCTCACCCGGTCGCGATCGCAAGCGGAACATGGATTGCGATCCTCTGGACTCGTGGGCGGCGATACTCCCTGATGTAGCTGCAGCACGTATGGCTTCATAGGAGTGCTGTTCCATGAATTGCAATCTTCATGACGAATGTCGGTCGCCTGGGCTCGTCTGATCTAAGGATCGAACGGACGTCGAGCGTGCACGGCGTCGGCTTGCGCCGATGAGCGTTATCTCAAGAGCGGTAGTGGAAGGAAGTTTCTTAAAACACGGTTACACGGCACTATTTGTCGCAAGAACCGCTCAGTTCGCAAACGCGTGGCGAAGCTGTGTATCACGCGCTACACGCATGTGCTCAACGAGCCGGGCATCGGGGTGAAGAGCCGCTGGACTGAAACTCGGTGATAGCGAGGGCGCTCTCTCTCCAGAGCTACACCCGCGTTTCCGCAGTCACACGTCCCAGTATATCGCGAACTCGTATGGATCCGCCGTTGTTAAAGTTATTCCGAGGGTTCTCGCGAGCAGGCAGGCGTGACAAGTGCGGGCGGCGTTTCCCCGTTTACACGTCATAGTACATTGCGAATTCATAGGGGTGAGGTCGTAGTCGCAGCGCGTCGTATTCTTTTTGTTTCATGTCGATCCAGTTGGCGATGAAGTCTTCGTTGAAGACGTCGCCGCGCAACAGGAAGGAATGATCCGCCTGGAGCGCTTCGATCGCGCCCCGGAGCGAATCGGGCACACTGGCGACCTGCGCGAGTTCTTCGGGCGGCAGTTCGTACAGATTTTTGTCGAGCGGATCACCGGGATCCATGCGGTTTTGGATTCCATCGAGACCCGCGAGAAGCATCGCCGAGAAAGCGAGATATGGATTTGCAGCGGCGTCCGGCGTGCGGAATTCGATGCGTTTCGCTTTCGGACTTGGTGAATAGGTCGGAATTCGAATCGCTGCGGAACGATTGCGCGCGGAATAGGCGAGATTGACTGGCGCTTCGAATCCAGGGACAAGCCTCTTGTAGCTGTTGGTAGTTGGATTCGTCAGGCAGGTGAGCGCAGGCGCGTGTTTCAAAATTCCGCCGATGAAAAACAACGCCAGCTCAGATAACCCGGCGTAACCGTTTCCGGCAAAGAGCGGTTTATCGCCGTTCCAAAGCGAGATGTGCGTGTGCATGCCCGAGCCGTTATCAGCGAAGATCGGCTTGGGCATGAACGTCACGGTTTTGTTGTGCCGCTTGGCGACGTTACGCAGGATGTATTTGTAATACTGCATGTTGTCGCCCATGCGTTTGAGCGGCGCGAACCGGATATCGATCTCGGCCTGGCCGGCAGTTGCGACTTCGTGATGCTGCCGCTCGATCGCCACGCCTGCTTTCTCCAGTTCCAGACACATTTCGTTGCGTATGTCTTGGAGCGAATCCATCGGCGAGACCGGGAAATAACCTTCCTTGGCTCGAATCTTGTAACCAAGGTTTGGAAATTCCTCGCGAGCACTGTTCCAATGTCCCTCCACGCTATCGACCATGTACGACGACGCGTTGCCGCTATTCGCAAATCGCACATCGTCGAAGATAAAAAACTCCGCTTCCGGTCCAATGAATGCAGTGTCCGCGATGCCGGTCGATTTGAGATAAGCCTCCGCTTTTTCGGCAACACCGCGCGGGTCGCGATCGTACGGCTGGCGAGTGATCGGATCGACGATGGTGCAAATCAAACTTAATGTGGGTTCGGCGTTGAAAACGTCGATCCACGCGGTGGTTGCGTCCGGAATGACGAGCATGTCTGAGGCATTGATCACGCGCCAGCCACGAATGCTCGATCCGTCGAACCCGAGGCCATCGGCAAATATCTCCTCATTGTATTCGGTGAGCGTGGTCGTGAAATGCTGCCAGGTGCCGAGCAAATCCGTGAACTTGAAATCGATCAATTTCACGTTGCCGTCTTTGATCATTTTGCTGACGTCGGATGGAGTTTTGTCTTTGGCCATATGTTAGGAGTTTATAGTTGGTAGTTGAGAGTTTATGGGGAAATCACGTTGTGCGGAACCGGCCGCTGACACTCCACAGCCACAAGCCGAGCAAGAATCTGGCGGCGGGTTGAAAGTAACGGCCTACCCATTCGAATCCCATGCCCAGAGCGTCATTTCCAACAATAGCGCCGACCAGGTTAGGAAGGTTGAGTATACCCCAAAGCAAGAACAGCAACCCGACGCCTTGATCGATTCCGCTTTTTAGGAGCAGGGCCAATCCATAAGAAAAAAGGCCAACGGTGAACGCCGTGAAAAAAAGGAAAAAGAGGGTGTCGTTGACACCTGCGAAAGTATCGAGTGCATCGCGGAAAGTCTGTCTTCGCACGTCGTCATTGCTGGTCTCGTAGCCGCCACGCCAGGCGCGATTCACTGCAAAAATCGACAGGGAGGTTCGCAAAATCTCGACAAACGCGAACATGACGTACCAGGCAAAGCCAAATATGGCGATTAGCCGTGCCTTGCCATTCAGTAAACAGGGAATTGCCGCCATGGAAATTACCACGAGCACGCAATGAATCAGCACAACCCATAATCGGCCTATATAAATGGAGTTGTGCCGCAGTTGTATTCGTAATTCAAAGGTCGTCGCGCTGCTCCAGAGATCCGGGAGCCAATGAATCGCAATCGTCGTGAGCGCCGTTGCGACCGCGCAGATACTTGCGACCTTAATGAAGACAGGCGACACCCGCTCCGGCAGAATGTCGGAGGTTGCGCCGGGCACCATCAGACCGCTTTTTCCCCGATTTCTTCAGTGCGAATGCGCACAGCGTGTTCCACAGGCAGCACAAACACTTTTCCATCTCCGATTTTCCCGGTCTTGGCTGCGGCCACCACCACGGTCACGGCCTTGTCTACCATGTCGTCCGCCATCACCACTTCCACTTTCACTTTGGGCAGGAAATCGACCGTATATTCGCTCCCGCGATAGATTTCAGTATGTCCCTTTTGCCGACCGAACCCTTTGACTTCCGTGACAGTCATCCCTTCGATCCCGAGCTCGGCCAGCGCCTCTTTGACCTCCTCGAGCTTGAACGGTTTGATGATAGCTTCCAGTTTTTTCATCTCAAAGTAGATTCAGCATTGCACGGTTGCTTGCAATCGAAAGCTAAACCTAGCACGCGCTCTCTTAGCAATGCCGCGATGCGAATGCAATCACGAATTTTTTTGGCCGATAAATGCCGTAGCATGCCGGACTGATGTCGATTGTGCTCACGTGGAACAGAACTTTGCCTGTCCTGCCGCCGCCTCTCCCTTCCTAAGGGAGAGGGGAGGGTGAGGGTTCATTCGTGGCAATTGTGCGCAGTCGATACGACCCCTCACCGTAGTCCTCTCCCCTTGTGCAAGGGGAGAGGCGAGAAGACAGCAGGGCAAACACCATTTTTTTTCCATGTTCCCTTACTCCGTTTGGGGTCACATGCTGGGCAGATTTGCACAAAATTTTCTTTGACGCTTATACTGAAACTGAAAACTGATGGCTCGCGACTCTTTCGTTCACCTGCATCTGCACACTGAATATTCGCTGCTGGATGGCGCCATCCGGATGAAAGAGCTGATGAAAAAAGCGGCTGAATTCAAAATGCCGGCCGTCGCGATTACAGATCACGGTAATTTGTTCGGGGCGATTGAGTTTTATCAGGAAGCGCAGCGCGCTGGAGTGAAACCGATCATCGGTTGCGAAGCCTATATCGCCCCTGGATCACATAAAGACCGTCCGGGATCGCGGCGCGATGCGGCCTATCATTTCACTCTGCTGGCGGAAAACGAGGCTGGTTATCGAAATCTCGTGAAGTTGATCACGGCCGCGCACCTCGAAGGTTTCCACTACGCGCCCAGGATCGACAAGGAACTGCTCGCCACGCACTCGGAAGGATTGATTGGGCTGAGCGGCTGTCTCGCCGGTGAAATCAACAGCGCCATCCAGGCAAACAACCTCGAGAAGGCGAAACAAAGCGCAGCCGAATACCGGGACATTCTCGGCGGGGAGAATTTTTTTATCGAATTGCACGATCACGGGATGGAAGAACAGCGCAAATGCATGACGGCTTTGCCGCAAATTGCCCGGGACATTGGCGTCGGATTGGTCGCGGCCAACGATGTTCATTTCCTGCGCCGGAGCGATCATCAGGCGCACGATGTGATGCTTTGCATCGGCACTGGCAAAATGGTGCAGGACGAAAACCGGATGCGTTATGTGCCGGAGCTGTATTTCAAATCCCCGGCGGAGATGTGCGAGTTGTTCCGCGATTTTCCCGAAGCGATCGCGAACACTCTTCAGATTGGCCAGCGCTGTCATCTCGATCTCGAATTTGGGCACTCCAAATATCCGGAGTATCCGGCCCCGGCAGGGAAAACGCGCGAAGAATATTTGCGCGATCTTTGTTACGAGGGTTTGCAGCGGCGCTACGGCGAACGCGCGGCGAACGATCCAGAGTTGATCCGACGGCTCGATTATGAGTTAGGCGTTTTCGAAAAAACCGGCTTCGTCAGCTATCTGCTCATTGTTTGGGATTTCATTCATTTCGCCAAAGAGAAAGGCATCCCCGTAGGACCTGGACGTGGGTCTGCCGCCGGTTCGATGGTTACTTACGTTCTCGGAATCACTGATATCGATCCGCTCCAGTTCGGATTGCTTTTCGAGCGGTTCCTGAATCCGGACCGGGTTTCGCCGCCGGATATTGACGTTGATTTTTGCGAAGCGCGTCGTGGAGAAGTCCTCGAGTACGTGCGGCAGAAATATGGTGAACGCCGCGTCGCGCAGATTATCACGTTTGGCAAACTGAAGGCGAAGAGCGTGGTCCGGGACGTGGGCCGCGTGATGGGGTTGAGTTATCGCGATGCAGATCGCGTCGCAAAGATGATCCCAAACGAGCTGAACATCACCCTCGAATCGGCCGTGGAAAAAAATCCGGAGCTGAAACGAGCGGTGGCCACGGAGCCGCCGACCCGGCAGCTTTTTGATTACGCGAAAATCCTGGAAGGCTTGTCGCGCAACGCAGGCGTGCACGCCGCGGGAGTAGTGATCGCGGACCGCGACTTGTCGGACTACATCCCGCTCTGCCGCGACGTGAAAGGCAACGACGTGATTAGCCAGTACGCGATGGGGCCGCTCAATGATCTGGGCCTCCTAAAAATGGATTTCCTCGGATTGAAAACGCTGACAGTGATTGAGGATACACTGGCTTTGATTCACCAGCGGGAACAAAACTTCTCTCTGAAGGACATTCCACTCGACGACTCAGCCGCGTTTGCCCTCTATAACCGCGGCGAAACAATCGGTCTTTTCCAGATGGAATCCGGAGGAATGACCAGTCTGTCGAAGCAGTTCGACGTCAAGAAGCTCGACGACATTATCGCATTGATCGCCCTTTACCGTCCCGGCCCCATGGAACTCATCCCCGAGTACGTGAAAGCGAAAAAGGGGATCACGCCGATCAAATATCTGCATCCGTTGCTCGAAAGTATCTGCGCCGATACGTACGGCGTGATGATTTACCAGGAACAGGTAATGGCTGCGGCGAGCAAACTTGCCGGTTATTCACTCGCGCAAGCCGATCTTCTCCGGCGCGCCATGGGCAAGAAAGACAAGGAGAAGATGGCGAAAGAGAGGAAAAATTTCATCGAAGGCTGCGCCCGCACAAACAAGATTCCGGAGAAAAAAGCCAACGCCATTTTCGATTTGCTGGAAAAATTCGCGGGTTACGGATTTAACAAAAGCCACAGTGCCGCCTACGGCGTGATTAGTTATCAAACCGCGTATCTGAAGGCGCATTATCCGGTGGAATTCATGGCGGGTTTGCTGAGCAACGAAATCAATAACACGGAGAAAATTTCTGTTTTCGTGGGCGAATGCAGAAGGATGGGCATTTCTATCCTGCCGCCGGACATCAACAAGAGCGGCTTGAAGTTTACTCCGGAGACTGTAGCCCCGGGCACTGACTGCGGTCCGGCAGCTGTAGCCGCGGGCGCTGACCGCGGTAGTCGCGTAGTGCATTCACAATCAGCCGGGATCAGCGCCCCCGGCTACAACAGCGCCGCGGAAGAATCAAGCGCGGCCGCGGCCAACGGCAGCGGCTACAGCGCCATTCGTTACGGCCTTGCCGCTATCAAACACGTCGGCGAGGCTGCCATGGAAACGGCAATTCGTGAACGCGAACAGCGAGGCGATTTCACTTCACTGGAGGATTTCTGCACGCGACTGGACTCACGCGTTGCCAATCGCAAAATGCTTGAAAGCCTTATCAAGGCCGGCGCATTTGATTTCCTGGCGCGCGACCGTTGGGAACTTTCCAGCTGTATCGATGACGCCGTCATGGCATCCGCTGCGGCCCAGCGCGACCGGTTGGCAGGTCAAGTTTCACTCTTTGATGAAGCAACTGCTCCCACCGGATCGAGAAAGAGGCAGGCCGCTCCGTGGAGCGAGCACGAAAAACTTTCCTATGAGAAAGAGCTGCTCGGTTTTTATGTTAGCGGCCATCCACTGGATGCGTATGCGGACATTTTCGCGGCGAAAAACTATCGATCAATTGCTTCATTAGGCGGGTTGGATGATCGCGCGCCGTTCAAGATTGCCGGTGCGATTGTGGAGGTTGAGAAAAAGTTCACAAGAAAAGAAGGCAAACCATTCGCAGTGGTTTGGATCGAAGACCGGGCGGACATGCTCGAAGTAGTGGTATGGAATGAAGTTTATCTGAAAGCCGCACCAGCCCTGGTGGCGGGGCGAGTTATCGAAATTAGAGGGACGCTGGACAAGCGCGACGAGATTCCTCGCGCCGTCGCGCAGGAAATCAAGACGCTTTCCCCTGGAAAACCCAATGGCGCGACTGAAGGATCGACCGACAACGAATCCGCAGTGCTGCTGCAATTCTCTTCAGCCACAACGGGGGATGAATTACGCGAGGTGCGCCGGATCCTTGCCAGTTCGCCGGGACGGCGCCCGGTTCGATTGCTGTTTGATCGTGCAAACGGCGACGCGCTGCGTCTGGACGCAGGCACGGAGTTTAGTGTGAACCTCACACGCGACCTCGAAGAAAAACTTTCGCGCTGGCTGGTGACCGCGGCACCGTAGCGATGTCATCCGCCTCAGGCGAACTCGGGATGACGCAAGGAAAACTCGGAGTGAATTAGGAAATACGAGGCCTGCGCTCGTCACTGGCGTTCCGTTGTTCGCTTTTTTGGGCGAGGCGTTGCGGTGGGATGCAATTCCGGTCGCGGAAGTATTCCCAGCACCAATGCCGCTGACTCTGCCTCATTGCCTGAGAAACAGAGCGGAAATTCACGGGTGACCCCATCCGGATCGGGAACGTCAGAGGATTGGGTGGTGGTACGTTCTTTTAAACCCAGGGTCCAATTTGGTTGAAAGAGCGGTCCGCAGAACTGCAACTCTGTGACGGCGGGCGCCAGAGTAAACGGCGCCGACGCAAACTCGATTTTGCTCATGCAATTGATTTGGCGGGCCGTTAGATCGAAGATCGGCATCGCTCCATTTATCTTGATCGTTACATTGTTCGTATCCTGAAAATCGATTTCTCCACGAAGTGAAAGATCCGCATCCTTCGTCGCAACATTGAGAAACTCTATCGACGCGCGATTTCCTCCAAAAGCAATGCGCCCGCTTGCTTCCGTGAGATTGACGGGACCTCCTCCGTCGCCGGACAGCTTTCCGTTCAGCAGCTGGATGTCTCCATCGATGTGGGGATGTTCCAACGTTTCGGAAAGCGAAATGTTTCCGCTCAGAATACCGTCTCGAAAAATTTGTGGGTGAAACAACTGAGGCGTTTTTGCGAGGAAGATTGATGGAAAGTTCAGTGTGATAGTCAGCGGAGATAATCGAAAGGCGTTCCAATCCGTCCCGATTCCCAAAGCAAAATTGGCTGTGAAACTTACCGGGCTGGAATCGGGCATATGGATTACACCGCGTACGTCCCACTTGCTGGAATCGATGGTTGCCTGAACGTCAGCCGGGACTGGGTTTGCTTTTTCACCTACTGCGCGGGGAATCGACAGATAATCGACCAGGTTATTCAGTCGGACTTCGAGCGTGCCCGAATAGTTGTGCTCGTGCGTCAGGTCGATTTTGCCCCGTCCGCTGAGGGAGTCATTTTTGCGTGTCATCGCCAGTTGTTCGATCTCCAGGTCGGTCGCTTTCAAATTCAATTTCGCACTCAGGTTGTCGATGGCGGTCTTGAAGACTGTCAGCGATGCGCCTTCGACCATGAGATGGCCGCCAAATTTGCGGTCGCGGGTGTCCATTGCTCCATCAATCGTGATCTTGCCGTCAAAATCGCCGGCGTTTGCACCAAATAGAGACGCGAAATCGCCCAACTGATCGATTGATGCGGAAATCGTGCCGCGAAAATCCGGGCTGAGCCAGCCGGACGCGCTTGTGGGAAATGCAGCTTCACCATTTAAAGTAAACTGGTTTGCTTGTTGTTTGATATAGAGCTGCTGCAGTTGAATTCGCCGGTTGTACAGTGCTGCGCCGAGCATGATCGCTTCTGCCGTTCGATTACGCCAGGTAAGCCCGGTCAATTCGCTCCAGAGCGACGCGGTTACCCGGTCTGGTTCGGCAAGGTTTCCTCGAAAAGTGAAGTTACCAGCGTGGAGCAAACCGCTAACGCGATCGGCGAATCCGAATGCTTCCGAAGTTTGCTCGAGAGAAATATCCGTGGCGCCTCCGGCAATCTTCCAGTTGGAATGTTGAGAGCGCCATTCGTGCGAAATGTTTCCACGAATTTTCCCGCCGAACGCGTCGGCATCGAACTGCAAACCCACGCGTTGGTTTCCCAGACGCGACAAGTCCGCGGTAGCGGACTGCAGATCCAGACCGCGCGTTAAAGTGATTCCGGCGACTGTCAGATGATCGGCTTCCCAATGCGTGGCACCGTGTAATTGTGAAAACGTCTGATGAAACCACGGGGAGGCGATCATCACCTCGGCAGCAGTAAAACGACCTGCTTCGGTCTGATTCGCCGATAGAAATCCGTTTCGCAGGAAAACAAGTGTCGGACCGTTTTCAATACGCAGCTCCGAGTCGGTGATGGTGAGATTCTCCGGAAGCATTCGGTGCAATGTTGCCCAGCCACGGCGGGTTATTGCTCGTACGGTTGGATTAGTCCGGCGAAGTTCTCCACGCAATTCCCGGATCGACAGATTGCGAATAGCACGACCTCGTCTGTGGAGAAGGATATGTTTGAAATCCAAATCGAAGAGCGCATCCGTGATTGTCAGGTCGACGCGGAGCGCGTCATCGTGCGCGCTTCTCAGCTGAAGTTGGCGGATCACAACGGGACGCAGAAACGGCGCGTCAATCTTGTCGATGTTAACAGTGAAACCCTCCTGTCGCGCTCTCCACCAAACCCACCAACGCACACCGTGGGAGACGGCAAACGGCGTAAACCAGACCGCCAGCAACGCTGCGAGTAGAAGCAGCACACCGGCGAGTAGAAATCGATGTTTTAGGGGCATTAATGTCAATCTTGAGTGAGGGGCGGTGATAAATGACGAATGTCAAATGACGAATGACGAATTAATGACGAAGCTCGAATCACCGAAAGATTACTGATGTCGATTAACTCTCTGCGGACTTCGTTATTTGGATTTCCTTCGTCATTAATCATTCAGGCTTCGTCATTTGACTCGTGATTTGTCATTTCTTGGCGTCCTGTGCGGCGTCGGAGGTGAAAATCAACCGCAGTGGGCGCCCTGGATGAACGCGTTGCTCGATCTGCTGCTGCAACGCGCTCTCGGCTTCCGCGGGCAAGTCGCTTTCTGCTGCTTTTTCCCGTGCAAGCTGAGGCAGGATCGATAATTCGCTTTGCATATCCTGTCCTGAAATGCGGTTCCACAATCCATTTTCAAATGCCAGGACGTCCACCTGATCCTGCAAGACGCCAAGGATTCGGGCGTGCGGCAATTGGACGATGATTTCATTCGGGTGGATATCGATCGACAGGTTGTCCTGGAGATCGAAACCGGCTTTGGCGGTGAATGTGCCATGCAGCTTTACTCGTTTCGAACTGCCCACCCAGGTATGGAGGAATTCGTGTTCGACTTCGATGCGCCGTGACAAAACAACCAGTTCGCTGACGGGGGTCGTCTGTTCCACGTAGACGCGGTTATTAATCGTGATTCGCGGCTGCAAATGCGCGATGTCGATAAAAGCGTCGCGCAAATCCTTACCCACCTTCTCGAGCTGTTCCGTGCTCTGCTGCGCCGTGCGGGCCGGCCAGGTCTCAATGCGCCAAAAAATAATTACGATGACAGCGGCTATGGTGAGCGCGATCAAAGTGAATGCGAGCGGCCAGGAGATGCGTCCTGATCTTGAGACAGAATGACAAAGAGCGAATGACGAATGCCGAATTAATGACGAATGACAAATGGCGAATAAGTCGGCACGGCTTTATCCGGGTTATTCTTCCCGTGTCATCATTTCGTCAACAGTGAATTTCCCCCAAAAAATTACCGCCCCCCACACCCGATAGGCGTGAAGGGCGGCTGTTCCCCCCAGAACAATCTTGAAAAACTTCGAGGCTACTAAACGAGCTTCCAGCAGATCGCAACAAATTTTATCTGAAAAATTTCAACACTCCTGACGTAGCAAAATTGACCGATGAAATGAATGACGAAGCACGAATGTCGAATGACGAAGGAAATTCGAGTGACGAAACGCGAAAAAAACGAAGACCCCTTTCGTCAATCGTCAATCGTCATTTGGATTTCGTCATTTTCCAAGACGTGTTTCGCCGCGCTGCGACATTGTCGCCGACCCGAGCTTGCGGAAGCGCATGTCGCAGTTTCTAGTTTTCACATGCGGGAGTTTGAAGATGAGCCATCCTCGCGAAGCCTTGCTGGTTCGTTGCTGGTCGCTCATCCGAGTATGCTCGATCCAAATTTCCGGCGCACCGTGCTTTTCATTTCCGAGCATGATCCGGGCGAGGGCGCTCTCGGCGTCATCATTAATCGGCCGCTGGACAGACAGGTGGCGGATTTGGTGACCGACACCCCACCAGAGGACCTTGCTGAAGTGCCGGTATTTCTCGGCGGACCTGTCGGGAAGAATCAGCTAATGTTTGCGGCATTTGAATGGCATAAGAGCGGAGGGCTCAAACTCAACCAGAAGGTCGGTTCAAAAGAAACGAGCGACGCAGTAGACCAAACGAAAATCATTACAGTTTGCGCATTTGTCGGCTACGCTGGTTGGGGAGCGGGGCAACTTGAAAGCGAGATGAAGCAGAAAGCATGGCTTCGTCAAAAGGCCAATCCCTCGGCGCTCAAACTCGAGCGGCTTCCGACCCTGTGGTTCGACATCATGCGCAGCCTGGGACCGTGGTATAAAATGCTGGCTGCGGCACCGGACGACCCGTCGCTGAACTGATAAAACGTGAGAGATGAGATGTGAGAAGTAATTTGGCTTGATTCCTTCTTCCCACTAATCACTAATCACTTCTCGCTTTTCCCATGATCATTGGTATTCCGAAAGAAATCAAAGAGCAGGAGCAACGCGTCGCCCTGCTGCCATCGGCTGCGAGTCAGCTCACCCGACGCGGTCATTCAGTCGTTGTACAAAAGAACGCCGGCATTGGCTCGGGTTATCCGGACGACGATTACGTCAAAGCCGGCGCTGAGATTGTCGATGAGGCGAAAGAGGTTTTCGCGCGGGCCGGCATGATCGTGAAAGTGAAAGAGCCCCTTGAGGCGGAGTTTCCATTATTGCGCAAAGGTCAAATCCTCTTCACGTATCTGCATCTGGCTGCGAGCAAATCTCTCACGGAGGCGTTGCTCAAGTCGGGCGTCACCGCGGTGGCGTATGAGACGATTCAGACCAATCATCGTTTGCCACTGCTCGAGCCGATGAGTGAGATCGCAGGTCGCATGTCAGCGGTGATGGGCGCGAATTTTCTCGCCAAATACAATGGTGGCAGCGGAGTTTTGTTGGGCGGTGTGCCGGGAGTTCTGCCTGGACGCGTCGTCGTTGTGGGCGGCGGAACATCAGGCGTGAATGCAGCGCGCATGGCCACTGGCCTGGGTGCAGAAGTAACGATCCTCGATGTTGATCTGGAACGATTGCGTTATCTCGATCTTGCGATGGAAAACACCAATACGCTCTATTCAAGCGAAGCGAACTTGTACGACTTAATGGAAGATTGCGATTTACTTATCGGCGCTGTGCTATTGCCCGGAGCGAAAGCGCCGAAGTTAATCACTCGCCAGATGCTGCGAAAAATGAAGCCGGGCAGTGTGCTCGTGGATATTTCCATCGATCAAGGCGGCTGCGCGGAAACATCGCGACCCACTACCCACCTTGATCCGGTTTACGTCGAAGAAGGTGTTACGCATTATTGCGTGGCAAACATGCCCGCGGCGTACGCGCGTACGGCCACTCAGGCGCTGACAAATGTCACGTTTCGTTATGTCGAATTGCTTGCCGATCTCGGTCTGGAAGGCGCGTGTAAAAAACAACCGGCCCTCATTGGTGGTATTAACACCCGCGACGGGCGGCTTACTTGCAAGGCGGTGGCGGAGGCGCATGGCCTCAAATACGAGGCCCCGCTTTAATCGGCGTTGATCAGGCATTTGCTGTTAAGAACAGGAGTCGAATGCAGTCAAAAACTGCCTTGCTCCGGTTAATGTGTTAAAGCAATATGGTTCTTCTAAACAACACTATGAAAAAATACATCTGCATCCTGGCCAGTGCTGCGCTCCTTGCGGCGTGCGAGCAAAAGACAGAAACAACCGAACCCGCGGCGACCCCGGCAGCCACGAGTCCGCCAACAACAACGGAAGCAACGACTCCACCCTCGACTATGGAATCTCCCGTCACCACGCCGGAGTCCGCGGCGGCTACAGCAGAATCTCCTGCGACGTCGCCTACTCCGTAAATCCGTCGGCTTTCCTCTTCGCGAAGTCTTCTCCTGAGATTTTTTGGGAGAAGACTTTTGCTGTACCGATGTGCGTCTGTAATTGGAGGAACGAGCTCCGCGAGCCCAAGGTTGGCGTCGCAGAGCTCCGCCCTCCAACATTTTTCGGTCTATGGTAGGGAATCGACAACCGATATGAAGCGGGCGAGTTCGCTTTCATTTCCAAAGCAGCGCCGCCTGACGCACGCGTCAGAATACGAGCGCGTAAAACGGAATGGCCTGGTCCGACGCGGCAAACTGCTGATGCTTAGCGCGGCGGTTGTCGAAAATTCCGGCTTGTCTCGCGTCGGCTTTATTACCTCCCGTCGCCTCGGAAGCGCGGTGGCTCGCAATCGTGTCCGGCGCCGTCTGCGCGAGATTGTGCGACGGCACCAGCATGATTTGCTACAAGACTTTTGGATTGTGCTTGTTGCAAGGCGCGACGCTGTAAAGGCGAGCTATCGCGCCTTGGAAGATGAATGGTTGCGTCTCGCAAGGCGCGCTTCTATCCTGCTGTGATGCTCTGGTTGCTTCGTTCCATAATTCGCCTCTATCAATGTACGCTTTCGCCGCTCCTCGGTTTGCTATGCGGACCTGATTCGGGTTGCCGATTTACGCCGACCTGCTCGGCATATTTTGTGGAAGCGATAGAGACACACGGCATCGGCCGTGGAAGCTGGATGGGATTAAAACGCCTCGCGCGATGTCAACCGTGGGGCGGGCGTGGATATGATCCTGTCCCGACGCCGACCGACGGATGTCAGGCAACCAGTCTGACCCGGACGGGCTGACCTGCAACGTTGCGTGTGATCGGGCGAAACCGAATTTGTTATGGATCGAACCGCGTGGATTGTCGTTATCCTTTGTGTAGTCGGCCTTGTAGGATGGCAGATTTATGTAGCGAAACAGATGCCGCCGCGGCCCGCGCCGATCAACGTCGCATCAGGGCCACCGTCACCCACGGCAACCCCGAAAGTTTTTGAAGCTTCTCCGACCCCGGCCGTCGCGGAAATCACGCCGAAGACCGCCGAGCCAGTGTCGAGCTTTGCCGAGAAGATCGAAACACTGCGAAATTCAGATGTCGAGCTTCGTCTAACCAATCGCGGAGGCGGCATCAAGGAAGCCGTTCTACTGAGGCAAATGGCCGAGAAAGGGCAGCGCGTTGTTCTAAATTCGGCGCAAAGCGCGCCAATTGGCGCAATCATTGAGCAGCCATCAGGACCAACGCCAACGCTTCCTGAGTTTACTGCATCGACCGAATCAAATTCGGTTGTGCAATTTGAGCGGACAACGCCCGAGCAGGTCTCCATTCGGAAGAAGTTCTCCTTCGAAAAATCCTCGGAGAACAAAGACAACTACGTGATTGAGATGGATGTCGATCTCGAGAACCGGGGAAGCAAACCATATCAAAGCGCTGGTTATTTTGTGGCGCTCGGGTCGGCAGCGCCGATTCATCCCAAGGATTATCCGTCGTACACCCGGCTCGTCTGGTGCATCGATGGAAGGGCAAAAGGAATCGACGTTGGCTGGTTTGGTAGCAGCGGCGGATTTCTCGGCGTGGGCCAGCGCGCCGCGCGACCGTTTTACCAGGAGAACATCGCCGGCGCCGAGTGGGTTGCAGTGAGCAATCAATTTTTCACCACGCTGATGGCACCGCTAACCGCCAAGGCAACTGGCGTGTGGGGACGACATTTCGATATCGATTATTCGCCGGAACAAAAACTCCAAGCTGTCGAGGGAGCGATGGGCATGCCGGGATTTCAGTTGCAACCCGGGCAAACGCACAGCGCGCGTTTTGAAATCTATGCCGGGCCGAAAATTTACCATCGTCTCGCACAACTTCCGCATAACGAAGCCGAGGTGATGGACTTCGGAATGTTCAAGATCGTCTGCCAGTTCTTGCTCAACTTCATGAACCTGCTCCACAGCTGGCTGCACGATTATGGCCTCGCCATTCTGGCTCTCACCACGGTTATCAAACTGAGCCTGTGGCCGATTCAAAACCGGGCGAACCGCTCCATGCGTCAGATGGCTGCGCTCTCGCCGAAAATGCAGGAGTTGAAGGACAAGTACAAAGACGATCCGACGCGGATGAACCAGGAGCTGATGAAGCTCTACAAACAGTACGGGATCAATCCAGTCGGCGGCTGTTTGCCCATGATGATTCAAATCCCGATCTTTTTCGGCCTTTTCAAAATGCTGGGACAGGCGGTGGAATTGCGAAACGCAAAATTTCTCTGGGTAAAGGATCTTTCGCAACCGGACACCATCGCGCACCTGCCGTTGCTGGGCTGGCCGGTCAATATCATTCCGCTCTGCATGGCTGCGACGCAGGTTTGGCTAATGGCGATGACGCCAAAAACGGGCGATCCCACGCAGCGCCGGATCATGATGTTCATGCCACTGATCTTTTTATTTATCTGCTACAATTTTGCCGCGGCTCTGGCATTGTATTACACCGCACAGAATCTTTTCAGTATTTTGCAATTTTATCAGAATAAACGACAACCCATGCCAACGCTGGAAAAAGTTGCGCCGCCGGGGAAACGGAAACGATGATGACGCCAAAGGATCTGCTCGATACCATTCTGGGTTATCTCGGTTTCGTTGTGCAAATCGAGGAAACCAGGAACGAGGGTGGCAACGCGACGCTGCAGATTTATACCGAGGAAAGCGGTCGCCTGATCGGGCGCAACGGCGAGACCCTGGAAGCCATTCAGTTTTTGATTAACCGGCTGTTGCAAGCCAGGGACAAGGATGCTGAAAAAGTAATCGTGGATTGCGAGCATTACCGCTCCATGCGGGAAGACCGCATCGTGCAACGCGTTCGAGAATTAGCCGAGCGTGTGCGCGTTACCGGCCGTTCGCTTCAGCTCGAGCCGATGAATTCGTACGAACGTCGTCTTGTTCACAATGCTTTTAAAGACGATCCGGATGTGGCGACGTGGAGTCCGTCCGATTCAGCGCGTATCAAGCAAATCACGTTGCTGAAACGCCAACCTAAAAAAGAAGCAGCGTCAACAGAGCGGATCTCATCCTGAGCAAGGGAAGCTTGCGCGGCGGCAGCTGACTCGCCGTATTGCTGATCAACCTTACACGGTCGTAAGCCCGGAAAGTGAAGCAAGAGTAGCCCCGGCGGCGCCAGAAGGAGCCCACCACGTCTGATCACCGACAATCCCATCCATGTGGACACCTCGATCTTGTTGATAGGCTTTCACAGCGGCTTCGGTCTTGGGACCGAAATCACCATCCACCGGTCCGGGATCGGTCGCAGAAGTTGCATACTTCTTGAGACCTTTTTGCAACGCGGTCACAGAATTACCAGACTCGCCTCGGGATAATGTTGGCGTGTTTGGGTCGGCTGGGAGCGCCTGCCATGTTTGCGGTCCGACAATCCCGTCTACTGTTAAACCTGCGCCTTGCTGGAAATCTTTAACGGCCTGTTCCGTCGTTGCGTCGAAGCTGCCCGTGATACTGCTGGGAGCGAGCACCTTGGTCATTACAAAGATGCGTTGAAGTCTTCGCACGTCGTGACCAGTCGTGCCGATGCTGAGTGTTGGACCGCTATTCATGAGTTTACGCCTCCCTATCTGTTTGTGGCCTAAGTTTTGCGACAATAATCCGATATTTCAAGCCAAGGTCGGCCACAAGATAGTTACCTCCCATGGCGGAAGACATCTCAGCACGGGACCCGAGAGAAAAATTAGCAATTATCTGGTAGCGGACGGCTGAAAATCTGGGAAGGGTAACCGCCACAATATGAAAACACTTACGCTGAAGCCATTTGCTTTTTGTCTAGCCATCCTCGGACTTTGCGGGACTGTTTCCGCACAAAGCGATTTGAAGTTGCCTGATGTCAGTCAGGCTGCCGAGGTTAAACAGCGCATCGCCCTGACGGATATTACCGTCAATTACCATCGCCCGTTGGTGAACGGACGAAAGATTTGGGGCGGTGTGGTCCCGTACGGCAAAGTTTGGCGGGCGGGCGCTAACGAAAACACGACGATTGAATTCAGCGATCCGGTTTCGGTGGAGGGCAAACCGTTGGCCAAAGGAACTTATGGGCTGCACATGATCCCGAATCCTGATTCGTGGACGGTTATCTTTTCGAAAACAAACACCGGATGGGGAAGCTACAGTTACGACCAGAAGGATGATGCTTTGCGTGTAGATGTGAAACCCAGGCCGCTGGCTGAGCAGAAAGAGGCGCTTGAATTCGAGTTTGAAGATTTGAAACCAGATTCGACGGCGGTGACGCTGAAGTGGGAGAAGTTGGGCGTTCCTTTCACTGTCTCTATCAACGATGCGGATCAAACGTTGCAGAATATTCGAGCTCAAATGAAGGGCGGAGGCCAGTTTGCCTGGCAGGCCCCAGACCAAGCGGCGCAATTTTGTTTGACCAAAAAGATTGATCTGGATGAAGCACTGCGTTGGGCCGATCTCTCAATTCAGAATGAGGAACGGTTCGAAAATCTCAGCACCAAAGCGGACATCCTTAAGGCGCTGAATCGGTCGGATGAGGCGAAGAAAACCTGGGACCAGGCGCTTCAGAAGGCCGCTGCACCGCAACTATATACTTATGGTCGGCAGCTGCAGAATCAGAAAAAAGGGACTGAAGCAATGGAGATCTTTAAAGAAGTCGCCAAGCGATTTCCACAAGGAGTGTTTGGATATTTGGCTCAAGCGCGCATTAAATCTGCAGCAGGTGATTTCGCCGGCGCGCTAAAAGATGCGAAACAGGCGCAAGATGCTGCTCCTAGTGATGCGCAGAAGCAGGCTATTCAAGGGCTCATCGATCGACTCGGGGCGAAACAGGACATCAATAAATAACGCGGCTATCTCGGACTGGGGACGATAGCCTCGATGGGACGCTCACCGGAAAGTGCGCCGCTACGCGTGATGCACCACAGCATAAAGCGCTGTTGGCGCGCGGCAGCAGTTGTTGCGATGCTGGCAGTCGCGGGCACGGCCAGTTCCGCCGATGCGCCGCCGTTGCTATCTCCCGAACAGCCGGATGCTGGCGAGATTCAGCTGGCACTACAGAAGCTCGATGTGCTTGGTCGGGTTCTTTACATTGCGGCTCACCCCGATGATGAAAACACCAACCTCATGGCGCTGTGGGCGAACGGCTCACTCTATGACGCCGCTTATCTTTCGATCACGCGTGGGGATGGCGGTCAGAATCTGATCGGCCCGGAACTGCGCGAGGGCCTCGGCGTTATTCGAACGGAAGAGTTACTTGCAGCGCGACGCATCGACCATGGCAACCAGTTCTTCTCGCGAGCAATCGATTTCGGTTTTTCAAAAACAGCGGAAGAGGCTCTGCGTTTCTGGGATCACGACAAAATTCTGTCCGATGTAGTCTGGGTGGTCCGAAAGTTCCGACCGGACGTGATGGTGACACGTTTTAGTCCGGAGGATCAAAAGACGCATGGCCATCATACCGCGTCGGCGATGCTGGCGGTGGAAGCATTCTCGGCTGCCGGTGACCCAAATCGCTTCCCAGAGCAGCTGGCTTTCGTAAAATCGTGGCAGCCGACGCGGTTGGTGTGGAACACATCTCCATTTTTCTTCTCGAACCGCAACCTTCCTTTCGATCCAACAGGTCTCACCGTTTTGGAAGCAGGCGGTTATAATCCGCTTCTCGGAAAAGCGTACACGGAAATCGCAGCAGCCAGTCTGAGCATGCACAAGAGCCAGGGTGTAGGAAGCCCGCCACGACGCGGAGCGCGGAAAGAATATTTCAAACTGTTGAAAGGCCAGCCCATGAAGACTGGGCTTTTCGAGGGCATCAATACGACCTGGTCGCGTGTACCGAATTCAGGATCTGTTGCTAACGAAATTCGTCAGATCATTTCTCAGTTCCGTCCGGCCGATCCGGCCGCTTCGGTGCCTGCGTTATTAAAGCTGAGGCAGGAGATGAGCGGAATTAAGGACGACTCCTGGGTCCCTGAGAAAAAAGCCGAGTTGGCTAAGATTATCGCCGCGTGTCTCGGCTTGCATGTCGAAGCGTCGACAACCAATGAAACCGTCACGCCAGGGCAAACGGTAACAATAAAGCTAGAGGCAATTAACCGGTGCGATATTCCAGTCATACTGCAGGAAGCACGTTGTTCGCTCACCGGTGACTCGATCAAAATTGATGCGGCGCTTCCACCAAATGAACTCGTAACGAAGGATCTGTCGTGCAGGATCCCGGAAAACACTCCCTATTCCCAGCCTTACTGGCTTCGTAAACCAGGAACGCTTGGCACCTTCGATGTAGATGATCAACAGCTTATCGGTCTCCCGGAAAATCCACCCAATCTTCCGGTAGAAATTGTCCTTCAAATCAACGGGCAGGAGCTCCGTTACACCCTCGACGGGAAGTACCGCACCGTTGACCCGGTAGCGGGCGAGCTGCGACGATCGTTGGTGATTGCGCCACCCGTTTTCACCAAGATCGGGGACGGCGCGTTGGTATTCCCGACGAATCAACCGAAACCCGTAGCGGTTCATGTCACAGCGGCCACCGGTCCTGTGAAGGGAGAACTTAGACTAGCTGCGCCGTCGGGATGGCGAGTCGATCCGCCATCTGTGCCTATAGATTTAAAGGGAGCGAATGCCGAGACGGTATCGGTGTTTACCGTCAAACCACCAGACGAAGATAGCCAAGGGATCTTGCGAGCCGTTATTTCAATCGACGGGCGGGACTATTCGTTTGAGCGCATGCGCATTTCCTATCCGCACATCGGTGTCCAAACCCTCATGCCGCCGGCAGAAGTAAAGCTTGTTCGGGCTGACATTCGCAAAAAAGGCGACCGCATCGGTTACATTCCCGGCGCCGGCGATGATGTTCCAGAAAGTCTCCGAGAGATTGGGTATTCAGTGAAGATTCTGAACGAATCCGATATCACCGCAAAGAATCTCGCGCAGTTCTCGGCAGTTGTGCTTGGAATCCGCGCCTGCAACACGCAGGACCGAATTGCGAACTGGTTGCCGGAACTCTTTGCATACGTAAAGGCTGGCGGAGTTGTAATCGCGCAGTACAACACGCTGGCAGATCTTAAGACTGAGCAATTCGGCCCGTATCCATTGGAAATCTCCCGCGACCGCGTTACTGACGAAAACGCAGAGATGCGCATTCTGACGCCGAATCATCCACTCATGACCACCCCAAACAAAATCACTTCGAAAGATTTCGAGGGTTGGGTACAGGAACGTGGACTTTACTTTCCTAAAAAGTGGGACCCCGCCTGGACCGCGATCCTTTCGTCCAACGATCCAAAAGAAAAGCCACTCGATGGCGGTCTGCTGGTTGCGAAGCTAGGTAAAGGTTTCTTTATCTACACGAGTTATTCCTGGTTTCGACAATTGCCTGCGGGGGTCCCGGGAGCTTATCGGTTATTCGCGAACATGTTGTCATTGGGAAAATGAACGCAGGTGATGATAAGCCGGATGCGCGTTCCTGGCGCAAAGCGTACGGCCTGGCGCTTTCCCTTTTTGCGGTGGAGGTGGTGCTCCTCTACCTCTTCACCATCCGGTTTTCGTGAACCGGCTGGATTATTTCGTTCTCATCGCCACGATTCTGGCGATCCCGTTGTATGGTCTCTGGCGAACACGCGGAAGCGCCTCGTTAGGCCAATATCTCAAGGGCGATGCGAGCATTCGTTGGGCGACAATCGGGCTTTCTGTGCTCGCGACACAGGCGGGGCCGATCACGTTTCTCTCCATGCCGGGCCAGGCGTATGAGAGCGGCATAGGTTTTATCCAGAATTATTTTGGGCAACCGCTCGCGCTGATCGTTGTGTGCGCCGTCTTCGTTCCGATCTATCAGCGTCTAAAAGTTTACACGGCCTATCAGTACCTCGGCGAGCGATTTGACCAGAAGACGCGGCTACTCGGTGCGTTCCTGTTTCTTGTGCAACGAGGCATCGCTGCCGGAATCACGATTTACGCGCCGGCCATTGTTCTCTCGGCCCTGCTGGGGTGGCGGTTGAATCTGACCATCTGGCTCGCTGGCGGACTGGTTATCATCTACACGGTCGTGGGCGGGACCAAGATTGTCAGCATCACCCAACGCTACCAGATGATCGTGATTTTAGTCGGCATGGCGATTGCATTTGCCATCGCAGTTTACCGGATCTCGCCGGATCTATCATTTGAAGGTGCGCTATCGGTCGCGGGAAAAATGGGCAAACTGGAGGCGGTCGATTTCTCCGTAGATCCGCATAAGCGCTACACGTTCTGGTCCGGCTTGATTGGCGGCTTTTTTCTCGCGCTTTCCTATTTCGGAGCGGACCAATCGCAGGTGCAACGATATCTCGCGGGGGACTCGCTCAAAGAGAGTCGTCTCGGATTGCTCTTCAACGCCGTGGTGAAGGTGCCGATGCAATTTTTCATTCTCCTGCTCGGCGCGATTGTTTTCATGTTCTATCAATTCGAAAAGCCGCCTGTTTATTTTAATCAGCCCGCGTACCAGCGTGCGGTGGAAAGCGGCTATGGGCCGCAGTTAGCGACGTTGCAAACGCAATTCGATAACGTTTTCGTGAAAAAACGCGCTGCGATTCGTGCCCTTTCCAGCGTATCGTCGAAGCTTTCGTCAAACGAGAGCGATGTGGCAACGACAAAACTGCGCGAACTCGATGCGCAGGCGCATGAGTTGCGCAACCGCACCAAGGGAGTTCTCGAGCAAGCAGGCGCGGATCCAAAGAGCAAGGAGTCGGATTACGTATTTATTACTTTTATTCTTCAACAAATGCCGCACGGACTTGTCGGATTACTGATCGCAGTGATCTTGTGCGCGACCATGTCGGCGACCTCAGCAATTCTGAATGCTCTCGGTTCCACCACGGCGATCGACTTTTATCGTCCGTTGATTCGCCCACAGGCGACGGATCACCATTATGTCGTCGCGGCGAAAGCGCTAACAGCGGCCTGGGGTTTGATTGCCATCGCCGTGGCTTCGTTTGCCAGTCTGGTCGAAAATCTAATCGAAGCGGGCAACATTCTGGGCTCGGTGTTTTATGGCAGCATTCTCGGTCTCTTTCTAGCAGGTTTCTTTATTCGTCGAGTTTCCGGATCCGCCGTGTTTTTCGCGGCGCTCTTTGCGCAAACGCTTGTCTTCATCCTGTTCGCTACAACGAATATCGGTTATCTTTGGTATAATCTTATTGGATGCGCGACCGTGCTGATCCTGGCGCCGGCCCTGCAGCAAACGATCTTTCGCGACACGAAAGCTTCTGCCGGGGCATGAAACTCATTCTGGGAGATGGATCACCCGATTATTTGTTTCGGCCAGCAACCGTGCGGTTTTTTTCCCAAGCGATTCTTGTTCGCTAAGATTCTGGCGGCCCGGCGACTTCAAAAGGAGATTGGCGGAGAAATTGTATTCTTCTTTCATGACAGTGACCATGACCCGCGCGAGACGATCACCATTTTGCGAGATCGAAACAGCAACCAGGAAGTCGCCCTAAACTTTCAGTTCGAAAATCGGATCCAAAGGCAATTCTCGCCTTTGTATGCCAAACGTGTTGTTCCAGAGTGGCAGGAGAAAACTGGGCGCCAACTTCCGAATTATGTTGGGCAGTCTCTGGTCACACACTTCAAGGAGATCAAATGCTCGAACGTCGCCGACTTTTGTCTCGAAATGTACAAGCGAATGGGATTGCTCGAAGGTGTAAGGGTGGAGCGATCCAGTTCAGCCGACTTCAGAACGCGTGCGGTGGCGGTTTCAGACTATTTTGTCGACCAGCGTTACGAAGGAGAGATCGTTCGCGCACGCTACCGCGACGGGAAATTGTTGCTGCACAAAGGAGGCGATCGGTTTCTGGAGATTCCCGTAGGAGAATTCGGTCCGGAGCAGATCAGCCCGACGCGCGATACGCGCTTCCATTGGATGCAGTCGGTGATTCGATGCACCCATTACGTCGCCGGTGCCAGCGAGCAGCATTACATCAATAAGGCTGATGCTCCCATGGTGAAATTCATTAAGCGCGATGAAATTTCTGACTTCGATAGGGCTTATACGGAATCGTAATGGAATCAGGGCCACTGAAAATTGGGATTGCGTGTTTTCCGCTGATTGGTGGGAGTGGGATTTTGGCGACGGCCCTCGGCTCGGAACTGGCGCGCCGCGGTCACGAAGTTTACCTCTTCAGCTACGCTCTACCCGTTCGGCTCGACCTGCCGCAAGAGGGTCTTCATTTTCATCGAATTGAATTTGCGGACAACGCTTTGTTTCCGTGTCCGGATTACACTCTGCCGCTCGCAGTGAAAATGGCGGAAGTGGCGCGTTCCCAGCGGCTCGATCTTTTTCACGTTCATTACGCGGTGCCACACGCCTTGGCTGCTTGTTTGGCCTCGCAGATCGTCGGACCGTCAGCTCCGCGTATCGTCACCACGTTGCACGGAAGCGATACCACTCTGCTGGGGCAGGATCCCGATTACCGCACCGCCATCGAACATGCCCTTGTGCACTCCGATGCCGTGACCGCCGTTTCAGAAAATCTTCGGAATCAAACCCAGGAAATTTTTTCGTTGAAACGACCGATTGAAGTGATTCCGAATTTCTTCGCTCCTAATAAACCGAAGAGGAGTCGCGAAGAAGTTCGACTCAACCTGGACGTGAACGACAAATTTCTTGTGCTGCACATGTCGAATTTGCGTCCGGTCAAACGCATCGACCTTTTATTGCGCACGATCGCTATCTCAAAGAGCCGATCGCGCCTTCGTTTATTAGTTCTCGCAGGCGGCCCTTTTGAACCTTACGAGCCATTGCTCGATGAGTTAGGAATCCGCGACATCGTTATTGTTCGCCAGAATATGGCTGTGGTGGAGGAGTATTTGGAGGCCGCGGACGCGGGACTCTACACATCCGAATACGAAAGCTTTGGTCTGGGCATTCTTGAAACCGTATTTCATGGTAAACCTGTCGTTGCCTTTCGCGTCGGCGGTATCCCCGAAGTTTTAGGCGACTCTTATCCCCTATATCCTTTCGGGGATGTAATCGCGGCTGCTTCTGCGTTGGATGCGTTGGTGCAAAATCCGAAGTTGGCCCGCGACCTCGGCGAACAGACTGGCGCTCGCGCGCGAGAAAGGTTCTCAGCAGATCGCGTTGTTCCTCAATACGAAGCGTTGTATCGCCGTATAGTTGCCGGCTGAAAGGCGCGACCGTAAAACTACGTTATTGCTCGTCTGAAACGCGACCGACATGCCTTTTGTCTAAGGCTTTACCACCACCGGTGTCCCAATGTGAACGGCGTCATAAAACTGACGCGCTTTCCAATAAGGCATTCGAATGCATCCGTGCGATGCAGGCTCCCCTGGCAGGTAGCCCTGGTGCAATCCGTAGCCCGGGGAGAACTCGAGAAAGTAGGGCATTGGGGCGCCTACGAAGTGGGAATGCGGTGGTTTGCAGTCACGCCTGCTATCGACGTTGGCTTTCACGATTCGGCCTGAGTTATCAACGTAGTCCCCATAAACACTGGAGCGATGATCTTCGTCTTTGCGAATGACTTGAAATCGACCAGTCGGAGTGCGGTATCCTTCGCGACCGCTGGATATGCGAGACGACGCGGTTATGTACCCCGCCCGGTAGATATAGGCTTCCTGGTTCCGCAAGCTCACGACGATGGTGGGCCGGCCAGAATGACTCTCCGGTAGCTTCGACGTGACCAGGTCGGTCACGGTGCTGCAGCTGCTCAAAGCCACCAGGATCGCGCCGAGCGTACAAAATTGCGATAGTCGATTCATCATTTGTTCAGGCGGATTGCACGTAGAACTCCGGGCATAGCAGATTCCCAGTCAACGACTGTGAGATCGATTATCCCGTTGATCGTGGTCGCCTCGGAAGCGCGCTACGTCAGTCCCGGCTCCCGAAGACACTTCTGGTCGCCAACGAAATTTTTCAAGAATCGGATTGGATTTTCCCTCGACGGCATCGGCAATAATTTCGCCCAGCACCGGGGCAAATTTAAATCCATGTCCGCAATCACCTGCTGCGATCACGAGACCTTCGCGTTCCGGATCGGGCGCGATCCAGAAATTTCCATCATGCGTTTCGCAATACATGCATACGCGGGTGTAAACAATTGGAGCATCGGCCAGCACCGGGAATGCCCACGACAAAAAGTTCCGCAGGTTCTCTTCGTCCTCAGAAGTAACTGCCCGTTGGGGAGATTCGGGCGACATCTCGCGGCCGGGACCGTGGTTTGCGATCTTCACGATTCCGTCGCGATTGAGTGGGAATCCGTAATAGCCCGTCGTCGTAATGTCCGCGCCAAAGACAGGGAAACGCTCAGGTGCAAAAAGATCGGGCCGCGCAGGTTTCAAGTGGAAAACAGGCTGGCCGCTGGCGCGAAAGAACTTTTTCGTGAAAGGCAGCAGATATGGTGTCCATGCGCCGACGGCCATTACAACACGATCGCCCGCAATGCGCTCGCCATTGTCGAGTGCGATTCCTTTCACGCGACCATCGCTTTCATCTAAATGAGAAAATCTGGAGTTTTCGCGAAGGTCCACGCCGGCGGATTTCGCGCGCTCAATCAGCGCCGCAACGACGCGCCCGCTTTCCGCATAACCCGCTTCGAACTCAAGTACACCATCTCGGAACAATTCAGGATTCCAGGCTGGAAATCGCGTCAACAGTTGGCCTGAATTCATGCGCTCAATCTTGTGTCCGCGCCGTTGTAGTGTTTTGAAGCTTTCGTATTCGAAATCGCCCGGCTTCATTTCATGTTGGCGCACGAACATCACGCCAGTCTCGTGATACAACTCAACTCCGAATTCTTCATTCCATTTGCGCCAGAGTTTAATCGAGCGTTCCGCGAGCTCTGTGTAGTCTTCATCGGCTCCATAAGCTGCGCGAACGGCTTTGCTGATGTCGGTAGATGCCGCGAGGGGATGCGGTAATGGTCCCGGATCGACCAGGATCACTCCGTGGCCGCGTTTCTTTAGTTCGATCGCGGCGGTGACGCCATTAATTCCCGCCCCAACAACAATGACTCTCGACATAATAGAAGCCTGTCATTCTGATCCCGCAGTCGCGGGAGAAGAATCTCAGATTGTTATTCCCGCAACGCTCCACCGAAAGCCCAGAGATGTTTCGCTTCGCTCAACATGACAAGGAAAATGTGAGCCGCCGCATGCAAAACTGCCATGGCATACTCGACCTAGCTCGTCACTCGCAGCGCACGTTCCCGTTCAAGCAACGTCGGATGGGAGTAATAAAAGCTGCTGTAGAACGGGTGCGGGGTGAGATTGCTCAGGTTTTTTTCGCTCAATTTCCGCAGCGCTTGAATCAATGACTGCGGCTCTCCCATTGTCGCACCTGCAAATGCGTCCGCCTCGTATTCAAAACGGCGCGACCAGATGTGAATGAAGGGCGAGACCCAAAAAATTATCGTCCCCGCCAGCAGCGCAAACAGCAGCATCGCAGGAATGACATTTGTAGCGGCAAATCCTACCCGATACTCAAAACTGAATGCATGATAAAACCATTGCTGACGCGCCAGCCAGGCGATGGCGGCGAACGCGATAACAATGCCGGCGATGGAAACGCCGAGCAGTTTCACTACATGGCGCTTTTTGTAATGGCCAATTTCATGCGCAAGGACCGATTCGAGTTCCAGGTCAGTGAGCTGTGCGATCAGTGTGTCGAACAGAACGATTTTTCGAAATCGTCCGAATCCGGTGAAGAAAGCGTTGGAGTGACGCGAGCGTTTGCTGCCATCCATCACCTCGATACTCCGGGTGGGAAAACTTGTGCGTCGCGCCAGTGCAAACAGGCGTTCGCGCAAGGCTCCTTCCCCCAGCGGCGTAAACTTGTTGAACAGCGGCATGATGATCGCCGGCGCGATGAGCATCAGTAGCAATTGAAACGCGACAACAACTGCCGTAGCCCAAATCCACCAGTTGGCGCCCGTCCATTCAATCAGTTTCAACACCAATACAAGTAAGGGATATCCAAATACCACGATGAGCAGCAACCCTTTGAGACGATCGACGATCCACATCTTCATGCTTGTGGTGTTGAAACCGAATCGCTCTTCGATTTTGAATTGCGCGTACCAGTCGAATGGTAATCCGGGTATGCTCAAGGTGATCCCCGCGAGGAAAAGGAAGCCAGCCATTGCCAAGACGGAAGTACCGAAAGTTGTACTGAATTTTTCAAGCGCCCATGGCAACAGGTCGCTAAAAAGCACTGCGATCAACACCACTGCATCAAATACGTTGACGATGTTTCCAAAGCGGTTCTTGGCCAGCGTGTAATCAATCGAACGGCGATATGTCGATTCGTCCATGATTCCTCGAAACGCTGGCGGCACTTCATTCCTGTGTGCGCATACGTAACGTCGATTTAGTCGGCTCAGCCACAGTTCGGCGCCGGCGCGCGCAAGAATTAAAGCCAGGGCAATGATGGCAAAGGGCTGCATGAAAGAATCGAGCTAATGCTTCTCCCAGACATCAGCCCGTGAATAGCTTCCGGTAGTACCGGTACCAATCGCTCTGAAAGCGCTCAGCCGGATCGTACTTTCTTTTTAGCTCGAGAAATTCTTTGAACTGCGGGTAGCACGCCGTGACCTGCTCTGGCTTCGCGAATTTATGGTAAGTCAGGTAATAACTTCCGCCACGGGCTATCGCCAAATCGATCAATCCGCGGAAGGCGCGCGCGGACGCTTCAATGCCTGTCGATGTGTGAAACGTGAGTAAATTAAAAATGATGCACGCGTAAGGTTTTCTGGCCCAAGCCAAAAAGCTTTCATTATCTTTTTCGATTAACCGGACTGTGCCGTAAATGACGATTGTTCGATTGGAGCGCAGGAGTTCCGCCGCTTGCGCCAAAAAGTCAGGAAGGTCCGCTCGTGGAACATAAATTTCCGTTATGATCAGGCTCGATTCGTCGCCTCCGATCTGCGTTCGAATCTGCTGCGCATAATCCGGAAGGTACGGGCCAAGTTGATTTGTGTCGGACCAATAAGTCTGTCCGTTTGTCGACAAATAGTAATCGCTGTAACGCTTGAAAGCTTTTTCCCGGTCAGTGTAGGCCAATCGCAAAAGCTCCAGCCAATCGTCATCGCGTAGCTGCCTTTTCTCTACTGTTGGTTCGTCTTCGTCAATAGGCTGGTAGCAAGAAAACACCCCGCGTTGGAGAAAGTCCGGCGATTTCTCATCGACTGAAAACTGGAAATCCCCATAAAGAAATTTTTGCGCTATTCGCTCTTCAAACCGCCTGGGCAGATCGCTCGCGCGAACTATCTCGACTACGCGTCGCAGTTTTTGCCGGGGAACAAGCCGAAGGGTGACGCTGTCGATTAATCCAAACAGTCCATAACCGCCGATCGCAAGTCGGAACAATTCGTTGTTTTCGTCCCGGGAACAGCGCATCGATTTTCCCTCGGCGTTGATCAATGTGAATGACTCAACATTGGAAATAAGCGGCTTCATCGCCAGCCCGCGTCCATGCACGTTCGAGGAGAGGCTCCCGCCAAGGGTAAATGTGTCTGCGCCGGTTTGCTTTTGCGCGATACCCCATTGTTTTGCGCTACCTCCTGAGCGTCCAGATAAGTGCGAATTAATTTCGGCCATCGGATGCCCGCTTCCGCTTCGATCAAACCACGCTCTCGATCGAAGGAAATTACGCGATCGAGTGAACGCGTATCGATGCAAATGCTATCTGTGGCGAATTGCTGACCACCCATTGAATGTCGGCAGCCAGAAACGGAGATGGGCAAAGTTTTCTGTGATGCGGACCGCACAATCTGTGCGAGTTCGTCGCGGGTACGCGGCGTCAAAAGCTCACGAACGCGGGTGCGATTGAGCTGCGAATGAACGTCATTGACCCAAATCTCTCGTTCGGGTTCTGCCAGTATGCGCGGCGCCAGCGCGAAGAGCGCCGCGGTGCGTATGAAGTCGCGCCTGGTAAGCACGCGAAAGTATAATCGGTCCGGTTAACTCTCAGCCAGGCAAATTACCTCGCCTTTGGCGATACGTTCGTTGGTAAGTCCAGATCCCAGGTTGCGCAAATCGTTTGACGCGAGACGCGCCGACCGGTTTTTATTCGCGCACGCTGACGTTACTTGGACCTTTTGCTTTAGCTTCGGCGGTAAGGAATTCGCGGACGTGGCTCAGTTCATCTCGTGAGCCAGCAGCTTTTGTGGTTTGCGCCGCCAGCTTCGCGTAATAACGGGTTGCACCTTCCTTATCACCAGATTGCTCGGCAGCTCGCGCTGCTCCATATAATCCTCTGAATCGTCCCGGATAGATTTTGAGCGCAGCTTCAAATTCCTGCTGCGCTTCTTTTGAATGGCCAACTTCGAGGAGGAGACTGCCGAGTTGTTCCCGAATGGGAACAAACGCTCCAGGTGAAACCGGGTGCTTGCCTAGAATGTCTTCGGCATCCGCAGCGTGCCGCAGCATGTCAATCGCTTCGTTCTTTTTTCCCTCCGCTGCTGCCACCCAGGCTGAAGCCGCTTGCATCTGCAGATCGAGATGGTTCTTGAAATAGTCGAACTTGGGATCCTTCGTCGCGTCACGCAGTTGCTGCATTCGCGCGATTGCTTTTCGCGCACCGTCAAGGTCGCCAGTATGCGCTCGTCCGAGCGCGTGACCATATTCGATCAGGGCTTCCATGAAAGGGAACAAAGACCAGTGCGGGAGATTTGGAACGGTCAATGTCGCCGCGGTCGCCCAATCATTTCGCTCAAACGCGTAACGTGTCGGGATGGCTGCCAACGCGTAAGCCGCGCTGAATTCCAATTCGGGATTTGTCTTTCGCACCTTCGCCGCAAGATCGACAATCTTTTTCGCCTCAGTGTCCCGGGCCTCCTGCAAATAAGAATAGGCCATGTAATCGAGCGCATGTAACTCTTCGGCTTCGGTGGCGTCGCGATGGCGCATGGCTGCGTATGCGCGGGAAGCTTCAGCCGAAGCCCGATTTGCAGCGACTGATTCATCCCACATTCCCAGGCGTGTGAAGATGTGCGACGGCATGTGCAGCGCATGAGGTACCCACGGCGCAATGGATGCATAACTTTGTGCCGCGGCCAGTCCTCGTTGGGCAAGGACGGGATAGTCGTAGCAATGGATCAGGTAGTGAACTACACCAGGATGGTTTGCGTTCTCTTTCCACAGCTTTTCGAAGATGGCGGCCGCCTCAAGTTGCTTTGACAAACGGGTGTCATTGGGTGTGGCATAACCCACACCCAGCACAGCGAACGCGTAGAAGGTTTGGACTTCGAAATCGTCCGGATACTTGTCGCGCAGCTGGTGCATCGCTTTTTCGTAAGCGATCACTCGGTCACGCGGTCCGACTGGTCCATGACACGATTGTCCAACCGGGGCTGCGCTCGAACTATCCGGCGTATTGTAATACACATTGAGCGCCGTGATGAATCCTCGCTCTCGGTCCGTTCCGGCGTTCATCGCCATTGCTTTTTCAATTGCCGCCTTACCGGCGCTCATCTCATCGGGAGTCGGAGGTGTCCAGATCGGATGCCACCATGTCATGGCAATTCCCCACTGAGCCATCGCGCATTTCGGGTCGCGCTCCGCTACCGAAGTGAAAACACGTCGCGCCTCCTCGTAAAAAAATGAATGCAGCAACGCCACGCCGCGGGAGAATTCAGATTGGACAGAAGACGCGCACGATATCGGAAACTCTACTTTCCCCGCTGCGCGCAAATCCCCGGGTTGGGGAACAGCGGCGCATTCGATGTGACCTACGGTGAGACTGCTGGCTAGTCCGAGAAGAAACAATGCGCGAATGGGAAAGGAACGCACCATTTTCGAGGCTACACCCCTGCGGCTACGCCGCAAATTCGAAAATGAGCTCGGTGGCTGGAAGGCCCGGCTTCTTGGATTTACATTTTCAGTCGAACTCCAAGAGATTTTTCTAGTGCGTCGTTGAGAATCGCCTCTCCCTTTGAAAGGGAGAGGGTAGGGTGAGGGTTGCATCGGTGGAGTGAAGACCCCTCACCTCAGTCCTCTCCCCTCACAAGGGGAGAGGCGGGGGGCCCAGAAACCTTCGGAGTCGAATCACTGGGCAAACTCGAAAATGATTTTGCCGCTACGCTGGCCGCGTGCTGCATGCGCAACGGCTGTCTTCGCTTCGCTCAATGGATAAGCTTTCTCCACTTTCGTTTGCAGCAGACCGCATTTCGCCATCTCGAACAGGTGTTGAAACGCTTCCATTCGTTGAGCCGGGGTTGCGTTGTCGTACCATTTGTTGATCCAAATACCACGGAAGCGGAGGTCTTTGAAAATTAGGAGCCCGTTTGGGATTTTGAGCGGCTGCAAACTCATCGCTCCGTAAGTCACCAGCGTTGATCCCGGAGCGAGGCAATTAGCCAGGCGCAGGGCGCTTTCGCCACCGACAGCGTTCAATCCCAGACGAATCGGCGGGCCGCCGATCGAGTCTTCCACTTCGCGACGAAGGTTTTCGCTATCGACCAGGACAATATCACCGCCCTCCGCTCGCAATTCGTCGATTAGTTCCGAGCGCCTGACGACATTCACTGTCTTGTAACCAAGCTGGCGCGCGATTTGAATCACGGCGCGCCCCGCAGCGGAATTCGCCGCGTTCTGAATCAGCCAGTCACCGCGTGCAAGCTCGACATAATCGTGCAATAAACGCCACGCAGTCATCGGATTGATTTTCAACATCGCCGCATGCACGGGTTTGATGTCAGCAGGGACGACAACCAGTTCGTCGGCGTTCACAGCAACGGCGTCGCGCCACGTTCCGACGTTGTGTGGCAAAATCACCAGGGCGCCACTCGTTAAGCCTTTTACATCCGAGCCGACATCTACGACGATTCCTGCGCCTTCGAACCCGGGCGTCGCCGGCAGTTCTGCTCGCACCGGATATTTTCCTTCGATCTGATTTAAATCGGCCGGATTGATCGGGGCTGCGCGCATTTTCACGATGACCTCGCCGGCAGCTGGCGTTGGCCACGGTTGTGATTCGATATGTAACATATCCGCCGGATTTCCGTGCGTTTCGTACACGGCTGCGTTTATAGTTTTCATGATGCCCTCGCCCCAGCATCCTCAAGCCTCTGTAGACAATCTGCAAACGCGTCGGGCGCCTGGCGGGATGACTTCGTCTGCCTGGCAGACCGCTGCACGGGTTGCTCTTTTTGGCATGGTCGTGAATTCGATTTTCGCGGTGGCAAAGATTCTCGGCGGCGTATTCGGTCACGCCTATGTCCTCATTGCCGATGGCATCGAATCGGCACTCGACATCGCCGGCTCGTTCGTCATCTGGAGCGGGCTGAAAGTTGCGTCGCGTCCGCCGGATGCTTCGCATCCCTATGGCCACGGAAAAGCGGAGCCGATTGCTGCCGTCATTGTTGCAGTCGGGGTCCTGGCTGCCGCAGTTGGTCTCGCCATTCAAAGCGTTCGCGAAATCTTTCTGCCGCATCACGCGCCGGCGCCATACACGCTGGTGATATTGATCGTGGTGATCGTGATAAAAGAAACTTTGTTTCGTTACGTTAACCGGATCGGCCGAGACGTTGAAAGTACTGCGGTGCAAACAGACGCCTGGCATCATCGCAGCGATGCGCTCACGTCTGCCGCTGCGTTCGTCGGAATTTCAGCGGCCTTAATCGGTGGCAAGCGTTGGCAGAGTGCGGACGATTGGGCCGCCATTTTCGCCTGCGTGGTGATCGCGGCGAATGGAATCAGGCTGATGCGGCCGGCATTTTACGAAATCATGGACACCGCGCCGCGAAAAATCGTCAAAGCCATTTCCTCGGTTGCCATGGCCGTCCCCGGTGTCATCGAAGTCGAAAAATGCCGTGCTCGCAAGATGGGTCTGGATTTCTATGTCGATCTCCACGTCGGAGTGGATGGCAAAATTTCCGTGCACGAAGGCCACGAGATAGCGCATCGAGTAAAAGCCGCAATCCAGCAAGACGACTCGCGCATTGCCGACGTGCTCGTTCACATCGAGCCGGCACAGCTGTAGCCGCGGGCGCTGACCGCGGCCTCTCAGTCCTCGGCGCGAGATCCCGCTGCCGGGATCGGCGGCCCCCCGGCTACAGCGTTCGCACGACAGCGACCAGCGCATCCGCTAAAATCTTTCGTGCGTGCGCGATCCGGCTTGCAAAGTGGGCCAGGCGTGGGACGCGACTTGGATGTGCAAGCAGGTGTGTCGCTAGCTTCAGCATTCGAGTTTGCTGGCGTTCGATATCGAACAGAACATTGGCTGGAGCCGGCAAACGGTTGTGAGGCGTATCGCTGATTACTCGGAGGGAAAGCAGTGGAATGCCGCAGGCGGCACAGGCTCGCGCGATGAATTCCGTCTCCATGTCCGCCGCGACTGCTCCCGATGTGAGCGCAAGTTTGTTTCGCTCTTCGGGAGAATCGATCAACGCCGGCACAGTCAAAAGATTCGCGATATGAATGTGCAAACCTGAAAGCGATGCTCGCGCCTCACTTAGGTCGAACGGTGGAAAAATTCTCTGCCAAAAGGAGATCACCGATTTTCAGATCATTATCGAGCGCTCCGGCAAAGCCGGCACTGATCAAACAGTCGAACTGCTGATCCTGTTCGCCACCGCGAATCCGTCCCGCCATACGGCGGGCGGACAGGAATTTTCCAAGTCGTTGTCGGCAAACCTTCTCCCCGACACCGGTATGAAGAACTTCAATCGCGCGATCCTCGATCTTGCCGCGAATTGTTCTGACGCCATCGCGCTCAGACTCGGGATTTGTTGCTGAGCGAGCGCAAGAATTCCGCGCTTTCAGCCGGCAAAGCAAACGTCACTGCGATCATGAGCTCACTTTGACGCTATCTGTCATGTTGAGCGAAGCGAAACATCTCTGACTATTGGCTTCGTCACCGGTAACAAAGGGATAACCTGAGATTCTTCTCCCGCGACTGCGGGATCAGAATGACAAGCTGCCATGCAAAACGGTCGATCTCACTTTGCTGATTGCTCGACAATTTGCACAACGAAACTCTTCTTCTCCTCTGTAGCCGGGATTGTCGATCCCGATGGTTGCGTCGTTGTAGCTGGGGTCGGTGACCCCGGCGTTTCCCCGACCATCGTCAAAATCGCTGCGCGAAATTCCGGCTCCCGATTTGATGGAAGATCAACAAGGACACTGAGACGGCCCTGATCCGCGAGACCTTTGGTAGCAGAACCGCTGAGTCGAGTTGCGATGGTGACTACTTCGTCAGCAACTGATTCCAGTTTCCCAGTTGCTGCGGGGATCATGATTTCACCAACACCTAGCGGCGCAGGGGTGAAGCTCGCCGCTGCGTTCTCCAAAGAATTTGTGATCTGCTTCCGCATTTGCGTTTCAAGCAACGCCCGATTTGGGTTCCTGGTTTCGTGTCGCGCGATTAACCAGAGGCCGATGCCGACGTTGACCGCCATGAGGATTATGAATGCCGTGCCGACGCGAAGGGCCATTTTACGGCCTTGCTCCGTGACATCGGATCGTGGCGGCAGCAGAACTTCGCGAGAATCGCCGCGCATTCCCGCGTGAATCCTGCGCGCCACCGCTAGCTCGCGTTGGAGCTGTTTGTCTGAGATCAATCGCTGTTCCAACCCGGCGCGCTCTGCCGCAGGTAATCTGCCCTCAAGATAGTCAAACAGCTTGTCCGGATTCATGATTCGGAAACTTGGAAAGCGTCACGCCATAGGTCTCTGCACGCAATGATGAAGTCGGAGGTCGGCGCGGAATCTGTTGTTTGCTCTCTTAGAAGGCGGCAATACAATCGCTCTGGTGGCCGAAAACGATCAGGAAGAGGTGCGGCGCCCCGGGCGGATTAGGCATCGTGTGTTGATTGGCCTCGCTGTGTGCGCGGCCCTGCTGATCATTTTTCATCGTCCAATTTTGCTGGCAATCGGTCGGCAGATCGTACTGCGATACGCTGCCCGAGAAAATCTAAGGATCGATTTTCGCCTGGAAGGCAATCCTTTTAGTCATCTGACTGTACGAAACTTTCGCGCCTTGCCGACGGGGGCATCAGCGATCGAATCGATCGATATCGACCAGTTCTATGTTGATTACAGTTTGTTCGGATTGGCGCGACATGGGCTCTCTCATTTTTTGGAAGATGTCGAACTGCGTTCTGCGCAGGTTGTGTTGAATCCGGCCAGAGCGCCGCCACGCAAACCGCATCCGAAACAAAAGCTGACATTGCCTTCGGTATTTCCGGAGCGGATTCGACTTACAGACGTAACACTGGTAATCAGAAATAAGCCTAACGATTTCGTCGTCGAACACGTCGATCTTGATTTGAATCCGCGCAGTCCGGGCGACGTGCGGATCCAAAGGTTGCAGCTTCCCTCCGGCGACAGTTGGTCCAGAATTTCCGGGCAAGCTTCCTACGCAAGCAAGAACCTTGTTCTGCGTGATCTGACTCTGAGCGAGGAGGAACAGGTCCGTCTCTTAAATATTGATGCATCGCGCATCGACGACAAGACGCTCGGATTCAAACTCGATTGCGCGATTGGCGGCGGCCAATTGTCCGCGTCGGCTGCGTTAACCGAAACAGGATCTTCGTTGAACGCAAAAATAAACGTGGCCGCGCAAAAAATTGCGACAGAATCGTTGAACAAATTCTTGTTTTTACCCGGAGGAACCTCTTTCCGGGAGAATCGAGCGACTCGCTGTTGATGGAACTGGGACAATTGATGTTCCGCGTACGTGGAGTGGATCGGGGTCGCTGCAGATCAGCAATGTGGATCGTCCGGAAATCCATTTCGACACCGGCGTTTTCGAAGTATCGGCAGAACAGGGCAAAGCGATTGTGCGATCGGCGGACATCGTCCAGGACAAGAACGAGCTTCATCTTCGCGGGAACAATGGAGTTGCCTTCGGTTATCGAAGATTTCGGCCGGACTCCTGCGACTCTGGAAATTGCCGGGACTGCGCCTGATCTTCAACGACTAACCACAGGAATACCTGCGCAATTGACCGGCTCGGCTCAGTTCACCGGCAAGATCGACATCGTTAATGCGAAAATAGAGGCAACCCTTGGCGTGACTGCAGAGTCAATTGGGTTTGCGAATGGAACAATTGAGAAACTGAACTCTACGCTGCGCGCGTCCAAAAGCGTAGCGCGCGCCGATACTAAACGACCGTGGTTTGCAGATCTTCGCACTGCAATGGAGTTCAATTTGGCCGGCATACACTATCGAGATCACATCATTGATTCGATAGAAGGATCGCTAAACGGAAGCGATGATGTCCTCGGGCTCGATCGGTTAAATCTGCGGCGAAATCAAAACGAACTAAATGTTAGCGGGCGCTACAAGCTCCCGGAGGAGGTTGGCAAGGCTTCGTTGCAACCTGCTGATTTGGATTTCAGGCTCAACGCGCCAGAGCTTGGCGACTTCTGGATCGCGGATTCTCCGAACAGGTTGAGCGGGCCACTACAAATGGCCGCGCAAATCGAATGGAAACAGCAGACAGCCAACGGGCAGATTTCGATTTCCGGATCAAATCTGAAAATGAGGGACCTGGTTTTTCGGGAGCTGAGCACGCAATGTTCAATCTCAAATAACGTCGTGTATCTAAACGACTGCAGGGCGAGTCTAAACGATTCGGATTTCGTTAACGCGACCGGAAAACTGAATTTGCGACGGCCTTATCGTTACGATGGCAAGGTTTCGGCGCGTGTAGCGAACTTATCGACTCTTCGACCGCTGCTTCGCACTTTTGGTAATCAGAACGAATTGGCAGGTTCAGTCACACTTGATTGGGAAGGAAATGGTGACGCGAAAATCTCCAAAAGCTCAGGGAATCTGAAATTCGTTTTCGACAAGGGACGTTATGGGAATGCGCAACCGCTCCGTGCGAATATTGATGCGTCCTATTCGCCGGAAGGACTTCAGGTGCCCATCATCTTTTTCGCTAGCGGCAACACCGATTTTCAGGCCGTTGCTCAGGCAAAGGGCGAGACGCTGGAGATAACCAGGATTCAACTCGATCAAGGCCCGGCGAGGTTCGCATCGGGATATGTTTCTTTCCCACTGGTGTGGAAAAATCTTGGAACGAATGCCGCTACGATTCCATCGTCCGGCAAAGTATTTGCTACGGTTCAATCGGAAAACCTGGATCTAAAAAAATTGTTCAGCGATCTCGGGATCAAAGCCGGGACCTCCGGTACGTTAAACGCGAGGCTCGACGCAGACGGAACAATCAAAGACTTGAATGCCAGCCTCAAGCTGCAGATGCGTGATTTGCGAAATGATCGCTGGCCGAAAATGGAGCCCGCGACATTTGAGTTGAACGCTCAGGCCGTGCACGATCGCTTGACGGTGCTGGGTAAACTACAACAGGCGCGAATTCAGCCTCTCGAGCTCAACGCGAATATTCCTTTCGACATTCCCAAGATTGCTCGCGCCCGGAAATTGCCAGACGATACACCCATCACTGCAAAGGCGCGTCTTCCACGCAGCTCCGTGAATTTTGTTCGGCAATTTGTTCCGGCACTGGAACAACTCGATGGCAACCTTGGATTGGATGTCGATGTAAGTGGAACGATCGGCAACCCGGTCTTTAGCGGGGCTGGCGATGTGACAGTGAACGTTGCGCGTTTTACAAATGCAACGCTTCCGGCGCTAACGAATTTTGGTGCGCGTTTAAGCTTCGCACAGAACGCTCTTAGCCTGGAACGATTCGGTGGCGATCTGGCCGGCGGCCCTTTTACCATGAGTGGCCGCGTCACTTTTCCAAAGCTGACCGAACCGACCCTGGATCTGCAATTGAAAGCCAACAGCGTGTTGGTTGCGCGAAACGATACTTTGACCGCTCGCGCGGACGCCGACATAACGGTGAAGGGGCCGTTCGCGACCGCAACAGTCAGCGGCAACGTCGCAATGACAAACAGTCATATTTTAAAGAATATCGACCTCATTCCTATTGGCCTGCCTGGCAGACCAGCGCCCGAGCCGCCAACAGAGCGGCCGCAAATTTCTATTCCGGATCCGCCACTCCGCGATTGGAAATTCGATGTCGCAATCAAAACAAAAGATCCTGTGCTGATTCGCGGGAATCTGGCGACAGGAGGCGCGATCGCTGACATAAAGCTTACGGGAACAGGTCTGCATCCAGAATTGCAAGGAACGGTGCGTCTGGAAAATGTAGAAGCAACGCTGCCGTTCAGCCGGCTGGAGGTTTCCCAGGGCTTTCTTTATTTCGACCCGAGCGATTCAACGAACCCCAGGCTGGAGCTGCGCGGCACGTCGGTGATCCGCGATTACACGGTGCGCGTTTATGTTTACGGGACCATGCTTGCGCCGGAAGCCATTTTCACCAGCGAACCGCCTCTGCCGCAGGAGGAAATTATTTCTTTGATCGCCACAGGCGCCACCAGGCAAGAGTTGTCCGGTCGCGGCAATGTCCTGGCGGGCCGGGCCGCCATGTTACTGGTTCAACAGCTTTACCGGAAGGTTTTCAAAAAGGGTGAGCCGACCCAGAACAACGAATTTTTTAACCGTCTCGATTTGGACGTGGGCGCTGTCGATCCTCGAACCGGTCGTCAGGAGGTTAGCGCCAGATTCAAAATAAGTGATCAATTTGTGCTTGTTGGCGATGTCGGCGTCGGCGGCGATTATCGCGGGATGCTTAAGTATCTGATTCGTTTTCGTTAGAATGTGTGAAGATCGTCAGCGATATCTCAAGGACTGGCGATTTCCCAATTACGTTGCGGCAACTAAAAAACCGCATCTGCCTAGCGCGAAAGGCGCTGTGTCATATGAGCCTGGGGCATCGCCCCAGGAACTCGAATGCCCGTGTGAACAAGCGCTGAAAGCGCGCCGTCAGCAACCAGGTGAATTGAATCGCGCTTTCAGCGCTGGTTGTTTCGCGGCCATACATCATGGGGCGTTGCCCCAGGCTTTCAATGATCGTGCGCCTTTGGCGCTAGCCAGATACAAGAAATCGTCAATCCTTGTTTTGGCTAAGGCGCGCTACTTTAGGCTCATTTTCTTTCTAGGAAGTGTGGCCCTTGCAATCGACGTCCCGGCACAAACCGCGGTCGATGTTGCGCGCCCCGAAGAAAGGCAAGAAGCGCGCCAGGCGGTTGTGAAAGAGCAGGAAAAGCGCGCGAAGCAGGCGAGCATCATTGAATTTCGCGGTGAGCAAGCCTTCAAGGAAAAAGAGCTGCGCACCGCTCTGAAGGAGGAAATCACCACCATCGAAGACTTCGGGCTAAGTCCGGCGCGCGGCGACGATCTCGCGTTTTTCCTCGAAGTCTTCTACCGCAAGCATGGCTATGCGGACGTGAATGTGCATTACACGATCGAATCGCAGAACCGGTTGCGCCTCGATATCACAGAGGGTGCGCGTTATACGGTGGGGACGATCGTCTTCGATGGGAATGTGCGAGAGCCAAGCGACAAGCTTTTTGAGTACGCAGTTGGACCGACGCGGGAACGGTATTCAAGGACGGAGAAAAGACTGCCTTTCGTTGCCGCTGACCTGCAGGAAGGAGCGAACCTGGTGCATCGTTTCTATCTCGCCGAGGGATTTTTGGATGCGGTGGTCGATGCGCCGCGTTACACGTTTCACCGGGAAATCAGCGCAGTGGACGTGGTCATCCCGATCCACGAGGGACGCCAATATTTCTTCGGCAGCATTTCGTTTCATGGGCGCACGATTTACGATTCAGAAACCCTGCGCGGGCAGATGCTGGATCTATTGCAGCGGCCTTACACCGATATGCGGATCGAAGACATTCCGCGACGCCTGCAGGCGTATTACAAGACACGTGGTTATTATGACGTGAAGGTCGTCGCCAGCGGCCTGCCGGAGGACTCAGTCAATGGCCGCGTGCCGGTGGACATCACGATTTCGGCAGGACCCGTTTACTACTTCGACGGCGTCACTGTAAGCGGTCTCGATCGACTGCGTCCCAGTTATGTCATCAAACGTTTCACCAAGCTGGAGGGAAAGGCCTACAGCCCGGAAGCGCTTGACGAGCGATTCCGCACGCTCATGCGCACCGGCCTTTTTAATGTTCTTCAAATCAAACCTGTCCCTGTGGATGGACATCTTCTGCGCCTGGATATTTCGGCCGAGGAAGCCAAGAGTAAGGAATTCGGTTTTTTGGTCGGCTACGGCACTTTCGAGGGCGCCATTGGCGGCGTGCAATGGCGCGATCGCGACCTTTTCGGCTATGGCCGGCCGCTCACGACATCGGTAGAGGTTTCACAACGCAGCTACAAGGGCGAGATCCTCTATGAAGACCCTTTCTTCTTCGATACGGATTTTTTCTTCCGAGCCCGGCTTGCTGCGTTCACTTTCGCTTACGATGGCTACACGAAATTCGAATTGGGCGGGCGATTCGAACTCACTCGTAAGATTACGAAATACGACGAGGTCGGTCTGACCGTCGCCGCGCGTCATGTGAAAATAACTGACTCAGAGATCAAGCCGACGTTCCTCCTCGGGCTCGAAAAATTACGTCGTCAATACGGTCGGACTTACAAACACTCTGGATATGCGGCAAAGCCCGTATGTGAATCCCCGCGGGCTTCTGATCAAAAACACGATAGACCTGGCACCGAGCGCTTTCGGAAGCGACATCGAATATGTCCGAGGCACGATGGCCGTATCGTATTATTTGCCGTTTTCGCCGAAGGTGACCACTCCCGGTGTGACGGAAGATCAAGGAGGCACCGCGTTGCAGCACTGGTTCCAACAGTCCTCGCTGGCATTCGGCGCGCGCGCCGGCATTATTCATTCACTCAATGGGAGTGGTCCGAATGAAGCGACTGCTCTTCCGATAGACGAGCGTTTCTTCAACGGCGGCGCGGACACGGTGCGAAGCTTCGGCGAACGCGAACTCGGCCCGCATGATAATCACGGGCACCCCGTCGGCGGAGAATTCTTCACCGTGTTTAATATCGAATACACCTTCCCGATTCTGGGAGAACTGCAGGGCGCAATCTTCACTGATGCGGGCAATCTTTTGCCGACATCAGAGGACGTCGGTCTAAACGATATGCGTTATGCCGTTGGTGCGGGCTTGCGCTACAAGCTGCCGGTCGGTCCGATTCGTCTCGATTACGGCGTCAATCCCGATCCGCGTCCGTTCGAGGATTTCGGCGCGTTTCATTTCAGTTTTGGCTTCGCGTTTTAACATGAACCCAATTTTTGGTAGGGCGCGACCGCCGGGCGCGCCGATAACCGACGGACGGCCCAGCGGTCCGTCCCTACCATTTTTAGAGCCGAGATTTTTCTAAAGAATGAGAAATCGAGAGAATCTTGGTGATACTCCACCCGAGGAATTCCGCAGACAATTGCACGAACTGGCGGATTGGATTGCAGATTTTCGGCAACATATAGGATCGTTACGGGTCGCGCCTAATTTCGCAGTCGCGGGACCGGGCGCGATTCTGGCGGCGCTCCCCGCCGAGCCCCCCGAAGAAGGCGAGCCGTTCGAGGAAATTCTTGCCGATGTCGATCGGGTCATTGTTCCCGGCATGGTGCACTGGAGTCATCCAATGTTTCTTGGTTATTTCGGTTGGACCACGACTGCTCCTGCAATTCTGGGCGAAATCATTACTGCGCCGCTCAACGTAAACGCGATGACGTGGCGCACCTGTCCAGCCGCGACAGAACTCGAGACGGTGGTGGTCGATTGGATCCGGCAATGGGTGCACTTACCGCAGGAGTTTGGAGGCGTGGTGTATGACACGGCATCCGTGGGCGTGATGCACGCGTTGGCTGTGGCGCGTGAAGAGGCTGCGCCTTCGGTACGCAAGCGCGGGCTGGTTGGTGCTGGCGCGCCAGTGTTTCGCATTTACGTTTCCGAACAAGCGCATAGCTCGGCCGAGAAGGCGGCGATTGCGCTGGGCTTGGGCGAAGAAAACGTGCAGCGGGTCCCGACCGACGCGCAATTTCGTATGGATCCCAGTGCGCTGTGCGAAATGATCAGGCGCGATGTTCGCGACAACTTCAAACCATTGGCGGCGATTGCGACAGTCGGCACTACATCAACCGCGAGCGTTGACTCTGTTCCTGAGATCTCAAAGATCTGCCGCGAAAATAAGATGTGGCTTCACATTGACGGCGCTTACGGCGCCGGCTTCTCGATTCTGCCAGAGAACAAATCACTGACAGTCGGCTGGAGCGAAGCGGATTCCATCGTCGTAAACCCGCATAAAAGCCTTTTTGTTCCTCTCGATTTCAGTGTGCTTTACGTGCGCGATCTCGATAGGCTGCGCCGCGTCTTTACACTTGTGCCTGAATATTTGCGGGGCGACACAGTCGAAGCGCAGAAGAATTACATGGACTACGGCATCCAGCTCGGCCGCAGATTTCGTGCGTTAAAAGCCTGGGTGATCTTCCGCAGTTTTGGCCGTGAAGGAATGGCCGCCCGGCTGCGAGAATATATTCGCCTAGCCAACCTGTTTGCTAATTGGATCAAGGACGACGATCGCTTCGAGCTCGCCGCGCCTGTCAGCATGGGCGTGGTTTGTTTTCGGTTTGTGGGTAGGGACAGGTCGCCGAGCCGTCCGTCGGATGCGGCGCGCCCGGCGGTCGCGCCCTACCTCACGAATCGACCTAACGAGTCAATCATCGACCAGCTCAACAGCGATATCGTGGAAGAAATCAATGCGAGCGGCCGCGCTTATCTAACGCAGACAAAATTGCGGGGCCGAACAGTGATGCGAATTGGTCTGGGCAATGTGCTCACAACTGAGGATCATTTGCGCGAAGCCTGGGAAATGATTCGCGAAACAGCGAATGCACTGTAGTCGCTTCGCTGTGCGAAGCGTCGGCGCTGACGTGGCATACATCGCGTGCATCGCGCCGCTCACCGAGCGGCGGCTACAGATTTGCGGCTGAGGACAGCCGCCTCTACAATTTCTCCCGTTATGATGAAGTTACTGCGCAAGCACCGGGATTGGCTGATGATCGTGATCGCGATTCTGGCGATCCCGTTCATTTTCTATTTTGTGCAACGGCCGGATTACGGGGCGATGCGCGCGGACAAGTTTGCTCGCATCTATGATCGGGATCTTTCGATGTTGGAGGCGCAGCAGATGGTACGCCTGCTCACTCTGGCACAGGCCCTCGGCATGTCAGATTTTGTTCAGACTTTGACGGCAGGGGCCGGCATGAATCCGAACCAGACTGCAGTCCAATTCGTAGTCAATCTGGTGGTCCTTCGGCACGAAGCGGCTCGGCTCGGTATTCGTCCTGGTTACTCTGAGATTGCTGAGGTTGTGCGCACGTTGCCGGCGTTTCAAGGCGACTCTGGATTCGACATAAAAAAGTTTAGTGACTTTGTGCAGAATGCGCTGGCCCCGATGGGTCTAGCGGAAGAGCACATCGAGCAACTGGTCCGCGACCAGTTGTCATTAAATCAAATTAAACAGCTTTTAGGGGCTGGCGTTACAGTTCCCAAAGGCGAGCTGGATGAAAATTTTGAGCGTGGTCACGACACCTTATTTGTGACTGTTATTCGATTTCAGTCCGCTGATCTGGGTAAGGACGTCGCGGTGAGCGATGAGGAGGTAAAAAAGCATTATGACGCCCACAAGGCCGAGCTCAAAACTGATGAAAAACGCAAGGTCGAATTTGTCAGCCTCGCGCTGACTGATGAGGAAAAGAAATTAAGCGGGAAAGAGCGTATCGAGGCTTTGCAAAAGCTGTCCGATCGCGCGACTGACGTGACCCAGGCGCTGTTGGAGAAAGGTGCAGATTTTAAACAGGCCACTGCGAAATTTCAGTTGCCGGTGCATGAGACTGGCGAATTTACCAAAACGGAGCCCGACCCGCAGTTGAAAGGCGATGGGCAACTTGCGTCCGCTGCTTTCAAGCTCTCCGCGCAGGAGCCGAACAGCGATCCGGTTCAGGTAGCGGATGGATTCTATATCTTGCATCTCGCAGGGATTACTGAGGCGCGTCCGCTCACACTCGAAGAAGCGAAACCGAAAATCGTAGAGACCCTCAAGAAATCGAAGGCAAAGGAGTTAATGTCGACGAAAGCGGCAAATGTGGTTCAACAATTGCGCGAAGCGAAGCAGTCCGGACAACCACTCGAGGCGGCGATTCAAAACAGCGGCGGGAAAGTTGAGAAGATCGCGCCATTTTCAATCGTCGAAGAGGAGAAACCAGAATCACAAAACAAAGAACCGAAGAAGAATGAACCAGCAGATCTTCCTGCCATTAAACAAGCTGTAGCATTTCTGAATCCGGGCGAGGCCAGCGATTTTTTCCCAGCGGGTGAAAATGGATTTGTGGCAGTTTTGGAAAAGCGGGAACCATTAGCCGCCGCGAGCGCCTCGGAGAAGAAGACAGCCTACGAGAAACAGCTTCTGGATAACAAACGGCGAATTGTCTTAATGGAATGGCTGCGTGACCGTGGCCAGGCCGCCGGCCTGCAATATACGAAAGGCTAACCGCGAACTGATAAAGCGGTGACGTCCCGACCAAATCGTCCGTGAGGACAAGGACGAATAATAGAAATGACGGTCGACGAAATTTTTGACGACGCCACCGGCGATCTGGCCGTCGGCGACCTGGACAGTGCGGTGGAAAAGTACAGGCGCTGTGTGCAGATGACTCCGGACTTTTTTGACGGCTGGCACGCGCTTGGAATGGCGCTGATGAAACTGGGGCGTTTTACCGAGGCAATCGAAGCGGGAAAGAAAGCAGTCGAGCTTCGGCCCAATGATCAGATCGGCTGGACCAGCCTTTCGCTATTTTACAATCGCGCCGGCAACATCAAGGAAGCTGAAGCGGCCGGCGCGAAAGCGAAGATCCTCTCGTGGGGCGGGAAGATTGCGCAGGAGTAAAGGAATTGTAGGGCGTTTCTGTGAAACGCCGATTCCTAACGATTGGCGTCTGGCACAGACGCCCTACAAAAGATTGATCACCAAATATTCACTCGTTTGTTTGCCGGCCTAACCATTGGCGAATCGTTGGGAATATCGAATGCCTGCTGAAATTCCGGCATGTTCGAGATTGGACCGTTGCACCGGTAATGAGTTGGTGAATGCGGATCGGTGTTCAAACGCAGTACCAAGTCGTCTTCACGCTGATTCGCCCGCCACACCTGGGCCCAGCCGAGAAAGAAGCGCTGTTCCGGCGTGAACCCGTCGATCTTTTGTTCGCGCGCCTGTGGGTTCTTATCGAGCGCTTTTTGCAGCGCGGCATATGCGAGTTTGATGCCGCCGATGTCTGCGATGTTTTCGCCTTGCGTCAGTTCCCCATTAATATGCTTTCCTGGCAGCGGTTGATACTCCGAATATTGATCAACAACCGCTTTGCGACGCCTGTCGTATTCCTCCGCTGATTGCTTCGACCACCAGTCGCGCAAATTTCCGACTTCATCGAATTGCCGACCTTGATCGTCAAATCCGTGCGTCATTTCGTGTCCGATTACCGCGCCCATGCCGCCGTAATTGACGGGGTCATCGGCTGTCGGATCGAAGAACGGCGGTTGCAAAATGCCCGCTGGGAATACGATCTCGTTCATCATTGGGTTGTAGTAGGCGTTCACGGTCGGCGGCGTCATTCCCCATTCGCTTCGATCGACCGGTTTGCCGATTTTTTTGAGATCGCGATTTGCCTCGAAATTCGCGGCTCGCATGGCGTTCGAGACATATGAGCTTCTGTCGATCTTGAGCAGCGAGTAATCGCGCCATTTATCCGGATAACCGATTTTGACGTTCATGGCCGCGAGTTTTTTGAGCGCTTGCTGTTTGGTCGGTTCGTCCATCCAGTCGACGGTTTTGATGCGGTCAGCCAACGCAGCCTTCAGGTTGTTAATCATTTCCAAGGCGCGCGCCTTGGCTTCAGGTGGGAAATAATCGGCAACATAAAGCTTGCCCAGTGCTTCGCCGAGGGCGCCATTGGTAGAAGCGACCACGCGTTTCCAACGCGGCTTGATTTCCTTTGTGCCGCGCAGAACGCCCTGATTGAAATTAAAATCTTCGTTTACAAAATCCTTCGATAATTCCGATGCGGCGGCATCGATCAAATGCCAACGCAGATAGGTTTTCCAATCGTCGATGGATGTTTTGGTGAACATCGCGTTAGCGGCCTTGAAGAAGTCGGGTTGGCCCACATTAATGTCACCCGGCTGGGTGAGATTAATCGCTTTAAAATAATCAGCCCAATTCCAGTCCGGCGTGAGCTTTTGCAGATCGGCCTGTGACATTTTGTTGTAGTTCTTTTGGGGATCGCGCAGCTCTACGCGCGTGCGGGATGCTTTGGCGAGAGAAGTCTCCAGAGCCATGATCTTCCTGGCGTCGTCGGCAGCTTTGCTCGGCGCCTCGCCGAGCAGCGTCAGCATCTTTGTGACGTGATCGATGTATGCAGCCCGTTTCTTTTTCGAGTCCTCGTCAGTCTTTGTGTAATAATCGCGGTCGGGAAGACCAAGTCCGCCCTGGTGTGCCTGCGCGATGTCGCGCGTGCTGTCTTTTGCATCCTGGCCGGAGCCAAATTCGAAGAATGCATCGACACCAATCGTGTGCAGTCGCGCGATTGCGCTCAGCAGATCGGCACGATCTTTGATCGCGTCGATACGCTTTAGCTCGTCTTCAAGTGGATTGATTCGCGTCGCTTCGATTGTTTTTTCGTCCATGCCGCTCGCGTAGTAATCGCCGACTTTTTGCACTTCCGGTGCCGCCTTTGCATCGACATGGGCATTTGCAGTTCTCTCCGCGATCTTGTGGAGCGCTTCATTATTTTTCTCCTCCAACTCAGTGAAGCTGCCCCAGCGCGAATATTCCGGAGGCACAGGATTGCGTTTTAACCACCCACCATTGGCATAAAGATAAAAATCATCCTGCGGTTTTACGGCTGTATCCATGTTCTTCGGATCCAGCGGCAGGGGATTCTGGTTGGCTGGCGAGACGCTTTGAGCCGTCTGGACTGGCGATTCTGTTTGAGCCTGCAAACTGAACGCGCTCAGGAGCGCGATGATGATGAAGGATGTTTTCATGTTTTATGAAGAAGACGAATACTCCGGTTATTAATGCCAATTAGACGCTCAAAACGCAGTTCCGTTGAACAGCGCTCGCAGCGAAAAGCAAAAATCGTGGCAGTGTTCGTTACTCGCATCACATTTTTGCGCAAACAGACAGGCAAGGGTCCCGTTGAGTAGGTGACTTTCGGCTGTGGGTGATTCTGAACGAAGTGAAGGATCCCACGCTCGGTCCTGTATTACTCAAGGTAAACCGCGTGAACCATGGTCGTAAGTGAGGTCCCTCCCGCCTTCGCTAAAGCTACGGCGTGGCAGGCGCTTCGTTCGGGATGACATACGTTGGTGCTAATGGCAACTTGAACGCGCCATGTTTCTAGATCGAATCAAAGTACTTGCCCAAGCTGGAAAGGGCGGTCGCGGTTGCGTGAGTTTTCGACGCGAAAAATTTGTGCCCAAAGGCGGACCGGACGGTGGTGACGGTGGACGGGGTGGCGATGTGATTCTACGTGCGGACCGGCATGTGGATAATTTAGCCGGTCTTTTTTATGAGCCGATTATCAAAGCGAAAAACGGCACCCACGGCAAAGGGAAGAAAATGACTGGGCGCGCAGCCGCGAATAAGATCGTGAAAGTTCCCGTCGGCACGATTGTTTGGCAGGCCGAAGAACAAAAACGCCCGTTGTCCAACTCCGATCAATCCGCAATCGGCAATCCGCAATCAGAAATGGATTTAATCGTCGATCTTGTGCGAGACGGAGAGGAATTCGTGCTTTGCCGCGGCGGAGAAGGAGGGAAAGGCAACGTGCATTTCAAGAGCTCGCGTAATCGCGCGCCGCGGCAATACACCGACGGCGAAGAGGGCGAGCATGGAGATTTTCTACTGGAGCTGCGTACGATTGCGGACGCTGGGTTGGTTGGTTACCCGAATGCAGGCAAATCGACATTACTGCGAAAACTTTCGGCTGCCCGGCCAAAGGTCGCGCCATATCCGTTCACCACCTTGCATCCGGTCGTCGGCGTGATGGAGTTGCCGGGTTATCGTCATGCCACGATCGCAGACATTCCCGGTTTGATCGAAGGAGCGCATCGCGGACTTGGCCTGGGTCACGAATTTTTGCGTCACATCACACGCTGCCCCATCTTGATATTCGTGATCGATGTTGCTGGGAGCGAGGGGCGCAGTCCGGTGGAGGATTTAAAGAATCTCCGAAAGGAAATTGATCTGTACGATCCGACGCTTTCATCGCGGCCGTGGTTAGTCGTCGCGAACAAGATGGATTTGCCGAACGCGAACGAAAATCTCGAGATGCTGCGAGAGAAATTTCCCAAGATCAGCATTGTTCCGGTGTCGGCCACGAATGGGGAGGGGATCGATAGGTTAAAGCAGGCGTTGGCAGAGAGAATGACGGGCGACCAGGACATCTCCTTCCCAATTAAGGGTGGACAAGCCAAGAATCTCTAGCGAGACTGCCGCGACTTATGGGCAGGCGGGTCGTAGCGAGCTATTGCTCCAGCTTTCTGAAGCCGGAGATGTTGCATATTTACCGGCAAGTGAAAGCTCTGCGCGGTGTCGATACTTTCGTCGTCACAAAAGAGGTCCAGAACGCGGAACGATTTCCGTTTGCCGCTATAGAAGTTATACCAAAAAGGCGCACAAACCTGCTCGTCCACGGTTGGCTGAAATTCGTGGAGCGACGCCCTCCGATTGTCTATCGGGGCGAGTATCAAACGCTGGACTCGTTGTTGGAGCGGAATGGCGCCGATCTGATGCATATCTATTTTGGACATACCGGCGTGCACCTGCTCCCTTTCATCGAGCAGTGGGACAAACCGTGCGTCGTATCTTTTCATGGCGCGGATGTCGCCCACAAAAAAGAGATCAAGGATTATCCGGCAAAGCTGCTCCGTCTTTTCAAAGCGGTTCCGCTCGTGTTTGCGCGCTCCCAATCGCTGGCCGACCGATTGATCCACTTGGGCTGTCCGCCGGAAAAACTGCGAATCAATCGCACGGGTATCCCACTCAATGAATTTCCATTCGTCGGTAGGCAGCCACCGAGCGACGGAAAATGGAGAGTCGTGCAAGCATGCCGGTTGATTCCGAAAAAGGGCGTTGCGACGAGCTTGCGCGCTTTTGCGGTTTTTAAGAAAGACAATCCCAAAGCGGAATTTTACATCGCTGGCAAGGGACCTCTCCAACCAGAACTGGAGATGCTTGCCGACGGATTGGGAATTCTTAGAGACGTGCATTTCGTTGGATTTCTGTCTCAACGGAAACTGCTTGCGCTTTATGCGAGTTCTCATGTGTTTTTGCATCCGAGCGAAATATCGGCGAATCAAGACCAGGAAGGTGTGCCGAACTCGGTTCTGGAGGCGATGGCGACCGGGTTACCGGTAGTTGCGACGCGTCATGGTGGAATCCCGGAGGCGGTGGAACACGAGCGCACCGGCTTCCTGGTAGCGGAGGAAGATCACGTTGGATTGGCGAAGGCCATGCAGCTAATCACGCGTTCGCCGGACCTGTTAATGCAAATGGGAGCCCGTGCACACGCCACTGTGGTCGAACGATTCGAGCAGGACATTCAAATCGACCTGTTAGAATCGTTCTACGAAGAAGCGATTAGCCTCAATGGCGCCTCCGTGCCGGTGAAATCGAAGCCAGTGGCCCAGCTTGCTCCGCGGTTTGCCGAGGGATTGCCCGCGAAATAGAGCCTGCAGCCCAAGAATTTGTTTGTCATTAGGGTAAAACGCGCTTTGGTATGCGCGTCGAGTGGTATCGGGGGTTAACCTTCCGCCATAGCACTTGCTAGGCGGTCGACCTCGGCAGGCCGGCATCACCCCGATGTCGGTTAGGAGTACTTATAAAATGCGCAATCGTTGTTTACTGATGTCGATCCTGGCGTTGGCCTCCAGCGCAATGCTTGCCACGTCGACGTTCGCAGCTGAAGCAGTCGCGACTGAGCACGAGGGTCTCTCGTTAAAACCGGAGATGCTTGTTCAGATCGGCGGCTTCGGAATCACAAACTCAATGCTGGTGACCTGGATCGTCGCCGCCGGCATCATCATTTTTTCACAAATCGCGACCCGGCGGGTTAGGGCCATCCCCAGCGGGATTCAAAATTTCTGGGAGTGGTTGGTTGAGGGTTTGCACAATTTTTTGGAAAACATAATTGGCCGTGAATTGGTGACCAAAGGATTCTGGTTTTTTGCGACGATTTTCATTTTTATTCTGTTCGTGAACTGGTTTGGACTGGTTCCTGGAATTGGAACCATTGGCTGGGGTCATTACGACCCCTCGGGAAATTTCCGCGTGGTTCGACCGTTGCTGCGCGGTGGCAACGCGGATTTGAACATGACGACAGCAATGTCGGCCATCTTCTTCGTGATGTGGTTTGTCTGGGCGATCCAGGCGAACGGCGTCGGCGGATTCCTGAAACATTTGTTCGGACCGAAAGGTGACACTACCGGAATCGTGAAGATTCTCATGATCGTAATCTTCTTTGCCGTCGGCTGGCTGGAAGTGATCTCGATCTTGTTCAGGCCAATCGCGCTGAGCTTTCGATTGTTCGGAAATATTTATGCGGGCGAAAGCATACTGGAGGCGATGTCTACAATGATCCCGTGGCTTTCGCCGATCCTGCCCATTCCGTTTTATTTCCTAGAAGTACTCGTGGGATTTGTGCAGGCGCTTGTTTTCATGCTGCTGACTGCGGTTTTCACCATGTTGATTGCAGAACACCAGGAGGAACCGGAGCACGCACACTGATTTTTCGGCGATCTCATGACGAGGCCGCGAAATTAACTAACAAAAATATGATACTACCAATACTAGCAGAACTGAACGGAAGCATTCACGTCGGGCTTGCCGCGATGGGCGTCGGAATCGGAATCGGCCTGACCGGCCTCGGAATGACCACTGCGGTGGGTCGGAATCCCGGCGCGTTTACACAGGTGCTCGTGCACGGAATTCTCGCCATCGCTTTGACCGAGGCGATCGTTTTCTACGCTCTGTATCTCGTTCACTAATCTTCACCGGGAAGGCAATCTATGTTGCGCCCGAAACTTAGTTTATGAATCTGATAATTGCCGCCAGCAGCGGAGGCGTAACCGACATATTGCGCGAAACAGCCGATACATTCGGCTGGAATTGGAAGTTGTTTCTGTCGCAGGTCATTAGCTTCTGTATTGTTGCATTCCTTTTGCAACGCTTTGCTTACAAGCCAATCCTTGCGGTGCTCGCGGAGCGCCGCCGCAAGATTGAAGAGGGCGAGCTCAATGCGGAAAAAATCAAGAAGGAACTCGCCGAAGCAGAGAAGCGTTACCAGGAGATTCTGGCAAAGGCCAACGCGGACGCTCAAAAAATGATCGATGAAGCGCGCGAAAGCGCCGCGCATCTGTCTGAGCGCAAGCAGCAGGAGGCGATTACTGCTGCGGAGCAAATCATTGCCAAGGCGCGTGAGGCCAGTGCGATTGAGCACGAACGCACAATGGAATCCTTAAAGCGCGAGCTTGGGCGCCTCGTGGTTGATACCACAGCAAAAGTGGCCGGAAAGGTGTTAACGCCGGAAGATCAACGCCGCTTGCAAGAGGAAGCAGCTCGTCAGGTAGCCTGATGAAAATCAATAAGGAAATTCGCCGGCTTTCGCGTGCAATGCTTCGGGCAAGTTTCACCGACGGCCAACTCGACCCTGGACGAATCGCGTCCCTCGTCGATTCGCTTATCGCGAGAAAACCACGTCACTACATCGATGTCCTTAAGAATTACAGACGTCTCCTTCGACTCGAACTGGAAAAGCGTCGGGCGAAAATTGAGACAGCAGGCGAAGTGGATTCGACAGCCAAATCGGAACTGGTTGCCAATTTGAAAAAGAAATATGGCGGAGATCTGGCAACGGAATTCGCAGTCGATCCTTCGCTTCTGGGCGGAATGCGTATTCGGGTGGGTAGTGATGTCTGGGACGGAACGGTGCGCAACCGGCTCGAACGTCTTCAACAGGAACTTTAATCAAATCCAAAATCATGAGCAGCATACTTGAAGAGATCGAAACGAAAATTGAAGGGCTGAAAACATCGACGACCAAAAGCAACGTTGGCATCGTGCGCGAAACCGGCGATGGCGTGGCGCGCATCGAGGGTCTGAGTGACGTCATGCTCAATGAGATGATCGAATTTCCAAACGGAGTATTCGGTCTTGCGTTGAATCTCGAAGAAACCGAGGTCGGCGCAATTCTGATGGGCGACAACACGTTGGTTGAAGAAGGCGACGAAGCCAAAACGACCGGCCGACTTCTTTCCGTTCCCGTGGGCAAGGCGCTGTTGGGCCGCGTGGTCAACACGCTCGGCCAGCCACTCGATGGCAAGGGCCCGATCAAAACCGAAACATTTTATCCGTTGGAGAAAATTGCGCCGGGCGTGATCAAGCGCCGCAGCGTGAATCAGCCGGTGCAAACCGGCATCATGGCGATCGACGCCATGATACCAATCGGTCGCGGCCAGCGCGAGCTCATCATCGGTGATCGCGCAACTGGCAAAACCACCATTGCGATCGATACCATCATCAGCCAGGCCCGATTGAACAAAGCTGCGGAAGAGGCGAAGGACAGCAATTATCGGCCGCTTTACTGTATTTACGTCGCAGTTGGCCAAAAAAATTCCAACGTGGCGCGAGTGCTCGGTACTCTCGAGAAAGAAGGCGCCATGCCTTACACCACAATAATCTCTGCGCCTGCATCCGACACGGCGACTAACCAGTATCTGGCGCCGTTCGCTGGCGCCGCGATGGGTGAATGGTTCATGGACAATGGAATGGATGCGCTCATCATCTTCGACGATTTGTCAAAGCACGCGGTGGCTTATCGGCAGGTTTCGCTGGTGCTAAAGCGCCCCTCCGGGCGGGAAGCTTATCCGGGCGATGTATTTTATTTGCACTCCCGACTGCTCGAACGCTCCGCGCGTATGAGCGACGAATTCGGTGGCGGATCGTTGACCGCGTTGCCGATTATCGAGACCCAGGCTGGCGACGTCTCCGCCTACATTCCGACAAACGTGATCTCGATTACGGATGGGCAAATCTACCTCGAGACTGATTTGTTCTATCAAGGTGTGCGGCCGGCGATTTCTGTGGGACTCTCTGTCAGCCGTGTCGGATCGGCTGCCCAGATCAAAGCGATCAAGCAGGTCGCCGGCAAGGTGAAGCTCGATCTGGCACAGTTTCGCGAACTGGCTGCGTTCGCGCAATTCGGTTCCGATTTAGATACTGCAACAAAAGCGCGACTCGATCGTGGTCAACGCATTGTCGAGCTTTTTAAGCAAAAACAGTACAACCCAATCCCGGTAGAAGAACAGGTGGCGGTGATGTGGGCGATGCAAAATGGATACCTGGATGCCGTTCCAGTCGACCGCGTCAAGGAATACCAGCTTAAGCTTCAGGATTGGCTGCAAACGCGGAAAACAGGATTGCTGGCAACGATTCGCGAGAAAAAGGAAGTAGACAAAGACCTCGAGTCGCAATTGAAAGCAGCGCTCGATGAATTCAAAACGACCTGGCGATGATTTGTTTGAACCAGTTCGATCAAATCATGAGCTCGCACCGCTAAGATCGCTAATCTGGAAAGCGCGATCCATCTGATTCGTGGCCAGCGGGTGATGCTGGATTCGGATCTGGCGGCGATCTATGGGACGAGCACAATGCGCTTGAACGAGCAATTCAAGCGAAATCGCAAACGCTTTCCCGATGACTTTGCATTTGTGCTTACGCGCGAGGAGTTTACAAACTTGATATCGCAAAATGCGATATCAAGATCGCATGGCGGTCGGCGGACCTTGCCGGTCGCTTTTACTGAGCATGGCGCGATCATGCTCGGTAGGGCGCGCTCGCCGAGCGCGCCGCAACGGACGGCCCGGCGGTCCGTCCCTACCATCAAGCGAGAAATCGGTTTTCATGTTCAGGAAGAGGCGGCTCGCTATCGCGTGCGAAAATCGCCGAGAAGTAAAAATCGAAATTCGGGGATTTCCTAGATGGCCAACACCCAGGACATACGGCGTCGGATCAAATCGATTCGCAACACCGCGCAGATCACCAAAGCAATGCAAATGGTGGCCGCCTCCAAGATGCGCAAAGCCCAGCAGCATGCGCTGGCGGGGCGGCCCTATGCCGCTTTGATGAATAAGGTTCTCGTTTCGTTGCAAAAACGGACAGATCCGAAATTCCATCCGCTCCTCGCTGTCCGTCCACTTCAGAAGGAGTTGGTTTTAATGATCAGCACCGACAAGGGACTCTGCGGAGCGTTGAACACAAATCTGTTTCGGGAGGCCACCAAGTTTGATTCGGCGAAGACGGCATTCGTGGTGACAGGAAAGAAGGGACGACAATTCATCGCGCGAACAAAGCGCGAATTACTGGCTGATTTTGAATTGAAAGACGATCCGACCTTCGTTGAAGCGAAACCGATCTCGAAGTTTTGCATGGAAAAATTCCTGAGACACGAGGTGGACAAGGTCTCCGTGCTCTACACGCATTTTATCAATACGATCAACCAACGTGACGGTCGTACAGACACTGCTGCCGATCAGTAGCTTTGATTTGCCGAAGAGTGAGGCTGCCGAAGCTGAAAGTGAAGATGTCGATCCAATGATAGGCTACGTGTTCGAGCCTAACGCTGAGGTCGTTCTGGATTCCATGCTTCCTTATTATGTCTCTTTTCAGGTTTTCCAGATGATTCTCGACGCGCGCGCGTCCGAGCACAGCGCGCGAATGGTCGCGATGAAGAACGCCACTGATAACGCGAATCAATTTATCAAGGACCTGACGCTCGAATACAACAAGATGCGTCAGGCCAGCATCACAACCGAGTTGCTCGAGATCGCCACAGCGCAAATGGCGCTGAGTGGTTAGTCAGATTTATGAATAAAGGAAACATAGTTCAAGTAATCGGTCCCGTAGTGGACGTGGAATTTCCGGACGAAAAGTCGCTACCAAAAATCTACAACGCCCTCGAAATCGAGTACGAAGTGAATGGAAACCCAACCAAGTTGACGCTCGAAGTGCAACAGCATCTTGGCGAAAGCTGGGTTCGCTCCATTGCAATGTCTTCGACGGAAGGGTTGAAGCGCGGGATGAGCGTAACCGATACTGGCGGTCCGATCACCGTTCCAGTAGGCGACGCGGTGCTTGGCCGTCTGTTTAACGTCACTGGCGACCCGATCGATAACCGCGGCACGGTGAACTACACCAAGCGTTACCCAATCCATCGGCCGGCGCCGACCCTCATTGAGCAAGACACAAGCGCAAAGATCCTGGAAACTGGGATCAAGGTCATCGATCTTGTTTGCCCATTCACAAAAGGCGGCAAAGTCGGTGCATTTGGAGGCGCGGGCGTCGGCAAGACTGTTGTGATTCAGGAGCTAATCAACAATATCGCCATGAAACATGGCGGCGTTTCTATCTTTGCCGGGGTAGGGGAACGGAGCCGGGAAGGCAACGATCTTTACAAGGAAATGAGCGAGGCCGGCGTGATCGATCAAAAAGACTTGTCGAAGTCGAAGGTAGGAATGGTTTTCGGTCAAATGAACGAACCGCCAGGCGCGCGTTTGCGTGTCGCTCTTTCTGCGCTTGCCATGACGGAATATTTTCGCGACGAGCGCAACCAGGACGTGCTTCTTTTTATCGACAACATCTTTCGATTCTCGCAGGCGGGCTCGGAAGTCTCAGCGTTGCTGGGCCGGACGCCAAGCGCGGTTGGTTATCAACCGACGCTTGCTGCTGAGATGGGCGATCTGCAGGAGCGAATTACATCGACAAATAAGGGATCGATCACTTCGTTCCAGGCAGTCTATGTTCCAGCAGACGATCTCACTGATCCCGCGCCGGCAAACACTTTCGCGCACTTGGATTCAACCATCGTGCTTGAGCGTTCAATCGCCGAGCTCGGAATTTATCCGGCAGTCGATCCGCTGGCATCAACATCAAAAGCGCTGGCGCCGGAAATTGTGGGCGAGGAGCATTACAACGTTGCGCGCGGCGTCCAGCGTGTTTTGCAGCGTTACAAGGATTTGCAGGACATCATTGCGATTCTCGGGATGGATGAATTAAGCCCGGAAGACAAGGTCACTGTTCAGCGCGCGCGCAAGATTCAACGGTTCCTTAGCCAGCCATTCCACGTGGCGGAAGTTTTCACGGGCTTCAAGGGCCAGTATGTTCCAGTCTCCGAAACAGTTCGCGGTTTCAAGGAAATTCTCGACGGCAAACACGACGATGTGCCCGAGCAAAATTTCTACATGAAGGGCGGCATCGATATGATCAAAGAGAGTTAAAGCGATGCAGCGATCCGGAGTCAGCCCAATAGCCCCCGCTTCAACTCTTCAACGCTTTAACGTGTAACGAACCATTATGGCTACCCTGAAGCTCGAGATCGTAACGCCAGAGGAAAAAATTTATTCCGAAGATGTTGAGATGGTCACGTTGCCGGGGTCGGAAGGCGAGCTGGGCATCTATCCTAAACACGTCCCGCTACTAACCACTTTGGTGCCGGGCGAATTACGCGTTCTAAAAAACGGCCGCGAAACGGCGATGGCCATTGGCGAAGGTTTTGTGGAAATTAAGGCCGACGCAGTCTCGGTTTTAACCGACATGGCTCTTGAATCGGAAAAGATCGACATGGCTGCGGCCGAAGCAGCGGTCGAGCGCGCCAAGGCGGCGATGAAAGAAGATCAGACGCCTGAACAGGTGGCAGCCATTCAAGCGTCACTGCAAAAAGCGCTCGCCCAGTTGCACGTCAAACGCCGCCACCATCGCGGGTAACAATCGTAGCGGGCGCTTGTGTCAGGCGCCTCTTTATTTCAGATTCGGCGTCCGCCGCGACGGACACCGCTACGTACATTGGAGCTTTGCTGCTCTCAGCGCGCTGGTAATCTAAATTGGTGACCAAGCTAGACATCCTCGGAATCATAGCCGGAAACGGCGTTTATCCGCGATTGCTCGCCGACGCAGCGCGAAAAGCTGGCATAAAAAAAGTCATTGCGGCCGCGTTTACTAACGAGACCGATCCCGTCCTTGCGCAGCATGTCGATGTGATCGAATGGATGCGCGTAGGGCAACTGAATCGGCTCTTGAAATTCTTTAACGAACACAAGGTTTATCACGGGATCATGGCCGGTCAGATTGCGCCGAAGAATCTTTTCGATCTCCGACCGGATTTGAAAGCGTTGCTTTTGCTGGGAAAACTAAAACAGCGAAATGCCGAATCTATTTTTGCCGCGATTGCAGGCGAACTGGCCAGGATAGGGGTCGATCTCTTACCGGCGACCACGTTTCTCGAAGACTCTCTGGCGCCTACGGGGTTGATTGCGGGGCCAAAGCTGAGTCGGCGTGAGGAGGAAGATGTCGATTTGGGCTGGAAGATGGCCAGGGAAATCGCACGGCTCGACATTGGGCAGACGGTTATCGTGAAAAACGGAACTGTCGTTGCGGTCGAAGCGTTTGAAGGAACAAACGATGCAATCCGGCGCGGCGGCGCGCTCGCGCGTGAAGGCGCCATGATGATCAAAGTGGCGAAACCAAACCAGGATATGCGTTTTGATGTGCCGGTAATCGGTGTCGAAACAATCCGCGTCGCTGCCGAAGCAAAACTGCGCGTAATTGCCGTTGAAGCCGGAAAGACTTTGCTTCTCGAACGCAACGCAATCGCCGATCTCGCCGTTCACTCAGAACTATCGATCATTGCTTGTTAGTCGTTTCCTCTGGTTAAGAAGAGAATTGTTGCCAATCGATACCCGAATGGGGACAATGGCGATCCTGGAGAAGTCATCATGAAAACCACATCGCGTACTTCAAACATTGTTCTCTTCGTCGCCACGCTGGCCGGAACGATTCTTTTGGCCGGGTGCGCCGGAATGGGATCGTCTAACACAGAGTCACTGCTTACGGCGGCAGGCTTCCGCGCGCGCACACCGCAAACGCCCAAACAACAGCAGATCTACGCAGCCCTTCCGCCATATCAGGTCCAGCGTGCGACCGTGAATGGGAAAGTTTTTTACGTATACAAGGATGAGAAATCGGGCGTTGCCTACGTCGGTCGTGAACAGGAATATCAAAGTTATCAACAACTGGCCATCCAGCAGCAGATAGCTCAGAACCAAATTGCGGCGGCGGAAATGGAACAGCAAGCTGCCCTCGACTGGTACGGCGGGTTCGGTTTCAGGCGCATTTGGTAGTAAGACAAGCATTCGAAATATAGAGCCAGTCGTTTCCGGGAACGAAACCTGGTTGGATGAAGGATGACTGGAAAACTAAATCCAGTAAGAGAGAGGGCCCCCGAATTTATTCGCAAGGCTTTCCCTCGGACCTGGTATCACCCAAGATGGCACCTCCTCACGTGGTTTCCTCGCGGTGTGCTTAACGAGGCATTCGCTGATCAGGTGATCGAGTTCATTGAAATGGAAGAGCGTATTCAGGAAGCGCCTTTCGATCGCTACGCCGACCTATCTGGACTGACTCACGCCCGGATAGGAATCGACCATATTATCCATACTGCGCGTCGGCGCCGCAAAGTGAAGCAACCGGCCAAGTCGGTGTTGTTCGCGGACAACCCCACGATCTTCAGCGTCGCGCACTCGTACGAATTGCTGATGTACCACGCCATGATTGAAGTCCGCGCTTTCAAGGAACGCGCGGCGGCGGCGCAATGGCTCGAAGTGCCGCTGAAGACGCTTGAATGCCCTTCATAAAGAGGGATCCGACACGATGCGTTGAACAACTATGGCGTCACTTTGGAGGAAGCAGCCGATTTACTTCCAATTCGTTTTCGCCATTGACCGGGGAAAGAGTTAGTAGGACCAAAGTCCCATAGTCGGGGCGCTTGATTTTTCAGATCGTCTCCTCCAGGCGACCCACGACTACACGGCCGAAAGGACCTTGTGATCATGAAACAAAAGGAGTTCATCCTCATCGGGATCCTTTTGAAAGCAAAACTCACCTCCTTCGAATTCATATTTGCGCTAGCCGCTTCCGAATTCGCGCAGGAGGTAAAGACTAACGACAATTCCACTTTTACTCCCGCGCAGTTTACCAAACCAGTAAGACCGAAAATCTTGCCATTGCTGCAAAGAGAACGAGCATGAAGGAGTGAACGAGAAGAATTGGAAGACAATGAAACTTCCATCTGAAATTGAGTTTCACGAAGACGTTCGCCTGCTCGTTTATCGGCCGCGCGGTCTGATCGATGAGGCGGCTATCAACAAAATCATCAGTGTTATTGAAGATCTCGAAGCCTCAACGCCGGAGCCTTTTAATCGATTCTCCGACACAACGGACACCCATGAAGTCGAGCTCAATTTCAAATACGTTATTCGCATGTCTCTTCACCTGCGTCTTTCCCACAAGGGTCGTGCACCGGTGAAGTCAGCGATTCTCGCTACCGATTCCACTGTTGTTCACTATGCCCGGTTACTTGCTTTACTGACTCAAGGTTCGTCGATCAAAGTGCAGGTATTTCAAAACCGGAACGAAGCTGCGCAATGGCTCGGTGTCTCGATTGAGCGGCTGGCGGCGAAGCCGCCGGTCGCGAACCACTTTGGGGAATCAATGGAATGACAACATGACGCTTCCACCGGACGTCGAGTTTTACGAAGACATTCGTCTGATCGCCTGGAGGCCGCACGGTTTGGTAAACAAAGCGGCTGTTAACAAGATCATAACTGTCATTGGAGAACTGGAGACCAGATTGGAGGAGCCTTTTAATCGGTTCTCCGACACGGTGAGAGCCGATGCCGTTGATCTGAACTTCGAATATATCATTCACGTTTCTCTCTATCGACGCTCCTTTTACGGCAAACGTCCGCCGATCAAATCGGCGATTCTCGCCACCGATGCCACCCTGATTCATTACGCCAAGGTGCATGCCTTACTGACTCAAGGTTCTCCGATCAACGTCCGCGTATTTCAGGATCGCAAGGAAGCTGCGCAATGGTTAGGTGTACCAAGCGCAACGCTAAGGGCAGACGCGGACCAGCATCCGTGAATCAACGACCAATAAAACTGACGATGTAAAAGTGAAGTCAATCAAACACCGTGGACGAGGAGAATTAAGCTAGGAAGGGAACGGTAAACAATGAAGCTTCCCCTGCCGCCTGACGTCGAGTTTCACAAAGACATTTGTCTGCTGATCCATAGACCGCGCGGTGTGCTGAACAAGGCGGCTATCAACAAAATCGTAAGTCTAATCGGAGAACTCGAATTCACGTTGAAGAAGCCTTTCAATCGCTTCCTGGACACAGTTGCAGCCGACGCAGTTGATCTCAATTTGGAATACATGCGCCGGGTGTCTCTTTATCGCCGGCACTTCTACGGCAATCGCCCAGCCATAAAGACGGCTATTCTCGCGACCGATTCCACCATGGCTAATTATGGCGGCTTGCATGCCTCGCTAACTCAAGGCTCTCCGATCAACGTTCGCGTATTCCAGGATCGCAAGGAAGCCGCAGAATGGCTCGGTGTCCCGCCCGAACTGCTGGCGGAGAAAGACCATTCATGATAGTCAACTCACAAGTTGTCTGATAAACCTGGCGACATGAATAAATACATCGTGGAATTCATCGGAACCTTTTTCCTTGTCCTTACCGTGGGATGTACCGGCATAGGCGCCGGCGCAGGCGTGATTGCGCCGCTCGCCATCGGCGCGGCCTTGATGGTGATGGTGTTCGCCGGCGGTCATATCTCCGGCGGCCATTACAATCCAGCTGTGACACTCGGCGTGTTGATTCGCGGCAAAGTAAAACCTGCTGATGTTGTACCCTATTGGATTGCTCAATTTGTTGCGGCATTGGTTGCCGCGTTTCTCGTGATCAAGATCCTTCGTCTGGGAGCCCCAGTGACCGCAATTGCACCCAAGATGGGTCCAGCGTTGCTTGCCGAGTTTCTGTTTACCTTTGCGCTTGTTTACGTCGTGTTGAACACCGCCACCGCAGAAGGCACCTCTGGAAACTCGTTTTACGGTCTCGCCATCGGTATGACTGTCATGACGGGCGCGTTTGCCGTCGGCGACATTTCAGGTGGCGCGTTCAATCCGGCAGTTGCCCTTGGAATAACGGTAATGGGTATCTCAAGCTGGAATAATATTTGGATGTATTTGGTTGCGGATCTAGTAGGTGGCGCTGTGGCAGCTGTGATTTTCCAGCTGGTTAACCCGCCGATGCAAACCACTCCGATCGCAACAGACGAGCCGCCCTACGAAACGCCCCGATAGTGTTCATACGTCAACTTTGAACCAACCTTTTCTTCTCCGCAGATCACAAATCAACCTCTCAAAGCAAAGTATGATACAAAACAAATTCATTCTACTTATCTTCACCTTCTGCGCTTGCGTTTCAGCGGCATCGTTAAACGCGGCCACGATCCCTGCTGGAACGGTGCTGGATGTAAAGACTGCCAGTTCCATTTCATCGCAAGATCCAGCCGGTAGGACCTTCGCGGCGCAACTCGACCAGGACGTCGTCGTCAAAGGGCAGGTTCTATTGAAAGCCAAAACCCAGGCATTCGGAAAGATTAAGTCGTCTCGTGCTAATCCGCGCAAAAATGAGCCGCTCACCCTGGAACTGACCGCAGTTTCGGTGAACGGACACAATGTCAGTATAAAGACGAACGTCGTTCAGCCGGGAAGCTCACCGAGAACCGGTCGACAAGCGCGATATGGGCATACTGCGGGCACGTTAACGATAACTCCGGGAACCAAAATGCAGTTCCAGCTGGCGGCACCACTCAGCCTGTAACTGAGCCGAACAACGGCACTGCAAACAATCCATCGTGCCATTGGAACTTCGCCAGCCTGTTGCTTGGCTTCATAAAACGATTCTATGAAGCTCAAGTTCTATGGTACGCGGGGATCCATCCCCGTCTGCGATGCTGGTTTTCAGAAATTCGGCGGCAACACCACGTGTCTGCAAATCATCGATACGAACCAAATCGCCATCATTGACGCAGGCACGGGACTTCGAAATCTGGGCAGAGACCTTCGCGCCATCGGCCACAAGCAGGAGCAAATCCGTATCGCGTTCACCCACTTTCACTGGGACCATATCCAGGGCTTTCCGTTCTTTGCCCCGGCTTATGATCCCAAACAGAAAATCACGCTCCTGACACTCGGCCGCGACCAGACAATCACCAATTTGCGGGAGATTTTCGAAGTCCAAATGCAGTCGGAATATTTCCCGGTCCAGTTGGATCACATGGGCGCCAACTTCGAATTCCTGCAAATCGCTGATGCCAGCAAACACTTCACCGGCATCAACAATGTAGAAACCCTAGTCACCGCTCAGAGGCACAACCATCCGGGCGGAGCGTATAGTTTCCGGGTTGAGCGGAATGGCAAAGTGCTTGTCGTTTGCATGGATGTCGAGCATGGCGATCAGATCGATCCGCGGCTAGTTGAGCTGGCACGCGGTGCGGACTTGTTAGTTCATGACGCGCAATACACGGCCGAGGAACTGCAGAAACGGCGCGGATGGGGACACAGCAGTTTCGATCAAGCCATGCAAGTTGCGGAAATGGCCGGCGTGAAGCAGTTGGCCCTCACACATCATGACCCCGACCACGACGACGAGTTTCTTGAGCGCATCGAAAAATTGTGTCGGGAACGGTTTCCCAACTCGGTGCTTGCCCGCGAAGGAATGGAAATCCCGATCTAGGAAGTAACCTAAGGCTTCATTTCCAGGTTAACGCCCCATTCCACGCGCGCGTAGGGCGAGAGTTCGCCGCTCGAGTCGCCCCATTCCACACGCGCGCAAGGATGGCAGCACATTGATGGACAAGATGGAACAGCAATGAAATCGTCAAATTTGTTGTGATTTTTGCTGTGACTCAGTCAATTTTCGGACAGTAATTTGTTGTAAGTTACTGTGAATCAAAACATGAGGCGGGGGCGGGAATCGAACCCGCGAAGGGAACCATCATGGCAGCGGCGCTGGCATGGGAAGTCCCATCCGAATGCGCTGGGAGAAATCTGGATCCTTATCTGCCGCATGTGCGCGCTCGTTTACGTGGCAGAGTTTTTCTAAATCAATAAATGGCTTTGTCGCATCGATCCGGCCGAGCTCGTAGAGAAAGCGGGGAAGATAGCCGCTCAGCAAAACTTTCCACGACATCGGCGGTGATTCGGGATTCATCCGGGTATGCATGAGAATGGTCGTCGTGCAGTTCGTTGTCAGTGTGTTGTAAAAGCGCGGATGCTCATGGATTTCGTTAATCTTCTGAATATAGTCGAGAAAGACCCGGCGGATATTTCTCAACGGCGTGTTCGTGCGGTAAACATAGACGTCTTCCTGAGGCTCGCGATAAGTTGTGCGGACACGGATCACGTCGCGCTCGTCGGCGACGACGTAGTAGAGTTCGTATTGCCGGAAAAGTCCGGCGAGGGTTGAGTAGCGCTTGCCTTTCGCTTTGCGCATCTCGATTGACACCACCAGGTAATCTTTGCCTTGGAATCCGAAGCTCACCATCATGTGTGCGATCGCCTTGCCGGCCCAATAGACGGCGATGAAGTCGGCCGAGTCGAGCGTGCGTAAGTCGTAGGTGCGTTCCTCCCAGCGCGGAGTGAAATCCGTAGCGCTGCGGTAATCGAAGTTTCTGACACCGTAAATAGTTACGAGATCGCCATTCAGCGTCGCCGACGGCGTTACTGATACTTCGGGCTGCCAGTCGCGATCGTTCGATGCGCGTGTGCGCAAAAACAAGATTAAAAGAATCGCGAAGACAGCGAGGGCGGCGATCGCTGTTCTACCCTGGTCCGGCAGGAGTGCAAAAGCCAAAACGGTTGCCGCCCCGTAACTCGCGGCAGCAACAGCACGCCATCGCGCCGCCAACAGGGGAGAGAAGTACAATGCGCCGACTCCCCACAGCGTTATCGGCGGCATGGTGATCCAAAGAAAAATGTTCAGGAGAAGTCTCACGCCCTTCGCCTAACAACCACTGTTGCTGGCATCACTGAGCGAACCGGAAGAGTCCGGGATCGAGCCGTGCCAGCAATCGTTGGATTTTCGCCACCTGACTGATTGCAGCTTGTTCGCCAACCCGTGAAAGTTCTTCTGCGCGCATGAACTCCGACAGATCGAAATCTACGACGTCGGGCTCGATCACCACCTCCGCAGGCAGTGCGCCGACTCTGTTAAGGTTAAAATTCTGGACCTCGAGAGTACGTAAGAGCGTTTGCAGGCTTGACGGAATTCGCATCCTGAGCGTCGGCGTGGCAGGCGTATTGGCGCCAAACTCCCTCTTGATCTTGGCCGTAACGCTGACGGCGATGAGGAAGTTGCAGTCCTGAGCGGTAAGCACATCCGCGGGAATATTATTGACGAAGCCGCCATCGATCAGCGCCTGTCCGTTGCGGCAAATCGGAGACGAAAGCATAGGCAAGTTGATGCTTTCGAGAATCGCATGAACGGCGTCTCCCCGATCCCTGACAACCGCATGCCCAGTCACCAGATCAACCGTAACGGCGAGACACGGGACCGCCAATTGCTCCAGCTTCCAATCATGAAGGTAGTCTCGGAGCATCTGTTCAAAAAGGCCGCGCCGGTACTTGTATAGCAAATACCAGTACCCCCCGCTGGGAAGCTGACGGAAGATCCACGGGAGTTTCAGCTCCGCACTGAACTTCTTGGCGAGATAATCGCAATCCAGACCCGCGGAGAAGAGGATTCCTGTCATCGCACCAACGCTTGTGCCGACAACTACATCGGGAATGATGCCGTTGTTCTCGAGGGTTTTGAGCACACCTAAATGCGCCATCCCGCGGGCGGCCCCGCCGCCCAAAGCCACGCCGATGCGGACACCTCGCAAGTAATGGATCACGCGCTCGATACCGCCTGCATGCGCGTTACCCCAGGGATGCGAAAGCGGTGATTCGCAGATTTTGAATTCCCGTTTCGCGAACTCGTGGACCTCTGGTATTCCGGGCGCGACGGCCGTCCCCTCCTCAAGCACCCAAGCGATGGCAATCTTGTCGAGCCACCCTCGCGACGCAGGGTCCAGCGCGCGCAACCGTTCGATTGCGGCGCTGACCTCACTCGGCCGAATGAACACAAGAGCGCAATCGGCCGCTCGCAAGAGCACGGCCCAGTCGAGGTTCTGAGCAGCGGTGATATCAACTACGATTCGTTTGGCCTGGTTCCAGTCGCCAATCTGTCGGCGAATCTCCGCCACTTCCATGAGCCGATTGCCGTCCAATAGTGAACGGAACCGCACATCCGGCATTGACCGCCAGGAATCGGCATCGCTGAGAACGCAGACAGATTCTCCCACCTGTTGCAATCGCTCGATGATTTTTTGCGCGATGCTCCGCGTCCCTGGTGACTGGTGGATCATCGCGATCACCTTCGGTGACTGTCCGGCGGCAGGCTCCAGGAATCGCCGCCGGAGGTTGCGGGCGTAGCTCTGTAACCACGGCCGGCGCAGCTCGGGGTACAGGAGCATCAACTCCATCGACTTCTCGTGATCCAGGCTTAAGATCGTCGAAGGCTCCACTGCGAAAATACGGAGGGGCAGTGATTCGCCAAGACCGCCGAGTATCATCCCGTATTGCTCGCCGCGCTCGAACATCTGAAATAAGTGCTCCTCGCCACGCGAGTCCACGCGCACGGCTTTTACCCGGCCGCGGAGTATGAAGCAGATAGACGTGAGAGGATCGTCAAGCTGGTGAACGATCGCTGCAGCATCGTAGTTGGTAACGGTCGCGAGGCGGGCGATTTCACCAATTGTAGCGTCGCTGACACCATGAAAGTACTGATGTGTTTTGAGCAGATCAATAACTTCGTCGACCGGAGTGCTTTCATTGAATCTCAATGCCATGGTATTGGTTGCGTCTAATGTACTAGAGTTTGCCGGTCGGTGAGTGGCCTCTCCACATGTGACCAGCCTTTGATGAAGCGGGCTCCGAAGGCGCCCCAATCGCCGCGGCCGAAATGACCAGCAGGTTCCAAACTGCTGGCTTGCCCGGATCCACATCATAGCGCGCTTTCACGCGCGCCAGCGCCCGCTGTCCGAAGACGCGGCGCTTCTCCGCGAGTTGGGCATCGCGTTCCTTTCGAAGCTCGAACAGCTGAGTCAGCGTGCGCGCTGGCCAGTGGCGAGGGAAAAACATAAAACCTCTTCTTTCGGGGATGACAATCTCGAAGCAGCCTCTCAGACGCCGCCCCGATCGTTTATAATCATGTAAAACCCAGGCTGCTGAGCGGTCAACACTTTGCTAAAGGAAGTGTGTGAATCGCCACCGCTATCACCGTCCGCGCGTTTTTGCGCGACTATCGGACCTTGGTCTTATCGACGCGGCTGATATTTCTTCATAGCATCGTTCCAATGACCGCGTCGCGTTCTGCTGTTGCACCTGGCGACAAATATTCGTGAGTACCCTACTAAGCTGGAAAGAATCATGCGCCTTGTAACTGCCGCCGTAGGCACCTTCATCGGCGTGATGGGCACGACGCTCCATGCGCAGGATCTCGAGCCGCGCGCTTACAGCAATTCGCCGGTTGGTCTTAATTTCGTGATCGCCGGATACGGCTATGGATCGGGTACCGTGCTCACCGATCCATCGCTACCGCTGGAGAACGTAAGCAACGAATCGCACGTCGGCGTCATCGGTTTCGCCAGGACATTCGGCGCGTTTGGCCAGACCGGGCAGTTTGGCCTCATCGTGCCCTATGCCTCGCTCGCCGCGAAAGGTCTCGTCTTCGGTCTGCCACATACGCGTTACGTCGACGGCTTTGCGGATCCGGCATTCCGCCTTTCGATGAATTTCGTCGGCGCACCCGCGCTAACGGCGGCGGAGTTCAAGAACTACCGCCAGGATTTCATCTTCGGCATGAGTCTGCGCGTCACCGCGCCGCTCGAGCCAATACGACGCGGAAAAGCTCGTGAACATCGGCACCAACCGCTGGTCATTCAAACCCGAGATCGGATTCTCAAAAGCATTCGGGCCATGGACGGTTGAGCTCGCTCCTGGCGTCACTTTTTACACGGATAATAGCGATTTTTTTGGCGGCAAAACGCGCGAGGTGGCGCCGCTTTACGCTGTGCAATCAGGCCTCAGCTATACCTTCGCGCCCGGCGGCTGGGTGGCGCTGAACGTTGGTTATTTCAAAGGCGGCACGCACGACGGTCGATGAGGTCGAAAGCGACGTTGAACAGCAAGGCATTCGCTTCGGCGGCGACGCTCGTGTTGCCGGTAAACCGTTATCAATCCGTGAAGCTCTACAGCATCAGCGGCTACAACGCGCATCGCGAGCACGACTTCCAAGCTTTCGGCATCGCGTGGCAATACCGCTGGGGCGGCGGGTTCTGAGCCGATTCGGGGCGCAGGCCCTCAGCCCTCGAGAATCGTGGCGTTGCCGCGGTTTCGGACGATCGGCTGATCAGTAATGATGACAGTCGTGCCGGGTTGCAAGGTGTCGTAGACCTTTTGCCCAAACTCCGGGTTGACGCGGAGGCGCGCCGCAATCTTTTCGGCAGGAACGCTGCGGCCTCTGTTCGTCACACTCATCCACCGGCGCGCGGCTCGGCCTGGAGCAAGCGAGCTTTGCTGATCGGTCGTGCCTTCAAGCAGCGAGTAGACATGGTCCCCGAGCGATCCGCGTCCGTCAATCTCGAGGGAGCGCGCCCGATGGGATTGCCATTGCGATAGACGTACAGCGCGCGATCGGCGGCGCTGACGACGATCGTGATCGGTCCGCTCGAGCTGCGCTCCGGGTTCCAGGCATAGTCGTTGCGCGCGAGCGGACGCAGCATTTCCGGCGACATATCCTTCGGCGCAAGCAATAGGCCCGGATTCGACGCGAGATGCGGCACGGGTGTTTTGCCGTCACCCACCACAACTGTGCCGCCCTTCGACGTCGCACTGAAAAGTAATTGCGAGAAATCGTACGGAAGGCGGATGCAACCGTGGCTGGCCGGGTAGCCGGGCAGATTTCCCGAGTGCATCGCAATGCCAGTCCAGGTTAGTCGCTGCATGTTTGGCATCGGCGCGTTGTCGTATTTTTTCGAGTAGTGCTCCTGCTTTTTCTCAAGGATGCTGAAGACGCCGCCCGGTGTGGCGTTGCCCTTCGAGCCGGTGCTCACGGTTGAGCGACCGATGAGGATGCCGTTGCGATAAACGTGCATGGTCTGCTGTGGAACGCTCACAAGCACCATGAGCGGACCGCTCGGCGAAAGCTGCGGTTTCCACCAATACTGGCCTGGCTTGAGTTGGCCGGTCGCTTTTCCGGTGGGCGTGCCTTTGGTATGAGACGACGGTTGTTGCATCGCCTGCACGGTGGTGAGCAGAGTGAAAGAGACAGCGAGGATTTTCAGTAATTTCATAAGATGGTCGGAGACCTAAATGCTAATGAGAGCAGAAAGTCTCCGCATCCTCAATAAGACCTTCGTCCCATGCCGGATTGCGCTGACGATCTCAGCCGCGCTGCTTGCTTGGTCCAGAAATCAGGAATCCAGCTTAGGCCGGACAAGCTAGGACGGATCGCGTCCTGGCTTCGGAGAAGATAGGACCAAGGTCCCATTTACGCGACACCGACAATGCGACAGTCTCAAGTTAGGTTGGAAGGAGTAACGCGACCCAAGAAAGGCAGAAATTTATGAACTTACGAGACCCCCGATCCGGATTTCCCAGACAAACACTTTATGGCGTGATCGCCATCGTATGCGTGGCATCGTTACCATGGAGCTCTCCGTTGGTCCTGGCGCAGGAGGCGCCGGAGGCCCAATCGCAGGAAATGGCCACCACCGAAGAAGCCCCGAAGATTCCTAACGACCAATTGGATTCTTTGGTGGCGCCGATCGCGCTTTATCCCGACGCGATGTTGGCTCAAACGCTGGCCGCTTCTACTTACCCGTTGGAAGTCATGCAGCTAGACCAATGGATGGATAAGAACAAAAATCTGAAGGACAAGGCACTAGCAGACGCCGTGGCCAAGCAGCCGTGGGACCCGAGCGTGCAATCGATGGCCGCATTTCCAGACGTGGTACAGCGGATGGCGGAGAATATTCAGTGGATGACAGACGTGGGAAATGCGGTTTTGGCGCAGCAAAAAGATGTGATGGACGCCGTGCAACGTATGCGCGCAAAGGCGCAGGGCACTGGGAATCTCAAGACCGGTTCGGAACAGAAAGTGGAGACCAAGACAACGCAAAGCGGTGAGCAGGTGATTGTAGTTGAACAAGCTAACCCTGAGGCAGCTTACGTCCCGTCATACGACCCCGAGGTAGTCTATGGGGCTGCACCTGCCGAATATCCCTACTATCCTTACTCCTATCCCGGATACCAGCCGGGGACAGCACTGGCTTGGGGATCGGCCATCGCCGTGGGTGGCATATGGGCCAACAACAACTGGGGCAATTGCGATTGGGATGACGGCAATGTGACCATCAACAACAACAACAATTTCAATAAGAACTACAACAAGAACGTCAACAAAGGAACTGGTACTGGCCAGGCCAACGGCTGGCAACACAACCCGCAACACCGGGGAAACGCGCCTTACGCTAACAAACAAACAGCGAATAAGTACGGCGGCAAGACAGCTGGCGGTGCTGGAAAACCCGGCGGTGCAGGTGGCGTTGGCGGCGCCGGAAAACCCGGCGGTCCCGGCGGTGCAGGTGGCGTTGGCGGTGCCGGAAAACCCGGCGGTCCGGGCGGTGCAGGTGGCGTTGGCGGCGCTGGAAAACCCGGCGGCCCCGGCGGTGCGGGTGGCGTTGGCGGTGCTGGAAAACCCGGCGGTCCAGGTGGCGCTGGTAGTGCTGGAAAACCTGGCGGTGCAGGTGGCGCTGGCGGTGCTGGAAAACCTGGCGGTGCCGGCGGCGCTGGCAAGGCAACAAGCGGCGGCGCCGGTAAGGCAAGTGGTGGCGGCGCTGCTAAGGCAAGTGGGGGTGGCGCAAAAGGAGGCGCAGACAAGGTCGGTGGTCACAAGCCCTCGGGCGGCGGCGGCGGGGTGGCGCCTTCGCTGGCGGCAGTGGGGGCTCTGCTAAAGCCGCGAGCAACCGAGGTGGCAGCAGCATGAAAGGTGGCGGCGGCGGCAAAGGTGGCGGTGGGGGCGGCAAAAAAGGTGGTGGCGGCGGCAAAAAAGGCGGCGGTGGACGCGGTAGATGAGCAAACAGTTGATAGAGGAAGATCCAATGAAAAGAAAATTAAACATCACGACTTCGTCAAAAATTTTCACGGCTGCGATCCTTATGTCGGGCTTCGTAGCTCTCGCCTTGCATCCAGCGATTGCGGCCAAAACAGACGCGGCCGCGACAGCGCAGGTAAAGCAAAAAGAATTCGATACACCGCAACAGGCGGCCGACAGCCTTGTTCAGGCGGCTGAGTCTTTCGACGTGCCTGTCCTGAAAGAGATCCTCGGACCAGAAAGCACAGACCTCGTCAGTTCCCAGGATCCGGTCGAGGACAAAAATCGGGCGATCGCATTTGCTGCGAAGGCGAAAGAGAAGAATTCAGTTGCCCCGGATGGGAAGAATCCGAACCGCGCTGTTCTCATGATTGGAAACGACGATTTTCCTTTTCCGATTCCAATCGTGAAGCAAAAGGGCAAGTGGTACTTCGATGTCAAGGCTGGCCGGCAAGAAATTCTGAATCGGCGTATCGGTGCCAACGAACTGGACGCGATTGCCATTTGCCGCGGTTTCGTCGAAGCGCAGCAGGAATATGCTCAGGCAAAGCACGACGATTCCAAGGTGAACCAGTTCGCCCAGCGAATCATCAGCACGCCCGGCAAACATGATGGTTTGGCATGGCAGAACGCAGACGGAACATGGGGAGGTCCAGTTGGAGAAGAAGTCGCCAAAGCGCTGGAGCAAGGCTACACGGAGCGGAGCCAGCCGTTTCACGGCTATTATTTCAAAGTTTTGAAAGGGCAAGGTCCCGCTGCGCCGTTGGGCCAAATGGACTTTGTCGTGAAAGGAGCAATGATCGGCGGATTCGCTCTTGCAGCAGCACCGGCTCAGTATCGGGTTACGGGAGTGCAGACCTTCATCGTTGGCCCCAACGGAGTCGTGTACCAAAAGGATCTTGGGGCGGATACGCTGAAAGCGTTTCAGAGCATGGACCGGTACAACCCCGATAAAACTTGGGAAGTAACTGAGGATGACGTTGAGGAGGAGTCACAAGATTAAGGTTCCTCAAATCGGAAGAACAAAAGTAGCCTGACAATTTACCACTCAGCTTTAGCTGGTGGCATTGAGTCCTCTCCATCTCATGCGCTTAGTAAATGGTAGGCGCTAACTCGTCGTCGCCGGGCGGCGGTTTGGCCGCGCCGGCCGCACGCGGGCCCAGTGGTGCTGGATGACGACGACCTGGGTGTAGAGGATCCAGGCCAGCATCAAGGTCGATAACAGCGCGAGCAGGTTGAATACGAACAGTAGCCGCGACTTTCGCTTGTCCAGCCGGTCCTTCAAGGCTGCCACGTCCGCACGCACCGCCTGAACATTTGCCTGTGCCTCACCCAGCCGGGTGTCGATGCGCTGCGTGATTTTTTTGAGCGCGTCAACGGTCTCAGGGGTGATGTCGGTCTTCTGCTCCGCTACCAGGGCGCGCAAAGTGCCGCGCAGTTGCGTCGCGTCCGCGGACAGCCCTTCGAGCCGGTTAAAGGTCTCGTCCAGCGCCGCCAGCCGCGGAGCACGGTCGGCCATCATCGGTAGCGAGTTCAGCAGACTCACCGCGTTGCCAACGGTCCCCATCGCATCCCGCACAGGAGCCAGTACCTGCTGCATCTGCGCAATGCGTGGCGCCAGACTCGTCTCCAGGCGCTCGTTCAGCGCGTTGAGCACGGGACTGTTTGCCTGTGCCTGTGCGCCGGCGGTGGTGATGGTCTCGGCAGCTTGCCGCACTTCCGTACGGCTCGTCGCGATCAGGTCGTCCACCCGATTCACTCCGGCATCGACTACCCCGACGCCGACGTCAATGAGACCAAACCCCTTCAGCACGATATCGGTGGCCTTGCGATCGACAAACCATGCGCCAAACATGCCGAACAGGCTCAGGCCGATGAACAGCACGGCAAGTGCAATGGCGGCAATGCGAATGGTCTTCTCGATGATTGGCATTCTGGGTTCCGATGTTCTTTTCAGGTCAAAGCATGGCTATACCTAACAACAGGTGGGCGGGATTGCCGCGTCTCTTTTTATGGAAGCCGGCAAAGGTTTCGAATCAGCAGTTGGATTGCCAGGCATAACGGCTATTTATCCTTCCATCCAACCTTGCTGGTGTCGAGATTGTAATAACTCGCCATCGCAGAATCAACAGGCAGCGCTGTTACAGATCGTTCCAAGTTTTAAGGAAAAATCTTGTCTAATTCTTTTACCAACCTATGGCTGCCTTGAATCCTTAAGCGGCCAGTCAGGTATGCTAATGGGACATTGAGGGTTTTATTTGACATAGCAACCCAATCTTCATCGCTCGCTACAAAGGTGACACTGGGATTCTGAATCTTTCCTCTACCCACTGTGTAGGTTCCATCATTTACAATCAACCACCAGTCGCCTCCGTTTGGGCCACTGAGCTCCCACTGGTAGCTGGCATGCACTCCTTTTGCCTTTTCTCCTTGAAAAGCGTCCTGCCTCTTATCCAGCGCCTGTTGCGGTGTAGAGTTGTGCTGAGCCTGGCTTGGTGACGCAAGCGCGAGCGCTGTGAATGCCAATAACACGTAAAGCCTTTCGTGTTTCATTGATAATAATTTACCTGGTTCATCTGAGTGCCGTCTGGCGTATCGTGCGAAAGACCGACCGTTTCTGGTTCCCACTTCGCGTCAAAGTATCGAGTACTTCCATAAGGCACATGGAGGATTCGCCATTTGGCTCGACCCATTCGGGATATTTGATCCGCAGGTCGTCGTGAATCTGTTGCCGGAGTTCGGTGTAGGTGTGAATTTGGTGAGACACGGCAATTGGCCTGGTGAAAGATTCAAGTGTGGGGTGGGCCTGTCGACCAGCGTTGGTGCCGTGCCCAAGTGAGGGTATTCCAAAAAGCGGCCTGCGCGCTTTTGCGGTGCGCACTACGCTGGGCCAACTGAAATACTCGATAGCGCTGGCGTTGCAGCAACACGGCCAGCAGTCCGCTTTGCGTAAGGGTCGGGGTTGATCTTGTCATGACGTATCTCCGTTTCTAATGGCTTATGTAATCGCCCGGTGGAGGAGTGCGCTCTGTTCTGAGCGCTACGAATTTCATAAACCGTTTTTTTTATTTGGGTTGACTGCTCCAAATCCGCGCGGAACGAGGAACCATCTTCACGGGGCGCTTTCAACAGCGGCCTCGCTTCAGGTGACTCGGGGCTCCAGTTGAATCTGGAGATCGCGCTAAGCGGTGTCTCAGCGAAGGTTAAGCCTTTCAACTGGTTTCAGGCCGGCCGAAAGTGCGTCGAGGCGTCGGATGACGTAATCAAGAATGATCTTACTACCAGTGCCGACAACAGCAAATAGGACTAAGGTCCCCATATACGGCTCTCGGCCGTGCTGGTAAAAATGTCTTAGATTACGTTAACTTTTATCAGGAGGTTCAAGATATGCGCTTAAGAATACGAACTGTACTTTGTTGCACAGCGATCTTTTCCGCTGTCAGCTTTTTCACAATAACGTTTGCCGAGACAACTCCATTTAACAAGGCTCAGGTGGGCGACCGCATCCGCAAAGTGGAAAACGGCGTGGATGATTTCGAGAAGTATCTGACCAGCCGCGGGGAAAACGCCAAGGATCAGGCCGGATCGGCGAAGAGCAGCGGAGCAGCAAAGCGCGGCCAGGGTGCAAACTCCGCGAACAAGGATGCGCGGAAGGATCAAGCCAAGGATCAAGGCAAGCAATCAAAAGATGACCTTCAGAATGCCATGGACGATCTGAATCGCACGACAAACCGTCTGCGGCGCAAGTTCGATGAAACGGCGAATTATCTGGAGACCAAAGTACAAATGGAGCAGGTCTTGGACAGCGCGCGCCGCGTTAATCAGGTGGTGGGGAAGGGGAGTAATGACGGCCAGGCACAACGCCTCTGGACTGCTTTGCGCGCGAGTATCAATGACCTGGCGCGCTGCTACAACCTAACCCCCGTGGGCGCATAGGCGGTCCATTTAGGTATTGGGTCTCACCAGCCCATAGCCGGTAACGATAAGCAAGCGATCAACGAGTTCGCGCAGCCATCCAACGAGAAAGATATAAGCCACGGTAGGGTGTCGTGGCAAACACGCTGAACTTGCTTTGCAACGGGGCCGTTGGCTTCATCGATGAAAGCTACGGACGCGGTGCCGGGAAGTGATAGGAAGTGTTGAAGACTATTTTTGCGTCGTCCGTTATGATAGAAAATGTGACGCTCCCGCGGTCACGTGATGACGGTGTTGCCCTCCCAAGCACGATATGAGTTCTGCCGTCTTTGTGCGTGACGGCCTGACCGGTAAAGTTGAAAGCTGTTCCCGCCTGCAGCTTCCGAACCGCATCATCGGATGCCGCCAGGAGTAAACTGCCTTTCTCACTCTTAAAAAAATAGGGCCTCACCTTGAGCTGATAGTCACCCACATAATTTCCGTCTCGATGTGTAAGCGGACTGACGATCAGGCTGGCTTTCCCCAGGGCGACGGAGGCGGAGCTTGGACCAATAACCAGTTTGCGCGTGCCCGCGCTCGATGTCCCCGCCGTCGAATCAGGCCTCTCAGCGTGAACAACACTTGTGACGCCGAGCATTAGAAAAACGAAAACCGCGATCGTCAATCTCGCGATCAGGGAGTGCCCGCACATCAGCAACTCGCGTTTCTCGTTTGTGCTTGCGCTGAGGGTTTGATGAGGCACGGCCATTGACTTGGTGCGACTAACGAATTTCATAAACCGCCTTTCATTTAGGGGTTGACTGCTCCAAATCCGCGCGGAACGAGGAACCATCTTCACAGGGCGCTTTCAACAGCGGCCTCGCTTCAGGTGACTCGGGGCTCCAGTTGAATCTGGAGATCGCGCTAAGCGGTGTCTCAGCGAAGGTTAAGCCTGTTCAACCAGTTTTCAGGCCGGCCGAAAGTGCGTCGAGGCGTCGGATGACGTAATCGATAATGATCTTACTACCAGTGCAGACAACAGTAAATAGGACTTTAGTCCAATCCGTTTTAGGGAGCCGCAATAGACGGCAAGGGGATCTGCGAAATCGCCAGATGTTTTTGAAGCGCCATGGGATGCCTCGCCAATCTAGTCGGTGCTGTTTTGAGCTAACAAAGTCCGCAAATGTTCAAGCTAAATTCATTTGCGTTTCTTTCTATCTATCCACCATAACAATAGAAAGATCGCAATAGGTAACCCTACCCAGAATAAAATTGCCTGATAACCGTAAAGTAGCCAAGCGAGATTCATTAGGTAATTACGTTGCTCGGTCGAGTCTAAATCACATTGTCATTGGTGTGGAGATTAAAAACGGCATGATTCATCGCGTGAAGTAACCGCGAAAGCATCGCCGACAATCTCAGCATAGCCGGTTAAAGTTGGGGCTGCGGCTCAGCGATTGATTTCACCGAGCAATATGCGCGCCACAAGCAGCTCTGAGATCCCCCTAAAGGCATAGGACGAAGGTCCCATATGGGAATCTGTCGGGAGCACTGTCAAACCTCCAATAAGGAGGCGCTCATGAAGAACAAAAAAAACTACGTTATGACCTCAGCTGCGACCCTTACGCAAAGTGGACTGCTGGCCGTGTTGTTGCAACGCCAGCGCTACAAAGTGATTGACTTGGCCCGGCGTCGAGCACAGCGCGAGCAGGCGCGTGCGGCCTTCCGGAGTACGCTCAATTGGCTGTTGGGGCTCGCTCGCGGCAGCATCGCTGGTCGACCATTCCGCCGAGGCTTTGAAGAAAGCGTTCGGCGCCTCACATGAATCTTTTACCACAGGCAATTGCCATGTCTCACCAAATTCATACCTACACCGAGCTCCGGCAACAGATTCACCACGACCTGCGGATCCAACATCCCGAATGGGTCCAGCCAAATGGCGAGTCCCCGATGTGTGATTCTTACGAAGCGCGCCTTGCGGAACTATTCGAAAGTTTCACGCGGACGGGATCCAACGAGTCTATCGTTGCTGTTCATCGCATGCTCGAACAGGCAGCACACTGAATCGACACCGCAGCTGCTGGATTGCGTTTCGTTATGCTTGCGAGACGAAAAGTTGACGGCATTTATTGAACTCGAAAAAATCGACCGTGATGCTCGAAGCTGAGGACTGATTCAGTTCGACTTAAACTGAAACAAAGATACGATCTCCACAGGTGGACGGAAAAAAATCACAAGCAGATCACGACATGACCAGAAAAGCCTTACTTGTTAGACTGGAGGCCAAAGCAGGCAAAGAAAACGAAGTCGCTAAATTCTTGCGAGACGGGCAGGGCTTGGTTGCACAAGAGCCTGCAACAACTGCCTGGTTCGGCATACGACTTGGCCCAACCACCTTCGCCATCTTCGACGCATTTTCGGATGAAGCCGGACGCGACGCGCACCTGTCGGGAAAAGTTGCCAAGGCGCTGATGGAGAAAGCGCCCGAGCTACTAGCAGAGCCGCCGACGATTGAGAAGGCCGACGTATTGGCAGACAGGTTGCCGGGTTAATTGGCCTAAAGTTACGGCTCTTTGTGTTTTTGGCGTCCCGAAGCTCTCGTTTTGGGTTGTTCACCCGTTCAACCAGTGCGGGCAAACTTGTAGACGCCCGGGCCGGAACAAAACCATCAGCGTCTTCCAAAATTTTCCAGCCCTAACGGTGGGGTTTGATTTCAATCACTGTGATTGCAATGGCTAACGGGTTAGCTGCACTGTTTCGCGGCGACTATCGATCGATCACGCCTTCTTTATTTCGTTTTAATTTCTCAGCGAGCTTCACGCTTTTTCTGCGACCATTGATGACGAACATATTGTTTTCTCCCAGAGTTGACCACGGTCCGCGCGGCACTTCGCTAAAGTCGACGAAGCGCCAGTCGGTCACGTCCGTTTCCTTCAAGCCGAGATAGTCTCGCACAGCAGGGGAGATATCGAGGCCTGCGCCTTTGTTCAGATTGGGTTTTGGGCGTTCATCGCCAAACACATATTGCCAATGGTCCGTTCGGAATGGTCCGGCGTCTTCCCATTGCGCATAGGCAATTCGATTGCCTTTGCGGATTGCGACCCATCGATCTTTGCACGTGGAAACAGCCGGGTCCCTGGTACGCCTCCTTGAACCACGGAACAACGCGAGGCGCTTCCGGCCGGTGGCCTGTATGTGCTTTGTCGTTGTAGGGGAGTGCGCAGTAAAATGGGTTCTGCTGCGGTGTAAATTTTACCGGGATATAATTACTCCGATGGGCAGGATTTGGATCATCAAAACCGCCGTAGTTTTTTGTCCATCGTTTGTCCCAGGCACTTGTGCGATTCGGGACGAGATTATTTCCACCTGGCTGTTCGCCGATCCAAAAGACTGTTGTAACGATACTTTTTTTCCATGGATACCGCCGCGCAGGCTGAGAGGCGGACGATTTTCTGATGAGGGGCTTGGCTTTTTCAGTGGCCGCTTCGGTTGGAGCGGCAAAGGCCGGATCATGTGCGATGAAGAGCGCGAAACAAAAAAAGCCAGGCAAGCAGCGTTTCTCCATTACTTTCGAATTGGTTCCCGTTCAAAGATTCCCTAGAGCCAATGAGCAGTGACTTCGCGTCTGACGATTAGATTATCACTTTAGAACGTAGATTGAAAAACAATATTTTTTTAGAATGTCGAAAAAACTCGCGCCTAGCCGTGACCTTCGATATTAATACAGTCTCAACAAGACAAGAACCTAAACCACCATGATTTGTGCTCCCTCTCTGCCAATCCATTCTCTGTCGTCTTAAGCAATCCGTCGGTTGGCTGCTGATCGCGCTTTCACTCGGCGCATGCGGCGGTCTCCCGAAGGATGGCGAGCGCACCGTTTCCACGGCCATGACAGACAACGGGCGCACTGCCCTGGCTGTGGCGGTGCGGCCCAGGGTCGTGGCGCATTTGGGGCAGTCAGGCCTCCACCCGCTTGCGGACGGAGGTGAGGCACTGGCGGCGCGGCTAGCTCTAGCGGATGCGGCTCAACGCAGCCTCGATGTGCAGTACTTCATTTGGAATAAGGACATGACAGGCAAGGTCCTTCTCCAGCATCTGTTGCGGGCGGCCGACCGCGGCGTGCGTGTGCGCCTGTTGCTGGACGATCTCGGCACGGCGCCATCCGACGCAGTCCTGCTGGCCATCGATAGTCATCCAAACATCGAGGTGCGGATGTTCAACCCCGTGGTCCTGCGTTCGCCCCGGTTGCTTGGTATAATTACCGACTTAGGACGATTAAACCGGCGGATGCACAACAAGTCCTTCACTGCCGACGGGCAGGTCGCCATCGTCGGCGGCCGCAATATCGGCGATGAATATTTCGGAGCTCACGAGACGATGAATTATGCCGATCTCGACGTAGTGGTCATCGGGCCGGTGGTGAAAGAGGTGTCCAACGAATTCGATCTTTATTGGAATAACGAGTCTTCGATTCCGATGGCCGCTCTTGCGCGACAAAACACGACGCCGAAACAGTTCGCCGCTAAGCGGACGGCACTCACCGAATATCACACGACCGCGGAGCGTTCTGCCTACGCCGCGACTTTGCGCGACAGTGAATTTGCCCGGCAACTCAGGAGCCGAAATGTTTCCTATTTCTGGGGGCGGGCCACGATCGTGGACGACCATCCCGACAAGGTGACCACGTCCGCTGCCAAGATTGAAACGCACCTCGCGCCGCAGCTACGCGACGTCGTCGGTAAAACAAAACGGGAGCTGTTCCTGGTCTCGCCTTACTTCGTCCCGGGCAAGCAGGGCGTCGCCCTCCTGGCGGGCGTGCACCAGCGCGGCGCGCGCGTGGTTGTGATCACCAATTCGCTGGCGTCCACGGACGGGGTGATGGTCCACTCCAAATACCAGCTCTACCGCAAGCCGCTCCTCGAAGCCGGCGTAGAACTGTATGAGATTAAGCCGACCGCCGGTGCCCTGCACGAGCGGCGAGCGGGCAGCTTCCGCGGACCGAGCGGATCAGGCAGTGCGGGTTTGCATGCGAAGACATTCGCCTTCGACCGCCGGATTGGCTTTATCGGTTCCTACAATCTCGATCCGCGCTCGAGCAAACTGAACACGGAGATGGGTGTTCTCTTCAATTGTCCGGCGCTGGCGAAGCGTCTGCCCGAAACGACCGAACGCGATCTCGACCGTAATGCGTATCGCGTGGAACTTGACCGCAATCGCCTAGCATGGGTAACGCGTGAGGGTGACAAGCAAGTGCGCTACAACTCCGAGCCCGAGGCCACTCTTTGGAACCGCATCAAGGCCCAGGTGCTGAGTTGGCTCCCGATCGAGGGTCTGCTCTGAGCATCTCGCCAAAACCGTTACGTCAATAGCATTCCCTCACGCGGAAGGACGCACACGAACAAGTACGTGCTGCTTCGAGGAAAACTTTCCGAGAAAATTGAAGAATAACAGCACCCCGCAAATCAGATCGACTCCCGCGCTTGCCTTCGGACTGTTTAATCACGCTTTTAGAGCGCGCGGGGACGGTCTCTATTCTTTGGCCGGAACGCCATTTCCTGTCCTGCCACACTTTGATCGCGAGGAGCCGTTTGTATGGTTATCGTTTACCAAGCGCCCTTCGTCAGCATCAATGAATTGAAACATTGTCTGGATCTCCGACCTGGAAACCATGGCTTCTTTTTTTTTCTCGCTTTCCAGCGTCTCGGAAAGTTCGTCATTCCAGCCTCGTTTTCGCATGAATTCATTCCACATATAAATCTCACCCTCGGACGGTCGATGTCCCATCCCAAAACACGACTGCAAAATTGCCGCGTCGCTGAGGCCGTGGTTCACGTACTCGACTACCAGCTCGTATCTAACTCGGAGAAAGGTTGCGCATTTTTCGTCAAAACCTTTTCCAAGGTTCACTTCATATTCGAGAGGCAATTCTCCTCTGTCATGGCGACGGATTTTGTCCAGCATTCGGCCGAAATACAACAAGCCGCCCACCTTGTCGTAGGGACTACGAAGACCCACGTCTCTCACACGACAGCCCATTTCCACGAATCTCCCGGAATTATTGCAAGTTATTAACAGTTCTTCACAAACCCTGGCAAGACTTTTTTTCAGCCGCAATCGCGTGAGCCTCTGCAGCCCGAGTCGATTGGTCGTTCTTTACGGCGATGGGCTGTGCGGCGAGCGTCTCGAGATCGGCAGGATGATTCGAACGTGATTGGCAGCGGCCATACTCAAAGAAGCACGTCGTTTTCTAATCAGTCAGTCAGTAAGAATGAAACTGAAAACCTCTGATGTGCTCAACGCGCTCCTGCGATCATGTCCTTCATGATCTGGCGGCCGGTCGCCTGCAATGGCCCCATGCCGCTCCCTGGCAGGAACCACATGCCTTTGTCTTGGTCACGGCAATAAACAATGTTGACGCCGTCGCTCGTGATGGCGTGATGAAATGTGGCGCCGGCATTTTCGGCAATGAATCGGAAGAAAGTCTCGCGCCATGGGTCATCGGCGTGGTGGAAAATTTCTTCACCAAGCTTCTTTAGTTCTTCAACGCTAATGATACGAATGGATTTGGCGATTGCTTTGCGGCGCTCCTTGTCGAGGCTCTTAAGATCGAATTTTTCGAATGGCATAAGGTGAGGTTATTCTGTTGAGTATTGTCCGTTAGGCAGTGAAAGAAATACAGATGTGTCGTAAACACTACGGGCATGAGTCGTTTTCGTTTGGCGACGGTATGTCCGATCAAGCGTTCTGTCGGGATGCATCGAGCGATTTTCTTTTTAATCGAGTCCATCCGAGCAGCCCATTGGACCTTAGTCCTATTTCCGATTCCAAGCGTTTCTGGGAAACTTAATCATGGTGCCATGAAGCTGCTCCTTCAAGAGATCCGTCGCAACCCGCTGCTTTGGCTGCTTGTCTTTGTCCCTGTTGCGCTAGCAGCTGAGAAATTCAACCACGAAGCGCACACGCTACATTTCGTTCTTTCGGTGCTCGCGATTTTGCCGTTGGCTGTTCTGTTGAGTCACGCGACGGAAGCTGTGGCGGCGAAGACGGGCGATTCGGTGGGCGGTCTGCTTAACGCAACGCTTGGCAATCTAACTGAGCTCGTCATCGCGATCGCTGCTTTGCAGGCAGGACAATATACGTTGGTGAAGGCATCGGTCGCCGGCGCGATCGTGACGAATTCGTTGTTCATGTTGGGCGCATCGTTCCTGCTAGGCGGACTCCGCTATCACGTTCAGGAATTCAACCGTGTCGCCGCGCGGTTTCAGGCCGGGTTGCTTTTTCTCGCCACTATCGCCCTTCTGGTTCCGTCCGCGGTGTCCGCGCGCGATTCGTTAGACGCAGGCGGCTCAACCAAAAACCTGAGTGTGGCACTCTCATTTTTGCTTTTGCTCGCGTACGGTCTCGGTCTCTGGTTTTCACTCAACACGCATCGCGAATTGTTTGCCAGCACCGCCGAGGAACATGACGCGGCGTGGCCGATCGGTCTGGCGCTTGGCACGCTGGCGGTTGTTACAGTTTTCGTGGCATTGGTAAGCGAAGTGTTCGTCGGATCTGTTCAGTACGCGGCGACTGCGTTCGGAATGAGCCCTGCCTTCGTTGGGTTCATCGTTGTGGCCTTGGTGGGTGCAGCTGCCGAAATGGCGTCCGCATTTTCCGCCGCGCGCAAAAATCGCCTCGATTTGAGCGTGAGCATTGCACTTGGCAGCGCCGCGCAGATTGCGCTCTTCGTTGCTCCAGTTCTGGTGCTGCTGAGTTATTTGATCGGCCCCGCGCCGATGGATTTGAATTTCTGGCCCGGTGCAGTCGCCATGATTCTGTTCGCAACCCTCACCGCCTCTCTGGTGACAACGTCTGGCCGCTCCGCCTGGTTCGTTGGCGTGCTCGCGATCCTGGTTTATCTGATATTCGCCACTGCGCTCTATTTATTGCCACCCCACAATACTTGAATTAGGCGATCAACGCGATTACCCACCATGAGAGGCCGCTGGAAAGTTGTTATCAATCATTGAGAGCTAATGAAAACAAAAGAGATCATCAAAAAAGCCCGTGGATTCGCCAAACCATTCCGTATCAGCAAAGGTAAAAATTTCCATCTCAAAGACGTCGATCCAAACGACACGCTTGAGTTCACCAAAGAGGCAGACAAACCGAGAGCCAAGGAAGCGCTGGCGATAGGCGTCACGGCACTGGCCGAGCTGCAAGACAAACTATACGCCCAGGACAAGTGGGCGGTGCTTTTGATCTTTCAAGCGATGGACGCCGCTGGCAAGGATGGCGCCATCAAGCATGTCATGTCTGGCATAAACCCACAGGGCTGCCAGGTGTATTCGTTCAAATCGCCTTCGTCCGAGGATCTGGATCACGACTACCTCTGGCGCTGCATGAAATGCCTGCCGAACCGGGGTCAGATCGGAATTTTTAATCGCAGTTATTATGAAGAAGTGCTCGTCGTCCGGGTGCATCCCGAATTTCTGGCAAAACAAAAGTTGCCGCCAAAACTCGTGGGCAAAAACATTTGGAAAGAGCGGTTCGAAGACATCCGCAATTTCGAGCAATATCTGTCGAGGAATGGCGTCGTGGTGCGAAAATTCTTTCTCCACGTTTCAAAGAAAGAACAGAAAAGACGATTTCTTGAGCGCATCGATGATCCGCATAAGAACTGGAAGTTCTCGTCCAACGACGCCAATGAGCGCGACTATTGGGACGATTACATGAAAGCGTACGAAGAGATGATTCAGGAAACCGCGACGAAGGAGGCCCCCTGGTATGTGGTGCCCGCCGACAACAAATGGTTTACCCGTGTAATCGTTGGTGCGGCCGTCATCGAAACGTTCGCCTCACTCGATCTGGC
>CAWIJH010000014.1:0-147481 GCA_963836455.1 uncultured Verrucomicrobiae bacterium
GGCTTTAAGATGGCGCTCGAAACGCAGGCGCCAACAAAGTCAGAAGGAAGAAGTAAGAATGATGAAGTAAATCGCGCTCGAAGCGAGCCCATCGTCCCAGATATGATTCCAGCCCATGCACAACGTAGTTTACCTCAGCTCTCGTACCGTGATGGGAAACGTGTTCGTGGCGTGCGCGCTTGCTTGCATCTTCGGATGCGGACAAAAAAACCGTGCCGCGGAAGACACCAGCTCGTCCGACGCGATCAAAACTCCGGCGACAGTCGAACAAGCGGCGCGGGTCTTGGATCTCTCAATGTTCCCGCTCGTGGACGGTGCGAAGCCGCCCGAGTCGCGCCAGGTGGCCACCCTTTTCTATGTCGCAACGGGCGATGTGAAGACGGCGTTCGAGTTCAACCGGAAGGCGCTCCTCGCGCAAGGTTGGAAAGAATTGCCGAACAGCTCCGTCGCTGACCAATCGGCCAGCGCGATGTTCTCGCGTAACGGGTTCGTCGTTTTTGTCTCGGTCATTCCAAATGGCGACGGCAGCGTGCAGGTCAGGCTGCAAAACCAGGGAAACGTGAAGCCCGGCAAGCTCCCGGTTCCTCCGAACGCAAAGCCGGTGTATGTCGGCGACTCCACCGCGATGTATGAAACCACGGCCGCCACCGCTGCGACCGCCGACGCATGCCGCGATCTGTTCGTCGCTCAAGGCTGGGTGCCGTACGGCACCGCCGGGGATTCCGCAGATGTTCAAACAGAACGCAAACCTCGTGACCGCGACTGTGTCGTCCGCGCCCGCGCAGGGCGGGAAAACCATCGATCCAGTATACCAATCAGCTAATCTCGGCTGATATTCCCGCGCCGCAGGGCGTCGAGGATTTGCGTTACGGCGATGAGCCTCCGGAACTTACGTTCGAAACCACGCAGAACCAGGACGCGATCGTCGATTTCTACAGAAAGACTTTGCCGGCCGCGGGCTGGAAATCCACGCTCGATCACATGGTCGACGTCGATGAGAAACCGACCATGATCTTTCGCAATCCCGCGAAAGATATGCTCACGCTTGCGGCAACTGGTGAGCTTCGCGGCAAGCTTCTTTTCTCGGTTCGTTTTCAAAGCGCGGCGGAAATCGCCGAGCGCGATCGCAGATTAAAAGAGGCGGCGCCCAAGCTGCGCGCCGCGGCGGAAGCGAAAGCAGCCAAGGAGGCGAAGGAGGCCGCCGAGCTGGCCGAAAGGAACAAGGTGGAGAAAGTCGCCGTCGTCCTGCCCGCGGATGCGAAAGACGTGCAGGAGACTAACGACCAGATCAAGTTCACCGTTGGCAAAGGGAAAGCCAAAGCGGCAGTCGAATCGCTGCGGACACAGTTTCGCGACGCGGGTTGGAAAGAAAAGTTCGCTGCAATGGCAGGCATGAGCGGCGCAGTCTCTTTCTCAAAAGGAGACGGGCAGAGTGTTAGCCTCACCTACAGCGACACGCCTATAGGGCCGTCGGAGGTCAGTCTATCGGCAATGCGCGCCGAACTGGAACGGCGTTAGAAGCAGGAAAGTACGAAGTAAGAGCCGAGTGAATGGGATGAACGAGACAGAAGGTAAAGCCGCGATGGTAGCGGCGACTGAGCGTGGGAAGCGAAGGAGTTTCAATGAGAAGTAAAAGGTGATCGGTGATGAGTGATCAGTTGAGAGTTGCCCGCGCCTGTCACCCTGTTTGGATGGATTCGAGCTCTTGAATGTAGTCCGTGGGTAGCTGCCAGTGCCTTGCACCTGCGACAATAAGGTTTTTGTAATCGCAATTGGGCAAAGGCGGATTTGGCTGCGGATGGCCGCGATAGATTGAAACGAGGACCAGCTGTTTCACATCGCCCTCGTGCCATACGTAACAATTCTCGCGGGTGTAACCGTTTTGGTTGTCAGGTCGTCCAGATCGAAACTCTTCGTCTTTGTCGAGGGTTTCCAATTCACTCTCCCAGAGCTCGTAAACGACACCCCAAATATCGGTCGTTTCATCGCGCAAGATGTCTGCAACGCCACATCTTCGACGGACAGACATGCGGGTAAAGGCTAGCCGATGTGAGGGCAGTTTGGCCCGGCAAACAAACCTTGCCGATGGGCAGCGCTCATTCATCTGCCCTGCGTGCATGTTTGAGCCATATGCGAAATACAACATCAGTGCTTTCAATTGAATGCGGCGCCGGAGGCCGGCAGTGCGTTAACGCTTTTTGTATCCGAAAAAACCGCGCCGACGGATGATCTCGGCGACTTGCGGCGGCACCATCTGGTCCCAGCTTTCGTCCCCGTCCGCGATACGTTTGAAGACGTCCCGGGAAAAGATCGGGAGATATTTGGGATTATAGTTATCAAGCTGCACGAAACTGCCGCGGCCGAGCAGATAACTGTAGAGCGGTTGCAGGTCGGGTTTCACCTGCACGGTGTGAATGGTTTCTAATTCATCTTTCGGATTGCGCTGCTTCGGATAGACATAAACTTTCAAGTCGTTCTTAAAGAGACGCCCAAAGTTCTCGAGAATGCCCCCGGGCAGGTCGGCATAATATTTTTCGTCGAACAACTCATACACACTCGGCACACCCATGACGATGGCGATGCGTTCGCGGGTCCGCCACGCGAGATAAGCGGCTAGCCTGTAGTATTCGAAATAGTCGGAGATGAGCACGGTCATGCCACACGCGGCGAGGACTTCCGCGCGTGCGAGGAAATCGCGGCGATCGACTTCTTTGCCGCCGGCCAGCAGATTGCGCATGGTCAATTCCATCAGAGCGAGGATCGGTTTGTTCGCCACGGCGGGTTCCTGTTTAAACTTAATCAGAGCACTCTGGAACATGTCGAGGTTGACGTAGGTGACCGGACGAAAACTGCCGCGCTCGACCAGCACAGCTTTGTTATGCAAGACGTCGGACGGCTGCAGCACCTCCCGGTTCGGGCCGAACATCGCGGCGCCGCTCAGGTCGATCTGGACGAGCTTGAGCGCCATGACGCGGTTATCGACGTTGCGAAATTCGATTCCGCTCAACTCGAGCATGTCAATCTCGAGGCGACGCGCGGTGAGATTATCGAGCAGCGATTCGACGAGTTCTTCCGGCACGTGACTTAGGAAAAATGCGCCGTAACAAAGATTCACACCTACGATGCCGAGCGCTTCCTGCTGCGCCGATGCTTCCTCGTCCAGCATGCGCACGTGCATCACAATCTGGCTGGGCTCATCATTGGCGCGGCTCTGAAACTTGATCCCCATCCATCCGTGGCACTCGTTAGTCCCGCGATAGCTCCGGGCCACCACGGTATCGGCGAAAGCGAAGAACGAAGTATTATCGCCGCGCTCCGGGCCCAGCCGCTCGATGTCGAGCCCAAATTCGTGATCGAGCATCGCCTGCAGCCGGTTGCGCGAAACGTAACGGTCGGCGTGTCCGTAAATGGCGTCGCTTACCTGCATGTCGTAAGCAGACATGCTCTTGGCGACTGTCCCGGCGGCGCCACCGACCCGGAAAAACCAGCGCACCACTTCCTGGCCAGCGCCGATCTCCGCGAAAGTACCGTACCAGCGCGGATCGAGATTAATCCTGAGCGCTTTCGAATGGGTGTCGAGTGGTTCCTCTTTCACGGGGTGAGATAAGAAAGGTACTAAACCCTCGGCTCACGAAACGCGAGAGTCATTTCGGTGACATCGGCTTCGGCAGTCCCCGCGGTCGACGCCCACGGCTACAGAATTGCGGCTGAGACAGCCGCCACTACAGCTGACGAAGTGCGAGAGTCATTTCGGTGACATTGGCTTCGGCAGTTCCCGCGGTCGATGCCCGCGGCTACAGAATTGCGGCTGAGGACAGCCGCCACTACAGCCGATGAAACGCGAGAGGCATTTCGGTAACATCCGCGTTACCGAACGAATAAGTCGAATTGCTTGCGGCTGGCTCGGTTGTTGTGTCTTGTCACGGCTCCGAATAATTCCGGCCAGATCAAACCAACCCGATAACCTCACATTATGAATGCTCCCGCGAATCCAAACAAAGCACTCTGGGAAAAAGGCGATTTCACTCGCATTGCCGACACCATGCGCGAAAGCGGTGAGGCGCTGGTGCAGCGACTCGGAATCACGAAAGGACTCAAGGTACTGGATCTCGGCTGCGGCGATGGCACCACGGCATTGCCTGCGGCGAAACTCGGCGCGGACGTGTTGGGCGTCGATATCGCGCGGAACCTGGTCGAGGCTGGGAACAAGAAAGCTGGGGAGCACGGCCTCAACAACCTTAAGTTTCAGGAAGGGGATGCTTCCAATCTGGAGCAGTTGCCGGACAAAACCTTTGATCTGGTGGTCAGCATCTTCGGCGCAATGTTTGCGCCCAAACCGTTCGACGTTGCAAAAGAGATGGTGCGCGTGACGCGACCGGGAGGTCGCATTGTAATGGGCAACTGGATACCAAACGATCCGACGCTGGTGGCGCAGATTTTGAAGATCTGTTCAAACTACACGCCGCCACCACCGGAAGGGTTCGTTAGTCCAATCACGTGGGGCATTGAAAGCAATGTGATCGAGCGTTTTGGCGCGGCGGGAGTTCCGGCGAAGAACATTTCGTTCGAGCGGGACACGTTCACTTTCAACTTCCCGGGCACACCCGCAGCGTTCGTGGATGCATTCAGGAAATATTATGGGCCGACCATGAATGCGTTTGAAGCCGCGGAAAAAAAAGGCCGCGCGGCTGAGTTACAGAAAGAATTGGAAGAGTTGTTCGACAGGCAGAACCAAAGTCAGGCTGCCACTTCCATTCCTGCAACCTTCCTCCGCGTTACGGTTACCGTTTGAAACGGCGCCTCTAACGATGACTCTGCAGCGTTCAGCGTTCGCCTGGCTTTTTCTTGCCTTGCGGTTGTGCCTTCGGGGCAGGACGATTACCTCCGCCCGCTTGTGGATGCTTCCCTCCCATTTGAGCGTTACGTGCGCCCATCGGGGGACCATGAGCAGCGGTCTTCGGCGGGCCAGATCGTGAAGTCATCTGACGAGACGCGTGAGCGGCGCCCCCTCCAGCTCCGGCTCCTTTGGCGGTGTGCATTTTGGCTTGGTTTCCCCCAGCGGTTCGCATGTTGTTCCCCTGATTTCCGGTCTTTGCCTTGTTCGCGTTTGCGCCGCCGTTTCCTGGCCCTGTTGCCTTATTACCTGCTCCTGTTCCCTGACGATTATGTTCGGTTACGTTCCCGGTTTGTTTCCACCTGTTCCCGCTTCAGTTCCGCGTCCTTTTCCGGCTTGCCCGGCGCCTGTGCCCTGGCGATTAAGTTCGGATGCGTTCCCGATTTTGTTTTCACCTTTCCCCGCACCGGCTCCAGCGCCAGCCCCGGCTGCCTGTTCGCGCCCTTTGCCTTGCCCCACGCCTTCGTTCTTGTTGAATGTCTTGACCGCATCGGCGTTCGGTTTGCCCTTATTCACCGACGCCTGGAGATTGCGATCCTTGGCTGCCGCCTGTTGACGTGAAAGTTGCTGTGAAGTTGGTGGCAGTTTCTTAGCATTCGCAGCAGCGGCTTTTTGTTGCGCAGTCGGTTGCGCCTTCACTCCATTCGGACCATTAAAGCTGGCGCGGTTAGCGGTCATGTTGTTAGTCACCGACTTATTGACGTAAGTGTTATGGACAACGTTGGTATTCACGCGCGTGACCGCAGTGTTGTACTGGAAGTTGTTTCCCTGCCATCGTCCGCCCCAGTAGCCGTCGCCGGTGTAGCCATAGCCGTAGTTAACGCCTCCGTAAAAACCGACAGTTGGTCCCCAGTAACCCTGGTTAAACGCGTATACACCGTTGTTCCAGCCCCACCAGGGCGGTGTCCAAAGTACACCCACTGACGGCGGAGGTACCCATACGCCGGGCACCCAGTAATAATCTCCGACATCATAACCATAACCCCAGTAACCGGGAGTCCAGATATAACCGGCAACCGGGCAGGGCGGTTGCTCATATACCGGCAGAGGCGGCGGAGCGAAGCCAACAGCGATATCTACCTCTGCGAACGAGCTCGCCAAAGGGAGAGTTAGAAATCCAGCTAAAATAAGGGAACGCAATTTCATAATTTTCATTGTCTTAATACGTAATTAAACGGATTTCGGCCGCTTTTCATTCGATGAAATCCGCGCTCTCAGGGTAATGAGTCCGGATTTTGAACGCAACGCGTTTGAATTAGAAAGCAAGAAGTAAGAGAAGCGGACCTTACTTAATCCGATCAAACGTTTTCTGCAGAATCTCGAGATCGCTTGCGTTGCCGGTCTTTTCCCGTGTCGTTTCGATCCATTTCTTCTCCAAGCGCGTTTTTGGTCGGACGGTCGGTTTCGTAGAACACGCCGAATACGCCTGGGAAAGGGAGAGACGCCAGCTTGTACGCGGCCAATTCGTCCGTCACATCATGTCGCAACTCGTCCTCGGGTGTGTTGTCCCATTTCTTTTCCTGGATCACTTCAAAGCTGCCGCCCTTCTTCGGATTGGCCGGATCGAACACGTCCGGGAAAAATTCCACGCATTCACTCAGACACTCGATGACGCTAAAGCCCTGGTGATCGAACGCGCGCTCGATCATTTGAATCATGTGGTTGACCTGTGCGGCATGGGTGCGCGCGATGAAGGTCGCCCCGCCGGCGATCAATTTCTTCATCGGATTCACCGGCTGATCGATCGCGCCCGAGGGGTCGGTCTTGCTTTTGAAACCGATAGGCGACGTGGGCGAGGTTTGTTTCTTCGTCAGGCCATAGACAAAGTTGTCCATGATGAAATAGGTCATGTTGATGTTTTTGCGCGCGCCGTGATCAAGATGGTTGCCGCCGATGGAGAACCCGTCGCCGTCACCGCCGAACAGGAACACGTGTAGGTCGGGCCGGGCGAGGCTGATGCCGGATGCGAGCGGAACGGCGCGACCGTGAATGTAATGTGCGCCGTGGCCGTTGACGAAATAGGGAAAGCGCGACGAACAACCGATCCCGGCGAGGGTGACGATTTTTTCGTGTTCGAGCTGGCGTTTCTCGAGGACTTTGTAGAACGCAGCGAGCACTGCGAAATCGCCGCAGCCGGGACACCAGGTCGGGTGGTCGGCGGTGATGGCTTTCTTGGTTAATTTTTCCCGTGGCGGCTCGGCAATCGCGGGCGAGTCCGAGCCGGACTGGCGGTTATCTGCCGCTGCAGGTGACGTGGTTTGTGTGGTTTCGCTCATAAGATAGACATCATCGTTAACCAGCTCCTTGGGCGATAGACTCGGCGCGGGCAACATCGACATCTTGTTCGCCGTTTCCGGAAACCGGACGGTTCGGTGAATAGCCCCTAACTGAGACAAACTTGCCGGGGAAAACGCCTTGAAGAATTTCTTTCACACGGAAGGTGAGACCGTCGGTCTTGGTGACACTCTGAATTTTGGGTTCGCAGTAGCGCGCGCGCAAAATGGTGGCGAGCTGGCCGAACCCATAAAGGCCTTGATCGTTCATCTCCACCGTGACGACCCGCTTGAATTTCGCGAAGATCTTCTCGAGTCCGTTCGGTAACGGATGAACGTGGCGCAAATGTATGGCGCCGATTTTTTCGCCGTGCTCGCGCCCCATCTTCACGGCGTCGTGGATCGGCCCATAAGTCGATCCCCAGCCGACGAGCAGCGTATCGCCTTCCTGATCGCCAAAAACTTCCGGCACCGGAATTTCTTCGGCGAGTTTGCGCAATTTGTTGCGGCGTTTCGCCGTCATGGCCATATGCAGTTTCGGGCTGCCGGTGGGGTGCCCCATCTCGTCGTGTTCGAGTCCGCCGATAAGCGGATATTTTCCATCAAGGATGCGGGTGCCGGGCGGAATGTGTTGCGTGATGCGCTCAAGATCGTACGGCTTGAAACCGCCCTGGCGTGGTGTGAGATCGGGCTTCGGGTCGACCATCAACTTCGAAAGATCGGGCTCGTCAAACGCTTCGATGCGCGTGGCAAGCGAAGTGTCGCTCAAAATAAAGACCGGCGTGCTGTATTTGCGCGCGATGCGCGCCGCTTCAATCGCGATGTAGAAACAATCTTCCACGCTCGCTGCTGCGAGCACAACGCGCGGACTGTCGCCGTGACTGCCGAAAATGGCCTGATGCAAATCGCTTTGCTCAACATTTGTCGGCAACCCCGTGCTCGGGCCGCCGCGTTGAATGTTACAAACGATGAGCGGGATTTCCGCCATTGACGCCCAACCGATCGCTTCGGCCTTTAGCGAGATGCCCGGTCCGGCACTGCCGGTGACCGCGAGATATCCTGAATACGAAAATCCAAGAGCCAGCGACACCGCACCAAGCTCGTCCTCGGCCTGCACAAAAATTCCGCCGTATTTCGGCAGCTCGCGCCGGAGCGTTTCCATGATGGACGACCACGGCGTGATCGGATAACCGGCGCCGTAGCGCACACCGGCGGCGATGAGTCCGTAGGCGAGCGCCTGGTTGCCGTCCATCGTGATCTGCGCACGACCGCTCGTTTTCGGGATGTGCTCGAATCGGTAATGCTTCGTCAGGACGTTTCCGACTGGATAAGCGTAACCGGCCTGGAACGCCATTAACGCGGTGTTCACGATGCTCTGGTCTTTGCCGGCGAATTTTTCGCTGATCAGTTTTTTGAGTTTGTCGACGTCGAGATTGAAAATCTTTGCGATCAGGCCGAGGACGAAAATGTTTTTGCCTTTGTCCTTCGCAGTGCCGCCCAACGCCTCGACCGTCAGACCTGTGATGGGAACTCCGACATAAACGAAGCGTTTGTCGTCGAGGTTCGGTTCGACGTTGTCGGAATCGTAAAGCAACACGCCGCCTTCGCGCAGGAAATCGAGGTGGTCCTGATAACTGTGCTGATAAAACGCGACGAGAAAATCGGCTTCGTCGCCGGCCGATAACACTTCGCCCGAACCGATCCGAACCTGGAAGATCGACGGCCCACCCGAAATCGTGGCCGGAATGGTCATGTACGTCATGACATCGTGATCGCTGCGTCCAGCCAGTCGCGCCAGAAAGGCGCCGGCGGTTTGAATTCCGTCCTGCGAGTTCCCGGCGAGACGAATTACGGCGTCCTGAATATTTTGAGGCCGCAGATCGGCGCGGTCCGGACCCGGACTGGCGGTGGAAGCCGGAGCGGCGCTGGAAGTAGAATTGGCGGCAGTCACGCCATCACCTTGGGTTACAGCAGGAGTTTCACTCACGGGATTATAAAATTAACAGAATTGGCGCAGCATTCCACCGGCAATTGAATTTGCCCCGGCGCGCCGTCGCCGCAGCGAGAGAGGTGTGGTCGCGTGCTAACAAGAGATGGTATTTTCCTGATTGCAGGTAACAGAGTCACTGATAAGATGCGGGTGCCCCCCGCAATTGGAGAAGATATGCCTGAAGCGGGAATAATCGATGCGGCTCGTCAGGAGGAGTTCGCTGGAAAAGTAGTTCAGCAGATCAGCGGCACAATGACGACGCTGCTCGGAGCGATTGGCGACCGATTGGGATTATTCAAGAATCTGGCGGAGCAGGGGCCGGCGACATCGGCAGAGCTGGCGTCGCGAACAAGGCTGAACGAGCGATATCTACGCGAATGGCTGGGCGGCATGGCCACGGCCGGCTATCTGGATCACGACGGAACCACAAAGCGCTTCAGCCTGCCTACCGAGCACGCCTCCGTTCTCGCGCACGAGAACGGCCCGTTTTTTGTCGGCGGTATGTATCAGATGCTGCCTGCGCTCACCGGCGTGTTCGAGCCGGTGATGACGGCGTTTCGCAGTGGCGGCGGCGTTCCTCAATCGCAGTACAGCGACATGATGTGGGACGGTCTGGAAAGGTTTACGTCCACATGGTTTGAGAATTTGTTGTTGCAACAATGGATCCCCGCGATGCCTGACGTGAAAGCGAATTTGGAACGCGGTTGCGACGTGGCTGACGTTGGATGTGGACGGGGGCGAGGTCTCATCAAACTGGCGGAAGCGTTTCCGCGGTCGCGTTACGTGGGCTACGACAATTTTGGTCCGACCGTTGCTCGCGCCACGGCAAACGCGCGCGAAGCCGGCGTTTCAGACCGGGTGCATTTCGAAGAACGCGATGTGTCGAAGGGATTGCCCGCGCAGTTTGATGTGATCACAACGTTTGATGTTGTCCATGATGCTGTCGATCCGCTTCAGTTGCTTCAATCGATTCGTCGAGCGCTTCGGCCGGGCGGCGTTTACGTTTGTCTCGACATCAATTGTTCCGACAAGCTCGAGGAGAACGCCAATCCGTTCGGCGCGATGTTTCACGGCGTAAGCGTGTTCTATTGCATGACGACGTCGCTCGCGAACCATGGCGCGGGACTGGGCACGCTCGGTTTTCATGAAGCGAAGGTCCGCGAGCTTTGCGAGAAGGCTGGCTTCAGCAGTGTCCGGCGCGTGCCGCTAGAAAATCCTTTCAACAATTTATACGAAGCGAAACCATAAAGTTGGCGTCGCTGCAGCGCCTTCGGGATTTTCTTCGCTCTGGAGAAAATATTTCGTCGGTTTCTCTTGAAAAAGTCGTGCAAGGGTTTACCCCATCTCTTGTTACATGCGGCTGACAACGGAGCCGCCCTTAACCAATTCTCGAATCGTGTAGTAAGAAACAACAACGGCCTGGCACTATGAAAAGAGCGAAATCAGCCATCGCCTTTGGTTTTCTGATCTTGATTTGGGTGAGCGCTGCCGGTATCGAATACAATCTGGCAATGCACTTCCGAATCCTGTTTAGCGTAGCAAGCGTTCTCGGTTTAGTCGTGCTCCTGGGCGGTCTATATCGAGCCCCTGAAGGTTACGAAGACGAGAACGGATTTCATATTGGTGCGCCCGCTGGCGTCGCCGGTTTGTAATCCCATCGTTTCGTTGCCTAAACGAAAACGATTAGCGATCGGGCGAGCGCTATTCAGTTTTCGCGGCATCCGAGCCGGATGCGCGGTCCAGCCCGCGTCGCTTTAGCAACGGCTCGACATAAGGGTCGCGTCCCACAAAATTCTTAAACAGTCCGAGGGCGTCAGCCGATCCGCCGCGTGACAGTAACAGGGCACGAAAGCGATCGCCGTTCTCACGCTTCAATCCACCGTGTTCCTTGAACCACTCGACTGTGTCGGCGTCGAGTACTTCACTCCAGAGATATGAATAATAACCGGCCGAGTAACCGCCCGCGAACGCATGTGAAAAATAAAAGCTGCGGTAGCGCGGCGGCACCGGCGGAAAATCGACGCCGGCCTTGTGCAACGCTTCTGCTTCAAAGGCGACTGCGTCTTTCGGAACATCAGTTGGATTCAGTTGATGCCACGCCTGATCGAGAAGTGAGGCGGATAGATATTCGGTTGTTTTGTAGCCTTGATTGAATTTTTCCGCAGCCATCACCTTGTCGAGCAATGCCTGCGGAATTGGTTCGCCCGTCTTATAATGTTTCGCATAATTCTTCAGCACCTCAGGCCATGGGGCCCACATTTCGTTCACCTGCGAGGGGTACTCGACGAAGTCACGCGGCACGCTTGTTCCACTGAAGCGCGGATATTTTACGTTGGAAAACATCCCGTGCAGCGCGTGGCCGAACTCATGGAAAGCAGTGCGCACCTCGTCGTGCGTGAGCAACGTTGGTTCGCCGGGCGGCGGCTTCGGAATATTGAGATGATTGGCAACGACCGGTTTGGTCGCGAATAGATCGCTTTGCTGCACGTACGCGTTCATCCATGCGCCGCCGCGTTTCGATGGGCGCGCGTAATAGTCGCCGAGGAACAACGCCAGGGGTTTCCCGTCGCGATCGTAGACCTCGAATACGCGCACATCCGGCTGATAAACGGGAATGTCATGACGCTCCTTGAAGGTGAGACCATAAAGTTTTCCGGCGGCAAAGAACACACCGTCGAGGATGACGTGATTCAGCTCATAGTATGGGCGCAGCTCCGATTCGTCGAAAGCGTAACGCGCCTTGCGAACTTTCTCCGAATAAAAGGGCCAATCCCATGACGCGATCTCGAAGCCGGCTTTTTCCTGGTCGACAATCTTCTGCATATCGGCCGCTTCGCCTTTTGCGTTTGCCACCGCGGGCGGCGTGAGGTCGCTCAGTAGTTTGTTTACGGTAGGAACATCGTGGGCGGTTTGGTCTTCCAGCTGATACGCAGCCCAATTCACATAGCCGAGCAGTTTCGCTTTTTCCGCTCGCAATTGCACTGTTCGCAGCACGGTGTCCCGCGTGTCGAACTCGCCACCGTGACTGTTGCGCGCAAGAGAGGTTTGCATGATGCGCTCGCGCAGTTGCCGGTTTTGCAACGACCCAAGCAACGGCTGTCCGGTCGTGTTTTGCATTTGAATGACGAATTTGCCTTCCTTGTGCTCCGCTTTTGCCGCTGCGGTAACGCTTGCTATCTGATTGTCGGAAAGACCGTTCAGATCTTCCTTACGATCGACGACCACCGAGGCCGCGTTCTTTTCTTTCAAAACATTTTGTTCAAATTGGGTCTGCAAGGTTGCGAGCTCGGCATTGATTTTCTTGAGCTTTTCCTTGTCCGCATCGGAAAGCTTTGCGCCGGCGCGCACGAAATCTTTGTAATAGCGCTCGAGCAAATAAGCCGACTCCGGATCGAGGCCGAGATGGTCGCGATTGTCGTAAAGTTGCTGCACGCGCGCGAATAATTTCGGATTCAAAAAAATCTCGTCGCGATGCGCGGCGAGTTTCGGAGCCATTTCCTTGTCGATCTTCTGCAGTGTTGGATTGGTGTTGCAGGCGTTCAGGTTCGAAAAAGTGCGCTGTGCGCGGTCGAGCAAACGGCCGGTGCGTTCCAGGGCCACAATGGTGTTGTCAAATGTTGGCTTTTCAGAATTGTTCGCCACCGCCTCAACCTCCTTGAGTTGATCGCGCATGCCGGCCTCGATCGCGGGCGGGAAGTGTTCGTCCTTGATCTTATCGAACGGCGGTACGTGATATGGCAGTGAGCTCTCGGTGAGCAATGGGTTATCTGCGATATTGGAATTTTCCACGGGTGACGTTTGCGCGATGACAGAGATAGCTGCGATGTGGGTCATTGCCATAATTATGCCGATTACCGCGTCAGGAGATGCCGATTTTGCCATTGAACAGAAACGAACGTGCATGGTTCGGATTTTCAACGCGCTCGCGTCGCCAGGCAACAGCGATTACGGTCGCGCACAAGCATGAAACGTTTTCTCGCAACCTTGCTCCTGATGCCGCTGGTGGCAGCGGCAAACACGGCGTCGACGTTCGACGAAAAGGCAGCAGAACGATTCGCGGGGCTGGCGCTGGCTTGCGTAGGCAAACAATATCCAAACAAAATCAGTCATGTGCTGAACAGCGATGCGGACGTGGCACCGCCGCGCAAACTCACTCCCGCGTTTTACGGGTGTTACGACTGGCATTCGTCGGTCCACGGGCATTGGCTCCTTGTGAGACTGCTGCGCACATTTCCAAATGCATCATTTGCTAAAGAAGCGCGCGAGGCGCTGCGCAAAAGTCTTACAACGGAAAATTTGAAGCAGGAAGCTGCGTATCTTCGCGGAGAAGGCCGCGCCAGTTTCGAACGGCCGTACGGATTGGCGTGGCTGTTGCAATTGTGCGCTGAATTGCGCGAATGGGACGACGATCAGGCGCGCCAGATGTTGGCGAATCTGCGGCCCCTCGAAGACGCAGCGATCGAACGATTGAAAACATGGCTGCCGAAACTCTCGCATCCGGTGCGCATTGGCGAGCATGATCAGACAGCGTTCGGACTCGGCCTGATGCTGGATTACGCGCGCTCAACCAAAAATGATCCCTTTGCCAGACTGGTTGTGGTTTCAGCGAAAAAGTTCTTCCTCGCTGATAAGGATTGTCCGCTCAATTATGAACCTTCGGGTGAAGATTTTCTGTCGCCCTGCCTGGGCGAAGCTGACGTGATGCGTCGCGTTTTGCCGCAAACGGAATTCGCGAAGTGGCTCAACGATTTCATGCCGCAGATCCCGAAGAACGGAAACGGCGACTGGCTGAAACCGGTAATCTCGCCCGATCCGAGCGATCCCAAGCTCGCGCATCTGGACGGGCTAAACCTGAGCCGCGCCTGGATGCTGGAAGGAATTACTGTCGGCGCTGCCACAGAATGATCCGCGGAGAGCGGCGCTACAGGCTGCGGCGGACGCGCATCAGCGCGCAGGTCTCGCAGCGGTTACCGGCGCGCATTACGAAGGCGGACATTGGCTCGGCAGTTTTGCAGTTTATCTCACAACGCAGCGAGGCATCCAAAAAGAAGGAACGACTGCGCCGCTGAATCAGTAGCGGGTCTTGGCCAAGCGAAACGCTGTGGCTACGGCGCTGTGTAGCCGTGCTGGCAGACAACCCAATGGAGCGCCTCGACACAGCGAGGCGGCTACAGGTTATTAGTCGGCAGCGATAGTCCGCTCCGATTCGCGGCGAGATTTTCCTCCCGAAGGCTGCCAGGCGCGTCTTTGCCAGAACTCCTTCAGGTCCGATTGATTGCCGCGAAAAATGTTGCGCTCCGCCTTCTTAATATTGGCAACACTGATCGGGTAAGCGGAGCGCGGTCGTGCGCCTTTGCCGTCGCCACAATATTGCCAGAGAGACCAGTAGCTCCATGGCGAAGCTGGACGCGGCTCGCTGTGATAATTTGCCATCCATAGCCAACATTTCGCCAGCACGCTTCGCTGCGCGTTCGTCACTTGGCGACTATTCAAGGCCTGATGCAGATGATATTCGCCGGAATAAATGCCCGGATAGACACCGGTGCGTTCGCGAATTCGCTCAACAAAAGCAACTGCTTGATCGACCCGCATCGTGCCACCGGGATAATGACCGTTCTTCTCGAAATCAAGAACCAGCAGAACACCCGGGCCTCGCGCGGCCGAATCGACTTGCGCCCACGCGCTGGATACCGCGCTTAGAAAATGATCAGCCTGACGGACGGGATCGCTGGCGTTGGCGTAGTGATATGCTCCCCAAAGCAAGCCCGCGCGCGTGGCGGCCTGCTGGCGATCAAAATATTTCGCATCGCGTACGAGATGTGGATACGTGGCTTCATGGATCACACCGATAATGCCTTCGCGTTTCATGGCGGTGAAATCGGGCCGCATCATGTCGTAATGAGAGAGATTCACTACGTTGCTGGCGGAAAAGGCACACGCCGGAAGCGAAAAAAACAAAACTGCAGCCCGTAAAATCGACAAGCGCATCAGCATCCCAAATCGCACCCGACATATCGAGCAACTGTCGTTAACTTGCAAGCGCATCTTTGCGTTTTGCTTTTACGGTACGGGCGCTGTAGCCGCGGGCGTTGACCGCGGCAGTTCGACGCGCATCAAGACCAGGGCCGGCCGAGGTCAGCGCCCTCGGCTACAGCGCGGCCAAATCAGCCAATTCATTCACATTCAGGAACAAATTTCTTTCCTGCGAAGTGACGGATATCTCCCGAAGTTTTCCCTCTATAGCGAGGCGACCCGCCAGGGTTTGCAATGAAAAATCCTCTCCAGAAAGTGCGCTCTGAACATTCGGGAGCGCTTCGTGCGGATAAATCGCCGCCAACGGCTCGAAGCGATCGTCGATTTTTGCAATCACGCCCCGGCCCGGCTCAATCTGACTGCAAAGAAACGTCAGGTATTCTTCCGTCATGAACGGCATGTCGATAGCAAGCGCGAGCAGATGTTTGCTGCGCACCTTCGCCAGTGATGCAGCCAGACCGCTCAGCGGCCCGCGTGATGGAAGATCGTCCGCGACAAACTGCACGTCGGCAGGACGCCACACCGGATCGGTACGCGCAGAAACGAAGATTTCGGTCGGTTCCAATTTCCGCAAAAGTTCGAGTTGAATTTGCCAGAGCGGTTTTGCGTGAAACAAAAGTGTTGCTTTGTCCCTGCCCATCCGGCGCGATTCGCCGCCGGCGACCAACACGGCGCTGATTTTCATGCCACTGCGCTGGGAACGAGTGCAGTAGAGCGCAGTTTGCCGTCACTGAGAATCCTGGCGCGCAGACCACCGTTCCCCTTCAAAAAAACCTGGGCGCCCGGTGCGAATGCGCGATCCATCCAGTAACACGGCGCGGACTCCTCCGTTCCATAAAAGCGAACGCCTTGAATCTCAAATTCCTTGTGAATGAATTCGTTGAGATCGATGCCGCGTGTAATCACGTTGCGCCGCGCTGCAGCCGGCGAGCAATCATGTACACCCAGCGCAGCGCAAAGCTCATCGAAAACGTCGAGCGAGAAAAACGTGATCTGGCCTTTGTAGTCGTCCTTAAAATCCAAGTAGCGATCGTCGCGAATCCCACGGCCCGCGACGCATTCGATCACGGGCACTTCGATCATGGGATGCGTGTCCGGCTCCCGACCGTGATGGCCGACGAAATTGTGCCCCGGCGAAATGTACAAGTGACAGATTTCCACCGGCTGCAACAATATCTGAAATCATCGTAGATGAAAGAACCGCATAGCATCGGTCCGGGAAGAATCATCCGGCAGAAAAAAGACGGTTCGCTCGAATATTTGCGGGACGATCTGACGATCGAAGAGCCGCTCGAAATTCGAATTGGCGGCAAAACTTTGGCCACCACGATGCGTACGCCCGGTCACGACGATGAGCTCGCCGCTGGTTTTCTCGTTTCAGAAGCGATCGTTCTGCGTCGAGACGCAATCGTTGAAATTTCGCGTAGAGCATGACAACCGAGTGATCGTCAGTTTTGCGAACGGCGTGAAACTAAAGCTAAATTCCGCCCAACGCTTCGGAACGATTTCATCGAGTTGTGGCTTATGTGGAAAGACGAGCATCGACGAGATCCGGCAAAATTTTCCCGCGATCGAGTCGGGCAATGTTCGGATCGACATGGAGACGTTGCTATCGCTTCCGGAAAAATTGCGTAAGGCGCAGAGCGATTTTTCGCGCACCGGCGGAATTCATGCCGCAGGGATTTTTGATTTGAGCGGTGAAGTGAAAATTGTTCGCGAAGACATCGGACGCCATAACGCCGTGGACAAGGCGATCGGCCGCGCGTTTCTCGATGATTTGTTGCCATTGAATCGACATCTTCTTCTGGTGAGCGGACGGGCGTCGTTCGAAATCATGCAAAAAGCGCTCGCCGCCGGTATTCCTATCGTCGCTGCGGTCTCAGCGCCTTCGACGCTTGCAGCCGATTTTGCGCGAGAAAGCAATCAAACGCTGATTGGATTTCTACGCCCGCCATCGTTCAACATTTACTCGCACATCGAGCGCGTGATTTTGGAAGAGCGGTAGCCGAGGGAGGTGACCTCGGCAATTTCAGACGCAACTACGCGAAGGGCCGCGGTCGGCGCCCGCGGCTACAGCATCAGCGATTCAATTTCGCCGGCGTACTTCCATTCGTCCGCCGTGGACACCAGACCAGCCCGAACCGGGTTTTCTCGAACGTAGTTCCATTTTTCACAATAGCTTTCGGCGGAGCGAAGAACGTGATCGAAGAATTCACGTTGCCACAGCGTTGTAGCCGCGGGCGTTGACCGCGGCAGGCAAAGTGCATGGATTTTCCGGCTCGTATAGCTCTTCCAAAAACCTACAAAAGCAGCTAACCGCTTTGCATCCAATTCAGGCCTACAGAAGAAATGGACGTGGTCGGGCATGATGACGTACCGGCCAACAGCCCATCCATGTCGACCATGTGCCGCGCGCCATTCATCAGTAAGAATTTTGGCTACTTCGGCGGAAGTAAGAAGCTGCCTGCGATTTTTGATGCACGATGTCACAAAATAGATCGGTGCATCAACCCAGATGCGTCCAAGTCGTCGCAGGTGCTTATGCACCCCGTCGTTGTAGCCGAGGGCGCTGACCTCGGCAATCCAAGGTGTAGCTTCGCACCGGCCGCGGTCAGCGCCCGCGGCTACAGCATCAGCGCTGTGAGGCGAACACCGCTTCGGGATCGGAGCCGGAAACTTTGCCCACCACGATCCAGCCAACGCGGCTGACCAGCGCGCCGATTAAAAATGAAATCGCTGCGAACGGAACCAGACCTAAAAGCCGCAGGATGAGCGCAAGTGGACCGCTCAACACTTCGCCGATGCGAATGAGCCAGCCGGACCCGTGTTCGTGGATCGCGCGATCGGCCGCGCCGTGTTTGTCAACGCTGAGCCAGATCAAAAGCACAGTCTCAACAGCGGCGGCGTAAAATCCGATAAAGTTGAGCGCGGCGATTCGATGGCCCACCAATTCCAAGACGGCGGCTGCCGATCCCAATCCGGCAGTTCCAAAATGAATCGGCAGCAATGTGCGATGCAAAAACCACGCGGGAATCGCCGTGGCTCCGATGAGCACGCCGGTGTAAGTCGCGAGCAAAGTTCCAAACATTGCCGCACCAAAAATAAAAATCCCGGCGGCGAAACTCAGAAATTGATCAAGTGTGCCGGGGAAAATCTGATGCGTGTGCAATTCGAGTGCGATCAACCCCGGAACTGCGCACGTACCAAACGCTGTCAGAATCCACGCGCCCATCGACATGGTGGAGCGATGTTTGAATACGCGAAGCATGTTGAGGAAAAGATGCGGACGGCCCAGATCCATGATCAGCAAAAGCGGCGAGAGAACCGCCCCGGTGATGGCTGCGAGCCACATGGCTGCGCGCGCAAGGTCGACATAGTGAAACAGGACCGCCGCGAATGCGATCACCGCCGACATCCCGGCGATTCCGCCAAAGAAAAAATAGAGAGGGATCTCCCATGTCCACACCGGCGGTTTCACGACGGGCTCACCGTAGTACCCCGGTTTTCGCGGTATCGGCCCACCCGCAACGTCGACGCCGCGACCGGGAACGACTCCTTCCTGCCACGCTTTCTCACGCAGTTGTTCGAGCCGCTTTTCTGATGCCGGTGCGTCCATCAGGATGAAAATGCAAACGCCAGCAGCGTGGCGATGATTGATGCGATTGCCGTCGCAATTGCAGCGGTCCACGCCGATTTCAAATAAATCGTCGGCACCTGCGGTTTCGGTGGAAGCCCGTACGCTTCAGGTTCGCCGAGAATCAGGAAGAATGCGTGAATTCCGCGAACTGAAGTCTCCAGCGGATCGTAAAGTTGCGCATCGTCATAACCGTGTTGGCGCAGCTCTTGCACGCGCTGCGTCGCGCGTGCGCGCAGATCATCGAGCCGCCCGAAGACGATCGATTCGGTTGGACAGACCTTCGCACAGGCAGGCACCAGCCCGCTTTTTTGGCGATCGTAACAAAATGTGCACTTAAAAGCCCCGCCGGCGTTTGGCAGCGGTTCTGGCCGACGATCGATCACGCCAAATGGACAGGAGACGACGCAATATCCGCAGCCGTTGCATACATCGTCTTGGACAAGGACGGAGCCGACCTCGGTGCGCACGATTGAGCCTGTTGGACACGCTTCGAGGCAACCGGCTTCTTCGCAATGCTTGCAAACGTCAGATAGAAAAACCCAGCGAAATGGATCCTCGCCGTTGCCTAACGAGTAAGAGCCAACGACTTGATTTCCTTTTTGTCGATCCTGCTCGAGAAACATCACGTGCCGCCATGTGGAAGCGCCGAGATGCCCGGTGTTGTCGTAGGAATTTCCCGACCAGGTAAAGCCGTCATCGGGCACTTCGTTCCATTCTTTGCACGCGACCTCGCACGCTTTGCAACCAATGCATACAGTCGGATCGGTGAAGAAGCCGACTTCGACATTATCGTGTACGTACGAATGCCGGCGTTGATTTGTACTCTTGGTTCCTTCGCCGATCATTTCTGTTGGTAGGCCACGACAGGTCCGAGCCGGACTGGCATTTGGTGCGCAGTGATCGCAGGATAAAAATTGCGAACAGCGCGACGGTCCCCGGCTACGCTTTTGATTGTCGTCATCCCGTTTTTCCCTCCTTGCCGTGACTGCGCGAGAATCTTCCGCCGCTCGGCGCGCCCAAAGATGGCTGTTCGGGATGCAAATTTGGTGGCTGACCGGCCTGCGGCGCGTTTCGCTCGAGCCAATCAAGAAAAGCCGGGCCACGCGGCAAGCGGCCCGGGATGATGTTGCAGACAAGCGCCTTGCTTTCCATGATCGTGACATTTGGTTCGCCGGAAATGGCGACCAGATTATTGGCAGCGTTACCGCGTAACGGCCCGGCTGCTCCGAAATGAAATGGAACTGCGACCTGGTGCACGGTTTTTCCGTTCAAATTCATCGGTCGAATGCGGCGACTAACGAGTGCGCGCGCTTCAACCGCGCCGCGGAGGCTCACGATGCAAACGTAATCGCTATTGTCGATCTTCAGCTTCGCCGCCAATTCTGGCGACATTTCGACGAACATCTCCGGCTGCAATTCGGAAAGATGGCTCAGGAAACGCGACATCCCGCCGCCGGTATGATGTTCGGTCAGCCTGTAAGTGGTGAGAACGAACGGAAAGCGCGGATCGCCTGGCGGCGCGAAACGGTTTTCGTTTCGTGTGAACCAGTTCACCACCGGGTTCGTGTCGCGTGAATAGAGCGGATTTCGTACCGGCGATTCCAGCGGCTCGTAATGCGTTGGGAACGGGCCGTCCTGCAAACCCTTCGGGACGTACATCCAACCCAAGCCGTCTTCGTGCAGGATGAAGGGCGCGTCGCCGCGCTGACCATCAAGACCAGTTTCGTCTCCTCGCGGCCGATAATCGGGAGGTTTGCTTGCCTTGAAATCAGGAACATCAATGCCGGTCCACTTTTCCGATTCCCACCAAACAAGTTTCTTACGCTCGCTCCATGGCTCGCCGTTCGGTTTCGCACTCGCGCGATTGTAAATGATGCGGCGATCGCTTGGCCAACTGAAGCCCCAACCGTGTCCGAGATAATCCTTTGGCTGGCGCGCGTTCGCTTTGTTCACGCCATCTCGATTGAAAACGCCCGAATAAATCCATGCGCCGCACGCGGTCGAACCATCGGCTTTCAACTCGTTATAATCCGCGACTTGTGGACCATGATGTGGTTGACCTTCTCGATCTCTCCCAAAAAGAACGCCCTCTGGGTTTGATTGCAGTTCGGTTTTCCAGCCGTTGATCTCAGCGAGCACCGCTTCCATTTTGGGCTCCCCCAGTTCGTCTTCCGGATACCACCAATTGAGCGCGCGCAGCGGTTCGTCCATCGGATCATCAGAGGCTCTGGCTTTGGCAATAAGCCTCAAAGCCAGTTGATGAATGAACCACGCGTCGGATCGAGAATCGCCCGGAGGCTCGACCGCTTTCTCGCGCCATTGCAAAAGACGCTGCGTGTTTGTGAAGGCGCCTTCTTTCTCCGCATGTCCGGCGGCAGGAAAGAAAAAGACTTCGGTCTCAATCTCTTGTGTTTTCAACTCACCGCGCTCGATTTCAGCCGAGTCCCGCCAAAATCTGACCGGCTCAGTTTCGACCATGTCGCGGATGACGAACCATTTCAGTTTCGCCATCGACCTTCGTTGCATGCGTGTATTCGGGGCGCCGACAGCCGAGTTTTGTCCGATCAGGAACATCCCTTCTATTTTGCCGTCGGCCATTTCGTAGAGGTATTCGAAAAAAGAATGGTCGGCGGTAAGTTTGGGTAGCCAGTTATAACCGAAATCGTTCTCTGCGGTCGCGTGTTTGCCGTAGTAAGCCTTTAACAAGCTGATGAAATATGCTGGCGTGTTAGACCAGAGCCCGGTCTTTGTCGTGTGCCCATCGAGATATTTTTGCAGGGTCTCCTCATCTCCGGCGCGCGGCATGGCCAGATAACCGGGTAAAATGTCATAGAGCGTGGGGATATCGGTCGAGCCCTGGATCGAAGCGTGTCCGCGAAGAGCGAGAATGCCGCCACCAGGCCGGCCAATATTGCCTAACAACAACTGCAGAATGGAGGCAGCGCGAATGATCTGAACGCCTTTGGAATGCTGCGTCCAGCCGACGGCATAACAGATCGCCGCGGTTTTATCCGGACCGGACGCTGCAATGAGCGCGTCTGCAACCTTCTGAAAAAGCGCCGGCGGGATGCCGCAAACGTTTTCGACCATTTCCGGCGTGTAACGCGCGAAATGTCGTTTGAGTTTTTGGAAAACACATTGTGGATCCTGGAGAGTGAGATCCCGTTCAGGATAGCTCAGTCCTTCGCCCTTGTATTTCCAGCTTTCCATCTCGTAGGCGCGCCGGTTTTCGTTCCAGCCGGAGAAATAACCGTCCTCTTTATCTTCAGGGTCGCCGTATTCATCGCGCAAAATGCAGGATGCATTCGTGTAGTGAACGACGTAATCCCGGAAGAAGAGTTCGTTCTCGATGATATGATGGATAATTCCGCCAAGAAACGTGATGTCGCTCCCAGCGCGGATTGGTACCCAGACATCGGCCAGCGCGCTCGTTCGCGAGAAACGTGGATCCACATGGATGATTGTGGCGCCGCGCTCTTTGGCCTTCATCACCCAGCGAAAACCGACCGGATGCGCCTCTGCCATTGACGAGCCCTCAATTAAAATGCAGTCCGCATTGGCCAGATCTTGTTGCGCAGTCGTAGCTCCGCCCCGGCCAAACGAGGTGCCCAGACCGGGCACCGTGCTGCTATGTCATATCCGGGCCTGGTTGGACACACAGACCATGCCCAGGCCTCCAGTGAAGAGTTTTTTAATGAGATAATTTTCTTCGTTATCGAGCGTGGCGCCGCCGAGATGACAGATCGCAGTCGTATGATTAATTGTTGCGTCGTTCTCCTGTCTGACAAAGGTGCGCTTACGCGATTCCCAGACGCGGTCCGCCACCATGTCCATCGCACGATCCATCGAAATTTCTGTCCATTCCTTTGCCCGCGGCGTGCGATACTTCACTTTTGTTTCGCGTCTGGAATGAGTAAGTAATTGATAAGACGCGGCGCCCTTCGGACAAAGGTTTCCCTGGCTGATCGGCGATTCCGGGTCGCCTTCGATCGAAATCAGTTTCCCATCCTTGTGATAAATCATCTGTCCGCAGCCGACCCCGCAATACGGGCAAATGGAGCGCGCGACTTTTGCGTCGTCGATACGTGCATGCATCGCACGTGTCTTGTCCGACATCGATTCGAGCCCGGTGCCGTCCTTGCGCTCGCGAATTTGTCTAACGAGTGGCCATTTCGAAAGCAGCGCGAACATAACTTTCGTTTATTTCTTCGTGTCCGGGGCGGACTTCAGTCGTTTGAAAGTGTCATGGTCCAGCAGGCCAGGCGAGTAAAAACAAACACGGTTGCTTGTTCCACACTGATTGTTTGCGTCGCGCTGGCCTGACGATGATTGGCAGTAAAATGGCGAGGAGCATCACGACCGCGATCACGTGGAGCGCGAGCGGAGTTCACGCGCCATTCAATTTGAATGCCGGTTCGAATGGCAAGTCACAATCCTGCGACAATTCGGTGCCACCTGAATGCGACTAATGATTCAATGGCACCCAGCCACGGGTGATATAATCGCCCAGTGTCAGGGAAATCAGGAAGAGCAGCCAAATTATGCCAGCCACGGCTGCAAAATGTAAAAGGCGACTGCTTCCTTTTATGTGCATGAAGAACAGCGCAATGACGATCGCCTTGGCGATTGCTACTGCCAGCGCAACGATGAGATTGAAAGGGCCGAGATCGACATAGGCGATTGCCCAGGTCAAGGCCAGCAGCGCCAGCAACACAATGCATGTGCGCACATAAACTTTCGGTTGGACAACTTCTTCCATGTCAGCGGTGTCCCACTAGATACAAAAGAGGAAATAGAAAGACCCAGACAATATCGACAAAATGCCAGTACAGCCCGGCGATCTCGACGGTATTGTGATTTCCGTGTGAAAATTTTCCAAGCGACGCGAGCAATGCCAGAACCAGCATGATCCCTATACCAACAGTCACATGGATCGCGTGCAGCCCGGTCATCGCAAAGTAAATCCAGAAAAATAATTGAGCATTCTGCGGATCGGCGCCGTGCCACTGGAAGTGTCGGCCTGGAACCAGATGATCTACATAGTCCTTGTGATACTCGACGCCTTTGATCGACATGAAAACACAACCGAGTAAGGCTGTGCCGATGAGTAACCAGGTCAGTATGCGTCTTTGATCGAGTTTTGCCGCGCGGACAGTGAACGCCATCAAAAGGCTGCTGATTAATAATACTGCCGTGTTAGTCCCGCCAAGAAGCACATCAAGCTTGCGACTCGTTTCTACGAAAACCTGGCCGTATGTGAAGCGATAGACCGTATATCCGAGGAAAAGTCCGCCGAAAAATAGCACCTCGGTGGCGAGAAAAATCCACATTCCGAGCTTAGCCGCTTCGCGCTGTTGTTCGATGTCATCGAACTGCTGAGCGAGGAAAGGCGCGCTCGGCGATCGCGCCCCACCTTCAGATGCTGGCAAGGTCAAGGTCGACATCTTTCTCGGCTGAATATGAGTAGGGCGGCCCTGTCACGACCGGTGTTTCTTCAAAGTTATGTTCGGGCGGCGGCGAAGGCGTTTGCCATTCCAAACCAGTCGCACGCCACGGATTTGGTCCTGCCGCGCGACCATGTTTCCACGCCCAGATGAAATAAATCAGCGGCATCAAATATCCAACGCCAAGGATGGAAGCACCGGCCGTTGAGAGCACATGATAGAGTTGGAACTCTGGCGGATAGACGTGATATCGGCGGGGCTGCCCGAGGTAACCGAGGATAAACTGCGGAAAGAACGTCAGATTGAATCCGATAAATGTGATCATGGCAGCGAGTTTGCCTGCTAATTCCGGATACAAGCGTCCTGAAATTTTTGGCCACCAGTAATGAAGGCCGCCCATGAACGCCATCACCATTCCGCCCACCATGATGTAGTGAAAATGAGCGATGACGAAATAGGTGTCGTGAACGTGAACGTCTACAGCGAGCGCGGCGAGGAAGAGTCCCGTTAGGCCGCCAATCGTAAAGAGCCCGATGAACCCCAACGCATAGAGCATCGGTGTTGCGAAGTGAATGGAGCCTTTGCGCAGTGTCGCGGTCCAATTGAAAACTTTTATGCCTGAAGGAACGGCAACGAGAAAGCTAAGGATCGAGAAAACCATGCCGGCATAAACTGACTGACCCGACACAAACATGTGGTGGCCCCACACCAGAAATCCGAGAACAGCAATCGCCATGCTTGCGGATCCAACCCACGCATATCCGTAGATTGGTTTGCGGGAAAAGCACGTGATCAACTCGCTGATCACGCCCATTCCAGGCAAAATCATGATATAGACCGCCGGGTGCGAATAGAACCAGAAGAGATGTTGGAATAAAACGGGATCGCCTCCCAGTTTTGGGTCGAAAATTCCGACGCCCCAGAAACGTTCCACGGAGATAAGCGCGAGCGTGATAGCGAGAACCGGCGTGGCGAGCACCATGATCAAGCTGGTCGCGTAGAGCGACCAGACAAATAGCGGCAATCGAAACCAGGTCAGACCTGGTGCGCGCAGTTTATGAGTCGTCACCATGAAATTCATGCCGGTTATGATGGTGGAGAATCCGGCAACAAAAACGCCGGCTGCCATGGAGATCACGTGCGTGTTTGCATAGGTGGTGCTGTAAGGCGTGTAGAACGTCCACCCAGTGTCCACACCGCCATGGACCAGCGACCAAAGCGCAAGGGCGCCGCCCGCGACAAAAATATACCAGCTCATTAGGTTCAGCTTTGGAAAGGCGACGTCGCGCGCGCCAATCATCATCGGCAGAATAAAATTGCCGAGCACGGTGGGAATGGATGGAATGAGAAAGAACCAGACCATTAACACGCCGTGAATGGTGAAAAGCTTGTTGTAAGTCTCGGATGTCACCAGCTTGGGTTGAGGCGTAACAAGTTCGATCCGCATCAACGCCGCGGCGACGCTGGCGATCAGAAAAAAAATAAGGATCGTGAAGAGGTAAAGAAGACCGATTCGTTTGTGGTCCTTTGTCAGTAACCACGAACGCACGCCGTGGTGGACGCTCAGATAATTCTCGCGCGCAAATTCACCTTCAGTTCGAATATCGATTTCAGTCGCAACTTCCATTTTAGTTCGTGGAGTTAATCTCTTCTCCAACCCACTTGCTTTTGGATGAGCGCCACAGAAGCAATCCCTCACCCCCATCCTCTCCCTTTGGGAAAGGGAGAGGCGAATCTATGTCGCACTCGTGATCGCGAGAGTTCCAACAGAACGCCACACGCGATGGCCTATTCCGCCTCCCCCCCATACCAGCGAGGGGATTGAGGTGGGGGGTAGATCCGACTTCTCTAAAAAACCACGAGAGAGCTAAATAGCCCTGTGAACCGCGCTCGCAGCCTCCGTAAGCGCGCAACCAAATGGGAGCGCGTTCTTTGGCGGCATCTGCGAAACCGAAACTTCGCTGGCTACAAGTTTCGACGACAGCATTCGGTCGATCCGTACACACTGGATTTCTATTGTCCTTCCGCAAAACTCGCCGTTGAACTTGACGGAGGCGGACACAACTATCGAACGGGCCAAAGGCGTGATCAGACGCGAGATCAGTTTTTCGCGCAGCACGGAATTGAAGTACTCCGATTTTGGAATCATCAGGTGCGCGAGGAACTCGACAGTGTTCTGCGGTCGATTTGGTTCGCGCTCGAGAATCGCGCTGGCAGCAATCCCTCACCTCCATCCTCTCCCTTTGGGAAAGGGAGAGGCGGATCTGCGCCGCGCTTGCGAGCGTTACCGCCCCGTCCTTCCGGGGTCCGCGTTGACCGATCCGCCTCTCCCCGCTGGAGGGGAGAGGATTGAGGTGAGGGGTCTCGATGGTACTATTCATGGTGAGGGTGGCTGCTGATCACCGATGTACTTGAGATAGGCGATGAGCTGCATGATCTCTTCCTCGCTCAAATGGCCGGCGAAACTCGGCATGATGTTTTGATAGCCAGCCGTAATTTGTTTGCCGGGCTGCAAAATCGAATCGCGCAGATATTGGTCGTCGGCCTTTGCCATAGTGCCGTCGGCAAGAGGAACCGGATTTCGGTAGAGACCCTTCAGCAAAGGCGCGTGGAACTGCGAATTTGGCGAGTGGCAGCCGCTGCATCCCCGATCGCGAAACAGCCGTTCCCCTATTCGCACAATCGATTCGCCTGGTTCTCCTGATTTTAACCAGCGTTCATAGGCCGCGGGTTCCATCACCACCACGCGGCCAATCATCCGCGAATGTTGTGTGCCGCAATATTGGGCACAGAAAATGTGATACTCACCCGTGCGCGTCGGCTTAAACCATTCACCGGTGTATCTTCCCGGCACAACGTCCTGTTTCACTCGAAACGCTGGAACAAAAAAACTGTGGATGACGTCCTGCGACGTCATCGTCATTGCCACCGTACTATTGACTGGCAGATGCAGCTCATTGATCTCCCGCTTTCCTTCGGCGTGTTGAAGTTTCCATATCCATTGCTTGCCGACGACTTGCACTTCGATCGCATTGGACGGCCTTCGCTCAATCCGGAAATACGTGAGAGCTCCCCAGGCGAAGAGGCCCAGAGAAAGGAAGATCGGTCCAATGGTCCAGCCACTCTCTATCCAAACGGAACCAGATCTTGGATTCGAGCGATCGGCCGGCGATCCGCGACGATATTTTACCGAAAAAAAAATGATCGGTAAAAAAATGACCACCATGAAAAAAAGCGAGATCAGCGTTAGCGCGAAAAACAACGCATCTACTTCATGCGAAGTCGTGGAAGCCTGAGGCGGAAAGAGACGGAATTGATCCATGTTTCAATTGATTTGCGCATGCCGTCCAACTGGCCGACGCGCCATCGAAAAAACCCACCATGCGATGGCAGCGAGAAATCCCAGGCTGATGACCCGCAGGATCGACAGGATGAATCCGCCGTATTTCCCGGTGATCGGATTGTAGTGGTAACAAAGCAGAAAAACCTGAGAGACGATCGACGACGACTTCTCTTCCTTTGCGGCAACAAGCGCGTCGCGCAGCTCTTTTGCGTCCAATCTCACGCCGAAGACGTATCGGGAAATTCTTCCCTTGGGCGTCAGAACGACAACTCCGCTTGGATGCGCATATTGACGTGTCTGTGGATCGTAAACGTAACGAAACCCTGCTTGATCGGCGAGTTGTGCGATCGAGCGCTCGTCGCCTACGAGGAAATGCCAACGATCTGTGGCGCCCGGTCGTCCGTATTGCCGCAGATACTCTGATTTTTTCTTAGCGGCAGCGGTCGGCGTTTCTGCCGGGTCGATACTGACATCCACGATTTGAAAATCTCTGCCCGCGTTCAGAGATAGCTCCTGGAGCGCATGGATCAGCCCATCATTGATCAGGGAACAAAGCATCGGGCACCGGTAATAACCAAGCACAAGGATGGTCGGCTGGTTTCCGAAGTGATCGCCGAGACGAAATAGCCGATCATTTTGATCGTGAAAAACAAGATCGGGCGAAATTTGTGCGCCGGGGTGTTGCTCGAAAGTCACGCGACTCAGATCGCCCGGAGTTAGCGCGCACATTTGCCGGGCGAATGCGCAGACTAACACCAGTGCAAGCGCGACCTTTCTCATGGGCTTTCGGGTAACTGTGGTGGCGTGGCGGTTTCCGCAGGCCGTGCCTGCATCAAACTAAGCGGCGTTTGCCCCGCGCCTACATCCGGTAAACCGCGCTCTAACAGCAGTTGCATGGCGCGATCGATGGGAATACGCACCGTTCCAGAGTTCCGATCGATCCACCCGTAAGAATCAAGATTAGCATCTTCGGCGGCGCGCAGCTTTGCTAAATCTACCGCCCCCTTAACTTGCACTCGTGGCTTGGGAAATTCTTCAGCGGTTGTGACCGGGAGATTCGCTTGTCCAGCAGTTTTGGCCGGCTCGTGCAACTTGAAGTAATGCATCATTCCCCAGACAACGAAGAAAATGATTACGCACGATAGGAACAGCAGAAACGCGATGGTAATCAACGACGTGACGTCGACGTCTTTTCGTTCGTGATCGCGTTTCTCGATGGTGGTGTTCATGTTGGCACAGCGAGTGTAAGCCGCGGGTCGTTTAACGGAACGAGCCGCCGCCTTTCCAAATTTCTTAGAAACGCGAATGAATAAATTCCGCCAATGCCCAGAAAGGCGGCAGGGGCGAGCCAGCCGAGATAAAAGTGTTCTGTGTAAATGCTGGGCGCAATCGTCCACCAAATTGCGACAATGTGCGCGGCGAACACACATGCTGCGATTCTTGCCAGGATGCTTCGACGTTTTTTAGCCGCTCGCATCAGCAACAGACAAAATGGAACAAAAAAGTGGAAGAGCGCGATGAAGATGGCGACCCACTTCCAGCCGTCGCTAATGCGGTGCAGGTACCACGAGATTTCGCGCGGCAGATTTCCCGACCAGATGACAAGCAATTGCCCGAAGGCGAGGTAAGCCCACATCATCGTGAATGCGAGAAGCAGATTTCCAAGCTTGTGAAAGTTCTCCTCACTCGCGAGCAGACCAAGCGGCGATGAACGCGCCGCCCAGACAAGTAGCAAGATCGCGAGCGAAAGCGCGCTGAGGATTTGGCCGATGCAAATGAGAACGGGAAACATTGTCGAGAACCAATCGGCTTCCATCGACATCAGCCAGTCAACCGCCGCGAACGTCATTGTGACTGGGTAAATCACCAGTCCCGGCCCGCTCAACGTTCGCATCTTACGCGTCGGTTCGAGCGAAGCCGTCACATCTTGTTCCGCGGACCATTTCAGCAACTGCCCGGCAATAATAATCCAGATGGCAAAGACAATTGCTGTGCGAAGAACAAAACCTGGTGGGTTCAGATAGATTTGCGTAACTCGCAGAGTTTCGTTCCCGGCAACGACAGCTGGATTTTGCCACGGATAGAGGTTCGCCAATCCAAAGAAAATCGGGACAAAGAGCACAGCGAGCAACGGCAAGTTGCCTACCGCGGATTCAAGAAAACGCCGCACGGCATAACCCCAGTCTCCGGCGGTCAGATGATGGATCATTAGCAACGCCAGCGATCCAAGCGAGAGACTAAGGAAGAAAAAATGCGCAAAAAGATAGGCGACGAAGAAATCGCGCGGCGCCGTGAACCAGCCGATGAGACATCCTGTAACTCCAATGATTCCGAGGCCTAACGATACATTTTTCGCACGACTGACCGAAGCATTGAAAATCGAATTCATTTTTTACGTTCCAGCGTTGCACCTTCGGCTGGGTCGACCTCGGACAACTTTGCGTCATGACTAAGCTGCAAAGCGCGAATGTACGCGGCGATAGCCCAGCGATCCTCCGGCTCGACCCGCGTCGCGTAGGAATACATCACGCCGTAGCCGTTCGTAATCACATCGAAAAAGTGACCAATCGGCGCATTGCGCAGTCGATCGACGTGAAACGATGGCGGTTGCGGAAATCCGCGTTGAACAACCATTCCGTTTCCGCTGCCGGTGCGATCATGACATTCGGCGCAAATGGCGTCGAAACGCTCACGACCGCGATTCATTAGCTCCCGAGTCAATTTTACAGGGAGCTGCGTCACATAAGTTCCATTGGTTTGCCCGGTATAAAACGCCACGTCCATATGCGCATCGCCGCGGGGAACAGTATGCGCCGGAGGTTGCCGCGCATTGGCTCCATTCGAGAAAAAATCGCTTTCCGAAAGTGCTTTGGCTTTCGGTTGATTCACCATGTCCGGGCGACAGGAAGCGAAGAGCGTCAGAAACGCGATAAAAATTGGTAGGGCGCGACCGCCGGGCGCGCCGGGGTCCAGTGCGCGATGTTCACGATTCGTGTTCTTTTGCGGATTAACCGTCCAAAAGTAGGACCATTCTTCTGGTCGCGTGACTAATCCCGCGCGAACCGGATTAGCAAGGATATAGTCCGCTTTTTCCCTGTAACTTTCTTCCTTGCGCAAACGATGATCGAAAAAATCGCGTTGCCACTCGAGTTTGAGCTTTTTAGCCAAGAATCGTTTCCAATCAGCCATGATTTGCTTCATTGGGCGCTCGTATGGAAACGAGATGAGCGCGTGCAAATGATCCGGCATTAAGCAGACCAAGCGCGCGTACCAAACATGGTTTTGGTTTCGAAATTCAATGGAATCGAAAATGGCGTGGGCAATTTTCGGATGACAGAGCTGATCTTTGCCGCGCGGTTCGCAACAGACCGTGATGAAGAAAATTTCATCTTCTGGACGCAGCCATAGCGGTCGTTCGTGCGGTAGCTTTTCGCGTTGTGGATGCTTCGGCGCGCCCGGCGGTCGCGCCCTACCATTCGCGTTTCTATCTCGCGCTTTCATGCCGGGACCTCCGCTATCGATAGCGGGTTGAGGCTTTGAAGAAAGGCGCGCGTCTGATCGGGGTGAAAGCTTGGGTCACGGCTTTCGATACATAGAAAAAATCGATCCTGCGACGCGCGCTCAAATTCCGGGACATTGAACAGGGGATGATGAGGCCGTGGCAGACCGCTCAAGCCCAATGAAAAAAAGAACGCCGTGAGGCCTGCTCCCAGCACGGTTAGTTCGAATGTGATGGGAATGAACGCCGGCCAACTGTGAATCGGACGCCCACCGATATTGATCACGTAGCTAACCGCATTCGCGTACCACTCCATGTAATACGCGCCAGCGCCTCCAATCATCCCACCAATCAACACGAGCAGCGGCAGCCGCGTTTTCTTTCCCAGAGCCTCCGGAAGGCCCTCGACGGGGAACGGCGCGAATGCATCCATTTTTCGGAACCCGGCTGCGCGCGCCTTTTCGGCCGCGCGCAGCAATTCCTGGTGTGTCGAAAATTCTGCAAGCAATCCGTAGGGCTCGCTCATGGAGTCGTTGCTTTTTCAGGTTCGGCAACCAGCTCGCGCGTTTCGGAAATCGAAATCATTGGCACGAGTCGTATGAACAAAAACTGAAGTGTGAGAAAGAGACCGACGCTGCCGAAAAGGGTCATCCAATCCCATTTTGTCGGGGAAAACATGTGCCAGGCCGAAGGGGTGAAATCGCGATTCAGACTGGTGATGACTATGACGAAACGTTCGATCCACATGCCGACATTGATAAAAAGCGCGACGATGAAGAGTGTGACGGTGTTCCGCCGAATGCGCGCGGACCAGAGCGCCTGCGGCACGATCACGTTGAAAACCATGAGCACCCAAAAGACCCAGCCGTACGGGCCGAAGGCGCGGTTCATCATCATGTAGCGCTCGAAAATATCGCCGCTATACCAGGCCATAAACGCCTCGATGAAATAGCCGTAGGCGACGATCAGGCCGGTTACCAACATGATGTTGGCCATGTTGTTCAGGTAACGCTCAGTGATCAGATGCTCGAGGCGATAAATTTTGCGTACTGGGATGATGATGTTCAGCGACATGGCGAACCCCGAGTAAATCGCGCCCGCAACAAAGTACGGCGGGAAGATCGTCGAGTGCCAGCCCGGCACCAGTGCAACCGAGAAATCAAAGCTGACTACGCTATGGACTGAAAGCACGAGCGGCGTCGCGAGTCCGGCAAGCAGTAGATACGCGACCTGGTGGCGTTGCCAGTGCGCGGCGGAATTGCGCCATCCGAGCGCAAAAAAGCCGTAGATTTTTTTCTGCCAAAGTTTTGTTGCCCGATCACGTATCGTGGCCAGGTCCGGTACGAGGCCGAGGTACCAGAATAACAGCGAGATGGTAAAATAAGTGCCCACCGCAAAGATGTCCCACACAAGTGGGCTGCGAAATTGCGGCCAGACTCCCATCGTGTCCGGATATGGCAGGAGCCAGTAGAATACCCATGGACGACCGAGGTGCAGCAGAGGCATTATTCCGGCGCAGGCAACGGCGAACAATGTCATCGCTTCGGTGAAACGGTTGATCGCGGTACGCCAGTGCTGATAAAGCAAAAGCAAGATTGCGGAGATGAATGTGCCGGCGTGGGCGATTCCTACCCACCAAACGAAGTTCACAATGGCAAATCCCCACGCCACCGGAATATTGACGCCCCAGATGCCGACGCCTTTTGCGAAGAGCCATGTTACCGCGACCAGAAACATCATCAGCAGGAGAAAGGCGATGAAGAAGCCCAGGCGCCAGCTCATCGGGGCACGAGTCAGCGGAATCTCGGCGATGGTTTTGTTGACGGATTCGTACGTTTGTCCCGGAGCGAGGAGGTTGGTGGGATAACCGAGCGCCGAAACCGTGGGTGATTCGAGATTCGAGATCCGAGATTCGTCACGCGAGTTCATACGCTTCACGATTTCCGGTTCCGCAATTTGGCGAAGTAAGTGGTCCGGGGACGCGTATTCAGTTCGCCCAGCATCCAATAATTGAGCGGCGACTTTTTAAGGTGTGCGACGCGACTCTGTGAATCGTTTAGGTTGCCAAAAGTGATTGCGTCGGCCGGGCACACCTGCGCACACGCCGGCACGATTTCTCCGTCGCGGATCGCGCGTTTTTCGAGCTCAGCGGTTATCCGCGCCGCGTTGATGCGCTGGATGCAATAGGTGCATTTTTCCATGACCCCGCGCGAACGCACGGTTACGTCCGGATTTTTTACCAACTTCTCAGTTGGACTCAGCCGATTGTTGTATTCGAGAAAATTAAAGCGGCGGACTTTGTACGGGCAGTTGTTCGAGCAGTAGCGTGTGCCGACGCAACGATTGTAAACCTGCAAGTTCAAGCCTTCGTCGTCGTGCACCGTCGCGCCAACCGGGCAGACCAGTTCGCACGGGGCATTCTCGCAATGCATACATGGCACCGGCTGGTGCGTAAATTGCGGGCCGTCGGTCGCGCCTGAGTAATAGGTGTCCACTCGAATCCAGTGCATCTCGCGGCCCATGGCGACCTGTTGTTTGCCGACCACTGGAATGTTGTTTTCCGCCTGACAGGCAATCGTGCATGCATGACAGCCGATGCAGACATTCAGGTCCACGACCATTCCCCATTTGTAGCCTTTGTAGGGATATTCGTTTGGGTTATACAACGTCTCTTCAAGCGCGGGACGTTCCTCTTTTTCCTGCGCGAATTGCGGATTGGACATGAATTCTTCGAATGTGCCGTCGTGAAGTATTCCGCGAGGACCGTGCACATCGTGGTGTTGTTGGGTACTCACGAATGAATGGCGTCCGCCGGTTTTGCGAATGGTTAGTCCATCGCCGAACCAGAGCGCGTCGGCCGTTCGCAACGCAGACGCATTGAATCCGACATTGCGTCCGACCCGACCGGCTACTTCGCGTCCATAACCGAGTGCCAATGTCACCGAGTTCTCCGCCTGGCCAGGCTGAATCCAGACCGGCGCCTGGATTGCTCGATCGCGAAAAGTCAGATCGATAAGGTCGCCGTTCTCCAAGTTCTCTCGCTTGGCCAATTGCGGGCTGATTAGCGCTGCGTTGTCCCAAACCAGCTTGGAAAACTGCCGCGGCAATTCTTGAAGCCAGCCATTGTTTGCGTAACGGCCATCGCGCACACTCACGTCCGGGCGAAATATCAGTTCCAAGTTGGACGTTGACGCGTTGAAGTGTTGGGAGCCTCCTCGCGTTTCATCGGCGTTGAGCGAAGAACAGTTTCCGGCCCGGAGGCGAAATTGATTCTAGGCGGCGCTCAATTCCTTAACGACCCCATCACTTAGAGTGCGTCGCCATTTCGTCTCAAAATCCGTTACCTGATTCTTTGCTTGCCAGTGACTACGAACGATTTCATACGACGTCCTTGGCGATTGGCCGGTGAGCGCTTCGAGAATCTCGTGCGCCGATGTTCCTGCATACATCGGCTCGATGAGCGGCTGCACAACAGATACCGATCCGTCAAACGCTCGAGTATCGCTCCACGACTCGAGAAAATGCAGAGCTGGAACGTGCCAGTGCGAATGGCGTGATGTCTCGTTGAAGTGGACACTGTGGTGTATTCGCAGTTTCACTTTCTCAAACGCGCCCGCGAAATCGAAATCGGCCGGCGCGTCGTACCGAGGATTCCCACCAAGCACAACGAGCAGCTCCAGCCCGCCGCCGTACATTTCATCGACGAGTTCCCGGAAGCCGATGCGGTTTGCCGGTAAAACTAGCGGCGGAACCCGCGAGATTGTGACGCCACCGTTGCCAAGTGCGGCATTCATCTCCGACACAAGAGCATGCATTTCCGGGGGTTGCGTTTCGCCGGCAATGATAACGCTCTGACTGCGATTTGCCTTCAGATCGCCTGCGACTGCATCAATCCAATCTTGATTGTTGCTCTTTGTCTCAGGCCGGCCGCCGATTCCCAATTCCAATGCGATCGCTTGCGCCAGTGGCAAGATGTCACGAGCGGCAACTGCGATGCGATGATCCGCGTTGGATCCGGTGATTGTAGGCGTCGGTTCGGCGACGTAAAAACGATTCATCCGAGCGTCCTCAGCAGCGATGATGCACCGCGCGTTGCTGAAATCGCGCGCGTACCGCAACGCGTGCGGATGCGCGTAAAGAAAATCAGCGTCGAATGCGACGACGACTTTCGCCTTGGAAAAATCGCATATGTCTTCGTTCGTGTTGAAGTTGTCGCGATTCAGTGGGTCCCAAATACACCAGCGCGCGGCCGGAAATCTTCGCATCACGTCGGCCAGTTGAGCTAACAGGGTCGGGGAGGTGATCGACTCGGTAAGAATACGCAGTTTCGCACCCCCACCGGGTTTCACGGCGCCGAGTGCGAAATTCAACGCGTTCCAGAAATCATCGATCGTCTTAATCGCTCCACCGGTAGTGACCGTTTGAGCTCGATCCGGGTCGTAAAGGTCGAGAACGTCGGCCTGGGCCCAGACGGTGGTCGCACCAAGGCTCGCGGGATGAGTGGGGTTTCCTTCGATTTTTGTCGGACGCCCTTCATAACTTGTTACCAGTAATCCCTGGCCAAAACCGTTGTATTGCGTCGCGGTGGCAAAACGGAGCGGTTGGCCGGGAATGACGATTTCCGGCTGTTCAACGTAAGGAACAATTTTTTCCAGGGGCTGTTTCGTGCAGGCGCCAAGTCCCGCAAGCGCGAGAGTCGCGCCGCTGAGGCGGAGGAACTCTCGGCGGCTGAGCCCTGCCGGCCATTCGCTAGCGCCAGGCGCAAATTCGTCCGGTCGATTTCTGCCGGTGAAACGTGATTGGTGAGAAGTGGTTGGTTGGTTTTGTACTATATGTTGTGGCGGTGACATCCTTTTCAGCACTTACTTCTCACTTTTGTTTTCATCGGTGACACGTCCCGCAATTCGTTAGGCGTCCAGTCGTATCGACGTGATATTGGGTCACCAGCTCCGTTCCTTCGGCTTGTTGATTCGGCGGAGGTTGCCACGCCACGTCAAAAAGTTTGTCGCGTGGGCGGATATATTTCTGCGGCTCGCGATGGCAATCGAGACACCATTTCATGTAAAGCGTCTGCGTTTTCTGCGTGAGCGGCATTTGATCGATTTGCCCGTGGCAGGTTGAGCAACCGATGCCTTTAGCAATGTGAATGCTGTGATTGAAATAGACGTAGTCTGGCAAATCGTGAACGCGATTCCATTTCAGGGGCGTACTTGTAGAAAGACTTTGCCTGACTGCCGTCAATACCGGCGCATCGCTGAAGATCTGCGAATGGCACGTCATGCAGGTTTGAGTAGACGGCAATCCTGCAAACGCTGATTTTTCTACTGAGGTATGGCAATAACGGCAATCGATACCGTCATCGCCCACATGATGTTTATGGCTAAACGGGACCGGTTGATCAAACGGCACACCAACATAGGTAGTATAGGGCGACCAATAAATCGTCGAAGTAGCCCAGCCTGCTCCACAAACCAGAACGACAACGCCGACCATGATCACCCGGGAGTGAACGTTGGCGCGCGGCGAGAAGAGTTGGGCCATGAAAAGCTAAAGCGTTCGCAAAAGAATCGCGCATGCAAGCTGGCTAGGACGCCTGCACATTGTCGCACTCGGCAGCGGCGAAACCGGGACGGGTCACCAAAGCTGGATTCTTAATTTTTAACTAAGCGCAGTTCACGCGCTCTCAAACGCAGCCGTTGATTCTGCTCGCATTGGCAACGAGAAGAACCGCAAACACAGTGCAAGCGAGAAGCTGGCCTGCAACCAATTCGCCAGGTGCACGGCCGCACTCGCTCTGCCGGACACACGCGCCGCTATCCGCAAACTAAGGGACCGAATTTGAACTAATAGCCCAAGGGCGTATGGAATGTCATTCGCCAAGCCGCAGTAGTAACCGGCTGATGAGAACAACGCGTCTAATTGTAATAGCGGGAGCGGTCGTGATTTTCCTTACGACGACTTCATTCATCGCGTGTAAGCGCGAGCCGGTAGAGCGCACGTTTGCCGAACAACAGGATGATGAAAAACTCGTGCAAGAGGTGAAAGCGACCTTCAACAATTCACCGAGTTTCAAGTTTCCCGACGTTCAGGTCGTCGCTTACAAAGGCACAGTTCAGTTGAGCGGCTTTGTCGTGAGCGAGGATCAGAAGCGGTCCGCGGAAAACCTGGCCAAAAGTGTTCCCGGCGTGAATACAGTAGAAAACAGGATCTCGTTAAAACGCTGAGTTGCGGATATAGGATGACGATCAACGCTGTTCCGTGCCGGTTGAAAAGCGTGTCTGCGCGTTGTCGATTAGGCTGCCTGATCGCGATTGTTTTGCTCACGTGTGTCTGTCGCATGACGCTGTTGGCGCAATCACCAGGCCCGACCCAGAGCGCTGCCGCTCCCGCCCCGAACCTCTCGCTCGCTCCCGCTAGAGTCGATGTTAACCCAATCGCACGCGATGAAGAAATTCGTCAACGCCTGCAGCGCGTACTGGAGGCGACCAAATGGTTCAGTGCGCCTCAGGTGCAGGTCAAAGAAGGTGTCGTCTTCCTCAATGGGCAGGCAAAAACGGCGGAGCTAAAGAAATGGGCGGGCGAGCTGGCGCGCAATACCCAGGACGCGGTCGCGGTCGTGAACCAGATGGAGGTGGCGGTGCCGTCGATCTGGGATTTCAGTGCGGCTTGGAGCGGGCTGATGGCGTTGTGGCGGGACTTCATTCACTCGCTTCCTTTCTTCGGGTTTGCGCTTATCATCCTGGCGCTCTCGATCGGGGCGGGTCTGCTCGCAACCCGCGGCGCGCGATCGTTCCTGCGCTCGCGGATTCACGCGAAGCTGCTCCGCAACGTGATCGCGATCGCCATCGGCGTGATGGTTTTTCTCTTCGGCACCTACATCGTTCTCAGAGTCTCGGGTCTCACCCAACTGGCGCTGACGGTGGTGGGCGGCACGGGGTTGATCGGTCTGGCTGTCGGCATCGCTTTTCGCGACATCACGGAGAACTTTTTGGCCAGCATTTTTTTAAGCATGCAGCGCCCGTTTGAGACCGGTGATCTGGTCGAGATTTCCGGAGCCACTGGATACGTGCAGCAGTTAAATGTGCGCACGACGATCCTGATGACTCTCGATGGCAATATCGTGCAGATTCCGAACGCCACCGTTTACAAGAATAACCTGCGCAATTACACCACCAACTCCAACCGTCGCGAGGATTTTGTCGTCGGCATCGGCTACAACGATTCCATTGATGAAGCGCAGCAGATCGCGCTGGCCGTACTGACCGAGCATCCCGCGGTGCTGAATGATCCAGCACCATCGGTTCTGGCGGACAGTCTGGGAAAAGCGACTGTCAACCTGCGCGTTTATTTTTGGATCAACGGCCGGGAACACAGTTGGCTAAAGGTGCGCTCTTCGCTCATCCGGCTGGTGAAACGGGCCTTTCAAACACACGGCATCTCGATGCCGGATGAAGCGCGCGAGGTGGTTTTCCCGCAAGGAGTCCCTGTTACCAGAATCGACGCGACTTCGACGGAGATGCGATCGTCCCGGAAGCGGCTGCCGGAGCAAGAACCTGAAGCGGCCTCCACCAAAGCTGAAGCGGGATTGTCCAGCGAGGCTGACGTGATCGAGGAACAGGCGCGTCAGGCGAAACCGTTGCAAGAGGAAGAGAATCTCCTGGCCACCCAGCCGGCGCCCGGGAAACGCGAGTAAATCAGCACGAGGTCCTGCTTCGTTTCGTTCGTGTTTCTAATGGCGCGTAGTGATGCGCAACACGAGACGTTCCCATCTATCGATGTCACGAGAAGCGATTCAGAGGCATGAATGCTCTAGTATGGCTTGCGATCGTTCTCTTCATCATCTGGATTCTGGTGAAGTTCGTCTTCGTCATCACCGGAGCCTTTTTCCATATCCTCTGGATCGCAGCGATAGTGCTGCTGATTATCTGGCTCGTGCGAAAGTTCATGTAAGGCTTGCTCGCGCCCGGCTAAGCGCTTTTTCCACCGCTTCGAAGCGCTCCAGAATCTGCTGCCGATCGCTGTCGTTGCCGGCGGCTCTGACGCCGTCATCGCGAATCTTCCGCGCCTGCTCTGCCAGAACCTGACGGCGTGAGCGGCTGTCAATTTCTCCGGCAACGCGCGCAAGCATGTCAAGCAGTCGAAGCGTGACCGCCACACTCGCACATCCGTATTGGCGGATTTGATCGAGACAGGCCGCTGCGATTCCTGCGAAATTCGTGGTATCAGTGACGAGACGCAATTCGCCTTCGTCATCGCGACGGTAGCGGGAAGGCATTTTGCGTCCACCGATATGAATGAGCGCGCCACCGATCCATTCGATGCAGGTGATGGCGGTAAACGGATCGTTGATGCCAGGGGAGAGCGCGCGCACAGCCACTTCCACCAGCTGGTCGATGGAATATTCCACGTCCTGAGTCGGAGTTCGTCGCCGTCCCAGATAAAAAGCATCGCTCACCGCGGCGCTGATTTGCCTGCCCGCTTTTTGCTTCGGCCAGACTTCGGCCAGAAGCGATCCTTTGGCCACGAAATCGCCCGGCCGCCGCTGCAGCCGCACCAGCAATCGCTCTTCGCTGGCTGCTTTGAAAAGATGCTCTACGTCCACTGCTTGAATAAAACCACTGCGAGGCGCGTTGATTGCGTGCGCTTCTGTCTCCATCACCGCCGTCTCTTCAGCCAATTGCTTTTCGCTCGCGATTTCGTCTTCCTCATTCTCGAGCGAATCGGGGAAAAGATCCTCGGCGCAATCGCGCAATTCCGAAGCGACTCGCGCGATCAGGTTTTCCGCCAGGATCGCGCTGGAAACGTGGTGAATGAAAAAAATGAGAAAGCCGACACTGATCACGGCGAAAATCAGCCCGCAGGTGACGGAAAGAAACGGCACAAATTCCGCCGCTGCGTCTGTGCCGCGAATCGTCCGCAGAACCAGCAAGCAATAAAGAAAGGTGGAAACGAAAACTCCGAGAACAAACTGAGTGGGACGATCGGCCATGAAATTACGCAGCAGGCGCGGGCCGTATTGCGAAGAGGCGAGAGTCAGGGCCACGATCGTGATGGAGAAGACGACGCCGGCGACAGTGATGGTTGAACCCGCGATCGTCGCCAGGACATTGCGCGCGCCTTCCGGTCCACCTGCCCAAATCCAGCCGGTGGCGCGGATCCATTTGGCGCTCACAATGGTATCGATGTGGACGGTGAGGAAGGAAAGTGCGACCGCACTGACGGTGAGAATGGCGGGAACGAACCAGTAGCTCGTCCGCAATCGCTCCCACCAGGCGCTCAGGAAAACTTTCATCGGGTTCTATTGTTGCACGACCGGTGCTGGCCCACATAATCCGCGGCGCGATCTAGTGTGTTGTAACAGCTGGAGTTTTACAACGCCAAGGGGGGCTTGGAACCGCGGTTTTGTTGAGGGAGGTGTCCTGCCGCCTCGATTTTCCGGATCGCGTGATATCTCGTTTCGTGCATTATACCGAGGATTTCCCGGCTCGTCACTGAGACAAGATCGCGGCGGACCAGGTCGTAGCGGGAGGTATTCACCACACACTGTTCGACGCCAGCGTAAAGATCCATGACGGACGCGGCAGACATGAACCACGGCAGGTCGATAACCTCATCGCTGTGAGAAACGATCGAAGATGCGTCGCACAAGCTCCGATCCGTACTAAGAGGTCCTTTCCATGGCCTGTTAAACGCCAAGCGTCCGGCCCGGGTCCCGCGCGAATTTGAAACCGGCCATCATTGCACCCGCATCGACCCGTTTTGTTCCCGAAGGGTAGCCGATTCCTATAGCCGGCTGGGTCGCCCAGTTCTTTCCTTTGCTTTCTTCTATGGTGGCATGTTCTCTTGGCGTAAGGAGCCGCTGGCCCTCGGCCTGTCCGGCGATGTTTTTGGCCAGCGCAAGTACCTGAAATTTTCGGCCGAGCATTTCTGGGTGCAGCAGCGTTTGTAGCGCGCGCTTCGTTTTCGGGCCGATATCTTGTGTGAGATCCGGCCACTCTGAAATGATTCCAGTTAGGAAATGGTGCTGATCGGTAAACCCGGCGATGGCCAAACCGCTTGCTGCCGCGCAACGAGCCATGCTCGTCCAATCGAGGTGCATCGTGATGTCCGCGTGACCGATTTGTTCAAAGGGCGAGTCGAGATGTCGATGCTGGACGCGGACCTGAATCTCTCTCTGAAATTCATCGCCTGAACGGCCGTAGTCGATGACGATCGCGTACCCTCGCTTCAGATTCGCAGCCAGGCTATCGATCCAATCGAGCGCAGCCTGATTGAACGCCGTGTTTGATAGTGAACCCTCAATGAACGCAAGCCTGTTGCCTTGAATGCCGACAAGCTTTTCCATGCCGTGGCTGATCAAGCGTACTGGCATTGCGTCCAATAGTTCGTTTGAAAAATGGACACCCGTGAACGGTTCGAGCGAATCGTGCCATTCAATCTTGTGTCGGAATGGTTCCAGCATCCGCGATTGGCGCTCCCGCAAAATCCGAAATGGCTCGATGATTCGATAGTCCAACGCTTCGAAGAATTTTGGGGCGCGTAATTGAGCGAATTGGAGAACGTCGCGTGCAAACTGACCATCGTGGGCGCCCTGCTCAACGATGACAAAGTTGTCGATTTTGCCGAGTTGCTCCCAAATCTCAGCGAATTGTGCCATCATTAATTGCCCGAAAAGCGGGCCGATGCTGACGTTAGTGAAATAATCACCTTTCCGGCCAATCGCGCAGCGGCCAGAGGAATAGTATCCGTGCTCCGGATGGTAAAGCGCCTGTTCCATGAACCAGGCGAACGACACCGGGCCGCGTTTTTCGATTTCCGCGCGAATCAAGCTGATTAAGGCAGGATTTCCGTTCCTTTTGTTCAACCCTGAATGCTCAATGCTCAGTGCCTAACACTCAACTGCGTTGTGAGGCTCATTGGGCATTGAACGTTGGACGTTGAGCGTTGGGCGCGTAGCTTGGGCCACCTAGTCTTTCGTAAAGCTTGAGACCGACTGCCACATATCTGAGGCCTCCACCGGGCTATCGCTTTCGGCCACCTTGGTATTTGAGACCGTGGTTTTACGTGCCGATTGCGTTGCTTGCGATTCTCGCCGTCGTCCTGGCAGTCTACATCTCCAGTATTGCTGCTGATCTTAAAGCGCAGGCCAAAGCGTTTGATCTGAGCAAACTCGAACAAATGGAATCAGCCAGCGTGATTCTTGATCGCAATGGCAAGATCTTCGGCCAAATTTACGTCGAGAATCGCGAGACGGTGCCGTACGACCAGTTGCCTCCCGATCTCATTAACGCGGTCATCGCCGTCGAGGACGCAAAGTTTTATCAGCATCACGGCTACGACTTGTTTGGAATCATCCGAGCAGCGTTGAAAAATTTGGTTGCCGGCCATGTGCGCCAGGGCGCCAGCACCATTACACAGCAACTGGCGCGGAACAGTTTTTCACTGAAACAAAAAACGTTCCGCCGCAAGCTGCTCGAGATTTTTCTGGCACAACGGATTGAACACAACTTCAGCAAACAGAAAATCATGGAGTTGTATCTTAACCGAATCTATTTCGGCGGCGGCCTGTACGGAGCGGAAGCAGCGTCGCGAGGGTACTTTGGCAAGCCGGCGCGTGAAATGTCGCTGCCAGAATGCGCGACGCTCGCGGGCTTGATCAAGAGCCCAAACAGGTTGTCGCCATGGACAGATCGCGCGACCTCACGCGATTCGCGGGACTATGCGCTCGATCGAATGCGCGACCTGCGGTTCATCAGTCGCGAACAATACGCCAACGCACGAGCTCAGGAAATCGTCGTGAGCAGCCGGCAAAATGCGCAGGGACAGACCTATGCCGTCGATTACATTCGTCAGCAAGTCATCGCAGCTGTCGGATGGGACCGCGCAATCAACGAAGGCTATCGGATCCACACGACAATCGATGTCGATCTTCAAAAGGTTGCCGAAGATTCCCTGCGAACGAATCTCGAACGAACGGAACAACATCCCGGTTACAATCACCAGACTTACACCCAGTATGCGGCATCGTTTCGGAAAGCCAAGGCAAACGGCACGATGTCTAATCAGCCTGCACCTGAGTATCTCCAGGGCGCGATCATTGGCCTCGACAATGCAACAGGCGATATTCTGGTGCTGGTTGGTGGACGCGATTTCGAGCACAACCAATACGATCGGGCGTTGCAAGCTCGCCGGCCTGCCGGCACTGCGATGTTGCCATTCGTCTATGCGGCTGCTTTCGAAAAAGGAATGTATCCGGGGTCGTTGGTAGAAGACTCACCACTGGATAACCGGGCGGTGATGATCGGTGGCACAACGGGCATTCTGGGGGAATGGGGACCCGAAAGCGCTGACAACACGTACGAGGGCGCGATGACGGCCAGACAGGCTCTGGTGAAATCAAAAAATGGCGCAACTGTCCGAATCGGAATGGACGCGGGGATCGATGCAGTGCTGCAGCTTTGTGCCTCCGCAGGCATTCATTCCCCGCTTCGTCCTTATCCGGCCACGTTTCTCGGGACCAGCGAGGTCACTTTGGCGGAACTGGCGTTGGCGTACACGATATTCCCAAACGGCGGCTGGCGACCGAACTCGTCGCACATCCTGGAGCGGATCGAGGAAAAGGACGGGACTCTGGTTTGGGACGCGAAACGGCAGAGTATTCGGAAGCTCGTGACCAAACCCGAAACCGCCTACGAAGTGAATTCCTGTCTCGCCGACGCGCTTGAGTCAGGCACAGGAAAAACTGCCTTCACACAATTTGGCCTGACCAAAATTCCCGCCGCAGGTAAAACCGGCACCGCCTACGATTTTACTGATGCATTGTTTGCTGGATACGATTCCAATTTCACCTGCGCGGTTTGGGCGGGGTTCGACAAGCCGCAAAAGATTTATCGCGGTGCGTTTGGACGCGAGCTGGCGCTGCCCGTTTGGGTGGACGTCATGAATGCCGCCGCAGATCACTATCCACCGCAGGAAATCAAGCAACCCACATCCACGTCAGGTGGACTGAAGCAGGTTGAGATTTGTTGGAAGTCCGGGCTGCTTGCCACAGACAAATGTTATGAGGCAGTCAAGACCGCGAATGGCGATACGGTTCAGCGACGCACGACTTACATGGAGATTGGCACGCAATCGCAGGTCCCGACTGAGCCTTGCAATATCCACGGTGAGCCGCGCGCTCGTCTCGCACGCTTCTTTTCTTCGAGCGATTTGCCGCGGGCTGCGTTGGCCGTGGACTTGAGTGAGGTCACGCCAATCGCCGTAAAAAGCCCAACGTTATTAGCCGACAAAGATCCTTACAATTCGCTTAAGCCAATGTTGAAACCTGAGCCTGTGCCGCAGCCAGCAGCTGAAAACGTTGCAGGTCAAAAGCCCGACAACGTTGCCGGAGATAGCGCCGTAGAAACTGCCAACGTCAGCGGAAGCGGGGCCGGTAATCAAACTGCCGAATCCGCTCCAGAAATCAGAAAAGCAATTCCGGTCCAACCGGAAGATAAGCAGCCCGTCGAAATCCGGCGCGCCATCCCAGTCAAACCTTTGGACCAGGAAGGCGAGGATGAGACTCTCTTGAAACCGGCCACGCCGGCGCCGAATGGCGAATGATTTCGGTTCCTCTTAGTTCTGCCTCAAACCGAAAATGACGAAAACCGAATGACGAAGCCCGAAGGAATGACGAATGTCCAAATGACGAACGTCAAGACAGGGCTTCTTCGACATTTGTGCTTCGTGCTTCTTTCGTCATTCGACATTCGAGCTTCGTCATTTGCAATCGTCACTGAACTTCGGAATCGACGATAAATCATGACGTCTCACGACGCCGGACCCTTTCGCTTGACCGTTCTCAATCCAAGGGGGCGTGATCCTGAACAGGAGTTCCGCGACCTGCCTGCGCCAGGCGAAGGCGCGCATCCACCAATTAACTTCCATGCTTTCGCCGCCTGTACGCGGGGAGCTTTTCACCATAATACACGTCGCGCCATCGCAGAGAACACACCGGTTCTTCTGCTCCTGCGCGGTGATTTTCGTGCTTCCGAACGCGCATTGGCCGATCTAAAGAAACACGGTCGCACCGTTGTTGTGTCGTTAAAGGAGACCGGTCTCCATCAGATCGCGCAACAGTTATCCAATCGCGCCAGACTATCGCGTTTCATGAAAATTGTGGCGCAAGCGGATGGATGCATTGCTACCACTCCGGAAGCTGCGGAAATCTATCAGAGCGCTCGCTGGAGGCTGAGGCGAGTAGCATTTATTCCGACCCCTTATCCTATTGAAGACCAGAGATGGAATTTTTGTCTGCCCCAAGACGAGCAATCTGGAATCTTTGTTGGCACGCGCGAATGGGACGTGCCATCGCGCAATCATTTGGCGGCGCTCCTGGTGGCGCGTCAGCTTTGTGACGCCACTGGTGAACCGGTCACCCTCGTTAATCTGAATGGATATAAAGCGCGGCGTTTGCTCGGCGAACTGAAATTTCCGAAAGGGAAACTCCATGTAATTGAGAAATGGAAATCCTATCCCAATTACCTGCGGGATGTGGCACGGCATAAGATCGTCCTGCAGCTGGATCGCAGCCACGTGCCCGGTCAGGTGGCAGGCGATGCTCTGCTTTGTCGAATCCCCTGTGTTGGTGGCGACGGAGCGAATGAGCGAATCGCATTTTCGAAAACCTGCGGCGAGGGCCGGACGATTACCGAGATTACTTCGATGGCGTTGGATCTGTTGAAGAACGCTGATTTACGCGGCGCCATTGTGGCCGAATCCGAGCACCGCGCTATGGAGCATCTCTCGTTTCGGGCAGTGCGATCGCAGCTGACAACGTTCTTCGCCCAGTTCGGAGAGAAACAAAACCGCGAATAACTCCGGTACGAGTGAAGCCTCAGAGCGGCGAACACCTGGCGAGTTCACCTGCAATCGCGGGGACACAAACGCTTGTCAGACGCTCTTGTTCACGCGACAAGACGCGCGACTTCCCCGTAAAGTTCCGGACTATCCGAGAATAACGCAAAGAGCTGCGTCGTAATAAGACCGGCGACTGCAGCCCAAGCCTGAACAGGGGCGCTTCCAGACCCCGGCGTGCTCGAGCGGCAGGTTTCGAGGGCCAGCACTGCAGCGGATGTTCGGTTTTCCACGTTCAGCTTGCCGAAGATGTGTTCGACGTGTTTGCAAATAGTGCCGGTCTTCGCGCCGAGAATGACGCCGATATCGTGGTTACTTTTTCCCTCTGAAATCCAAAAGAGCACTTCGGCTTCCCGGGGCGTCAACTTTAACGAAACCAATGCCTTCATGCTGCGCGGATTGGGGCGGACCGGAGGATGCATTTGGTTCTTGTTAACAGAAGACCTCGGTATCAGGCAATAGAATTCGTACGCAATTCTGCGTATTCCCAAAAACCAGGGAAGGGCGAGAAAATCGGCACATTATGAAAACGATACATCCTCGACACACTCGCATCGGCTAATAGAGCAACCTCACGAAATTCGATTGGCAGAAAACCATGCGCTTGCCGGCGTGGTTCATTTCTTATCCCGCTGTAATTTGGTGTGCTTTGCGCTTTCACCGCAAATGCAAGCACTTTCTCCGCCACCTGATGGCGGCTATCCGAATGGCAACACCGCGGAAGGCGATAGCGCTCTTGCGGGCCTAACGGGCGGTTTTTATAACTCAGCGTTTGGCTTCTTGTCGCTCCTAAGCAACGCCGATGCCAGCTTCAACACAGGTGTCGGCGCCGGAGTGCTCCTTGTGAATACCGCAAGCGAAAATACGGCAACTAGGCGCCGGGGCGCTTTTAAGCAACACCATCGGAGACCAAAACACAGCCAATGGCGCGTTCGCCCTGTTTAACAACACCGAAGGCATCCGCAACACTGCGATCGGTGATCGAGCGCTTTTTAGCAACATCGGCAGCTCTACCGCCGTCGGTAGCTCCAACACCGCCGTCGGTGCTGATGCGCTCGGCACCAATACCACTGGGGCTTTCAACGTGGCCGTCGGTAGTATCGCCGCTCCGTAGACAACACCGACGGCAGCAGCAACACGGCTATCGGGCATTGGTGCGCTCTTCCAGGCAGACCAGGTCACTGGCAACACGGCCCTAGGCGAGTGGCCGGGCTGGTATTACCACGCCGATAACAACATCATTGCAATGGGCTTCCACAGTGGACGGTGTCTCCAGTGTTTTTGGCCAGATGGATGACAGCTGCTTTATCGACAACATTTTCGGTGCGCCGTTGACGCCGGCACCGCCGCTATTGTAGTTGGTCGATGCCGATGGAAGGTTGGGCACGAACACCGTCGATGCCGACCGGAACCCGGGTGGATTTCTCGCGTAACGCCCAGTCTGCTGGGCCTGACGCCAGCCAGTCAAGCCATGCTCAATAGCAAGTTGCGCAAAGAACAAAACAGGTCGCGCAATTGGAAGGAACGGATGCGCGATCTCGCAGCACCGGTGAAAGAACAGGCTGCGCAAATCCAAAAAGTGAGCGCCCAACTGGAGGTGAACAAACCAGCGGCCCAAGTCGTGAGGAACGGGCAATAGGACTGCGATACCGACTTCGAAGCTTCTCTGTTCGGTGAGCGCACGACGCGCTCACCGAACTTAAATCAAAAGATAATCTCGAAGAGCTTAATCCCGTTCCATTTTCCGGGATGGTTCGGATCGAAAGAGGTGCTTTCCACCCATGTACCGTAGCGCGCCGGCGCCCACGGGTTAAGCATCTGGAATGGATTGCGGCCACCGCCTAATCCTCGCGGGATCACTCCCTGCACTGGAGGACGTTGTAAGAGGGGCGGCGGCGTGGGCATTGCTCGCACCGGTTTTTGCGGGCCAATTGGTGCTCTGAATTCTTGTGCCCAAGCAGTCGTGACGAGCGCCGCCGCGATTGCGATTATCAATGTTTTCATTTTTTCCTTTCGTTCGACATGCGCAAAACCCGCCTCAGTCGGGCTTGCCCGTCACAACGCCTGCCCACATTATATACTTCGATGGACTACCTTGAAAAGGCCGGACGTGTTCTGGATATAGAAATTTTTGAGCTCAAGCGATTGCGGGAACGTCTGGGCGAAAATTTTTCCCGAGCCGTTGAACTAATTAAAGAGACCGTCGATGCGCGGGGCAAAGTGGTTGTGGTCGGAGTCGGTAAGTCCGGACATATCGGAGCAAAGATCGCAGCCACACTTACCAGCACCGGGTCGCCGGCTGTGGTGCTTGATTCTTCGAACGCGCTACATGGCGACCTCGGCGTCATTGCGGATGGCGACGTGGTGCTTGCTTTGAGCGCCAGCGGGGAGACGGAAGAAATGGTCCGGATCTTGCCGGCGATCGCTCGTTTTCAAGTGCGGATTATCGCCATATGCGGCGATCCGAAATCAATGCTCGCGCAGAATGCGCATCTGTTTCTCGACGTGAACATCGAGCAGGAAGCGTGTCCGCTAAATCTTGCACCAACGTCGAGCACGACGGTGATGCTGGCCCTCGGCGATGCGTTGGCCATGGTTTTGTTGGAGGCGCGCGGATTCAACAAGGAGGATTTCGCGAAGTTTCATCCCGGTGGAATGATCGGACGCAGCATGCTTATCCGTGTGCACCAGGTCATGCGGCCACGTGAAGCCATGGCAATTGTTTCTACGGATACATCTGTGCGCGAAGTGCTAAAGGCAATGACTGGCGTGCGCGCCGGCGCTGCCGTTGTAACGGACGAAAATCGGAAATTACTCGGTATTTTCACCCATGGCGATTTCGTGCGGCATTTTCAATTCGATTCAAAGATCGGCGAACGTCTGGTTGCAGATCTGATGACTTTGAACCCGGTGACTGTGCATAAAGATAAACTCGCCGTCGAAGTTCTTAATCTCCTGGAGCGCCACCGCATCGACGATCTGGTCGTGGTTGATGATGACAGCGTTCCTGTCGGGATCGTCGATTCCCAGGACCTGACGCGCCTGAAACTGCTGTAACGCACCCGGCCGAGTTGCGCGTACACCGAGCGCGTGTAAGCTTCGCGTCCCCCGTCAGAAATCATGCCCGCAGCCAACGATCTTCGCAGAGGAATGGCCATAAAATACAATGGCAACGCCGCGATTGTGCTCGAAGTCCATCATCGCACACCCGGAAATTTGCGCGCATTCGTCCAGGCAATTATCCGTTACATCAACACCGGCAAAAGCGCCGATGTTCGCTTTGGTTCGACTGACAAGGTGGAGCTGGTGGAGATCGAGCGAAAACAGCTCGAATTCAGTTACAAGGACCGCAACGGATACCATTTCATGGATCCCGAGACCTACGACACCATCACGTTGCAGGAGAACCTGATCGGTGATGCAAAAGATTATCTGGTGGAAAATCTGTCGGTGCAGGTCCTCTACGCAGAGGGCAAACCGGTGGAGGTCGAACTACCCGCGTCGGTGAGCCTGAAGGTAACCGAATCCGCGGAGGGACTGCGGGGCGATACGGCAAGCAACGTTACCAAGCCGGCGAAGCTGGAGACTGGCATGACCATCAACGTCCCACTTTTCATCAAGGAAGGCGAGAACATCAAGATCGACACGCGTACCCGCGCCTACATGGGCCGCGCGTGATCGCTTCGTCTGAGGGCGCAGGCTGCCAGCGCCACACCCGTAACGTAAATTTCTATTGTCCAAATTCGTCGCAGTCTGCGTAATCTGCGGGCACTTTGGCTGCAAGAAAGAGAAAATCGACAAACAATCGCGGGAAGCGCAATTCCAAGCGCAGCCGCAAAGTTGTGCGCAACGTCGCACGGGCGCGGACACTCGTTCCGGTGTCGGATCCGCTCACGGTCCCGACCCGTTGGGTTAAATTTGTTTTTGCGATTTTCCTTCTTCCGATCTGCGCAATTCTCAGTCAGACATTTTTTACCGCTTTCGCGCGCGCGACCGTGACGCAGGGCTTTTGGGCGGCCGAAGAATTTTGGTTTTTTTCATTGGGCGCAGTTCTGTGGCTGATTGCTTTTTTCGGTCTTCCGCGCCCAATCCTCATTTATGTCTTCGGACACGAATTGACCCACGCGCTGTGGGTCTGGTTGATGGGTGGGCGCGTGAGCCGGTTTCGTGTTGGCCGTGATGGCGGACATGTGGTTACCAACAAGGCCAACTTCTGGATCGCGCTGGCGCCATATTTTTTTCCGCTCTACAGCATCCTGGCGATCGCGATCTATGGCGCGCTGAGCCTTTTCGTGAATATGCAGCCGTATGGTCGATGGCTTTACGCTGTGATCGGCGTGACGTGGGCATTCCATTTCACGTTTACGTGTTGGATGATCCCGAAAAATCAAACTGATCTGAGCGATCAGGGCACCTCCTTCTCGCTCGTCGTGATCTATTTGATGAACGTGCTGCTGCTCAGCGTGATGCTCATCCTGGCGTCGCCGCAAATTACGTTTGCCGGTTTCGGAGCAGATTTGCTGACCAATCTTGCCAATTTCGCGCGGTGGCTTGTTGATCTTTTCCAACGTCATTAGCGATTCCTGTAGTCACCGCCATGTGGGTGGTTCAATGCGCGAATCATCACCTATGACGGCGCACAGCGCCGTGGCTACAGGTTCGTGATCGCGGCGAAAGGAAAGACCGACAATGCGTCGGCAAGTTTCACCCGCCGATCCTGCACAGGAACAGGACGACACGTAAAGAGGTCGTGCGCGTGTTCCAGGGAAAGCGCTTCGGGAATCTCCAGTGTTGTGTCCTGCCAAATCTCACCAATCGGCGGAAAACCAATGCGAGAAGAAAGCCGCGGCGCAATGACAATAATCCATTGGTCCCCAAGCTGTCGGGCGAAGCTGACGCAGCAATCCGCGAATGCTCCGCCCGGCGTCAGGGGCAGATATTCTCCCTGCTGGAAAAGCGCGACGTGCTTGCGCCGAAATCGCAACATCCGCTGCGTTAGAAGCATCTTGATGCGGCCATCAGTCCAGTTGCGCACAAGATCGCGGGGATGAGCTGTTGCCAGTGTTTCCAGCATTTCACGACGCCGCTTGTAATCGACCGGGCGTCGATTGTCGGGATCGACCAGACTGTAATCCCAAATTTCGTTGCCTTGATAAATGTCGGGAACTCCCGGCGAAGTCAGCTTAAGCAACGTTTGGCTAAGCGAATTAACCGCGCCGAATCGCGCAACATCCTTCGCGACCGGAATAAACGCCGGGAGGAATTTATTTCGCGGCGATGGATCCAGGACCTTCGCGATGAAATCCCGCATTGCGGCGTCCCATTCTTCATTCGGTTGTATCCAACTCGTGTTGACCTTCGCTTCGTGGAGCGCCTTGGCCATGTATCTTTGAATCCGTTCGATGTAATCCGGCGTTGCCGTCGTTTCCGGTTCACCGTTGGCCTGCATCGGCCACGTCCCCAACAACGTTTGATAAAGCAGATATTCTTCGTTCGCGTCTGGCGCCGCGGCGTCATTGATCGTTCGTTTCCAGCGACGATTAGCAACACGCCATCGTTGCAACGAGCGACGCCAGACCTCCGGGATTTCGGAAATGACAACGATTCGTGCTCGCACGTCTTCGCTGCGTTTGGTGTCATGCGTCGAAGTGGCGAGCAAGGTCGCCGGCCAATTGCGCTGTCGATCAATATTGCGCTCGTGAAATTGTTCTATGCTTAATCCAAACTGTTGCGGCTCGCCGCCCACTTCGTTCAACGCCGTCAGCCGGTTGTAAATGTAGAACACGGTGTCCTCCAGTCCCTTGGCCATGATCGGCCCTGTGGATTGCTGAAACTTTAGAACGAAATGCGTGTGCTCGGCGCGCGCTTTGGCATCCAGGTTCGGCGGAAAACGGAAGAGCAAGACGTCTTGGAGAAAATCAAAAATTGACTCTTCCATTCCCGGATTGCGCCGCTTTGCGGCAGCGATCGCGCGCTCGACAATCTGCCGATCTTCTTCCGTCACAGGCTGCCCGGGCGCCAGGTATGTTCGATAAACGGGAAAACAAGCAATGGTCTCGCGCACGGTGCGCGACAACGCCTCGAGCGTGAAATCGCGATACCATCGGCTTTGCTCGGAGAGCCGGTCGACTGTGTTACCCAACACATCGACGTCATTGGCCAGGGACAGTTTCATGACCTGCAGCTTTTTTGCATACAGCAGATGCCCAAACGGTACGGAGCGACCAATGAAACGATGAAACGTTTTTGTGATTGGCGTTTCGGCCGAGGAATCAACGAGCAACTGAGCTACTTGATTCGTAAAATCGTACCCGGTAGTGCCGTGCAAATGCCAATCCTTGCGCAGAGTTTCGGCGCCGGTGAGAATTTTTTCGGCCACCATGTAGATCGCCCGACCATCCTTCGGCAAAGCGGTCCCAAGCGCCTTTGCGCAACGCTGTTGAAGCTTTTCAAAATATTCGCGCGGCAGATAAAGCCCGTCGGGATGGTCGATCCGAAGACCTGTCACCGCGTGTGAGCTTACGAACTCGAGGACAAGCCGGTGAATGGCGTCAAAGACCTCTGGCAACTCGACCCGGATCGCTGCCAGTTCGTTCACGTCAAAAAAACGACGGTAATTAATTTCCTCGGCCGCGACCCGCCAGAACGCCAGCCGGTAGGACTGCGCATTGAGCAATTCATCCAGCGCATCAAAGCTACGAGGATCGCCCGGTTCGCCGTTGATCTGCGCCAGCGCCTTCTCAATTGCCTGTTGGACTTGCGGCGCCTCGGCGCAACGACGGTCGAGACGCCGCTTGATGATTTCTTTTTCGCGGATGCGCTCCGCGATGCGTTTTGGGTCGGTCTCGGTGCGTTTTGGCAAATATTCGAGCGCCGTCAGAATACTTTGCAATTCCGCGTAGAAGTCCTCTTCCTTGTGTTCGGACAGATTTCGCAAGGCGATTCCCAGAACGTAGCGATACGTTCCGGGAGCGATCGGCAGTCTGCGCTCGCCGTAAAGCAAATAAAACGTTCCCTCCTCAAAGCGCACTTGCAGTTCGCCGCGCTCGAGGACGCGTCCATATTGGTCGCTTAAGATCGGCAGCAGAACTTTATCGCGAAGATCAGACTTCAGCGGCTGCCAGTCGATATCGAAGTAGGGTGCGAATCTCGAACTGGGCCCATTTTCAAGCACGTCCATCCACCATTCGTTAAGCGGCTCTGCGATCCCGACATGATTGGGGACAATATCGAGTACCTGTCCCATCGAATGCGCATGCAACTCCGCGATCCAGGCGTCGTAATCCTGGCGTGAGCCGATCGCTATGTTAAGCTTGCTGTGGTCAGTGATGTCGTAACCGTGCAAGCTGTCCGGGCTGGCCTGAAAATACGGCGATGCATAAACGTCACTGACTCCCAGCGCATGGAGGTACGCGACGACTTCGCGCGCCTGCGAAAAAGTGAACCAGCGATTGAATTGCAATCGATAGGTGCAGCTGGGAATGCGAGGGTGTTGCTCTTGTGTCATGCCGCGCGTACTCACGATGCCATTTCAAATGACGAAATCCGAATGACGGATGACGAAATCCAAAACTTCGCGACGCAACCGCCATTCTTGGTCATTTTGGGTTCGTCATTATTTCGACATTCGACTTTCGGGCTTGCGTTATTTTGCCGTCACATTTTCTCCGGTACTTTGATGCCTAACAAGTCGAGGCCTCGACAAAGCACTTGCGCGGTGAGATCGCACAACGCCAGTCGTGAGCCACGTGCCGGTTCGTCTGATTTCAAGACCGGACAGGCTTCGTAAAATGTATGGAAACTGTTGGCCACTTCGAAAAGATAATTCGCCAGAACATTTGGCCGGAAATCGTTCAGTACTTGTGGAACGATCTCCGCGAACTGACAGAGGCGTTTTGCAAGATTGATTTCTGCGGGATTCGTTAGGACGATTTCTGTAGCCACGGGGCTCTGCCCCGTACGTTTGGGCTTTGCCTGTTGTTCGACGTTCCACAGGGGCGTGGCTATAGCAGACTCGCCAGCTTTCCGGAAAATCGAGCGAATTCGCACATATGCGTTCTGCAAATAAGGAGCCGTATTTCCCTGGAGGGACAACATTTTCTCCCATGAAAAGACGTAATCGGTCATCCGGTACTGTGACAGGTCGGCGTATTTGACTGCGCCGATCCCGATTTTCTGTGCGACGTCGATCTTTTCTGCCTCGCTCAGGTCCGGATTTTTTTCATCGATAATCTTGCGCGCGCGCTTGCATGCTTCCTCGAGAAGTCCGCGTAACGGCACGTTTTCGCCCGAACGCGTTTTCATCAGTTTGCGATCTTCCCCGAGGATGCTGCCAAACGTGATGTGACGAAGATCGGATTGGTAACCCTGTCGCCGTGCAATCTCGAAAATTTGTTTGAAGTGCAGGGTCTGCGGAGCGCCGACCACGTACCAAACGCTGTCCGCTTTCAAATCGTCGAGACGATAGTCGACTGTCGCGATATCGGTGGTGGCGTAATTGAATCCGCCGTCGCGTTTGCGAATGATGCATGGTTTGTCGGCCAGCTCGGGGATATCGCGGAAAAAAACGACAACCGCGTCCTCGCTGATTTCAGCAATCCCGGATTTGAGCAAGCGTTCGACAATGCCCGGGAGTCGATCGTTGTAGAAACTTTCGCCGCACTGGATGTCGTAATGAATATCGAGTAGTTCGTAGACTTGCTCGAAGTCCTGCATGGAAAGGGCGACGCATTCGTTCCAGATATCGATGTTTTCCTTGTCGCCTGCCTGCAGTTTTACCAGTTCCTGACGACAGGCTTCTCGAATCTGAGGATCGCTGGTCGCCAGTGCGTTCGTCTCCTTGTAAATTCGGACGATCTCGGCCAGGGGATGCTGCTGAAGTGCGCGCTGATCCAGGAGATTTTTCCACCCGTAAATGACCATTCCAAATTGGGTGCCCCAGTCGCCGATATGATTGTCGCGGATCACTTCGTGCCCGAGAAATGTTGCGATTCGGGCCAATGCATCGCCTAGAACGGTACTGCGGATGTGACCGACATGCATTGGCTTGGCCACGTTGGGCGATCCGAAATCAATCACGATGCGCCGCGGCGATTCTGTCTCCACAACGCCGAGTTTTTCATCGCCCAGGATGCTGGCGGTTTTTTCGGCAACGGCTTCGGGCCGCAATGTAAAATTGATGAAACCGGGGCCTGCGGTCACAGGCGGCTCGCAAAGATCGCCAACATTCAGCTGACCGACGATTCTCTCCGCGAGTTCCCGCGGATTTTCGCCACGCTGCTTTCCGAGCACCAGAGCAGCGTTTGTCTGGTAATCGCCGAAGCGCCGGTCGGTTGCTGGCGTTAATTCACCTGCGTCATGCAACCCGGCGGCAGCCATGGCTTCGGAAAGCCTCTTTGACAGAAGTAATTGGAAAGTCTCCATCGAATTATTTTAGCGCCCCGGCGACGCAGGCAATCTTGCCTGCTCATTCGTGACTTTCGCAGACAGGATTGTCTGCGTCACTACGAACGATCGCGAAAGATCGACAAAATTTCGTCGGCGGATTTTGCGCTGGCCAGACTCTCGCGCACAGAACGATCATTCAGAAATTTTGCGATTGAGGCGAGCGTGCGCAGGTGCGTTTGAAATTGATTTTTCGGGACGATGAAAAGCACGACGAACTTGACCGGCGCGTTGTCGAGCGCATCAAATTCGATGCCTGTTGTCGATCTTCCAAATGCGGCCACTACTTCTTCAAGTCGGTCGGAGGAACAATGAGGAATGGCGATTCCGAATCCAATGCCTGTGCTCATTGTTTCCTCCCGCTGTTTCAGGGAAGCGAGGATGGGATCGCGGTCTTCCGGTTTGATTTTACCCAGACTAACGAGCAGATCGATCAGTTCAACGATGGCGGCCCAGCGCTCCGTAGGTTTCATCTCAGGGATGATTTGCTCGACAGAAAGTAAATTGGCCAACGACATGCGAATTCCCGGTACGGGAGGGCAAGCTTAGCGGGAGCGCCTAAGTTGACAAGCGAGATTTGCCACGTTGCTCATGTGCTTCTGCATTGGTCGCATCTGTCACATCTACTCGCGAATCTTGTAATTCAATCGCCGGGACAGCAACCAGCGCACACCGAACATATCGATGGTTGCGCGCACGGCGCGGTTGCCCAGACCGTACTTACTTTGGCCGAAGCGACGCGGGCGATGGTTCACCGGAACTTCAACCAGACGGTAGCCGGCTGCTTTGACCAGCGCGGGAATGAAACGGTGCATGCCTTTGAATGGAAACAGCGCGCTCACGCATTCGCGTCGCATTGCTTTAAGAGTGCAACCGGTGTCGCGCACTCCGTCTTTCGTGTAGCGGCTACGCACGGCGTTTGCAATCCGGCTCGTCAGGCGCTTTACCACGGTGTCCTGGCGTTTGAGGCGATAGCCGCAGACCAGGTCGGCGCCGTGCGTAATTTCAGCGAGAAGCCTTGGAATATCGGCAGGATCATTCTGTAAATCACCGTCAATGATGACCACAGTCGCTCCGCGGGCCGCGGCAAGCCCGGCATAAATGGCTGCGCTTTGCCCGGAATTTTTCTCGAAACGAATCAGACGGATATTCGGCGCAGCTTCGATCCGCTCCGGCGTGCGATCGACCGACCCGTCGTCGACAAAAAGAATTTCATAATCGAGTCCGCTTCAGCGCGACGCGCAGCTCTTTCTGCAAAATCGGCAGGTTCGCTTCCTCGTTATAAAGCGGCACGACCACGGAGAATGCTGGCGAGCTTGTCACCTCGTTCATAGAGGAAGTGTGCGATAGCTTCGACAGAGAAAAATTTGCCAGGTTCGCAGTGGCTTCCCAAAGCGGGATACTTGAATCGTGCCAATGAGTTCCGTCGATTGAAAGCCGGCTTTGATATTGTGCGGCACGCGTTGCTTTTTGCCGTCTCGAACGAAAAGCGCGTCGCGTCCCACGAACAAATTGATCCCGTTTTCTTCGGTATAAACTTCGCCCTCTGACCGAGACGCGCCTGGCTTTAGCTCGACAAACTCATCGTAACGCGGCCAGAATGAGAATTGATTCACCATGTCCTGGGATTCGGGAATGTAAGCCGGCGGATGTCCCGGGCCCTCGGCGCGCTTATCATGGAGATAAAAGGAAATCTCCGAAGCGCGATCGCGGGCATCGGCAATAAGAAAAAGTTTCTCGCCCAATTTCGTTTCGAGATTATTGCGCATTATCTCCAGCGCGCCTGTAGCGCTTTTCCAACCGCGCATCCGGTTGCTTGGATCGCTTCGCTGTAACTTGTATCCAACCACGCGCAGCAAGTCCGTATCGAGCGCGATCATACTCGTGGTCAGTCCCACGAATATCGCGATCGCCGCGCCGAGCCGCAGGAGGGCGCTCGTCTCGAGACGCTCCCGCCAGTAATAAATTGCCAGCAGCCCAAAACCGAAGAAGGCGAGCGCATCCCAATTTGGTGCCGCAGCCTTGTTCAAGGAAAGACACAAATAGAAAAGAAATACGGGTAACCCAAACCACATCAGGAACAGGACCTTGAATTGCTTATTCACTCGCCGCCAGCTTCCAAGGACACCCCACGCCAATGCCAGGAACAGGAATGGCGAATAAGCCAGAAAATGTTCGCCAATAAACGAAAGAACTTCGACAGGATGCAAGCCAAAGCCGTGCTCGATGCCTCCACGCGATCGCAGATGCGCAAGCGTGATCCACGCGTGTTGCGCGTTCCATACGATCGGCGGCACCGTGCAGAGAGCGAACATGCCGAATAACAGATAAAATCCAGGACGCTTGAATTCGTGCCGGAACCGGGGCGCCAGGGCCAGCACCAACACAATCGAAACGAGCTCCAGCGCGTTAGTGTATTTGGAGAGGAACCCGAGGCCGATCAATAGTCCAGTCAATGGCCAATACCACGAGAAGTGGGGACTTTTTTCCAACGCAAGCCAGAAAGTGAACATTGCCGCCAGCCAGAAAAAAATCGACAGCGCATCAATCGTCATCAGGAAGGCGCCAATGTTAAAAATCGGCGTAACGTTTAGCGCGATGATGGCCAACAGACCGGCGGTAGGATTGAACAATCGGCGCGCGAAATAAAACAAGAGCAGGCTCGTTCCGGCCGCGAGCAAAGGACTGAAAAAGCGCACTCCGAATTCGTTCGCTCCAAAAACCGCGGTACTTGCGCGAATAGCAAACGCGATGCCTGGCCCTTTGCTGAAATAGGCCGGAGCCAGCCGTTCCGACCACATCCAGTAATGTGCCTCGTCAAATTCGAGATCAGTCGTTGCCAGCATCGACAATCGAATCACCGTCAGAATGACAACGAAGAGCCACACCGCGCGCGTTGTGCTCATACCGAGTGTCGTGCCGCGTCCGGCGATCGCGCCTTGTCATTGGGCTTAGCAATCAGACTTGGATGGCGCGCAAAAATCTGCGGCGCCCATTTTCGGCCTGCGCCCCTCCAAATTAATTCAAACAAGCCGAGCAAGAGGAGTGTTTCACCCCCTGCCAGAAAGAATGTGGCGACCACGTCGCTGGTCCAGTGCGAACCCAGATAAATTCGCGAATAACCAACGGCTAAGGCGACGAACCAGTAAAGCCAGCCGAGGCGTCGATAAAAGAACGTGCAAAAAACAGCAATCACGGTGTTGGTGGTTACGTGCCCCGAGGGAAACGAAGGTCCCGACCGGTTGCGATCAGACGAATCGGAAAAGCGAATGGTCGGTTTTTTAAACAAAGTTAGGAACGATGGACGCGTCCGTTGCAACTGGACCATCCGCACATTCTCCACGTGTTTGGGCCGATGGCGATCCACCGCCGATTTTAGCAAACCTGTGATCTGACTCGTAATCAACAGAGATACGATCAGACAGATGACGAACGCGCGTGCTCTGAATCCCCCAAGTAAGAGCGCGCTCACTCCAATCGCGATAAACAGCGGCTCCCAAATCGAGCTATCGCTCAGAGCCGCCATGAACAAGTCAAGGGCCGGACTCGTCCATTGTTGATTAATGAAATGAAAGATGGACTGATCCATGCAAGCAAACGAAACCGCGCATTAAGCTTTAATCGTTAACCTTTGATAAACAAATGCGGTACAATGACGAAGCACGAATCACGAATGCCGAAGGAATGAAGAAGCCCGAAACCCAGATGCCGAAAGGAAAGCATCGGAGAACGCGTTCATCATTTAAGCATTCGACATTATTTCGTCATTCGTCATTCGTGCTTCGTCATTGCGCCCTGACTATTTCATTATTGATACCTTTATCGGCGGGTGCGCAGTCCCCGCCTTCCGCAAAAGACATCCTCGCCTCGGTGCGCATGATGGAATCGCGACAACAGATCGATCTTCAGGGACAACTTCGCCAGGATAATAATGTGGTTCCATTTCACCTGGTCCAAAACGGACCACTGATTCGTTATTCATTCGCAAATCCCGATGAAGTTTTGCAATTGCGTCTCGGTGAAAAGAGCTCACGCCTTGATCTTGTGACCGATAACGGCACCGAGCAATTTGCGGCCTCGAAGCTCGAGCAAAAAATTCGCGGTACCGGTGTGACCTACGAGGATCTGGCGTTCAAATTTCTCTACTGGTCGGCTGCGCGCGTTTTAGGTGAGGAAAATGTTCGCACTCGCAATTGCTGGAAGCTGCAACTGCGCGCGCCCTCGCGCGAATCGCAGTATTCCAACGTGCTACTGTGGATAGACAAGGCGAGTGGCGCGCTCATGCGCATGGAGGGGTACGATTGGAATGCTCAATTGGCCAAGCGTTTCGAAGTCGTTTCCGCGCAGAAGATTGAAGGCCGCTGGTTCTTAAAACAAATGCGCATCGAAGAATTGCAGCCTGGGACTAATCGCGTCCAGTCGCGAACGTATCTGGAAATCAAAAGGTAGGGTGTCAGTTCGATGGAACGCGTAAGACACAGGCGACCCAGTCCGCGTTTCGCCGTTGGCAGGTAGGGCGCGTCACTCCGTGCGCGCCGATGCTGTGTGAATTGCAAATGGAGCGGCGGGCAGAGGATTGCCCGCCCTACCAAAAAAATCGGGAGAGCCGCGTCCAAAGCGCGTGCTCTCCCGATAAAATAATCGCGATCGTCAGCGCGCGCGGTGCTCGCCGGATTTGGCGCCGCTCACGACCAATCTGCGGCCGAGGAATTCCTTATCGTGCAATTCTTCCACGGCACGCTTCGCTTCCTCGACGGTTTGCATCTGTACAAATGCGAAACCTTTTGAGCGTTGGTTATGGCGGTAGCTTACGACCTCCGCATTTTGAACATGTCCGACGCCGTTGAACAATTCAAAAAGATCGCTCTCGGTTGCGTCGAAAGACAAGTTACCAACGTACAGACGCGGCGAACTAACTTCAATCCGTTCAGGTTTGCGTGCTGGTCGCGAAGACTGCGCGCCATTGCGCACGGTTGTTTCGGCCTTCGTTGCGCCATTTCCAAAAAATGCGGCGATCCGTTGCCAGAATGTCTTTTTTTGCTCCTTCGTTTCTTCTCGCTGACGACGCGCAGGGTTGTTGCCACGGCGTCGGGAGCCACCGCGCGAACGGTGCGAGCGTCTCCCAGTTGAATAAGAGTTCATGGTGGTCCTTAGGTTTAGTCCAATTGTTCAATTGGCGGAGCGCATCGAGCGATGCACCGTCCGCAGCGCGCCAATCACTCAGAGCCCATTCAAACAAGGCACTCTGCGACGCCGTTGGAAACTCCGCCTCGTCGAGCCGGGATTGGACTTGTTTTGAACGGCGAGCCTGCGCACTCAACCAACGAAGCAGCCAGGGCGCAAAACTCCGCACCGTGGTATCGAAAAATCTGAATCGTCGTAGAAAACGGAGGCTCGGAAAACCGAACAAGAATCCCGACATCTCGCGGGATTATGGCGTGCTTCGGGCGGGTTTGCAAGTGGGCATTAGGATTGACGAAGGAAGCACAAAGCTCCAATGGCAAAAGAAAACCGAGCATTCTGATCGCTTGTCATTTTATCATTGGTCATTTGGATTTCATCATTGCGTCCCGGATCGAGTAGAGCCGCGACTTCGCATATTCCCTTGGGCGTTCACCGCGGATCGGACGCACGAATGATCGCAGCTCGCGTCCGTGTGTTTTTGGTTCGTACCCAAATTCCGGCATGAGATCGCGGCAGTGCCATTCCACCCACCCGATTTCGTCTTCGGATAGCTCCCGCTGCCAGCGCGTCGCCGGTTCTGGACTGATTTGCGAAAAGTTAACGCGCGCCGCTGAGTTACCGCTCCAAAAGTGGCCTACCTTTGTCGGTGTCAGCACCGTTCTCGGATCAAAATTGATCTCGAGGTAAGCGCAGACTTTTTCCATCGTCCTGGCCGGTTCGCAGACCAATTGCTCATACGGCACTACAAAGCCCGGAATTTCACTATCGCGCACACGCCGTGCCAGTACGGCAGCGACCAGCCAGTGGGCAATCACATAATAAGTCGAGAACCTTCCTGTCTGCCTTGTTTTCTCCAGCGCGATTTGCGCCGCAAGAATGGCGCGCGGGTCGCGCATTGTGACGAGAATTTTCGCGTGCGGAAAACGCCGCAGAATTTCTGAAATGTGATTGCGATTGGCCGGAGTTTTTTCCACCCACCGCCCGATGGAATCGAGCGGACGCTCCAGTGCTGCCGCATATGCTTTGACCATTAGCACGAGCAGGTCTTCCTGTACCCTGGCAGGATCAAATGCCGCCCGCTCGAACGTCTCCAGAAATTTCTCGCGCGGGAAAGTCGCATAGTTCCGCTTGCCCCATTTGCATGGCCCGCCGAAGAGCACGTTCGACAGTGATTGTTTGGTCAGGTAATCAAACTGCGCGCGACGACCGCGCGGCGCATATTTCGTAAGAACGGTTGGGAAATAAGCGGTTTCTTCCGGCAACACGAGTAACTGCGGATGATTATCGAGCAACGCCACCAAGAGCGTGGTGCCTGATTTCGCCTGGCCTGCAATAAAACAAGCGCGTTGATCGAAAGGTAACGTAGAAGTCACAACCAGAGGTTACAACATCTAGCAGCGAAATGGTAATGGTTGGCAGTGCGGCGCCGCTGCGCCCGCTTTGGTTGCCCGACTACTTCTTTTGGCAACGGAGGAACCAGTCGATGAATCTCGGCAGCCCCTCGCTCAACTGAGTTGTTGGATTATAACCGAGGAGGTTTCTTGCTTTGGAAATATTCGCGCAAGTCAGCGGCATGTCACCGGGTTGCTCCGGCAGCTGGTTGATTTTGGCTTTTTTCCCAAGCGCGTTTTCGATTGCAACGATCAAGTCTTTCAACTGAATCGTCTCGCTCTCACCTAAATTAAAGATGTCGAAGCGCGGCCCTTCGTATTGAAGTGCGGCCATCGTTCCCTGAACTACATCATCGATGTAAGTGTAATCGCGGCGTGTAGTGCCGTCGCCAAATTGCTCGATTGGCTCGCCAGCATGAATGCGCCGGGTGAATTGATGAATTGCCAAATCGGGCCGTTGGCGCGGACCGTACACAGTGAAATAGCGCAACGCCACTACGCGCAACTGGTAAAGGTGCGAGTAAGTCGAGCAAAGAAATTCACCGGCAATTTTCGTCGCGGCATACGGACTGAGCGTTTGGGTCAGATGTTCATCTTCGGAAAACGGCACGACCTTCGAAATGCCGTAAACCGACGAACTGGAGGCAAAGATAAATCTTTTAACATCAGTCATGCGCGATGCTTCGAGCAGATGCAACGTGCCAGTGACGTTCGTGTCGTAATAGAGCTGTGGATAGTGAATCGATGGCCGAACGCCGGCCCGACCGGCCAAATGGGCAACGACGTCAAATTTTTCGCAATGAAACAAATTCCGCACTGACGCTTCATCTCGAAGATCGAGATGGTGAACGGTCACATATTTGGCGAAACCGGCGATATTTGCATACTTGATTTGCGGATCGTAAAAATCGTTGAAATCATCGAGGATTGCGACCGTGTGCCCGGTCGCAAGCAAGCGTTCAACGAGATGGGAGCCGATGAAACCCGCTCCCCCGGTGACCAGAATTCGCATGATGCGACATTAACCACAAATGGCCACAGGTGGACACAGATTTTGAGACCGGCCACGCTGTAGGGCGTTTCTGTGACCCAACGCCTTCGGCGTCTGACACAGACGCCCTACAATTCAAAAATTACGCCAGTGTATCAGCAGATACGTCCAGTTTAATGCCACTGCCAAGACCATTGATACGCGCACGAATGTTTTCGCGGTTGGCGTTGAAAAATGGAATCGCAATCGCGGCGCACGCGTCACAAGGACGAACGACGCGTAGAGATCAAACGCCGTCACACTGCATAGCGCCATAAACACAAGAGGGTTCCATTTCAATGCGGCGAGAAAGTGAGCGTGAAAGAATTGAATCCCGCATCGCGTCATGCCGCATGTGACGCATGGCAGACTAGTAATCTCATGGAAAATGCAGCGCGGCCATGGCAAGCCAATTGTCAGCCAGGCTGCCGCGAGACCCAGCGATGCAAGTGAGACGCCTAGCCAGATTAACTCGTGATCGATTTCACCTGGGGACAGGCGCCGGACGCGAAGCCGCATTTTGACAGGAAGTCAATGGTGTGACGCGGTCCAGGCGCCTAAACCACCAAGCATCAACGCAATGAGCATTATGCCCCCGCAGCAAACGATTAGCGGCAGGAAAACGGCAAGAACAGCGCGGCCAGTATCGGTATCATGGGCGCGCGCCAATCCGATGCAGCTGCAAACAAGCCCCCAAACGCCAGAGATCAGTCCGCCACAAATCGGGACCATCTGCAAAGGACCGGCGGAGCCTTGAGAAAAAGCGAGAACGCGGAAAGTGGTTTCAAACGATTGATTGGCGCCGCCGACGATCATCAAACAGAGATGCACGATGGCGCTGCCGATGAACAGTCCGATTACGACGAACAACGGTATCAGAACGATAAATGCAGCAGAGCCAGCGCCCATGCCGGCCATCGCCCCGAACGTATCGTGACGATCGGCGAAGAAACCGAGGGACTGCAGTCCCATCGAGAATAGAAGCGAGACGATGCCGCCGAGACACCCACCGATGAGCGCGTAAATGAGCGGCTCACCCAAACCGCCTTCGCGTTTCATTACTGCGAATGCTTCGCCCGGTTTCGTAAGCACCATCACCAGTGTCTCGACGAATGCGTTGAAAAAGCCACGCTCTCGCCGGTGCTCCCACGGCAGGCCGCTGCGCTGGGCGGCCGCTTCTGACGTCGTGGCCGCGCTGATCTGCGCCGGCGGCGCACCAGGCGCCGCCGCTCCAAACTCTGTGAACTGCGAGAGTGGCTGCCAGCTCGCCATTCCTTCGCGCCACCCGATGTCCGTAGGAACGAAACGGCCAGCGCGCAGACCTTCGCGAACTTCTTCTTCGGAAAATACGCCCAAACTTGTTGCGCCCCGATTAACATGAATCATCGCCATAATGATGGCGTTTTAGTTAGGCGCACAGGCAAGGGCAAGTTAAATGCGCGCTTCGCAGCGGGATTCACTACCTCGAGATTCGGAATTAGAGATTCGAGATTCGTAGGCCGAGATCGGACGAATCACGATTCAGGATGTAACGAATTAGGAATCAAACCGATTCGCTTTCTCCGGCGCATCCAGCGCTCGCCAGAAGTACCAGGCGGCTACCGAACGGTACGGACGCCATTTTTCACCAAACTTCATGAGCTGTTTTGGAGTGGGGAGTTCTCGTCGACGGAAAGTTTTCGCAAACCCTTTGCGCACTCCGTAATCGTCAACGGGCCAGACATCCGGCCGGCCCAGATCGAAAAGAAGAAGCATCTCAACCGTCCACCGGCCAATTCCGCGCACCGTAGTCAGACGCGTAATGATCTCATCATCGGTCATGCGGAGAAGCGCGCGGCCCGTTGGCACGGTGCCGTCGATGGTTTTCGCGGCCAGATCTTTTAAGGCGGCAGTTTTTGCGCGTGAAAGACCAGCAGCGCGAAGCGTTTCATCCGGCGTTGCGAGAAGTTGTTTGGGATCGAGCCATTTTCTTTTGGGATAAAGAGCGCGGACCCTGCCAAAAATAGTGGCTGCGGCTTTGCCGGTCAGTTGCTGGTAAGCAATTGATTCTGCAAGTGCATCGAATGGCCGAACTAAAACGGCTGGCGTGATGTTGTAGCGACGCGAGCGCGCAATCAACTCTGCCATTCGAGGATGACTCGTTTTCAGAAGCCGGTGCGCGTGCTGATGGTTCATGAAAAGTTAAGATTTCCGATGTACTCAGCGGGAGTAGATAATCTCGCCGCCAATCACTGTCATTTCGTTCTGCGTTTCAAGAATTTCTGCCTCAGGAATTTTCATGATATCTCGTGACAGAACAGTAAAATCAGCAAGCTTGCCGACTTCGATTGAGCCTTTGTCCTTTTCTTCGAATGCGGCGTAGGCGGGCCAGATCGTAAACATTTTCAGCGCGTCTGCACGCGAGACGGCTTGCTCGGGATGCCAGCCTTCGCCTGACTTGCCCTTGATGCTTTTGCGTGCGACGGCGGCGTAAAATTCGATCATCGGTTCGCCACGCTCGACTGGCGCGTCGGAACCTCCTGCGATGACAGAGCCGCTCTTGAGGAAACTTTGCCAGGCGTACGCGCTGGCTAGACGATCCATCCCAAGTCGAGCCGGAGCGAAAAACAGATCGCTGATCGCATGTGATGGCTGCATGGAGGGGATCACGCCAAGTTTTGCGAACCTGGGAAGATCGTCTGCATCGACAATCTGAGCGTGCTCGATTCGCCAGCGTGGTTCGCGAATTTTCCGCTCGTCGGCCGGCACGGCTTTGAACGCTTGTTCGTAAAGATCGAGAATTAATCGATTGGCCCGGTCGCCCAGCGCGTGTGTTTCCACCTGGATGCCGCGGCGCAGCGCCTCTTCGAACATTGGTCGAAGGTCTTCAGGTTTCTCCCTGAGAAGACCGGAAGTTTCGGGCGCGTCGCTGTAGGGCTTCAACAAAGCCGCGCCGCGAGAGCCGAGAGCGCCGTCGAACAGCACTTTGATCGTGCGCTGGGTGAAATGGAAACCGAACGCGTTGATGGTGGCTCCTTCGCGCAAGAAATTCTGCGCGTCCTGGCCGGGACCATAGACAGCGTTTACGAATCGACTTTTGATTTTGCCAGCCCGGAATGCATTCTCGATCACATCAATGTCTTCCTTGTGGCTGCCGGCGTTCTGGATTTCGCACCAGCCCAGTTTGATCTCGCGGTCGATTCCGCGCAGCAGCGCCTCTTCCCGCTCCGCCTGAGTAGCTTTTGGAATGTTTTTTGCGACAAGCTCCTGCGCGTGATCGAGCAGCATTCCGTTTGGCTCGCCGTTCTTTTTTAAAATTTGCCCGCCGAACGGATCCGGCGTTTTCCTGTCGATTCCGGCAATTTTAAGCGCCGCCGAATTAGCAATTGAGGCGTGGCCATCCGCGCGTGTAAGAAATACAGGATTGTTTGGCGCGATCCTGTCGAGGTCCTGCCGCGTTGGAAATTGCGGCGGTTTCCAAAACGTTTCGATCCAGCCGCGTCCAACAATCCATTTGCCCGGGCTCGTTTTGTCGGCGCGCTCTTTCACCCTGGCCAGAAAGGCATCAAGCGAATTTATACCTTCCATATTGAATCGCATTTCGCGCTCGCCAATTCCGAAGATGTGGCAATGCGAATCAGTGAAGCCGGGCACGACCGTGCGACCGTGAAGATCGACAACCCTCGCGGCATGAAATCTTTTCGCGTCGTCATTTGAGCCAACGAAAACGATTCGGTTGGCCTTTACCGCCACCGCTTCGGCCTTCGGTTGCTTCTCCGTGACGGTGTAAACATTCCCGTTCGTCAGAAGAAGATCGACATCTTCAGCACGTGCCATTCCGGCAACGAAAAATCCTGCCAGAAAGAAAATCAGTCGTCCTTTTCGTGTCGAATTCACAGGCCGTCCTACTAAATGCTGCAGGGATCATACTGACAATCTCCCCTGCAGAATCAAATATCGTGCTTCCAGGCTTGACGTGTCGCCGAAGTTTTGTCGTGATCAGTTTTGCCAATTGTTCGGTTTTCTGTATCGGAAAAGCGAAACGCTTTTGTCGGCATGAAATGAATGATGAATTTTATTTTGCCACCGCCAAACAGGTTTATAGAATCATGGTTTCCCCTCAGGCGAAAACCTTAACCATTTTGGACCGTCTGAACGCAGCGCATTCTGATTTCAACATTGATTCGTTGTGGTGGCTGGTGATGTCCGGCGTAGCCGCATTTGCGTGATATCCCATGGCCAACTTCTTTCCACGCTGGACCAACTGGATACCGCTGAAACTGGTGATCTGCGGCATCATTGCGGTCTGTGGATTGAGCGCGGCGACCTGGTATTACGCGACGCCGAAGTACACAAAGGTTGGCTACGAACCGATCCAGCCGGTGCCGTTTCCGCACGACATCCACGTTTCGCAACTGGGAATGGATTGCCGCTACTGTCACAGCTTTGTGGAAATGGCGGCCCAATCCAACGTGCCGAACACCCAGACCTGCATGAATTGCCATACACAGGTGCAAAAAGATAACCCGAAACTGGAGCCGGTGCGGACGAGCTGGAAAACCGGTAACCCGGTGGAGTGGGTATGGATCTATCGCACCGTCGACTACGTTTATTACAATCACGCGGCCCACGTGAACCGCGGCATCAGTTGTTTCAGTTGCCACGGTTCTGTCAATCATATGTCAACGGTGTATCTGGCCAAGCCGCATAGCATGGCGTGGTGCCTGGAATGCCATCGGCATCCCGAGAATTTTCTGCGGCCCGACGATCAGGTTTTCAATCTCGATTGGAAACCGGACGATGTGAAACCAGCGGAATTTGTGGCGAAGTACGGACAGCCGCATGATTCTGGCGAGGATTTTTCCAAGAAAAGGAAACTTACCCAGGCAGAGATTGGCCAGACGTTGAAAGAGCACTGGAACATCAATCCGCCGACGAACTGTCAGGGGTGCCACCGATGAAACGAGTCTTCCAACATCCACCGGAGCCACCAACCGGCAAGCATTACTGGCGCAGCCTGGGTGAATACAGCGATTCGCCCGAATTCCGGCAGTGGCTCGAGCGCGAATTTCCACAGGGCGCAGCGGAGCTGAACGGGGACGAGTGGTCGCGTCGCGATTTCCTGAAATTAATGGGGGCATCCATGGCGCTGGCCGGGGTCGGGCTAACGAGTTGTCGCAGACCCGAGCTGCATCTGGTTCCGTTCACAAAGAACGTTGAGTGGACGATTCCTGGAAAATTTCTCTATTACGCGACGGCAATGCCGCGGCGCAACGGTGCCATTCCGCTTCTCGCCACAACAGTGGACGGGCGTCCAATTAAGCTGGATGGCAATCCGCTGCATCCGGCTACTGGCGGGGCGGCCGACACGTTCACTCAGGCATCGATCCTGGACCTATACGATCCGACCCGATCCAAACGGTTTGTCCGTGATGGGAAAACGGCCAAGCGCGAAGATTTCGACGCTTACCTCAAGGACCTTCGCAATAAGCTTATCGCTGATCACGGCGACAGCGTGGCGTTTCTCGTGGAAGAAACGAATTCGCCAACGCGCGAGCGTTTGCGGGGAGAGTTGGAAAAAAATCTTCCGGGTATGCGCTGGTGTGTTTACGAGCCGTTATTGAGTCAGGGGACGATCGCAGCCACGCAGAATGCATTCGGCGCTGGTGCGCGCGTGATTCCCAAATTCGATCGCGCCGACGTGGTTCTTGCGTTGGACAGCGATTTTCTTGATTGCGGTCAGGGTGATTTGGCGTCGGTCCGCGCATTTAGCTCGCGGCGGCGTGTGAGCACGCCCAAAGACAGCATGAACCGGCTTTATGTTGTGGAAAGTCGGTTCACGCTCACGGGCGCGATGGCAGACCATCGGCTCCGTTGTCCCGCCAGCCAGATCGCCGCGGTCGTGCACGCGCTGGCGACCAAAATTCTAGCGGGAACAAACGATTCGAGTCTTGGATCGGTGATGGGAAATTTCCAGGCATCGCTATCGAGTGCATCCGGGGCTGCGAGCTTCGATGAGACATGGATCAGCGGTTTGGCGAACGATCTAATGGCAAAACCGGGAGCGAGTCTGGTGCTCGTTGGACCATCCCAGCCAGTCGCAGTGCATCTACTTGCGTACGCGATCAATGCAGCACTCAAAAATGTCGGACAGACACTGGTTGTTCGGCAAATCCCGCGTAACCCGAGAACAATCGAGATTTCTCAACTCGCAGCTGACATTAACGACGGGCGAATCAAGCACCTTTTCATTTTTGGAGGCGACCCGGTTTACAACGCGCCCCGTGGATTGGCTCAGGACAAACAAAAAAATCTCCCGCTGGATTGGTCTGAGCTGCAAAAACGGGTGCCCGAGATTGTCCGGCTCGGCTATCACGAGGATGCCACATCGGCATTGAGCCAATGGCACGTCCCGGCCGCACACTTCCTCGAGTCATGGGGGGACGCGCTTACTGCCGAGGGCGATTACTTGTCGATCCAGCCGATGATTTTGCCGATCTTCGGCGGTCTTTCAGAAATCGAGTTTCTCAACGCGTTGCTTGGTGGACCGAAGATTGAAGGACCGGAACTGATTCAGGAAACATTCCGCTCTACAAATCCGCCTGGCGATTTTCAAACTGCCTGGTCGCGTTTCCTTCACGATGGTTTTGCAGCTCACGTTCAGCCGCGTGATCAGGCCTCGGCTTTCAGTGCGAATGCAGGCGCCCCGCAGAATCAAAGTCCGTGGACAGCGCCGCCGGCACCGACGCCAGATTCACCAGAGATTGTGCTGACAGCCAGTTATTCGATGGACGACGGCCGCTATGCCAACAACGGCTGGCTCCAGGAATTACCCGATCCCATAACGAAGCTTACCTGGGACAACGCAGCCCTGATTAGTCCTGCCTATGCAAAAAAGCTCGGTGTGCTGACTGGCGATTTGATACAGATCGCGATTAACGAAAAGAGCGCCGGCGGCCAGCCGCTCAAACGCGAACTGGTCATCGCGGCGCTCGTGTCTCCTGGCCACGCCGACAATTCCGTTTCGATCCCGCTCGGTTACGGGCGAAAAATGCCGGAGTTCGACGGGCTGCCATACGCTGGTGGCGCGCTGAAAGAAAGAAGAGGCATCGCGGAGCAGTCTGGTTTCAACGGCTACTTTCTACGAACGGCGGCAAATCCGTATTTTATCGCGGCTGACGAGAAGGGGATTGAAAGCGTGCGCGTAACAAAGGTTGGTCGCACATACCCTTTCTCGATTACACAGGAGCAATTCAGCATCCATGGCCGCGGTCTTGTGCGCGAGGCGACGTTGGAAGGCTACCGCGAAAATAGTGAGTTCGCGCAGAAAATTCCGGGTGAAGAGGAGTTGTCGAATCCACCGCCGACCATCTACACGCATCCGCCGCTGAAGGCGCCGCAGCAGTGGGGAATGAGCATCGATTTGAACGTGTGCACCGGGTGTAGTGCGTGTGTGATCGCCTGCCAGGCCGAAAACAACGTCCCGGTCGTGGGCAAGTTGCAGGTGGCGCACGGCCGGATCATGCACTGGCTGCGCATTGATCGCTATTATGCCAGCCGCAAACCATTCAACCAGGACGGCGGCGAATGGCCGGAGAATCCCGAGATCGTGCATCAACCAATGCCCTGCCAGCATTGCGAGAACGCGCCGTGTGAAACCGTTTGCCCTGTCAACGCGACCGTTCATAGCGAGGACGGTCTCAACGTCATGGCTTACAACCGCTGCATCGGCACACGATTTTGCTCGAACAACTGCCCCTACAAAGTGCGTCGGTTCAATTATTTCGATTACAATCAGCGACCTGTCGGCAAGCGAAAGATCGCCGGCGCATTGAACATCTACGAAGAATACTTTGCGCCGCTCACTACCAAGGGCGCGCCGGACACGATCAAGATGCAAAAGAATCCCAACGTGACCGTGCGGATGCGCGGCGTGATGGAGAAATGCACCTTCTGTGTGCAACGCATCGAAGAAGCAAAGATCGCGGCGCTCGCTCGCGCCGGCGCTTCGCCGGAGACGCGAATCCCGCGCGATTCTTTCACTACGGCCTGCGCGCAAGCGTGTCCTACGGAAGCGATTGTCTTTGGCGATATCAAGGATCCGGAAAGCGGCGTGTCAAAAATGAAGCAGCAGGATCGCAATTACCGAATCCTCGACTATTTGAACGTCGTCCCACGAGTCAGTTATCTCGCGCGCATTCGCAACCCGAATCCGAAGATGCCTGATGCCCAAAACATCGGCGTCGCAAGCTTGGTGGAGAAACTGCCGGAATGATGAATTTCCGATTGCCCATCCTGCGATGTAACCACGTGCCTGTGGCACGTTCTCTTCCGACGGCCCACAGGGCCGTGGCTACAGCTCCTGTTGGTGGCCCGCAATCCGCAGTCCGCAATCTACAATCCGCAATCTGATTATGGACGGGGCACCAACAGCACCAGAGACGATTGAGGAGGCGGAGCAGCAGCTCACGCGCGTCCCACTTGTTCTGCACCGGCGCAACTTTAACTGGTTGACGGAACGCATCTCCGGAGTGGTGGAACAACCCGCACCGCGCTGGTGGTGGGTGGCCTTCGCCATCACTGCAAGCACCGCGACCTTCGGACTTTTTTGCATTGGCTACCAGATCTCCACCGGCGTCGGCACCTGGGGAAATAACATCCCCGTCGGTTGGGGCTGGGGCATCACAAACTTCGTTTTCTGGATCGGTATCGGACATGCCGGCACACTGATCTCGGCCATCCTGTACTTGCTCCGGCAAAAATGGCGCACGTCGATCAACCGTTCCGCGGAAGCGATGACGCTGTTTGCGGTGATTTGCGCGGCGATTTTCCCCGGCATTCACGTGGGCCGGTTCTGGATGGCGTGGTACCTGGCGCCGGTGCCTAACAACTGGGGGATCTGGCAAAATTTCCGCAGCGCGCTGATGTGGGACGTGTTTGCGGTTTCGACCTATTTTACCGTGTCGGTTCTATTCTGGTACACGGGTCTGATTCCGGATTTGGCGACCTTGCGCGACCGCGCGACCACAAAGGTTAGGAAATTTCTTTTCGGAATTTTCGCCTGCGGCTGGCGCGGCTCGAACCGCAACTGGCGTCATTATGAAATGGCATATCTGCTTTTGGCCGGTCTTTCTACTCCGCTGGTCCTGTCGGTGCACAGCGTAGTATCATTTGATTTCGCCACGACGGTCATACCGACGTGGCACACCACAATTTTCCCGCCCTATTTCGTTGCTGGCGCAATTTTCGGCGGGTTCGCGATGGTACTGACCCTTCTCCTGCCGGCGCGTGCGATCTTTAAACTGCACGATGTGATTACTCCCCAGCACGTCGATAAAATGGCAAAGATTATTTTATTGACCGGCTCCTTTGTCGCTTACGCCTACACAATGGAATTTTTCGTGGCCTGGTACAGCGGCAATTCTTACGAGCGGTTCGCCTTCTGGAACCGTATCTTTGGTCCCTACTGGTGGTACTGGTGGGTTGGCATGCTTTTCTGCAATTGCCTTTCGCCGCAGCTTTTCTGGTTCCGGTGGTGCCGCCGGAACGTGCTTGTCGTTTTTTTCGTTTCGATGTGCGCCAACGCTGGAATGTGGTTTGAGCGGTTTATCATTTTCGTCGGCGGACTGCACCGAGACTTCCTGCCGTCGTCATGGAGAATGTTTCATGCGAGCTGGGTCGATATCTGGACCTACATCGGCACGCTCGGGATTTTCACCTCGCTGTTCCTTATTTTTATTCGTTTTCTGCCGATGATTGCCATGTCAGAGGTAAAAACGGCAGTGCCTGAGGCGGACCCGCATTACGGACGCCGCCGGCCTCTACGGGAAAGGAGCGCACGCGATGATGAGGACTCCTGCCGGTCACAAGGTCTACGCCATGGCTGCGGAATATCCCAGCGCGGCGGCCCTTTACGAAGCAGCCAAGCATGTCCGTGATGCAGGCTTCAAACGCTGGGACGTTTTTTCTCCGTTTCCGATCCATGGAATGGACGACGCGATGGGGCTGGGAAAATCCTGGTTAAGCGGATGGGTCTTGTTCGGCGGCGTCACCGGTTTGCTAACGGCTGCTGTGGTTGAATTTGGGCCGTCCTCGATTCTCTACCAGCTCGATGTGCACGGCAAGCCGTGGAATTTCTGGACCGTCCCGGCGTTCTTCCCGATCATGTTTGAACTAACAGTGCTGTTGGGGGCGTTTGCCGCATTTTTCTCAATGCTCGGCATGAACGGATTGCCCCGCTGGTACCACCCAATGTTCAACTGGGAACGGTTTATCCGTGTATCCAATGACGGATTCTTCCTCGCGATCGAATCGCGCGATCCACGGTTTACCGAAAACGGTGTGCGCGAATTATTGGAAAGAACCGGCGGCGAACACATCACCATTGTGCACGAGGACTGAATATGTTGCGCGGCTTTCTGGTGATTTTTGTTTTGTGCGGGATCGCGATCGTCGCTGTCTTTGGGTTTCGTGGGCAGAAAAGCACCGCTCCACCGACCGAGGTTTTCCCCGATATGGTGCGCCAGATGAAGGTTCGCGCACAAGCACCGCTTGGTCTTTTTGCAGACGGGCGCGGACCACGTCTGCCAGTCGCAGGCACGGTGCCAATTGGCTATGAGATGCCAAAACCCGGCATTGTAGCCGGTACAGAGAAGGCCAGCCTGCCGGGGTCAGCGACCCCGGCTACAGGACCCTGGTCGCATCCGAATATTGGGTTTAGCGAGGGAACCGATTATTACAACACTGGCAAGATGGGCGATCACTGGGGAACAGGCATCCCTGTCCCGGTGACGCCCGAGTTGATGGAGCGCGGGCAACAGCGTTTCAACATCACTTGTGCGATGTGTCACGGGGCCACCGCAGCAGGCAACGGGATCACAAAGCAGTACGGACTCGCGACTGTCGTTACGCTTCAGGATGAACGGATCCGCAAGATGTCTGATGGCGAGATTTTCAACACGATTACCAATGGCAAAAACACGATGATGGCCTACGGGCCAAACATCATTGTGCCTGATCGCTGGGCGATCATCGCGTACCTGCGTGCGTTACAGCGCAGTCAAAACGCAACCGTGGCCGATGTTCCTGAGGACCGGCGCGCAGAACTGGAGAAGCCGGCGTCACCGCCGCCGGCTACAGCAAAATGAGCGAGCGTTCCCAAACTGTCCCAACACCCGAAGGCGAATATTTCGAGGGCAACCGCTTTGCAGGCCTCTCCTCGCTCCTGGGATTGATTGCCATTGTGGCTCTCGCGCTTTGCGTCGTGGGCGCATTTCTAAATCCACATCAATTCAGTTATTCGTGGCTCTTTGCCTTTGCATTTTTCTTCACCCTTTGCGCCGGGTGCTTTTTCTGGACGATTGTGCATCACGCCACGGACGCCGACTGGTCGGTGGTGGTGCGGCGCCAGTTGGAAAACCTTGGGGCGTTGCTGGTGGTGCTGGCGATTCTTTTTGTGCCGATCCTTCTTCTCCGACGCCATCTGTATTCGTGGATGGATATCCCGCCCGGTGTCGAACATTCGCTTGATGCGAAGCGCGCCTATCTTAATTGGTCTTTCTTTCTAATCCGCGCGGTCGTGTTTCTGGGCTTCTTCCTTTGCGCAGCCCTCGTCTTACGCCGCTTATCCGTGAAACAAGACAAGGATGGAAACCCACGCTTCACAATGTTAATGCGCAAGGTCGCGTTTATCAGCCTGCCAATGTTCGCGCTTTGTCTGACCTTTGGCGCTTTCGATTGGCTGATGAGCCTGAACTATCACTGGTTCTCCACCATGTTTGGCGTGTACATCTTCGCGGGCGCAGCGGGGAGCTCGATGTCACTGCTGGTACTGGTCATCACCGCCTTGCGACGAGCTGGCTATTTGAAGGATATCATCACCATCGAGCATTACCACATCATGGGGAAATGGATGCTGGCCTTCACGATTTTCTGGGCCTACATCGGCTTCGGTCAGTACATGCTTATCTGGTATGCGAACATACCGGAGGAGACACAATTTTTTATTACTCGAAACACGGAGTCGTGGTGGGCGCTGAGCATGTTACTGGTCGTCGGACGCTTCTTCATATGTTTTCCGATTCTCCTCATGCAATCGATTAAGAAGGAACCGCGTCGTCTTTGTCTGGTCGCTGGATGGATTGTTTGCATGCAACTGCTCGACATGTACGTCATTGTGTTGCCCGCGTTACACGGCACCGGCGTTCACGTCAGCATCTGGGATTTGCTCTCCATCATCGCCATCGGCGCAACACTCGGTTTCGTTTATCTGCGAATTGTGCCTCGGACTTCTCTCTTTCCAGTCCGCGATCCGCGCCTGATTGAATCTTTGAACTTGGTGAACTGATATGGCTGCTACCGAATCACTTCGTCAAGTTGCCCAGGCGCGTGCTCCATTGTCCGTGTGGTTCGGGATCGTTCTTCTGTTTGCGCTTTTTGGTGTAATCGTGCTGGCGATCATTGGGCCGGCGCAGCGCGGAAGCGATTACGAAGAAGCCCGGGCAAAAAAGCGCGTGGAGAATTTGAAGACTTTGCGCGAGGAAACCGACAAGGCCTTGACCACTTATGGCTGGATCGACAAAACCAAAGGCCTCGCTCGCATCCCGATTGAGCGTGCCATGGAATTGACAGTTGCTGAGTTGGCACAGCAAAAGCCGGCGCCGGCAGGTCCAATCGCTACGCCCGAAACGCAGGCACCGGCAGGCGCTCCTGCAAGCCCTGCTCCCGCCTCTCCAGCCGCGGCCGGATCCCCGCAAACGGGTGGCGCATCGCCTGCGGCATCGCCGGCCGCGCAAGCTCCAGCCTCACCTTCGCCTGCGGCTCAGTCATCACCGTCCCCGGCTTCACCCAGCCCCACGAAAAGTCCATGACCATCCTTGACGTTTCAATGTTTCAACGCTTTTGCGCTCGATGAATCCTGTCGGAATCCCACTTAAAGAACCGTCTGTTTCCGTTGCCGCAGGTGACACGGAGCAATTGGAACGCGCTCTGATCGACGCCTCAACGCGCGTACCGGTGTTGATCTTTTACACCTCGGCCGTGGGATGGCTGATCCTCGGAACACTGTTAGCTGGATTTGTTTCATTCAAGCTGCACACGCCGGATTTGCTTTCTGACATCAGTTTTCTCACGTGGGGACGCATGCGCCCGGCCCATATGAACGTGATGGTGTACGGCTGGGCGTCCATGGCCGGCATGGGCACGGCAATCTGGCTGATGGCCCGATTGTGCCGCACAGTTCTGCGTTATCCGCTGCTCTTGGTTGCGGGCGCTGGATTTTGGAACCTGGGAGTTTTCCTCGGCGTGGGCGGAATTCTTCTCGGCGATAGCACTGGTTATCAGTGGCTCGAGTTCCCCGGCTACGCTGCCATCATTCTTTTCGTCGCTTACACGCTCGTTGCCTCCTGGGCCGTGCTGATGTTTCGGTTCCGGCGCGGGGAACAAATTTACATTACGCAGTGGTATTTACTTGGCGCGTTTTTTTGGTTCCCGTGGCTGTACGCGGCTGGCCAGTTAATGCTCTTCGTCGTCCCGGTGCAGGGAGTGTTGCAAGCGGCTGTTGGCTGGTGGTACGCGAATAATCTGCTCTTTCTCTGGTTCGGCGCGATTGGTCTCGGCACCGCGTATTACATGATTCCCAAGGTGATCGGTCGGCCGGTGTACAGTTATCATTTGGCAATGATCGGTTTCTGGAGCTACGCGTTGTTTTCCAGTTGGACCGGGATGCAGCGCCTCGTCGATGGACCGTTCCCAGCCTGGATGGTCACTGCAAGTATCGCGGCCACAATCCTCACGCTGATTCCCGTCGCGACCGTTGGGCTCAATCATCACATGACCATGCAAGGCTATTTCCCACTGATGCGTTACAGCCCGACGCTTCGCTTTACCGTGTTCGGTGCGATGTCTTACACCGTCTTCAGTCTGGTCGGTGTTCTGATTTCGCTGCGCTCCGTTGCCCGCTACGTGAACTTTACGCAAGCGAGCATCGCGTATTCGCATCTCGGTCTTTACGCATTTTTCACGATGGTGATTTTCGGCTCAATGTACTACATCGTGCCACGACTGATTGGACGCGAGTGGCGCTACGCCTCGCTGATCAAACTGCATTTCTGGGCATCGGCCTACGGCATTGGGCTGATGACGCTGATGCTTCTCGCCGGCGGCCTTACTCAAGGCACGAGCATGGAAAATCCTTCACTCGCTTTCAGCGAGAGCGTGGAATCGGTGTTGCCTTACCTGCGCGGACGCAGCTTATCCGGCATTTTGCTCACGGTGTCGCACTTCATCTTTGCGTATCACTTTGGATTGATGCTTTTCGGCCTGGGCCGCAAATCGACCGTGCCCACATTTCTTAACCCAGTTGAATCGGAGGGGGCCGAAGTGGCGCACTAATGAAAGGACTAGCCCCTCTTTTCCTAGGAATCTTCGGGACATTTGCGTTCTCCTGGGTGGGATTGACTGTGATCCCGAATTGGCAAATCGGACAACTCAATCCGCAATCGGACGAAGAAGGCACGGATATTTATCCAATGCCGCAATCGGGAATGGTCACGCGCGGCGCGCGCGTCTACGCTGCGAACGGCTGCAACTATTGCCACAGTCAACAGGTCCGCGCCGAGTATGCGGGCGCCGATATCGAGCGAAAATGGGGTGACCGCCGCAGCGCGCCACGGGACTACATTTTCGAGCGACCTGTTTTACTTGGGAAGATGCGCATGGGCCAAGACCTCGCGAACATCGGCGCGCGCGCGCCAAAAGAAGAGGAAAGTCCTTCGCCCACCGGCGGGGCAAGTCCCGCGCCACAAGGAGCGGCGGCCTCCCCGGGCGCCGTAGCCTCGGCGAACGCGGGTAGTCCGCCGCCGTCAGCTGCAGCGTCTCCTTCACCCGCCAGCTCGCCTGCGGTCGCGGCGGCAACATCGCCCGGTGCTATTGCATCGAAACCGCCGACCAGCCCCGGTCCGGCGAGTTCTCCACCTTCAAAGTCTCCTGCATCTGCCGCGGCTGGGGGCAGCAAGTTCAGCCGCGGCTGCATCTGCGTCACCGCCTGCGGCAGGACCACCGTGGCCCGAGCAAACGGCGGGATTGCCACCAATGTATTCCGCTGCTTGGCATCACGTGCATCTTTATTCGCCGCGCAGTATCAATCTTGATTCGAACATGCCGTCGTATCGTTTTCTCTATCGCGCCCGCCGCATCAGTGCCGGGCGCTCATCGGACGCTTTGCAGCTCACCGGTTCGGACACGCCACCACAAGGGTGGGAAATCATTCCCAGCTTCGATGCAAGATGTTTGGTCTCCTATTTGATGGCGCTTAATCAATCGCATCCATTGAAAGGCATCAGGACGGCCGCGACGCCAGCCGCTGCATCGCCAGCGGCTTCACCGTCGCCTGCGCCTGGAGGACAACCCGCGAAATGAACGAGAACACTCCACCACCAGAGCGGCCTTCTGGCCAGGGTATGGACTACAGCGAAATTGCTGATGTGCAGGAAGTCCATGCCGCGGTGCAGCGCGAGAAACGCGAGCCGCGTGTGGGTCGCGAACCGCTTTCCATCTGGTTGATCGCAGTGTACGGACTGGCGGTATTTTTTGGCGGCGCTTACCTCGGCCGGTTCTCGGGAAATTTTAGCGGCGAAGCGCTTGATCCTTACGCTGGTGAGATGCCCACCATGAAAAAAGTTACCGGACCGCAGGGCGCCGAACCGGAGGCCGAACTTTCGCCGCACGATCGCGGCAAAAAGATTTTTGCGGCCAACTGCCAGACTTGCCATCAAGCGAACGGTCTCGGGGTGGCAGGCCAGTATCCGCCATTGGCCGGTTCGGAATTTACGACAGGCGGCTCACGTCGCCCGGCGATGATTGTTCTCAAAGGTTTAACAGGCCCAGTCAAGGTGAAAGGCCAACAGTTTGGTGCGGCCGTGATGCAACCGTGGGATAAAACATTGACCGACCAAAAAATTGCCGACGTTCTCACATACGAGCGAAGCGAGTGGGGGAATAACGCGAGTCCCGTTACCGCCGAGCAGATCGCCGCCTTACGCAAAGAGCTTGCCAATCATCCGGAATCATTCACTGAACACGATATCCTTGCAGTTCCCGACGAAGATCTTCCCGGCGGGGCATCCGCAGGCGGCGCGCCTCCAAAACCAGGCGAAGCCGCAAAGCCGGGCGAACCACCAAAGCCGAAAGGGTAGCGTGCGCGAATTCTGGGTCGAAAGTTTTTTCCGAGTGCGGGCGTTCCGGCCACCTCTTGATTTACGCGTCGCGTTTATCGAGAGCACGGCAACTTTATTCCGATGTTCCCGACGACGACAGAGCAGGGATGCCAAGAAAGACGCTGCAATCACCGTGGCCACCACGAGTAGCGCTGAGAGCGTGTCGGTTCTCCACGCGGTGTGCACGAGGAGCATCTTGGCGCCGACAAACGCCAGCACCGCGCCCAAACCCAACTTGAGGTAATGAAAGAGGGGCCAGCGCTCCCGCCAACACAAAGTAAAGTGAGCGCAGACCCAGAATGGCAAAAACATTCGAGGAATAGAGGATGAATGGGTCGAGTGTGACGGCGAAAATCGCTGGAATGGAATCCGTGGCGAGCATCAGGTCGGTTGTTTGCACGCAAAGCAGCACGAGTAGTAACGGCGTGATGAACCAGCGTCCGCGCCCCGGCGCGCCGCGAAGCGATCGTCGTGATAATCGCGGTCAACGGCACGCATTTGCGATTCCCATCATAATTGGCGCAGGCGCGGAGCACTTCCTAATCGGCGACCTAGTTGAATGGGTTCCATCACGCCGGCCGCACCATTGGGATGATCGCCGGCGAACTCGGAGTTTTAATCCGGCCAATCGCCTTGAACCCAAATCGCTCATAAAGCAAAGAGTTGCGCGGACTAGTGGATTCGAGATACGCCGGAACTCGTTCACGGTCGCAACGCGCCGCCGCGCGACGCAATAACGCCGAACCAAGCCCTCGGCTTTGGGCACCGGGATCAACCCCGATCAATGGCAGATACCAGTGCGGCTCGCTCGGATGAAAGTGTCCCATCTGTTCCAGCAGGTTGAAAACCTCCGGGAGCCTTCCTTTGTCCACGCTTTTCGCCAATACGCCGACCACCGCTGCCTCATCAGATTGAGCGTTCGGTGCAAGCCAAAGCGCCACGCCGCAAAAGTCGGCTACGCAATCGGCGGTGCCGTCGGCAAATGCCTTCCCGCCGAACGCCCGCACGAATTGTGGAAAGTGCTCGAGGTATCTTTTAGTGCGGGGATACAACCAGCGCGCGGCCGGATCGGCGGCGAACGCGATGACAATTGTGGAAACCGCACGGGGTTCGTCGGAGCTGGTCGCGGTCACGATCTTTGGGTCGTTCGTGGTTCTAGTTCCGAATGGTTTAGTCTGGACCGTTTTTGTGTTCATGGTTATCGGCTGAGTTAGCGGGCGACGACCGCCGTACGTTTTGTACGTACGCGAAAACGATTCCCGTTGGTGAGGCTGTGATTGAGCAACAGTTGCCGCCGCGCCTGTTCTCTGCGTTCGCGGCGGCTGCGGACTACAGAGGCGACGATGGAGATGATCAATACCAACGTAACGACAAGTAGAGCCGGCAACGTGTCGATTTTCCATGCGGTGTGCGCCAGCAGCATCTTCATTCCGACGAACGTCAGGACCACGCCCAAGCCCAGTTTTAGGTAGTGAAAAAGGTTCATTGCTCCGGCCAGCACGAAGTAGAGTGAGCGCAGACCGAGAATCGCGAAGACGTTCGATGTATAAAGGATGAACGGGTCGAGGGTGACCGCGAAGATGGCGGGGATGGAATCGGTGGCAAACATCAGGTCAGTGGCCTCGATACATACCACCACCACCAGCAACGGCGTCGCCAACCAGCGTCCGCGCTCGCGCACCACGAAATTGTCCTGCTTGTAATCACGGGTCACCGGCACGCATTTACGGAACCAACGCACGACCGGATTGTGCTCCGGGTGGATTTGCGCACCGCGACCGAATGCCATCTTGATCCCCGTGAAGATGAGAAATGCGCCAAACAAATAGAGCACCCAACTGAACCGGCTGATCAGTGCCGCGCCTGCCCCAATCATCACCAGCCGCATGACCAGCGCGCCGAGAATGCCCCAGAACAGAACCTTACGCTGCCACGCTGCCGGCACTGCGAAGTAAGAGAAAATCAGCGCAAAGACAAAGACGTTGTCCGCGCTGAGGGAATACTCGATGAGCCAGCCAGTGTAAAACTCCAGCGCCTTATCATGTCCGGCAAAATGCCACACGCCCGCGCCGAAGAGCAACGCGAGCGTGACCCAGGTCGCAGTCCAGCCGAGCGCATCTCTAAAAGAGACCGCACGGGCTTTGCGATGAAACACGCCCAGGTCCAACGCCAGCATTGCAAGGATGAACAAAGCGAATCCAATCCATAACCAGGCTGACGCGATAATGCGGCATGTTCCATCTGTGACTGATTTGGCCGAGCTGTGGCTGTTCCGGGCTGGCATAGACCGGCTGCGGTGGTTAACGAGCCTATGTTACGTGACACCGCGCGAGCCGCTTGGTGCGAGCGCGTCAATTTGATTTTTGTAATTCGTGTTCCGGCAATTTCTTCGACTCGCAATTCCGAGCCGTCTATTGTGAAGACATCACCAGGCCGAGCAAAGCGGCCCAACTTTTGAATTAGCCATCCCGACACGGTGGATGGACCCGCGATTTCATTCAGGGGTCGACCAATCAACTCGCCAAACTCGCGCACGCCCAATGAACCGCTGATCTCCCAAGTCCCTTTTCCCGTTCGCCTGCTGCGTGGTTCCTCATGACGAAACTCATCCTCGATTGGACCAACCAGTTCCTCTAATACATTTTCTAAAGTGAGCAGACCGAGGGTATGGCCGAATTCGTCTACCACGATTGCCAAATGCAATTTGCACTGGAGAAAATGGCTAAGTGACTCTTTCCAGGCGCGCCCTTTCCGGGATGAAAATGATCTTGCGCGCTATCGCCTCCAGATCGCGTCCGCGTTTCGCCTTGCACTGCAAGTCCAGCAAATCCTTGACGTGCACGACGCCCACCGCCTTATCTAAGTCGCCTTCTTCGCAAAGGGGATAACGCGAGTAACGGGTCTCGCGGGCTAGCGTCACACACTCTTCGATTGTGTCTTCGGTATTCAAAGCAACGATTTCGTGTCGCGGCGTCATCACTTCTCGCACGCGGCGCTGCCGTAAAGCGAAGGCGTTTAATGCGATGTCTTTTCCGAGCGTCGGGCCTTTGGCGTAGCGCCGCGACTGGCCCAGGATTAACCGGATTTCCTCTTCGGAGTGGCTCAGCTCGGCCTCGCTGACGGGCTGGATCCCGCAACGGCGCAATAGCCAAAAGGCCGCGTGGTTGAGCAGCCAGATGGCCGGATAAAAAAGCTTGTAGAACCACTGTAAAGGTTGTGCGACCCATAAGGACGTCGGCAGCGGCTTTTGAATCGCCAGCGATTTGGGCGCGAGTTCGCCCACCACGATGTGCAGGAAGGTTATGATGGTGAACCCGACAGCGAAAGCGAGCCAGTCAGCCTGAGCTGGTTCAATTTGGAAATATCTGATCAGAGGCGCCAACAGCGTCGCGAACACTGGCTTGCCCACCCAGCCGAGACCGAGGCTCGCCAATGTGATCCCCAGTTGTGTGGCGCTGAGCGCTGCGTCGAGATTGCGCACGATGCGTCGCGCAACCCTAGCACGCCGGTATCCTGTGGAGACCAGAGTTTCGAGTTGGGTGTCCCGGACTTTGACAAGAGCGAACTCTGCGGCAACGAAAAACCCATTCAGCAGCACCAGCAACGGCACGGATGCCAGCTTCAGAATGGTGAGCCAAATCTCATTCACCGTCATCTGTGCTGCCTTTCAGTCACCCGCAATCCTTCATCACTTCTCGTGGATGACCTGACCGTGCTTGTTGATTTCGTTTTCAGCGTTGCAACCAGTCTTCGAATTCGTGGCCGGGTTCTGCGCCTCGCGCCTGATAGAGCTCATAAGCGCGACGCGCGACCTCGTCCTCGTTGGGACGGTTTTCGCCCTGTGACGGTTGATTCGCTTTGTTTGTGTGTTTCATCTTTTTGTCCTTTCATTCTGTCTTGTTTCTTGATGTCTTCGTGCGGACGTGCAGACGCCCACCCGAGGAAATTCCTGGTGTGACGGGCTACGAATGCGGGGAAGCCTCGCGTACCGTTCTTGTTTGGAAGCAGGTGGCGGGCTTTGTGCAGCCAGCGCCGCGCCCACGCGAATTCTATGGCCAGGATCGCCAACCCCGCGGGAATCACGATAACGGCAGGCCCCGGCAGCACTAACAACGCGACGCCAATCGCAAGCACCGTGCTGCCGATCAAAATGATCGCGACGCGTTTGATAGTCTTTAGTGAAATCAATTTCGGAACTCCTCCTCTTAACCAAGGCGCGGTGAACATGGGTTGCTGGCCCATGGACTTGATACGCGCGAGTTGTTTGGCTTTGCGCTGTTGGATTTGCTTGCGCAGAGCGGCGTTGACCTAAGCCAAGCCGCCCCAAGCGTGTGATCGCGCGCTTCGGAGTGGATGTCCGGCCCTGGTACGGCCAGCAACACGAACGCGCGGAAAGCCGGTGCGTCATTCCGGTTATGTTCCAACGCCACTGCAGCTGCGGTAATGGGAATAAGGCTGTGCAACCGTTCCAGCCATTTCTTGAGGCTATTGCGGGCCCTTGCATTGATGTCAACACCACGAATGTGAAACTGAATTTTCATAGGATTTCGATGAGCTGAGTCACGACCCCATAAATTCCCCATTTCGCTTGGAGCGAGTGCCTTGTCGCCCTGGACTGACCGGCCATGGGAGATCGATGTCCGCAACCCATGTAGGGCGATTAAAGTCCCAGACGCTTTCGGGCGTCGGCCGTGGTTGCGCACCGCCCAAGGCTGGCGCGTCCTCACCAGTTACCTGCCGGAGTTAAACGACAAGGCACCGAAGGATTTGAAAACTCTTCCGCCTTCTACCGTTTCCCTGACTCGCTCCAGCACTCTCTCATGACGCTAGGTTCCAAGCGGATGCTGGATTAGGCTAATACGATTTCTCGATGAGATTCTTAGGTTTAAGTGAAAGGATGTCGCTAGCTCCGAAGAGTGCTTGGCGGCCACTCCAGCCTGATCGGACCTCGACAAATATGGCCGTCAGCGGGTTGATCGTAACTATTTTCTATGCCGATCTCGAATTAGACTAACACGATTTCTCGATTGGATTTTTAGGTTTAAACGAAAGAACGTGCTTAAGCATGGAATTCTTGAATTACCATCACTTGCGGTACTGCTGGATGGTCGCCCGAGAGGGCGGTCTCACCAAAGCCGCAGCCAAACTCTACGTCTCGCAACCGACCATCAGCGCCCAGATCTCAGCGCTCGAAGGCGTCTTGGGCGAAAAACTTTTCCGTCGCACCGGCCGTAACCTCCGGCTAACTGATGTTGGCCAAAATGTGTTAGAGCTATGCGGAGGAGATTTTTTCCATCGGGCAGGATCTGTTAAGTTCGGTCAAGCAACGGCCAACCTCACGTCCGCTGCGACTGCACTTGGGCGTTGCTGATGCGCTGCCGAAGCTGGTCACGTACCGGACATCGAGCCGATATTCAGCCTGCAACAACCGGTGCAGGTTTCCTGCTGGGAAACCACAGTCTCGGACATGCTCATCGAACTCGCCGCCTACCGGCTCGACATCGTGCTGGCGGACGAGCCGGCCTCCAGCGGTGTCAACGCCAAAATCTTCAATCATTTGTTGGGAGAATCCGGCGTGACATTCTGTGCAGAGGCAAAGCTGGCAAAGAAGCTTCGGCGCGGTTTTCCTAAATCGCTTGATGGCGCGCCAGCTCTGTTGCCGATGGCGAACACAGGACTGCGCCGGTCGATCGAGAAGTGGTTTCACACCACCGGAATCCGGCCGCGGCTGGTCGGTGAGTTCGAAGATCCCGCATTCCTCCATGTGCTCGGTTTTCAGGGACTGGGTTTCATGCCAGTGACCACTCTGGTGGCGAAGGAAACGACCGCTCGGTTCGGCTTTGGAGTCATTGGCCGAACGGACGCTTGTCGCCAGCGATTCTATGCCATCACGCCTGAACGTAAGCTGACGCATCCAGCGGTCACTGCCATCACTTTAAATGCGCGCAGACGCTTGGCCGCGAGGGAGTGACCATTACGGATTTATGCGCAGCTCTCTCTCAATGGCACCAAGCTAATTGCCTTGAAACGGCGGCTAACCTTCTCGATTCGGAGTGCCGAGGATGTGGCTTTTCGGCGGCATCATCACGTTGTCGAAGTTTTGGGTGAACATCGCAGCCGCGAAGAAAGCGACGGCGCGCAATGTTTCCTTACCGACATTAACGAGATCGTGTTTTACCGGCGTTGGAATGGCAAAAACACTCCCCGGACCGACGCGGTAGATGCTGCCATCTTCCATGTGCAATTCGCCGGTTCCGGCGATGATATACTGTGTCTCTTCGGTGGCATCGGTATGCCAGCCCAGCCGTTTCCCCGGCTCGATCTCATAAACGATAGTGGAAGACGCGGTCGCGCCGTGGGCGCCATACACGGCGAAAGCACCAGCCCAGTGAACTGACTCGTCGTCTTCGGCCCAGACTTCTGCGCGTTTAAGTTTATCAGATGCAACGACTGGATTCATGGAGGCGAGGCTAGGGTGAAGCCGGGGATAGTCAATAATGGAAACGTCGCTTGCATTTGCAGCACGGCGCCGGTTACGGCAAAGCTTCGGCGAGCAGTTCCGCCATGTGTTTTGGGCGTGCATTCGTCAGATCGCTGATTTGATGCCGGCAACTTGTTCCCGAGGCTATGATCTCTGTCCCGCGTGCTTGATTTTCGATCTTGTCGATCAAATCCTGGGCGACTTGGATCGAGAGATCGTATTTCTCGGCGAGTGCCCCGAATGCGCCGGCCATTCCGCAGCATGCTGTATCGAGCACCGTGGCTTTCCTCCCGGGCAACCGTTCGGCGAGTCTTCGCATGAATGCGGGGTTCATGATTGATTTGGCATGGCAATGCGGATGAATCGCAATCTTTGCCGAACGTTCATTGAAATGAAGTGCGTTTGGTTCTTGTGCGAGCAAGTCATCCACAAATTTTTCAAATAGAAAACAGCGATCCGCTATCTTCTCCGCGTTCTCGATCTTTAGCTCGCGATAATCTTCCACGAACATTGACCAGCACGACGGTTCGAGAAACAGAATTGGAGTGATGGAGGTCCGAGCCGGACTGGCAGCATGGAGTGACGAGAGAAGGTCCACATTGTGTTTTCCCGACTTTCGCCGCGGCATCGAGATTTCCCTGACTAAACGCTGGTCGTCCACAGCAGCGCCGGTTCTTTGCGAGCGAAACCTCAAACCCGAGTGCTTCCAGCACTTTAACCGCAGCAATTCCGATGTGTGGTTCCTGGTAACGCACAAATGTGTCATCCCAAAGGATGACGCGGCCTTTGCTGTAGCCGCGGGCGTTGACCGCGGCGCCGGGGTCAGCGCCCCCGGCTACAGAATGCTTCGCAAACCACCGATCGAATCGTTCGTTTGCGTAATGCGGCAGCGAGCGCTTGGCGGAGAGACCAATCGTTTTCTCCATCGCGAGACGAACGGTCCTGGAATTGAGAAGGCCGTTTGCGAGCGCCGGGATCGCACAGCCGATTTTGCCTAACAAATCGACATTGCTGAGAAAGCGTTCACGCAACGGCAGACCGTCACGCCTGTATCGCGCATGCATCAATTCCGCTTTGAGCAGTGACAGATTCACGTTCGAGGGGCATTCGGGCGTGCATCCTTTGCAAGAGAGACAATTGCTCAGTGCGGCGTCCAATTCCGTCGAGCACAGCGGATCGTGTCCGTTAACGCGCAGTTCTAGCGCTGCCCGGATTATGTTGGCGCGGCCGCGCGTGGACATGATTTCCTCGTGGGTGGCCATAAATGTTGGACACATGACGCCAGTTTTTTTAAGGCAACCGCCGCAGCCGTTGCATTGTTCCAGGTTGCCGATGAACGAACGGTCTTTAAATGCGAAGGCGAGCACGGGCTGGAATGGGAGCTCCAATGTTCGCGTGAAGTTTTCGCGCAGATGATTGTCGATTCTGGTAGGGAAGCCGCGCTGTTTTGCCAATCCGGCTCGGAGCGCCGATCCTACTTCGAAAATTTTTCCCGGATTGAAAATGTTCTTGGGATCAAACATTCGCTTGATCTGGCGCATTACTCCGAGCAGCTCATCGCCAAGTTGGTCCCGCATGTATTCCGTGCGCGCGATGCCGACGCCGTGCTCGGCGGAAAGCGAGCCTTTGAATTGCCGCACCAGCGCGGAGGTTTGATCTGCGACTTGTCGAAACTTTTTCAGATCGTTCGCATCGTGCAAATCGAGCACGGGTCGGACGTGCAAAAGTCCGCTGGCGGCGTGACCATAGTAACTTGCTTCCAGTCCGAGCGGTTGCATGATCGATCGCAATCCACGCACGTATTCCGGCAACTGATTCGGGCGAACAGCAGCATCTTCGATAAACGCGACCGGCTTTGCCGGCCCGATGCAGCCGGTCAAAAGGGAGAGCCCGGATTTGCGCACCGACCAAACCAGATTCATTTGCGCTGGCTCGGTGAGAATTTTGACGCGCAAGCCGATTTTTCTCGATTGTAAAATCGACAATCGTTCAGCGACGTCATCGTAGAACTCAACGATCAAAATCGATTCGCAAGGCCGCGTGTCGAGCTCAAGCAAGTCACGCGCCGCCTGAAAATGGAGCTGGCCTTTGGTTTGATCGAGTAATGGACGATCGATGTGTTCAATAGCGGCGGGCTTAAGATCCAGAAGCTCAACCGTGGCCTGCATCGCCTCATCGACTGAGGAAAAGAAGATCAAACCGAGGCCTTTCTCCTTCGGCAGCGGCGAAATTTTAAGTTCGGCGGAGAAAATCGCGGCGAGCGTTCCTTCGCTGCCAGCGAAGATATTTGTCAGATCGTTCGGGGCTCGCAGGAACCTTTCGATGCCGTAACCGGGCCAGCGTTTTATCAGGCCCGGCGGCCAGCGGTTCGGCCATTTCCGCGCTTCGTGCACGAATGAGATTCTCGATTTCAACTCGCTCCGAGCATAACGATTGGTGCATTGGGCCGATCTTTTCGATGCGACCATCGGCCATCACAACTTCCAGAGACATCACGTGATCAGCAGTTGTGCCGTAAACTGGGCATCGCGCGCCGGAGGAATTGTTCGCGATCATTCCGCCAAGCGTCGCTCGTGAACTCGTTGCTACGTCCGGACCGAAACAAAACCCATGGGGCCTAAGAAAATCGTTGAGTTGATCGAGCACCACGCCTGCCCCGACGCGCACGTTGCGTTTTTCGAGGTCAAGGTCAGTGATCTGGCGGTTGTGCCGCGAGAACTCGACGATCAACCCTTCGCCGATCGCATTCCCTACCAGACTCGTGCCGGCCCCACGGGGAGTGACTGACACGCCGGCGTCAGCGGCTGCGCGAATCACTGCGCTTGCCTGCTCTGCGCCTTTCGGAAACGCGACGCCGATAGGCTCGACCTGATAAATCGAAGCATCAGTCGCGTACAGCTGTCGCGTCAGGTTATCAAAGCGAACATCACAACCGGTTTGCCTGATTTTCCTTTCCTGCGCGGAAGTCATTCGACGAAGACAAATGTTAGCCCGCAGCTTGGCGCGAGCGAGCGGCAATTCGGCGCGCCCGTCGGTCGCGCCTTACCACAGATCCAGCTGTGCATTTTCCGGTATCGCTTCGGCGAAGCGCACACCAGCGCCGATGAGACGCACCGGCTTTCCAGTACGACCAAACGCTTCATCGAGAAGAGCGCGGAAGTCTGGTAACGTCGGCGCAAGGCCGGCGCGCTCAGCAGTAGTTCGCGTGAAATCGCTGAACTTTAGCTTTACAAATATTTTTGTGATCTCGCGGGTTGACTCCTTTTGCGCCAGATCGGCCATCAAATCCTGAAAGAGCTCCTCCAGCTTTTCTTCGCATTGCTCGAGCGTCGTCAGATCGACAGCAAATGTTTCCTCAGTGCTTAGCGATTTCCGCGGGCGATCCGGTTCGACCGGCCGGTCATCGATGCCGCGGCAAAGATCGTAGAGATCCAGGCCGAATTTGCCGAAAAGATTGATAAGCTCCGGGCGCGGGAAGCGCTGTAAATCGCCGCATGTTTTTACACCGAGTTCTTCCAGTTTTCGCTCCGTCTTCTCGCCGATTCCCCAGATCTTGCGAACCGGCAGATCTTGCATGAAACCAGGCACTTCTTCCGGTTTCACTTCGAATTGGCCGTTTGGTTTATTCATTTCGCTCGCGATTTTCGCGATCAATTTGTTGGGACCAATTCCGGCTGATGAAGTGAGCTTCGTTTCTCGAAAGATTGTCCCGCGGATCACCTGTGCGAGTGGCCCCGGTGCTCCGGAATGAGCGCTAACGTCGAGATAAGCTTCGTCGAGCGACAATGGCTCGATCAGGGACGTAAACCGATACAGGATTCCGCGAATCGCTGCAGCTTCGTGGCGATAGACATCGAACCGCGTCGGTAGCACGATCAAATTCGGACAACGTTGCAGTGCCATGAACGTCGGCATCGCGGAATGCACTCCAAATTTGCGCGCTTCATAATTGCACGTTGTCAATACGCCGCGTCGATCACGCGCGCCGCCCACTGCCACAGGCTTCCCACGCAATGAAGGCCGATCGCGAACCTCGATCGCTGCATAGAAGCAATCCATGTCGAGGTGAATGATGGAGCGCGACTTGGCTTCTTTTTCCACATGGCAATATGTAGTCCCAAACAGTGCTTCGTCATGTCCGAGCAGAGTCGAGACATCCGTGAAGCTACCTGGGGGTCGCGCTGCGGGATCTTCTCGACCCCGCTCGGAATGACGATTGCCTTTTGAGGAATTTTACGTCATGACAAAGCGATCTCATGACGGCACCCGCAACGCGCGTTTTCATGGTACGGCATGGCGCCACTGTTTTGAGCGCCGAGGATCGATTTGCGGGGGTCACCGACGTGGAATTGTCCGAAGAGGGCCGTGAACAAGCCAGACGCCTTGCGGATAGATTAAGTGGCGAAAAAATTGCCGCCGTTTACGCGTCACCACTCGGTCGGACGGTCGAAACCGCGCGGATTCTCGCTGCGCCGCACGATCTCCAAGTGCAAACATGCGACGGTTTCCGGGAAATCTCGCACGGCCATTGGGAGGGGATGAAGCGACGCGAAGTGGAAGAAAAATTTCCTGAGGAAATGGCCGAATGGGAAAAGGACCCATACACGTTTGCGCCTGAGGGTGGAGAGAGCGGGCTGGCCGTAACCGCGCGTGCTTTGCCAGCATTGATCGATTTGGTACGCGAGCATCCCGGCGAAAACATTCTGATTGTGTCCCACAAGGCGACAATCCGGCTTTTGCTTAGTTCGTTGCTTGGATTCGATCCCCGGCGATACCGCGATAATCTCGATCAAAAACCGGCCGCACTGAATATCGTGGACTTTCGAAACCCCACACGCGCGCGATTGACCCTTTTCAACGATACCTCGCATTACGATAAGGCCGCGATTCCGGAAATTCCGAAAACCCGCTTGTCGAAATGGTGGAACACCGGTGCCTAGGACCCGGGGTGGCGTTTTTGGGTCGCGAAAATGTTTTTCGGCTTTGCAAACCGTGCTTCCCTTTAGATATTGAACCGATAACTTTCTCCTGAAATGGATTCTTCTGCTTCCGTCGAAACGCATCACGATCCACATTCACACGCCGGTGAACACGAGCATCACGAGCTCGGGTGGTGGCGAAAATACATTTTCTCCACCGACCATAAGGTGATTGGGATTCAGGTACCGGTCTTTGTGGCCTCGCGTTCCTGTTCCTGGGCTTTTGCCTGATGATGTTGATGCGCTGGCAACTCGCTTATCCCGGCCAGGCGCTGCCTGGAATTGGCAAATTTCTCCCGCATATTTTCGGACCCGGCTCAATGCCCGACGGCAAAATGACGCCTGATTTTTACAACTCCCTGGGCGCGATGCACGGCACGATCATGATCTTTCTCGGCGTGGTGCCGTTGGCGTTCGCGGCGTTTGGAAACTTCGTCGTGCCGCTGCAAATCGGCGCACCGGACATGACCTTCCCGAAAGTGAACGCTGCAAGTTTTTGGGCGTTTGCCGTCGGCGGCGTGATCATGCTCATCAGTTTCTTTGTGCCGGGCGGCGCGGCCAAGAGTGGCTGGACTTCCTATACACCTCTCGCGGGAATTGCGGATTCCGGCCCCGGACATAATCCGGTGTTCAATGGCCAGACTCTCTGGCTGATCGGATTTATTTTCCTGATTACGTCGTCGTTGCTCGGCGCCGTCAATTTCATCACCACCATCATTCAATTGCGCGCCAAAGGGCTGACCTGGATGCGGCTTCCATTTTTCGTGTGGGCGCAATTTGTCACCGCGTTTCTGTTGCTCCTGGCGTTCCCGCCTCTGGAGGCGGCGATCGTCATGCAATTGATGGATCGCCTTGCGCATACGAGCTTTTTCCTGCCAAGCGGTCTGGTCGTGAATGGCGTGCCAATGTCGATCAGCGGCGGTGGGAGCCCTCTTTTGTGGCAACACTTGTTCTGGTTCCTCGGACACCCCGAGGTTTACGTGCTGATTTTGCCCGCATTTGGCATTGTGGCGGAAATCCTCGCGAACAATTCACGCAAGCCGCTCTGGGGATATAAATCACTGGTCTTTTCCGTGTTGGTAATCGGGTTTCTGTCGTTCGTTGTCTGGGCGCATCACATGTGGCTCACCGGCATGGGCACGGCTGTCAGCGCATTTTTCCAAACGACCACGCTGCTGATCTCCATTCCATCGGTGATCATCTTGAGCGCGTTTTTCATTTCACTTTGGGGCGGCTCCATTCGCTTCAATGTGCCGATGCTTTTCACCATCGCGTTTCTACCAATGTTTGGCATTGGCGGGCTTACCGGTATCCCACTGGCGTTTAATTCGGCCGATCTTTATTTGCACGATACCTATTACGTGATCGCGCACTTTCATTACATCGTTGCGCCGGGCACAATTTTCGGACTCTTCGCTGGCGTCTATTATTGGTTCCCGAAAGCGACTGGCCGAAAGATGAGCGAGTTCTGGGGCAAAGTGCATTTCTGGCCCACGCTGATTTGCATGAACATGATTTTTCTGCCGATGTTTTTACAAGGAATGGCGGGGATGCATCGGCGCTGGTACGACGGCGGACAAGGGTGGGGTGTCGCGAACGAGCACACGATTTGGGGATTGACCGGATTTCAATGGAACCAGCCGATTTCATGGGCAGCCTGGGCGATGGGGCTTGCCCAAATTCCCTTCATCATCAATTTCTTCTGGAGCATCAAACACGGTGAAAAGGTGAACGACAATCCATGGGAAGCGACGACCTTGGAGTGGACTGCGCCTTCACCGCCGCCACACGGAAATTTTGTTCATACCCCTGTGGCCTATCGCGGTCCCTACGAATACAGTCTCCCCGGGCGCGAGCGCGATTTCACGATGCAAAACGAACCGGTGGAGGTGGCGGAGCGTACTCGCCGAAAGCCGCCGGCCGAACCGGTTCCGGCTTAAGCCCAACGCGATGGAAATTCCGTATACAGTCTCTACTCGTCCCGATACCGGTCTTTGGAACGCCAAGATCGGCATCTGGCTTTTTCTTGCGTCGGAAGTGATGCTTTTTGGTGCGCTCTTTTCCGCCTACATCTTCTTGCGCATCGATGCGGCGCCGGGGACGTGGCCGCATGGGCTACTCAATGTCCCAGTCGGCACGATGAACACGGCGATCCTCATCATATCGTCGGTTACTGTCGTGTTGGCGTGGGCGGCGCTAAAGATGAGACGGTATCGCGCTTATTGGTGGTACATGCTGGCCACGATCACGTGCGGGTTGATTTTCTTGACCGTCAAACTCGCTTACGAATGGCCGCAGAAGTTCGAGCACTTCGGTGCTTACATTAAACCAGACGCACTCGCGAAGTACGAACAATACTTGGGTAACACACGACGCCTTGAAAAGGGACTCGAACCGCGAATCGAGATCACCGGTCACTTGCATAGTCAAAACGCAACGGAATACGAAGTCGCACTAGACCCGGTAAATGCTGATCCTGATGATCCGGCGATGGATCGGCCGCATTTCATACCGCTGCCGGTTACTGACAAAATCGCTACGATCGAAAAGGCGGATGTCCAGCGTGCCACGATGTTTCTGCCAACTCACAGCGCGTATTTCGCCAGTTATTTTACCATTACCGGTCTGCATGGGCTGCACGTACTCGGCGGAGTGCTGGTGTTCATTTACATGTGGCTGCCGGTCAGCAAAAAACTTTACCAGCGCAACCCCGAACATCTGGCGAATCGCGTCGAGGTGAGCGGCCTTTTCTGGCACTTTGTCGACCTGGTCTGGATTTTTGTGTTCCCGCTTTTTTATCTGCTGTGAGCCAATGAACAATCCACCTGATATCTCGCAGGACTCGAAGGAATACGAGGAGTACGCGCACGGCATACAAAAGCACGTCAGAGGTTATCTGATGGTGGGCGCGCTCCTGCTCACGTTTACCGTGATCACCGTCGCGCTGTCGTACGTCCATTTCGGTAGCGACAAGGCCAACATCGCCATTGCCATGCTGGTGGCTACGATCAAGGCGGGCGCCGTGGCCGCGGTTTTCATGCATCTGGCTGCGGAAAAACGCCTCATTTACCGCATTCTGATTTTCACCGGCTTTTTTGTGATGGGCCTCTTCTGGCTTATATTACTGGCGTGGTACGACTTTCCGATCTTTCACTAAATGTCCCTTAAAGGCTTCCATATTGTGTTCATTGTTTTCTCAACGCTTCTCGCGCTGGGAGTCGGACTGTGGTGCGTCTGGGTTAATTTGGTGGAAGGCGCGCCGATTTATCTTGCAGGCGCGATCGCATCTTTTGTGACCGCGGTTGCGCTGATCATTTATGGAGTCTGGTTCTATCGGAAAATGAAGCGGCTGCGGCTTATCACATGAAAACAAAGATTCTGTCGGCCTTGGTGCTACTTATTTTTTCGCCTGTTGGACAGGCGCTGGCGTGTTCATTCTGCTATGGCGCAAAGGATGGAAAATCTACCGAGCATATGGCAGTTGCGATCTGGTTTCTTTTCGGTGCCGTCATGTCAGTCCTGGGCGGGATCGGGGCATTCAGTTTTCATCTCTGGCGGCATGGACGCATGCCTGCCGAGCCGCACCAGGAGATCACCGAGGAAGATCTGAGCAAGTATGAGTAGCCTCGCGCTGATCAACGAGTTTCTGGGCCAACCGCCCAACGCTTCCTCCCACGGATATCAAATCGATCACATCCTCGAGTTCTGCCACTGGTTCATGGCGGCGCTTTTTGTTGGATGGTCGGCGTTCTTTATTTTCGTACTGATTCGATTCCGGAAACGCCGACAGCCTAAGGCGAATCACCAGGGCGTAACGAGCGGCATTTCGACGCATCTGGAATTTTCAGTCGTCTTGATTGAGGCGGTTCTCCTGCTCGGCTTCGCGATTCCACTTTGGGCGAAGCGCGTGAATCAGTTTCCGCCGGGCAAGGAGGCGCTGCTTGTCCATGTGGTCGCGCAGCAGTTCAGCTTCAATTATCATTTGCCGGGACCCGATGGACGATTTGGCCGGCGGGATATCAGCTTTGAGAGCAACTCAAATCCACTTGGCCGCGATCCGAATGATCCTGACGGCAAAGACGACATCGTAACGACTGGAGAACTTCATGTTCCGGTGAATCGGCCAGTCGTTGCCGAACTTTCCTCAAAGGATGTGATCCACGATTTCTTTTTGCCAAGCATGCGGATCGGTGGTGACGCAATTCCCGGTTCGCTCATCCCGGTTTGGTTCACGCCAGTCAAGACTGGAACGGACGAAGTGATTTGCGCCCAGCTGTGCGGTCTGGGTCATTACGGAATGAAGGGCACACTCGTCGTAGATACGCCGCAGGATTACGAGGCGTGGCTGAAAGAGCGCGCCGAGCTGGCCGGCGGTGCGCAAAGCGCCGCATCGCCCTCACCGTCGCCGGCTGCGCCGCAGCCCCAAAACCAAGCACCTGCACCTGCGGCATCACCGACTCCTTAGCTGTAGCCGCTTCGCTGTGCGAAGCGCGCGCTGATGTGAAAACAGAGCTCGGTGTCGCGTCGCCCACAGGCGACGGCTATCAGAAATTGCATTTGCAAATCCGCATAATCTGCGGTTATCTCTTCCAAAGTGATGCGGAGAGATCTCCTAGATCGAATAAGTGGCTGAACTATTTCACATGGTTCCTCTGCGTAGCCGCGCTGCTCCTCATTTGCAGTGGCGGAATGGTCACCAGCAAAAACGTCGGTCTCGCGGTGCCGGATTGGCCGACTACGTTCGGATACAACATGTTTCTGTTTCCCGTCTCAAAATGGGTCGGCGGAATCTTGTTTGAGCATACGCATCGCCTGATTGCTTCAGCAGTTGGGTTTCTCACGATCATTCTGGCGATCTGGCTTTGGCGCAGCGAAAGCCGCAGGTGGGTCCGCAATCTCGGCCTGATTGCGCTCGCCGGAGTAATTTTGCAGGGAATTCTCGGTGGCCTGCGCGTCACGATGCTGAAGGACGAAATCGGCATCTTTCATGCGTGTGTCGCGCAAGCGTTTCTCGCGCTGCTGGTGGTGATCGCGCTTGTCACGACAACCTTTTGGCGGTCTCTCGATAAAACTGATATCAGTCCAAAAAAATTCGCCGCGATTCGATCCCTGGCGATCGCGATTACGCTCGCGATTTATACGCAGCTTGCTCTGGGGGCCACAATGCGTCATCAGCATCGCGATCTGTCGATTCTCGATTTCCCCACGGCTAACGGCGCGTGGATTCCGGATACAAGCGCCACGGCGTTGGCAAAGATCAACTCCTGGCGCGATGCGCGTGGCTTATCGGACGTGGACGCTTTCCAAATTTGGCTGCAAATGATACATCGTTTGGTCGCGCTACTGATCGCAATCGGTGTAATTGCATTTTCTTCGCGCGTTTGGAGAGATGCGCGTCACGTTTCCGCGCTCAAGAAATTGTCCATCTGGTGGATCGCATTTCTTATCGTTCAGCTGACGCTGGGCGCATGGACGATTTGGAGCAATAAAGCCGCGGACATCGCCACGGCGCATGTCGCCGGAGGGGCGATCATGCTATCTTTTGGTGTGAGTATCTCGGCCATTTGCTGGCGAATCCCTGAAGCGTTGTCGCGACGACGGCGTCCGGCTCGGACGGGCGCGCCGCACAGCTACCAGTTCCTGCATGAAAACCGTCGCGCTCGAAGTCGAAAATGCGAAACACACAGTCGCGCGAAGAAGGTTCATTGCCGATCTCTTCGAGTTAGTCAAAGCGCGATTAACGGCGCTTGTATTGCTGACTACCGCGGTCGGTTTTTACCTCGGATCAGGACCGTCGGTCGATTATGCCGCTTTGTTTCGCGTCGTGTTTGGAACAGCGGCCGCAGCTGCCGGGGCGGCCGCACTCAATCAGTGGTGGGAACGCAAAGCGGATGCGCTGATGAATCGCACCAGAACGCGTCCAGTGCCGGCGGGCCGAATGCGACCATCTGAAGCGCTCACGTTTGGACTTGTCCTCTCGATCTTTGGAGTTGCGTATCTTGCGCTGGCTTGCAACCAGCTGAGCGCGGTACTCGCTGCGATAACGATCACAATTTACATCTTCGGTTATACGCCGCTGAAGCGAGCCAGCACCGCAAACACGATTGTTGGTGCGATCCCGGGCGCGATACCGCCAGTGATTGGCTGGGCGGCGGCTCGGGGAGCCATCGACGCCGGTGCGGGAAGCCTATTCGCAATTCTTTTGCTGTGGCAATTGCCCCATTTCTTCGCGATTGCCTGGATGTATCGCGAAGATTATTCGCGAGCGGGTTTTCGCATGATTTCAAATGATGACATCAGCGGCGAACGCAGTGCCAGCCAAAGTGTGTTTTTCTGCATTCTGCTCCTTATCCTGGGAGGCTTGCCCGCATTTGTTGGAATCGTCACCTTCGCGTATCTCGCAATCGAGCTGGTGCTTGGCGGTTTGTTCATTGCCGTTGCCATGCGATTTTTGAGACTCCGCACCAGAGAGGCCGCGCGCTTACTATTTATTACATCGATTGTTTACCTCCCGCTGTTGCTGGCTGCGCTTGTTCTGACAAAATCATGAGCACAACTTCTATCGCAGTGAATCGCGCCTCCTCGCGGCCTTCGATTTTGTGGAAGACCGCGCTCATCCTGATTCCGTTTGTTACACTCGGACTGTTACTGTGGCTGCGTCACATCGAGGTGAACGCTCTCAGGCAACGGGCCGTTTCATCGTATGGCACAGTGCCATCTTTTCAGCTGATCAATCAGAATGGGCAGCCCTTTGGCTCTGCGCAGTTGGCCGGGAAAATTTGGATCGCCGATTTCGTTTACACAACCTGCCCAGGACCTTGTCCGATGATCAGCAGCCGGATGAGTGAACTGCAAAAGCCACTGGAAAAGACCGACGTGCATCTGGTTTCATTCAGCGTCGATCCGGAGAAAGATACGCCCCAGGTTCTACGCGGTTACGCGGATAAGTTGCAGGCAGATCCTAAGCGTTGGGATTTCCTTACTGGACCAAAGAGCGCGATTTACAAACTATCGCACGATGGTTTTAAACTTGCCGTATCAGACGGCAGCGGCGAACAGGGCATTCCCGTTCACAGCACGCGCATGGTCCTGGTGGATCGGCACGGCGATATTCGCGGTTATTACGACGCAACCGAAGCGGACGCGATCACGAAGTTGGTGGCGGACACAAGTCATCTGCTGCGCGAGCAGCCGCAATAGCTGGCATGAGAGCGTTTTTGAAAATAGCCCAGCGTTTCAACGCTGGGTAAATAGGTTTTGCAACGCAGCGAGTCCCGGCCGGGACGACAGAACGCTTCAAACGAGTATTGATTCCTTGTATTCGAAATGGTGCTTCTGAAGCATCGCTATGAACTCCTCGCGAGAAGATCGCTTCCGGTGATGCTCTGTTTGATTGTTGATATAGATCACGGTTGCATCCACACCAGAGATACCAACGCTGAATGCGCCGTAGCCTTCCTGCCAGGCGAAGGAATGCATCTTGGGAAATGTTTCTCGAATCCATTTGGATGAATTTCCCTTTAGAAGCTGCACTGCTTTGGCAACGGATAACGTTGCCGGCAAGGAGAGCAGAATGTGGACGTGATCGGCGGCTCCGCCAATGGCGAGCGCCTTCATCTGATTTTGTTTTGCGATGCCGCCAAGATATGGCCAGAGACGTTCGCGTAAATCTGAGATGAGCCAAGGTTCGCGATTTTTTGTGCTCCAGACGCAATGAATTAGGCAGCTCGCAAACGAATGCATGATCCGTTATTTCTGTCGTCCCCGCAGGGACTCGAATCCTGTTTATCACAATCGACCCAGCGTTAAAACGCTGGGCTATTATCAATCTGGAGAAGTGTCGCCCCCCACTGGTTCCCGTCCCGCGCCTGGTCCCTCGTCGCAGACCAGTCGCAGGTAATCGCGATATTCGCCTTTTGGCAATCGATCGATGGTAGCGGCGAGTTGAGACTCCGTGATGAATCCCGCTCGAAGCGCCACTTCCTCCAGGCACGCAATCTTCAATCCCTGGCGGTGTTCGATCGTCGCGATGTAGTTGCTTGCTTCGAGCAAGGTTGTTGTCGTGCCGGTATCGAGCCAAGCCATGCCCCGGCTGAGTAACTTCACGTGCAATTGGTCCTCCTTGAGATAGAGCAAATTCAGATCGGTGATTTCCAATTCGCCGCGCGCAGATGGACGCAATGTCCGACATAGCTCAACCACCCGCTCGTCATAGACATAAAGCCCCGGCACTGCGAAAGGACTCTTTGGGTGCTTCGGTTTTTCCTCAAGACTGATCGCTTTCCCATTAGCGTCGAATTCGACTACGCCGTACCGTTCCGGGTCGCGCACCTGATATCCAAAAATGCAGGCGCCACGCTTGATGGACAAAGCATTCCGGTAAAAGTCGAGTTTTCCATAGAAAATGTTGTCACCCAGAATGAGTGACGCGCCGCAGCCCTCGATAAATTTTGCTCCGATCAGGAAAGCTTGCGCGATTCCCTCGGGCTTCGGTTGCTCGGCGTATTCAATCCGAATTCCAAGGTGCGCGCCGTCGTTCAAGTAATCCCGCAGCATCGGCAAATCCTTGGGCGTGGAAATGATCAGCACCTCGCGCAAGCCGCCAAGCATAAGCGTAGCCAGCGGATAGCAGATCATCGGCTTGTCGTAGATCGGGAGGAGTTGCTTGCAGACAATCTTCGTGAGCGGAAAAAGGCGAGTCCCTGCGCCGCCTGCGAGAACAATGGCTTTCTTGTTCATTCGTTTAACAGCCCGCGAATCACGCGAATTGACGCGAATAAATCAAAGGGAGACATCGGAAGGATCCATTTTCGGTTTTATGCGCTGAGTCTTCGCAATGCGTTCGTACTGCAGCTTGGGGTAGTGTCCGAAATTCACCAGAAGGCCAAGCTCGAAACCGGTTGCGTGCAGATAGTTCAAGAGTTGCGCGCGATGCTCATCGGCCAGAGCCGCGAGGGCTTTCAATTCCACGATAATTTTCTCGAAGCAAATGTAGTCCGGCTCGTAAGTTTGCTGCAATATTCGACCACGATAGCTGAGAACGAGCGATGGTTTAGCAATCGCCGGGATCCGCTGGTATTCAAACTCGATAGCCAGGCACTCTTGATAGACGGGTTCAAGAAAGCCGCAGCCCTTCTCATTGTACACCTCGAAGCAGGCGCCAATAATTGCGTAGCTTTCTTTCTTGTAAATGATTTCCGTCATTTCATTCGCGTAAATTCGCGTGATTCGCGGGTCAAAAGTATATCATCGATTTTATGTTGGCTGTTCGCGGCTCCAACGCGTGAGCAGATCCGCCCATTCCTGCCAGAAACGAGTCCCAGCAGTCAAATCGATCCCGCTTTTCTGACTGACGAGTCCAAGCACCTGCTGTGGAGCCGAACGGAATGTTGTTTTATCAACGAGAAACGAACTGTCGCGAAGCGACTGTCGATCTCTCAAACGGCCGCCTACACACTCCGACAACGCGTTTCGAATCCACTCTCGCGGTAAGGTCGGTCGCGCCTCAATCGTGGCGCTTACGGTAACGTTGAGAAGTTTTTTTAAGATGAGCGCGCAGACGAGAGCACTGGAACTCGTTGCATGGACATGCGACACATTTTTCTCTCTAAGGAGTCTCCTCAATACGAGAGCAAAGCGTGCCTGGCGCAAAAAGATGGTACTTGGCGCCCGGACGCTCTGCTGGGCGCGATCTTCTTCCATTTTTTGCGCGAGCGCCTGGTTTGCCCGCCATTCGGCCTCGATGACCATCGGGTCGGGCAAAAATTCGAGTGATGTCGCCATTTCCTCCATCGCTCGCGTGGACCGCCTCGGAGAATTCAATTCACACACGATTGGGACGATCGGCACGTGGCGTCGCTTCATCTCTTTGAGCTCGCGGTCAAGGAGTGGCAAATTTGTATCCGGCCACCGATCGATCAGATATGCGATCTGATGCTTTCCTGTAGCCGCTTCGCTGCCTGCCGCGCCGTAGGTCGCCGCGGCGACCGAAGGCGGGTGCGAAGCGCGGCGCTCGGTGGATTTCGTCGACGCGCCAAGTGTTTTCTCGAAAAGCTCGATAAGCGGCGCCACGGTCTGGTCGATTCGGAAATGCTGTTCAATTCGCTCTCGTCCGGCGCGACCATAATGCAATCGCAATTTGGCGTCTTGTATAAGTCGGCTCAGGGCTTCGACCAACGCCATTGTCTCCTCGGGCGGAACGAGCAAACCTGTTTCGCCGTGAACAACGGATTCAGGAATCCCAGCCAACCGAGTGGACACAACGGGACGCGCAGCTGCCATTGCCTCGATGATTACAGTTGGAAAAACATCACTGGCTCCTTGAGCATCTGTCACCGACGCAAGCGCGAAAATATCCGCAGACCTGAGTTTTTCGAGAACAGCTCCCTGCGACAATGAGCCAACGAGGTGAACCCGGCCTGATAAGTTCAGCTTTCTAATTCTTGCTTCGAGATCACCGCGTAGCGGGCCATCGCCAATAATTTCACAGGTGAAATTGAGACCCCGGCGCGCGAGCTCCGCACACGCGTCGATGAGGTAATCAAATCCTTTAAACGCAACCAGTCGGCCAATACTGACGATGCGCGGCACCATATCGCCGGAAATTTCGTAATGCGGCTCCGGAAAACGGGTCAGGTCCATTCCGTTGTAAACACGGTGAATTTTCGCAGCAGAAGCCGGACAGCGTTGGCGGAGCAGGTCGCGACTGTAATCCGTTTCGGCCGCTACGAACTCCGCGGCGGCGCAGATTTCCCGCAGCAGATCATCATTGCCGAGGTCTTTCATGAAATCCTGCCCGTGCGCAGTGACGCTGAATGGAATCCCTGAAATCTCTTTTAAGAACATCGCGGTGTGCGCCGCTCGATTCGCGAAGTGGACATGAATATGATCCACGCCGCGGCGCTTGAAATGGAGGGCAAAGTAAAGGGCGTTGCGCGCGCGCTGCTCTGCCTTCACACCGGGGCCATACTTTTGCTCATGCCGGGCAACCAGATCGCGCGGCCACTTGCCGTTCGTTTTCGCCGTCTTTTCTGAAATCTTTAAGATTTCCTGCGGCGGCGCGTAATGAATGGCTGCGCGCAAACCGGCTATATGCTCGTGGCGAAGGCTCGTAAGCGGTGGATACACCGAGCCGATCTCGAGCTCGAAACCGAGCCGTTCCAGCGCCAGCATTTCAGCGTCGCAAAACGTCTGCGAAAGTACCGGATACCGGGAGTAAAAATAGCCGAGACGCATCGAATCGGATGATTACGCGTTCCGAGCAAAAATAGCAATGGTAGGGCGTGCTCGCCGAGCGCGCCGCAGGTGACCGCCCACCGCTACGAAAAGCGAACGTCTTTGCCTGGATCCATCTCAAAGTCCAGGTCCAGGGAATCTTCCGTGTTTGGCTTGATCACTTCCTCCATGAATTTCACGAAAACGGGGTCTTCACGAAAGATGGCGTACTTGTCCATCGACTCAAAATCGATAGCAATGAAGAACGGCCATGGCAATTCGGGGTCGATCCGCTTCCCGCATTTGATGTTTAACACTTCGGGAATTTTCAGAAGCTGCATGCGCGTATTCATCATCATCGCCTCCACGCGGGCAGGGGTGACCTCGGGTTTGAGTTTATAGAGAACGATATGATGAACCATGAGGGTAAAGCTAATAGGCGTTTCCGATGAGGCGCGCAAGTCCGAATCCATTCACCGAGGGAAGCATGATTATTCCTCTTCGAGAACTCCCAAATTCACCGCAGTGCCAAATCGAAAGCGCATGTCGAAGGAGTTTGACGATTCCTCCGCCGAGAACAATTGCTCCAGGCGACGTTTTCAAGCCTCAAAGAATAATGAGCAACGAAAACGCAGGTGTGCCTACCGGGAGTGGAACCGATGAAAGCTGCTCAGAAGTTCATATCTGCGACCGACGCGAGTTTCCACTTCGGTTGCACCCAAACTATGTTCCGCGATCGGGAACCTGGTAAATGGTCAACGCTCCGAAGCGATTCTCCTTATCTTGGAAGACCATCTTGAAATAGCTCTTGTAGATCGGTTCGTTCAGTTTTCCCTTCAAAAAGCCCGATCGGAGACCATTATCAATTGCGACATAGCTGATGTGATTTTCATTGAGCAGATGAACAAGTTTTGTCGGGTCTTTTTCCGTGAACATTTGTTCGTAAAGCCGATCACGAATGCCTGTTGGATAGCCCATCGACCAGCCAAAATACGGCCAGCCATAAAAGATGCGGCGGCCGTTCATTAGAATTGGGTGAACAACAAATCTATCGGTTAGGAACACATCCTTTGGACTTGTGTTTGTCTGTAGCCAGTCCGACAAGCGATTTTGCTTAAACGGCACGTCAACGATCGTATCGTTGTGGATACGGAACCACTCAATCGCGCCTCCAAGAGCGACAACAAGCAAGAGAGCTATCGCCGCTGGTTTTCCTATCCAATGTATCTTGCCGACTCGCCAGATAGTGTAGGCGACAAATAAATTGAGAAGAAGAACCCAAATGTAGAGAAACTTGTGGTTGTTTATGATATCAGTGCTCAGCTGCGTACTGAAGGCGAGCACTGGCAGGATCAACAGTGCGACGAATAGCCTGCGCGCAAGTGCCAGGCAGAATATTACCGCAGTTAATCCCAGCAGGAGTTTTTCTCCGAAGGTAAAGCAGAAGTAGGATAAGACACGCAACAGGGTAGGATTTTCAACCACAAGTCCCCAGTGTATAATTGAGTCCCCGTGCGCGAATCCCTGCTTGCGTAGAAAAAGAAACGCAACTTGTGGAACGGCAACAGCCGCTGCCGTGACCAAAAGCGAGAGCAAGTAACCGCGATAAGGAAAGAGGAGGAACATGCAGGCGGCCACTGCGAAAGAAGTCGCGAACGCGGCGCTGTTCCACAAAGGCAGTAATCCAAGAAGGAATCCGGTGAAGACAAAGCCTGACAATTGGGCGGGATACCCTTTGCGGGACTCAATTGGTTTCTGACTAGATGAGAAGAAGGTCTCATCATGCGCGGTTTGGGCGTGTATTACTGTTCCTTCAGTCGCAGATGCTTCCGCTATTTCGGCTGTGCCAGTTGCTTGCAGGCGCTTGCGCCATCGCTGTTGAAAAAAACCAACTAGAAAAGTCAACGCGAGTAACAAAACACCAATCCCTACCAGGAAGTGCCGCTGTACATAGAAAATGCTCAGTGACCAGGTACCTACATTTTCTGCCTTGTATGGGTAGCCTGACACGAGCCAGTGGTTAAGAGCCATGATCGACCTCAATGCCTGGGAGAAAGAGTGCTGCGAATGTAAGAATGGGACGTACAGAAAGAGTAGTCGGGAAAAAAAAGAGTGAAGCTGCAATCCGCCCGACTGCCCGTGACTTAAATAACAGCTCGCCCAGCGTCATGATTAAGATCAACAGCGAAAGAAGGCAGAGCACGCTTAAGAGATTCAGAGCCCAAGCCATATTAAGGCCCAGAAACTCAAGATTCCCTGCCTGGAACCAGAAAAGGAAATGGTAGCGAATGGGCTCGCCGATAAAGTGGGGATACTCAGCAGGAAAGTTGTGTCCCATCGCGAAGCTCTGCATCAGTGACAGGTTAGGACCAAAATCGTTCCAGACGACAAACGCCATCCGTGCGGTTCCATCTTTGAGCCAAAGCGTCCCGAACGTTAGGTAGCAAGCGATCAGGAAGAAGCAGGCAATGAAAAAGGTGTCCCAAATTACCGAGCCTGCTGGCCGAGAGTCCGACAGTTTCGGATGGAACACAGATTGCGGTCGAAGCCTATAGATCACCAGACCTGCAAGCACAAAAAACAAGATATTCCCGCCAATCAACGGCTTTGCGGATGACCCAAAGGCAAGCGCCAATAAGTATGTCGCCCATGTACTTAAAACGAGCCCAACCAGAAATGACGCAGCAAGATAATGGAGCAGGGAGTTGAAGGTGTATAAACGCCGACAGACGCAACCGCCCAGTATTAGCATCGTTGCCAGATAAAGCAGCGCTAACATTCTAATTCGCCGAAGCTAAATCTAAGTCTCTATCTGATGATGGGCCGGCTAGGGGTGGACGTTCTTAGTCCAGAGAAATTCATATGTGGCGACCGCATTGATCGCAACCGAGATGATGAAGAGCGAAATTTCGATTGCAGACAATTTCGCTGGCCCATTGCCTGCTAGCAGAAGAAACATCCAGGGTAGCAGGATCATGGCGTAACGATAGGAGAATTGCCAGCCGCCAGGGTTTCCATGGCACCACAGCGCTGCGGTCAATAATCCGATCGCGATCCAAGCTGCTGACTTATACTTTCCACCTTCTCGAAAAACAAGGACGAGGAAGGGACTGGCGAGGAAGATCGAACAACCAAATCCGTATGGTAGAATGTAAGGAAACTTCGGAGTGGTGTCGCCGATTCCTTTGAAAAGCATGTGGTAAACGTTTCCAGGGATCGCGTGGAGAGAGAACAATCCATGCTGATACCATGGCTCTTGGAGAACGCGCGGGATTCGAGCGTATCCAAAATCAAAGACGGAATGGAAGCGCGCGAAGTTATAGTACGCCGTTAGAATTCCGAGAGCTAACGGTAGGACCATAAAGGAGATCAAGTCGGGCGCCTTTTTGCGAAGTCGTTGCCCAATGTTGCCTAATCCGACCGCCTCGCTGTCATCGTGACTCGTGAACCACAAATAAAGAAAAATCGGCAGGATGAGAGTCAATTCTGTGCGATTACCAAACGCCAAGGCGAAAAAGGCCCCGGCGACGAAAGGGCACGGTTGAGCCAGGGTAAAGTATAGCGCTCCTACCTCCCCCAGTAGTGCAAATCCGAGCGCGATTTGCCAGGACCCGCCGAATCCAAGGTTACACCATGTCCAAGTTCCAAAAACGGGAAACAGTGCCAGTAAGATTCGGCGAGACGGCGAAAGGGCGAAAGAGCGAAGCGGCGAGGAGGTGGCGGAACTGGCTTCGAATGCCTTGGTGAGTTTGAAAAAGAAGAAAACGCAGAGGCCCGCGATTATCGATGTCACCCACTGGGCTGGAAAACTGTGGATCCATCCTGCTTGCTGCAAAAGAGCGACTGGGAGTACGCTTATAACCGCGCCAAGTGGAAAGACCGAGTAATATTTGCCTTCGAATGGAACCAACTCGTTCAGCCACGAGCCAGGATTCTTGTCCAGGCCAAGATGGCCGTGCAACAATGCGGAAGCGATTCGGGTCGTGTAGTCAAAGTCGTGCATCGTTGCCTTCGTGGTTTTGAAGAACACGACGGTCGCGATGACGGCAAGGATGATCGCCACGATCCAATCGCGCGAGCCTCTTGTCGCCACAAGATTTTGACTAACTTCTGGGGCCTCTTCAGTGCTTTGTGTCTCTTCCGTCATCACCGTCTTATGTATTTCCAATGCGGCGGGATGCTATTTCAAAAGATATGCTCTGCCAACTCGGAACTTGGCAAGAATTCGGCCGATTTTAAGAAAATTGCGAACCGTATAAAAAGGAAAGCCATCGCAACCGGCGTATTATTCTAAGGCGCTAGCGCGGCGGCGTCGGGCGAGGCGGCGGATTTGGGCGAGGCCTCGGTGTCGGAGTAGGCCTTGGCGTTGAAGTAGGTGTTGGCGTAGTAGGCGTTGGCGTTGACGTGGGCGTTGGCGTTGGCGTCGGGGTAGCTTCGGGTACTGGCACAAAGGCATACACTTTGTTGTCCCCGGCAATATAGATCCGTCCCCGAGCCACAATGCCGGTGGTGCTATACGAATGCGTGCCTGGGATCAGTTCGTTCGGACCGCCGCCAGCGTAAACAATCGCTCCGGTCTCTCCATCATAGCCGTGTAACTGCTGGTCACCTTCAATGCCCCACCCAGCAGTACCCACTACCCAGACAATTGGGTTACTAGTGCCATCAGTGGTGGTGACGAAAGGCGAGCCGCAACCGCCATTGCTCCTTGTAGCGCTCCAAGTGTTGACAATCGTGGGCGGATTTGTTGCAGTAATGCGAAAAGCCGAAAGCTTCTCCTTGCTTGCGCGGAAAGCCACGTAGGTGCTTTGGTCCGTTCGATAGGTGGCGGCTGCCTGGATGATGCTGTTGGCGGGAGATACGACTGGCCTGCGCGACAGGCGGACTGATCCCCCCGAGGTTATCGCGATTAAGCAAATAGCCGTGGGTATCCTTGCCAAGCGCGACCACCAGATGAGAAGGTGTTGCGCCGGGAACATCCACCAGCATCGGCCCGCAGCCGCCCAGATCGAAGTCCCAGGATATCGAGATCGCAGCCAATTGAGGGGCGCCCAATAATCGCTGGGGTCGCCGCTAAAGATCGGGCCCGGCTGGAATCGAATTACTGCTTCGCCTCCGCCCCAGGTTGGAGGATTGTAGGTGTTACCTGTGGTAACAAACGGGTTCTTTCCATCGCTGGCGACGCCGCCAACTCCCCATATGGCGCCGCCAACCGCATCTGTCGCCCACGCCATTACGCTGCCCGGGTTATTGATTGGCACTCCTACCAGCCAGCCATGATAAACGCAGTGATCCAAGAAACTGCCATACGGCACATAAAGGATGTTATCCACGATCCCAAGTGCGGGCCGTTGAGCTTGTGTGGACGGTGTAAAGGTCATGCCGTTATAAATCGCGACCTCGCCCACATCCACAGGCCAGCCGGGATTGATATCGCCTGTATCCACGTTAAGCGAGAAGATGAAATGCTTCTTGGTGTTGCCGCCGTCAGGTGTGATCATTGCGTTGAAAAAAAGCGCGCGAGAGGCGAGATCGATAATGGGTGTGCCGGTAATACCGTAGGGGCCAATGTTGCCGTGGCATGTGAGATCGTCTTCCAACACGGGATCGCCCATATTGCGCTCCCAGATGACGCTGCCATCGAGGGCGTCGAGCGCATACACGTTATTCGATTCGGTTGCTGCAATAATCGTCGGCCTGCCGCCTGGCCCATCATCAAGGTAAAGCGGCTGCGCTAAAACATCGCCGACAATTGTGCCGTCAAAGTTCAGGTCGCGCGTAAGATTGGCTGCGGCATTCAGCGTGAAAGCAGTATCAACGTAAAGGCCGTTCCGCGAATCGTGGTTATGAAATTGCGTAACGTTCACCTGCGCGTTCGCCGTGGAAATTGCGCTGAGTGCCGCAATGCACGACCCGGCAATGACAGGCGAAGAAATGGAAATTGGAGATTTCATAGGCAGCATCCTCAGAGTGGAGTCGCCCTTTCTACCACAAGGCGCTGCTTCCTTGTCAAGCCTCGTGACGACTGCGACGAGACAATCTTGTCAGAATTTGGTAATCGCGCCCTACCAATCACTGACTTGCCGCGCCGTAGTCTCTCGACTTACCGTAGTCCCGCGACTGCGGGACGAAGGCCGGCTGGCGGAGCGGATCACCGATCACTAATTACTGACCACTATTTCTTTTAACGTGGCGATGTTGGGCGCGGCGGCGGATTTGGACGAGATCTGGGTGTCGGCGTAGGTCTCGCGGTCGGCGTTGCCGTAGCCGTTGGAGTGACAGTCGGTGTCACTGTTGGCGTCGGCGTGGCAGTGGGTGTGACTGTTGGTGTGATTGTCGGAGTAGGTGTAGGCGTACCTCCGGGCAAGGCAAAGGCATACACTTTGTTATCTCCGGCGACATAGATCCGGCCCCGAGCTGCAATGCCGGTAGTGCTATAGTAATGGGTGCCTGCCATCAGTTCGTTTGAACCGCCGCCGCCGTAAACAAGCGCCCCGGTAGCTCCGTCATAACCGTGTAGTCGTTGGTCGCCTGCGGTAAGATGGTCCTCCGTGCCTACTACCCATACAATCATGTTGTTGGTCCCATCGGTAGAGGTGACAAAGGGAGAGCCGCAACCGCCACTGGCCCGAGTCACATTCCAACCGCCGGCGATGTCGATGGTAGGCGGATTGGTCGCAGTAATGCGGAAAGCGGAGAGGACGGTGTCGCCGTCGTTGTTGGCGCGGAATGCGACATAGGTTCCCTGTTTGGTCCGATAGGTGACGGCTGCCTGGAGGATAGTGTTGCTGGCAATCTGAGCTGATGCTACAGGCTGGCTGATCCCACCAAGGTTGTCGCGATTAACCAAATACGCGTTGCGGTCCTTACCCAGTGCAACCATTAGATGCGAAGGAGTTGCGGCTGGCACGTCGACCAGCAACGGGCCGGAGGCGCCCAGATCGGAGTCGCTTTGATCGAGTGACTGCCAATTGGTAGGTGCCCAGTAATCGGTGGACGAGCCGCTAAAGATCGGGCCGGGTTGGAAGCGGATCACTGCTTCGCCGCCACTCCAGTTGCCGCCGGTGTTAACCGTGTTACCAGTGGTAACGAACGGATTGGTCCCATCACTGGCCACGCCGCCGACGCCCCATATAGCGCCGCCCCGTGCACCGCCGCCGCCGGCAGCCCATGCTGTTACGCTGAATGGATTATCGATCGGCACTCCCACCAGCCAGCCATGCCAAAGGCTGCAATCTCTCATACTCCCATAGCCAACATAAAGAATGTTGCCCACGATTCCGAGTGCCGGTCGTTGCTGTTGAATGGCTGCAGTAAAGTTGATGCCGTTGTATGTAGCGGCCGCCTCCACGTCCATGGGCCAGCCGGGATTGATGTCGCCTGTATCCACGTTAAGCGAAAAGATGAAATGTTTTATAGTCTCTCCACCGTCCAGAGTCGTCATTGCGTCTAAAAAGAGCGCGCGTGAAGTAAGATCGACAATGGGCGTGCCGGTGATGCCCATGGGATCAAACTTAGTGCATACGAGATCGTCCGCCGATACCGGAGGACCCACATTGCGTTCCCAGATCACGCTCCCATCAACCGCATCGAGCGCATACACGTTATTCGATTCGGTCACGGCAATGATCATCGCTCTGCCGCCCGGCCCGTCCTCGATGTAAAGCGGCTGCGCATACACATTGCCGACGATCGTGCCGTCAAAGTTCAGGTCGCGCCCCAGATTGGCGGCGGCGCTCTGCGTGAATGCGGCATCAGCGTAAAGACCGTCCCGCGAATCGTGGTTGTGAAACTGGGTCACGTTTACCTGTGCATTTGTTGGAATAACTGCGGTCCAGAAACAAACAAGGACAATCCAGAAAATGGAGAATAGAGATTTCATAGACGGCAGTTCGACAGTAGCGGCCTACCTTTTAGCACAATTCGCTGCCTTCTCGTCAAGCACTGCGACGATAGAATCTACTTCGCGCCTCTGGCTTTGCGGTACGCTGCGGCGACGCCCGCTTTACGAATCACTCATCACCGACCACTGTTTCTTTTACCGCGGCGTAGGGCGTAGCGCCGGAGTCGGGCGCGGCCTCGGTGTCGGAGAAGGCCTGGGTGTCGGCGTTGGTGTTGCGGTCGGAGTAGGTGTTGGCGTCGGTGTCGGCGTCACCGCCGGCCCTTCCTGTACTTCAAAGGAGCCGATGTCGATACGATCGTTCCTGAGGCGATAAAAGTTGGGGCCGCGCTGGTCGTACCAGGGAGGCGGAATGAAGTTGGGATCACCGGCGTCAATGGCCGGGCTGCCCGGCAGCAGGGCATAAGTTTGTGTTGGCCCGCCGTTGTCTTGCAAAGGACCTAGCATCGGATCCGTATTGATCTGATCTCCCGAGCCGTTTAGGTAGCCGCCGCCGTCATCGCTGCTCAGGTTGTAACCCGCTGAGTTAATTGTGCCTCCCTGGTTGAAGATGTTTTCTCCCGCAGCACCTCCGTCTAGAATCGTGTTGCTGATCCCGATGGAACCAAGGTTACCATTGTAGATTCCGCCACCCTGAGTGGCCGAGTTATGGCTGAATGTATTGTTCCCGAGTGTGAGCTCGCGGGCGTTATAGATGGCGCCGCCTTCTCCGTAAGCGACTCCATTCTCGCTTACCGTGCTATTCATGATCGTTGCGCCAAAGCTGTAAATACCACCGCCTGCACCAGCCCCTTTGAAGGGGTTTCCGAATACCGAGTTGCCACTGATCGTACAATTGGTGATTGTGCCCCCGCCGTAGATACCGCCTCCGATGCCAGGCCTGTTATTCTGGCCACCGCCAGCCGAATTGTTCCTGATTGTACAGTTGATGATTGTGCCTCCGCCGTCGATACCGCCCCCTTCTAGGGCGGCATGGTTTCCGGCGATCGTGCTGTTAATAATCGTGCCGCCCCCTGCAATACCGCCCCCGCCACCACTCGCTTCGAATTCCCCGATAGCAGAGTTGCCGCTGATAGTGCTGTTGATGATCGTCAGAATTCCGGCGCCGTTGTTATAGATTCCGCCGCCCTCAGCCGGGCTGCTGCCACCAACTCCGTTGCCAGTGACGGAACTATCGATAATCGTCAGCGTTGCGCTCCCCTTTTCGCCGTCATTGTAAATGCCTCCGCCTTCGTAGGACGCCGTGTTGGTAGCTACCGAACAATTGGTGAGCGTTAATATAGCATGATCATTCAAAATCCCGCCGCCAACATCAAACTGAGGAAAGCCCAACGTAACGGTAAGGCCTTCAATATTCACAGTCCGACCCGGCATGACATGGAGGACGCGAAATGTGCGAAAAGAGCCTGATACCGCGAGCGTATCCGGTCCCGGACCAGTGATGGTAACGTTCTTGTCAATCGCGAGCTCGCCACTGGTCAGTCCTATTGTCCCAGTGACGGCGAAAGTAATTGTGTCGCCGTCGTTTGCGTCAACCAGCGCCTGGCGCAACGAGCCGGGTCCGCTGTCGTGTGTGGTGGTGACTGTTATCGTGGATGCGTAGGCGCAGATCGCGAGCGTCCAGAAAAGTGCGAAGCAAATTAGAACGGGCAGATTAAAGAACGGCAGTCGCAAACTGGATTTCGTCTTCATTTGTGGAGTTGGCTGAGGCAAGAGCTTTTACTGGAAGCGCGTCAAAGATGTCCAGATATTTTCGCGTTTTACGGTTGGATCTGGTCGGTCCAGAGAAATAGCCATGTAGCTATGGCGTTGATTGCGACTGAGACAGCGAACAGCGAGATCTCAGGGATGGATAGGTTCGGCGGACCATTGCCTGTCAGCAGAAGGAACATCCACGGCAGCAGGATCATGGCATAACGGTAGGAGAACTGCCAGCTCCCCGGGTTTCCATGCAACCAGAGCACGAGTGTTAGGACGCTGATAGCTACCCAGGCTACTACCTTGTATCGTCCGCCCTGGCGGAACAACAGGCATAAGAAAGGGCTGGCAAGGAAGATCGAACAGCCAAAGCCGTTTGGCCGAATGTAAGGAAAGTAATCAATACTCTCAAAGCCTTGGAATAACATGGTGTAGATATTCCATGGGATCGCGTTGATTGAGAATAGGCCGTGCTTATACCAGGGTTCCTGGGCCACCTCCGGGATGTGGATATATCCAAAGTCGAAAATGGAATGGAAACGCGCAAAGTTATAAGCGGCAGTCAGGAGTCCAAGCGTTACGGGCAGGCTTAGGAAACGGATCAACATCTGGGAATTTTCCTGAACTCCGCCTCTTAGTTTTTTCCAGTTGATCATCTTTTCACGTGGCTGGCGCCAGAGAAAATAAAGGTACAGAGGCAGCGTAATGAGCAGCTCTGTCCGATTCCCAAAAGCCAGGGCGAAAAATGCTCCTGCAAGAAAGGGGGCCGGCTGGGCCAAGCTCCAATAGAGCGCTGCGGCTTGTCCCAGCAAAGCCAGGCCAAGAGCGATTTGCCAGGCGCCACCGAATCCGAGGTTGCACCACGTCCAGGTTCCGAAAATCGGGAATAGGGCCAACATGATCCTGCGAGCCAATCTCGCAGCTGCGGGCCCTTTAAGGCTGCAGTAATCGTTGCCGAATACCTTCGGCAGTCCGAAAAAGAAATATACGGACAAGCCGGCAATCAAGGCGGCCAACGCACGTCCGGGAAAGCTCTGAATCAGACCTGTTTCTCGCAGCAGCGCTACAGGAAGCATGGTAAGCACTGCCCCCAGCGGAAAAGCTGAGTAGTATTTGCCTTCCCACGGAATCATCTCGTTGAGCCAATCGGGCGGTTTTTCCCGAAGACCCACGTGACCATGGAGCAAGGCCGAAGCAATCTGACTTGTATAATCCAGATCGTGGAGAGTTGCCCTGGTCGAGAAATAAAATGCAATCGCTGCGCATAATGAGAGCCCGATTGCGATTCCAAACTCTCGTTTTTTCTCCTTCTTCGCTTCCTCGGCGCCCATCATCAACTCCACTTATCCGGATTGAACCGAATTGGCTACTCCAAAGAAACGCAATCTCCTTCGAGTTTCGCGGCGGACCCGCGATTAAATTATTACGTGCTAGAGCGTGAAACCAGCGGCTGATCGCATCTTGGTGAAACATGCGGACCGTATCGAGTGAGAGTTCATCGAGGTCTTTACCTCCGAGTGCGAGTAGTTTTCTAAGAATATCGTGGGGGACTGTAACAATATGGCAACGGCATGCAGCCGCCTGGAAAACGTTAAGTACCTCGCGAACGCTTGCCCAGAGAAGTTCAGTTTTGGGCAAGCCTCGCAGTATCTCCAGCGACTGCTTCATAACCGGCATTGGATCGACCCCCGTATCGGCGATGCGGCCAGCGAAAACTGAAACAATGGCTGGAACGCTCGGGTCTAAGACGGCCGCGACCGACTCTACCTGACGCGGGGTTAACAGCGCTGTTATATTTAACTTTACGCCCTGGTGAGCTAGCTGCTGGATTAATGGGACAGAGGAATCGCCAGTCGTATTTGTAATCGGGATTTTAACGTAAACATTGTCCTGCCAGCCGTGGATCTTGAGCGCTTGCCTGCGCATCTCTGAAAAATCATCAGAGAAAACTTCGAACGAGATCGGTTTCGATTTCACTTCTTTGAGCACTGCTCGCGCGAAGGTTTCGTAATCGGTCAGACCCAGTTTTCGCATCAAGGTCGGATTGGTTGTCAGACCCTTGACATAGGGCTGGCGACACAGGTCTGCGATGCCCTGGAGATCTGCGCCGTCTGCGAAGATTTTCACCGGCAAATCCAGGACGATTTGATTCATAGTTTCGAGACTGCTGGCCGGGAACGTTGGGAAAATATCAGAAGCGGGCGTCGTGGAGAAGAGCATTCACCGCATCATTGAAGTTTCGGACTGTAAAGTCGGGCGATTCGCGCAAATTCTCTTCGTAGCCGCGCTGAATGAAGATTGCCCGACAACCGGCCGCGCGCGCACAATCAATGTCCCGCCATCGATCACCGATGACGTAACTCGCGCCAAGATCAATTTTCAGGTCAGCTGCTGCTCGCAGGATCAAGCCTGGTCGCGGCTTGCGGCAATCGCACGGCTCGCCATAACGCTTGCCCGCGTGATAACAGACCTCGATGCGATCAAGCGATGGCAGTATCGACCGCATTTTCAAATGCATCGCTTCGACCGTTTCACGACTCTGTTTGCCGCGGCCGACATCGGGCTGGTTGGTAATCACAACCAACAGGAAGTTCGCTGCCTTAAGCCGGGCGCAGCCGGAAACTACGTCATCGTCGAGCTCGAAAGCTTCAACACCAGATGGAGAACACGGGTGTCCGTTCCGAATGACAGCCCGATTGAGCACTCCATCGCGATCAAGGAAGACTGCGCGCCGCTCTACGTCATGCTTTCCCATTTCGTCTCTGCCAGCTTTAACCGGGGATGAGACACCCACAAGTGCCACACCACCGCTTGAAACGCCTCCGAGTGCGGCGTGACATTTGTGGGATTAACCGTGGGAATCACAATCGCCACATCTGCAACCCGCGCGGTGTACCCTCCATCGCGGCCGACGATTCCAAGAACTGTGGTTCCCCGTTCCTTCGCCAGTTGCGCTGCCGCCACCAAATTCGCACTGACACCCTTTTCAACGTCGCCTCCGCCCACCGACAAAATAAGGAGCGCGTCTTTTTCACTCAATCGGCTTACGTTAAGCCATTCGGCGAACACGGAAGGCCATCCATCATCGTTGGTGCGGGCCGTTAGTTCGGAGACATTATCCGTGGGCGCATAGCATTCCATTCCTGCGAGCTTTCGGAAATCATTCGCCGCATGAGACGCATTTGCCGCGCTGCCTCCGACTCCCAGAACAAAAAGCCGGCCGCCACGCGCACGGACAGCCGCCAGGAGCTCCACCGCTTTTTCGCAAAGTTCCGTGTCGAGCTGGGAGATTATTTCAGTCGTCTCACGCAGGTATTCCCCGGAATAGCTCATGATACAATGGTAGCTGGTTTCCCGCGCAGCAGTGAATCAAGTTCCGCCAGACCTTCGCGCGAGCCGATTTCGTAGAAGCGTTGTTTTACTTCGTACGCGGCGATTTGTTTCTCCGACACCAGGTGAGAGTAAACGTCTGCCAGATCAAGGGGAACGTTATCGGGGTATGGCGCGAAAACTGACGCCTCCAGAACAGCGACACCGTAATCGATATGGCGCATTTCTGATGTGCGCCGTTTCTTGTCATAGTGACGAATTTCCCCGGCCTCAAAACAGAGGTTGCTGCTATCCCAGCGGCCTTCATTTTCAAGGACGGTCATCAAAGCAGGTTTCCCGCTCAGAACAAAAGCATCCACTATCCTGGAGTAATCAACCGGCATGTATGAGTCTCCATAAATTACCAGGAAGCGTTCTCCCAGCATCGGAAGTGCCCGTTTCAGTGCACCACCGGTTCCGAGAAGAGCGGCGCCATCAAACGAGTAAGCAATTTGAACGCCGAGATTGCTTCCGTCTCCCAGTGTTGCCTTGATCATTTCACCGAGGTAGCCCACACAAAGCACCATTTTCCGAAGGCCATGAGAATGCAGCAGCCGTATTTGATGTACGAGGAACGGTTCGCCTGCAACGTTCAACAGTGCTTTCGGTGTTTTCTCAGTCACCGGCCGAAGTCGCGTGGCAAGTCCGCCGGCTAGGATGGCCACAGGCCAGTTGGCCAGGTCAATCTCCTCCTCTTGCGCCTTCATTGAATTAGAATTTTGGTGCCTTCAGGTTCGAATCGGAAACGGATTTCCGTCAATCCTTTCTCGCGCATGGCATGACGAAGCCGACCCTTATCTTCGGCATAAAACATGAGAAAGCCGCCCCCGCCGGCACCGATTAATTTTCCGCCGAGCGCGCCGTTAGCCATCGCGCAATCATAAAAGTCGTTGATGCGCTCGTTGCTCATGCTCGCCGAACGTTCCTTTTTCCGTTGCCAGTGAACATCCATTAGCCGCGCGAACTCATTAAGATCATTAGCTTCCAGCGCGCGCTGACTTTGCCTCCCAAGTTCTTTCACAAAGTGCAGGTTCTCAAGCATCGCTGTGTCTGAGTGTGTGCTTCTATCGTGCTGTTCCCGCAAAATCTTTGAGGCCGAACGCGAGTAACCGGTAAAAAACAGCAATAAGTTGTCCTCCAAATTAAGGTAGGTGTCCTCGGAAATTCTTAAGGGGGACGCCTGGACCTCTCCGTTCGATAGAAAGTGAAAGCAAGTTATTCCACCATAAGCGGCAATGTATTGATCCTGTTTGCCTATTGGTTCGCGCAACTTTTCCAGTTCGATACAACAGGCCTGCTCGGCCAGCTCGGACGGATGAACAAGATTCTTGTGCAGCGCGTGCAAGGCCTTCAGGAGCGCTGTTGTAAAACTACCCGAAGACCCGAGTCCGGTGCCGGCGGGAATATCGGCCATACTGGCAATCTCCAAGTTCCGTTCCTGCACGCCGGTCAGCTTGAACGCTTCCCTTATGATCGGGTGCTCGATTTGGTCAATCGTGGATACTTCTTCGAGATGGGAATACTTCAGCAAGAAACCATCTACAAATCGACGATGAACGGTAATGTAGACGTATTTGTCGATCGCAGCGGCGATCAGGAAGCCGCCATGCTCGCGATAATACGAGGGGAGATCAGTCCCGCCACCGCCGAGAGAGATTCGCAATGGAGAACGCGTGATGATCATTCAGGGTTCCCAACATGAGAAGTTAGGCCGCCTTGTCCAGCCGACATGACGCCGCCGCATATGTGCGGAAGAGAAAATTGCAACGGACCGAATTCCGGCCTTGGCCATTCGTTACTCAGTCCTGTGACGTTCTGCCCAGAAACTCATTCCAGGTCGCCTTGGTTTTTTCAGTTACATTCATGTCGGCTTCCAAAAGCCAGGAAACCGTCGTGAGCGAATTGATAACAACCGACACAACAACCAGCGCAATAAGCAGATAGCGCAATCGAAATGCAAACCGGCCACTCTGTAAGAAGAAGAGGAAAGCAAAAATAAGAAACGGATAAAATTCGGCGAGATAACGTTGCGCAAGACCCATAAATGACAAAATGACGATAACCTGCAGCGAAAGAATTCCCGCAATCGTGCGGTCGACTCCATTAGAACTTCGTCGAAGCAGCATGGCCATGCCAATTACGGCGCCGAGCAGAATCCATGACGAGCACCATAACAGGGAAGAGTATGTTTCCGTGAAAGGCACAACATAAAGAGTCGGGTGATCGTAAGGCTCACGGCCTGCCTTCAAGAATGGAGGCTTATCTTGGAATTCGGGACACCGTAAGAAGAAATAATCCGCAAAACTGTAAGGCACACGCTCAAGCCGAAACAGCCCGTGCTCTTGTGCAAACTTTTGCTGCTCTGGGTTGGCGGAGAAACGCATAGGCATCCCGCTGAAATCACCGAATCGTGCGTACGTCAGAAACAAGTAAAAAAAGAACGCCGCTCCGAGTGGAAGAATAAGCGCCGCGAGATTACGCCCGGGGTTTTTGTGGAATAAGCGAAGCGCGAGAACCGGCGCAATTAGAAGAAAGGGGGCACCGAAGGTCGCTCGGGATAGTAAAGCTGCGCCGGCGCACGAAGAGAAAGCCAGCAGCGAGCGACTCAATGCAAATCCTTCCTCTTCTCGAGTTCGCAGCGCAAAATAAAGAGCGGCCAGCGACCAGGCGAGTGCCCAAATGATCGCTTCGTCATAGATGGAAAGATTTCCGAGAAGCAGGAGCAGCGGCGAGCCAAGGGCGAATCCAACCAGCGAAGCATTGCCCAGCCAATTTTGCCAGCGACTCGACAACGGAGACGCGCGCAGGGCCATCCGAACGAGTTGAGCGAACGCGACTAACGCGATCATTCCTGCGCAAAATCCAGAGATGCGCGACCAATTCCCTCGCCCGCCCGGATAGATATAATTTAGTGGAATGCGCAGGAACGCTGGAAACGGTCCAAAGGTACATGCGCGACTTACCGTCTACGATCATTATTTCGTGCATGATCGCATCACCATCGACTCCCACATCGCCTCGCAGAAAATGTTCGGCTTGTGAATCGTAGGCTTCGCTGAGCACCTCGTTGACGAAGACCTGGCGACCCCCGGTCATGGTGAACAGCCACAGAAGCACACCCAGTACGAAAGCGACTGGGAGGAGATTTGGCGATCGAGTTTGTTCGGTCATCAGAAAGCAACAATTACGCCAGAACGCTTAAACCAAAACACCGCTTAGCCCGAACAAAGGACGGGAACTAGCCCATTAATCATGCTGCCCGAAATCCGGCTTTTTTCACGGCAGCGAACAAATTCAAACCGAACTTGTGATATTGTAATCGAATCTCACTTGGCTTGAAGCCAGCACGAACCAGCATTGGCCAGAGATCGCGTTTCCCGTAATACATTTTATGGTCGTCTATCTCGACTTTCGGGCTGAAGCCAAGCTGGAATGCGGATAACTCAAGGAATCGCTTCCCGACCCAAGTTGGGACATTGACTAGAAGCAATCCTGAAGGTTTTAGCAAACGCCATACAGATTGGAGAACAACCTGCGGCTCAACCAAGTGCTCCAAGACTGAGATAAGCATCACCACGTCCAGGGTTTCGCTTTCCATTTTCGGGATGATCTGCTCGATCGTTCCCTCATAAAAAGTGAATCTGTTCCGCTTCCGCAGCTCCGGATCGATCTGAAAATCTACTCCAATGCCTCTTTTCAGTCCCGGCTCCAAAGCGAGTAAATGAGTAGCATGGTAACCGCAGCCGAGTTCTAACACCTCTAGATCGCTTCGAGTCGGCAGATGTCGACGAATCGCCCGCTGCGACAGCCATACTCCTAGCCGGTCAGCCAGAGTCAATCTGTGCTGCCCATAGCTTTCATCTGCCCGCGGACTCACTGCCGATACCTTAAGATGACGCGATTTGCCATTTCCATTAGCAGCGTGAAGCAGAATGTCTGGAATCCAAGGATGACGAACAACAGACCGAGAATGGCTGGATGCGAGATGGCTTGCAGGTTCAGTCCGAGTTTCAAATAGAGGTAAACGAGATGGCCAAGGAGGATCAGCCCGGCCAACATAAAGCCAGCCGATGCAATCATCCCACGATCGTAAGTCACAAATGTTCGCATTCGCTCGACAAATCGAGGTCGCAGTCCGTGAAGGACCCGGGCAAGCAGGCCAATCTGGATCGAGCTGTAACCCAGGGTCGCACAGGTTACTCCCAGGAGCATCCAGTACAGACTAAAACCGATGGGTCCGATTCTCACCGGACCCGTCGAGAGACCTAGAGAAAGCAACAATCCAATTCCCATGAGCGCGATGCCAGGCTTGAGCAGGAATGAATCCGCGGCGTAGACCAGCATCACCTTCAGGTTGACCCAACCTGCCATCCAGGATGATTTCCATCCGACGCGACGGTGGTGACTGAGACGTCCCTCGCGGTCCTTGTAAAACTTAATAGGCACTTCGGCACTCGCGAGCTTCAATCGCGCGGCTTTCAATACCATCTCGCTTGCGTATTCCCAGCCTTCCGAGGTGATATTGATTCTATCCAATGCTTCGCGAGTCGCTCCCCGTATCCCGCAATGAATGTCGGAATAGTTGCTGCGATAAATGCGGTTGAGAATCCAGTTTGTCAGAGGCGTGCCGAAGTAACGGTGTAATTTGGGCATGGCCCCCTTTTCGATACTGCCTCGGAAGCGGCTACCCATTATGAACTCCGCGCCTTTTCGAAATTCCTCCACGAATGGAGCGATCTCACGAAAGTCGTATGTCAAGTCTGCGTCGCCCATTAACATCCACTTTCCGCGTATGTATGGAATAGCGTCGATGTAGGCGCGGCCAACCCCGCGCTTCGGAGTGCGCAGGACTTCGCCCCCATGTTCGAGAACAATCCTGGGTGTGCTGTCGGTTGAGCTGTCCACGATGAGGATCTGGCCGGTCACGCCGGCGCGTTTAAGACCTTCCTTGCACCACTCGATAAATTCGCCCACGGTGAGCTCTTCATTCATGGCAGGAATGACGATGCTCAGTTGTACGTCTCCGAGCGTCATGCCCTCCGGTTTAAGATGTTCAACGCCGCAACCCAAGGAGGCATCCGCAGACTTTACGTCACTCAGCATTTAGTTTCTCCCGCCTGACGGCTTTGGCTATGTCGGGTCTGCAGCCCGATGGTGAATTGTTTCACATCTTCCGATACGCGCGCGAGTGTCAGGGTCATTTCTTCAGCAATGTCTTAAGGGAAGGCCATCTGCCCATCGAGGTAAGAGTGTAGTCTAGGATTATCGAATATAGCCACGCGGCTAAGCTTCTTTTTCTTGTATGGGTGACGAATCAAGTGGCTGGCAATTCATGGATTCCAATGGACGTCGGCTGAGATCGTCGATCAATCACGGCTTTCACCAACACAGCAAAAATCAGGATCGTGAGCAGAGACATTGGTTGAAGGTATCGCACACTAGCATCCTTTGAGAGAATGGTAATTGTTCCAAAGAGAATCCAGCTATGGAGGCACAGCAAAAAAACGTACCCCTCGGTCAGGAAAAAAATGAGACCGACACAAACGAAGGGGGATAACAGAACAACGTAGTAGTAAGGCTGTGAACGCAAAAAGTACCATTGCGACAGCGTGTTGGTTTTAGCCTCTCGTGCTGACGGCGGCACCAAGCGAAAGTGAGCAGCCACATTCCATATCTTTTCTTTCGACCAATTGTTTCGCATCTTTCCTAACTCAAGCTTAGCCTGTCTATGGATGTGCTTGAAATTCCAGTAGTGTAAGAACGTTTTGGCGCCCAGCGAAACCACGTCCAGTGGGCGACGCAACAGCGCATTCAATGCTGTCTGCTTCGCTACTTGATTCGAGACCACGTCGTTCGGCTCGATCCGCTTCCATCGGTCGGCAAGGCCTCCGGGCGAATAGAGCTGACCGTCCCTTGACCAGACGTCGTTCAGTCGAAATTCGTTACCCTTTGCAATCAACTCGGATAAGCGGGGATCGGGAGAATCAGTCGGTTTAAGAACAGGCGCCCACGTTGTTAGCACGCTAAGCCCAGTATTATGCAGAAAAGCAGGTTCTCGACTCGCGAGTTTACCGTTGAGCTGCTGATAGCCTTGCTGGAGAAGAAACATAAACAAAACGCTGAATGCCAGGTGTAGCCCTGCCGACTTTAGTCCGGAAGCCTTCGGTAATGTGGAGGAACCTTTCCTAAACGCTGCACGAATTTCTGGAAAAAAAGCTATAAGCGGTAACAAAACGACACTGATCTGAGCAGCAAGTAGATAACTCATCCTGAAGGCTATGGCGAATACCGAGAGTATTTCGACAATGGCTAGCTGCCAAAGGCGCTGCCGCTTCAGGTATAAAAACGAAAAGAACAACACCAAGATGTAGAAGAAAAGGCTAACGGTCTCCGTCATGACGTAGCGCTCCCATACCAATTGCAACGGATCCAGCGAACAAAGAACTCCAAAAAGATAGGACAAACCGGAAGTGAGTCCAAAGATACACCGGCAGATCAGTGCAACTAAAATTGCCGTGACGGTGGCAAGAAAAGCCTGGAGAATCAGTAATGAAGTCAGACTCCCCGTCCAGAGCGATGACCAGCGAATCACATACCCGTATAAAAATGAGCGGTCAGGAGGAATCCACCCGGACAATGCCGTCCAGAGATAGCTCCCTGAGTCTCCCATAAATAATTGTGGCAATGGATCGAGTCCGAGAAGAACGAACTTCAACGCCAGGATCAGAAAGCAAAATAACCACCAATGTGCGTCCGCGAAAAAGCTCGAATAACCAGTAAGCCTCGTAGCGGCTGGTGCCTTAAACATCGGAAAGAGGATGACGCGTTAAGGTGTCATCCATTTTGAAGTTGCTTGCGCCTACTTTTTGAAGTCGAGCGCGCCTTTTTTGACTGCGTAAGCGTAGCCTACCATCAGGATTGTGATGAAGCTGAGCATGCTCCAGAAAATAACGCTGCTCTGCCTGATAGAGTCGCGGTATACGACCGCCCACGGATACATGAATACAATCTCGAGATCGAAAAGAATAAAAAGCATCGCCACTACGTAAAACTTCACGCTGAAGCGGGGCTGGCGTTCACCCTGGGGGATCATGCCGCATTCGTACGGCGTGTCTTTGGCGGCGCGTACGTTTTCCACTCTTGCCTACCAGCACACTGACAACCAACGCGGAAGCGGCGAAGAGAATGGCTACGAGGATTTGCAGGAGAACCGGCAAATATTCGCCTAGCATCCGGAATTCCTGGAACCAGAAGGTCTCGGTTATTTCACCCCAGCAAGATGGCCATTCTGCTGAGCGATCGCGCTGGCCAAAGCCGAAGGCAACCCCTTGTATTTCTTGCCGTTCTTCTTGACCGCGCCACGCGCCACGAGATTCTGCAATTTTTCATAAGCTCGCAAGCGCAGCATCTCCTCGCCACCGCTGGCGGCGTTCCGGGCCCGAAGATTCTCGTGCACGATGTCGAACAACTGCTTAAATTCGAACGACGAACGCCGTGAGAGGACAGCGACCAGCTCCTCAGTTACCAGATCAGGAACGCGACGGGAGAATGCATTTTTCTTTAGAATAGCCATAGGACGAGAAAAATAGCATGTTTTTGCCCAATTGCAGCACTTTTCTTTAGTTTACCGTGTCTGAAACTCCAAAGAGTGCCGAAATGGCACAGCTCATCCGGCGGGCTTCATCTACGGCGTGGGCGAGGGGCTGCTTGCCGCTGGCTGCGGCGTGGCTGTTGAAGAAGGCGCCCAACTGCCAAAGCCTGTAGCAGATTGCTGTCGTGCCGCCGTAGTGCCGACGCTGCTCAGGATGGCGAGCCCGATCGCTGCCTGATCTAATGTAATTGGCCCGAGGGACTCGGCCACATAGCCATCGCGGTCATATCTTTGCGAAGAGACAATCGGACTCAGGTGCTTTGTAATCACTTCTGGCGATGGAATCTTAGCTAGATCAACGGAACGACCTATCGCCGGCATGAACGCCGCCGCCATTAGCAACATCGGACGAAGCGAAGCATCAAGGCGCGAATAAAGCAGCGCAGTATCCACGTATGAGAAAAAATTCGTCGGCGCTGGCAGCAACCGCTCGGCAGCCTTGTATGTTTGCAAATTGGAAAGCTCCGACGAGCTACTAGCGCTGCGCTTCACTGCCTCTTCCACTGACACGGGATTCAAACCGGCGATAAGAATCCGGTCAGACAACGCGATCGTTGGAGTGATTGCGACCAGTGTGGCTGCGGACTGTTTCGAAAAATAGCGGACACCGTCCTTATCTGTTTGGGTCCAGATTGCGCCTTCATCGGCGCGGGTGAACGCTTCGATGATCTTGCTGGCCTTGGCCATTTCCACTACTGGCAGAGTCAGAAGTAAAGATGGCCAATGGGCACTGGATGGCCAGTCTGCCAGCGCTCCCAACTCGAGGCCAAACGCAGCCTTCCAATCATCGGCTGCGATCCCGCTGGTGGCGAAGTCCTGGAAGACCTTCTGCACCGTGCCACCCAGCGCAGCAGCCTGGTTTAGTGTTTCCATTTTTTCTCCGAGATTGAGCAGCATCGCCAGATAGAAAAATGTCTCCTTTGTTCCAAGCGTTAGCGAGGCCCGGTTGAGCGTACCGTCAGTCTCGAGCTTTGGCATTCCGAGAAAAAGCACGTCGCGTATTTTCCCGTTCTCAAATCGCGACGAACCGGCGATGCACCGCATTTTTTCAAGCATGGTGGTCTCGCCGGGAGTCGGGCTTGAACGGACTGCAGCACGCAACGCGGCAAGTCGCTCGGAAAATGCCTTCGGCTGGAGATAGAAAGACACTGCGTAATTCGATGGCCGGTGCGAAATAGCTATCCGGTACGCTTCGTCCTTATCGAGCGTTTCCCCTGAATCTTTCGCGCGATGGTCGACGCGATCGAGCAGCGCCTTTAATTCCGTCACGTTTGTCGCCGCGAAGAACCATGGGCGATCATACGTTGTTGCGAGTGTAAACGGAGTCGCCGTGACCACATCGATTTCATGGCCCTGATACTGAAGAGTCTCGCTCTTCGTGCCTGGACGTTGTTCCAAAAGCATCGCGCGCCATTTGCCGATGACCCGCTCAGCGTCTTCTTGGGTTCCGCGAAAACGAAAGCCCCCGACGAGGCTTGGAGCGCTATCGCTGATAGACGTCAAGGCGAAGAAGGCGTTCTTTGGGTCGAGCTGTTCGATCTCCTGCAGCGTCACGAGAGCTTTCGGGGTTGGCGTCTTGTCCAGCGGCTTGCGCAGAAAATCCTGCACCGCCGGTTCGCGGTATAACTGATAAATATCCGACCGACGCCACTCATCGCGTGTCCGACTAAAGTCCGGCATGTGCGCCAGAAAAATTGTTCCCCGCGGCAGAAACGCGCTCACAGGAGCGCTCGAAGCCTGTTGCGAAAAATTCCAGTAGTACCAACCGGCATATGCGGCAACAACGGCCGCAATGATCAGCAACAGAATTCGTCTCATAAACAGCGCCTCAAGCGCGGATGCTCGATAATCGATGCTGCATACTGGATCAAACGCAAACTTGATCGAGCGGCCTGAGCGTAATGATTAGGCCCTGGGATGAAATTGGCGATGCACGGCTTTCAATCGCTGTTGATCGACGTGTGTATAAACTTGCGTCGTCGAAATGTCGGCGTGACCAAGCATTTCCTGGATAATACGCAGATCCGCGCCATTCCCCAGCAGATGCGTCGCGAAGCTGTGTCGCAGAAGGTGAGGATACATGTTCTGTTCCAGTCCGGCCCGGCGCGCATGTTGTTTTACGATCTGCCAGATGCGCGCTGTTGTCAGTTTGGTGCCGCGCTCGGAGAGAAAAATTTCGCTGCTGCTGCGGCGCTTCACGAGTTTCGGCCGTTCAGTGGACAGGTACGCTGCCAGTGCTTCGCATGCCTTGCGACCCACCGGCACAATCCGCGTCTTGTTTCCCTTACCGGTCACCCGAACAATTCGTTCTTCGAAGTTGAAGTTCTCAAGACGTGCGTTTGCCAGCTCCGAAATACGCAGACCACTTGCGTAAAGCAGTTCGATCATCGCCCGATCGCGTAACCCGTGAAGAGCATTCGTATCGATCCTTTCCAGGAACTGCTCGATTTGTAATTCGTTCAGTGTTTCCGGGAGATATCGCTCGATTCGGGGAAGCGCCAGCGCTTCAGCCGGATCACGCTGAACCTCGCCTCTGGCGACCAGGAAGCGAAAAAAAATCTTCAGCGCGACTACGATGAGTTTGATCGAAGAAGCGGAAAGGCCGGCGCGCTTGCGATCGGCGAGATATTCGCTGATCGCTGGCAACGTCACCGCACGCGGATCTTCAATTTTTTTCCGGACGGCGCACCAGCGCGAAAATTCACTCAGCGATCTTTGGGTAGAGAGTTGATAATTTTCAGAAAGACCGCGCTCGATTGCGAGGAAACGGATAAACGAGTCGATCGCGTCTTCCATCTTCCACATTGTAGCGACCGGCGGGGCGCCTGCAAAATCACTCTGTAGCGGCAGGCATGCCGCCGGCGACGGAATGGAGAACGCGGCCGATCCGCCTGACGCACGCCTCCGCAGTGAAAGCAGGCTGCGATATCATTGACAAGGCAACCTTAGATGTCCGATGTTTAGTTACGATGAGTTTGGACCTCAATACGATCCTGAAGGATTGGCCACACGAGAACGGCAATATCAAGGTGCGCAAAATCGCGGGGCTCGATGGCCGGGAGAAATTGCAACTGCGGGTCGATCTCGGCGTGTTACAAATGGAAGTAGCCGGGCGGCCGGATGGCCGGCGTCCGCACAATTGTGAGTCGCTCCTGGAATATCATCAGAGACGGGCGGCCCGTGCTGCGGCGAAAGGCGAAACTTACGAACTCGCGCCCGAACAATGCGCAGAACTCCAACAGGAAGGTATCCAATATTATCATCGTTATCTGAGCCTGTTTCAGATCAATGATTTTGACGGCGTAGTGCGCGATACGCAGCGTAATCTCGACCTTTTCACCTTCGTCTCCCAACATACAGACCGCGAGGAATTTTCCTGGAGCCTCCAACAGTTCCGTCCTTACGTGCTCATGATGAACACTCGTGCGAAGGCTTCCATTTTTCTTGGTCAGGGTAAATTTGCAGAGGCGATAGGTGAAATTGAGCGTGGCCGCGAGGCGATCGTTGATTTTTTACAACAGTCAAACTTTCCGGAGCTGGTGTCGAAGAGTTCCGAGATCGCATTCCTCGACGAATGGCTCGAGGAAGTGAAAGCAAAGCGCCCGCTTTCCAAGCTGGAGATCATGCAGCGCGAGATGGAAACTGCGATTGCAAAAGAGCTTTACGAGCGCGCCGCGGAGTTGCGCGATGCGATCAAGCTTTTGCAAGCAAAGAAGCATTAAGACTGTAGTTCCTCGCTGACCGGAATTACTTGCTCGGGTCCGAGCATAGTCTTCGGCATGGTTCGTGAAGGCTCTATCGGCGATGAAATTGTAAAACCCCTTGCCGGGTCGTAGGCGCCGCCTGAAGTTTCTCTATGGCTACACAACTGACCCAATACGCGCATCCCGAGGCGCTGGTGGAGACCGATTGGCTGGAGAAACATCTCAAAGACGAAGGGATCCGGATAGTGGAATCGAATGAAGACGTGCTTCTTTACGATACCGGACACATTCCTGGCGCGGTCCATATCGATTGGCGTGCCGACCTGCAAGACCCGGTGATTCGTGACTATATCTCGCCTGAGAAATTTGCGGAGCTTTGCAGCCGTAATGGCATCACGCCAGACACGACCTGCATTTTCTATGGTGACAAGGCCAACTGGTGGGCCTGCTACGCACTCTGGGCGTTCCGGCTCTTTGGACACGAGAAAGTGAAAATTCTCAATGGCGGTCGCGACAAATGGAAAGCGGAAGGCCGTCCCATGACGCGCGATGTCCCCAAATATGCAGAGACAAATTATCCATTACCGAACAAACGATTCGACAAAGAAATTCGCGCCTTCTTCGATGAAGCATTGGCCCAAAGTAAAAGCGGCAAACCGCTGATCGATGTGCGCTCCCCGGGCGAATACAAAGGCGAGATTACGCACATGCCCGAGTATCCTCAGGAGGGTGTGTTGCGCGGCGGTCATATTCCCGGAGCCAAGAGCGTGCCCTGGAAAACGGCGACCAACGATGACGCCACGTTTAAGCCAGTCTCGGAGCTGGCAAAAATCTACTTCGATCAATGCGGAGTCGCGCCCGAAAAGGAGACAGTTGTTTATTGCCGCATCGGCGAGCGTTCCAGTCACACGTGGTTCGTCCTCACCTACTTGTTAGGCTTAAACAATGTCCGCAATTACGACGGTTCCTGGACCGAGTGGGGCAACCGAGTAGGCGCGCCCATTGAGAAGAACGCGTGAGCGGTTCATTGACTTGTAGCCGGCATCGTTGATGCCGGTCTCTAAAGAATACGCGCTCCCCGGGATCACCGATGCCGGCTACAGCAGCAGGACTGGCCGCGATCAATGCCGTGCTCAAACGCGCCCGGTTTTTACCAGAAGCTCATGGATTAACCGCATTCGCCTTTGCTCTTTGGGACTGGAAATCAGCTGCGTAATCGAGCGCCGGATTCGCCGTGTCCAATTTAAGTTTGCCTTAGTCCCAGGTACATTAAAACGGTATTTGCGCGCCAGCAGATCGGTAATCATGACGATGGCAAGCCATGCCTCGCTTCCGAAAAGCGCTTCCATAATCGCAGGGTAAAAATCTTTTTCAAAATCGACACGCTCGTTCCTTGGGTTGAACCCAGCGAAGACGGCGATTTTTGCTAAGTCGAATCGGGATTGTTCCGATGTCGCCGTCGGATGTTCAAAAGCTTCTTCCCACAAAGCGCGGATCGGTTTGTGATCGTGCGTTGTATAAGTCGCAACGGAAAGCCGCTCGTATTCGTTTCCGGGTGTGACTCGTTCACCGCGGACCTCCCATTGCGGGATTTTAAATCCCGCGATGCCGAGCGCGCGCAGATTTGGTCGTACGTAATCAGGAACAAGTCCGAGGTCTTCGCCGATTACTCGCGTGGTGCCTGCTTCGTCCAAAACAACACGTAAGTATTCTTCGCCTTCGCGTTTGTTCGCCTCGGAGTTTTCGGGGGTTCCGTCGTCACGTGGAACGAAACCTGGTGCGCGGCCGCTGGTTCGTTCGAGCATTTGATTCCAATCGAGCGGAAAAAATTGCTTGTTCTTCCGTGGCCGCCAGGGGAAGGCATAGATGCGATAAAATCCAAGCACGTGATCAATGCGAAAGAGATGAAAAATTCGCCGGACAGCCCGGACGCGCTCGCGCCACCACTCAAAATCGTCTGCGCGCATTCTCTCCCAGCGATAGAGCGGGATGCCCCAGTTCTGGCCCCATTTTTGCGTGAATACATCTTCTTTGAAGTAAGGTTCGGGAGGCGCTCCGCCGCACCAATCGAGCACGAATTGATCCGGCCGCGCGAAAACGTCAGCGCTGTAATAGCTGATGCCGAATGGAATGTCGCCCATCAGTGCCACGCCGCGTTCCTCAGCGTATGATTTGATGGCGCGCCATTGTTGGTGTGCCATCCACTGCACATAACAGAAGAACTTTTGGCGTGTTGCCAGCCTTGCTTGTCGATCTTGGGGCAGAGCATGTAACCAGTTTCGCGCTCTTTCTATTGACTGATGTTGCGCCGGCCATCGATTCCAAGCGGCGGAATCCTCATTCTCTTCCATTAAGACGCGGAAAAAGGCGTAGTCTCGCAGCCATTCAGCTTCCTCTGCGCAAAATGTTTCAAATTCCAGCTGACGTTCTTCGCTGGCGTTAGCGGAGAAATTCGCAAACGCTTTCTCCAGAATGCGCCGCTTCAGTTTTTTGACTTGCCGATATTTTACTTCGCCAAGACGAAGACTGCGAAGATCGGCGCCAGCAATTGCAGCATCAAAGTCTTCGTATGTTAAATCTGGCGACGAGTCTGGCGCTAGATGCAGCGTGGTTGGCTCGATCGCCATCGCGCTGATCGCGTTGTACGGGCTGTTGTCGGCCCCGGTCTCGTTAATGGGCAGGAGTTGGACAAGCTTGAATCCAATTTGTGCGACCCAATCGATAAATTCCCGGAGCGCGCCGATATCACCGATTCCCAGATCACCCTCTCCGCGCAGCGCAAACAACGGCACGAGCACGCCCGCAATCTTTTTCTCCGTTGAAATATTCAGTCCTGGATGCGTCATCTTCTCATGTCGAGCGAAGTCGAGACATCTCTCATTCTAATTCGTTTTCTCAAACGGCGAGAGATTGAACTCGCTCCTCTCCCGATTCGCTCGCCGCTGCCCTGGCGGCTTTGCCGTCCATATCGCTCGTCCCCTTCGCTCCATGCATCGACTTTCGAGCGCTTCGCCGAAATGCTAACCAATGAATTCAGCGGCGCTGCACTTGCCAGTCTTCGAGCAGCTCGTTTGGGATTTCCTGCAGAAAACGCGAGGGCCGTTGGAAAACGTCGCCATATCCTCCACTCAGACGCATTTGCGGATACGTGAGATACAATTCGTCACGGGCTCGTGTGATGGCCACATAAAATAGACGCCGTTCTTCCTCGAGTGCGTCGCGTGTATCGAGGGAGCGGTTGCTTGGAAACATCCCGTCAGTCAGCCAGATCACGAACACTGTGTGAAACTCGAGGCCCTTGGCCTGGTGCACCGAAGAAAGATTGACGGCTTCCTTGTCGCCGGCCTGAATTGACGCGGCTTCTGCATCAATGTTGCTGATCAGAGCCAACTGCGAAAGAAATTCGTGCACGTCCTTAAACTGACGGGCAAAGATTGCGAGCTGATTCAAATCTTCGCGGCGAAGTTCATAGTTTGTGAAGTTCGCTTTGGCATAATCATCATAGATCGCTTCGACGACAGACGTGATCATTTCCGATGGCATATTGGGTTGACCGGCCGGAGCGATTTCGTCCAGGGTGTGCGCGAGTTGTTCCCACGATTTTTTCGATTTCGTAGGAACGTTCATGGCCGCGAGACGTTCGCCAAAACTGTAGCCGGGGGCGTTGACCCCGGCAGGCGCTGATGTCGTTTCCGGGCCGCGGTCAACGCCCGCGGCTACAGCGGCCACGGATTCTTTTTCAGAATCGCGGTCATCCGCATTCGCCAAGGCTACGGCGGACAAGTCGCCCGCGGCTACAGCATCTGCCGCCCATCGTTGCCAAAGATTTTCTGCGGTGCGATTACCAATGCCAGGGAGCAATTTCGCCATGCGCTTGAATGCGACTTCATCGCGAGGATTGGCTACGAAGCGAACAAAGGCGGTGACATCCTTAATATGTGCCTGCTCGAAAAATCGGATGCCACTGGTGATTTGATAAGGTATCCCGCGCCGTGACAGCTCCAGCTGCAGCTCGACTGCGTGATAATGCGCGCGGTAAAGCACCGCGATGTCGTTGAGATCCACATTTTCATCGCGCAGTTCGAGAATTCGCTGCGCCACAAACTGCGCTTGCTCCGCACCATCGTTTAGCGCCACAAGGGCGGGCTTCAGCGCCTTTGATTCGCGAGTTGCGCTTAAGTTCTTGCGGAATTGGCGAACGTTGGCAGCGATGGCCGCGTTCGCTACTTTCAGAATTTCCGGCACGCTGCGATAATTCATCTCGATCTTGAACACCTGCGCTTCTGGATAGCGCTTTGGAAATTCGAGGATGTTTTGAAAGTTGGCGCCGCGCCACGAGTAGATTGACTGGGCGTCATCTCCCACAACCATCACGTTTCGGTGGTCGCTGGCGAGCAGATCGACGAGATCAGCCTGGATCTTGTTCGTGTCCTGGTATTCGTCGACGAGAATAAACTGAAACTGCCGCCGATAAATTTCCGCGATTCGCTGGTGCTGCTGAAACATTGACAACGTCTTTTGCAGCAAATCGTCGAAATCCATCGAGTTAGTTGCCTTCTTCTTCTTTTCGTAGCGCTCCCGAACGTCCTGAATCTTTTCGAGTAGCGGCAGAAAATAAGGAAACTTTTCTGCAAGCAATTCCTCCATCGGTTTCTCTGTATTGACGACAAAACTAAAAATTTCCGCGAGCACATCACCTTTCGGAAATCGAATCTCCTTGGGATCAATTCCTGCGCTGATTACGACGGCGTCGATCAAGTCCTTTTGATCTTCGCGGTCCATGATGGTGAATCCGCTCGAATAGCCGAGCGCGCTGCCGTGCCGGCGCAGGATCCGGTTTCCTATCGAGTGGAATGTGCCGCCCCAAAGTCCGCTGGCGTCGACCGGCATCAAATTCGCTACCCGTCCCAGCATTTCGCGCGCAGCTCTGTTTGTGAACGTGAGAAGCAGGATATTGCGAGGATCGATTCCGTTTTCCAGCAAGTAGGCCACGCGATAAGTAAGGGTGCGCGTCTTTCCTGAGCCGGCACCCGCGATCACGAGTAGCGGACCCGGCGCCGCAGTCACTGCTGCGAGCTGTTGTTCGTTCAGCTCGGTCGAATAATCGACATGGATCGATGTCGGTGCTGGCGCGCGTTGCAATGTGTATTGACGGGACATGGTGCGATTGCGAAATGCGGATTAACCGATTGCGAATTGCAAAGAACTGCAGCAACTATCTCAACGCAAATCTTTGCGCGCGTCGGCGGTTTATCGGCCGGCGTGCGCCTTCTATTGCACCGTGAATGCTGATGACCCGGCGCGACCATGGTCGTCCAGCGCGGTAAGCTCGTAACTGCCTGGCGCGGCTTTCCACGTAACGACGTTTTGTGGATTTGCCCTGCCGATAAATGTGTTGCCCGCAAACCAATAAATTTCGCGGACATCGGCATCTGTTTTTGCTCGCAACGCGATCGTGGCCGCCGATGTCAGCAGGATCTTCTGTCCCTCAGCTGGCGAAACGATTCGCGGCGCGTTTCCAGTGCGCGCGATCCAGTCGGGGGACGTTCCGGGCAAAAAGGGCGGCGGCAATTTTCTCGGCACTCCGGCGCGGCGGAAAATCGATAACAACTCGGTCGGCCAGAATTCGTAAACTTCACGGCGGAGCTCGCGAGTTCCGTCATCTCTTGGCACGCGCAATCCGCTCGCGGCATCGACGAGCACTTCCTGGTGCACATCGCAAAGTTTGATCGGCGAAATGCCCGGAATGAACCACCCCTCGACCTGCTGCGTGCAATACGGTTCGGGCAAATCACCAGAGACCGCGCAAAAGGAGACACGTTTTAAATTTGCACCTGGCGGCGGGAGATGCGGCTGGTTGGGTTCGGGCCAGCCTGCACGTAAACTATCGATGATTTGAAACAAGAGCGGGGCAGCGGCGATTCGCCCGACAAGATTCCCGTTGGCGTGCCCATCAAAATTTCCGATCCAAATCGCGAGCACGTAATGATTGAAGACAGCCACCGACCACGCGTCGCGAAAACCGTGAGAAGTTCCCGTTTTCCAAAACACCGGCGCGACTCGATCGGAATATGCCCGGCTCATCTCGGGCCGTGGCAGATCGAGCATCTCCAAAGTTAGAAATGCTGCTTCCGGCATGATCATCCGGCGGCCGCGCAATGCGACTGGATCGCGTGACGTCCGGCGAAACGGCCGCAACTCTCCGTTATTGGCAAGCGCAGCGTACAGGCGAACCAGGTCCTCCATCGTGACTTCGGCCCCGCCCAGCGGAAGGGTCAATCCATAAAGAGCTTCCGAGCGCGGTAACTTGACGCCTGCGCCGCGGAGAAATTCATAAAGCGTGGGATGACGCAGTCGGGATGCGAGCTCAACCGCGGGAAGATTGCGGCTTCGCGCGAGCGCGTCACACGCGCGGATCGGGCCGACAAATTCCCGGTCGAAATTTTCCGGATCGTAATCGCCAAAACTCTGCGGCGCGTCGGATAGGATCGATAATGGATGAATCAATCCCTGCTCCAGAGCGAGCGCGTAAACGAATGGTTTTAGTGTGGAACCGGGCGAGCGCGGGGCGTGTGTACCATCCACTTGTCCCTGGATTTCGCCGTTGAAGAAATCGGCCGAACCCACTTGTGCGAGCACATCCATGCTCCGCGTATCGATTAACAGTGCCGCCGCGTTTTGGATTCCGCGACTGCGATTTGCGCGAATGTAGTCGGTGATTCGGCGCTCGATCAGTTGTTGCTTCGCGAGGTCGAGGGTGGTCACGATGTCGTCTCGGCCTTTCTCGGCTGCTACAACTTGCTGGACAAAGTGCGGCGCCAGAAATGTGCGTTCCGTTTGCGCCCGAGCGCTGAATGAGCGCGCGAAGAATTGCCGGTTGATTTTTGCGCGATCGTACCAGTCGCTCACCGCCGAATCGAGCGAGCGGTTATCGCGGTCGGCAAACAACGCGCGCCGGGTCGGGCTTTGGGGAATGACGCAGAGCGAAATTGCTTCCGGCATGGTCAAGTGCCCGGCGTTCTTGCTGAAATAGATTTGACTGGCCGCGCCGACGCCTTCGATGTTTCGCCCATAGGGGGCGAGATTCAGGTAAGCTTCGAGAATCTGAGATTTCGAGTAATGCCGCTCGAGCTCGAGCGCGCGAACAATTTGCACGAACTTACCGCCGAGAGTGCGGGTCCGCAGATGATAACGCAACCGCGCCAGTTGCATGGCGATGGTCGAAGCGCCGCTACGCGCCCCGCCCGGTCGCAAACCGAATGCTGCCCGCACCAACGCGACAGGGTTAACTCCCGGATGATACCGATAGTATTTGTCTTCAAATTGGAGAGTGGCATCGACCAGGGTGGGAGAAATATTTGGCAAAGAAGTCCAGACCCGATATTTCTGATCGGTCGTCAGAGTGATGCGAAGCAGTTTCCCGTTGCGATCGCGAACGCATTGCGAGAATGAGATTCCATCGAGTAATGGCGGCCTGGGTAGCGCGATCCACGTAACCGCGGCACACGCGCAAAGAAGCGAAAATACGAGTAACGTTTTCTTAAACTGCCCAATCGTTTTCATTCTCTGTAACTCGAAAGGGGGCTACTCCGTCACGGTGATCTTTCCTCCAACGCCGCAGCCTTTGATGGCTCGCTCGTACATCGATTCGGCGAAAATAGGCGGTACGGTAAACTCGCCGCGATTAGATGACTTAATTTGATAATTGATCTCGAGTACGCTGCCGGAAACGGTCGCGTAAAAGACGGCGCGATCTTCACGAACATCGACATAATCGACCCCAGCAATTGTCGAAACGCCCGGCTGCAAAGATGCCCCGACCACTTCGAATCCGCCGGGCAAGAGATCAATGATCGCAACATTGGTGATTGATTCATCGCCTACGCTTCGCGCCTGCAGACGGACATGTATCGGTTCACCCAGTTTTGTCCGCGTGACCGGCTGATTGTCCTTGTCGAGTAACTCGCGATGAACTTCCAATCCGGCGGTGACCGGCTTCGTCGGAACATGTCGATCAAAGCCGGCTTCCACCACCTGGAAAAAAGCGCCCGGTCCGCTGAGCTTTCCAGCGCTGTTGAAGCGAAGCGCAATCGCGTCTTTCGAGAAAGCAGTCCGTTGCAGCAATTTCGCACCGCTGGTTAGGGCAACCTCGCGCTTGTCTTTGTGAATTTCAGCAATGCTGAGTACGGGCAGCGTTTGCGCGATGGCGTGTGAGTACGATTTCAGGGCCGAAACGGCATAGGCGGCCGAGAGCGTGTTGAATTCCCCGCGTCCGATCGGCTGCAGAATTTGCTCGAAATCCGCCGCCGAGATTCCTTTCAAACGCGACGGAAACGCGCGGGCTAGTACGGTAATGTATTGCGCGTTCGCTCCGAGCGGTTGGCAGAAGTCGTCGTAATCCCCGCTGGAATCCTTGGCGATCTTGTAGGCGCCAATCAATTCGTCCGCATCTTTGTCTTTGTGCAGGAGTTTGAGTGCGCCAGCGAGGTAAACCCCGGTCACATCATTTTGCCATATGTCAGCCTGATGCTGATCGAGATAATCGCGCAGATTAAGAATGTAATTGGTGGTGACGACCCCTTCGCGTGTGAGCACGTAAATCCCGTAGGCAATGGTTCGCGCATCGGCCAGAGTCGAGGGCTCGAGCGTGACCATCTTTTGCAAATAGCGCAAGCCACTCGCGAACATGTCCGCAGGCGCCGCAAAGCCGGCTGTTTTCGCCGCGCTCAGAAAATCCATCACGTAAACGGAATTGAAACTGATTTTCTGATCTGTTTCCGGCGCCCAATAACCGAACGCACCCTGATCGTTTTGACGGCGGCGCAGAGTGGCGAACGTTTTTTCGAGCTGTGTGTTTACCTCCGCTCGACTAAGACCGAAATCGGCTTCATCTGAGAGCAGCAGCCGGCAGAATGCGCCACTCGTAATCTGTTCGCTGCAACCATGAGGAAAATCTTTTAGAAAAACATAAAGACCATGCGCGAGTCCCAGCGGCATAGCCGCAACAGCGGCCTCGCGCTTGGCGAACTCGGAATAGATCGCCCGCGTAATTTGGACGTCCATGTGTCCTTTTTTGAAATTGCCGCTGCGAACATCGGTCGCGTAAGGAACGGCTGGACGAACACTCAACGTAGCGCGGCGGCGCGTCTCAATCCCGTTTCGTCGCGCGACGAACTTTATTTCACCGGAGCCGAGCATGTCGTTGACATGGAAGCGGAACTTTGCGCTTTGCTCGCGCCCTTCTGCGATTCGCAATTTTTGGGTTGGCGTTCCCAAGATCGACAATTGCGGAGACGTATCGGCGCGCAGCTCCACCTCGGCATCGGGACCGGACCCTTCGACATTGTTCGCGACGGTCACGCCGGCCTCGAATTCGTCGCCGGGAGCGGCCAGCACCGGCACGCTTGGCGTTACGACAAAAGGTCCACGGATCAGCGCATCGCGGTCGGCTGATCCGGCTGTTTCATTTGAAACGCCGACGGCCATTATCTTTAGCGTGCCGTCGAAAAAGTCCGGCACGTCGTAGACAACTTCGCGAGGTGTTGTGTCAGCGTCGATAATGCCGGACCAAAAGACCACAGGTTTTTCTGTGACGCGCTTGAACGGATTCAATTTTTGAACTTCGCCGCCATCGCCACCGAACGCCGAGAGAGAACGCAGTAATGAAAATTCCGGAATGATAAGATCGACGATCTGCGCCGTCTCCACGCCGAGAGCGCATTTGCGGAAGAGATAGGTTAACGGGTCCGGCGTTTTGTAATCGGTAACTTGCAGAATTCCCTGATCGACCGCGAAAATGACGATCTTGCTGGGCCGGTCGGTCTTGTAGCCGATGCGCAACGGTTCGCCCGGTTTCACTTTTGCTGCGGCCTGGAGATCGATCGCGAGGCGGCGCTTTTCGATATTGGCAGTGAATGAGACGACGCCGTAACTGAGCGGGCTGACAAAAATTTCCTTGGAATCCAGCGCCCGCACAAACGCAACATTAATGTAACCGGTGCCTTCAAAATTTTGAGGCAGGCGAATGTGCTGGATGCTGCTGGCGGTGTTGGTTTGGAACCAGTTGTAGGCGTAAACCTTTTCCCGTTCGATTGTGATAAGACCGTAGCCGCTGTATGGCGCGGTCACGCTTAACTCAATTTCATCCCCGGCGCGATATTCCTTGGCGTTAAGTTTGATCTGCAGCTCTGCGTTTTTCTCGAGGGCGCCGGTCATTGCAGCGTGACCCACCACCGAGAACCGCAGCTTGCTGAGAATGCGATTCTGATCGTCGCGCAGTTCGAGCACGTAATCGCCGGGTTCCTGGGTTGGCAGAGCGTAATGATAACCGTTTGCTGCCACCGAGATTTTTTCTGATTTGGCGGGGCGTTCTTTCAGGACTGACTCATAAACGTAATTGCCATTTTCCTGCTTCTTCAGCACGGAAACATATTCCTGCGCGATGAGGTTAAGGCTGATGTTTTCGATTGCGATGCGGGTGAGTTGCGGATCCACTGCGACTAGATCGACGCCGCGCGGTTTGTTCATCTCGATGTAGCGAAGGTCGCCATCGGCTTTGTAGCCGATCACGTAAGGCAGGGCGGAAACCAGTGCGCCGACATCGCCCGTGACGCTCCTTCCACCTTCGCCTTCAAAGCCTTCCGCAATGAATCGCATCGCGTAAGTCGCATCGGCGAACCGTTCGAGCTGCAAATCAAAATCCGAATGGCCTTCGCCATCGGTTTTTTGTTCGCCGAGATCGACAGTTTGCTCCTGGCGACTTTTGTTTTCATCAAACAATGGGTCGAAAAAGGTGAAGTCGCGAAACTCCGGAAATGAAAATGCCGCCGGCGCGAGCTCAATCCTGCCGGTCACACGCCGATCCGTTGCGGGCGTGCCGTAAAGATTGGCCAGCGCAACGGAGGCGTGCATTTCCTTGGGCTGAATCCAGCCGCGCGGCGCAGTTTTGGAAAGGCGCGTCTCGATTTTCATGCGATCGGGGAGAAACTCTTTCACCTGCGCCGTGGCGGAACCGAGTAAACTCGAGCGCTTGTTATTTTTGATCAGGTAAACGTTGAACGTGTAGAGGCCGGTCGGCGATTCATTGGCGGTTTGATAGCTGAGTTCGGTAAAGCCCGTCTCCGGCAAAGTGAGTTTCTTCGTCTGCACCGGCAGATCGCGCGCATCCACCACTTCGGTTTCAATGGGCAAACCCTTGAGATTGCCGCCCCAGCTCCGCTGTTTCACCACCATGCCGATGTGAATTATGTCTCCAGGCCGGTAAACGCCGCGCTCGGTAAAAACGAACGCGTCCAGACCTTCCGGTGCGATGTTCTGCGCTCCTTCAATCTCGAAGCGAGAAAAATTCAGGACACGGTCTTCGCGCGCGAAGGGCATGAACGCGATGTCGTCGCCATTGCGTGCCACAAACGCCACCGGCGTTTTCTCGCGCTCCGATTTTTCAACAGAAGGGAAAGCGCAATGACCGTCTGCGCCCGTTTGGACCGTCTGGATCGGCACGCCGTTCTTGCCCAGAATTTCCACTGTGGCGCCATTGATCGGTTGGCCATTTTTGATCGACATCAAAAAAACGTCGCTGGTCCCGTCGGTATTTTTCTTGGTCAAAATTCCGATGTCGGTAACGAGCAAGAATCTGCTATCTCGGGCCGACTTTATCGGTTTCTTTTTCACCGGGTCCCAGCCGCGGGCGGTCAGAAAGAAAAGGCCACGCTCACTCCCGCCATCCGCTGGTTTGCGGAGATGCTCCGCGAAATCAAACGCCGAGTAATTCGCCTTCCATTTGTTTTCCAGCGCAATCGGCTGCTGCTCAATCGCAATTCGAGAGATGTTTTCTTTGTTGAAATACCGCGGCGCCCGGAACTCCGGGTCTTCGAACTTCCCTTCAGTCTGGCTAACGAGATGGTTGATCTGAGTGGTGGCGACGCGCGCGACTTCAAATTCGACCGCTGGCAAAGCGCGTGAACGGATCGACAATTTCCTGTCGCCGTTGAGCGCAAGCAGACCTCCTTGACCTTCGATCTGCACTTCGCGCGGAAGCTGCGGCACTGCGACGACGGCGTTGTAATCTTCCGCTAAAGGATAATCACCGAATGCGCGCACTCCTTTCTCGACACGAACGTAGAGCTCGCCTTCCGATTCGACACGTATTTTAAAAGCATGTTGTCGATCCTGTGCCCTTTCCGAGGGAACGACCGTGAATTCAATTCGACTGGCTTGCTCGAGCACATCATCCGGCACGTCGGTCGGACTTTGCCATTTCGGCGCATTATCGGATGCCGTCGTGTCATCTACTTCGTCCTCTTCCGATTCGGCGCTTTGCCTGCTTTCGTCGGTTTCGTCACTTTGATCGGCGGATCCCGAATTGGAGCTTCCCGAATCGCTTTCTTCGGTCTTTTCAGCCTCACGCTTCGGCAGCAGCCGGATCTGAATGGCCTTAGCCAGCTCGCTACTGCTGATGTCCGCCGTCGTGTTTAGAATCAGGACCTGCTCGGGTTCGCCATTCTTGTTTCGAGCGATATTTCCCTCAATGGATTTGATCTGAAATGCGGTCCCATTTGAAGGAATCAGCAGCTTTTGTTCGGCCGCGTCCCGAGTTAGGGCTCCGCCTTGCGCAGTCCGAACCCCTTTGCTCAACTCGAGCTTCATGAAATCTTCCTTGTCCGGCAGCGTCACGTTCGAGCTCCGAAAATACGCGAGGCGCCGGTGCAATCCGTAAGTAAGCGTAAAATGCGGCGCCGAATCGGAAGGCGGAAACACAGCTGACCCGCCGATCATCCCTAGTTGGATATGTCGATCTAATTCACCAGGCTCGACTGCGTGCGTCAGTTCCAGTGTCGCGGTGATCTGCCGTTGGGTCGGATTAGCCGGGTCTTGATACAGTTCAAGTTGTTTGATCGCGATTTGGAACGGCGGCGTCTGGAACTCGTAAGTCAATCGTTCCAACTTGATGTGCGGTGGAAAAAATTTCTTGTCGAAGATGACCTTAAATTTTCGGTCGGCCGGCCAATCCTCCGAGGGTTTGAAGAATAAATGTTTGTCGTTAGCCCACATCCATTTCCCGGCCAGCGGAGGGTCGAGCCGGACGCCCTGCAGAGATGTTTTATCCTTATCTTCCAGGCGCGCCGCAGAATCGCTGAATCGAATATCAAGCGTTGGAAAAATCAGGTCCTTCTCCAACTTCGTTACGGGAACCGCCTCAATGATAACGCTTACGTAGCGCGGCTTGGGTCGATGTTGGTACCAGTGCAGAGTCCAGGCCGTCCCGCATGCGAGCAGAACGATGGCGATGACTCCCGAAGCCGTAATGAAGGGATATGCGCGATTGAACTTGGAGAAGGCGGCGCCGGTTTGTGAAAGCCAGCGCGGCGGACTCCATTGTAACTGGCCGAAGACCGCGACAATGATCTTCTTTAGAAACTTGAAAAGAAGCAGAAACGGCCGCGCAGCCAACTGAAGTGATTTGGTGAGGAGGGTGGTATTCATAAGGAGGATACGTGAGTTCAGCAGGAATCTTTCAGAAAATCGATAGCATTGTGCCCGCGGGCGAAACGGGGCAGATCGATCGATTGCTGGTTGGGTGCTTACACGGGTGGTACGCCAGCACGCTCCTTCCGTCGCCTCTCCCTTCGAAATGGAAAGGGGTAGGGTGAGGGTCTAATCAGGCACATGGCATCTGTCGGAGCTCGAACCCCTCACCTGAGTCCTCTCCCCTTGTCCAAGGGGAGAGGCGACAGAACGCCCCAACATGGGTGGCCAGCGCGGGCATCGACCGCGGCTGCGGACTTGGCTGGCGTCAACGTGCCCGGCTACAATGCAATATCAATATGAAGACAACCGGCTTACTTGCCACGCGCCGCAGTCTGGTCGATCGCCTGGCCAACTGGGACGATCAACGGCGTTGGCAGGAGTTTTTCGACACTTATTGGAAACTGATCTACTCGGTGGCGCGAAAATCCGGCCTGGCGGACGCCGAAGCACAGGAAGTCGTTCAGGAAACAGTCATCACCGTGGCCAAGAACATCGATAGATTGAAATACGATCCGGCAGTCGGCTCGTTCAAAGGCTGGCTCTTACAAATCACCAGGTGGCGCGTCGCCGACCAATTCCGCAAACGTGAACCGGAAGGTGCGAAACGCACGCATTCGCAGGACGACAGTTTCACGGCAACGATCGACCGTGTCCCGGAATCGAGGATTGTAGATCTCGAAGCAGTCTGGGAAACGGAGTGGAAAGACAATTTATTGGAAGCTGCGATCGCGCGGGTGAAGAGGAAAATCGATCCAAAACAGTTCCAAATTTTTGATTGTTACGTACGCAAAGAATGGCCGGCGCAAAAAGTTGCCGAACGACTCCGAGTCAGTGTCGGCCAAGTCTATCTTGCGCGGCACCGCGTGGCGGCGCTCCTGAAAAAGGAGATTAAGACGCTGGAAAAGATCAATCGCTGATCGGTTCCCTGGAATTGCCTCGCGGTCGCGCCTTGTGTAAAATCGAGCATTCCCCGCGAAGTCACTGCTCAGATTCCGATTATCCCTGATCACGAATTGCTACGTGTGATCGGCCGCGGCGGTTACGGGGAGATTTGGCTGGCGCGGACGGTGACCGGTGCATTTCGCGCGGTGAAAGTTGTGTACCGCAGCACGTTCGAAACCGAGCGGACGTTTCTAAGGGAGTTCGAAGGCATGTCCGCATTCGAACCCATCTCTCGCGGACACGATGGGTTCGTTGACATTCTTCACGTCGGCCGGACTGCAGATTATCTCTATTACAGCATGGAGCTAGCCGACGATCATTTGGCTGGCCGAAAAATCGACATCGTCAATTACGAACCGCGCACTTTGAAAAGTGATCTCGCGCGGCATGAATGCCTCCCCGCTGATGAATCGATTCGCCTCGGGCTCTCATTAACGAAAGCGCTCGAGGCGTTGCACGTGCGCGGGTTAACGCATCGCGACATCAAGCCATCGAACATCATTTTCATCGAGGGCGCGCCGAAGCTCGCCGACATCGGATTGGTGGCTGCTAGCGGACAGCAATCATTTGTTGGAACGGAAGGTTACGTGCCGCCGGAAGGCCCGGGCACACCGCGCGCAGACATTTACAGTCTGGGCAAACTTCTTTACGAGATTTGCACGGGAAAAGACCGGCTTGATTTTCCAGAGATCGATTCACAATTGAGCACTCGGCCGGATCGGGAGCAGCTGTTGCAACTCAATCGAGTGCTCATAAAAGCGTGTGCGAATGACCCGAAAAAGCGTTACGGATCGGCTGAGGCAATGCATCGCGATCTTGCGACGCTCGAGGGCGGCGAGCCTCGGAAAAAATCGCGCGCGAAAATCTTATTTGCCATGATGTTCTTTCTGGCGCTGGCCGTCGCGGGTATTTGGTTCTGGCTGGAACGCGAATCTCGCAGCAGCGGGATCGATCTACACCTGACGATTCAAACCGCACCGGCCGGGGCGCTCGTCGTGTTAGGCGATCATGCGCAGAAGAGTCCGGCCACATTCGAAGATCTCGAGCCGCGCAAATACAAGCTGCGCATCATGGCTCCGGGGTATGATCCGCTGGAAACGAACCTCGATTTAAGCAGCAGACGCCCGGTTGACTTGCCTGCGTTTCATCTCGTGCGGAGTAAGGGTGCGCTGCAAATCAAATCTGAACCAGCTGGCGCGCAGTTTTCGCTCCGAAGCGAAGACGGTCAGGTTGCGCGTGAAGGCGTGACACCGCAGTCAATTATTGATCTCCCGACGGGAAAGTATTCGCTGATGGCGCATCGGGGCGATTGGTGGATGCAAGAAGAAGTCGAAGTACAACGGGGCGAGACAACGAACAAGTCATTTGCCTTTGTCAGTGCGGTCACTAACGTCACGAGCGAGCCGAGCGGCGCCGAAATTTTTGTCGACGGAAAATTGCGCGGCCGCACGCCGCTGCGCCTGGACTTACCGTCGCGCCCGCACGAACTGCTGGCGCATCTTGACGGATGGCCTGACGAACGGCAAAGAATCGAAATTGACGCGCAGCGCGAAAACACCGCCCACTTTGTCTTTGCGAATGGCAGCGTCAAGATCACCAGCGCGCCGGGAGGCGCGACCGTCATATCGAACGGGAAAGAGTTCGGGCAAACGCCACTTGTGATCGAGGAAGTAAAGCCGGGCAATGCAGCTTACGAGCTGCGGCTCGCTGGTTACAAAGCGACTTCCGTCAGTGGCAAAGTGGAACCGCAACAGCAGACATTTTTGGCGGCGCGCCTGGAAAAGAGCGCCGGTCCCGCTCCCGGGCAGCCGTTTACCAATTCGCTAGGGATGAAATTCGTTCCCCTCAGCAACGTTCACATGTCGGCGTGGGAAACGCGGGTGCAAGATTATCAAGCTTTTTGCCGTGCAACCGGTCGGCGTTATGAGCCCGCCGACTTTCCGCAAACAGCAACTCATCCGGTCGTGAAAGTAAACTGGTTCGACGCGATGGCGTTTTGCAAATGGCTGACCGACAAGGAGCGTGAGGAGAATTTGATTGAGGACCAACAAGCCTACCGTCTCCCTACCGATCTCGAGTGGAGTGTGGCAGTCGGCCTGGTTAACGAGAGTGGTGCCACTCCACAGGCGCGTGACGGTAAAATCAAGAATGAGTTCCCCTGGGGAAAACAATGGCCGCGACCCAAGGACGCAGGAAATTTTTCCACAGCCTCAGGGCAGCGCCGCGGCGCAACGATGCCGGTAGGAAGTTTTAAACCGAATTCGTTAGGCTTGTATGATCTTGGCGGAAACGTGTGGGAATGGTGCGGCGACACTTATAAGGGCGACAGCGTTGTAACCGGCCGCGATTGGGGCGTATTGCGCGGCGGTTCCTGGGCGACGAGCAATCGCCCGGAGATGCAATCCTCGTATCGAAACGTGATCGATCGGAATGATCGCGACGTAATTTACGGATTTCGCTGCGTCCTGGCGACGCAGCCCGAGAACAAGACCGACAATTAGTATTTTCTACCGCCACCCCATTGGCGGGGCAACGGTCAAGGCCACCTAACGGAACAGTTACGCGGCAGTTGCGGCAGCGCGTTTCCGGGTGGTCGCGTCCAGAATGCGCTTGCGCAAGCGAAGCGATTTTGGCGTTGCTTCCACGTACTCATCCGTATCGATGTACTCGATCGCGCGCTCGAGGCTCATCCGCAGCGGCGCTTCGAGCTGAATCCCTTTTCCGTCGCCCTGGCTTCGCATGTTGGTGAGATGTTTTTCCCTGCACGGATTGACTGGCAAATCGTCCGGGCGCGCGTTTTCGCCTATGATCATTCCCTCATAGATGTCCTCTTGCGGCCCAATAAAAAGCCGGCCGCGCTCCTGAATACTGTTGAGTGCGTAAGCCGTGCTGACCCCGGATTCCATTGACACCATCACACCGCGACCGCGTCCACCGATTTCGCCTTTAAACGGCGCGTATTCGCGAAAAAGGTGACTCATCAGTCCTTGTCCGCGAGTCAGGTTGACCAGGTCGGTCTCGAATCCGATTAAGCCGCGCGTCGGGATGACCGCTTCGATGGATACGCGTGAGGCGTGATGATCCATGCCGAGAATCTCGCCCTTGCGATTAGCGATCGATTGCAAGAGGTCACCGAGATTTTCGTTCGGCAGATCGACGTACAAATTTTCAAGCGGCTCGAGCAAGGTGCTATCCTCCGCCCGCTGAAAAATCACTTCGGGCCGCGAGACCATCAGCTCATAGCCTTCGCGACGCATCTGTTCCACCAGGATAGCGATTTGCATTTCGCCGCGCGCGTTGATCTCAAATGCACCTGCAGTTTCGGTATCGTTGACCTGAAGCGAAACGTTGCCCCGCGTTTCACGAACCAAGCGTTCTCCAAGATGCCGCGCAGTCACAAATTTTCCGTCGCGACCTGCAAACGGCGAATCGTTGACGAGAATACGCATGCGAATTGTTGGTGGATCGATATCGACGAACTGAAGTGGGGAGCGTTCCTCGAGATCAGTAAGCGTTTCACCTATGTAAACATCCTCGAAGCCGGTTAACCCAATGATATCGCCAGCGGCAGCATGCTTGATTTCGACTCGCTCCAATCCCTCGTGCGTGAAAAGCGTAGTGACAGTAGCTCGTTCGCGGCGCCCATCGCGAGTGAATGCAGACGATCGGATCGCCGACGGCGACGCGACCGCTTACGATGCGCCCCAGCGCAATTCTCCCAAGGTAATCGCTGTAATCGAGGTTCGATACGAGCATTTGGAAAAATGGTTCGGTTGAAATTTTCGGCGGCGGCACGTGTTGCACGATTGCTTCAAAAAGCGGCGTCATGTCCCGGTTATTTTCGTGCAGCTCGCGCATGGCAAAGCCGTTCTTTGCGCTGGCATAGACGATTGGGAAATCGAGTTGCTCGTCGGTCGCCTTCAGTTCGACAAAAAGATCGAAGACCATGTCGAGGACCTTGTGTGGACGCGCGTTTTCCCTGTCGATCTTGTTAATGACGACGACGGGCTTGAGTTTGTTTTCCAACGCCTTGCGCAATACAAAGCGCGTCTGCGCCTGCGGTCCGTCATGTGCGTCGACGACTAAAAGCACGCCGTCCACCATTTTCATTATCCGCTCGACTTCGCCGCCGAAATCGGCGTGGCCGGGCGTATCGACAATGTTGATGCGGTAACCTTTCCACTGAAAAGAGGCGTTCTTGGCACGAATTGTAATTCCCTTTTCGCGCTCCAAATCCATTGAATCCATTACGCGCTCCTCAATCTTTTGATTGGAGCGAAACGTACCGGATTGTCGGAGCAATTGATCAACGAGCGTCGTCTTGCCGTGATCGACGTGCGCAATGATGGCAATATTACGGATTTTATCCATGGAAGAGTGGCTTTCCGGGGAGGGAAGCGGGGAGTATCGCAGAGACTGAAGAGGAGTCAAACCTCCGCAGATCGAGTAGAGCAGCGTTAGGAAACTGTTTCCAAAGCACTCCCCTGTGGTGCGGCGTCAACCCATTTGCCATGTTCGCGGATCAAATCCTTCAACCGCTCCGCCGCTTCCGCTTCGGGTATGTTGACTTTCACCGACTGAAGAGAAGATACCGACTAAAGGCTAGGATCATCCACGATGGACGATGCTGTCTATTCGTTATTAGGGCTGCTTTTGCGCTGGCTGTGTTCGAGAAGGGCTACTGACAGCCCGGCAACTTGAAAGTACCGACTCGGGTCTGCCAGCCTGCTGGACTGGAAGCCTGTCCGGCCAAAGTGTAATACTCGTTCACATACCAGAACGTGCAGTCGTCACTGGGGTCGATGTTCATCGAGGTGTAGTCTCCCCAGCGCGAATTTGTGGTCGTCTGCACGCCACTACCGTCGATGATCGTGCCTTCGCCCAGAGTCATCATGCCCAGCGGATCGCCGGCGAGCCGCCCCGTGTAGCGACTGCCTGGAAAGACATCTACTCCATTTACTACGCTATAGCCAAGAGCCATATTCCCCTTCTTGTCCTGCGCGATGCTGCCCATCCAGCGATGGACGCCGTCGCCCGGGGCGTACGTCCCCTGTTGGTGAATACTGTACGTTATCGGGCCCGGCGGTCTGCTGCCTGTCCTCCGGATCTCGTACCACCGGGCGCCAGCAACGCCGGGCGCCGCCTCGACCGACTGGTTGGTTACGAGCGACTCGTACGTGCCGAAGTTCCGGTAAGCGAGCCGCCAGGTTGGCCGCTGCCGATATGACAGGATGTCTAGGTATTGAGCAGGGTTCACGATTCCGGGCTCCGGCAGGCAGTCGCGGGACGTTGGTGCACACGGATAGATCGAGTCAAAGGGCTCGGTAGGCAGCTGTGCGGCGAGAACCAGCGAAGCTGTGGGATGTGCACTCCACTTGATGCTCAGCTCCCAAATGTTGAGTGCGTCGAATGTCGCGCCATAATCGGCACTATCGTCCTGCGTACCCGACAATCGGCGCGGGGGCACCGTCAATGGGGCGGCGGTTGCCGTCCATATCGGGCGGGAGGAGGCCGTCACCGACAAGCTCTAGTGGCACGGTGCCCGTCGGCGTCACGTTGGCTTCGAGGAAGAACTGCACCGCGCGCGCGTTCGGCTCGCCGTTCACCATCTTGTTCTTCTCGAGCGCGTAGACGCTGATCCCGTACCTGTCGACCCATCCGAAGTCCCGTGTCGTGAGGATATACGAATTCGACCATACGCCGTACTTCGGGTAGTCGGGGAAGAAGTAGCCACCATCGACCTCATCTGGCTGAGTGATGAACGCGTAGCGATAGTAGGCGCCGGTCGGGTCGCCGGTCTGCGATACCGCGACGCAGTTGTAGATCGGAACCTGTGCGGAGAGTCCGCGGGTCGTGAACTGGCTCAGGATCCAGTGGTCGGTGGTCTGGTCGTAAAGCACGATTGGGTCACCCGAGGGGTCGGTGCAGTCTTCGATTGGGAACCCGGCCCACAACGTACCGGTATCAACCGGCCCCAGCAGCAGATTTCCCGCCTTGTCGTAAACCGCGAACACGAGGTTGATCATCTCCACGTAGTGATTCGGGCCAACATCGCCTACGGGGTCAGGCGGATTAACCCTGAAACCGAAGACGTCGAAATTGTCCTGATTCGACATTCCCTCGAAAGTGAGCAATGGAGCGGGGATGGTTGGAGTCAGGTTGAACAGCTGACGTACACTGTCGGCACGGTAGGGCCGGACTCGGTGCGCCCGTAGACCTTCTGATCCTCGCCGCTCGGGTCGCACCTCCAATATTGTGCCGGGAGGGAAGGGCAAAGGTCTCGCAACCCGTGGCAAATTGCGAAGAGCAGGCGATACGTCGAACGCCACCGGTTTCAAGAATTTTGGAGTAAGATTTGGAACAAGAGGCCGCGTGCGCGCGGTCGGCTGAGCAGCGGCGGGTGGCGATACCGTCAGGAATACCAATGCTGCCGCGGCTAAGACTAGGAGAACCGCAGTCAGAATACGGAGATTTGTGAACGCACGGTTTTTGCTGATTCGACGGAGTGTTTTCATATGATGTTAAGCTGAAGTTGGAGTTGGAGTTTTTTTGTTCCCTACACGTTCCCCGAGGAACGAGTTTGTTACCGTCACAGAAAACAGGTCAATCTTTTTAACCTTATATTTTTGTAATGCGGACATGGCTCCTGGCGCCAACAATTCAGAGCCATGGCTCGAAGGCATCAGCAATCGAAAACCCGAAACGCTTTCGGGTTTTATATCGAGCTGTGCTATGAAGCAGGTTCGCGCGCGGCTCTGCGGTCTGC
>CAWIJH010000015.1:0-56125 GCA_963836455.1 uncultured Verrucomicrobiae bacterium
CGCGGTTCATGCTCGCCACGCGAATTCATTGTATGCCAAGAGCAATCTGGAAAGGCAGTATCAGCTTCGGTCTGGTTAACATTCCAATCGCTCTCTATCCCGCGACGCGGCGAGAGGAGCTCAAGTTTCGTTTGCTCCGCAAAAGCGATTTGAGTCCCGGTAAATTACAAGCGCGTCGCGGAGAAGGACGGCAAGGAAGTTCCGTGGGACCAGATCGTGAAAGGGTACGAGTATGAGAAAGGAAAATACATCGTGCTCAAGGACGAAGATTTTGATCGGGTCGATCTCGAGGCGACTCAGACGGTGGATATTCAGGATTTCGTCGATCTGGAGGAGATCGATCCGATGTTTTTCTATAAGCCGTATTATCTCGAGCCACAAAAGGGCGGCGACAAAGCCTACGCTCTGCTCCGTGACTCATTGGAAAACAGCAAGAAGGTCGGCATCGCCAAGGTCGTGATCAAGACGCGTCAATATCTCGCTGGCGTAAAACCGGAAGACGGCGCGCTCGTTCTGGAGTTCATGCATTTCGCCGATGAACTTGGCAGACCCTGGAAAATTGCATGTCCCAAAAAAGGTCGAGGTCGGCAAACGCGAGATGAACATGGCCAAATCGTTAATCGACAGCATGAGCTCGAAAATGGAATCCTGAAAAATACCGCGACGATTATCGCGAAGCGCTTATGGAAGTGATCGAGGAGAAAGTGGAAGCTGGCGGAAAAGAGATTGAAGAAAAACCAAAGAAAGCACCCAAGCCGACGAAGGTAATCGATCTGGTTTCCGTCTTACAGAAGAGCTTGGAGCAAACGCGCGGCGGAAGAAAAAAAGCGACGTGCCAAATACAAAGCGCCCTCAAAGAAAGCGGCGTGAGAATTTTTTCGCTCGCGATTTAGAATTTCCCTCACCTGGCGCTTCGCGTCTTCCTCTCCCTGAGGGAGAGGATCGAGGTGAGGGCGAACGGCTCGCGCTAAGCACATAGCGTCGGCGAAGAAAGCCGTTACGATGGACGCGATTGGCTTGACACGCCAGCTCGACATCGTTCAGCCTCAGCCCTCATGAACTTTCTAAATCGATTTGCCGATCCGTTTTATTGCATCATGCGTTTGGTGGTTGGACTGATGTTTGCCTGCCATGGGCTGGACAAGATATTCGGCACGTTTTACCCGAAAGACCGAAGCGCTTCCGCCGTTGATGGTGGTACGGAGGCTGGGTGGAGATCGTCTGCGGATTTCTCATTGCGTTTGGTCTGTTGACGCGAGTCGCAGCGTTCGTCGCCTCCGGTGAAATGGCCGTCGGCATTTTTTATGATGCATGCACCGAAGAGGGCTTTGATTCCTTACGTAAACAAGGGCGAGCTGGCGGTGGTTTACTGTTTCGTGTTTTTTTACATTTTTCTGCGTGGATCCGGCAGTTGGAGCATCGATGCGATGATGGGAAAAGGGAAAGCCTCGGCGACGACGACGCTTAGCCGTGCAAAACACCGGCATCCGCGTTACCGGCGATGAATGATTTAATCGTTATCCCAATCTGGCGTACTGGCTGTTGCGATTAATCGTAGGACTCCTTTCTGCCAGGGGACAATCGCTTTCCGCACAAGAGTACAAGGATTTCGGCAAGGACCGCCTGAACAATTCGCCCCGCCACGGCGAATGGGTCGATATCAAGTCAGGCGACCGCACGATTAAAGCCTTCGTCGTTTATCCCGAGCGTAAAGACAAAACCCCTGTCGTGCTGGTCATTCAGGAAATTTTTGGCCTAACCGATTGGCTCCGCAGCCTGTGCGATGAGCTGGCCGAAAATGGAGTCATCGCGATTGCGCCCGATTTTCTCAATGGCCAAAAGTTTGAAGATGCCGATAGCGCCAGCAAAGCGATCTCGGCCGTGACACAAGAACAGGTCAAAGCGGATCTCGATGCGACGGCCGATTACGCGCTCAAAATTCCGCATGCAACGGCACGCTTGCCGTCTGCGGATTTTGTCGGGGCGGCGGATGGACTTTCAGTGTACGCGAATCAGAATCCGAAATTAAAAGCGGCTTATTCGTTTTATGGGAGGCGCCTGGATGAAGCTTCCAAGGACGCGAATATCGCGTGTCCGGTTTACGGATTTTACGGCGAGAAAGACGAACGAGTGAACGCGACGATTCCGAAGGCGGAAGAGTTAATGAAAGCCGCTGGCAAGAAATATGAGCCGGTGATTTACAAAGGCGCCGGCCACGGTTTCATGCGTTCCGGCGAACCGTCCAATCCCGCCGTTCGCGAAGGCGACAAGAAAGCTCACGACGAAGCCTGGGCGCGGTGGAAAACACTGTTGAGCAAACTCTGGGGTAGGGACGGTGCGCTGCGCCGTCCGGACGCCGCCGGGTTCTCAGTGAAGGTTCCACACCGCAAACGATTGCCGCATGACGTTCCGCTCTGGGTTGATCCAGGCAAAGCCTGTTACTTTATTATTGTCTGCTGCGCTCGGCGTGGGATCAATCAATTGGCGAATGAATAGACCGCGAACAATCTCTTCGAAACTATCAAGCATCGAAATGAAAAGGGAGCTTGGTACGTCCGGCTTGCGTTGGTCATGCCCGATCATATGCATCTGATGGTCTGGTTTCCTGAGATGGAAAAACGCGTGCAGACAATCGTGAGTAAGTGGAAGGAATCGACTGCTAAAACCTTGGAGATCGATTGGCAGCGCGATTTCTTCGAAATCGGCTGCGTAGGGAAGACAGTTTTCGTGACAAGGCTGATTACATTCTGGCGAATCCCGTCCGTGCGGGATCGGTGCAGCGGTCAGAAGACTGGCCGTACGTTTTCATTGCCGAGCGGTGGTAGGGACAGCGCGCTGCGCTGTCCGGACACCGCAGCGCGGCGTCCCTACCAGGTATTTTCAAGAATTGCGGAGAATCATTTTGCGCCTTCTAGTTCATCCGCGAGAGCGGTCGCGTCATAAACCTTGCGCAGCGCTTCGGTGATGGCAGCGGAATCAACGGAGACGGCGCGCGCTTGAGTGTCGGTGAAAATGCAATCGAGCACCAACGACTGAATGTTGCCGTCGAAAATAATGCCAACGAATTCGTTTTCCTTATTTACAACAGGGCTGCCACTGTTGCCGCCAATGATGTCGGCGTCAGAAACGAAATTGAAATGTGTTGCCAGATTCAAGCTGGCTTTCTTGTCGATCCAGCGTTTCGGCAAATCGAACGGCGGCCTGTTGTCGTGCTCGGCGGAACGTTGATATAAACCAGCGAAATCGGTAAAGGCGGGAATTTGTTTTCCGTCCTGTTCGTAGCCGCGCACTGTTCCGTAGGAAAGGCGAAGCGTGAAGGTTGCATCCGGATAACTGCCCGTGCCTTCGATTGCAAAACGTGCCTTGGCGATATCCGAATACGCCTGTTTTTTGATCTCATCTTGCGCGTCGTAAATTTTCTTCGCTTCTCTCGCCGGGCCGTCGACCAGGCGCGCGAGATCGATCATCGGATCATGCGCTGCTTGCAATGCGGTGGCCTCCTTCCCGTAGAGATTTTTGCGCACTGCGACGTCTTTCAGCTTGGTGCCCGAAACGAGCTCGACGGCGCGATCATGCGGCGATTTTCCAGCGAGCACTTTTTTTACGAGTGGATCGTCCGCTCCAAATTGGGAGGCGAAATCGGTCAACGAATCGGTCAGGCGCAGGATCTCGTAATCGTCGTAAATAGGCTCGGTCGAAAAAAGTTCCAGCTCCAGTGAATCGCGTGCGCTGTCGCGAAACTGGGCAATTCGTTCGCCATTCGGTTTGCCCCGCTCGTCTACTGCACGAACCAGCAGGCGCGCGTATTTGAAAAGATTTCCGAACAGCGCGCGCGGGCCGCGATAACCGACCGGGCTCGGTCGTTCCTGTTCAAGATAATTGTATAGCGGCGCGTTTTTGGCGATTTCGGCCTGAGCACCTTTGATTTGATCGTATGCAGCGATCGTCGATTTCAAGTTCGGATCGCGCGTGATCGCGTCACGCAGTTTTTGTTCGCGTGCCTGAAGAGCTGACCAGATTTGTGGATCAAGTAGGCCGGCAAGATAACCGTTATAACGTTTCCGGTTGTTCTGATCGCCGAAAAGATCGTCCCGCGCTTTTCTTGCGTTTTCGAACGAGCGCGCACCGTACGCCAGTCCCAGCACCTCGCGCCGATTAAACATGCGCAGGACATAAGGCAAATAGCGATCCCGCATATCCGCCAGCTCATCCAGCGCAAGTTGCCGATCGGTCTTACCAGGGCTGCCGCTCACGAAGGTAAGTTCGCCATCGCTCGGCCCACGCGAATTCCATTTGAGAAAATCGTCGACCTTCGCGGGCTTTCCGTTTTCGTAAACCCGAAAAATGCAGATATCGAGATCGTAACGGGGGTACTCGAAATTATCCGGGTCGCCTCCGTAAAATGCTATCTGCTGCTCCGGCGCGAAAACCAGCCGCACATCATCATAGCGTTTGTAGCGATAAAGATGGTACGCTCCGCCTTGATAGAGGGTAACCACATCCGAACGCAGCGCGGTCTTATCCTTGCTTTCCTTCTCAATCGTCGCGATGACTGAGTTGCGCGCAGTGGAAGCCTGGTCGTTCGTCATTCCCGGTTTCACCGCTCCGTTTACGCGCGCTGTCACGTCTTCAATTGACATCAGGACGTTGAGCTCGAGATCGGTCGATTTGATTTCGTCCGCCTGGGTTCTCGCGTAGAAGCCGTCCTTTAAATAGTTGTGCTGCGGGTTGCTAATCTTTTGCAGTGTATCGGCGCCGACATGGTGATTTGTAATGACAAGACCATTTGCAGATACGAATGAGCCGCTGCCACCAGAGTTGAAACGAACGCTTGCTTTTTGCAGGTGCTCCAACCATCGCTGCGTCAGTTCGAACTGATATTTCTCTTTAAGCTGCTTGAGGGGTGGCGCATTGAAAAGCCACATTCCTTCATCGGCGGACACGGATGTATTTAATGCAACTGTGAGAACGAAAAGTGAACCACGAAAAGCCGCGCGAAATGCCTTAGACATGGGCGCATCATAAGATGGCGGCGTAAGAGCGACAACGGCCCTCTTACTCATGCTCGTGCTCTTGCTCCTGACTCGTAAATGACCGAATCGACATCGAGCATGAGCACGAGCACGATTAGGAAGCACGGATGCCCTTGACGTTCCCATGTAGATTCCCATAAGCGCCGGAGAAGCAAAGATCGAGCGGCTGGAGTTCATTCTGGCCGGGGCGCAAAAATCCGGCACGACAGCATTGCATTATTTTCTAAGCAAACACCCAAACATCACGATGGGTGATCAGCAGGAAATACATTTTTTTGATAACGACGCTTTGTTTGTTTCCGGGGTCGATTATGAGGAATTACACAAACATTATCCGCCCCTTGGTCCTTCAACTATCGCTGGTGATTGCACGCCAAGTTACATTTATCACAAACCGGCAGCGGAAAGGATTTGGAAATACAATCCGAAAAGCAAATTGCTGATCCTGCTGCGGAATCCGATCGACCGGGCCTTTGCTCACTGGAACATGCAACGATTTAGAGGTCGCGAGCCGCTGGATTTTTTCGATGCCGTGCGAGAAGAGAAAACACGCATCGCCGGTGCGCCGCCTACTGAAGCGCGTCGTTTTGCTTATGTAGATCGCGGATTTTACGGGCAACAAGTCGAGCGCCTGCTCAAACTCTTCCCGCGCGACCAGATCAAGGCGGTCAAGTTTGAAGCCTTTAAAGAGAAGCAGCGTGAAACGCTCACTTCCATCTTTTCATTTCTCGGTCTCAATCCACTCCGTTCGGTTCGAAGCAAAGATAGGAATATTGTGCCTTACGAGCGGGCGATGAATTGGGAGGAAAAGGTTTTCCTGTACAATCTATTCCAGGAAGACATCGCAAAGCTCGAGCAGCTATTGAGCTGGGATTGCTCCGACTGGAAATTGTAGCAACCAGGCAGCCGTGTCGGCTGCGGTCCGCCATCGTAGAGCAGGCAACACGCCTGCCGCTACAGGAGCATCGCAGTGTGATGTCCTCACCGTGTCAGTTTGAATCGTGGGCGTTGATTTGGGTCTGCAGCTAACAGCGCTTTCCAACGGAAAATGCGCGCACCTTGGGACTCAAAGAAGGCGCGCAATTCATCTGTGAAAAATGAGGACCCATCCTGCCGTCGATTAAATTCCAGCAGGAGACGCCCCTTGGGTTTGAGAAATCGTGTCCGGATATCCTTGATAAAAAATTTCCAATCGTCAGGCGTCCATTCAAGCCATTCTCCGTTCTCGGTACGTGCGAGACGGTGAAAACAAACGCGATGTCCGGTCACGAGATCGAATTTTCTTCCGAGATCGGGCAATGGCGTTTGCGGTTCGATACGCCCGATTACGCGTCGGACCTTGAAGAACTCGGTTGTTCCGCGAAAGAACGGCTCCTCATCTTGGTCAAACCCGAGTCCTTCGTGACCAAGTAATCGGCAGAGGTAGAGAAAGTAACCCGCGCCGCAGCCAAGATCGAGGATCTGCAGTGGCGGAGAACGATCGAGCCAAAGGTCCTGTGCGCGCTTGACGTTCACCCCAATCCAGTACCTTGCATCCTCGTAAGCATTGATCTTTCGCGCGTTAGGCCTGTAAGGATAGCACTCTCGTAACCTCTCTAATTCGGCCCGATCGATCGTGCCAAGAATTCGTCGAGCGCTCACTGGGTGAGTGGAACGGCAAATGTGCTCCCAAAGGCTTTGGCCTGCGTCGAGTGAAAGAAGTTTTTGAAGTTTCTGCGAAAGTCGCACGCAATAATGATGCAACGAAGTGTGTGACAGACAAGGCTGCAAGGAAGCAGTAGTTTCCAGGCATCCGCGGTACGTAATCGCCAGACCTGTCACTCCATAATAGCAACTTGGATAAGGCCGGTTGAGCCTGCGCGCGTCATGAATCCGCTGGCCCAGCCGTTTGCTGGATAGAAGTATTGCTCATAGCGCCACAACATCTCTAGTTTTGCGCCAGAGGGTTTTTTCCAAAGCAACCGATAATACAAATGGCGTTTCCATGACGGGGACTGCCCGGTCATAAAATTGAGGTCGAATGGCGTTGGCCAGTTGAGAATGCTCCGGCGGATTTCGATGAAAGCATCGTCACCCGCGGGCGGTACGACAGCAAGATTCTCCGCCTGTGATCGCGCCGGGCCGAACGCGAAAACCTTTCCGCCGTTTGCCAGTCCAAGCTGATCATCTTTCGTCGTGCCGATGCTCGGAGCCGGGCCGTTCCTGTCGTTTAGACTCAGCCCGAGATCGTTCACGCGAAAAATGCCGCCAGTTCCGTTCCCTTCATACGCCAGCGAGTGAATTCGCGCGGACGTCGTTTCAATCGTCCCAAAGCGATCGAGGAAAAGTGAAATCTGGCGTCCGCCAAAAATCCAGGTAGCCAGCAAGGCAATGACAAAAGCGATGAGGATCGCCAGTGGGATCAGGATTTTGCGCATCTTGGCCTCTTATTGTAGCCACGGCGCTATGCGCCGCTTCAGGCAAAACGAGGCACATTAAACGGCCCACAGGACCGTGGCTACAGTTATCCCTTCTTGCGCTGAATGTAATCGTTCACTTGTTCCTCGAGAATCTCGAGAGGCAACGCGCCATTTTTGAGCACCACATCGTGAAACTCGCGCTGATCGAATTTGTCTCCCAGTTCCTTCTGGGCACGTGCGCGCAGTTCCTGAATCTTTAGCATCCCGATTTTGTAGGCACACGCCTGGCCGGGTGCGACGATGTAACGTTCGATTTCGGATTTAACTTCTTTCTCGCCCATCCTGGTTTTCTCGCGCATGTAAGCGATCGCTTGTTCGCGGGTCCAGTGTTTCGCGTGAATGCCCGTATCGACGACCAATCGAACGGCGCGGAAAAGTTCGTCACGAAGGCGTCCCAGATCTCCAAATGGATCGTCGTCGTACCAGCCGACTTGTTTCGCCAGCCATTCGCAGTAAAGCGCCCAGCCTTCTGAGTACGCGGTGAACGGCAGCACTTTGCGAAATTGCGGAACGCCTTTGAGTTCCTCCGCGGTGCAAAGTTGCCAATGATGTCCTGGCACGCCCTCATGATATGCGAGCGTTGGCATGCTCCATTTGGGCACTTCGTTCATGTCGCGCAAATTCGCGAAGAAAATCCCGGGCCGGCTGCCGTCCATGGCGGCGATATCGTAGTAAGCTCCCGGGGCAGTGGCTTCCTTGAACTCGGGAACGCGGCGCACTTCGATCTTCGCGTGCGGGGTAGTGAGAAAAAGTTCTTTCGACGAGCGCTCTGTCGCCTGCCTGATCAACTCCGCATACCTTGTCAAAGCATCGGCACGTCCCTTGTCATCGTTCGAATAAAGAAAACGCGGATCTTTCGCGAGCTTGTCCATCGCTTCTCCGATCGGCTGACCTGCAAAGCCGTTTGCATCGAGAATTGTCTGCATCTCACCTTCAATACGAGCCACTTCGCGGAGGCCAAGCTCATGCACCTCATTCGGCTTGAGCGTCGTGGTCGTGTTTTCATGCAACTTGTAGGCATAGAAGGCATCGCCGTCCGGCAATTTCCAAACGCCATCGTCGGTTGTCGTTTTTGGCAAAATTTCACGGAAATAATCGATTAGCTTTTGATAGGCCGGATAGACTTTGTTGGTTATTGCCGATTCGACACGCGCCTGAAAGTCAGTGCGCTCAGTCTCGCTTAACTTGTCGATCTTGGCGGCGCGGGTCTTGAATGAAGTCGCCAGAATATTTTCCGAAGCAGGTTTGCCGATGAAATCGGTCATTTCCTTGAGCACTTCTTCAACCACAAAACGCGGTGGCAAAATCTGTTTTTGTTCGCGGACTTTCAGCCCGTCGAGGACTTGATCGAACTTGTTCGGTAGCGCATCGAGCCGCATCACGTAGTAATCGCAATCCTTCTTGCTGAGGAGCCGGTGCGTATTTGCCATGAATGACGGAAACTGGTTTTGCACTCCGAAGAGCTGATTAACGGGATAATCATGCCACTGCCATTTCTCGCCTTCGGCTTGTACTTGCAAAAACCAAGCCAACACACGCGTGGAAAGCTTTTGCGAAGACGATTGGCGATCGACCGGGTACTGGCGAAGCTGGGCCAGATCGCGTTTCCACCTGCCGAACTCGCGCTGTTGATGCGCAGGCGATTCGTCGTCGAGCTTTCCGTTGTGCCCTGTGATCCCGAATTGCTCGACCAAGCCGAGTGTTGAGAGAATCTCCGGATGATCGAAGAGAATTTCGGCGAACACCTTTTCGTAAAACAGATTCAAGCTCCATGGCCGAAACCAAATGAGATTGACCAGGAATATTGCGATCACGATTACGAGGACTGCAATAATCGCACCGAGCCACTTGAGAATGCGCTTAAACATGTATTCGCTTCAGAGTAAGAATGTCTCCTGTAGCTGAGACGCACCGGTTGTCCATCTTGGATTCAAAAGTTTATCCGGCATGATCGACGACTCCGAGGCATTGAATTGGTAAAAGCGATGCGACGCACATGCGCTTATCTCGAGATAGCTTTGTCGCGAAATTTTGGTTATAGGCACAGCTGATGACTGCGTCGCCAGAACACATCGACAAGCCGGAACCGCGCGGACAGGCCGTGCTGGCCTTCCTGGCGATCTGTGCAATTTACCTGGCGCTGCCGCGCGACCTGGTGGTCGGACCGATTTGGTTATTGCCTACACTGATCGTGGTTTTGCTTGTTCCGACAGTGGTAAGCCACCGGGTCGGCAAACAATCACTGAATCGCACGCTCGGTTTTGTGATTAATGGAATTACAACGCTGGCCCTCATAGGATCGGTCATTCTGCTTGTGCGCGCGTTGCCCGGGCACCGAGAGTCCCCGGTGCGGCTGCTGCGTTCAGGCGGACTTCTCTGGCTAACGAACGTGATCGTCTTTGCGTTGTGGTATTGGCGGCTCGATGGCGGTGGTCCGACTTTGCGCCAGCAGGAAAAGAAGTTTGGCAGCAAAAGCTTTCTCTTTCCGCAGATGCAGATTCCGCATGACGAGCGCGGACAATTTGCTTGCGCCCGCTGGCGACCGCGCTTTGTCGATTATCTGTTTGTCGCGTTTACCCAGAGCTCCACTTTTGGTCCAACCGATTCACCTTTGCTGGCGCGCTGGGCAAAAATCCTAGCGATGGTCCAGATTTTGATTTCGCTCACCATCGTTGTCCTGCTGATCTCACAGGCAGTCGGTGTTTTGTAGGGCACGCCCGCCGAGAATTCGCGGAATTTGAAATTTTTTAACCCCCGCACCCTTCTCCTTTTCTTCGTTCTCCTGTCCTCGTACCAGGAAAGATACAGTAGAAAGTGATCCGGATCGTTTCTCTTTTGCCTGCTGCAACCGAGATCACGGCCGCGCTCGGATTGATGGAACAGGTAGTGGGTGTCTCCCATGAATGCGACTTTCCGGAGGAAGCAAATGCGCGGTCGCGAGTCACGCATTGTCCAGTTCACAATGCTGGCCTCGCGAGTGGCGAAGTCGACCAATGGGTGCGCCGCGCGCTGCGTGATAACGGGACAATTTATGCAATTGACGAACCGCTTCTGCGGGACCTGCGCCCGGACATAATTCTTACCCAGAAATTGTGCGACGTCTGCGCGGTCGGTTATGGCACGGTTGCGCGGCTCGCCGAGACCTTGCCAGGTTCGCCAAAGGTAGTGAACCTTGAGCCAACAACCCTCACGGACATTTTCGACGATATTCGACGCGTCGCTGAAGCGTGCAGTGTGCCGGAGCGCGCGCATGAGGTCATCGCCAGATTGTCGGAACGTGTCGAATTCGTGCGGCACCGAGCGGATCGCATTTCGCAGCGACCACGCTGTTTCCTGATGGAATGGATGGATCCGCCGTTTTGCTCCGGTCATTGGGGGCCAGAGCTCGTGGAGATTGCGGGCGGCCATGATTCGTTAGGCCGCAAAAATCAGCCCTCGGCGCAAGTCGATTGGCGGGAGGTAATCGACGCGCGCCCCGAAATCATGGTGCTCGCTCTCTGTGGCTACGATATCAATCATGCGCGGCGTGACTACGAGTTGCTCCAGAGTTTTCCTGATTTCGAATCAATTCCCGCCGCGCTTGACGGCGAGATTTATCTCGTGAACGCGAGCGCCTATTTCGCTCGCCCGGGACCGCGCATTGTCGACAGTCTTGAGATTCTCGCTGGAATCCTGCATCCACGAGAGTTTACCGAATTCGTTTCACGTGGGCCTCAGGACCCGCGCGTTGTTCGCGCCGGCTAACGAATCTTCGGTGGTGGCAGCCGTGTCGGCTGCAAAGTCGTGAGGATTGCGGGCGACACGCCCGCCGCTACTTCTTATTCGCCGCTCTGTTTCGCGGATTCTGGTTGGTGCTCCGGCCACAGACCCGCCAGCGCCAGGGCGACGACGATTCCAACCGAGACTTCGAAGAAGCGGTGGAGCGCAATGATCCAGGCGGCGTTTGAACGCGGAATGAGCACGATGATGGCGAGCGTGATGCTGGCATAACGATACGCGCTTTTCTCCATGCGAAATCCGGCGCACAAAAGTCCCAGCGCAAATACCGCAGCTGCGAAGACCAAAAGATTTCCGGTAAAATAGTTTGCCAGCAGCGCTCCCGCCAGAGCACCCAAAGCAGTAGCGGCAATGCGTTCGACCGAAATTAAAAGAGTCGCGCCGAGTGTCGATTGCATGACTACGAGCGTTGCAATCGCGGCCCAGTACGCTTCCGGTAGGCCGAAGATGCGCGCCACGGCAAGAGAGATCGTCGCTGCAATGGCCGTTCGAACTGAATGTATGACCGACGGTAGGTTTTCCGGTTTCCATTTCCAAAGTTTCACGAGACCGATTTTTCGTATCCGTCCCGAATCTGCAACTCCAATTTGGGAGTGGAATGGCTTACCGCTCGTTAGGTTTAAGGTCCGCACCCAGTCCGCCGATTCATCAGGTAGTTCGAATGCTTGGAGGCATTGCGTTTATCAGATCCTTACAAATCTGCGTGAATTCCTGAAATCCCTGTATCAGCTTACTGCATGCGAATCAGCGAAATGAATTGGATGATGGTGGAGAATTATCTGAAGAGCGACGACCGCGCGGTCTTGCCGCTGGGCTGTACCGAACAGCACGCTTACCTGAGCCTGAGTGTAGACAGCATTTTGGCGGAACGCCTGGCTGTCGAAGCAGCGGATCCGTTGGGAGTGCCCGTCTTTCCTGTGCTCGCCTACGGTATCACGCCATATTTTCGCGCGTTTCCCGGAACGGTCACACTGCGCGTCGAAACGTACATATCGATCGTACGCGATATTCTCGATGTGATGGCAGAGCAGGGGTTCAAACGAATTTTGATCGTCAATGGCCACGGCGGTAACACGCCTGCACAAGGAATGATAGGCGAATGGATGGCGGATCATCCGGGTGTGCGGATCAAGTTTCATAACTGGTGGAATGCACCGAAGGTCTGGGCGCAGGTGGAGGCGATAGATTCCGTCGCCTCGCACGCATCGTGGATGGAAAATTTTCCGTGGACGCGTTTGGCAAAGATCGACGTGCCGCGTGAGCAGAAGCCGATGAGCGATTCGGAGAAATTACGCCGGCTCGATCCAAAGTCGCTGCGGGAATACCTTAAAGACGGCAACTTTGGCGGTCGTTATCAACGCGACGATGACGAAATGATGAGGATATGGAGCATAGGAGTCGAAGAAACGCGGGCACTGCTGACGGAAGGGTGGGATTAGGAAAACGTAGTCAACTCCTGTGAACGCTCTAGGTGGATCGGCTTCTCCTGAAAATGCCTGTCCGGCTCGGACCGATGGCAAACGAATCGCCGAAGGCGCAAATATTAGGCGGCAAACCCGCATCTGTTTTGCCAACGCGTTGCAGACAACGCGTTCCACCTAATTGCGCCCAAAGAGGTCGCGCAATTCACCTTTTGCCTTTTCCAAAATCTGCTTTTGCCTTTTCGGCAAGTTTTTCCCAGCGCGATTGATGTAAAAATTCAACATCGACATCGCAGATTGATAGGGCGTGCCTTTGCGTCTTTTGCTGCGCTCGGCAGAACGTTTTAATGACAGTGCAATACTATGTGGGTCTTTCCCTTTGAAGACCTCTGACTTGAGATCGAGTGCGTCGCTATGCTTTGTGACGTCAGCGGACCAACGGCGACCCTTCGACGATTTCCCGGAAGTCGTACTCATCGAGCCATTAAAGTGGCAGGGCGGGCGTTTCGGCTGCCAAAATATCCGGCACTCGAAGCGATTGCCCTACAATTCTATTCTTTACGCCGACGCTGTAATCAATCGCCGTCGCCCATGCGCGTGGCGTTAACAAATTCTTCCGTGTGATGATCGATCTGACGTCCGCTTCGCCCGCGATTTTTGTGAATGTACATCGCGCCTCGCTCCACGCTGGTGACAGTAGGCGGTGGCAGGCTGATTTCGTATTTCACCGGTTGACGGTGATCGGCCAGCTGGAGTTCCGGGTTATATACGCTGTCGAATTTCCAAAGCATTCGGATAAAATTAGTCTGTCCGCGAGCCAACTGCCGGACGACGATACGTGCGCAATGGCGCAGCGCTTCCCAGCCGAGATGCTTGCGGGAAAGCACGCGCTGCGTCTCGACAAGCTCTTTGTAAAACTCCGGAAGTGACAACCTGGTTGGCAATACTGCGTGCTGGATGTCGAACAGCCGGTAGTCGCGCGTAGTGAGGCGACGCGATTCGGTGTGCCACGTCTCCGTCCCGGGATAAGGCGTGTTAATACTGATGTTAACGACCTCGGGGATTTCCAAGCACCAATCGCGTACGACCTTGAATCGCTCGCGGTCCCAAGCGGGATCGGCAATGATATTAACAGCCACCGATATGTCGAGCGAGCGAGCAAACTCCAGCGCCTCGAAATTTTTGGAGAGCGTCACCCGTTTGCGATAGCGTTTCAATCCTTCTTCATCGATCGCTTCGAGGCCGAGGAACATGGTAGTCAGGCCGAGGCGCTTCCAGAGTTGGAAGACTTCCTTATTGCGCAGGAGGACGTCACCGCGCGTTTCCAGGTAATAACGTTTTCGGATTCCGCGGCGAGCAATAGCTTCGCCGAGCTGCATGCCGTGCTCGGCTTGAATGAAAGCTACGTCGTCTACAATAAAAATGCCGGGCTCGCGGACTTGTGCCAGTTCCTCAACGGCGCACTCTGGTGTCTTTACGCGGTAGTTGCGTCCGTAAAATGTCCACGCACTGCAAAAGACGCAGTCCCACGGACAGCCCCGGCTAAACTCGATAGAAGCGGCCGGGTCCAACTGGCCGATGAAATACTTGTGACGATGTTGAACCAGGTCGCGGGCTGGCGACAAGTCGTCGAGCGACTGAACGAACGCAGGCGGCGGCCCGCGATGATCGAGTGTCACACAGCCGGGAACGTTTTTCAGGTTCGGCGGACTGTCAGTGAGAGCATCGAGCAGGCCGGTGATCGCCGTTTCGCCTTCGCCCGTCAGCACGCAATTCATAGCACCTCCGGCGTGCCGCAAAATTTCTTCCGGGATAAATGAAACGCTGTGTCCACCAACACAGATGAATGTTTCCGGCAATAAAGCACGCGCGGTGCGAGCGAGATCGATGACTTCAGGAACGTTGGCGAGGTAATTTACGGAGAATGCAATGACGTTCGGTCGCCACTGTTCGACCAGGCGGACAAAATTCTGGCGTGGTTCGCATTGCAAATCAATCAAACGAACCGCGTGACCGGCGCGGCGCGCTGCTGCTGCGATAAGTTCGAGGCCAAGCGGTTCGAGCCGAAGATAAATCTTCGAATACATCAAACAGCTAGGATGAACCGCGAGGAATTTCATTAGTCGGCGCCCGTTATTTCATCGCGTGATGTTCGATGTACGCGCGTATTTGAAAATCTTCCAGCCGACATCATTGAAACGCCTACAGCGACGATCATGTTGAAGACGATTTCTGAGCAGGTCGCAAGCGAATGTTGATCTCCGATGTGAGCGTGCGATGTACCGGGCATTTCTCGGCAATCTCCATCAGTGTTGCATGTTGCTCCGCACTTAGAGACCCAGTCAATTCCACTTGGATGTCGATCCTGTCCAGCATGCCCTCTTTCGTTTCGCACTCTTCGCAATCATTTGCATAAATACGCGAGTGCCGGAGCGAAACCGTGATGTTCTTGAGAGGAAATTGTTTCCGGCGCGCGTATAAGCCGACGGTCATGGAAGTGCAGACGCCGAGCGCGGTCAGAAGATAATCGTATGGGTCTGGGCCGGCATCGCCGCCACCGGCGCTGACTGGTTCGTCAGCGACAAGACTATGCTTACCAACAACGACATCTTGTCGAAAGCCGTTTGCAGTGCCGTGCACCACAACGTCTGGGGTTTTGTCATTCTGTTGTGCACTCATGTCGAAATTACGGCCGCAAAATGCCCACGAAACGGTCGCGATATGACCAAGCCAGGAAAAGTTCCAGCACTATGGCGATGATTGCCATCGGAAAAAGACCTTTCGGATCCATCAAGATGTGAAATGTCCAAATGTTGAAGATCATCGCAGCGAGAATAGTTAGAGCAAGGGGCACGAAACGGCCGATCAACAAGAGTAATCCGCTGAGCAGTTGCAGGGCGCCAACCACGTACATGTAGCGACTGGCGGCGAAAACCTTGAAATAATCCGCAGCCAGGCCTGGCGACGGCGGAGGCGCGGGAATGAAATTTAAAAAGAAGTTCAAGCCGAAGACGACGAACATCAATCCGAGAAGAAGGCGAACGATGATGGTAGCGATTTTCATTCGAGCACAATGACGTCATGGTACGCAAATTCCAATACCGAAGTGATAAACGCAGGCTCGGGCCGCGACGAATTACGATTTCTCCCGAAACAGTTCGTTTAAGTCGGCTGACGCTGCGCTATTAGCCAGAAGATTGAATGTGCCGTTTGCTTTAATTTCTTTGGCCGCGCGGAGAAATGTGCCCCATGTAGCCAGCGCAAGGCCGGAACCAACAGAGATGCGGCGCACCCCGAGATCGGCCAGTTGGGAACGTGAAAGCTGATGATTGAATCCTGAGACGAGTAAGTTGACAGGCTTTGGGGCAACTGTTTTCACAATTTGCGCAATTTCATCCGGTTTGCTGACACCAGGCGCGTAGAGGCAATCAGCCCCGGCTTCGGCGTAAGCAGCAAGCCGGTCGAGAACCGTATGGAACGGCTCGGGATCGTGCACCAGCCAGGCTTCACAGCGGCCCGTTAGGACGACGCCGCTGCCTGAACCTTCAATCGCTGAGCGCGCCGCTCGAATACGATCGATTGCGAGTTTTTTCTCGTAGAGCGGCACGTCCGTCCGACCTGTGTTGTCTTCGATCGATAAACCAGCAACTCCGGTTGCAACACAAAGTCGCACGTTCGCTGCCACGCCTTCTGGTTCATCAGCGTAACCGGCCAGGAAATCTGCGTTTACTGGCAACGTCGTTGCCTCCACAATTTCCCGGATGTGCGCGAGCATTTCGTCACGTGAAACGCCGCCGTCGCGTCTTCCGCGGGAGAAAGCGAACCCTGCTGAAGTGGTGGCGAGCGCTTCGAAACCGAGATTCTCCAAGTAGATCGCCGTTCCGATGTCCCATGGGTTTGGAAGCACGAAGCATCCTGACTCGTGCATCGTCCTGAACTTTGCAGTGACAGAATTGTGTTTCGCTGAAGTCATGTCGGGAATCTTAGGCTGCTTGGTATCAACCGCGAGTAGGAGCACAGCCATCCTGGCTGTGTGGCCGGCGGGCATCTTGCCTGCCGAGAAGAAATCGTCGTGACCAGGCGAGACGCCTGGTTGCCCCACAGGCAAGATGCCTGTGCTCCGATCAGCCGGTTGTGGATTTCAATTTCCAAAGCTGTCGCAACGGACCTTTCGCTCCATAAATTGGGTCGTTCTCAGGCATCGGCAAAGCCGCAATATTATGGTCGGCCTTTGGTCGCTCGCCCGGTAATCCCCGAAGCAAATCCCAATCGCGTCCGCCCGGATACGCTCCTACAACGCCAAAATCGTCACTGGCGCCGATGTTCTGATGAGCCACACCCGCTGGAATAACTATCACGTCGCCAACGTGCACCTCGACGTTTTTGCCGTGCTCGCCACCGAGGCGAAGAGTGGCAGCACCGGAATAAACACCAAGCACTTCGTGCGACGTGCTGTGGTAATGAGGAAAGGAATAGACTCCGTCTCGCCATGAGTTGGTCCAGTCGTTCTCGGCAAAACGTTTTTCAACAATGGACGCCGGATCTTCGGCATCCGTTATAATTGCCCGCCGATAGAGCAGCAAGGGAAGAGGACTATTTGGGAAAATACCGTCGTCTTTGAGATTCAATTGCTGCGGCTGAATGAAGTCTTGCTGTTGGATCATGGGCGATGTTTTCACCAAAATATAACGCAAAAAAGTCGGAGTTGGTCTTGGTAACAGTGGAATTCCTTTTAGTGAAACGCAGTGTCATGCGTGTCTAGACGATCGACCGGAGTACGCCGCCTTCGACGCGTAGAGCCGCGCCGTTGGTGGCAGATGAAAGAGGGCTCGCCACAAACGCAACTAATGCGGCTACTTCCTCGATTGTGGCAAAGCGTTGCAGAAGCGAGCTTGGTCTCACCGTCCTAAAGAAATCCTTTTCTATTTCGGCAGGCGCGGTCCCCTTCGTTTTTGCAACATCGGCGATGAATTGCTCGACGCCTTCCGAGCGTGTCGGGCCGGCGAGAATTGAATTCACTGTAACACCGGTGCCCGACGTCGTTTCTGCCAAACCGCGGGCCAGCGCGACCTGCATGGTTTTGGTTACACCGTAATGAATCATCTCGACAGGAATGTTCACAGCGGACTCGCTGGAAATGAAAACGATGCGACCCCAATTTGCTGCCTTCATGTGTGGCAGGTAATGCCGGCACAGGCGAACCCCGCTCATAAAATTTGTCTCGATGATGGCGTGCCAGTCGTCGTCGGTGATTTTCTCGAACGGCTTCGGCTCGTACACGCCAAGATTATTGACAAGAACATCTACGGTGGGCAGAGCCTCGATGCATTTCGCACTGCCCCGCGCTGTTCCGAGATCGGCAGCTATGCCGCTGACTTTTATGTCGCCGATTTCCTCTTGAATCGTTTTGATGGCGGCGTTGACGCGATCCTTAGTACGGCCAGTAATAACAACGAACGCACCTTCCCGGGCCAAAGTGCGAGCGATCGCAAAGCCGATACCTGCCGTCGAGCCGGTGACCAATGCACTCTTTCCTGCCAATTGTAGATTCATGTCCGCGAAACGTCTTTGCTAACTTCGCCTTCGCAAGATGTCACTCTGCGCACTCAGGTCAGGCGAACTGGAAGTGAGCACCGTCGGAGGCGCCCACCTCCATTTGTCTCGCGTTCCCTCACAAAGAAGAGGATGTAGCCGCTCATCATCTGATTCCGAGCGATTGAAGGGTAGGCGCATCCATCGTTCCCGTAACACTTAGGTCGCGATCTTGTTGGTACCGGGCGAGAGCGGCCTCTGTTTGATCGCCAAGAGCTCCATCGATCTCGCCATTATAATAACCAAGCCTCGAAAGCTCCGACTGAACCGCGCTCACGGTTGCATTGGCTGCTGACTGACCTGAACCAGCATAGCCCGGCTGATCATCATCGCTGTACGGGGAGTAGTTGTAGTAATCGTAGGGATTAGCTGAGTAGTCATAGGAATTACCATAACCGTAGTCGTACGGATTATAGCCGTAGTCATCATATGGATAATAGTCATAGGCGTAATTCGAATAGAACCAGGGATCCAGGCCCCACCAGAAGCCATTGAGAAAAACAAAGACTTTATTGTGGTGAAAATGTGAATGGTGCCGGTCCCAGTCGTGGTGCCAGTTCGCATCATGACGTTCAGATGCATGGTTCTTCAGGAATGATTGGCGATTTGCCGCAGACTGTCGGTTAGCTGCGGTCGAGGTCCGTGGATTTGAAATCCGATTCCGGCCTGCAACTGAGCCTACGCGATTTGATTGACGATTTGTTGCGGTCGAAATCCGCGGATCTGTAGCGCGGTTTCGCCCTGCAATTGAACTTACGCGGTTTGGTTGCCGAGTAGCTAAAGCGGAGCTGCCGATATACGGCCTGGTGGGCCGACTGACTGATCGAGTGAATCCCTGCGGCCGCACGGCAGACATGCGATTACCACCATAGTAGAATCGAGGTCCAGCACTTGGTCGGCCAACGCTTCTGCCGGTAAAGTATGCTCCGCGGGTGACTGGTGTTCCTCGAAAACCACCGCCGTTGAAGGCTGGCGCGGCGCGCGAGCCGCCGCCGGAATGGCTGCCACCACCAGGGCGACCGCCGCCAGAAAAACCTCCGCCGTGAAATCCGCCTCCACCCCCGCGAGGACCTGCCCAAGCTGGCAAAGCAAGACCCAGGAGAGCGGTGCTTACCAAGCTGATAAATTTAATCTTTTTCATACCTTAGCTTAATAGTTCAGGCATTCGCCGCCATTGCGAGTCAGTGGGATTTTGAGGTGCTACCGAAGAGCTGTTTCCCGGTCTCTCCTTGGAGAGATGCGACTTACCTAAAGGTGCGCCGACCGACCTCAAAGTGACGAACGGTTTCGCCGCGTTAAATCGTTCAACGGATGAATTGATCCCCGGCGTACCGGTGCAACAGACCACAAATTAGGCACGCTCGCGTTAGCCGACGCCTTTTGCTCGCGCGGGCACATGAGCTTCAATGGCCTTGATTAACTCTTGAATGTCGATCGGCTTGGCGAGAAATGGATGTTCGTCTATGTGGAGACCAGTGTTTGCCTCGGCTCTTGTGACGAGCGCTGTGAGAAAAATGATTGGCGTGTATTGCAGCTGAGGATCCGCCCAGATTTGTGCCGCAATTTCGCCTCCGTCCCGGTCGGGCATGACTACATCAAGGAAGATCAGATCCGGTCGAAAATTCCGGGCAGTCTGGTGGGCCCTGGTAGAATCGTTTTCTTCGAAGACCAGATAGCGCCCCGTCTTTTCGAGAAGAATTTTGACCAGATGAGTCGTGTTCTTGTCGTTATCAACAATCAGAATCCGACGCAGCGCAAAATCGCCAATTGAATTCAACCAGGAGAAAGCGACATCCGTTTCCCTGCGAAGGAAGTCTATTTCGATAACCTTGTTCATATTTATCATGGCGTTTCTAGCTGGTGAGCCAGGTGACAAACCACGCACCAAGGAATCCAAGTATCACTCCGATCAACGGGCTGGAGACGGCGAACCAAAGCGGAATAGCCTCGCGCAATGGAAGCGAATCTCGCCGTCGTATATGCCAAGGTGTACTTGAAATTGTTGAGTGGCCGGATGCTTCCTGCGGTAATAATTGATCAAGGGAGTCACTAGCTTTCATGGCTTGAAGTCCCGATGACGATTCCGTTCCGGCTAATGCGCTTGTGTGGGATTTTGTGGTGCCACCGAAGAGTTGATCGACACTCCCTCTTTCGAGTGAACGTGCGTGGCACAGCCATCTTGGCTGTGGGAAGGCGGGCGTCTCGCCTGCCAGAATTGTCACAGTGCCACGACCAGGCAAGATCCCGGTCGCCCCACAAGCTGGAAGCTTGTTACGTTAGCTAAACCGCCCGAGATGACCAGCGTTTCGCCAGTGATCCAGTCGGAATCCGCTGAAGCAAGAAAACGACGGCCGGAGCGATATCGTCTGTCTGTCCAATGCGCCCCAAGTGGTGTCTCGACTCAAAATGCTTCCGGAAATCGCTCCTGAGAAACCCGCCTGCGACTGCACGCCTTCGGTCATCACCATTCCGGGATTAATGGCGTTAACTCGGATTTTGCGTGGTCCAAGCTCCTTGGCGAGCGATTTGGTTATTGCGTCCACGGCTGCCTTTGTCGCTAGTAGACGGATGTAATTGGCGGCGCGAACTGCTGGCACTGGAACTGATATTAATCATGCTTCCGCCTTCGGGACCAAAATAATTGAACGCCTCCTGTGATTGCGAGAAGCAACCCGAGCACATTGATGTCAAATGCTTGTGGAAATGTTCCTCCGTCATCGTTTTCCAGCGGACCAAACTCGTAAACGCCAGCGTTGTTAACTAGAATGTCGAGCCGGCCGAACGCTTTTTTTGTTTCAGCGAAAAGGCGCTCGATGTCTTTCTTCTTCCCGACATCAGCTTGGACGGCAACAGCTTTTCCGCCGCGCTTCGTAATTTCGTCAACAACTTTGTCCGCGCCCTCTTTTGAGGAGGAATAATTCACGACCACAGCTGCGCCTTCGGCGGCGAGATGTTTGGCGATACCTGCACCAATGCCTTTCGACGCACCAGTCACAACGGCCACTTTATTGTCTAGTTTTTTGGTAATCGGGGTCATATTTTTGCTTTTCTATTTGCGTTTGATCATGCAGCCGAACGGTGTTCGCTGTGTGAAGAAACGCCCAGCAATTCAGCTAGGCGCGATTCGTAAGATTCGCAGGTGGGACACTCGCCGTTCGGTTCGATCCACTCGGGATGTTGCACACGTAGCGCATCGTGTATGTCGTGTTGAAGCTGGGCGTAAGCTCGAACCTCATTCGATGCGGTTGAAAGAGTGTTCGTTTTCATGACTAGATCGGTCGGCGACCCTCAGTTGATCCGCTATTTCGCGTACGCGGGATTTTGCACTACTACTCGCGAGGTCATTCGTGCTCCCTCGTTCGAGATAGAACCAAAGTACTGATCATGTTTTTTCGGCAGTCGTTATTCCTGTTTGGTTATGCCTTAGCCAGCTCCTCCATGATCGAATGATCAAGATGGAGGAGAGCTGCTGCAGTGTTCTCTTCGAGATGTTTTACCTTTGAAGTTCCCGGGATCGGCAGCATCACAGGCGTTTTCTTGAGTAGCCACGCGAGCGCTACTTGCGCAGGCTGAGCGCCCAGCTGCCTGGCGATTCTTGTCAATGCGCCGTGAGGTTTCGCGAGGTCGCCGGTCGCGAGTGGAAACCACGGGATAAACCCAATGTTTTCGCGCGTGCAATAATCCAGGACATCTTCGTAATTGCGGTACGCGAGATTGTATTGATTTTGCACAGTCGCGACGGTAACGATGCGGCGCGCTGCTTCGATTTCGGCAACGCTGACCTCCGAAAGGCCAACGTGCCGGATCTTGCCTTCCTTCTGGAGATCTCGAAGCACTGCAAATTGATCGTCGGCTGGAACCTTGGGATCAATGCGATGCAATTGGAACAGGTCGATACGTTCTACACCCAAACGTCTCAGGCTCATCTCGCATTCCTGCCGAAGATACTCCGGCCTGCCCAGAGGAATCCATCTGCCGGGACCAGTCCGAGCAAGGCCCGCTTTTGTGGCGATAACAACTCCTTTTGGGTAAGGATGCAACGCCTCGCGAATCAGTTCTTCACTCACATACGGTCCATAGGAATTCGCCGTATCAATGAGGTTGATGCCGAGCTCGATTGCACGGCGTAAGACTGCGATTGCTTCGCCTCGATCGGCTGGCTGGCCCCAAACACCAGGACCGGTCAGTTGCATCGCGCCGTAGCCAAGTCGGTGAACGGGAAGATTACCGCCGATTGAAAACGTACCGCTCCTTTCGGCGGGGCGCTTGGGAGCGCTTGCCGCAGGAGTTGGCTTAGAAGGTCCCATGTGCTGCTCGATTTTCTCGATAGTCTTGCTCATACATGCACCTTCCTTTTTCCTGTAAGTCTAATTCCTACTCACGTTCCTGCACTTCATGCCGGGACTTCGTAGGTGCCAGGGCTGCGAACCGTTGCGCGCCACTCCGGTTTGCGATCCTTACTCGCCTTCGCCAAGGCACGTCTCACACCGTTGGCGTCGAGATCTGTGGCATAAACCGGTGTGTCGGGTTGTTGCCGCCAGGATTCATCCAGTCCACCAGCATCGACGCCATCAAATCCGAGCTCGTCGACTAGCCTCAACACAACCGCCTTCGCTGCCGGATCGTTACCCGCGACTGGTAGGGCAATCCGCCCCGAGCTGCCCGGTGGTCGCCCCAATTCGTAAAGGTGCTCGGCATAAATGTTGTTGAAAGCTTTGACTACGGATCGGCCTAACTGCTTTTCGACCCATTGACTCTCGGTCAATCCATCTTCGATTTCTCTAATCTGACCGTCACGTTGCCGGGGATAGTAATTACCTGTGTCCACGACAACGACATTCTTCGGAGTCTTTGCAAACAGATCGCCCGGCAAAGACGCAACGTTCTTTAGAGGGATCGTCACAATAACCACATCCCCAGCCTGGGCCGCTTGCTCGACTGTGACTGGAGTCGCCCCAGTTTCCGCTCGCCAAATCCGCCAGCGTCTCAGGTCCTCTCGAATTTGCGACAAAAACTTTGTGCCCAAGCGCGGAGAAACGACGAGTCAGTGTGCCACCGATGTTACCCGCTCCAATAATCCCGATTTTCATTACTGCTTTTTCCCTTACAATTTCGTTTTAGCTTTGCTTTCCAGACGCTCAATCAGCTGAAATGTTCCGCCACTGCGCATACGAGAGATTTTTCGCTATCCCAGAAGAGATACTTTAGCCGTCGTGCCGCATCGCTGGAGAGTGGCTTTACAGTTTGCTGCGGCTGGTGAGAACGAGCTTTGCTGATTCATCGAGAATTCTGCCTTCACAGTTTTTCCATTTTTGCGGCATCTGGGAAATGGGATGGCCGTTCTGCCGGGACCAATAGCTGCGATCCGTGAATCGCCCGTGTGGCTTGCTCGATTAGTTGGGCCCTGACATTAAATTTGATTTGATCGAAGATGAGAATCTCCGTGGCGATGAGCCAGATTGTGAAACAAACCATCAGCGTACCGAGGGGGAACGATCGGCGTTTTGAGACTGCTAGGGCATCGTCCTCGGGTGTTGACGAAAACTCGCTTGTTTTCATTTTTAATGATAGCTGCACCCGAGAAAGCAGCGCCATTACGCGTTCGCGAGATTCTGTACTACCACTCGCGAGGCTGTCCTTAATCCCTCGTTCGAGATAAAGCTGGACTAGCATCACGTCACGTTGGCTCGTGAGCACCCGGTCAGAGGGTACTAGGCAGACGTACTAGGCGTCAGTTGCAGGCTGTGGCTGGGGAGGTCGTTGGCTCGACTTGCTGCGCTGCTTCTTTCTTGCGACCGGCGAAGAGTCGCTCGATCACGTAAAACGTGACTGGGATCAGGAAGATTGCGATAGCCGATGCGGCGATCATTCCTCCAATCACGGTTGAGCCGAGGATACGGCGGGCGACAGCGCCTGAACCGCTGGCAAACCAAAGCGGCAGAAGGCCGAAGATGAAAGCAAAGGAAGTCATCAGGATCGGGCGAAGACGCAGGCGCGCGCCTTCGAGGGCAGCGTCGAGCAGCGGTTTGCCTTTCTCGTATTCGTCCTTGGCAAATTCGACGATAAGGATCGCGTTCTTCGCTGCCAGGCCGATTAGCATGATCAGACCAATTTGCGCGTAAATGTTGTTTTGCATTCCACGTAACCAGAGCGTCGCAAACGCGCCGAACACCGCGACCGGTGTTCCGAGCAGCACACTGAATGGCAACGACCAGCTTTCATAAAGTGCAGCGAGGATCAGGAACACGAAAATGAGCGACATACCGAACACCATAGTCGGGGATACGCCCTGCTGCGCTTTCTTTTCCTGAAATGAGAGGCCAAGATAGTCGTAGCCCATCTCGCGCGGCATTGTTTGGCGAAAAGTTTCCTCGAGTGCGTTCATCGCCTGGTACGAGCTATAACCAGGCGCGGCAGAACCGTTGATTTGGGCCGCGCGGTATTCGTTGTAACGCAACGTGAATTCCGGACCGGAAATTTGCTGGATAGTTGAAATGGCATCGAGCGGTACAGCATCACCGTTTGCGTTACGCACAAAGAACTGACCGACGTTCTTGGCGTCGGTGCGGTAGTCGCCTTCAGCTTCGATATAGACCTGCCAGGTTCGCCCGAACCGATTGAAGTAGTTCACAAAAAAACCGCCCATGAACGTCTGGAGCGTCTGATAGACCTGGCCGAGATCGATCCCCTGCTTGATGACTTTGTCGCGATCGACGTTAACGAAAACCTGCGGAACGTTCGGCAGAAACGTCGGAATAAGGGTGGCTAGCTCCGGCCGTTTACGCGCCGCGTCCAGAAACGTCTTCAGATTTTGGGCGAGAAAGGCGACATCTTTGCCGGCGCGATCTTCCAAAATGAATTGGAATCCGCCGGAAGTGCCCACGCCGGGAATCGCCGGCGGCGGAAACGCGAAGGCGATACCTTCGGTAAGCCCGGCGAGCTGTTTGTTAATGTTCGCCTTGATCGAGGTGTATTGTTCTTCCGGCTTGTTCCGTTCGCTCCAGGGCTTGAACGTGACGAAGAAGAACGCGCTATAAGTATTTTGCACGAGACTGAGCAAACTGAATCCGACCACGCTGGTCGTGTATTGGACGCCCGGAATTTTGCTGAGCATTTCTTCAATTTTGCGAGATGCGGCATCGGTTCGCTCAAGCGATGCGGCGTCCGGTAATTGCAACGCGAGAAATACGTAGCCCTGGTCTTCTTCCGGCAAAAAGCCGCTCGGCAATCGCGATCCAAACAGGCCCGCGCCGACCGCGAGCACTGCGAGCAGCGCGAAGCTGAGCACCGCTTTTCGAATGGCGAGGCGCGACCAGTTCACGTAACCGTGTGTTGCGATGCCGAAGACACGATTGAACCGATCGAAAAACCAGCCAACCGGACCACGCGTTTTCTTTCGCGGGCGGAGCAGCATGGCTGAAAGCGCCGGGCTCAGCGAGAGCGCGTTGAATGCTGAGAAAATGACGGAGATAGCAATCGTGAGCGCGAACTGTTGATACAACCTGCCGGTGATACCTGGAAGAAATGCAGTAGGAATAAACACGGCCGAAAGTACCAGTGCAACGCCGATTACCACCCCTGAGACTTCACGCATTGCCTGAAGTGTCGCGTCACGCGGCGACATTCCTTCTTCAATGTGACGCTCAACTGCTTCGACAACAACAATGGCGTCGTCAACCACAAGCCCAATGGCGAGCACAAGTCCGAAAAGCGAAAGCGTGTTGATCGAGAATCCGAACAACGGGAACACTACAAACGTGCCGAGCAACGACACTGGTACCGCACACAATGGAATGAGCGTGGCGCGCCAGCCTTGCAAAAAAACGAATACGACGATGACGACCAACGCGAGCGCCTCGAACAACGTTTTGACGATGTCGTTCAATCCTTCAGTAACCGAGAGGGTTTGATCCAGCGAGACGACGAAATCCATGTCCGCCGGAAAACGTTGCTTCGCTTCCGCCATCAGCTTGCGCACGCCTTGCGCGGCTTTGACGGCGTTGGTCCCGGGCAGCTGATACACAGCTAGAATCGCCGCGGGTTGTCCGTTGAGCCTGCCTTTTAAATTGTAAGTTTGCGCGCCGAGATCAATGCGCGCGATGTCTTTCACCCGCACAAACGAACCGTCCGCGTTCGCCCTAACGACTATCTCGCCAAATTGCTCCGGCGTTTGCAGTCGTCCCTGAGCGCGCACGGTATAAGTGAATTTTTGTCCGCTTGGAATTGGTTCGCTGCCGACCTGCCCGGCGGGATTCACCGTGTTCTGCTTTTGCACTGCGGTGATGATGTCCGGCACAGTGATGCCGAGCTTCGCGAGCTGATCCGGCTTGACCCACAGGCGCATAGCGTATTGGCCAGCGCCGAAAATCTGCACATTCCCAATTCCCGGCACGCGTGTCAGTGGATCGAAGAGATTAATGTAGCCGTAATTGGCGAGAAAGGTTCCGTCGTAGCTGCCTTTGGGTGAATAAATCGCGACCAGCATCAGTGGCGCGGTTGTCGATTTCTTAACGGTCAGGCCGTAGTTGTTAACGTCGGCAGGCAGTTGCGATTGGGCTTGCGACACCCGGAGCTGTGTCAGGACTTGATCGATGTTCGGGTCGGTTGCGACGTCGAAATTGACGATCAGTCGAATGTCGCCGCTATTGGCGTTAATCGAGTACATGTAGTTCATGTTGTCCACGCCACTCATCTGCTGCTCGATCGGCGCTGCGACCGCTTGCTCAATCGTCAACGCATCCGCCCCGGTGTAGTGCGTTTGGACCTGAATCTCCGGCGGCGCGATTTGCGGATATTGCGCGATCGGCAACGCGAGAATGCACACGCCGCCAATGAGCGTCATCAGAATCGCGATGACGATTGCGACAATCGGACGCCTGACGAAGAACTCCGACATTTGTTAGGGCTTCTTTTGCTGACCCGCTTTTGAAACCAACGCATCGGGGGGCGGCGTCCAGTCTTTGGCTGTGACTGTCGATCCTTCGCGCGCTTTTTGGAGTCCTTGCACAACAACTTTGTCGCCTGGCTTCAAACCTTCCGTGACTTCCCACATTGCACCGATGCGCTCGCCCATTTTCACAGGACGAATGCTGACCTTATTATTTTCATCGACAACTGCGACTTGATAGTTGCCCTGCAACTCAGTCACCGCTTCCTGCGGAATAACCATCGCGCCCTTTTTCATGTCGGCGACGAACCGCACGTTTCCAAACTGTCCGGGCCGCAAAATGTTCCCCGGATTCGGAAACGTCACATAATAGCGGATCGATCCAGTCTTCGGATCCAGGCTGCGATCGAGCGCGTAAAACTTCCCTTTATGCGGATACACCTCGCCGTTCCCGAGGATCAAGTCGAAGTCGAGGGTTTTTATGTAAGCATTGCGCTCAGTTGCGTCAGGATGGCGCGAAACGAAATCGGTGAACGGCCCTTCGCCCGCAGTCACGACAGCTTTGATCGGATCGATTTGTGAAACCGTGGTAAGCGGTCCCGTACTTGGCCCGACCAGATCGCCAACCTGCGCGATTGCGAACCCAGCAACACCGTCGATGGGCGCGGTGATCTTTGTGTATCCAAGATTGAGCTGCGCTTGTTCCACCGCCGCTTCATCGGCTTCAACGTTTGCTCTGCTTGAACCGGCGGCTGCAATCGCAGTGTCTCGCTCCTGGTCGCTGATCACTTTTTTCTTAAACAAGTCGAGCGCGCGCTTTTCGTCTGCGTCAGCTTTGACCTGGTTGGCTTGGTCTTTTGCCAAAGTGCCCTTCGCTTGTGCTAATGCAGCCTGGAACGGACGCGGATCGATCTGAAAAAGGAGGTCGCCCTTCTTTACCACGCTACCCTCCTGGTAGTCGCGTGAAATGAGGTAGCCTTGTACCTGTGCGTTGATGTTGGCGTTGATGAAGCCATCCAGCGTGGCCACGCGTTCCAGTACACGCGGCACATCTTGAGGTTTGACGGTTGTAACGAGTACTTCCGGCGCGTTTGGAGGGGCCTGAGCCGGCTTGCGCGAACAACCGGTAACGAAAGACACACAAATCAGCAGGGCGGCGAGAACAGCAAACCGTTTCATCAATTTATTATCGTTGATCGTGAACTGAAGTGTCGAGCGCAGACCCCCAGGACTGTTTCTTTTCTTTGCTGTCGCGCAAAATGCCGATCGGTATCGGCGTTCAGGATATCGTCGAGCTCCACCGTCGTCTCATTTTTTGAGCGGCGTTAACAGTTCCTTCTCATCCGTATTCACCACGAACACGGCCAGCAGCTTGGCGGGCTCGGTCTTGCTCGCATTCTCATCAAGAGTGTGTCGATCACCTGGCATCTCGGGGAAGTTCTGCCCGGCGCGATACACCTTCACCGGCCCATCATTGACCGAAGTTCGGATCGCTCCTTCGAGAACCGTTGCGTAGATGAACGCAGACCTGGGATGCGTATGGCCTACCGACGCAACACCGGGTCCATATTCAACGAGGATACCCTTCATACTTTTTCCAGGCACATTGGGGATAGCGTGGTCGAAGACGACTGTGACCTTTGGACCTTCGTCAGCGGCTATCCCCGAGCGCACGCCAACTGTGGCCACCAGTGCGCAAACAACAAGCGTCAGGCGCAACAGCCCGACTGATTCTGAAGTTCGGATTCGTTTCATTTGTGAATGTCCTTTCTGGTATGTGGTTTGGTTGATCTTAGCGTGTTCGAGAAGCGGTTCAGTGCTGTGGAGCAGCGCGGTTAAGCCAGTCTGCGAAATGGGTGGCGCCGAGCAGCGCGTTCTCACCGGGGATGAGGCTGCGCTTCTCAAGCGTGGTACCGAAGTAACGGGCTTGCTCGTCCTTCACGACCGCGCGGGGATCGTGCTTGGCCACGAGGTATTGGCGCACGACCTCGTCAAATGGAAGAGCGTCGGGGCCGGCCAGTTCAATTGTTCCATTTAGCGGCTTCGCGACGGCGATTCCGGCCAGGTTAGCGGCGAGATCGTCCGAGAAGATCGGCTGAAACAACACCGAGGAAACGTGAATGGTCTGCTCGCTGGTGGCCTCATCAGCGATGCGCCCAACGAACTCAAAGAACTGCGTTGCGCGGACGATCGTATAAGGAATTGGCGAAGCCTTGATCAGTTTTTCTTGCGCTACTTTCGCGCGCAAGTATCCGCTCGCAGGAAGCCGCTCGCAGCCCACGATAGAGAGCGCGACGTGGTGACCCACGCCGGTCTTCACCTCGGCGGCGAGCACGTTGCGGGTCGACGTTTCGAAGAATTCCAGTACGGCTTTGTCTTCAAACGAAGGGGAATTCGTGACGTCCACGACCACCTGCGCGCCGGTTAGCGCCTCGGTTAAACCTTCCCCTGTAATCGAATTGATGCTCTGCGAAGGAGACGCCGCCACGACTTCGTGGCCGCGTGCACGAAGCAGATTCACTACTTTGCTTCCGATGAGCCCGGTGCCCCCGAGGACGACTATTTTCATAGCTTTGTCTTTCATAATAATGGCATCATTCTCGCGTTATGGCTTTCCGTCTAGCCGCGAGTTAAGTCATGCGGGATTTGCATGAGAGCCTTCGAAGAGCTCACCTCGTTGCTGTTCGAAAAAGCGGTGCCGATCCACTCAGCCAATGGTTAGGATTACTTTCCCAAGATGTTTACCTGCCAGTCGCGGCCTTCCCAACGCTGATCACCTTTCCAAAAAATAGTAAACGTAAGCACTAAACCGACCGGCAAGTCTGCGGTGTGAAAATCTGCGAACCAGAGGTTCAACCTGCTTTCGTGAATTGTATCCAACAGATTGGGGCGCGCTCCGCCGTCGGTTGACCAGACGACGGTTGCTTGCGCGGTAAGGATGATTCGCAAAATTTTTCCGCGAGACACGCGCCGCAAGGGATAGCGTAGAGTCCAAATCTCATGATTGCTTTGAACTGGACTTAGCACGTAGCGCTGGAACGCCGGTTCGAGGCGGTCAATACAAACGCCGTCATGGCAGCTGCGCACGAGCGCAATGTATTCCGCGTGCGACCAACAAAGCGGCATCGCCGCGCCGGTGGGACACCCGAATTTCATACGCGCATCTGGCAGGTCCGGTCCGTCCCACAACTGTTCGGTGAGCATGCCGCCCTCGTTGGCAAAATTCTCCATTGCCGCGATAAACGGTTTTGGATCGCGTCCGGCCGCCAGTTCATAATGGCCACGTTCTCCCGTCAAAATCGGCCAGCAACGTCCAACGCCAGTTCCATCAAACGCGCCGCCGTCCTCCCTTTGTCCATAACCATCGTGATTGTAGCGACACCAGCATGGACCCTGTGGCAGATCATGTTTGAGCACCCGATCAATCACTTCGATTGAATCGCGAATGACTGGATCGTTTGCGTCGCGAATGCCGAATCGCACTAGATGCAGGAAATCGCCGCCCACTACATTTCGCGCCGGGTGCAGGCCGCCGCCGTTGGCGAGTTGAATCATCGTTGTGTTCGGATCAGGGTGAGCATCAGGCGCGTTCGGGTCGGTCGGATTAATGCGGATGTAGTGACGAGGGAATCCCTCAACCAGTTCACCCTGTGTTGTGACCATCCATTCTTCGAGGTGCGCTGCGAGCCAGTCAGCGTACACAAAAACAAAATCCGCAGTTGCAGTTTCGCCATATTCCATTGCCCACTCAGCTCCGCAGACGAGAGCGGCAATCACGGTGGCCAGCGTCGAAGGCGAATAACCCGCGTTTTCTTCCCATCGGTCCTGGCTGGTGACCGGGCCTTGCAGAATCAAGTGCGCTGCAGCGCGCACAATCATTACGCGCGGATTAAACAAACCGAGTGCGTCATGTCTGTGTAAGCGCCATGCCAGCAGTATTGGCGCAGCAAATTGGTCGAGTTGCAGGCCGGACCAATAAGCGGTCCCATCAATCCAACTATTCTGAGGAAAACTGCCGTCCGGTCGCTGAATGGCAGCCAGCCAAATCAACGCGCGCAGCGGTGTACTCCTCTGGCCTGTGGCAAGAAGGGCCGTTGCGCTTTGCACGAGGTCGCGAGTCCAAACGAGATGATAACCCCCCAGATCGTTGTCGCCCTTGGTTTCACCCCAGGGAATACTCATCGACGCAACGATCGCGCCTTGAAAAACCTTGTCTTCATGTGCAGTCAGCACACAACGGCTTAGTCGATACATTCCGCCGCCGTCGGACGTGTCGGTGCTGAAGTCGAATTTGGGATTCACGACTGCGCGTTGCCACTGGCGGACATATGCTTGACGATGTGATTCGAAAGGCTCGGCCAGCGATTGGAACAACTTGGCTGTTGTACTCTGGTAGCTACGGCCAAATGCGACAGCCATGGTGAACTCACCGGTGTGGTGAAGATTAATTTCGCCCGTCAACGCGATGTTGCCGTTTTCGGCCGACTCAAACTGCCAGTCCATTTTGAAATTGTGCATCAGGTCCTGCCAACCATCGCTGAAACCGACGTAGCCTACCGAGCGACGAGAGAAGCCGGTGCTGCACGCCATGATCAGGTGAACGTTTTTGCGTTGAGCGCGGATGAGCTTGATACCGCCCACATCAGCACACCGCCCCGAGTTGCCGAACCCGAAACCGGCAATGTGAGGAGCCAGCAATGCATAGAGTCGCAGCTTCCGACGTAGCGATTCGTCCAGCACTTCCAATTTGGTGTGCACCAGCAGGACCGATTGATGTGGGTCGGCGAAGACATCTTTTACAATGCGATAGCGGCCGCCCGGCTCCGAATTCGTGAGACGGTAAAGAAGGCAATCGCGCTCCGGGTAATCGATCGCGTGATTCAGGTCGCGTTTTTCCTCGTGGCAAAACGTTTCGCCGTCACTTATGAGAAACTGAAAATCGCGTGTGTTCGGTTGATCGACATGCGGATAGTAAATCTCGTTTACGATTCCGTGGCTAAGTGTGAACCAAACGCGGCAACTGGTATGATATGCCGTGCCCACGCCTTCTTTGGCGCTCGAAGTCCAGCGCGGCTCGATTCCAGGTGCACCAAATGCGATTGAATTTCCGGGCAGATTCATCGGTAGAGGGTTTGCGCTTTATTATCGAAGCTCGATTTCCGCCTTTGTTTTTACTCTCTCGGTTTCTCCAGCTTCCGCTCGATCCGGGGATCAGGAATTAACCAGAGTAGCGCAACGCAGACATAGAGTCCGCCAGCGATCCAGGACTTCACAAACGCGAGCGGGATAGCGGCGAGGTAGAGTAGGGGAGAGATTTTACCTTTGCGATCTTTCCCGATCGCCTGCGCCAAAAGCGAGTCGCGGCCCTCCTTGGCGATGATGGTGCGCTGCAGAACACGGTAGGCAATTGCTGCCATCAGTAGCACGAATCCATAAACAGCGGTCGGGATTGTGGCGAGATGATTTTCACCCATCCAGGCTGTCGTGAACGGAAAGAGCGACAACCAGAAGAGCAGATGGAGATTTGCCCACAAAATTCCGCCGCTAACCTCGTCCGTGGCTTGGAACAGATGATGGTGGTTATTCCAATAAATGCCGAGGTAAATGAAACTTAACACGTAACTCAACAACACCGGCAGAAGGGGTTTCAATGCGGAGAGCTCAACTGCATGGGGCACCTTCAATTCCAGCACCATAATCGTGATGATGATCGCAAGGACGCCATCGCTGAACGCTTCGAGTCGACTTGTTTTCATCCTGCTTCGCGCCGATGCGCTTCGCAGGATTTGCCATGGTTTCTTGCGCGAAGCGGGATGCCCTCTGAAGCTTCAGCGAAGGAGGGCCGATGTATTACGTATATCTTATTGAGAGTCTTTCTGCGCGAGGTGAACGCTACGTGGGAATCACGACAGACCTCAAACGGCGTTTCCAAGAACATAACCAAGGGAAATCTTCTCATACCACAAAGTTCGGCCCGTGGAAGCTAATCACTTACATTGCATTCAGTAATCGGGCCAAGGCAGAAGCTTTCGAGCTTTATCTCAAATCCGGTCAGATCATGCATTCGCGAGAAAGCACCTATGGTAATTCGGTATGCCAAATTTTTCGCGTGCTGGCTCTTCAGTTCCCGAGCTGTGGCCGCTTCGAGATCATCATTGTGTCAGGCCGTGCGCTGCTTCTCCGAAAGGCGAATCGTCACGTCCGCCCCCGCTTGGCGAAGAAGATCGGCAAGACGTTGAACCTCCGATGCGGGAATAATCGGATCCTGATCGCCTGCGCCGATCCAAACGTCCACAGAGGAAAGGTCGGGCAATTTCTCCGGAATCAACGGCACCATCGCGCGAAATAGAATCGCCGCGTGCATAATTTCCGGCCGAAGTAATAGCATGCTTGCGGCGATGTTGGCGCCGTTGGAATAGCCAACACCAACAATATGGTCCGCGTCGAGTTTGTAATGGCGGACCGCCGCGCAGACAAAATCCGCCAGTTCGTTCGTTCGCGTCTTCAAATCCTCCAAATCGAACACACCCTCAGCCAGTCGGCGAAAAAATCGCGGCATTCCATTCTCGAGAATTTTTCCCCGCGGACTGAGCAACGAAGCGTTCGGATCGAGTTCGCGCCCCAGCGGGAGGAGATCCCGTTCGTTTCCTCCCGTTCCATGCAGCAGCAGCAGCGTTCGGCTCGAGTTACCCGGAACGAATTCGTGAAGAAAATCCGGCTGTATCCTCATTGATTTTGCGGCACGTGGATTCCCGGAAGAATTTTCTCGATCTGCGAACGTCGCAGATTCGAGCCACGACGGGAGATGCAGGCCGGTCCCGAGTTCTTCGATTGTCTCATCAATGGTAAAGCCGGGAGGTTCGGTTGCGATTTCAAAGAGAACGCCACCGGGTTCGCGAAAATAGATTGAATGAAAATAAATGCGATCGATAACCGGCGTGACGTTGTAACCAAGATCGACGAGCTGTTCGCGCCAACGGAGTTGCTCTTGTTCGTCATGCGCGCGAAACGCGATGTGATGCACCGAACCCGCCGCTACACGCCCAACGCCGGAGTCAGGCAGGCAAAGCAAATCAACGATTCTGCCTGGCGCGCTTTCGTCAGGTGATGCGAACCGAAACCGGTTTCCCGATTTCTCGATCAAACGGTAACCAAATGTGTCAGTGAGCAGACGCGCAGTGTTTTCATAACCTTCCAAAGCGGCGGAGACGCTGTGGAATCCACGAAGAGCGTGTTCCGGAGTAACTGGGCTTTCGGGCCACGGCTCGATCGATGCGAGCGAATTTGAAGCGATCAATTCGAGCAATAGCCCGTCGGGATCGACAAATCGAATCACTTCTTCTCCGAAACGCGACGCTGTTCTTTCCGCCGTAACGTGCTGCCGTTTCAAACGCTCCATCCAATAACCGATCGAGTTTGGTGAAATTGAAAATGCCGTCGCGTCAATTTGGCCGGTGCCACGGATCCCGCGGCGTGCACCGGGCCAGGGAAAGAACGTCAGGATCGTCCCAGGCGTTCCGCGTCGATCGCCGAAATAGAAATGATATGTTCCCGGGTCATCAAAATTGACGGTGCGTTTCACGAAACGAAGACCGAGGACTTCCACATAGAAATCCAGGTTTCGCTGCGGATCGCTGGCGATCGCAGTGACGTGATGAAGTCCCGGGATTTTGCTGTTCATCAGGGCGATGACGATGTTCGCTCAAATAGCCCGAGAAGGTTCGGGGTGAAATCGGACCACGGTTAGATCCGACCGCCCCGTTGTACGTCCGGACTAGCTTTCGTACTTAAAGGAGAGTTGTAAGCGCGTACGGAACTCGAGCACTTTGCCGTCCTCGATCTTCACATCCATCTTCACAACTTCGGCAATGCGCAGATCACGCAGCGTGCCCGCCGCGGTCTGCACTGCTGCGTTTGCCGCATCCTCCCAGGACCGGGTACTCGTCCCGATAACTTCCGTTACTCTGTAGACTGATTCTGTGGATTTATCTTGTTTGGCCATAATGTTCTTTCTCTCAGGTTTGTTGGATCTTCCAATTACATTCGTTTGCAGGCAAGTCACGTCACATCAGTTGCCACCGCGTACGTTATTTTTCGGAATGACTCAACGAGCTTTTTGAAACGCGAATCACTCCGGATCAGATCGAACATCGGATCGTGCCGAAGCAGGGCAGAGGATCGATCTGGGGCGGTGCTTTAATCACAGCTGCTCAGGGAGTGGACTCGCTCAGGAAATGATCGATCACGTCGGCCACAGTCATAAAGCGGTTTACACCGCCCAATTTGCTGTCGACGGCTTCATGGCGGAGCCGATCCCGCACTGAGGAACGCGGTTCAACCGCATGGAACTGGATGCCTGTCTCGCTAAGTTCTTCCGCCATGCTGGCAAGCGTGTGCGCACTTTGCATATCGACGCGTGGTGCGGCTGAGAGATCGAGGACCACCAGCCTAGGCCTTCTCGCCTCGCCACGAACACGGCTCAGGATCAATCGCAAACATTGTCAACGTTAAAGTAGACCAAAGCCGATTCAGGCCGGAAAATCATTACGTTTGGAATCAGTTCGTTGCCTTCATGGCGATCGCGATCCGAGAAACGGCGCGTACCCGGAATTCGTCCTAGAAGAGCGACGTGCGGATGAGACGATGCGCGTACCAGCTGCACGAGTGAGATTGCAGCGCCGATCATCACGCCGTCGAGCAGGCCGAAAGTAAGCACGCCGACGAAGGCTGCCATCGCCACTACAAACTCGGATCGATCACTGCGCCAGAGTTCTTTCAAGGTTGAAAGCTTGAAGAGACCCGCTATTGCAACCAACACCACGGCAGCGAGGACCGGTTGCGGTAAGGCACTCAAGAGATGCGAGAAAAAGAGTACAACCACAAGGATGAAGACGGCAGCCAGGGCGGTTGAGAGCGGCGTGCGCGCACCGCCCTCTTCGTTAACGAGCGACTGTGATGTACCACCACTAACCGGAAAACCGCCGCCGAGTCCAGCGAACAGGTTCGACGCCGCGAGTGCTAGATTTTCCTGGTTAGCATCGAATCGTCCGCCGTGCTTCGCGGCGAACATCCGGCCAATCGCGGCCGTTTCGACCGCCCCAAGGAGAAAGCAGGCCAATGCCAGTGGTAGCAAGTCGTTCAAATCATTCCAGTGAACAGCAGGAACTCTCAGCGGCGGGATTCCCTGCGGCACTGTCCCAATGATTTTCACGCCACGCGTTTCCAACGAAAGCATCGAGGCGGCAACAATGCCGCCGATTACGACGAAAAGCGCGACCGGCTTGTGCTTGAGAAAAATTTTTCCAAGGATCAGCAGCGCCAGCGCGATTCCACCAACGAGAAGTGACATCGGATTCGTCTCACTCAGATGTTTGAAGAAAAAATTCGTGTTCTCCCAGAAACTCCCATGAGCGCTGTGGAAACCGAAAAGCTTCGGCAATTGTGTACTGGCAAGAAAAAGTGCCACGCCGGATTTGAAGCCGGTCATAACACTCTCCGAAATGAAATGTACCATGACTCCGGCTTTCGCGAGCCAGGCAATGAATGCGATGAGCGAGACCAGTAGCGCCGTGCCGGCCGCGAGGGCGCCAAAGCGTATAGTGTTCCCGCCTGTAATCTCCGCAAGCGACGAGCCCATCACGAGCGAAATGGCGGAAGTCACTGAAATGGCGGTGTAGCGCGAACCGCAAAAAATCCAAAAGACAAGCCCACCGAATAAACATGCGTAAAGGCCGGCTTCGGGAGGCAAATTGGCTAGAGAGGCGTCGCCTAACGCCGCAGGCAGCAAGTATGCGGCAAGGGTAACACCGGCAAGAACGTCGCCGCGCAACCAACTCCGATCATAAGCGCGCAGCCAGGTAAAGGCGGGAATCCAACGGAGGAGAGGCGATGAACTGATCACGGCAATCTTCTCACAGATGCTCTTAACAGCCAATGGCGTTCATGGGTTTTTGAACGTGGAAATTCGTGCGATGTGGATGAGAAAAAGTGCAGCTAGCAAAAGAATTCCACTAACAAGCTGAGCGAAGTAGGAAGAACGTTGCCGCATTCCGCAAAGCTGGAAGAGCTACTGGACTGATTTGTACCAGCATGAGTTACTCCTTCGTTTAGACACTACGAATTCCTTTCTCTGTACGCTTTCACTTCGATCCGGATGTAGAAGATGAAGCGGTGTCAGTTGCTTGATCTTGCGGACGCAGCGGGCGTTTGCGTGTTTCCAGGAACGCAACCAAAGCGTCGAGCTCGCCTGGCTTGAGTGAGCTGCTGAAGGCCGGCATGTTCGTGCCGCCATTGAGGATGCGGATGATCACATTGTCGCGCGTTAGCGTGTCCGCGATGTAGGTCAAGTCGGGTCCGCGCCGGCCCCCGAAGCCCTGAATCAGATGACAATTCAAACACCCCTTGTCATGAAACAATCGAGCACCGGTAAAGACCGGGCCGCTGCTAGCTCCTACCACTTTCTCGCTGAGCGGCTGAGCGTCGAAGTTAGGTGACCAGGGCGACTGCTGTCCTTCCCACCAAAGCCCACCAATCATGATCACCGAGAGACACACGACCGCAATTGCCCAGGGGCGTCGGGAGGCAGCGCGCTCGCCTTTGTGATTCCAGATAGGAACAAACAGCAGGAGTAGTCCGATCAGGATTGGGAATCCGATCATGACGTAGCCTTCGATCCTGGCCGGAATGAGGGCGAGCAGCGCGAAGTACCAAATAAGATACCAATCCGGTCGTGGATCGGCCGCCAGTATGCTCGGGTCCGGCGGCCTATCCAGCGGCGGAGGTCCGACGAAGAATGCGGCCAGCGCGATCGCGATGATCAGGCCCGTGACGACAATCACATCTCGCCAGGCCAGATCCGGCCAAAATGGCTTGCCACTCTTCTTGAGCAGTTCTTCGTATTCCGCGCGGTACGTTGCCGGGTCTACTGGTTTGCCTGCAACCGGCGGCTCCGAGATCCCATGGCGAAGGACGAGCCACAGATGTAACCCGATAAAGGCAAACATGATTCCAGGCAGAACAAAGACGTGAATGGCGAAGAACCGGCTAAGCGTCGCGCCGCCAATCGTATTACCGCCAAGGATGAAGCGCGCCACCCAGTCCCCGATAATCGGAATACGTCCCGCCTGCTCCGCCGCGACCACGACCGACCACGCCGCGGTTGAATCCCACCGGAGTAGCTGCCCGGTAAATCCCATCGCCAGAGTGAAGCCCAGCAGACAGATTCCAGTGGTCCACGTCATCTCGCGCGGAAATTTGTAAGCGCCAAACAAAAACGTCTGCGCCATATGCGCTCCGATCATCAACACCATCGCGGAAGCGCCGAAGTAATGAAGCCCGCGCAAGAAGCGTCCAAACGGTGCGTTGTTAGTTATGAATAGCAGCGTCTCGTAAGCTTGTGACGACGAAGAAATATATGAAAACGCGAGCGCAACGCCGCTTGCGACCTGAACGATAAACGCCACGAGCGTGGCACTGCCAAAGACGTACCACCATTTCGAATCCTGCGGCGCGATATGCTTCATCGGGGAGAGCAGGACGCTGATCCCGAGCCGATCGTCGAGCCAGTTCCAGACTATATTGAATAACTTGATCACAGCGTGGTGGAAATCGGCACGATCGCCTGTTTCATTTGCACCTCGCCATTTGCAACCCGCACATCATAGCGAAAGAGAGGCTTCGGCGGCGGACCCGCGGCGACGTTGCCATCGTTGTAATAAACACCACCATGGCATGGACACATGAAAAGGTCGGCGTCTTCCAGCCATCGCACGGGACAACCCAAATGCGTGCAGTTAGCTGAAAACGCGATAAAGTTGTCAGCGTCCACGCGTCTTAGCCAGACGCCACTCTTTGCTGTGACTCCGGCCCAAGGAAGCGATGAAGGATCGGTCACGGTGACAGCTACGGTCTTACCGATTTGAAAGTCATCCGGCTTGCCGAGGGTGACCCATTCTCGGGGCACCTTCCGAAAAAAGGGGGCGACGATGAAGCCGACTAACGGCACTCCAACAATCGCGGTGCACAGTCCGACCAAAGCGACGGAGAGTTTTTCAAAAAATCGCCGGCGACTGATCTCCTCAGGAGTTTCAGTCAGCGTCGCAGACGACGACTCAGTGAGCTTTGTATCCATGGCGAATTTCGGTGATCCAACCGGCAAGCGCTGCGATGAAAAGAGCAACACCGACCAGCAAAACGACCCAGGTAGTGATTAATCCCCAAAAGAGAAAGGCGACTCCCATGGCCAGCCCGGCCGGGAAGTAGGTTGGACGAGGCAGTGGCACATCGGGTAACATCTGCCATCCGGGCGGCACCGCGTCTGAATGTTGTGTGGGTAATTGTTCGTTAGACATTTGATTGTTCCGGTTGTGGTGATGAATGCCAGCGAGCGAGCTGGGCGAGAATTGCAGTTACATAAATCGCACACATGGGAACCCACATCAGCAGTCCGCCGATCTGCTGGTCTCTGTCACTCGTCAGGCCCCAACTGCCGCGGATCGTGCTGAGGATTCCCAATCGATCGACCGGGTGTTGGTAAACCGGACAAATCGAAACTGGCGCAAAAGTCAGGATAATGCCAAGCACGCTGCAGGCAGTGCAGGCTGTAAAGAGGTAAACAATTCCGGCAGGCGGTGAAAGCCGTTGGTCCTCGCGCGGCGCCAGCACCTGCCACCAAAATACGCTTCCCATTACTAAAAGCGAAGTGGTCTGGATCGCCGAGACAGTCCTCGAGGTAGCTGCCGCGTTGCAAAGTGTGGGCGCGTGCCACAGCCACATCGCACCAACTCCGGCAATCCATCCGATAAGTGGATGACTAAAATAGGTGAGGGGAGAACGAAGCGTGAATGACCGAGGAAGACTTAGCAACAAGAGCGCGGGAACGATCAGCACGAAGAGGATGTGCTGAAGCATGTGCGCGCTGAAAAGGTAACCGTTAGCCAGCGCGCTAAACGGTGAGATGAAGGCTAAAAGAAACAAAACGAGCGCAGCAGCGCAATAGACCGGCCTGCCTCGTCGCCCAAAGGCGAGAAGGTAGCCGACAAACACAAGTGCGCTAAGAAGTAGAAGAATCGAATTCCACGTCCAGGCGGTAGTGAAAAACTGGTAGGTAGTCATCGGACAAGCGGTAGGATGTAAACAGTGAGTAGAACAAAGACCCAGACCACATCGACAAAGTGCCAGTAGTAGCCGACTGACTTAAAGGCGGATTCGCGGCGGTCAGAGGCGAAATCACCCTCCCACGCCAGCCAGAGAAAAATCAGCAGCGCGATCAAACCAACTAGCACGTGCAAACCGTGGAAGCCAGTTAGAGTGAAAAACGTGGTTGAAAACATATTGGTACTGAGATCGACCCCGGTTTGAAACAGTTTCCAATACTCCGTTCCCTGGCCGACTAGGAAGACACCGCCGAGCAGGATCGTCAGGGCGAGCCAGCCAAGCATGGAACCGCGACGCTGTTTCGTCAGGGCAATCTCGGATCGCCAAAAAGTGAAGCTGCTAGCAAAAAGGCAAACACTGAACAGCAGTGTCCGCGGAACATCCAGTTCTTTCGGTCCGGGACCGGCCTCGGGCCGAGCGTAGAAATACAAGTATGCAAGGAGAAGCGTCCCAAAGAATCCTGCTTCGGAAAGAATGAAGCTTAGAATCCCGACTTTGTTGTGATCGGGAAGTATTACCGCGGCGGTATTCTTCCCTACAATCGGGTCGGGACGGTCGGGATTAGCCAGGTCCCATAATGGTCGGCGACTGCGGATCGGCGGCAGCGCGACGAAGTTCTCATGCGGCGGCGGCGACGTGGTAGCCCATTCGAGGGTCCATGCGTCCCAGGGGTTATCGCCGGCTACTTTGCCTCGAAAAAAAGACGCGGCCAAATTCCAAACCAGAATGAGCGCCGACGCGCTCATGAAGAAAACGCCGGCGGTCGAGAGCATGTTCATCCAACCCCAGTGTGGTAGATCCGGATATGTGAACACACGCCGCGGCATGCCTAGCAGACCAAGGAAATGCTGAATGACGAACGTCATATTGAAACCGATGACCATGAGCCAGAAGGTCCAACGGCCTAGCGACTCTGACATCATGCGGCCGCTCATTTTGGGAAACCAATATTGAATGGCGCCGAGGACGGCGAAGACGATTGCGCCTACGGCGACGAAGTGGAAATGCGCGACAAGAAAGTAGCTGTTCTTCGTCTGCCAATCGAGTGCCACGCTGGCATGACTAATTCCAGTGAGGCCCGCGACCAGGAATTGGATCAGAAATGCGATACAGCATAACATCGGCACATCGAAACGGATCCGACCGCCAAGCATTGTTGCAGTCCAATTGAGCACCTTCACGCCAGTTGGAATTGCAATCAGCATCGAGGAAATGGCGAAGAACACATCAAGTGGACGCCCCATCCCAACGGTGAACATGTGATGTCCCCAAACGCCCAGACTTAGGACTGCTATGGCAACACTCGAGGCAGCGACAAATTCGTAGCCGAAGATTGGTTTCCGCGAAAAAACCGGGATGATCTCGGAAACGATTGCGAATGCGGGGAGGGCTAGGATGTAAACTTCTGGGTGACCAAACGCCCAAAAGATATGTTGCCACAGAACGGGTGAACCTCCGCGAAAGGGGAGAAAGAAATGCCCCTGTAGCAGGCGATCGATCAGGATCATGGCGAGCCCAGCGTTTAAGACTGGCAAAGCGAAAATAATGATGAACGCGTTAACGAAGTTGATCCAGGTAAAGAGCGGAAGGCGACGCATCGTCATTCCTGGACCGCGCAGCGAAATAACTGTCGCGATGGTGTTGATGGCGAAGCTAAGTGAACCGATACCCAGGACGAAGATAGCTACTGCCCAATAGTCGACCCCGGGAGATGAGGAATAGGGCGTCTCGCTCAAAGGTGCATAGGAAAACCAGCCAACCGCCGGAGCGCCGCCGGCTAGCACGCTAAAGTGCAAAAGAATTCCACCAAACGGCACACACCAGAAACCAAAGGCGTTCAGACGCGGGAACGCCATGTCGCGTGCGCCGATCTGCAGTGGTAGCACGTAATTGACCAAACCAAATAACACCGGCATCACGACCAGAAAGATCATCGTCGTGCCGTGCATGGTGAATAATTGATTGAACGTGTCGGGCTGGAGAAAGTGGTTGTTAGGAACTGCCAGCTGCAGGCGTATGAAAAGCGCTTCGACTCCGCCGATGATGAAGAAGACCAAAGCGGTCAGCATGTAGAGAACGGCGATGCGTTTGTGATCAACGGTGGAAAGCCATGCGAGTCGGTAGTGTGCGCGCTTGGCCGGGTCCAGGACTGCGTCTCGAAACTCTGCGATAGTAGTGGTGCCGTTCATTGTAGCGTCGACAGATATGCCGATAGTTGATCGAGCTGCTCGTCGGTGAAATTAAAGTCGGGCATGAGCGCGCCTGGCTTGATGTGCTGCGGACTTTTCAGCCAAAGGCGCATGTTCGCCGACGTATTCTCCAGAATACCTGCGCCAAGTTGTTTCCGGCTGCCAACGTGCGTTAGATCCGGAGCGACCCTCAAATCCGCTCCAGCTACTCCGCGAATCGCATGGCAGTTGATGCAGGTTGATGTTTGAAACAGTGCAAGCCCTTTCGCAGTAGCATCACTTGTCGCTGCCTGGCCTGGTTGTAGCTGAGCACGTTGCCATTCTTCGAACTTCGAAGGTTCCTCAGCCACAACCAGGATGCGCATCCAGGCATGTTGAGTCCCGCAAAATTCGGAGCACTGGCCGATGTAAGTGCCCGGTTTGTCGGCTTGTATCCAGATGTGGTTAGGCTGGCCCGGCACATTACTCATTTTGCGGGTCAGCTCCGGCACCCAGAACTCGTGCAAAACATCCTTTGACTCCAGCCGCACCGACAAAGGCTTGCCCGTCGGAATGTGAATTTCGTTAGCCGTGATAACTCCGGAGTTCGGATAATCGACCTGCCACCAAAATTGGTGTCCGGTTACAACCAGCTCCGGTGAAGGCGCCGGCGGTGGATCAGCGCGATTCATCGCGCTAAATGTCATGACTAAAAGGAAAATGACGATCACGAACGGAATGATCGTCCACGCGATTTCCACCTTCCTGTTACCGGGGATTTGCTTCGGGTCGGGTTCACCCGGGCGCGCGCGAAATCGGAGAACGGCGTAGATGATTGCGCCGGTTACAAGGACAAAAATCAGAGCGAAGACAGCACTGGAGACGATCCCCAAATCGTAGATTGCGCGCGCCAGTGGTGACTGCGGATCCAATGCATTTGACGTGTGCATCGCAGCGACCTTACATCTTTGCTTTCCCGTCTCGGCGCCCTGCCCCGGATTGATTGCACGTTGCTGCAACTAGGTGGTCACCCGTACCAATCCACGATTTCATCATGTGAAACTCCCCTTCGTCGCTGTTTCGTTGCTATCCCTTCTTGCACTCACAAGTAAAGACGAAATTCCGATCAGCGTGTCCGCTCCTGTCGACAACAGGTCGCTTTTCGACAAAGATGCCGCCAAATTTCAACAGATCGTAAAGTGGAAATCAACGGATCGTCCTAGCGCTTCAAGGGGTCCTTTGCGCCCGTGTGCCAATCAGAAGCCATGCAACAATCGCGCTGACCACTGCCAGCGCGGCTCCAATCGCCATGATTAGTCTGAAAGCATGCACGAAGGATTCGCCGATCGCTTGTCCAATCAATTGTCGGGTCATCTGGTCCAACTCTTCAGGGAGAGCGGCGGCTGCGAGTTTAGTACGTTCACCTTGCAACGATTCCCATGCCGCGGGTGGCGCATTCACCTCCGTCAATCGCCGATCGATCGCATGATTAAATGAGTGGAGCATAACGATCCCAAGAACGGCGATCGCAAGCAGAGCGGCTCCCCTTGCCACTGCGTTGTTTACACCGGATGCAATCCCGACACGATTCGATGCGACTGAATTCATCACCGTCGTGGTAAGAGGCGCGACGCTTACAGCCATGCCTGTTCCTAACACGGCAACTGCGGGGAAAAATGTTTGCCAGTAACCTGCGTTCAAACCCGGTAACATAAAAAGCGCAAAACCAAGAGCTGCGATTAAGGGCCCGATCACCAGCGGGATTTTCGATCCGTACCTTTCGACGAGCCCGCCTGCCCAACGCGAAAGAAGAAAGATAATCAAGATAAACGGGAGGAAAGCCGCACCAGCTGCAGTGGCCGAGTAATGCTGGACTTGAATTAGATTGAGCGGAAGAAAGAACAGCGAGCCGCCCAGTGCACCGTAAAGCAAAAACGTCAGCAGGTTTGCTCCGGTAAATGTTTGCGATCGAAATAGAGGGAGCGGAAGCATTGGATTAGGAAGCCGCGTCTCGATTATCAGGAAAGCAGTCAGCAGAATGGCGGCTGCAATGAGCGCTGCGAGCACTGATTGATCGCCGAAGCCGAGCGACGACGATTCGATCAGACCATAAACTAACGCACCCAGGCCAAATGTGATCAAAATTGCGCCTAACCAATCCAGTCCCTTGCTCTCCTTGTCGGAACTCTCCGGAACGCGCCACAGAGAGATTAAGATTATCAAAAACGCGATTGGAACGTTAATGAAGAATATGGCGCGCCAGGAAAGATGTTCGATTAGCCAGCCCCCGATCACCGGTCCAATGGCAGTCGTAATCGCACTAAAACCCGACCAGGTGCCGATCGCGCGTCCCCGTTCGTTTTCCGCAAACGAACTGCTAATGATTGCAAGACTGCCGGGAACGAGAAGGGCCGCGCCGAGTCCCTGCGCTGCACGCGCGGCAATCAGTTGGTGTATGTCGGGAGCGAGGCCGCACCACGTGGACGCCAGAGCAAAGAGAGCGACACCAACCAGGAAAACTCTGCGCCGTCCGTAGTGATCTCCAAGAGATCCACCGACGAGCAGAAGCGCCGAAAGCAAAAGCGAATAAGCCTCGATGACCCACTGCACGTCTATGATCGTGGCACTCAGGTTTGTTTGCAGCGCTGGCAACGCCACGTTCACAACCGTGCTATCGATAAAGGCCATACTGGAAGCGAGGGTCGTAGCGACAAGCACCCAGCGCCCGGCAATTTTCGAACAAGGCGCGCTGCTCAGACGCGAGCGAATGACGTTCTCGTCACAAGGTTCGTGGACAGATGTAAACATGATGGCCTCTCATTTCGGGCTGTCGCAGCACAGAGAGCAGTGTGCTTTCCTGTCCTTAGAGCTTCAAGCGGAAGATTGAATTTTCATTTGCACTGCAGAGTGATCCATCCTATTAGTTAACCAGATGGTTAAATATTCTTCCAGAACTTTAAATCGCACCTTCGCCGCGCTGGCCGATCCCACCCGGCGCCGTATCCTGACTCATCTCGCGCAGGGCGATAAACGTGTGACGCAATTAGCGAAACCTCACGCCATGTCCCTCCCCGCGGTCTCGAAACATTTACGCGTGCTTGAGAAGGCCGGATTGCTTCGGCGCCGGCGCTATGGACGCGTTCACGAAATGCGTCTCGACGCCAAACCGCTCCGACAGGCTGCCCAATGGGTGGAGGAGTATCGCAAGTTTTGGCAGGGATCGCTCGATCGGCTGGCCCAATATCTCGAAAATGAGAACCGGCCATCGGCAAAAAGGAAAACGAAATAAAGGAAGATCCAGATGTGTCCCGCATGCATCGCTAACATTGCCGTCTTGACCGTCGGCGCGACGTCAGGCGGAGGTGTGGCCGCGTTCGTTTTCAACAAGTTTTATGGGAGTAGCAAACGAGTAAAGACAAAGGACAATCAAAATGAAAAGCAACGAAAAGAAGATGGATCACCCCAGAATCGTGTCGTCGAAAGAATGGGAAGCTGCGCGCCAAAAACTCCTCGTGAAGGAGAAGGAACTGACCCACGCCCGTGATGCGCTGGCGGCCGAGCGTCGACGAATGCCATGGATGGCCGTAGAGAAGGAGTACAAGTTCGATGGCCCCAGAGGCAAGGCTAGTCTCCTTGACCTGTTCGATGGCCGCAGGCAGCTAATCATCTACCGCGCCTTTTTTGAGCCGGGCGTGGTCGGCTGGCCCGAACATGCATGCGTCGGTTGCTCCTTGATGGCCGACCAGGTTACTCACCCCGCTCATTTGAACGCCCGCGACACCACACTCGCCTTCGCATCTCGCGCGCCGCAGCAGGATATCGAGCGCCTGAAAGCACGAATGGGTTGGGAGTTCATTCCCTGGTACACGATTACAGACAATTTCGACAAAGACTTCGACGTTGACGAATGGCATGGCACGAACGCATTCATACGCGACGGCGACCGCGTGTTCCGCACGTACTTCATCAACAGCCGCGGTGACGAGCAGATGGGGAACCCTTGGAATCACCTGGACATCACCGCGCTCGGGCGTCAGGAGGAATGGGAGGACTCGCCGAACGGCTATCCTCAGACGCCGCCGTACGAGTGGTGGAGATGGCACGACGAATACGGCAACGAGGAAGCCTCCGCGAAGGTGCTCGAACAGGTTCGCCGGGGCCGCGAAGCCGGGCAGGCGAGCGACGACAAGTGATCGTTCCGCAATCCTAAACAGGAGAAGAGAAATGACTGGAAATACTGCAATGAGGGGCGAGAAGATTTATGAGATGGAACTCGATCTCACTGGAGTCACCGACTACGGCGTGAGCATGGAGGCCATCCTTGCCGGCCGGGAAGCGATTCCACTACACGGGGCCCGATTCGACCTTGCGGTCCATGGGCGGTACAAGGGCCGCCTCGCGGGACGGGCGCACGGCGTCGACTATGTGCGAGTGCGCGCCGATGGTCGCATGGAGCTCGACCTTCATCTGATCATCGAGACCGACGACGGCCACCGGATCGCGTTGTCCGGCGACGGCCAGGCGGCGCCGCTACCCGGCGAGCCGGTGCTCGACATTTTCGCAAACGTCCGCCTCTCCACAGCGTCCAAAGAATATGCGTGGGTCAATGAGCGGCAGATCTGGGGTGTGGGGACCGCGAGCCTGGCGACCAGGAAGGTTCTCGCCGAAGGCTTCATGCAGTGAAAGCGACATCGCGCAGGAGATCACTCCCATGAAAACCCAACAATCGTGCGGCCGGGCAGGCGGGCGACGACAAGTGATCGTTCCGCGCTAAAAATATTATCAAAGCACATATGGAGGCGAAAGAGAAAAACATGACGACGAAAAATGTGAACGCTGAAGCAGTGGTCGTTGAGCGAACTCTCGACGCCCCGGTGGCGCGAGTTTGGAAGGCGCTGACGGATGTCGATCAAATGCGGCAGTGGTATTTCGATCTAAAGGAATTCAGGCCCGAAGTCGGTTTTGAATTTGGGTTCGTAGTCGAGCACGAAGGGAATACCTATGATCACCGTTGCAAAGTCACCGAAGTAATACCGCAAAGGAAAATCGCCTACACCTGGCGATACGAAGGGCACGAAGGTAATTCGTTGGTTACGTTTGAATTGTTTCCCGAAGGTGAAAAGACGCGATTGAAGCTGACGCACAAAGGGTTGGAGACGTTCCCGAAAACTGCGGCATTTGCCCGCGAGAATTTCGAGAAAGGCTGGACCGAGGGTATTGGTTCCGAGCTAAAGAAGTTTGTCGAGAGCGATAGCCCTGGCCGATTGTAAACAAAACAAATCCTTATCGATAAACGAGAATCTATGGCTGAAGCGGAAAAGTTCTCAGTACAAATCAAACGTTTTATTAAAGCACCGCGGGATCGAGTTTATGCCGCTTGGACTGATCCCGCACAGTTAAAGAAGTGGTTCGGTCCCGAAAATGTTCAGACTCGTGATTTGATAGCCGACGTGCGGGTTGGGGGACAGTTCCGCTGGGACCTAACTAACCAGGAAGGTAAAGAGATCACCATCTCCGGAGAATACCGCGAGGTAGAGCTCGGCAAGAAGATCGTGTTCACCTGGAGATTGGAAGAGGACGAAGATTGGAAAAACCACGGTAGTACCGTTACCGTGGAATTCTCCGATCGCGAGGGCGGTACGGAAATCCGCCTGACTCACGAAAAACTTCCAAACGAAGCGTCACGCGACGATCACAAGCAAGGCTGGAACAGTGCGCTCGATAAAGCTGGAGAAATTTTTATTGTAGGGCGTCTGTGTCAGACGCCAGGCGTTTCACAGAAACGCCCTACAGTTTTTCCGAAACTGTATTACCCGTCTGAACAAAGGAGGAAAAATGAGCACTGAGGAAGTTGCAAAGAAGGTAGTGGAGTTGGTTCGCAAGCAAGCCTGGTACGAAGCGCTCGACACGCTTTACGACGATAACATCGCGAGCGTGGAAGCGTTCAGCATGAGCGGTGGCTCGCCCGAAACGCTGGGAAAAGAAGGCGTGCGCGGCAAGATCGATTGGTGGGTGAACGCAACGGAAGTGCATAGCTTCAGCGCTGATGGACCGTTCGTTGCGCACGATCGATTCGTCGTGCAATACGATGCGGACGTTACCGACAAAGAGTCGAAGCAGCGGAGAAAACTATCCGAAGTCGGGGTTTACACCGTGAAGGACGGCAAGATCGTCCGCGAAGAGTTCCTTCCGCGCGTCGATTGACGTTTACGCGTTGCGAATGCCGAATTACTTTCGGAGAACGTCGCAAATCGTCTCGGTGTCGGTAATCAAAGCGTCGCCCGCAAATTTCAAACCTTCGATCGACCGCATCGCCGCTTCTTCGTTGCCGGCGCCGCAGGCGTCCGTAACGATGACAGGAATGTATCCCAGGTCAGCGCCGTGACGCGCTGTCGGTTCGATTCCGATCTCTGTCGCTATGCCGACGATGATAAAGGCGCTGATGCCGCAATCTCGCAAAGCGAAGTCGAGCCAGGTGCCCTCGAAGGCAGACATCGTCAATTTATCGAATACGCCTTCGGTCGGTCGCGGCGCCAACTCCGGAATAATTTGAAAGGAAGGATCGTCGCGCAGAAACCATGGTTTGATCTGTTCGGGTGAGTCCGTTCGTTGCCAGGCCATAGCCATCCGGAATTGAGACATACCCATCAATTCTTTCGGTAATGAAAGATGGCGCGAAAACAATACGCGCACTCCGGCATGACGGGCCGCGCTTAACACCTTCAGAACTTGTAGCGTGATTTGCTCTGGGTTTTTGATCTGACTCAAAATGCCGACCTGCATGTCATAAACGAGCAGGGCGACACGTTGTGGATCGCAAACCTCTTCTAGCGTTTGTGGTATACTTAGTCCGTACGCGCTCTTCATCTTCAGTCTCCAACCTTGCTGCGGCTAATATTCCGCAAACGCTTCGTCGGGATAGCAGTACAACCAGCGTTCTTCAGGTTGAGCAGAGGCGATGACTGGATGCCCGTCTGCGTGTGCGTGTTTACTGGCATGACGATTTGGCGAGCTATCACAGCAGAGCGTCACGCCGCACGTCTGGCAGGTACGCAGATGGACCCAGTTCGACCCGATCTTCACGCATTCCTCGCATTCGCGCCGTTGCGGCTGCTTAACGGACGCGATCGCGTCGAGATGAGAACAGCCTCGCCCAGACATTGTCTCAGGGTATTTCGAAAATCTCGATCTGCTTGGCAATGCCACGAAGTGAGCGCTTCTCCGGAGTCGCGGCGATGCCGTTCGATTGCAACAGTTTCGAGGCTTCGCTGTCAGTAACGACCCGTCTTGTCGCGAAAATGGAGCGCGAGGTCGCGAGTCCCTGGACGCGAGCTGCGATATTTACGGTCCGTCCGAAGTAGTCCTGCCGGTCGTTGAGCGAAACGGCCAGACAAGGGCCCTCGTGGATTCCGATCTTAAGCAGCAAATCGCCTTTCAAGTCCTTCACTGCTTCTCGCATCTTCAGCGCAGCCGCCATCGCTCGGTCTGGCGTCGGGAACGTCGCCATTACGGCGTCGCCAATTGTTTTCACCACGGCGCCGCTTTCCGCCGCGACGATTTCATTCAAGATCCGGAAGTGCGCGCGCACCAAATCGTAGGCAACCAGGTCGCCAACTCGTTCGTAAAGTTCCGTTGATCCTTTGAGGTCGGTAAACAGAAAGCTGAGACTGGTAATCTTGAGCCTCTGATCCACGTCGAGCGTATCGGTGCGGTAAATATCGCGGAATGTCTGGTTGGTCAGAAGACGTTTCGCGGTCAAGAACGGGCGACGTTTGCTGACGAGCTCATGAACCTTATCACTAACGATCCAAATAGCGGGCAGCGTGCGCACATTTAGGCGGTTTTCTAACGTCAGCTGCATGGGGCCGGGGCGCATCTGAACGTTCCCGGCCGGCGCGTGGTCCCTGGTCATGACGAAGGAAAGCGATTGGCTTTCACGCGCCGGCTCGCCCGCCACCTCGATATGCTGCGACATGTGAAGGACCGGATCGAACACGATCACATATCCTTCGGGCAACTGGAGCGAGAGCACCACCTTCTCGCCAGCTGAAAGCTCGACGGCATCCAGGGTAGTTTCCTTAAACCATTTTGCCAATGCTTCGTCATCGGGCAAATCGACACCTGAACTCCAGAACACCTGTCTGTAGTATTCGATGAAAGGCAGGGTCCCGGGATCGTGCGCTGCGATTCTCCGCACCCGTGGACTGATAGTGAACGTGACTTCGACGATTTCGTCGAGCGTTGGTTCGTACCCATCAGCGCAAAGGACGCACCGGTATTCGGCCTGTTTTACCGTCTTAAGCGTCGCGCCTGAATCGAGGACGCCACCGCAGGCGGGACAAAGGATGTTCCACGACATATCGAAAATGCCGAGTCGCGCACCGTGTAGAAAAGCGGCAATCACATCCTCTTCGTTGAGCTGATGCCTGGCGGCAAAGGCGAGGGCATTGATACGGCAAAGCTCGCGGTCGGGCCCGTTCTGGATGAGTTCTTCGATCGCGCTCACCGGTTCTGCCTTTGCCGATTGTCGCAAAGCATTGAACAGAGAGTCGGTTTCGCTGGAGCGGTTCATAACAAAATTAGACTGATCACGTAGCGGTCGTTGTAGCCACCGGTTCGCCGCAGGACGAATCCGTCCCGTGTGCGGACCTGTGGCCGGTTTTTCTGGCCGCTGCTTTTCACCCCTTAGGAGAAACGACCCACAGGGCCGTGGCTACAGCGGCAGCGTTTAATTAACTCGCTCGAGGGAAAAACGCAAAGCAAGCGACAGATACGCCAGACATTCTCCTGTCGGGGATGCCATCCCTTTCCCAGATTCAAGTTGTACAGTCGGTTCGACGCCAAACTTGATCGCCGCGGAGTTAAGTTTATTGAGCTACCCAGCCTCCGTCGACGACCAGGGATGTCCCAGTCGTGAACTTTGCATCGTCAGAGCAGAGATACAGAACCGCAGCAGCAATCTCTTCGGTGGCGCCTTTCCGTCCCACAGGAATCATCGACGCGATCTGATCGCCCAATTCCCCTCCCGCGAAACGAGCAAACATATCGGTCGCGATCACACCGGGAGCGACCGCATTGACGCGAATGTTTTGTCTGGCGAATTCGAGCGCGACAGATTTGGTAAGGCCTTCGACCGCGTGTTTGGACGCAATGTAGATACTGACCTCGCCCATGCCTACGTGCCCGGCAACGCTGGAATTGTTGACGATGGCGCCGCCTCCGTTCTTGGGCATAGCAGGAATTTCGTGACGCATGGAATTGAGAACGCCCCAAACGTTGATGTCGAAAACGCGGCGATACTCTGCTTCGGTAGCCTGATCGAGAGGACCTTTCCATTCAACACCGGCATTGTTAAACGCCACGTCGAGGCGGCCGAATTTATCGACCGTGAAATCGACCATCGCTTTCACGTCCGCATCTTTCGCAACGTCGGCGCGGAAGAAGCCTGCGTCACCGCCAAGTTTCTTAATTTCGGCGACAACCTGTGTGCCTTCCTTTTCTCGTCGGCCAGTGAGAACGACCTTCGCACCGGCGCGCGCGAATTCGATCGCTGTAGTCTTACCGATGCCGGAAGTTCCTCCGGTTACGAGTGCAACTTTACCTGAGAATCTGTCGTTGTTCATGATGTTCCTTTCAGTTTTGTTTTTGGGGAATCGTCGTGAGGTAATCGTAGATGGCCGAGAAATCTTCGGTCGCATGACCTTCGCGCATTGCAAGGCGATACAGTTCTTTCGCAGAGTTGGTCAAGGGGATGGCCACATCGGATTCGTACGCACTCACTGAAAGCAAGATGCAGATCCTTTTGCATCCAGCGTAATGGAAACTCAGCTTCGTAATTCGTGCTTTCGATTTTATCCCGCTTCGCCGCGAGAAATAACGCGACGGCAGGCATACGGAGCAATGAATCGAACAAAACTTCCCGCGAGATTCCGAGTCCTTGGCCCAACGTCATGCCTTCGGCGAACGCCGCCATGGCGTTACCCATTAATAGATTGATCACCATTTTCAGCGAAGTCCCCATGCCGTGACCGCCTACGTGAACAACCTTGTTGCCCATGCAGAGCAACAGCGAGCGAATCGTTTCTAAATCCGCATCTTCGCCGCCAACCCCGAAGACAAGTTTTCCCTCCGCGGCGACTTCTGCGGAGCCGGTCACAGGCGCATCGACAAAGTGAATCTGCCGCGCCGCCGCGGCGGTGGCCATCTTCTTCGAGAACGATGGGTTAACCGAACTGCAATCGACCCAGAGCGCATTTGCCCGGAGGCCGTTCAAAAATCCCTTAGCACTCAGAGCTGCTTCTTCGACAGCCCCCGGATGGGCCAGCATTGTGAACAAGATGTCCACTTGATCGGCGAGTTTTGCAGGGGAATCAGAAAATGTTCCACAGGGACCGAGTAACGGCTCTGCTTTGCTGCGCGTACGGTTGAACACGACTACAGGGTAGCCGTGTTTTTGTAGATTGGCCGCCATGCGGCTGCCCATTATTCCTAAACCGATGAATCCGATTTTCATTTTTTGCTCAGGCTGAGCTCACCAACTTTGGTTCCTCGGCACCAGTGCCTGCGATCTCTGCTATCTCGTTGTGATGCCAACTATTAGACTAATTATTTGTTTCATTTTTGCGTGTCGACGTTCCGACACGGCTTGCTTGGTGACCATTGCGCGTCAGCGGTATTTTGCGGTGCGACTTAAGAGTCGATGCTCGCTCCCTCCTTCGAGATGGAGGATCGAATGCTTCGGGCGGCTTGGGTCGGGAAGGGCCAATCGTTCACGGACCTTGATCCCGTAATTGAAGAGCTGAGCTGTGTGCTGATCCAAAAGGTCTAAAGGCTTCGACATGTAGCGAGATGCTTACCAATCTCTAGAATCAACTTTCGCAGCCAAATGGATGCCGCGTCTCGGATCGCGCGCCGTGGATGGTAGAGGTTTTCCTGATACTCTCCGGGATCTATAGGAGGCCGAAGCACAAGTAGTGACAATGGCTCTGCCAAAGACTCAGCCAGCCGCTTGGGAACAAATGCGACCAGATCGGCCTGAGCTACGGCTTGAAGTGCCTGTAGATAACTGGGGACACGCAGGATGATCTGCCTCGCTAATCCCTCTTCGCGAAGCCAGGTATCAACCGGATCCTCTGTCGACCCTTTACCAACAACCGCCACGTGCCTCGAATTGAGGAACGTCTTCAAGTTCTTCATCCGTGATGCGGAAGGATGTCCCTTTCGTAGCACTGTAACCTCTGTGTCGGTGAACAAAGTCTCGCGCTGAAATCCTGCAAGTTCTTTGGCACTGCACGAAATCAGCAAATCAATCGATCGGAATCCCTCGAGCTTCATCGAGGCTGGACTTTGCCATGGCAGAACAGTAAGCCCGATACCGGGCGCTTCGGAATGCACGCGCTTCACCAGTTCTGGTACCACGAGGTGGGCAATGTGGTCGTGCATCATGACCGAAAAGTGGCGAGTGCTTCTTGCGGGCTCAAAAGAATCCGCGACAAGGAGAGTTTGAACTCGCTGCAAGGTTTCAGCCAGCGACTCTCGCAAACCGGTCGCTCTCGGAGTCAACTCCATGCGGGAACCTACCCGAATCAGCAGTGGATCCCCCAGCAGGTTTCTGAGTCGTTTCAGAGCGTGGCTAGTGGCTGGCTGTGACAGCCCAATCTTGCGAGCAGCGCGACCGACATGTGCTTCCGAAAGTAGCCCGTCCAGCGCAACGAGCAGATTTAGATCAATCAAAGATAAATTCATAGCGTGAATTCTGAATATATTATCAATCAATTAGAGGAATCCAGCACGCCATCGCAGGATCGTTCCATGAAGACACCATTTTCTTTGCTGGCAGCGGTAGCATTTACGGCTTGTGACTTTGTAGCGCAAGCAGCGCCACTAGCTCCCAGCACACCAGAACCAAGTCCAACACGGAGTCCTACCATGATCGAACTGAAATCACGTCATTTGTTCACTATCACCATGAAGCTCGATCCCGTTCTAGAGTTGGGAGACACGCCTGCGGGAAATCGTCGCGTATTTACTGTTTCAGGCGGCCAAGTCATCGGCGATCGGATTCGAGGAAAGGTCTTGCCGCAAGCGAGTTCCGACCTGCTGTTGGTTGGCGCGGACGGGTCTTCCAGGCAAGATGTGCGCCTAATCTTGCGAACAGACGATGGGGCGCTGATTCTCATGACTTATCGCGGTGTACGCCATGCTTCGCCCGAGGTGATCGCTCGGATCGCTCGTGGTGAGCAAGTTACACCATCGGATTACTATCTCCGAACGGCGCCATTCTTCGAGACCTCGTCGCCAAAGTACGCCTGGTTAAACAAGGTCGTCAGTGCCGCAATCGGCGTCCCGGTTTCTTCTCACGGAGTCAGGTATGAAGTCTTTGAGATTCTCTAACCCTGACGCCGGATGACGACGATCTTCATGCCCAACCTCCTGAGACGGTAGGACCGATGAAGGTCGTCTTTAACAGAGTTACATGATTTTTTCTCATGTTTGGTCTTATCTTTTTGTGGGTTTCCTACTGCAAAAGTCGTCTACGTTTTGATGAACGCGAGCAGGTCGGCATTGATCACGTCGGCTTGCGTAGTGATCATGCCGTGCGGGTAGTCCTTGTACGTCTTCAGCGTGCCGTTCTTGAGGAGCTTGGCTGAGAGTGGACCGGCGGCCTGATAGGGCACGATCTGGTCGTCTTCGCTGTGTATGACCAGAACCGGCACCGAGATCTTCTTCAGATCCTCCGTGAAGTCGGTCTGCGAGAATGCGACGATGCCGTCATAATGCGCCTTGGCGCCGCCCATCATCCCTTGGCGCCACCAGTTCCAAACAAGAGGCTCGATCGTTTTCACGCCGGTACGGTTGAATCCGTAAAACGGGCCGGCCGGCAGTTCGTAATAGAACTTGGCCCGGTTGGCGGCGAGCTGGGCTTGGAGATCGTCGAACACCGATTTGGGCAGACCTAGCGGATTGGCCGGCGTCTTCACCATCAGCGGCGGCACGGCGCTGATGATCGCTGCCTTCGCCACGTTCTTGTCGCCATGACGACCGAGATAACGAACCACCTGGCCGCCGCCGGTCGAATGGCCGACGTGAATCGCATCTTTCAGGTTGAGATGATCGGTGACGGCCTTCAGATCGTCGGCATAGTGGTCCATATCGTGGCCATCGGCTACTTGCGTCGAACGGCCGTGACCACGCCGATCAAGGGCGATGACTCGATAACCTTTGGAAAGGAAGAACAACATTTGCGGGTCCCAATCGTCCGCGCTCAGCGGCCAGCCGTGGCTGAACACGATCGGCTGTCCTTTACCCCAGTCTTTATAATAGATGTCGATGTTAGCTCCGTTTTCTTTTCCTACCGTTACGAATGGCATAGTGTGTTCTTCCTTTCTGAGATTGGATTATATCGGTTGGTTTGTTTTTATTGAAACTTGCGATGTTGTCGATTACCGACGATTCGGCCATTGCGCGTTTGCGGGATTTTGTGCTGCCAAGAATGAGATAATGCCGGTTCCCTCATTTGGCATAGAAATGGCCGGTGATTACACGGACGATGCCTGTCTGGTGATCGCTGAGTTGTGGAGCAGCGCAAGCGCGATCTGACGCGCCGAACCAGCAAGCTTATTGGCTCCCTTTA
>CAWIJH010000016.1:0-230314 GCA_963836455.1 uncultured Verrucomicrobiae bacterium
TGGGCCACAATTACCAAGCTTCCCGCGTAACGCAGCGCGGAATTCTACGCTGTACATCAGTGAAGAGGCAGAAATGAGTTCTCAATAACGAGAAATCAAACAAGCCCAAAACAATGAAAGGAAAACAGGGAGGCATATAATGAAGAAAACAATTGTCGCTCTGGCCTGCTTGCTAGTTGCTCCCTTAGCATTCGCACAGCCAAATCCGACTAATAAAAAACAAGCAACCGCGGAGCCAATAACCGTAACGGGAACGGTCATGAAAATGACAACTGAGGAAGGGGCGGCGGCCAATTATCAGCCGTTCAAAACTCTTGTTGTTCGCCAGGACCGTTCGAATACTCCGGGCAGTTATGTTTTCAAAGGGCCTGGTCACGTTGTGAACAAGAATGGCGAAGTGATCAAAACCGCGATCAAACCCGGCACTCGCGTGCGTGTTTATTACGTAAACATGGGCGATTCGCGTGTGGTTGATCACGTAGTCGTAGATTGAGCCTAGGCGGCCTGGGATATCATCAATAAGAGCCGCAGGGTTCCCTGAATTCTGCGGCTTTTTGGTAGGGATATCGCCCTGCGATATCCGGAACTTTCTTCGAATTTTTGTAATCCAGACGCACGACCAAGCAGGCCGGTTCAAAGAGCCGTGAATCTCGATCAACCAGCCAAGCAATAACAGGACTCGCGACCTAGTAAACGTTGCTTCGCTTTAGCTCGGCGAAGAATTTCGAGAGATTCATAGTTTCGGGGCCAAGACTTTTTGGACAAGCGCCTTTGCCCATCTTCATCACGAGCAGCATAATCTAGATCCAAGAAAGCTTTACAGTTTCTTAGAATCTCTTCTTTAGCTGGACGTACCAGAATCGGCCTTTGATCGTGGCCAGCGACTCATCGTAGCCGTTCTCGATGTTACTGGCCACAAATGGCGGGTCTTCATCGAATACGTTCTGCATCCCAAGCGTGAATCGTCGTGTTATTTAACAATGCGCGCCCTCCACAGGGATTGTATTCGGCTGTGGATACAGGCATGACGTTTTTCTCCTTGCCGTCCATCTTGACATTCTTACCACCATCCTTTGCCAAGCCGGGCACGGGAGCCGAAGCAGGCGGCGGCAGGTTGAATGTGTACGATGCGATCAGATCCAGCGTAATCCACTCTCGAACTTTCCGCGCGCGCCAAGGCTTGGGCCCACTTCTAGGCATTTGTGGTTTGCGCGAGCCAGTCAGACTGGCATTGTCATCTTCGTATTGGCCGGTGTAATGGACTACCGCGCCAACATCTAGACCCTGCATCCACGTATCAGTCGGGCCGCCGTAGAACAGACTGAAATTGGCTCGACTCCATGGCAGCGAGCCGGTCAGGGTGAATCCCGGCGGTATGACTTCGCCCGCGATCCCGAACCGTTTTGTATCAGCGCGAAAATCTGAAGCTCAGCCCGGGATAGCCAGGTGCCGTTGACCGTTGCCGTTAGTCTCCCAAAATCCCCGTGGCCAAAGATCGAAGACTCCAGAGTATAGATCGCTTCATAGTCGAGACCTTCAAAGATCGCGCCTGTAAGATTTTCGTTGGGATCAATGACCAGGATGATTGGTCCCGGTATACCAGGAATCGTAGGAGGACCACGAATAACCAGATCGGGGTGATTAAGGTCAACAATGAATTGCACGCCAAGGAGGGACGCGATCGATCGCATATCAATATGCCACCAATCCGCGCTGAGCGTCAGGCCCTTGATCCATTTCGGGTTGTAAACGGCCCCGTAAGACCATTCATAGGCCACTTCCGGCTGTAGGTTGGGATTTCCTATAAAGCGAACCTCGAACGTATTGAACCGGTTTGGGTCAATCGGGTCGATAGCAAAACCGAAGTTCTGCGTGGAAGCGGGTGAAATCTCCGATAGGGCCGGAGCGTGAAACGCTTCGGTGTAGCTGCCACGCAAGGTAAGGGCGCCAATATATTTGGGATCAAGCGGTTGCCACCGAACCGAGATCTTTGGTTTCTGCGCGTTATACTGGCTGTGCGTCGCCGGCTGAAATGGGAAGGGTCCGGAAGGTAGAACCGCCGAGGTGTTCTGGCTGTACCACTCCTCCCGCTCGGCAAAGTCGACTTCAAAGCTGTAGAAACCGGGGAAGTTCCACGTGGGGCTGGTGAAAGGAACCCGCACTTCCTGGTAGATAGACCAAACATCCCGGTTCACCCGTGCGCTTCCCCCACCCGTCGAGCCGATCGATTGAAACGTTGTATTGAGCGCGTCGCGATCGCGGGTCCACCTCGGCGCGTCATACTCACCGCCGATCGCAAAGGAGACAGGCCCCGCAGGAAGCTTGAACAGATCGCCGTTAATGGTGACGTAGCCAATGGGCAACTCATATTCGCCTGAGTTATGCAGGGTGACATAAACTCTCTGCCTGGCCGCCCTGGTGTTGTGGGCAGTAAAATTCAGGAACGGATCAAATGCCGTAGCTGGGTTCGTATCTAACAGTGCTTCTCGCAATCCGGGCTGGCTGGCTTCGCCGACGGACAAATTCTGCCCCTCGTTCCGGGAATAACGAAAACCCAACTCCCAGTTCCAAGTCTTGAAATAATCGCCAAATTCCCCCATCTCACCACGCAGCCCGACGTCGAACAGATAATCGTGGTAAGTGAACTTTTCATGTCTGGGACCGGTATCGTTAATGCCACGAAACTGAACTCCGGTAGTTACAGGGAGACCGACTTCCATCGGGAAAGAAATTTGGAATAGTCGCATCAGCGACTGTGAACGGATTAAATGGATTCTGGATTGGCACACTTATGCTGCTGCCGTCTGGACTAAAGCCTATATTAGTGCCTGGGATCTTGAATGGGTCGGGCTGAAACGGCACAGCTGCCAGGGACGCATCGAAAAATGAGCGGACATATTTAAAGTCGGCAAATAACACCAGATACTTGTCGCACAGATCGCGCGTGAAAGAGCCATAGAAGGCTTGGCGATCCGCAGGCGGAAGCGCTGGGGTTATAGCCGCAAAATTATAGGCGAAGTAGTCGCCACCTCCTTTGTAATCAGTGCCGAACTGTGGAAAGAAAAACCTTGCCTTCGGGCCGATGACACCTGGGGCGCCTGGATATGCATTGGGGCTAATCGTACGCGGGTCCCCCGGTAGGATTGGTCCAATCGGGGGTGGGAGAACACTAAGAAGAGGAATATAGGGTGCCTTATAAAATGGCGCAGTTGCCACATTTGGCGCGGAGTGCGGCAGCGGCGTGTTCACGCCGGGTAGCGGTGTACCGCCGGGGCCGAAAAACATTTTCGGAAGCAAGCGGCGGACGCCAACGGCGCCAGGCTCAAAATTGTTACGAGTATCGGATCCACCCCAAGGTATTTGAAAGCCGTTACTGGAGAGATCCCGGTCAGCGCTGAAAAGACCGCCGGTACGCTGCCAGAAATCAGCAATAACCACGATGTTGGTCTTGTCGTCTCCGGTGCCTGCTTTGAGCCATGCCTCCCACTCGCCCATGTCGTTGGATGCTCCCAGGTTTGTGTTCCCGTAACTGCCCCCGATCTCCAACCCACGGAACTTGTGTATCAAAAAGAAGTTGACCACGCCGGTGATCGCGTCGGAGCCGTACACAGCCGAGGCGCCATCCTTCAGGATGTCGATGTGATCAATCATCGGAAAGGGAAGCAGATTAATGTCCACACCTCCGCTGAACCCGACGGCGTTCAACGAACCAAGGGCGACACGTTTTCCGTCAACGAGCACCAGGGTTTCTTTACCCAACAAGCCGCGCAGGTTGAACTGGACGGTGCCGTCCCCGCCATTGCCGATGTTCAGGTTGGTGGTGCCCCCCGCCTGCTGTGGCAGAAAAGTTGTCAGGTCCGTCGCATTGCGGATACCCAGTTTTTCGAGGTCTGCCGGACGATAGGTATCCACTGGGTTCGGGCCGACTTCTTCTGCGGTCGGAATGTTGGAGCCAGTGACGATAACCTCCACTACTGTAGCGATAGTCCGATCAGTCTCCCCAGATGTGGACGCGATCTCCTGACCAAATGAGATCGAGCCGAGAAGCAAAGGAATTCCCCCTATGCCCCATTCGGCACAGCAGATGAATGGTCGCCTGATGACACGCTCCTTTCGTTAGGCCTGCGTCGTCTTAGCAAATTTCCTGACAAACAACAAGATTCATTTGCACCGACCGTTTAGCTTCTAACCGGAACGGGGTGCGAAGGAAAGCATCACCCTTTCGATCGCAATTCCAGTGACGGTCGTAGACCGCCGCTACCGCATAACGAATTTATCGGGCTACACTCGGTCAAGGAGCGAGCTGATCTGGAGCCGGGAAGAGCGTTAGTAATTCCGGTGGCGTCGCTCGCGCATCCTGTAACTGGCCGTCAAAATACACTCGGACAACGAATCCCCCATACTTGCGTCCTTCAGCTGAAGACGATTGGGTCTTTGGACGCACATAAGTCGCTGCCAGGAATTTCGGAGTTGGATCCGTCCAGTCCTCGGAAGCGGTAAGCCAACTGTAACTTGTCCGCGCGTCAGTCGGCTTCATTTCGTTATCTTTCGTCTTGTCGTAAAAGGAGACGACAATCCTGACAACGTGGCCATTTTGCGTCCCCGGTCGCGGCTTCACTCCAATTTTGAGAGTGAAATGACTCTCTGACTTTGGATCGCCCGTCTCTGACAGGGTTGTGTCAGTGATCGCCAAAATTTTGTCCGGCGGAGCATTGATTCGCCGTAAAAGCTGAGGGAAACGAGCGTCGGAACGGAGCGCACGAAACTCGGGAAGAAATGCGATCCACTGTAATATTCCCGAATGCTCGTCGTAGGCGCGTTCTAGCCAGCGGAAAGCTTCTTCTTTGTCACCTAACGCGGTGGAAACTGCGGCGATCAAAGGTGCCGAGACGTATCGGTTCTCGCTTGCTTGCACAAGCTGAGCAAGAATGTTCCGCGCTTCCGTTTGCTGGCCCATACGCGTGTAGGTGATGGCGAGGCCACTACTCGGCAAATACGTGGCGTCCTGGGCTTTGGCGTAAAGCGCGATCGCTTCAGGGAAATTCCCCTTCTCGCGATACGCGGCGGCCAGAACCGAATCCAGATAAAAGTAATTCGGATCGAGCTGGAGCGTTCGCTGGCCTTCGCTGATTGCATCGTCGATCTGGTCGTTGGCAAGATACGCGGCGGTGGAGACATAGCTGGTGATGGGCGACACCGGATCTAACTTTTTAGCCTCCAAGACAACTCGAAGACCGTCTTTCAACTCGCCGCGGAAGAGCGGGTGCAGCCCAGAGAACAAGTGGGCAGGGGCCGAGTTAGGATCGAGTTGGAGAGCGCGCTTTAACTCTGCATCCGCGCCGGCCAAGTCCCAGTCGAGGACACGTTTCGCTTCGCTAAGGTAGCAGTGCGCCTCGGCATCTTTCTCGTCGAGCGCGATTGCCTTTAACGCGGCTTCTTTTGACGCCGGGTAAGCGTCGAGTGGTTTTACGTAAACGTCGGCCAGAAAATACCAAACCTTCGCGATCCCAGTCCAGGCCCGCGCAAATGTCGGATCTTTCTCGACGGCGCGCTGAAAGAAACTGAGCGCCCTTCGCAAATCCTCCTCGCTGCTCTTGTTTGAGAAATAAAGCCCTTGCAGGTAAAGATCGTATACCCCCGTGTTAGGTTGTTGATTGGCGGGAAGCGAAACGGCTAGCTTGATCTTGAGCGCGTCAACAATTGCGTGAGTTATTTCATCCTGCAGCCTAAACGCGTCCTCCAGCTTCCGGTCATAAGTTTCCGTCCAAAGGTGAAAACCGCTGTGCGCATTAATCAATTCCGCAGTAACACGAACGCGGTTACCCTCGCGTCGCAAACTTCCTGCGAGGACATTGGCAACGTTTAGCTTTTCCCCAACCTCCCTCGCGTTCACACTCTTCCCTTTGAATGAAAATGACGAGGTGCGACCAACAACAAGCAGCCCGTCGACCTTCGCCAACGCGTGAAGAATTTCCTGGCTCATGCCATCGCAGAAATACTCTTGGTCTTTTGCCTCGCTAAGATCGAGGAATGGCAGCACCGCGATCGACTTATCGACCTTGTGCGCGGAAACCCGAGGCAGGAGAAAGAACCCTGCGGCAGCGGAAATGATCACACCGGTTGCGACAAGCATGATCACGTTGCGGCGACGATGTGTTCCCGGTGGTCCCCTCGGTGTGACGCGAATGCCTTGCGGAGTGAGGTCAAAGGCCCATCCGAAAATCAGTGCGAGTGGAAACCCGATCAGCAACAACACAATCACCAGACGCACCGCCGAGTTTGGCAATTCCCAGGCCGGAAACGCTGCCGAGGCGAGCTGAATTATGCCGGCGGCGACAATGATGTAGGCTGCGGCGACGCGGTAGACCTTGCGCCGTTTCACTTCGCCGAAGAAGCCACTCATAAAAAAAGACTCGAATTCCAAGTTGCGACGAAGATCTTTGAGCGCCCTAAGCAGATCGTGTGCGCTGGGATACCGTTTCTTGCGATCTTTACGCAGCGTTTTGCTGATAATCTGCTGAAGCTCAGCGGGCGGGTGCGCGATGTAACGCGTGAGCGGCGGTGGCTCCCTCTCAAGAATCGCAGACATCACTTCTTTTGGTGTGTCGCCAGTGAATGGCACATGCCCGGTTACCATTTCGTAAAGGACCACGCCGAGACTCCAGATATCGGTGCTTTTATCAACCTGCGCGCCGCACGCCTGCTCCGGCGACATATAACGAACGGTTCCCAATACCGAGCCCAGATTGGTCTCAACCAGCAACAGCGCTTCGTCTCTCGGTATCGTTACCGGCACTTCCTGCTCGGCAAGCTTTGCAATCCCAAAGTCGAGCACTTTTACGTATCCGTCCGGCCGGAGCATGATGTTCTCCGGTTTGATGTCGCGATGCACAATTCCCGCTTGGTGGGCGGCTGCCAGCGCGCTTGCCACTTGAATCGCAACATCGACCGCTTCACTCACCTGCAAATGTTCACGCGCGAGGCGTTGACGCAGTGTTTCGCCTTCGATCAGTTCGCTGGCGATATAATGAATTGAGTGATCCTCGCCGATCTCGTAAACGGTGAGGATATTTGGATGATTGAGTCCGACTACGGCGTGCGCTTCTTGGTGAAACCGCTTCAGGCGCTCGGCGTCGCCGGTAAACCGGATTGGCAGCAGTTTAAGCGCAGCCTTGCGACCCGCGACAATGTCGGTGGCCAGATAGACTTCACCCATCCCGCCAGTGCCGATCGGTTCAGAAATTTTGTAGTGACCGATCGTCTCACCGACGAGGGATTCAGCTCGCCAAGCTTGAATAACAGGGTCGTCCCGACGAGTCGGGACTACAGTCTCCTCCGGCAGTGTCCGGAGCGCTGTTTCGAGCACGCAGCGTGTGCAAAGTCCTTCCGGTGCGTCAGAAAAGATTTTGGCACCGCACTTTCGGCAGACTCTGATTACTGTGATCATGACCGGAGAATTGCTCGCGCACTCCCCCAGTTGTACTGCGTAAGATTTTACCGCACGTTATCCTCCTACTACCGAAATTAAATGGCGCAACTCATCTTCGATATCGCTAGGCGTAGCAACCGTCTGAGCAATTTCCTCTCGCAATAACAATTGATAGCGCCGCCGAAATCGGTGAAACGCCTGCTTGACCGCATTCTCGGTCATGCCCAATTGCGCAGCAACGTCCGCCTGCGAGAGCGCGCCCGGTTCGTCCGGCAGCAATTGCTTCAAAGAATCAAACAACGCGGCGTGGCCTGCCGCCTGGTATTCATCCTTTAATCGGCTAATCACGTGTTCCAGCAGGGTCGAAGCCCAACGATGTTCGTAAACCTGCTCGGCAGTCACTAGGTCCGGTGGTTCCATCTGGACTCGTTCGTCAACGCCCAGTTCGTCCAACGGGATGAGCCGCTGTCCTTTTCCTCGCTTGACTGCCATCGCATGGCGTGACTTGTCGGCAAGAAAATTCTTGAGGGACGCAACAAGATAAGAACGAAGTCGCCCCTTCTCCTTACGGACGGTATTCAAATCTCTGCGCTCCAATAACAGCGCAAAAAAACCCTGGGTGAGATCCTGCGCTTCCTCCGGTTTATAGCCTTGGCGTCTGACGAAGCCGTACAGTGGCCGCCAGTAGGTTCGGCAAAGCTTTTCCAACGCCGCGTCTGCCTCCGCTGATTCGCCTTGCGCTGCCAGCACCACGCTCCAATGCGTGGTTGTAAATGCAGCAGCACCGTTTTGAGTGCTTTGACCAGTGGCGCTCCCCGGTGCTCCGTTAGCTCCCGCAGGCACGATACGATATAAGTAAAAAGTCGTACCGAAATCAAGCCTAATCTGTGGCTTGAATTTGGCTGGTGCGGCACGTGACCCTGCGAGTCGCAAATTCGTTGTATCCTTCGTGCCCTTCGTGGTTAATTTTCACCGACTCATGATAGACTGAAGAACGCAAAACTTTAGATGCAACGCCACCAGATGACGGACTTGGAACGTCTTCGTCATTCGGCTTCCCATGTACTTGCCACGGCGATCCTGAAAATCTGGCCGGAAGCGCAGTTCGCCGCGGGGCCACCGGTGGAAAACGGTTTTTATTACGACGTCGATCTTCCACACCGCATCTCACCCGACGATTTCGAGAAAATCGAGGCGGAGATGAAAAAGGAAATTAAGGCGAACCATCCATTCGAGCGGATTGAAGTTTCGCGCGATGAAGCGCTCGAACTTGGAAAGAAAGGGCGACTCGCGGGGCTAGGCGAGCGACTCTGAACCCAGTAAATTCAAACTCGACATCATCGAGAACATTCCGGCCGACGAAACAATCTCGCTCTATCGTAGCGGCGACTTCATCGATCTTTGCGCCGGACCGCACATCATGCGCACGGGAAATATTGGCGCATTTAAGCTTACGAGCGTGGCAAGCGCCTACTACAAAGGCGACGAAAAAAATCCGCAACTGCAGCGTATCTATGGCACGGCGTTCAAAACAAAAAAGGAACTCGACGACTACTTCGCCATGCTCGAGGAAGCGAAGAAGCGCGATCATCGAAAGCTCGGTAAGGAGCTGGAGCTTTTCGTTCTCGACGACGATGTCGGCCCAGGTCTGCCGATGTTTCTCCCGCGCGGCGCGGCCATTGCCGAAGAACTGGAGAAACTCGCCAAGGAAACCGAGTTTGCTGCCGGATATCAACGTGTCCGCACGCCGGACATCGCACGCGAAAGCTTATACAAGAAGAGCGGACATCTCCCCTACTATGCTGAATCGATGTTTCCGCCGATGGAGCTGTCAGAAGACGTTGAAGGGACAAAGCGAGATGTGTTGAAACGGGAAAGCGGAGAGACCTCTTCCACGAGATACTACCTCAGAGCCATGAACTGTCCGCATCACCACAAATTGTTTGCCGCGCTGCCTCGCAGTTATCGTGATCTGCCGCTCCGGCTGGCGGAATACGGGACGGATTATCGCTACGAGAAGAGCGGCGAGTTATTCGGACTCATGCGGGTGCGCTCGCTGCACATGAATGATGCACACATCTACTGCACGCCCGAGCAGTTCGCCGATGAGTTTAATGCAGTGAACCAAATGTACCTGACTTACTTCAAGCTCTTCGGAGTCGAAAAGTATCTGATGCGTTTCTCGACGCATGATCCGTCGAAACTCGGACAGAAGTTTGTCAACGAACCTGAGCTTTGGAAACAAACCGAGGAGATGACGCGAAGCGTCCTAAAGAATTCTGGAATCAATTATGTTGAAGTGCCTAACGAAGCCGCGTTTTACGGGCCGAAGATCGACGTGCAGGTCTGGAGCGTGATCGGTCGCGAGTTTACGCTTGCGACCAATCAGGTCGATTTCGCCCAGCCGCGCCGGTTGAACCTTGTTTACAAAGACCGCGATAACACTGACAAGATCCCGATCTGCATTCATCGTGCGCCGCTGGGCACGCACGAGCGCTTCATTGGATTTTTGATTGAACACTACGCCGGCAATTTCCCGCTCTGGCTTTCGCCGGAGCAGGTGCGCATTCTCACTATCGGCGACGATCCCAAGCTAACGGATTACTCGCGATCGATTCTGAAAGAACTGCGTGCTCATCAAGTTCGCGCGGAAATTGACGACAGCACCGACAAGATCAACGGCAAGATTCAGCGTGCCGAACAAATGAAGGTACACACCATGTTCGTGATTGGAAAGCGCGACATGGACGCCGACGCTGTCAGTGTCCGCATCCACGGCAAAGGCAATCTCGGCGCGAAGCCGCGCACGCAGGCAGTCGCCGAAATCCTGGACAGTATCAAAGCGCGCACGCCATGAGTCATGTCTAACAACACAAAAATAATCCACGTCGGGCCCGGCGAAGGCGATGCATTCTCTGCCGCGGGAGACGTTTATCGCATTCTGGCTTCTGGCCGGCAAACAGGAGACGTATACGCACTTCACGAGATTCGCGTCTCACCAAACAACGGGCCGCCTCCGCACGTTCATTCTCGTGAAGACGAATCCTTTTTCGTTTTGGAAGGCGAGGTCGGAAATCTTATTGTCGATCAAAAAGCGGCGGTCATAATGTGGCCGTGAATCTTGTTAGGTTCATTGTAACGGCCGGTACGTTGTTGATTTGCGCCGCAGCGCCAGCCGCTGAACTCCATCCAATTGTTGAGGTTCAAACCGGATATCTGTTCGGCGCGACAACCAACGGTAAATGGATCAAATCGGAAGTAGCGGCCAAGGCTATTTCAGATGAAAGGACGTACAAAATCTACGGATTGACCCAGTCACTCGGCGAAGCCAAAGGCGCTAAACCGAAACCGTCAGAAGAAGAGGTATGTTCAGACGTGCTGACGGTTTCGCTTTCGTCAACGCCGGAGAAGGCCGTGATCGCGCTGGCTGCACCGTGGAATGCGTTGCCGCGAAAAGCGCGCGTGATGGATACGACACAACAGGTGTATGTCGAAGCTGTTCGCGATTTTTTGAAAACCAAAAGGATCGACGAGCCGAAGGTCAAAATCGACAACATCATTCGCGTTGATCTGGATGGTGATGGCGAAGAAGAAGTTTTAATCGGTGCGACTAATTATTTTGAAAAAGACGAGGGCGCGCCGATGCGATCGCCGGCTGGCAGTTATTCAATGGTGTTGTTGCGCCGAGTTGCCGCTGGAAAGGTGGAAACACAACTTGTCGAAGGTGAATTTTATCCGAAGGCTTACCAGAACGGCACCGGCGACGATTCGAGCTTCAACGCACCGAATACTTACAAAGTGATCGCGATACTGGACCTGGACGGAGACGGTAAAATGGAAGTCGTGGTCGCGTCGCAATATTACGAGGGAGGAGCAACGACGATTTATCGTTGCGATCCGAAAAAGGTTGAAGGACTGCTTTCCGTTGCCTGCGGAGTGTGAGGCGCTGGGTAGGCCTTTCCGGTAAAGGAAACATCGCGATCCCTACTCGGCTGCAGCCTTGCTATCGAACACCTATCCGCGAGGGCGCAATGCGGTAATAAAAATCGTGAGCAGTTGATGCTTCATTGGCGCGATCCGAGTCGTTTCCGCAATTCTACGGAGCGTTCCTCAGTCAACTGGCGCAACACACGGTCGCGAACGATGCGTGCGTTTTCAGAGTCGCTCTTGTTGCGTACCGCTTCGTCGGCCTGTCGGTCCCGTTGTTCGAGCCAAGCGCGTTGTTCGGCTCTTAGTTTTTCTCGCGCTGAAGGATCAAGGTGTTTCAATAACTCCGAATAGACCGCATTCAATTCGCGGTCGGCCTTAGCAAGTCGTGCTGACTCGGCAAACGGATCGTCCGGCAACGGTCCGGGAATAAGCCTAACGACGCTGGCGGTAGGACCTTGGCCGGTGCGTGCGAGCTTAAGTGAGAGAATGCCTTCGCTGATAGTAGAGTCTTGTTCGCGATTCTTTGTGACGAATGGAAGACCAACTGTGGTAGCATTGGAAAAGCCAGTCTTCTTTCCAAGTTCCGGCAGGCCGGTAAGGAGATAGGTAGAATCGAACGGTCCTCGCCTCTGCGACTTGGCACGTTTAATCTGCGCCTCGATCGCTTTATCTAAAACAGGTCCTATCTGGGCAGAGCGGCAATCGTTCGTCCCCACGTCCAGAAGAAGCAAAGTATCGGTGCCCCATTTCCACTGATAGGCAGCTAGGGCAAACCGTTTCCCGTTCTCGACCGGCCCCCAGGCCACGCTCAATGTTTGATGACTGCCCGGCCGGACATAGCCTCCTGTATCCCCTACCGAGCCTACTTTCTTTTTATCGGCGAGGCTGATAACCCAGATCGCTTTTACATCGTATTGTTCGTAGAAACGATTGGGATCTTTTTCCAGCAGCGACCAATCTACTGGCTCATTGCTATCAACTGTCCAGGCTAGGGCATTGCGACCATCCGCAGACTTTGAATCGCGAGCTATCACAGCTTTCTCCGGTCCTATCTCAATCCAGGGCGGCTCCGGCTGCACCGAGGGTTCGGCCGCCGCAGCAAGTCTGTCATTGCCAAATCGCGCAGCCATTAGCACGCATGCGACACAGAAGATGTAAGCGCGCGGGGTCATTACCTCGGCATGATAGGTAGGGCAAGGAGCCAACACAATGAAATTCCACTTAGCAACTGGCGGTAATGCACTTCCACCATTCACGCAGAGTTTGCTTGCATTGGAACGTTGTAATCCTCACTCTCGGGTCATGAAGAACCTCCCTGAAATGCCTCAAAAGGCCCAGCGAATAAGTCAGCGCTGGCTATGTCGGATCGCCTGTTGTTGCTCAGTTGCATTTTGCCTTAGTTTCGCTTTGGCGCAGGATAGCGAAGATGTTCGTGAAAAGACTCATCAAATCGAGCAGTTGACGAGTGCAGGCAAGTTTCAGGAAGCAGTACCAATCGCCGAGCAAGTGTTGAAGTATTGCGAGAAAAATTACGGCCCGGAACATTCGGAAACCGCGGACGCCTTAAACGATCTCGCGTTCTTATATAGCTCGATGAACGACCAGGCCAAAGCCTTGCCGCTGTACCAACGTGCGTTGAAGATCCGAGAAAAAGCGCTCGGTCCGGACCATCCATATACCGCGATTAGTCTCAACAATCTCGCAGAGGTCTATCGGGAAAGCGGCGACTTCGCAAAAGCGGAACCGCTCTACAAACGGGCAATAAAGATTTGGGAGAACAAACTTGGCTCGAAGCATCCAAACACCCTGTCAGGCATGAGCAACCTCGCACTGCTCTACCAGGACAAAGGAGATTCGGCCAAGGCGGAACCGTTATATGTGCGGGTCTTGAAAGTCCGCGAGGAAACGCTTGGCCCCGACAACCCTCAGGTCGCAAACAGCCTGAGCAACCTGGGCACACTCTATTATCACCAAGGCAACTTCGCGAAAGCTGAGCCGATGTATCAGCGCGCATTGAAGATCTACGAAAAAGCGTACGGAGCGGAAAGTCCTCACACTGCAAACGTCCAAAATAATCTCGGCGCGATTTACCTTGATCAAGGCGATCTGGTAAAGGCCGAATCGTTTTTTAAACAGGCATTCGAGACGCGTGAGAAACTTTTTGGCCCGAACAATCCCGCGACTGGAGAAAGCGTTAATAACCTGGCCTGGGTTTATATGGACGCAGGCGACTACGCCAAGGCTGAACCACTTTATCAGCGCTCCCTTAAAATTACCGAACAGACCGCCGGTCCCGATCACCCAAACACAGCTACTAGTCTTAACAACCTCGGAGTGCTTTACCAGATGATGGGCGACTACAAGAAAGCGGAGCCATTTTATCAGCGAGCCCTAAAGATTCGCGAAAAAGCTTTGGGACCAAACAATCCCGACCTGGTCTCGAGCATCGGTGGTTTGGCAGACCTGTATCGCCTCGAAAGAGATTACGCCAAGGCTGAACCCTTAGCCCAACAGGCCTTGCACCTTTCCGAAAAAAAATTCGGCCCCGAGCATCAGATGACAGCCACTGCTTACAATAACCTCGGCGCTATTTATGAGGGTATGGGTAAGTACGATAAAGCCGAACCGATGTTCCAGAAGGGATTAAAACTTTTCGACGACAAACTTGGCCCAAATCACTACAAGACCGGCGCAGCTCTCGACAATCTCGGTGTCCTTTATCGTGAAAAAGGCGAGTACAAAAAGGCCGAATCGTATGCTCTACGCGCGGTGGAGGTCACCGAAAAAGCTAGGGGCCCGGAACATTCCGAGACTGCCACGTGCCTTAGTGATCTTGCCAAGGTCTACGACTCAATGGGTGACAAGGCAAAAGCAGATCCGCTCCGGCAGCGAGCTGCAGAAATCCGCGGGAAAGCCAAAAGTAAATCGGCGTCGCCGCAGCCCAGCCCCTCGCCTAGTCCGACCTGAGGTTCTTCGACAGGTAATTAACGCTCGTCTTCGTGAACCGCAGCTGTGCGCTCACTCTCTCAGAGACCTAGGCTCAGCGCTTCGATTAGCAAGAAAAAATCCAACGATGATCAACAGCGCCGCATCCAAACAAGCAAGCTAGTTACTCTGCTTTGGTGTGGTTCGTGTGATTTTCTGCGACGTAAATTTTCCCTGCGAAACATCCCAGACTGCCTTTAGCTCCGCCGACCATCTGTGGTCGGAGAGCCCCTTCGGATCAGTCGTCGCATCGCCATCGATGATCACGCGATTGGCGCCGTCGAGCTTGAACCCCGGACCATCCTCCCCACCAAGGATAAAATCGAAATTATCGTTGTACGGTTCAGCTTTTGACTTGCGGTAGCTTGGTAACAGTAAGTCGTGCGCCTTCGCGAGAATGTTCGTCGTTCGAGCTAGCTTACCGTCGCGAAATTCCAGCAAAAACACCTCATGCGGTCCCCACTTGCCATGGAGCGTAATCAGGGCGACCGAGCTATCGTCGGACCATTCCGCGCCGATCCCGCCATGATTCTGATTTTGGAAGTAAGGGTATTTCGTTTGTAACTCGCCCAGGACAGTAAAAGGCTGCAGCGCGACAATGTAGTCTTTGATACGCTCCGGATGGTTCGCCTTCTCCGCAGCTTCCTCTGCTTCTAGCGTCGGGTAAATCACAGCGAACTTTTTGTCCCGCGAAATCGTACTAGCGGCGATCAGATAATCTTTTGCGTATTGCTCAGGCAATCCCGCGGATGAATCTTCGCCTGCTGTTTCCGGTCCTTCATCCGCGGCCTGCTCATCCATTGAGAGCGCGCCTGATGCATTGCACGCGATTGCGACAATTCCAATAACCACTGAGAGACGAATGAGAGCGTTTCCTTTCATAGGTTAATTAATGACCCTCCGTCTCGGTCTGATTCACTTACGCTTTTCTTCTTCGAGTAGCTTGGTTGCTTCTTCGAGATTAGCTCTGGTGGCAAATTTCTCCAGGCCGCGATTGAGTTGATCCTTGGAAGCGGCGCCAAGCTTGATGGAAGTCTTGAAGTCAGTAATGGCGCGTTGCAGATCAGCAATTTTCGATTGTCGGTCTTGCGACGCTTTTGCTCGATTAAGGTAAAGCATGCCGCGGTTCTGATAAACGAAGGGTGCAAAATTTCCTTTCACCTTGATCGCCTTCTCGTACAACGCCAGCGCTTCTTCATAATTCTTGTTCATTTCCGCCCGGCCCGCCTGCATCGACAATTCTCGATCTTCGGTAACGACGGCAGGCTCGCGGGGGTATTGCTTGCCCGCTGCACCAGCCTTTTCGGGTTTTACGCGCGTATTCAGTTCGACGTGGATTTGAACCGGCCAATCGGGTTGAGGAGGAGGGCGCAAACGCAAATCGCCGAGCTGGCTTGAGACACAGGCTGCCACGGTCGAATCGGGCGGCTGCAAAACTTGTGCAACATGACCGTCGCCGGCGAAAACAAAGACCAGGTCGAAGATTACTGGCTTGGAATCTTTCGCGCACTGGCTAACAACGTCCGTCAGCCGGTCCGACAAGATCTTGTTGACGTCGAAATCGTAAAGCTTTCCCTCTTCCGTTTCTCTCAGGCGGTCTGCTTCAGCCACGGCATCTGTTAGCGATGCAAAACGGCTGGGAGGGGCATCCACCGGTGACGCGGATGCGGCGGAAGTGGATAGTTGATCGGATTTCGGTTCGAGATGGACCAAGGTCTTGAGTACTTTCTCCAGTGCGGGGGCGTCTTTGGAATAGCTCGTCTTATCGCGGGATGAAAGGACGATATAAGCGACAGCGTGCGGAAGTTGGACGTAGCCGACCCGTTCCCACTGTGAGTAGGTCTTGGTCGCTGGATATTCGTTGATGAAATAATCGCGGCCGTCCTGAGTTTTGCCGGAGGCGATCTTCTCTTTCGGTTTGCCGTGCACCTTTTCCATCCCCTTAATGGCCGTCGCGACAAACTCGTTTACATCTTCAAACTCCGTGCTCGCGATCTTCGCATACATGATCGTTTTCGCGTCCGCCCAGGATGAACTCTTCGGATAAAGGACACATGGCAGCCCTTGTTTGGCTCCGGATTTGTTGTCCAAAACCCAGCCTTCCGGCGCGTCGATTTTGAATGCGGCTTTCGGGCCGTAGACAACTCCGCCACGAAAAGTTTCTTGAGCTGGCATGCCAGGAACGAAAGTTAAGACTGCTAGGAACGCGAGAATACAAACCTCTGTTTTCATTGCAGTGGATGGTTTGTTTCGTTTAATCATTACTTCTTTGGAAATGGTCATCGTGCCTCCGTTTGGGTGGTGAGCAACGCTTTAATCTTCTCCATGTCCGGATGAGTGATGCCTGCTTCTTCGAGTTGCTTGAAATCGTCCAGCACAGCCTGGCGGAAGATCCGCTCATCGTCGCGAAGCTTGGCATTTTTGTTTTCCAAATAGACAGTCTTCGCTTTGTCGAATTGGTTATCGAAGAGATAACTATGGGCGAGCGTGACCTTGATCATCGCCGCGTTATGCGGCGAAAGTTCCAAAGCCTTGAGAGACGCTGCTATGGCCTCACGGGGGTCTCGCTCGAAGAGATGATACCAGGCCAGGGATAAGTAGTAATCCCAACCTTTTGAGGTCAACCCTATAGCGTTCTGTACATCTTCGGCCGGGTTAGCGTGTTTATCTTCAGCAGCAGATTGGCCACGGGTGCGATACGCGTCAGCACCACGCTCGCGTCCTGATACCTCCTTGGATGTAAACTTTGCTTGTTTGACGTCCCACGTCGCTGCAACATGCCCACGCCACGTATCAGCGCTCAAGCCCAAGTCGTTCGGACTGGTGTTCACGCTGGCATCGATGACGACGCGGCGAGTGCCGTCGAGTTGGAACGCCGTATCCTCATCCTCGATGAAAAGGGCTTTGCGACCGTTAGGCGGCAGCAAATCACGCGCTTTGCGCAGAAGGTTCGTCATCCGACTTGGCTTACCATAATCAAATTCAACGAGGAAGACGTCTCGCGGACCCCACTTCCCATCGAGCGTGATGAGCGCGAGCGCGCTGTCATCCGACCATTCGGCACTGATGCCGCCGTGGCTTTGGTGTTGAAAGTAGGGCTCCTCTGCTTGCAGGGCGCCGAGAATACTGAACGGCTGCAATGTAACCACGTAATCCTTTGCATTATCAGCCGACTGGTAATAATCGTCGGTAGGGTAAATCACTGCGAATTTCTTGTTCGGCGAGACCGTGCTACGCGCGATGAGATAATTCTTTGCGTATTTTTGCGGCAAGCCAGTCGAGGAATCACTTTCGGATTCTGCCTCCTGCTCCTCCTCCTCCGGTTCGGGTGCCGACCGATCAGCTAGAAACACACTCTGGGTACCATTGGGCGCGAATTTCGAAATGGCTCCGCTAAAGCTTTCCGCGACGAATACGTTCCCGGACCCATCAAGGGCAAAGCTTCGGGGCGACGTTGTTACTTTGGCGAAATCGCTTTTAGCGCCGGCAACCGTAAATTTAAAAATTGTGTTTCCGGTATCCCCGACATACACGTTACCGGCCTTATCAACAGCCAAAGCATGGGTTGTTAGACCTGTAGCGAAGTCGCTCCTGGCGCCGCCGGGCTCGTATTTAAAGATACTATGCTTCAGGGGAACTCCGGCAAAAAGATCGCCCGCCTGGTCGCAAGCCAGGATCTTAGCTGCGATCTCTGTCGTGGCGAAAGTACCTCTTCTCTCCCTTTGGGGTAACTTTATAGATCGAGCCGGTGTCCCAATCGGAAACGAATAGATTGCCTGACGGGTCGATTGCCAGGCTGTAAGGAAGGCCTACGTCGGTGGCAAACGTGCTTTGGGTACCATCAGGACTAAATTTGAGGATCGTGCCGCCGACGTGGTACTCGCCGCTTGGGCTTAACACGAAGAGATTGTCCGCCGCATCAAAGGCGAGCCCATTGCCATCGGACAAGTGAACCCCAGTTACAAACACGCTTCTCGTTCCATCGGGAGTAAATTTGAAGATTGTTTGGGTCGCGTGATCTGCGACAAACATATTGCCAGCGTGGTCAAAAGCCAGAGCTGTTGGATTGTTCAAATCTACTCCGGCCGCGCCATAGCTGGAAGCCAGCAGCGTTGCCAGGCACATCACCGCGGGGACAATGAAAAGTCTCATAGACTTAGTGGAAGACACCAATTGTACGAATGGTCACGAACTGCATAAGGCCTGACTCACTTATTGGATTGCTCTGTGAATTCGTGAATGGAGTTAAGGGGGTCAATGACATGGAAGGCAAAGCTGCGACAGGTAGTGGCGAGCAAGCGGGCAAGCGAGTGAGTTTCAAATTAGTGTCTGAAAAACGGTCTCATTGTTTTTTCTCTCTCTTTTCGACTTCTTTCTGCGACATCGAATGTGTCTTTACGATTTTCCAATTTCCCGCGTCGTCGAACTTGATCGTGAAAAAGAAATCAGCACCGAACCCGTCGGACATTTCGCCCGGCTCTTCGCGTTTTGCGATGACTTTTCGCAGACCGGCGTAGAGAAGTGCGGTGTTTGCATCGATCCACCGGTCGAGTTTCTCTTCCGACCAAATGTATCGCAGATACAATCCCTTTTTCTCCAGCTTCTCTGTCGATAGACCCTGTCGTTTTAGCTGCGCGTCGATATCGCGTTGCGCGCGTTCCGATGCTTCCTCGTCGGGTGCCGGCTTCACCGGTTCCCAATGATCGTTGCGCAGTTGGTAAAACGAAGAGAGATGCGCGCGCCCCTGTCCCCAGTCGAACGCAAAACGTTTCGAGTCCGGTGCCCACTGCACATTCGCGCTGTCGCCACATGAGCCGATATCGCAATCATCCAACAAATCGCCCGTGGCTTCATCCGTTCCAGCTTTCACGATCTGCGGTCCGCGGTCCTTAGTTGCCGGCTTGTATTCCCATTTTTTGTCCGGAGAAATTGAATCAGTTGACTCCGGCGGACTGGACTCGGCTTGCGCAAAGGAGCTGGCTTCGTCGTGCTGTGATTGTGACGACTCGGCCCGTGATGCACTCGCGCTTCCCTTGTCGATCATGGCTTTGAGTTCGCTGATCCGTTTCCGAGTCAGCTCCGTCATCGTTTCGTAGCGGATGGTCGGAGCCATCGAGCCTCCTTCGGCGTCCTTAGCGGCGCGCGCCGCTCCCGCATCGCGCGACGCTACCCACGCGCGCTGCGCTTCTTTGAGTTTTTGTTTATTCTCGGCAGTCGGAAGCTTTGCCAAAACCGACTGATAAGTCGTGTTTAGCTCCGCATCGGCCCGCTCGAACTCCGCACGCGCCTGTGCGTTCATGGCCGCCTGCGTCTGTGCGTGCATTTGAGCGATAGGAACAAGAAGTGAAACCAGCAGAGCTACGTGAAGTTGTTTTGGCAAACGCAAGATTGACCTCCGTTGTTATTCGGTTTCAGATTCCTCAAACATTTTCATCGCGTCCTCTTCGTTCAGCTCGCGTGTTCCGGCGATGTTCCAGTTCCCACGATTGTCGCATTTCACTGTGAACAGCACACCAGTGATGAGGGAAGCGGCCTCACCGGAACCTCTCATCGCAACGCCGCCTTCCGAATAGACGAGCGTCTCGAACGTGTCATTATCGATCCAACGCCGCACCCGCCATACGTCCTCGATTGGATTCGCGTGCTCCGCGCCAGCCTCCTTCAAGCGCGTTTGCTTCGCGCGCGCCATCAGCTTCCTCACCGCCGCGGCTTTCTTTTCCAAATCCGGCAGCTTCTTCCATTTCGTGCCTGCAAGCTCGTAGATATCGCACGAGTAATACTTGCCACCGGATTGATAGTTGAAGGCGAACCGTTGCGAGTCCGCCGCCCAGATAAGCTTTCCAGTTTTGGCTTTGAGGGAGCCATCTTTCTCGGGATCGCTTAGCTTAATTACTGACTCTTCCCTGTCTGAGCGCACGAGCACCGCCGAATCGTCATCCTCGACGCGATACTGCCATTTCTTGTCGGGGGAAATTGAACTCGGCGACGGCGAAGGCGTTTGACCAGGTGAGAACTCCTGCGCATTGGAAGAAACGCAACTGATCGTGCACGCGACGATTATGACAAAGGTGAAAAGGCATCTCATTGTTTCTCGGCTTCTTTCAATGAGAGCCGTTGCGTCTTGATAATTTTCCAGTTACCCGTCCCATCGAGCTTTAGTGTGAAGAGGAAATGGGCGCCGAAGGCCTCGTCCACTTCCAGACCGCCATAGAGAATGGCGGTGTTAGAGTCGACCCATTGATGAACCTTCACCGTCTCCCAAATCAACCGTAGGTGCGTCTTCTTCGGTAACCCCCTTTTTATGGCCTTGTTTAAGATCTCGTTCACATCATCGTCAGGTGACTTCAGCGCTTTCCACTTGATCGTCACGCAATTGGTAAAGCGAAGTCTGATGCGTGCGTCCCTGTCCCCAGTTGAACGCAAATCGTTTTGAATCGGGTGCCCAAAGCACAGCCGCCCCTTCACCACATGAGCTTATGTCACAGACATCTGATAAATCCACGGCGGTCTGATTTGTGTTGGCATTTACCAGCTTTGGCCCTTCCTCGGTCGGCGCCCTATATTCCCATTTCCTATCTGGAGAAAGCGAACTCGGATTCGGCTGTGCTGTCGTCTCAGGCGATGGCCCTTTAGAAGGGCTCTCAGCTGCTACCGCTTCTTCATCAGCGGCAAGAACAGAAAGACCGCAGTTGATCATGGACACGACGATTGTGACGAAGGTGAAAAACCATTTCATTGTTTTGGCCTTAATCCGCGTCATTCATTGACATTGTCGAGGCCGGAAAATTTCCAGCCGCCTTTGGCCAATTCGAACACGAACCGAATCGGTGCATTCTCCCGGTCGTCTGGAGTTTCCTTAAAAGGGCAGTAGATCTCATATCGTCCACTGGATTCCTTTTGCGGTTCGGCGCCTGCGAAACATTGGGCGGCATTGGCTTCGCCCTTGAAAATTTCGTTATAACGGCGCAAGAAATTGTCCTTGTTCTTTACGGCTTTTTGCAAATAGGGCATCGATAGTGGGAATTTCGTCATCTCCGCGACCGTCGCTTTATCACCAGCTATGACGGCGGATTTAAATTTCTTCCAGAACATCGAAAAATCGTTCTCGCCGATTGCGCTTTTTCCAGGCTGTGATTCCGGCGTTGAAGTGGGTGACGCTGTTGAATTATTCGAAGGTCCATTTGACGCACTCTCACGGGACAATATTTCTTTTAGCGAAGGCTCTTCGGGATACTTGATATCGCTGATTCGCCATCCACTTGGAGTGTTCGTGAGTTTGTAGACGAGCGTTCGGGTTCCTAAGTTGGTAAACGTCACGTTGAACAAATCAGGCTGACCCGCCACTGCAGCAATTTGAAGGTTAGTCGTTTCTTTCTCGAAATCCTGCCCATCGTAAATTGGGTCGAAATCGAGATTGCAAACACCCTGTTCCCGTTTCTTGCATTCATCATCCTTTATAAATAGCGCCGTAAGTTCCTTGTCGAAGTACCTGAGATAACGTTCGCTTATTGTCGAACCAGTTTGGCGTATCTTTCCCTGGCTGATGAAAACGATAAAGGGCGCGAATGAAGTCTTCTGGTGAAGATTTTCCTGTGTCGGCTCCGAAACAAGCTGCGCTGCTAAAAACGAGTAACATAAAAAGTGCGTGGCGAAAAATCATGTTCTGTAAAGTGGTCATACCGTTTAACAGGCAAAGCCGCGATGGGTAGCGGCGAGGGAGCGGGGAAGCAAGCGAGTTTCAAATTTGTGTCTGAAAAATGATCTCATTGTTCCTCTTCGAGCTCCTTTTCCGACATCCGATGCGTCTTAACGATCTTCCAGTTACCTTCCGGGTCGAACTTCATTGTGAAAAGGAAAGTTGCCTCCCGGTGGTCCGATCCGTCAGCCCAGGCGGCATAAGCGTAAAGGATCGCGGTATTCGCATCAGTCCACTTACGTAACTTTAAAATATCCCGAGACCAGTCTGCATCCTGCGAGTAAGCACTTTTCGGCAGACCCTCTTTAGCCAGTTGCGCCAACTGCAGGCCCTCTGATAACTCGTCCACGGGCGAATGCAACCGCACCCATTTATCGCCGCGCACCTGATAAAGCGCGGTCGAGTGATAGAAGGTGTGAGCTGCGCTCGGCTTAGTATAATTCAAGGCAAACCGTTTTGAATCCGGCGCCCAAACTACTTCTGCCTCTTCCGCACGATTCACATCCAGCTCTTTAGAAGGCTCCAACACGACTTGAGTCGTGCCCGCCTTTACGATTTCCGGCCAGACACCATCGGCACACCTGTATTCCCATTGTTTGTCGGGCGACACCAGGTCCGAGGCGAAGGTGCTCGGAGTTCCATCGGGTGTAAATTTGAAAATTGATGTGCTCTCCCAGCCCGTGGCAAACAGATTACCCGCTCGGTCAAAGGCCATGCCGTAAAGATCGAGGCCGGAAGCGAAGGTGCTTTTGGTTCCATCGGGGCTAAATTTGAGGATCGAGTCGCTGTCTCTGTCCGCCACAAAGAGATCGCCCGCGCTGTCAAGGGCCACGCCCCCAGGTGAGCTAAGCCCGGAAGCGAACGTGCTCTTGGTTCCATCCGGAGTTATCTTAACGATTGAGACAGGCCAACCTTGGTCCACTACAAATAGATTGTTTGCTCCGTCACAGGCCAAGTCGATGAAATTAGCCTTTTTGGAAGTGACGAACGTGCGCTTTACTCCTTTGGGCGTGAATTTGAAAATCGAATCACCTTGGGAAACAAAGAGATTACCAGAACGATCCAAGGCCATGCCCACAGAGCTGATCCCTGTGGCGAATGTAATTCTCTTTCCGTCAGACGTGAATTTGAGAATTGAGCGCCGGCTTCTGGGAGCTATCGCTGACCCGTCTGAAACAAACAGATTCCCTTCGCCATCAAAGCACAAGCCAAGCGGGTAAAGCCCCGTGGCGAAGGTGCTCCTCGTTCCATCGGGCGTGAACTTCAAGACAGAATCTCCGTGCGGCACGAAGAGATTCCCGGCTGCGTCGAAGGCCAGCCTAGCAGCCTGGGCGCTGACAGGAGCCAACATTGTTGCCAGGCTGGCAGCTGTTACCGCGATAAATAGTCTTTTCATTTACTTCTCAATTCCCGGTCCTCGTTCTCGATCCTATTAATTTCTTTGCGCTCCTCCGCATTCAGTCCACCGACTCCTTTTGGCAGCACTTTACGAGTCCTGACAATTTGCCACTTACCTACAGCGTCGAACTTGAGCGTGAAGAAAAAAGATGCGCGTACGCTTTCCGTTTCGTTTTTGATTTCGAAGTTTTTCTGCGAGTGCGCATATATCAGCGCGGTGTTTGAGTCGATCCATTTGCGAACCTGCCAGCTTGTCATGATTGGCCAGCCCCGGTCCTCCGGCGGCAGTTTCAACTTTTTCTTCTGCCTTGCCATCGAACGATCGAGCGACGCAAACGTGGCGGCGTTGGATTCCAGCGAATCGAGCTTCCGCCAGGTGTCCCCGTCGAGTTGATAAAATTGCGCCGTTTGATAGGCCTTGCCCGGCTGAAGGTTAAATGCAAAGCGTTTTGAGTCCGGCCCCCAAACGATGTTTGCGTAGCCAGGCGCTCGACCCAGCGCTTCTGCGAGTCCGTCAGCGTATTCTTCTTCGGAGAGGACGAAGGAGGTCTCGTCGCTGCCGGCTTTTGCGATAACAAAATCCTCCTGTTCACCGGCCGCGCCAGCGCGCAATTCCCACTTGCCATCCGGCGAAACAGATCTCGCTGGCGGCTTTTCCTGCTCCTCTGCGAAGGCGGATGTGGCGACAAGCAAAAACACCGCAGCGGATGTCCATGTAACAAGGTGATTGCACCCGCCAAGGCCTGTGTCAGTCGTTGGATCATTCGCTGTGATTGCGCCCGCCGCGCTGTAGCCTGCGCCAAGGCGGGTGAATGCAGCTAAGGGGATCAGCCACATAAGAGGTAGAGCATTCTCATGCGTCCTATTCTTCCAAGTGCACCGAGTCCATAATGTGGTCGATCTCTTCCTTTAACGTCGGGGCTGTGTTCAGGTTCGAGGTAAAGGTGATCTCTAACAGCTGGCCTTTGTAAGAAGTCGTTAGGTTACGCGTGTAAACAGGATTATGCGAATAATCCTTCTTTCCTTTTAGCATCGGGACAAAGCTCCAGTCTGCCCATTTGCGGCCATCGATCGTCACGATGTCTTTCTTCAGCCATTGCAGGTGTGAATCCTTTGGCAGCCATTTGAAGCCTTTGCAGTATTCCGCCACACGCATTTTGAGATAACCCTCGTAGATTGTCTGGCGTGAGCCCATGCGTGCCGAGCAAAACTGTTCCCCACGCACCATCCGGGCCAGAGAATTTGGCTAGCGTCTTTGATCCTTGGGATCGTCAGGGTCGCGAGAGAAATCGGCGGGAAATCGAGCTTAAGTTTGCCATCCAGGAGGCTGACTGTTGTAACTCCCGAAGAAGAATTGCTTTTTGAATCCGTGGCGGACTCTTCGCTGGCCAATTCGGGATCGAGTTTCTCGGCAGTCTTAAAGTCGGCAGCTTGGCACCGGTCGCATCGCCCTTTTCCTGCTTCGCGACAGCGCGATTGTAGTAGGCGCGTGCGTAATTGGGTTTGAGTTCGATTGCGCGCGTATAATCAGCAATTGCGCCATCCCGGTCGTTATTCTCCGCTCTGGCGTTGCCGCGGTTGTTATAAGCAGCCGGGTTTGTGGAGCCTAGTTCGATGGCTCGGGTGTAGTCGGCAATGGCGCCGGCCGTGTCTTTCTTCAGCCGTTTAGCTTGGGCGCGGTTATAGTAAGGCGCGTCATCTTTCGGATTGAGTTCGATCGCGCGGTTGAAATCGGCGATAGCGCCATCCAAGTCGCCGTTCTTTCCTTTTTCGATTCCGCGATTAACGAGGTCCTCAGCAGAGTCTTCATTTGCTGGCGGTGATGGCGCAGAAGACGAGTCAGCGGCGGACATAACGCTTCTCCTTTTCGCTCGCAAACCATTCGCGTTTCCTGCATGTTCACTGCGACCAGATGGCTGAAACTGATCTTTACCTTTGCTTCGTGTCCGCCCGAGCCGCATCGGCCCGGAAAATTCCGAGAGCAACACCTGCTGATCCTCCGCGTTCTTGAATCGTCCGAAGCTGATATGCGGATAGGACTTCGCTTTCGGTTTTTCTTTTGATTCTTCGAAAACGAATTCTTCCCGCTCCCCCTGATCTTCCTTCCCGATGAATTTCATCACCGTCGCGCCTTCGCTCGGATCATTCGAAGCTGGCTCGCCATTCAATCGCGCTTGGATCAAGCCAATCCAGTTGTTCAATCGCTTGGATGTTTGTGCGTCAACCGGCTTGCCGGTTTCGCCCCAGTCACTCGATTTCAGCCAGGTCTTTCCATCCTTCCGCGCGAACTCACCGTCACCGCATTGGACTCGTTCCGGTCCGCCATTCGGGTAACGGTCGTACTTGAATTCCGCTGTTCCTGCCGAGCCCAAAGACAAGTTCGCTATCGCGACGAAATGGACCTTTGAATAGAAATCGCGGCTGTACTTTCAGGTTATCCGCTGCGAATTCGGGACCTGGTTTGCCGCTGTCGTGTTAGAACTGAAGCAAAGCGGCGGTCATTTGCCTGGCGAGTTCTATCACCTTATTACTCGCGGGCTGATAAGTCGCCACGCAACGTAAAGGTTCCTTCTCATGGCCTGATTCCGTGACCGGGCCTTCGTAGCGCCGGACGCCATTGCGCTTGGGATCCTGGCTGATCGCAATCCGGTACTCCGTTTGTGTAATTTCGGCTTTTTTCTTATCAGATTTATTTAGGGGCGAAGCTGCATCCACGTGTCGCCATCGTGCGTTTCCTGCTTAACGACTTGCAAAGCGCGGGCGATGCGGCCTCGGAAACGAAGAGAGTTGTGTACGAAACCATAAAACCGTTGAGCAAGCGCGTGAGCCTTTCGCATCTTCCAACTTCCAAGTTTTACTCCTGTCAAAGCTCGTCCAATCACTTGGTCGTTTAATCGCGATTATCCGGAAAGCGTTTCGGTCCTCGAACAGATCCGCCGGCAGGAGCAGAAAATAATCGACGATCGACATCTTCTCGGGCTCGACTGTCAGATCACGATCATTTACCGGCTAGGAGCCCATGCATACGGAACTTGAACGCTCGGCTTAGTCGTTAGCGTCCACTTCCCAGGTCCCGGTCTCCATTAGCGTTAATGCCTCGATCGAGAAGTCGTGGACCGTTGTCGGGGCTGATGTTAATGTTGAGACTCACCGGCCAGCCCCCGGCGAAGCGGCGCGGGCAGACGTAAATCGTGAACGCGAATCATTATCGCCGACACAATTCGCGGTTGAGCTGGTCACTTAGGCTCTCCGTAATACCTGTTCGCAAAATAGGTGACCGTCAGCGCGCAACACAACAAAAACAACTCTGAAGCTTAACTGGAGGTCTAAGATACCTCTTGCCGTCGCATTCGCCGATCGATATCACCCAGGCGTGGTGCAACCAGCATAATTTTCCAAACTCAACTTTCGTACGGCTTTTCACAAGTGACGTCCGTCATCGGCGAAGAGACGTCTGGCTTCGGCTAACGCTTGCGTGAACCTGCGGCCGTATTGCGAGTTATTTTGCGCAAGTGGGCATTTGCGTTTTGCACAAGCGCAATACTGGATCGAGATCTCACATGTTTCAGAGAGTCGAAAAAAACCCTTGCTTGGCAATAATCAGCTAAACAGCCAAAGCGTTAATACAGAGTCGGCGCACAGTTGCTATTTTATCTCTAAAAGTGATGTCCACGCGCGGCATTGGAGATGGCTCCTAATTACTTGGCGCGGATGAGGAGCGTGGGTCGCCCCGCCATCGTTTCGCACCATGCAGCTGCATGGTGATCGCTTCTTTCCCACGCGAGCTTGCGCGGATCTTTTTTCCATTCCTTGTCGGCAGAATTTCCCTGGAGAAAGATCGACAACTCTTTTTCGGAAAGCTTGCGCTTATCAACGCGGGCATACGATTCGGTGATGCTGTGACCTTTTAAAAACTGGACGACAGCCAGGTATTCGGCTGTTGGGTTCTTGTACATGTTTGTTGTTATGCCATCGCTATCTGGTTTACCCGGGTCAATCGGCTTTCCGAAAAGCGCGTTGACTTGATCTTCGGTCTGGCCGAGGCGCGCGAAAGCCTGGTTGCTCAAAGCGATGACGAGCGCGGCTGCTAATATTACGATTGGTTTCATAATTGGTCCTTTCATCGTACATCTGTTTTGGTAGTGAGCAGCGCTTTGATTTTCTCCATATCAGGATGAGTAATACCTGCGTCCTGGAGTTCTTTGAAGTCGTTTAGCACTGCCTGGTTGAAAGTTCGCTCGTCGTGGCGAAGCTTGGCATTCTTGTTTTCCAAATAGATGGCCTTCGCCTTATCGAATTGGTTATCGAACAGATAACCGTGAGCGAGATTGGTCTTGATCACCACGGCGTCATCCGGCGACAGCTTGAGAGCTTTGAGAGACGCGGCGACCGACTCACGGGGTTTTCGATTGAATAGCTGATACCAGCCGAGTGATAAATAGTACTCTCCGTTTTTCGGATCCAGTTCGATAGCCCTCAGTGCATCCTCGACCGCGGCACCGTACTCCTTCTTTTTAGCGTGGAGCTCGGCGCGGTAGTAGCAGGTCTTCGAATCTTTCGGATTGAGTTCCATGCCGCGAGTATAATCGGCGATAGCCCCTTCCAGGTCGCCCTTGTCATCCTTGGCGTTGCCGCGATTGAGGTAGGCAATGGCATATTTTGGATCGAGCTCGATCGTGCGATCGTAGTCGCTAATAGCTCCATCCAGATCGCCCTTTCTTCGTTTCGCCACGCCGCGGTCGCAGTAGGCTTTTGCGAATTTAGGGTCGAGTTCGATCACGCGATTGTAGTCGGCGATTGCTCCGTCTAGATCGCTCTTCTGCTTTCTGGCGAGGCCGCGGTCGTAGTAAGCGTACGCGTATTTCGGATCGAGTCGGATGGCGCGATTGTAATCGGCGATAGCTCCATCCATGTCACCCTTGTCACGCTTTGTGTTGCCGCGGTTGCTACAGGCGACGGCATCTTTCGGATTGAGTTGGATGGCACGATTGAAATCAACAATAGCGCCGTCCAGATCGCCCTTTTCGGCCCTGGCGAGGCCGCGGTTATTGTAAATCGCAGCGTCCTTTGGATCGAGTTGAATGGCGCGATCGTAGTCGGCGATAGCCCCATCCAAGTCGCCCGCCGCCTTCTTAGCTCCGGCGCGGTTAAAAAAATCTTCTACCGATCCTGCCGATTCCTTCTCCTTGCCTTTAGCGATACCGCGATCGACGTGGTCCGCGGCAGACCCTTCGCTTGCGAGTTTCGGATCCAGTTCTTTCGCGCGCTTGAAGTCTGCGACAGCACCGGCCTTGTCACCCTTGGCCTTCTTGGTGACAGCGCGATTGTAGTAGGCGCGCGCGTAATCAGGTTTCAATTCGATCGCGCGTGTATAGTCAGCTATCGCGCCATCCCGGTCGTTACTCTGGGCTCTAGCGTTGCCGCGGTTGTTATAGGCAGCGGGGTTAGTGGAGCCGAGCTGGATGGCTTGCGTATAGTCGGCTATGGCGCCGGCCGTGTCTTTCTTCAGCCATTTGGCTTGGGCACGGTTGTAATAAGGGGCGTCATCTTTTGGATCGAGTTCGATCGCGCGGGTGAAATCAGCAATAGCGCCATCCAAGTCACCGTCCTTACCTTTTTCTATGCCGCGATTAACAAGATCTGCGACCGACTCATCATCCGCTGGTGACTTCTCAGCGGCAGCGCGCGACTCTTGGCTCATTAACCTCGGGTCTAACTCCCCTGCGCGTTTCAAATCCTCCTTCGCTGAGGCGTCACCTTTTGCTTGTTTCGCGTCACCGCGATTCTTGTACGCGATCGCGAGCTTGTCATCGAGTCCGAGGGCGCTGGTGAAATCGGCGATGGCTCCATCGAGATCGCCTTTGGCTTTCTTGATATTGCCGCGGTTGTTGAAAGCGCTGGCATTTTTCGGGTCCAGCTCAATCGCACGATTGTAATCGGCCAGTGCGCCGTCAGCGTCTTTCTTGATGTCCTTGGCCAGAGCCCGATTTCGATATGCGATCGCATTTTTCGCGTCGATCTCGATGGCCCGCGTGAAATCGACGATCGCGGCGTTGTTGTCGCGCTTACGCAGTTTGGCAAGTCCGCGGTCGCTGTAATAATCAGCAGTGTTCGGACTGAGCTCGATGGCGCGACTCAAATCCGCGATCGCGCTGTCGTAGTCTCCCTTCCGTAACTTGAGTGCGCCGCGTTTATAAACCGCCGGCTCAGATTTCGGATCCAGCTCAATCGCGCGAGTGCAGTCTGCAATCGCGCCGTTCATGTCACCGTTAAAACCGCGCGCGCTGGCGCGATTGAGAAAACCTTCGGCGTCGTTAGGCTGCGGGCCCATCTCGATCTTCGATAAGTCGGTCTGCTGGTTCTCAAGCTCTTTCGGCGTTTCCAAATCTTCCCACGCGGCCTCCGAAAGCTCGAAGCCACTTGCGGCAATCAAATAGCCAAAACTGAGCTTCACGCGTGTCGCACGACCTGTCTTGCCGCCGATGCCGGGCAATGAGCCTTCGAAGTCGTGCAACAGCGCATTCTGACTTTTGTCATACAGCGGTCGAGCAAACGTCAGTTGCACCGATGACCCCGTTTGATTTGCCGCTCGCGCTTGAAACGTCCATTCCACGCTGACGCGTACCCTGGATTTGCTGACGAGCTTCACTTCCGTCGGGGCAAAATTGAATACCTCTTCCACGAGTTTGACCCAGCTGTCGAGCTTGCCCGCGGTTTGCTTATCAACAGGTCGGCCGCTCTCGCCCCAGTCTTCAGACTTCAGCCATGGTTTCCCGTGCTCCCGGCGCGCAAAGGTGCCTTGATCGCATTGAATGCGCTCTGGTCCGTTGTCTGGATACCGCTGATAACCAAACGAAGGCTTCGATTCTGCAATCGCCGAGAAGTGAACGCCCGAATAAAACTCGCGGCTAAATTCGATATTATCAGCAACAATCTTCGCATCCTGCGCCTGTGAAGCTGACAGAACTAGAAGTGAAACTGCAACGAACCCAACACATTTTCGATTCATAAGGGGTTGCGCCGTGTTGCCAAAGCCGATTGAGGGCACCACCACGCGATTCCGAACAGCACGGTCGCGAATGTGTGGAGCCAATTTTTCATAAGCTAAATACGGAGCGAGACGGTCCGTTGTTTCAAAAAATCAACGATTACCTGCGTCGAGATCAGCAGCGACGCACGCAGACGAGCGAACCGGAGGGTTTTCAGGTTCCCAGATTAGGAAATTCGGGCGTGCATTGTCAATCGCGTAGTAGCTAACATTGCGACATGAAATCCTGTCGGATCGCGATATTTACGGTGTCGACCTTGTTACCTGTTTGTGTTTACGCAGCCAATCCATTTCTCGATGCGAAAGACGACAAGCCGGTATCTGCCAAATTTCGAGGGACCGAGTGGGGCGATGAAATTCAGCAGGAAGAAATCCCGCTCACTGCGCGAGTCGTTACGACGCGCCTCGCAAAGATGCCGTGGGGCGCAATCTTCAAGATCGAATTTACAGATCTCAAATCGCGCGCGCCGAAGACGCGCGAAATTCGGCCGGATTATTTTATCTCCATGGATGACCGCATCGTTCTCTTGAATGAAGAGGACAATGACGCCGCGATTAAGAAGATTTCGGCAATGGACAAGCCGCCAGCGTTCGAGAACGGCGCTGTTCGTGGGATCACCAGGGGAAAGTTGAATTACGAAGACGGCCCGTGGACGACCACAATCGAGGTCAAGGGAGACGAATGCACCTACCTTGCCAGCCATAATTCAGGTCATTTCACAACGATCATTTGGAAAAAAGATGTGGGATTGATTGAGTATGCGAGCGGTTCCGGTGCGCATGCTGACGGTTTTCGGCTGAAGCGGCAGAAATGAGTAGCGGTTTTCGGCTGAGTTAGCCGACCGCAAAACAATTTGGCACTGCGTGGAGTTTCCCTCAGAAACTGCTTTTGAGTTCCCCCTCTTGAAATCGAGTTCCGCCCGCATCTCTAGCGCGCCTTCAACTTCGATACCTTGCGATATGGTTTGTGTCGGCGATAAAGTTCCAAGCGTTCCTGCATTTTTCTACGCTCTGGTCCGTAAGAACCGCTCATGCTGATTGCTTGAATCTGGTATTTTACGGCGCGATCGAATTCGCCGACCTCTGCATGGGCGGCTACCAAACGCCGATCAGGCCTAATATCGGAAAAATAGTTCCAAGTCGGCCTAGTTGATATTCATTTGTTCGACGGATCGACGTTCTGCATTGTTTCGATGCGACAGACAAGGAAACAATTCTGGCAATGGAGCGCGACGCGGCTAAATCCAATGCTGTGGATCTGATCGCGACCCTGAAGAAGCATTTCGGCTATGACCAATTCCGGCCGTTGCAGCGTGAGGTCATCAGCGATTCCCTGACCGGGCGTGATGTGTTTGTTTTGATGCCAACGGGCGGCGGCAAATCGCTTTGTTTTCAATTGCCGGCTTTGATACGCCAGGGCCTTACGATTGTGGTTTCGCCGCTCATTTCCTTCATGAAAGATCAGATGGACGCCCTGCAAACCAGCGGGATCGCGGCGACTTACTTGAATTCAACACTGGATCGGCGCGAAGCCACGCGACCAAGCGATCGCCGACCTGATGTAGATGATCCGTGAGCCAAGCGCATCATAAAACGCCTCGATCCGTAGTCGATTCGCTCCGGAGCCGTAGATTTGTCGTCGCCCTTCCCTATGCAGCCTTGTTTGGGCTCGCGTTCTATCTTCTCTTCTGCAATCTGGATGGCCGGTTGCTTTGGGGAGATGAAGCCGAGACCGCGCTGCTCGCGAAAAATGTTCTTCGTTTCGGAATTCCGAAGACGGTTGACGGCGTTAATCACATCACCGAACTCGGCAATTTCCGCGATGAAAACACGGGACACATTTGGACTTGGACGCCTTGGTTACAGGAATATGTAACAGCAGCCTCTTATCTTGTTCTTGGAGAGACGACGTGGAGTAGTCGGGCACCATTCGCAGCGATAGCGTGGCTCAGCATTGTCTTCTTCGCGCTTGTTGTTTACCGAATTTATCGGGACCATCGCATCGCCTTCGCCAGCTCTGTGCTTCTCGTCACTTGCGAAGTGTTTCTGCTCCATGCGCGCCAATGTCGTTACTACGCGATCACGGTGCTGGCGGAGGTGATCCTTATCCACGGCGGCAGCCAACTGTTATCTGGGCGCAAATCGGGAACATGGCTCTTAGCTCTCGGACTGATCCTACAGTTTTACACAAACTACATTGTCGCCGTGGCCAATATGCCTCTCTTGATTGCGTTAGGTTGGTTGGTTCACAAAGAACGGCCAAAGCTCGCACAGCTTCTGATCGCGTTTGGAATTTTTGCGGCCGCGTCAGCGCCATGGGTGATATATGCCCGACCCTGGCGGCAATTGGCGGTGCTTGTACATGAGAACCTTGGTTCCAAGTTCCTGTATTACGTCACGGAGTGGCATTTTCACTTCGTGCCTTGGATTTTCCTGCTGCTTCCGGGAATCGGATTGCTGGCAAAGTTTTTTGGATCCAAGTCGCAGGCCACCTCCAAACGGGTCACACCGTTCGAATACAGTTTGCTGGTAGGGTTAGGGGGATACTTCGCGATCCTTCTCGTGCCGCCAACGGAACTGCGCTATTTGCTGCCGCTTCTGCCGGTCGGTTGCCTTCTTTGTGCTGCCTGGACATTCCGTTACATCCGCTGGCCAATCGTAGCTGCAGCCGTAATTGCTCTTCAGGCGACCAGCAATCTCTTCGCGGTCGGAATGACTTTCGGAGCAGCGCGGCAACATCATTGGCGCGCTCCAGTAATGGAATACATCGCGAGTCTTCACGGCCGTTACAGAAATCGTTTTACCGACGTGCTCGATGCTTTTTCTAAAAACGCCCACGCGGGAGAGAGCGTGTGGGTGGCAGACCCGGAGTTTCCATTGATATTCTATACCGGCGTGAAAATCATCGACGCGCGGCTTGGCGTGCCGGAGATGTGGCCGGATTGGATTTTGGCCGAGAGCGCTTCCGGTGTGGTCACACAACGCCCACTTCACGTTCCGAACGCAGCAATGCCTTCCTACGAGACAATCATTCTTTCGGTTCACGATTCGGACCGCTTCGATTGCGTCCCGGAACCGGATGTTTACCAGTACCGAACGACTTCGCAACGCGCGGACTTTTTGATCTACAAGAAAAGATGATTGACGAGCAGCACATCTGTTTACGCTGGGCCGATCGGTAGCGACGAGTAAAAGGATTAGATGGATTTCCCCAGCGCGTTGAAGAAGTATTTCGGCCACGCCGCGTTTCGGCCGCTGCAGGAAAACATCATTCGGGATGCGCTCGCCGGCCACGACCTGTTTGTTCTGATGCCTACTGGCGGCGGGAAGTCGCTTTGTTTCCAATTGCCGGCGTTGATGCGCGATGGGCTGACACTGGTGGTGTCCCCGCTCATTTCATTAATGAAAGACCAGGTCGATGCGCTGCAAGCCAGCGGGATCGCAGCGACGTTCTTGAATTCCACGTTAGACCGGCAGGAAGCAGCCGCGCGTTGGCGCGGGCTGCATCGCGGCGAATACCGGATGCTCTACGTCGCGCCGGAGCGGTTGATGCTCGATACGTTTTTGGAGCGCGCGGTGAATTGGAACATCGCGCAGTTCGCCATCGACGAAGCGCATTGCATCAGCGAATGGGGCCACGATTTCCGACCGGAATATCGCGAGCTCAAGAAATTGCAGACGCATTTTCCGGACGTCCCAGTGATGGCACTCACTGCAACGGCTACCGAACGGGTGCGGACCGATATCGTGAAGCAACTGAAGCTGCGCGAGCCGCGCTGTTATATCGCCAGCTTTAACCGGCCAAATCTCACTTACCGTGTTGTTCCAAAAGCGGCGCCATACGAGCAATTACTCGAGTTCATCCGCAGCAGACCTAACGATAGCGGCATCATTTACTGCGCGAGCCGGAAGAGGGCCGAGTCACTGGCTCGGAATCTCAGCGAAGATGGCGTCATCGCGAAGCCGTATCACGCCGGCCTAACGAGTTCTGAGCGCACGAAGAATCAGGAAGCGTTCCTCCGCGATGACGTTCGAGTCGTCACTGCGACAATTGCCTTTGGAATGGGTATCAACAAACCAAACGTCCGCTTCGTGGTGCATTACGATCTCCCGAAAAATCTGGAGAGCTATTATCAGGAGACAGGGCGCGCCGGCCGGGACGGATTGCCAAGCGAATGCGTACTGCTGTTCAGCGCGAGCGATGTGGCCAAACAGCTCCATTTCATCGACGAAAAGAGCGAAAGCGAAGGGCGAATCGCCAGAGCGCAACTTCAACAAATGGTTCATTACGCCGAGACGCGCGACTGCCGGCGCGTGACTTTGCTTCGATATTTTGGTGAAGAATATACAAAGCCATCGTGTGAGGGATGCGACAATTGCCTCACTCCGCGCGAGACGTTCGATGGTACAATTCCTGCCCAGAAATTTCTCTCCTGCGTCCATCGCATCCATGCGAAAAGTGGATTCGGATTTGGAGTGAATCATATCGTCGATGTTTTGCGCGGCGCGGACACGGAGGCGATCCGTCAACGAAACCACAACGAATTGTCCACATACGGGATTGGCCGCGAATGGAAACGCGAAGCCTGGCAGGCAATCGGGCGCGAGTTGTTGCGACTGGGACTCATTGAATGCGCACCGGGAAAGTTCGCGACCTTAAGTCTCACGCCGGCCGGCCGCGACGCCTTGCGCCGCCGTACGCCAATCACACTCACGAAGCAGATTGAAGTGGTCGCGCAGTCGCGGGATCAAAAGGCTCATGTGGGCGCGATCGAATGCGACGAAGTGTTGTTCGAGCGCTTGCGCGGTCTGCGGCGCGGACTCGCGGACGAACGCAACGTGCCAGCCTACGTCATCTTCTCCGATGTCTCGCTCCGTGAAATGGCGAAAAATTATCCGACGACCGCGTCCGAGTTTCGGGGGATTCCCGGCGTGGGCGAGCAAAAGCTGAAGGATTTTGCCGAGGCGTTCCTGGGCGAAATCAAAAATTATCTCGCCGCTAATCCGCGCCAGACATTTTCCAGCGGTCTGGAGCGTCGGCGGCCGCTGCGCCGTACGCGCTTGAATGAAAGCCAGAGAGAAACGCTTCGGCGTTTTCAGAGCGGCGAATCAGTGGACGATATTTCCCGGGGGCGCGGATTTGTGCGGAGCACTGTTTACGATCATCTAGAAGCCGCAATCAAACTGGGCGCATCCCTCAAGCCGGAGCGGTTCTTCACCGCCGCGCAGCGCGAGGAAATCGCGGCCGCGTTTCGAAACGTTCCCGACAGGAAGCTTGCAGATGTAAAATCATTGCTCGATGGGAAGTACGACTATGGTGAACTGCGTATCTTCCGCGCGCTAAGCGCGCGCTGACGATCAATATTGTTTGTGATCGCCTTCGACCTTCATGTAGGCGAACGACTTAAGCACTTCGTTGAGCGCCGGAAAATTCTTTCGATAGCTCGCTTCATCTCGTGCGGAGAATACGATGTAAGCGACTGCCTTGGGCAATTGGATGTAGGCGACCCGCTCCCATTGGGGATAGGACTTGGTGGCCGGATATTCGTTGATGAAATACGACTGCCCATCGCCTGTTTTGCCGGAATCGACTTTCTCTTTCGGTTTGCCGTGCACTTTTTCCATCTGCTGGATTGCCATGGCGACAAACTTTCCAACCTCTTCGTAATCTGTGCCTGCAATCTTGGCGTACATGATAGCCTTCGCATCGGACCAGGTAGATCCTTTCGGATAAAGAACGCATGGCAATCCTTGCTCGGCTCCGGCGCTGTTGTCGAGAACCCACCCTGATGGCGCATCGATCTTAAACGCGGCCTTGGGACCGTAAACGATTCCACCCGGATACGTCTCCTGGCCGAGGACACCGCTGCAAGCTACAAGCAAGGCGATGCCAAAAAGGAAGATTGTTTTCATGCTTTGCGGGCAGTTTGAGCGACCGTTCGCCCAAAATCGATGCTTTTCTCTCGACAACTTCCCAATATCTTGGCGAGAAGTTAGAAGGGTTTGTGCAATTTCTACTTAACTTACCGCCGCCGATTTCATTTTTCGTCGTCTCGGCGATTACGACCTCCTTCGCCCTGGCAGGCCTTTACCTGGTGCGCAGGAAGTATTCGGCGGATGTCCTAAAGGAAAATCACGAAGTCGCTGCGATCATCTTCAATGCCTTCGGACTATTTTACGGTGTCCTGCTCGCGTTTGTGGTCTTTGTTACATGGAATGGATACGACGAGGCCACAAAGAACCTCCAACTGGAAGCTAATGAGGTCGCTGACATTTTTCACATTACAAGCGTATTCCCCGACCCGGCGGGTGAAACGATACGGCAAACACTATTGGATTATGTCAATTCGGTGTATACCGATGAACTGAAGAGAATGTCACAGGGCCAGGTAAGCCTCCATTCGACCCCAGCAATGAGAAAGCTTCTGACGGTGTTCTATCAGGTGGATGAGAAGTCGGTTCCCAATAGCGAGATCTACGCCGAAGCATTAAAGCGCTTAAATAACCTCGCTCAGTACCCGTCGACTCAGAATATTTGCGGGGAACGACACCGTGCCACCCGTTATCTGGTTGGTCCTACTTGTTGGCAGCGTGATCAGTATTTCGTACACCTACTTCTTCGGAATGAAGAACATCAGGGCGCAATACCTGATTGCAGCATCGCTTACGGTCACGATCACGATGATTTTGTTTTTGATCTATGTTCTCGATCACCCTTTTACAGGGACGAGCAAGGTAAGTGCGCAACCGTTGAAAGACGTGATTGACATAATGCAAAAGGACTGAGCGTCCCCTTTCGTCTCCAAAGGTCGACAGAAATGTTTTAACGCCGCTTCTTCCTTGTTGGCTTTCCTTTGCGCTTCGTCTTGGCCATCCGACGCAGCTCCGCTTTACTCATCGATTTGTACATCCCGCGCGAAGCCCCTTTGAGCGACGACTTGGAACGTTTACCGCGCTTGGCCGAAAGCGCAGCGCCGGCGGCCATTTGCTGTTTCTTTGATTTTGCAGGCATACAAATAGATTTCGCGTCTCAAATGCGAGATGGATTCATTTCGACCGCACCGAGCTTCCGCCAGAAAAAGTACGCGGGCACGCCGGTCAAGACGATGAGGATCCCAACTCCCGAGGTTGTAGGCGCGAGAAAGCCAAGATCGACAATCAATAATCCAGCAACCAGGACCGAGATGATCGGTACGAACGGATAACCCCAGGTACGGTATGGCCGTTCAGCATCCGGCCTTGTTCGTCGCAGGATCATTACGGCGACAACCATCAGGATGTAAAAAAGCAAATCCGCTGAGACAATGTATTCGAGCAGTTGGTTGTAAACATTTCCATGAACGACCCGGTGTGTCGCGGGGTCGCGTATCACCGTGCGTGGCAGAGTCAGAAGCACCGTCCAGATTCCCTGGACTACCAATGCAGCGGCAGGAACATGAAAGCGATTGGTGGTTCCAACTCTTTTGAAGAAGAAACGGTCGCGCGCCATCGCATAGTAAACGCGGGCTCCGGAAAGAATCAGACCGTTGTTGCACCCAAAGGTAGAAATCATGATTGCTGCTGCCATGCAAATCGCACCGGGACGGCCGAAAATGGTATTCATCATGGTTACGGCGACGCGATTGTGAGGCGCGTGCTCGATTTCTGAAAACGGCAACGCGGCGATGTAGGCAAGATTGGCCAGCAAATACAGAATCACGACGATGCCGCAGCCAACTACGAGCGCACGCACCAGGTTTTTTCCGGGGTCGCGTATTTCGCTGCCAATGAATGTGACGTTTGTCCAGGCGGTCTGCGCGAAGAGCGGACCGACCATCGATTTTCCAAATAGCAGTACGAGGGCGAGCCCGCCGACAAATGTAAAGCCGGGCTGCGCGATTTGCGGGCTCCACCCATTCGCCCATGAGTCCCACCATGCCGAGTTCAACGCAGCAGAGTTGGCATTCCAGCCTAACGACAGGCCGATCACAACTACCGCGACGAGCGCGGCCGTTTTTGCAAACGTGAACGTGTTTTGGACAATCTTTCCTACTTCAAGCCCCCGCGTGTTAGCCCAGGTTAGTAACGCGATCAAGCAAATCGCAACCAATTGTTCGGTGGAAAGGCTAATCGCATAGCTGCCGAATGAAATTGGCGCGACCAGATACTTATCCGGCGAAACTGCCGCGACAAAGACACCAAGAAATTTTGCAAATGCAATCGCCACAGCGGCGATGGTGCCGGTTTGAATCACCAGAAACAGGGTCCAGCCGTACAGGAACCCGACGGATTTGCCATATGCTTCGCGCAGAAAGATGTAAACGCCGCCAGCGCGCGGCATCATGGTCGCGAGTTCAGAGCAGCACAACGCGCCGGTGATCGTCAGCAGACCGGCGATAGCCCACGCGAGAAGCAACCAACCTGGCGCGCCACTGAGCCGTGATGATTCCGCCGATGTGATAAAAATCCCCGAGCCGATCATCGACCCCATCACGATCATCGTCGCGTCGACGGGTCCGAGAGCGCGCACTAGTCCGGCTCCACGGGGTGGAGACGGCCCGCCCTCGGGCCGAAGAAAGTCTGATCGGCGCGATGGCGCACCGACTCCATGGTTGCTCTTTTTCGTCACAACAAACGCTGGGGCGCACTGATTCTCACGCCGTTGTGCTCCAGCCGTAAGCGTAATTCACGCGCGAACTCAACTGCGCCGGGCGTATCGCCATGCACGCAAATCGTTTCACCGCGCACCTCGACGTCGCCGCCTTCGACCGAGCGCACCTTGCCTTCGCGCAACATCCGTATTACGCGCTCCGCGGCTTCTTTTGGATCACGAAGCAATGCATCCGGTCGCGTGCGTGGAACCAGCCAGCCATCATTTAGATAATTACGATCGGCAAAAATTTCACGCGCGACTTGCAATCCATGCGCCTCGCCCGCGTGGGTCAACTCGCTCTTGTCTGGCGCGAACAGAATTAACTTCGGATCGACGGATTCGATGGCTCGAGCTATGGCGTCAGCAAGCGTTTGATCACGTACCGCCATGTTGTAAAGCGCACCGTGCGGTTTCACGTGATTTGGCTGAATTCCGGCGGCTGCAGCAATTGCCTGAAAAATTCCGAGCTGATACTTCATTGCATCGAAAACTTCGCCAGCGCTTACATTTAATTCCTTGCGGCCAAAATTTTCACGATCCCAAAAACTGGGATGGGCCCCGACGGCTACTCCGAGAGCTTTGGCGACGGAAACTGCGGCGTGCATGCTATCGGCATCGCCGGCGTGAAATCCGGTCGCGACATTTGCCGAGCTGATGAGCTGGAATAACTCCTCATCGTGGCCTGAGCCTTCGCCCAGATCGGCATTGAGATCGACCGTTAGATTCATGAGGTATGTAAACTGAGGCCGACGCGAAAGAGTTCCAACTGTCGCTCGCGTTCAAGCAAAAGCCGGTACGCGTCAGCTAGCGAGACTTCGGAAAAACGGACGCGGTCACCGGCACGAAGTTGCGCTGCAACACCGAAATCAACAGTGATCACGTGCGCCATTTTCGGATAACCACCAATAGTTTGGCAATCTCCCAAAAGTAAAATCGGCTTTCCGCTCGGCGGAACCTGGATCGTACCCGGACCCACTGCTTCGGAGATTAGATCGCACTCGTCGATACGCTTCAGTTTCGGGCCTTCAAGACGAACGCCCATGCGATCGGAATCGGATGAAACGGTGAAAGCTTCGCTGGTTAAGCGTTGAAGAGTTGAAGTGTCAAAGCGGTTCCAGTCGACGCCGCGAATGAAACGCAAAATTGGTTTGGGCTTTGCCGGACTTACCCAATCGTGAGGCGCCGTCCACGAGGAAATACCTGTAGCCGGAGTGGGCGACCCCGACCACACACCCAGCGGAAGAATGTCCCCATCGCGTAAAGCGCGTCCCTGATAACCGCCAAAACCAGCGCGTAAGTCGGTGGAGCGACTTCCGAGAACAGGCTCAACATAAATCCCGCCGGAGATTGATAACCAGGATCGGCAACCCACTTTGGGCGCGCCGATTTTCAATTTTTCGCCTGCGGTAACCAAACCAGCGTGGCCAGCCGGCAATGCCTTCGATCCAATGCGCACATCGAATTCGCCTCCGCACCACGCGACGACGCGTTCGTCCTCAAAGCGCAATTGCAAACCACCTAGAGTAATCTCGAGTCCCGCCGCTCCTTCAGCATTGCCAACTAGAAGATTCGCCACGCGCAATCCGAAGGAATCCAGCGCGCCGCCTGACGAAACCCCAAACTCGCGAAAACCGGTGCGGCCAAGGTCCTGGATACTGGTAAGAAATCCCGCGCGCTCAGCAATCACACTCATAACCGCGGTTTAACGCTTGAAGGATTCAAACTCATCGCGCGAGATTTTGCGGAAGCGCACACGCTCGCCGGCACGCAAAAGTGCCGGTGGATTTTTTGTGGAATCGAACAACCGTAATGGTGTGCGACCGATGAGATTCCAGCCGCCTGGGGAACGCAGCGGATAAATTCCCGTCTGGGCGCCGCCAATCCCGACAGAACCGGGCGGAATTTGTTTTCGCGGTACGTCCCGTCGCGGTGTAGCCAGCTCCTTCGGAAGACCAGCCAGAAATGGAAATCCGGGAACAAATCCGATGCACGCTACGCAATACTCAGCGCCGCTGTGAAGCCGGATGACTTCAGCTGGCGAGATAGCCGCGTGTCGCGCAACGTCATCAATGTCGAGCGCGAATTCCGGATCATAGCAGACTGGGATTTCGACCAAGCGTACGCTGCGTTGTGTAGCTGTGTGGTGCTTGCCGCAGTCAGCGCCCGGGGCTACAGCAGCGCGAATGCGCGTCGCCAACCAGTCGAAAACTTTGTCCGGTGCTTCAGCCTCTTTGGCAACTGGAATCGGATCGAAGAAGACTGCGACGCTTGTGTAGGCCGGCGTGAGTTCAATTATACCGGGGATGGCGGCGTTTTGAAGCTGCTGGAATGCCCGAAGGACTGTGTCCAACGTCTGCTCAGGCGCATCGTCGAATCGTTCGCGCATACGAACGATCAGAGCGGAATCTCCGAGGGGAGTGATTTCCATCAGCTTACGTTGTCATGTTGAGCAGAGCGAAACATCTCTGTTTAGCTTCTCGTCATAATCGGATTCAACCAGAGATTTTTCGCTTCGCTCAGAATGACAAGGTTGGTAACGCAGTTGGATGGCGCGCATTCATTTTGCATGTTTCGCTTCGATCTCGATGTTGATCGCAACCGTTTGGCTGATCCCCGAGACTGACTCCGCCGCTGGCGCAAACATCAGGTTGAAGTCACGCCGCGTGATTGGCTCGGTCGTCACAGCCCAGCGCGTCCGGGTCGTCTCGTTGAGCGGTGTAAGCAGTTTCACATGAAGCGTAACCGGCCTGGTCACGCCGTGAATGGTGAGATCGCCCAGAATGTCGCCGCTTTGCGGGCCCGTCTGTTTTACGCTCCGGCTTTTAAATGTGATCTGAGGAAATTTTTCGACGTTAAAAAATTCCGCGCTTCGCAAATGATCGTCTCGCTTTTTGATTTGTGTGTCGATGCTGCGCACATTGATCTGCGCCGTAACGGAGGAATTCTCGGGGTGCTCGCGGTCGACGTCGATCTTGCCATTGAACTTCGTGAACTTTCCATGCGTGGTCCCCAGAAACTGGTGGACACTAAAACCGATCGTCGAGCCCGACGAATCAAACCGGTAAGCTTCGTTCGCCAATACGGCGGGGCTAAGCCCAGCGATTAAGACTGCCGCGATAAGATTGCGTCGTTTCATTTGGAACTGTTCCGGCTTTTCGCCTCCGCCGCCAGAGTTTTCAACAGCGGCGTACGAGAAAGCGGCAGTCGGCCGAATAAATTTCCCAGAGCAAACGCAGGGTCGGCTTTCAATTTTTTCTCGTCATGCACGCCGGCGATCCGCGCGAGCTCCGTCTCGAAGTGCGAGATCGCGCGGGACGTCGGATCGTTAGTATCGAGGTAGCCGAAGGCCCGGTGCAACAGCATAAACAATTCGGGCTCCCGATGATCTCGCTCGGTGCAAATCTCAATTAGCTCGACAAAATACGCCCCCGTCTGCGTGCGCAAGTAATTGCTGCGAATCCCTGCGAATGGATTTTTCAACACCACTTCAGTGAGCGTATGCAGATCCGACTTCCTGCTCCGTACGATTGAAATTTCGGCCTCGAAAAATAAATCCAGTTTTCCCCCGAACGGACTTTTAGGGCGCCGCGCGCCTCGGGCGATTGTTTGGATACAACCGAACGACTCCGTGCACCACGAAACGATCAGGCTGGTATCGCTGAACTTTCGTTTGCGGAGCAGGATTGCAGCGGTGCTTTCCACACCGCGAAATTAGCACATCGAGACAGTTGTAGGGTGCTCGCCGCGGCGAGCACCTGCAAAGTTAACTGTTCACGCAACCTGCTTGAACTTTGCAATACACAGGGTTGCCAGTCATGATGAGAAATGCCGTCGACTACGGAAACTGCGCGCGTTCCAGAAGACGTCAGCGGTCGGCCACGTCGCATGCCCGTTGGTAGGGTGACCTGGCGACATACGTTCCGCGCGCTGCGGCATCGCAATTATCGGCTGTTTTTTTGGGGGCAACTCGTCTCGCTGGTTGGCACCTGGATGCAGCAAACCGCGATGAGTTGGTTCGTCTATCAAATTACGAATTCCAAGCTGCTGCTAGGTGTCGTCGCCGCCATGGGATCGGCCCCGATGATGTTGTCCTCAATCTGGGGCGGTTCGCTCGCCGATCGTCACCCGAAGCGCTCGATCCTCCTCGCGACCCAGACGGCGCAGATGGTTTGCGCGTTCATCCTTGCGGCTGGTATTTGGGCGGGTTTCGCCACGCCTTCGTTCATTATTGTTATTGCTGGATTGAACGGCGTGGCCATGGGCTTTGATATGCCAGCGCGCCAGGCGTTCACAGTTGAAATGACTAGCCGTGAAGATCTGCTAAACGCAATTTCACTCAACAGCTCGATCGTCAATGGCGCGCGTGTTATCGGTCCATCGGTCGCCGGTTTACTGATTGGGTGGGTTGGCGTCGCGATGTGTTTTTTCCTGAACGGTCTGACGTTTGTTGCGGTGATTGCCGGGTTGCTCATGATGCGCCTACCCGTGTTTCAACGGCCGGCCCACGTCGTTTCTGCCACTGAACACGCCTGGAACGGAATCGTATATGCACTGAGACATCAGCGAGTGCGGACGATCCTGCTGCTCTTCCTCGCGGTGGGTGTGTTCGGATGGTCATATGGTGTGCTAATGCCCGCTTTCGCGCGCGACGTGCTCGGTCGCGGTGCAAACGGTTACGGCATCCTGATGTCAGCGAGTGGGACCGGCGCGCTCATCGGCGCTCTGGTCGTGGCGACCTATGGGCATCTTTTTACGCCGCGAAGACTGGCGCTCGGCGGAGTCTGGATATTTTCGATTGCACTATTCGCCCTTTCGCTGAGCCGAAGTTTTTACATTTCCCTCGCATTTCTCCTTGTTGCCGGATTTGGAATGCTCCTGTTTTTCTCCACGTCGAACACGGTGTTGCAAACGATTGTGCCAGATGAAATGCGTGGGCGCGTGATGGGTGTCTGGTCACTCGTGTTCGGCGCGATGATTCCGCTGGGCAGCCTCGAAGCCGGAGCGGTTGCACATTGGGTAGGCACATCGTTCACGCTCGCATTCGGCGCGATTGTCTGTGCAGTCTCGGCGCTGGTGACTCTGTTCGTCGTTCGGCGACGCGAGGCGGGAAACTCGAGATGATGAATGATGGATGACCGGGACTTCGTGCGGAGGCTGTTGCTTTGTGGATACCCTCGGCGCGCTCGGCGATCGCGCCCTACGGTTTTGTCCGTTTTCTATCGATTTATGATATGCAGCGCGCGTTTCTCCACATTTAACGCGGCTTCTCTGACCGCTTCGCTCAAGGTGGGGTGTGAATGGCAGGTGCGGCCGATATCTTCGGAACTGCCGCCGAATTCAATTACCGACACGGCTTCCGCGATTAGTTCGGAAGCGGCATGATGCAAAATGTGTCCGCCAAGGATGCGATCGGTCTTTGCGTCGGCGACAAACTTGACCATCCCTTCGACATCATCACTGCAAAGGGCGCGGCTGTTGGCGCGGAACGGAAATTTACCGATTCGCACATCGATCCCTTTTTCCTTCGCTTGGTCTTCGGTAAGACCAACGCCCGCCAGCTCTGGATTTGTATAAATAATACCAGCAATGGCTTCGTAGTTAACATGCCCGGCCTTGCCCGCGATGATTTCCACGCAGGCGATCCCTTCGTCTTCGGCCTTGTGCGCCAGCATCGGACCGGCAATCACATCGCCGATGGCATAGATGCCTTCGACGTTCGTGCGGAAATGTTCGTCCACTTTGATGCGCTTCTTGTCGTCAAACTCCACACCGGCTTTTTCCGCGCCCAAGCCGTCGGAGAAGGGGCGACGTCCGACAGAAACAAGCACTTTGTCGGCTTCGAATCTCAGTTCTTCCTTGTCTTTAGTCGCAATGACGGTCGCGCGACCATTGTCGACCTTCACACCGCTAACCTTTGCTTCCAGATGGAACGTCATTCCTTGAGCGGTGAGCAAACGCTGGAGCAGGTTCGAGAGCTCAAGATCAAAACCGAGTGCAATGCGGGGGAGGAATTCCAATATCGTCACTTCCGAACCGAGCCGGTTCCACACAGAGCCGAGCTCCAGACCTATCGCGCCCGCTCCGACGACAAGGAGCTTCTTTGGAGCTTCAGCGAAGGTAAGCGCTTCGGTGCTGCTCACGATTGTTTTCCCGTCGAATTTGGCGAATGGCAGTTCCAGCGGCGCGCTGCCAGTGGCGATTACGATGTTTTTTGTCTCGATCTCCTGCGTCTCGGCCTTAGAGGACTTAATGGAGACTTTGCCAGGCGCGGTAATCGTGGCCGTGCCTTCCAAGACGCTGACTTTGTTCGTTTTCATGAGCGAGCGCACCCCGCCGTTGAATGTCTTCACAACCTTGTCCTTGCGCTGCTGCATCTTCGGCAAATCAACATGCGCGCCGTCGATTACGATGCCGTGCTTGGCAGCCTCCTTTTTGACGAACATGAAATGATCGCTCGAAGTCAGGAGCGCTTTACTTGGGATGCAGCCCACATTCAGGCAAGTGCCGCCGAGCTCCTTGTCCTTTTCGACGAGGGCTGTTTTTAAACCAAGCTGGCCGGATCGGATCGCAGCGATGTAACCGCCGGGTCCGGAGCCAATGATAACGACATCAAATTTTTCCATATGTTAGTTTCTCATGCCGCCTGAAATACTGTCATTCTGAGCAAAGCGAAGAATCTCTGACCATTTGATCCGTGTCCCATGCGTGTTCATAGAACTTTGGCTGTTGCTCCCAGTCGTGGCTCAAATCGAGCCAGCGTGGGTTTGTTTGCTCAATCAGCGCAACTTTCCGGCTGCGGCGCCAACCCTTCAGTTTTTTCTCACATGCAATCGCGTCGTTCACGTTGCGAAAATGCTCGAGCCAAACGAGCCGCGTCAAATGATAGCGTTTGGCAAAGCCGTCCACCTCTCCGTACCGGTGCTGGTACAAGCGACGCGCGATGTTATTCGTGATCCCAATGTACAAAGTGGTGCAGTGTTTGTTCGTGAGAATGTACACCCAGTAGTCGTGATTGCGCATCTGCGGTCAATGTAATCAGAGATGTTTCGCTTCGCTCAACATGACAGAGGGAACGCCTTAAAAATCCAACGGCAACTTTTTCGGATCTTCGATGCAGTCCTTCACCTTGATGAGAAAAGTGACGGCTTCTTTTCCGTCGATTGCGCGGTGATCGTAACTGAGGGCGAGATACATCATGGGGCGAATTTCAACTTTGCCATCGACGGCAACTGCTCTCGGCATGATTTTGTGCATGCCAAGAATGCCGCTTTGTGGCGGATTCAGAATCGGTGTGGCAAACAGCGATCCATACACGCCGCCATTTGTGATGGTAAACGTGCCACCCTGCAAATCTTCGATTTTTAGTTTTCCGTCGCGCGCTCTGCCGGCGTAATCGGCGATGTTGCGCTCCAAACCGGCAAAACTTTTCTTGTCTGCATCACGCACGACCGGAACCACGAGTCCGCGCTCCGTGCCGACCGCTACGCCGATATCGTAGAAATTGTTTTGGATGAAATCCTCGTCCTCGATGTGGCCATTAACTACCGGCACGGCTTTAAGCGCTTCAACGCATGCTTTAACAAAGAACGACATTAAACCCAGTTTCACGCCGTTCTTTTTCGTGAACTCGTCTTGTTTGTTCCGGCGCAATTCCTGCACCGCGCTCATGTCACATTCGTTGAAAGTCGTCAGGATTGCCGCGGTGTGCTGCGCCATCACAAGTTGCTGCGCGATCTTGCGGCGCAGTGGGGACATTTTTTTGCGCGTAAACCGTCCGTCACCGGATGGTTCAACTTCGCGAGCTTCAATTTTTTCTTCCGGCTTCGCCGAGACTACGGCGGACAAGTCCGCTTTACCGCGCTGTTGTGCTGCGGCCAGGACGTCTCCTTTTGTTAGGCGGCCCCCTTCGCCTGTGCCGCGAATTTTCTCCGCCTGGAGCTTCTCTTCTTCCACGATCCGGCGGACTGCGGGCGAAAGCGTGGTTGTAGCCGCTGCCGTTGGTTGCAGCCTGCCGCGGTCAGCCCCCGCGGTTACAGGAGTTTTTTCTTCTGCGACCTTTTTTTCCGAGTCGGCTTCCTTTTCCTTTTTCTCGGGTTCTTTCTTTTTCGGTTTCTCTTCTTTTTTTCCCGCCAGCGTCCCTTTTGAATCGTCGATTATGGCGACTACCTCGCCAATCTTCACCTCCTGGCCCTCGGGTACCTTCGTTTCGAGTACGCCTGCTTTTTCTGCAACGATTTCGGTGGAAACCTTATCGGTCTCTAGGGTGAAGAGAGCCTCGCCTTCATTCACGAACTCGCCGGATTTCTTGTGCCAGGCGGAAACGACACCACTGGTGATTGATTCGCCAACTGCAGGAACTTTGACTTCGATGGCCATGCGTGAAAGGAGCGTCGCGAGCTAGAAGCGTTTCGTCAACAGATACGGCCCACCGGTCTCATGGGTGCCATCGGGACTAACGAAACATATGAGAGTGTGCTCTCAAACTGAAAACGCATCGGCCACCAAGCGGGCCTGTTCGCGTTTGTGCCGAGCCAGCGCGCCGACGGCCGGGCTGGCGCTGGCTTCGCGACCCGCGTAGGCAATTTCGGTGCAGAAAATTGTGCGCAACCGCGGTTCGATGAACGTCCATGCCCCCATGTTTTCCGATTCTTCCTGGCACCAGACATATTTCGCACTCTTTGGAAATGGCTTGAGCATTTCGCGCAGCTTCTTTTCCGCGAGCGGATAAAGCTGCTCGATCCGAATGATCGCCGCGTCCTCGATCTTGCGTTGGGTTCGGTAATTGAGCAGGTCGTAATAGACTTTGCCGGAACAAAGGATGATCCGCTTCACCTTGGTGGAGGCACCGACTTCGGGTGAGCCGAGAATTTCTTCGAACCGGCCCTGGGTGAATTCGTCCGCCGGCGAGGAAGCAAACTTCGCTCGCAGCAGACTCTTGGGCGTCATAATGATCAGCGGTTTAACGAAGTCGCGTTTCATCTGGCGACGGAGCACATGAAAATACTGTGCGGCCGTGGTGAGATTGCAGACCTGGATGTTGTCCTCAGCGCAAGCTTGCAGAAAACGCTCAAGTCGGGCGCTGGAGTGTTCCGGACCCTGGCCTTCGTAGCCGTGCGGAAGCAACAGCACAATCCCGCTCGGTCGCTGCCATTTCGACTCCGCGGAAACGATGAACTGATCGATGATCGTCTGCGCGCCATTGGAGAAATCGCCAAACTGCGCTTCCCACAAACAAAGCATCTTAGGGTAATCGAGGGAGTATCCATAATCGAACCCAAGGACGGCAGCTTCTGAAAGCGGGCTATTGTAAATGCAAATGCGGGCTTGTTTTTCAGCAAGATGCATGAGCGGCACGTAAGGTTCGCCTGTCTTTGCGTCGTAAAGAACCGAATGCCGTGTGCTAAAAGTCCCGCGCGAGCTGTCCTGGCCCGACAATCGAATTGGGATGCCATCCAAAAGCAGTGATCCAAACGCAAGCGCTTCGGCGTAATGCCACTCATAGGGGCCGCCCTCCTCGAAGACTTTGCGCTCGTGATCCAGAACGATGCGTTTGATCTTCGGCTGGATCTCGAAACCCTCCGGAACGCGAGTGAGACCATCGACGATGGTTCTCAGCGTCTTCTCGCTGATCGCCGTTGGCTCGGATTCGCTGCTGTATTCCGGTTGGAAAATCGCAGTCGATTCTCTAAACCTTGCTTTCTCGCTGGCCTTCCGCTTTTCGATGACATCGACTTCATCTCTCGTCATTTCGAGCCGCAAACCGAACTCAGTTTCCAGCGAGGCGGCATCGTCTTCGCTCAGTGTTCCCGCCTCGAGCAGCTCGCGTTTGTAAAGCTGCGTGACTGACGGGCGCTTCTCGATTTTTGCATACAGATCGGGCTGGGTAAACGAGGGCTCATCGCCTTCGTTGTGGCCGTAGCGGCGATAGCAATACATGTCGATCACCACGTCGCGCCCGAATCGCTGGCGAAAATCGAACGACATATCGCTAACAAATTTAACCGCCAACGGATCGTCGCCATTCACATGAAAAATTGGCGCCTCGATCATCTTTGCGATGTCGGTGGAGTACGTCGATGACCGCGCATCTTTGGGAAGTGTGGTAAACCCAATCTGGTTGTTTACAACGATGTGGATCGTTCCGCCTGTGCTGTAACCGTGTAATTGCGACAAATTAAGCGTCTCAGCCACGATTCCCTGCGCGATGAACGCCGCATCGCCGTGCACCAATAGCGGCAAGACCTTGCGCCTATGTTCGGTGTCTCCGCGAATTCGTTGTCTGGCGCGCGCTTGTCCTTCGACCACAGGATCGACAGCCTCCAGGTGGCTCGGATTCGACGAGAGCCGGATCTCGACTTCCGAACCGGAGGCAAGCCTGCGCACCGAGTGATAACCCAAGTGATATTTCACATCGCCATCGCCCGCGACCAGTTCGGGAACATAATTTTCGCTAAACTCGGTAAAGATAACCTTGAGCGATTTGCGCAGAAAATTTGCCAGAACATTGAGCCGGCCCCGATGCGCCATGCCCATGCAAATTTCTTCGACGCCTCCTTCCGTACATTTGTGCAAAATGGTGTCGAGAATCACCATAAGCGACTCCGACCCCTGAAGTGAGAACCTTTTCTGCCCCACGTAACGCGTATGCAGGAAAATCTCGAACGATTCCGACTCAAGTAGCGCCCGTAACAGCGCCACCTGTACGGCGGCCGGGGTCGAATGCTTGTGCGGTCGCGTCTCCAATCGCGTGCGGATCCATTCGCGCACTCGCGGATCCTGGATGTGCATGAACTCCGAGCCGATGGAATCGGCATAAATTCTTTCCAGGCCGGAGATCATTTCGCGCAATGTCATGGGCCGATTGTCGAGGAAGAATTTTGACGAAACACGAAGATCGAGATCCGCGTCGCTGAAGCCGAGTTCGTGCAGACTCAGCAACGGATTTCGCGGCCGCATCTCTGCCAGAGGATCGACCCGTGCAATTGTGTGACCAAGCGAGCAATACGCGTAAACGAGACCATCGACGCGCGTCTGTAATGCCGCTTCGCGGGCCTCCGCAGCTGCCGCGCCGTCGCGCTGCGGTAAATTTCCAAGCTCGAACCCTTCAAAGAAGGCTGACCACCCCGAGTCAACCGACTCAGGGTTTCGCTGCCAGCGGCGATAATTCTCGTCGATGAGTTCCAGATTTGCGCGAGCAGCAATTGAAGTGCGCATAGGGAATTTAATCTCGGACAATTACGCAGAGCGGCAAGTGCTGTAGCCACCGGCCTGTGGCCGGTCGGACGCAAGGCAACACGATACAAGACGGCCCACAGGGCCGTGGCTACAGTACGGTGCGGCAAGTTGACAGTGAAGAGGCAGCCTCGTTACTTGCGCGCATGGTTCCAACAGAGATCGTAAATAGTTGAGAGCGATTTGAAGATGAAAACGAATCCATACCAAAAACTATTTGTTGCGCTACTGATCCTGGCCCAAACAGAAGCTTGTTTTGGCCAGGCCGATCCGGCTTCGGAACCAGCCGTCCTTGCGGTGGCGAAAGTTTTGCCGGCAGTGGTGAATATTAATACCGAGCGCGTGGTAAGACGCACGGTGCGCGACCCGACTGCGGATTTTTATGCGCAATTCTTCGGTTATAATCGCGTTCGTCCACGCGAAGTTCGCCAGACTCTGCAAAGTCTCGGTTCCGGTTTCATTGTCGATCCGGCAGGCTACATCGTTACCAACCAGCACGTGGTCGAGCGCGCTGCCGATTTAAAAATTCATGTCACCACCAACGACGGCAAAACATACAACGCCCATTACATCACAGGCGATGACAAGACCGATCTGGCATTCATCAAAATCGACGCAGAGACTGCATTTCCTTCTATCAGTCTTGATAATATTTCGCCAAACTTGTTGGGCCAGACTGTGATCGTAGTTGGTAATGCAGTTGGATATGGGAGCTCGATCAGCCGGGGAGTGCTTAGCGCCACCAAACGCGACATTACTGTGGACGAGACCGACTATAAGGGTCTGGTACAAACGGACGCGGCAATTAATCCAGGCAACAGCGGCGGACCGGTGATCGATCTCTCGGGGCGGCTGGTCGGCATTAGCTCGGCAAAAATGGCATTCACGCCGCAAGGTGTTCCCACTCAGGGAATGGGTTTCGCAATTCCGGCGGAAGTAGTGCGTGAAAGCGTCGATCGATTCAAAAAAGTCGCGCAAAAGCAACCCAAACCAAAGAGCCAGCCTGCGGCCGCCACCGATACATCCATGTCTAGCGCGGAAAAGTTGTTTGGACTGCAGCTACAGGATTTGAACCAGGAACTAAGCGATGCGCTCGGTTACTTCCGCGGACGCGGCGTTTTGATAACCGCAGTTGAACCAGAAAGCCCGGCGGATGATGCGGGTCTCCAGCGTGGGCTGGTAATTTATCGCGCGGGCAACTCCGAAACAAATTCCGTTAAACAAATCGAGGACTTGTTTCGAGGTGTGGAAAGCGGCACAAAAGTTAACTTCACAGTTGGCATAATCCACCCCCGGGGACAAAACCAGCAGCTCGCCACTTTGAGTATGACTGCGCGCTAAAAAAAATTGGCAACACAATCAACGTTCGGTTGTCTCATGGAAATATTGCTCAATGATTAAGGTCGAGAATCTGACAAAACGTTACGCCGGGCAGCCTGCCATTCGGGATTTAAATTTCGAGGTTAGCCGAGGCGAAATCATGGGATTTCTGGGCCCCAACGGTGCGGGCAAGACCACCACAATGCGGATTTTGGCCAGCTTCATGCCGCCCACCTCCGGTCGCGCCACCATTGCGGGATTCGACGTTTTTGAACAATCGCTCCAGGCGCGGGCGCATCTCGGTTACATGCCGGAAAACGTGCCACTCTACAGCGACATGCGGGTAACAGAGTATCTGCGTTACCGAGCATCCCTGAAGGGAGTCCAACATCGTCGGATCACCGAGCGTGTTGGCGACGTAAACGAACTTTGTGGTCTCAAGGGTGTTGAGAACAAACTGATCGGGGCCCTCTCCAAGGGCTATCGACAGAGGGTCGGACTCGCGGACGCGCTGCTCGCCGAGCCGGACCTGCTAATTCTGGATGAGCCGACAATCGGCCTTGATCCAAACCAAATCCGACAGGTGCGGGAGCTGATCAAGAACCTGGGTGAACAGCATACAATTTTACTTTCGACGCACATTTTACCGGAGGTAGAGATGACATGCAGCCGGGTGGTCATCATTCACAAAGGACGGATCGAGGCATGCGATACTCCGGAAAATTTACTCGGAAAAATCAGGCAGGCCGGCGGTGTTATTCTTGAAGCGAAGGTAGGAAAAGACGACGGCGCGGACGAGCTAAATAAGATTTCAGGTGTGCGGGAAGTGATCACCGACGGGGAGGATGATTGGAAGAGATTTTCGCTGCGGGTGGAATCAGGCGTCGATGTGCGCGAAGAGGTTTTTCGCCTTGCCACCGAGCGCCACTGGGCTGTGCGCGAACTGACTCAGCGTCGAGCAACGCTCGAGGATGTGTTCGTGGAAATCACGCACTCAGACGCGGTGTAAGCATCGAACTGCGGAGTAATGGAGTGTTGGAGTAGTGGAGCAATGAATTACGAAACTGAACTTCGGAACAAAAATCGCAGCTACATGAAACTGATTGTTTGGCAAAAAGCGATCGAATTGTTCGAACTCATCTGGGCGATTGCTTCTAGGGATAACAAACTTGATTTCAAGCTGCGCTCGCAACTAGCCGACGCCGCGCAGTCGGTGTCCGCAAACATTTCGGAGGGATACGGTCGTCGCTCTCTTAATGAAGATATTCAATTTTTATATTACGCGCTGGGTTCAATGGCTGAAACCATGACGCGTACAATCGGCCTCAAACAAACAGAGCAAATGTCCGAGGCGCGTTTCCACGACGTGGATGCTCTGCATTATGAAGTCGAGAACCGTCTGCTACGCCGGATCGATAAGCTGGAGCAAAAACGTGGAGACGAAGATTGGATTAACCGCATCGCCGAGGATCCTGCAGCGTATGCCACTCCTCCACCGCTCCAACACTCCAACACTCCAACACATCGATTCCATGCGTAAGTTTTACACTCTCCTTTCTCGCGAAGTACGCGGCTATTTCCATTCTCCGATTGCGTACATCGTGCTCATCTTTTTCCTGATAGTCAGTGGGATCGATTTCTATTTCCAGGTCTCCTTCATGAACCAGCGCCAGGTTCAATACACGGTACAGGAGGCATTTTTTAACTCAGTCTTCTTCTGGTTTGCCTTTGTTTTGATTTTCCCCCTGATCACGATGCGCCTGTTTGCCGAAGAATTTAAGCTTGGCACGATTGAACCACTGACCACTGTCCCGGTGCGCGACTGGCAGATAGTACCTGGCAAAATTTTTTGGCGCATTGGTCTTTTACATCGTTCTCTGGATCCCGACGCTGCTTTACTTTGCCATTTTCCTCAAGGTCACGAATGAGCCCGCTGCTCATTCGGCGGGAGCATACGCCGGATCCTATCTGATGCTTTTATTGCTCGGAATGTTTTATCTCTCGATTGGTTGTCTCACATCCGTTCTGACCCGGAATCAAATCATCGCGGCAATCATTTCCTTCTGCGCGATTACGCTGCTGTTTTTCCTTGGTCTGGTTCAGTTCATTCTGCTCGATGTAAGCTCGGAAACGCGCGATTTGCTGGGTTATTTCTCTGCGATCGAGCACATGGGAACGTTTTCGCGCGGCGTGATAGATACACGCCCAATCGTTCTCTATGCGAGCATGACCATCGTGATGCTGACGCTTACGCACCAGGCGTTTCAATCCCGCAAATGGAGGCTTTGACCGGTGGCTAACGAAACAAGCCAACCCCCAAAACGGTCGGGGAAAAAAATTCGCCGGGTTCGAATCGGTTTCAACGTTCTCGCGCAAATCGTGCTGGTTTTGTTTCTGGCCGTGATGGTGAACTCGATCGCCTTCAAACACTACGCTCGTTGGGATTTTTCCCGTGACCAAAAATATGCTCTCTCTGATAAGACGAAACGCTTCCTTGACACGCTCAGGGGCAAGATGCGCATCACGGTTTTCTTTCCGCCTGGGACGCCGATCACTGCAGATGTTCAGAATTTGCTGACGGAATATCAATATGCTGGTAAAGGAAAGGTCGATATCGAGCATATCGATCCGGAGCGTAATCTTTCCCGCGCAAAGGAGTTGTTCGACAAATACAAAGTCGTTACCGACGAGCCCCTGTTAATCATCGATTACGAACGACGCAATAAGACGGTCAAAGCATCCGAGATGGCCGAGATCGACCAGAGCGGAATGGCGTTGGGCGAAGGCCCTCGCGTAGCCGCATTCAAAGGCGAACAAGCGATCACCAGCGCAATGATCGACCTTGTGGAAGGAAAAAAGAAGATCCTTGGATACGTCCTCGGTCATAAGGAACCGCCACTGACTGAAGGCAGCGCGATTTCCATCCTCAAAACATTCATTGAAAACGAAAACGTTCAGTTCAAAGAGCTGAACCTTCTCGATCTGGATGCGATTCCTGAGGATGTAAAAACCATCATGATCATCGGACCGCAGTACGATTTTTCAGACCGCGAAATGAAAGTGCTGCGCAACTTCTGGGATAAACAGGGCCGGATTTTGCTTCTTCTCGATCCGGCCGCGAAAACGCCGAAACTTGATGCGTTTGTCAACGAGCTGGGCGTTAAGGTGAATGACGATAGACTGATGGTCTTTCTGCGAACGGGGATCCAGGAGTTGGCACTAACAAGAGATGTTCAAGCCCGGTTCCTCGGCGACAGCCCAATCACGAAACGATTAGCCGATGTACGCGCACTCTTTTTGGGCGGGACCTCTTCAATCACCCTTGAACCCGACCGAGTACGTGCTGTCAACACCCGTCTCGAGCCCCTGATCCAGGCGGAGAAAGGCTATTTTGCCGAGACTGATTATAACTCGGATGATCAAGCAAAAATGCAGGCTGACGCGAAGCGAGATAACAATACGCCACTAACGATAGGCGCAGCGATTGAAAAAGGTGGCAGCGCGGATGAGCGGGTGCAGGTTAACTCGTCCCGCCTGGTAGTCGTTAGCAATGCTACCTTCGTCCAAGACAATGCGATTTCGCAGGATCAGCAGGGCCTCGATTTCATTTCCGGCAGCGTTAACTGGTTGCTAAGCCGCGAACAGTTAATCGGTATCGCGCCGAAAGTTTCAAAGCCTCTTACTTTCAGTCTTGATCAAGATGCGCTGGCTCGTCTGCGGTGGATTATTCTGATTTTCATGCCGTTGATCCCTGCCGTGATCGGAGCGGTGGTTTGGTGGCAACGGCGCGTCTAATACACGGAATGTCGCCGAAGTATCGCCATAACATTTATCCTTTGGAGCGAGCGCAGCGGTCGTCTGACGTTTTAGACAACACCGAAGGCTCCCGGCGCGACGCTGTTCAGATATGAATTGGAGAACTACTTTCATCCTTGCTGTCGTTGTGCTCGCTGTGTTCGCGTACCTCAGGTTCTTTGAGATGAAAAAGCCAAGCACCGGGGAGGCCAGGCGACAGGCGCAGAACGTCGTCAATTTCGACCGAAGCAAGGTCGACGGCATTATCATTCAAAATGGCGATGAAAAAATAGAGATACGCCGCCGGGACAACAAATGGCGGCTTGAAATCCCAATCAAGGATCAAGCCGACGCTGCCTTGGTTGAGAATTTGCTATCGGATCTCGAGACCTGGCAAAAGGAGGGAACAATTCCGGCGAAGGATATTGACGCCGATAAGAGTAAACTGAACGAATACGGCCTGAACCGACCGAAGCTTAAGCTCAAATTAATCGGCCCTGACAGACCTCCTGAAATTTTGTTTGGAAAAGACGCTGCGTTGGAAGGCAGGATGTATATCCGCTTTGAGAACTCCAAGGAAACATTTCTAGCCAAACAATCGGTTAAAAAAGACATCGACAAAAAAGCGGAGGAATTCCGCGACAAAAAATTAACTGATGTCACTACTGCGCAGGTGCGCCGTATCGCATTAAAGACGCCTGCTGGTGAAATGGAGTTGGAGAAGAAGGGTGACCACTGGGACATCGTCAAACCCCTTCGAGCTCGCGCGGATGACGAGAAAGTGGGTGACCTGATTGCACAAGTCACAACGGCGCGCATTCAACAATTTGTGGCCGACGATCACGGCGACTTGCGACCTTATGGGCTGGCGGAGCCGCGCGGGTCGATCACGTTGTTTAGCCAGGAAGGAAGAAAGGACCAAAAGGTTGAGATTGCGGACTCGATCAAAGTCTTTGGCCAGGACGACAAAGGCCAAATGCTGCAAATCGGCAGCGTCCCTGAGAAGGAAAAGGACCAGGTTTATGTCCGATTTGCTCCTCGTGGGGCCGTCTACACATTGCCCAAGAAGATTGAAGAGGCCCTGAACACTAAGCCAGCCGATCTGCGTGACTATCACTTGGTTCGGATCGACACAAACGTTCTCGATCGGATCACGATCGATGTTCCAGGCAAAGGTAAGACCGTGCTTGCGCGCAAAGACGGAAAATGGACCATCGCCAGCCGAAACAACGCGCCTGCAGATTCACGAGCGGTCCGCCGCTTGATTGACACATTGCAAAACGCGCGGGTGACCAGGTTCGTGGAAGATGTCGCTTCGAATCTGCCAAAATACGGCCTGGACAAACCCCGTCTTCAAATAACGTTCAGTTCGTTTGCGTCGGAGAACACTGCCGAGACCAAGGCGGGTGAGGAACCATTTGCTACACTCTCCTTTGGAAAGGAAGAAGGAGACAATGTTTACGCGAGACTTACGGATGAACCATTTGTCGTGACAGCCCGTCGTGGTCTGCTGGATCAGATCTCAGCCGATCCTTTGCAATGGCAGGAGTTATCGATTTTTAAGTTTAAACCCGACCAAATTCGTCGCCTGAGCATAACGACAGACAAGGAGCTGTCGGTGGAACGCGGCGAAAATAACCAGTGGCACTGGCTAAAAGGCACCGGTCAGATCGATGAAAAAAATATGCAATCGCTGCTCAACACGTTGTCGAGCTTGCATGCAGCACACTGGCTTGGAGCAACGAAGTCGCAAGATGGTTTGGAAAAGCCACAACTCACTCTTGCATTCGCAACTTCGTCCGACGACAAGACGTCACATCGGTTGATCATCGGCGCTCCGGCTAACGACGGAACGTGGTACGCGCATGTAGACGGCCGCGAAGGGACGTTCGCTATCAGTAATTCGGATTTGAATAGCCTGAGGTTGCCTCTCGTGGCGCAACCATCACCAACGCCAAGTCCGGCGCCAAGCGTTACGCCGTGATCCTGTAGAACAGCTTGTCCTGTCAGACACTCTGTGCGGTGTAAATCGTCGCGATGCCATAACTCAACGGCTGAAGCGTTGCGTGCCGAAAGCCGCTCGCTTCGATTAAATCGATCATTGCATCGCCCGCTGGGGAATTCCTCGATAGAGTCTCCCAGATAGTCGTAGGCGCTTTTCTTTCTGGTCAAAAGAGACCCCAGCAATGGGAGGCAGCGATGCAAATAGAGGCGATAGATTGCACGCACAATCGATCTTGTTGGCAGGGAGAACTCAAGCACTAACAAATGGCCATCTCGCCCAAGCACGCGCGACATCTCAGCCAGCGCGCCTCCCCAATTCTCCATGTTACGCAAGCCAAAGGCAATGGTAACGCAATCAAATGAACCATCAGAAAATGGCAGCTTCATCGCATCGGCAAGGATTGTTTGACGCACACCTTTTCTCTGCGCCAGTTCCAGCATTTCGGGCAGCGAAATCCACGCCTGTGACTTCCGCATCCGGCAGCTTCTTTTGCAGCGCAAGCGCCAGATCTCCTGTGCCAGTTGCGAGATCGACAATTTTGCCTGGCCGCCAGCTGGCGACTATGTTGGCAGCGCACTTTCGCCAATAAAAATCGGTCCCGCAGCTGAGCGTGTGATTAGCCAGATCGTACCGTCTGGCAATGGCACCAAACATTTGCCGTACGCGTGTGGGTTCTGTTGCAGTACCGGATTTTGTCATTTGAAGGTCAATAAAACGTCAGCTCACAATTTAAGTTACCTGACTTCGTGTTTACCATATTGATGTAACTAATGAGTGAAAGACACGTGTCAGAATGTTAGGCATAAAGTTTGTTATAAAAAAGGATTGCGAATGCCGCAAACCCCGTCTATGTCACAAGGATGGATATATCTGTTAAAGCTTTAGAAGAAGCGGTTTCAATACGCCGACAAATTGATAATCTGGAAAGACGTCTTTCCTCAATCCTGGGAGGCGCACCCGCCAGACCCGCAGTAACAGCCCCTGCGCAGGCAGCGCGTTACTTTTCGCCATCGACACGAGCGAAGCTTTCATCCGCAGCTAGGGCCCGCTGGGCGAGACTAAAAGGTGGGGCCAAACCATCTCCTACTAAGAAAAAAGGTGCACTTACGCCTGCTGGTCGGAGAAAGCTATCCGAGCTAATGAAGGCCCGCTGGGCAGCAAGAAGAAAGTCCGGCGGAACAAAAGCAGCACCTTCAGCGAAGAAAGGTGGACTCACACCTGCCGGCCGAAGAAGGCTTTCGCAGTTGATGAAGGCCCGCTGGGCAGCGCGACGGAGAGCTTCGGGGCGCAAGTAGTCGAGCAATCACAAGCGGAAGCGGCGGTTGCCGACAGCTTTCGCTTTCAAATAAGGTTGGCGGGGGAGACCAAAGGACTGCTCGCGAGAGGACTCGAACCTCCACGGGTTTCCCCATACGGTCCTGAGCCGTACGCGTCTGCCAATTCCGCCACGCGAGCAAAACCAGTGGTCCTTACAATGCGCGCGTGCCAGCCGCCTGCAAGATCAAACCGGACACGGTAGAAGGAAACAAACCCGGAAGTCACGCCGAGCGTTTCTTCCGTGCGCGGGCCTCCAATTGGTGAGCTTTGCGTACCTGGCCAAGCGAGCGCAGAAGGTCCGCATAATTGGATACAACGATCTCGTAATCCTTCAGGGGCTTGTCCTTGACTTGTTCCCAAATCTTGAGCGAAGCCTGATAAAGCTCCGCCGCTTTGGCGTAATCGCCGCGCGAATGATAGACGACCGCCAAATTGCATTTTGACTGCGCAATGTCGGCAAGCGGAGGCGGGTTTAAGTTTTCTCGAATCGCCAGCGCGCGAAGATGTATTTTCTCTGCCTCGGTGAAACGGCGTTCATTCGTGTAAAACACGGCGAGGTTATTCAGCACTGATGCGACATCGGGATGGTCCGGCCCGAGTTGTTTCTCGTAAATCTGCAATGCGCGAAGATAGCACGGTTCAGCCGCCTTTTGTCGTCCCGACTTACGCAAAATCAGGGCAACGTTGTTTAACATGGTGCCGAGATCCGAATAATGAATATCTTCAATTTCGGTACCCGCGGCGATTGCTTTCTGGTAGAAATTAATGGCCTCTTCAGACTGGCCGAGACTATCGCACAGAAATGCAAGCCGCCTCGCAGAGCGGTAGATCGCACGCTGGTCTGGCGGGTTTACCTTTTCCAGAATTGCATGCGCCTTGAGCAAATATCCCTTGGCCGCCGCGCGATCGCCCTTTTGATCGAGAAGCTGTCCTAGCTTCTCAAAACTGGTCGCCAGAGGAAGATCGGTGCCGCGGAAGGCGCGCTTGGCGATTTCAAGAGCCGTTTCAGCAACACGAATCGCCTGGGGCAACCGATTTGTAGCGCGCAGAGTGTCGAGTTTGTCGTTGAGGATGGTCCAAAGCTGTTCTTCACCTTTCATTACTCATCACCAACCCTCGCTGATTTGGGTAACTAGTCGGCCGGCGAGGTCCTCAGTCGCAAGGGGCAAAGCCTGACGCTCGTCGCTAGTCACGTCGCTGCTTACAAAGAAGCTGGTTGTCCCGATCGCGTCGGTAGGCATTACCAGTTGTTTGCCGTCCCGTCCAGTCAGCGAGTACTTTACCACGAGCCAGAGGGTAAATTCGGTCGTCGCCAGGACGTTGCCACGCACTGAGCGCGCCGGCGCCCGGGTGATCCTGGATATTTCACCTGTTAGAGTAGCGTCCGCTTTATCCCCATTGGTAATTTGATACGTCCCGTCTTGTTGTAGCTGCTTGATCACGGTATCGGTAACCAACACGTCGATCCGAGGAACAAGGGTGCGATTTTTAAAAGTCGGTACTGCGATGGTGTGAACGTCGCGCAGATAATATGGCTTTACTGGGCCGACGTGATAGCCAAGGCAACCACCCAGGGCAAAGCAGAATAGGGTGGTAAGTAAGGCTTTCAAGGCGCCGGGGAGGCGGATGCTCCGGGAGAAGCCGATGGGTCAGAACTCGGCAACGTATTGGAGCTCGTGCCTGTGCCCGGCGGAGCCAGCAAGGGGTCAGGCGCAGTGGTGGTATCGGGCGCAAGCGAAGCAGGCGGCGGAAGCGAGTTATCGCTCTCCGACGCAGGTAACGGCACTTCATTGTTTGCCGGGCCCGGTTTCGCCGACTCGCCCTCGGCAGTTCGCGCGCCGTGCGTGTCAGTCTTTTTCTTGCTGGCCTGTCCCATCGGAAGCGCCGGCTGAAGCGCCGCGTCTCCAAACTTTGCGCGCAGTTGATCAATCCGTTTCTTAGCCTCGTTGCTTTCCTGAGAACCCGGCTGCTGGCGAATCACTTCATTGTAGTAGATAACCGCGGCGCGATAATATTTCTGCTTGTCGTAGAATTTGGCGACGTTGTAAGAGTTAGCCGTTTGCTTGTGCTCGAGAATTTCCAGATTGGCGCGCGCCTGGGCTGCTTTCTCACTCTTGGGATAATGGAAGAGGAAATCTTCAAACGCAGTCTTAGCGTTGGTTGCTGCGGCCGCGTCCTTTGTGCCTTTTTGTGAAGCCGTAAACCATATGTAGCCGATTTGGTATTGCGCATCCACGGCAATGGGCTCGTTAGGAAACTTGTCCACGACGGCCTGGTATGCTTGAATCGCCGCATCGTTCGCGCCTTGTTTCTCGCGCGCAAGACCAATATCAAACTGCGCCCGCGCGGTATATTTTCCGTACGGCGCGGTCCGAACCACGTTGGCGAAAACAGTCACAGCACGATCCAACGCCGAGGCAACCGGAATGCCAAGAACCTTCAACTTCTTTCCGTTGAGATAAATTTCGCCGATTCGGAACTGCGCCTCGATTGCTTCCTCGAAATGCGGGCTGCCGGGATATCTTTCGACTAACACTGAAAATGAACCCGCGGCTGCAAAGAAATTGTGCTGTTGTTCCTGTAATTTCGCGGCACGATAAAGCGCTTCCGGGGCAATCTTGTCTTTGGGATGGCGTTTGACGAGACTTTTGTAAGCTCTGACCGCGCGTTTGTAATTACCTTCGTTTTCGGCAGCCTGGCCAATCTGGAACAGGTCGACAGCATCGCCGCTCAGTTCTTCTTCCACGCCGCCTGGGCCGACGTACTCCGGCTTTTTACCGGGTTTGAAGACAACTGAGGCCCTACTGGATTCGGGCAAAAGAAATGCGGCAACCGCGAAAACCAGAAGCACACGAATAGCGATTTTCATGGGTGTGGCAGGGTAGTTGACTTATGCGCCCAGTCAAGTTTCGGACGGGGCCAGCGCACCTATGGAATATTCACCACATTTCCAGAAGTGAACCCTTTCCCAAGCACGGAAGACTGGGTAACGTTCTGGTCTCGTTTTGAATCTGACCGATCAGCAGAAGATACGCATCGGCTCGTGCGCGTGGCGCTTTGAAGACTGGCGTGGCATTTTCTACCCGTCCGATTTGCCAGAAGCTCACTGGTTGGAATCTTATGCCAATTATTTCACGGCAGTTGAAGTGGATTCGACTTTTCATGGCGTTCCATCGGAAAACAGCGTTCGGCGTTGGGTCCAGATGACCCCAACTGACTTCCGTTTCACCTGTAAACTTCCCCGACAGATCACGCACGTGTCCCGGCTGCATGATTGCGCTGCCGAGCTAAACTTGTTCCTCCGCGCCATCGAACCGCTTGGAGCAAAGCTTGGCGCCATCTTGATCCAGCTTCCGCCTTCGTTCGCGCCGAAGGACGGCAAGCTGGCATTGCGCAATTTTCTTGGTCAACTGCCGAGGGATTTCCGCTTCGCGATTGAATTTCGTCACACCGGATGGCATCGGCCACAGTTCATTCGGCTTTTGGAAAGGCATCGCATTTGCTGGGTCTGGGCGGACACCACTCCACTTAACGAACGAAATCTCGCGCCCTTCGAATTCCTGCCGCGCACTTCTGATTTTCTCTATCTGCGTCTGCTTGGCGATTACTCAACCAAATACGATGTCGATGGCGGGCACGTCCATCATTACAAGAAGTTGCTATGGAAACGGGAAGCTGCACTTGAAAGCTGGTCGCTCAAGATTGAGCGCCATCTTTCCGAAGTGCGCAATGTCTGGGCATTCGTGAGTAATCACTTCGAAGGGTTTGCGCCCGAAACCTGCCAGCGTCTCGCCCAACGTTTGCACCTTGAGGTCATTCTGCCTTCGGAAACGGAACAAGCCACCTCAGCGCAGAGCCGGTCGCAGCTCGATCTTCAGCTATAGAAGTGGTTCGGCACAAACCGCGCGCATGACGCGCTGATGCTTGTCGAAAATGCAGACGCGGCGAATCCCCAGGCCGGCCATCTTTGGCGCGAGCCTGGGGTAACTGTCGCCAAGCTGCGCATGCGAGTGCGCATCGGAGGCAATCGTAAACGGAATCCCCTTCTCTATCGCCAGTTCAATGATCCGATCGCCCGGATAGAGTTCGTTCACCGGCTTGCGCCATCCGGCGGTGGAAAGTTCGATTGCGAGATTCCGCGCTCGAATAAAATCGAGTGTTTCGTTGACAACAGCGCCGATTTCCGAGGCGGGCCGATGACCATGAATTTTTATAAGATCAAGGTGAGCGAGGCAATCGACCAACCCGGTTGCCGCCATTTCGCGAACACGGCGAAAATAGTCGGCGTAAATTGCATCGACGTCATGCCCTTCGAATTGCTCCGCGCCATCTGGCACGCTGTCGAACATTTGATCGGCGCGACCAAGAAAGTGCACGGAACCGAGAACAAAATCGAGTTTGTCCCAATGCTTTTCAATCCATTTTCGGCCGGCTTCCGAGTGAACGGGATCGTTATCGAGCTCAATGCCAGCGCGGATTCTCAGATGAGGATTTCTCTCACGCAAACGATCGATTTCATCGAAGTCGACGCCCGCGTGATAACGATCATGATCGGTAAAAGCGATGTCGGTTAACCCGAACCTACTCGCCGAATCCGCCCAAGGCTGGAGCAACGCTGGCGTGTAAGGCTGAACCCGATGTCCCTGCGGATGAGTGTGATAATCGGAAAAAAGCCGATAGCTAACGGTCGATGGCTGATTGCCGGGCATGGACGCTGCTGTCTATCAACTACCAGCTATCGATTTGTTCAAGGCACAGCCAGGAATTTTTGCCGGACACGCAACTCGGGGTATTGAGGAAAAAACACCTCCGCGATAAAGACTTTGTTTGGCGTAAGGTCGCGCGTTGCGATTGTTTCGTTATACTCAATCCGCTCCTGCGGGTTAATCAAAATTGTGGCTGGTTTCTCTGCAATCGCGTGGTTGTCTGACCACTTTGTGAGGATATTCCCTTCGGAACTCGTTAGATAAATTTCAATCCGCTGGTTCGTCGAAAAATCGAGCGTCACAGGGCGTTTGGATATGTTTGCCAGTGTCAATTTGATGCCAAGTTGCCGGACTTCAGATAGCTTGACGGTCTGCGGTGTAATTTGCAGTTCGACCGTAAGCCCGCGAAGTCTGGCATCCTTGTATTGGGGAACTGCATCGGGAGAAAATGGATGGAGGAGGCGGCCTAACCAACCGCGTCTGCGTGCGGGTGTGGACGTAGGCATGGTGTCCTGAGCAAACATGCTCCCGACAACGAAAAATATCAGAATGTGCAGAACTATTCGCTTCATGAGCGGGTTAAAACAGATCCGAAAGCTTTCGAGGTTGCAAAAACCCTGTCAAACCCTTTATGCAATCGGCATGAAAACTCTCTGTGCATTCGCGTTTTGCCTCGTTTTCGCCGTGACCGGAAGCGTGGCAAAGCAACGACATTGCACGTTCCGAGTGCACGCACAAGCAAACCCTCGGGATACGGAGGTATTCGCGACATCTGTCCGGGCCCAGGTGTCCGGAAAAACAGTGGCAATCGAAAAGACTCCGTGGATTTCGGAACGCGACGTCATAGCATTTTCTCCGTATCCCGCTGCGAACGGAACGTATGGAGCACTATTTCAACTCGACGAGCACGGGCGAGTCGTGCTTGATACTTTAAGCGTTGAGCGTCGCGGCAGCTTGCTTTTCGTGTTCATTAATGGTCGACCGATTACCGAATTAGAAATCGACAAGCGCGTTTCTGACGGAAAAATCTACATCCCTTCCGGGCTAACCTCCGAAGATATTGAGGTGATGAAAAAGGACTGGCACATGATCGGCCAACGAAAGCGGTAACCGCCTACGGGCGTCTGTTGTAACAAATGAATCATCTTTTAACAGTAATGCTTGTCACGTCCGCTTTGATACGCACCACCGCGATGGGACAGAATCAAGCTCTCGATCTCGTTCTGCCAACCGACAATGACGCCCTGTTTTCAGGCGGCGGCGGCGCATTCTACCAGTACATCGAACGCAACTTTAAGGGTGTGAAATCAACGCCCTGGCAAGGAGGCCAATACGGCTTTGTCCGTGATCCAACCGACACAGCGGGTGGCCTTGTTTACACCCGTTTTCACGAAGGGATCGATATCCGCCCGCTCCATCGCGATGCGCACGGTGAGCCGCTCGACGAAGTACGCGCGATTGCAGATGGCAAAGTGGTGCACGTCAACTCCGTTCCAGGCTACTCAAACTATGGAAAATACATCGTCATTGAGCATCGGTGGGGCGGCTCGGATTATTACAGCTTGTACGGACATCTCAGTTCGCTCGCAGTCCAGCCCGGGAACACGGTACGACGCGGCCAGCGCATCGCCGTGATGGGCTACACCGGAACAGGACTAAACAGGGAACGCGCGCATCTCCATTTGGAATTGAACTTGATGTTGAGTGATCAATTCGAGGCCTGGTACAACACATTCTTTAGAAATGATCCCAATCACAACGGCGTTTACAACGGCATGAACCTAATCGGCCTCGATATCGCGCGGCTATATCTTGCGCTACACAAAAATCCATCGCTGACTATTCCCGAATTCCTCAGTCGCGAAGAGACATTCTACAAGGTGACCCTTCCCAAATCGCGGCATTTCGAGTTGCCAAAATCTTATTCGTGGATGCTCACTCCGGGGAACCGAAACGAAAAATCTTCATGGGAAGTCTCATTTGCGCAGTCCGGGGTGCCCCTGAGAATAGAACCGAGCGATAAAAGCGCGACCCAACCCGAGCTGAGTTACGTCAAAAAAAGTGCGGTCGATTATTCCCATTTGACCCGCGACATCATTTCCGGCCACGGCACAAATGCACATCTCTCCGATTACGGCAGCCAACTAATGCGATTGCTGATTTGGCCCGACTGACGCGAGCCTCAACACGATGTAGGCGCGCGTTGTGCGAGGGCGACCCCGTGGGGAATTGCGCCTTGTACGAACCCGAGACATTCCACAGCGCCGCTCGGCTTTCCCGGAAGAGCAATCACTAGCGAAAGATCGACGATTGCTGCCAGGCTGCGCGACAAGATGGAATTGGCCGTGATCTTCATCGATTCAGTGCGCATCACTTCGCCGAAACCGGGTAGCTCGACGCGCATAATTGCGCGAATCGCTTCCGGCGTGACATCTCGCGGTCCGACACCTGTGCCGCCAGTTGTTAGAATTAAGCCGCACCCTTGCTGTGAAAACGAACGAATCGTCTGCCGAATCCGTTCCGCATCATCGGGAACAATCGCTTCCGACAGGACTTGCCATCCTGCTTTTTGCGACGCTTCTTTTAGTGCTGGCCCGCCAAGGTCCTCATAATCACCTGCACTGGCGCGATCCGAAATTGTGACGATGCCGACCTGAATTTGCATTTTGGGGGGTCTCTATGGGTGCCCGCGGTGTTTGCTTCGGCGGTGATAGACTGCCGTTACAACGCGTTTCGTTTTTTCCACCAAACGCACGTTTGAAATTTCCATCCCTTTGTCTACTGCTTTGCACATGTCGTAAATTGTAAGCAACGCGACCGTAACGCCAACGAGCGCTTCCATCTCCACTCCGGTCTGCGCAACGGTTTGCGCCGTGCATCTCACCTCTGCGCCCTCATTCGACGTAACAATGTCGATTTTAACATCCCCGAGCGGCAGAGTGTGGCAAAGTGGAATCAGTTGCGCGGTCTGTTTCGCAGCTTGAATCCCGGCAATCCGTGCAGTGGCTAAGACGTTCCCCTTCGCGATTTGATCTTTCGTAATCAACTCGATCGTCTCGCGTTGAAGCTGAATCTTTCCACTCGCAACAGCTTTTCTGTTAATCATTGGTTTGGCCGATACATCGACCATCTGCGCACGACCATCCGTGCCGACATGCGTGAGACGCTTCACCATTCAGCCACCGATGGCTATCATTTTGCGGTTCGGTTGGTAGTTCTGGCGAAAATCGTGCTGCTCAGGTTTTCGATCGACAACTTCGAGGAGGAATTGCTTAAGCTCCTGATCGCTGGCCCCTGCCCGCAATGGTGTCATGATGTCGAACTCCAGATAACTCCCGAGGCACGGACGCAATTTTCCGTCGCAGGTGAGACGAAGTTTGTTGCAGCTTTCGCAGAAATGGAGGTTGGTCATCGCTCCAATAAAGCCAATACGCTGCCGGCGCCCGGGGATTTGATAGTACATGGCCGGACCATTCGTTCTAAACCCGGCATCAGGAATTAAACGGCCATACCGCGATTCGATCATCCTCTTTGCTCCATTGACTGGCATAAAATTTTTATCATCGAGCACCTCGGTTGTGCTTACGGGCATCATCTCGATGAAGCGGAGAATCAAATCGCGCTGCGCCGCGAATTCTATCAGTGGAATCAGCTGGTCCTCATTTCGGCCGCGCATCAGGACGGTGTTCAGTTTGATCTGCTCAAAGCCTGCAGCGATCGCTGCGTCGATTCCACATAGAACCTGATCATGAAAATCGCGTCCGGTAATTTGTGAATAGACTTCTCGATCCAACGTATCGAGCGAGACATTAACGGATCCAACTCCGGCTGCGCGTAAAGCGTTGGCCATTGTTTTTCCCGGAGCGATTTCACGCGCTAGTAATGTCCCGTTCGTGGAAAGGCCAATGCTTGTGATCCCTGGGATTTCAGGGATTCGCCTGATGAAATCGATGACGTCGCGCCGCGTCAACGGCTCGCCACCGGTAATTCGTACTTTGGAAACACCCAACTCCGCTGCAATGCCAACGAGGCGCAGTGTTTCTTCGAACGTGAGGATCTCCTCGCGCGGCAACCATTCCTGTAACTCCTGTGGCATACAATACGCGCAACGTTCATTGCAACGATCCGTGATCGAGACGCGCAGGTACGAAATCCGGTGACCGTAGCGATCTTGCATGCAACTCAACGTTACGGGCGGGGCGATACTGAATCAAGAAACCGCATGGTTTGACTCGCAATTTTGTGGCGCTAAGATTTTCCCCGCATTATGACGCGTCGATTCTCTTCTGGCGCATCGATGCTGGGCATCGCGGCGGTCGTCCTAGTCCTCATCAGTTGTTCAACACCGCAGACGCGAATTTCAGATCATCCCGACCTTTACCAAAGTCTTTCGTTCCGCGACCAGGCGCTGGTAAGCCAGGGGCAAATTCGTTCCGGAATGTCACGAAGCGCGGTGTGGCTGGCATGGGGTTCGCCCGATCAAAAAATTGTCGGTAACATGGCGGGCACTCCGACGGAGACTTGGATCTATATTTATTACGCTACCTATCCATATTATCCGTACTATGGCGCCGGGCCTTGGGGTCCCTGGGCCTTTAATGATTCGGGACCGGGCTACAGCTTGGGATATACCAAGGTCGGCGTAGCGGGGGGACGCGCCGGAGTCGGCGTGGCAGGGGGAAATATGCATCACCACGGCGGACGGACGTTCGTGTTTTTCGGCAGCCCCTTCTACGACCCATTCTACTGGTCGTACATCCCGCCTAGTATCCCCTATCCCGGTAAGGTGGTCACATTCGTCAGCAGCAGGGTTATGTCCTTCCAATATCTGGCGTCGAACTAGAAGGAAAAAAATTCTGGAGCATTCCACCGATGCACAAATTAGTATCGCGGCATACCTAATCTATGGCTTACCTGTATTTTCGAAACTTCATCGACGTTCTTGAACGAGCGGGCGAACTGAAACGTGTCACCCTGACATTCGGTATGGCAGCAACGGCGCTACTTTTCACCAGTTGTGGAACGCCCGGAACGCGGATCTCGCAACACCCGGATATTTACCAAGGTCTTTCTGCGCAGGACCAGGCCCTGGTGAGTCAAGGGCGGATTCGCCCAGGCATGACAATGGATGCGGTATGGCTGGCCTGGGGCACACCAGAGCAAAAGATCCCGGGCTACGGGCGTGGTCGTCCCACTGAAACATGGGTCTATCTGCGTTACGAAACACCTCCTAGCTACGGCGGACCGTATTATTACGGGCCATTCGATTGGTCATACATTCCCCCAAAGTTCCCCTACCCTTCCAAAGGAGTCACTTTCGCCAACGGCAGAGTTGTGTTCTTCCGCCATTTACCGGCGCCGCCGCCGCTATAAGCCGGTAAACGATTTCGTTCGCATTCTGCCAGGAAAAGAATCAGTGTAACGCGACGCCTCAGCAATGGCTTATCGCTCATTCCGCAGTTTCCTGGACGCTCTTGAGAAAGCGGGCGAACTGAAACGCGTCGCAATTCCCATCGATACCAATCTGCTGATTGCAGAATGGGCTGATCGCGAAATGAAGTCGCCTGGCGGTGGAAAGGCTCTTCTGTTCGAACAGCCTGTCATCGATGGAAGAAAAATAGAATTTCCCGTCGCAATCAACACGATGGGATCGCGCCGCCGAATGGCGTTGGCGTTGCAGGTTCCAGACATCGAAGACGTGGCCCGGGAAATTCAACTCATTCTGAAAGCAAAACCGCCTACCGATCTCCGCGAAGGCTGGAATTTGCTCAAGCAGGGAATTCATCTTCTGCATGCACGCCCAAAATCGGTGCGTGATGCGCCATGCCAGGAAGTCGTGCATCGCATCGAAAATGGAGACCAGTTTTCCCTGGACGATCTGCCGATACTCAAATGCTGGCCCAAAGACGGCGGTCGTTTCATCACGCTGGCAAATGTGCACACGCGAGATCCGGAGACCGGAGCCCGCAATGTCGGCATCTATCGGATGCAAGTTTACAATAGAGATACGACTGGAATGCATTGGCAGCTTCACAAGGTCGGCGCGCGTCATGGCAGGCGTTATTACGAACGCGGGGACTGCATGCCGGTAGCAGTGACACTCGGTGGCGATCCCGTATACACCTTCGCTGCAACCGCACCGTTACCGGATGGATTGGATGAGCTCCTGTTCGCTGGTTTTCTGCGAAGGAAATCAATCGAGCTGGTTCGCTGCAAGACGAATGATCTTGAGGTGCCCGCGGACGTCGACTTTGTTCTTGAAGGATACGTCCAGCCCGGCGAGCTGCGCCCGGAAGGACCGTTCGGTGACCACACCGGTTATTACACTGCCATCGAGGATTATCCCGTGTTCCATTTGACGGCGATTACCCACCGGCGTGACCCGATTTATCCAACCACAATCGTCGGCATCCCGCCCATGGAAGATTATTACATCGGGGACGCGAGCGTGCGTATTTTGCTGCCGGTTTTCAAAATGAATTTTCCGGAAATTGTGGACATGACGCTGCCGCCCGAAGGTGTATTTCACAATCTGGTCTTCGTCAGTATTCGGAAACAGTATCCTTACCAAGCTTTCAAAGTGATGCATGGTCTGTGGGGCATGGGACAGATGATGTTCAGCAAATACATCATAGCCGTGGATGAAGATTGCGATGTGCACAATACAAGCGAAGTGCTCTTCCGACTGTGCGCGAACACCGATCCCGCGCGGGACACCACTGTCATCAAAAATCCAAGTGATTCGCTCGATCACGCCCCAAGCGAACAGAACATTGGCTCACATATGGGGTTTGATGCGACACGTAAATTGCCTGGGGAAAACTATCATCGTCAGTGGCCGGAGTTGTTAAAGATGACTGATGAAGTGCGAGCGCTGGTGGATGCACTCCAGGCGCAAGCGCGCTGATTTCGATCTTTAGTGGTCAATTACGGTTTGCGGAAAAGCCGGCCAGTATCGACGTCGCGTGTAAGCCCGCCGGGTGGAACTCCCCGAAGGTTATAGACCCGTCCCGTGTAAGGACTGTGGTAAAAACCTGATGTCCCTGCCCAGCGCGCATATGGAAAGCCGCCTTGCGGTGGCGGGCCATAACGCGCAGCTTGATTCTCCTGAACGATTGCGGCGGTTAAGGCGCCGGCGGCGGCTCCCGCAGCTGCGCCAATTGATGCGGCCCGAACATGACCAGTCGCCGCACCGCCGATAATCGCCCCGGTGGCAGCGCCCTATGCCGCGCCCTGACCAACCGGAGTGTCGCACGAAGTGACAGCGAGACAAACCAGACTGATGGCCGAGCTAATCCCAAGAATCTTCATTCCCATAGTGCAAGTCCCTTTGCGGATTAAACTGCGCGGTCCGCGGGATGTTGCGGGGATGCCCTCAAGACAGCCTTTGTCGGCCCAAACTGGTGCTAGGGATATACAAACACGTGCTTTGCACGGACGTCCAAGACTAGCCCGCCATGCGCAATCTTTGAGCAGTCATACTGTTGGTACGGCGGATATGGGCTCGTTACAACTCCCGAAGGATCATGCGGGTTACGGGTCCCAGGCGGATAATGACCTCCTCGTGGCGGGTATTTTTTTTCCGCATCTGCTTTAGTGATCGCTTCCCCCGTCATGACCGGGTGGCTCGTTCGCGTATCGACCGCATCCTTTTGCGCGTACACAGTGGTACCTAATACAAACAGCCCAGTTACAACTGCTGATAGAATTTTCAGTGAATTTAATTTCATATTCGTTGTTAGTTTCGCAATCGGGAAGTCAGACGGATGTCCGCTGCGTCGCATTCAACAAAGATTTGAAAAGTTGCACAGCGATTCGACCTGCCTTTTCCAGTTTGCTTAGCTGGTAATCTTTTTCGAAGACACGAAACTTGTCCAGTTCAATTCGCCGGAGCAAACCCCGGTAGACCGAGCCCATGATTTCCGCCGGCGTCATGGCTCGCCGGTCTTCAGCGGGCAGAGCCGCGGCGGCTTTATCGAAGAACAGCCAAGCTCGCTGCGCCTGGAATTCCATCAGTTGCACAAAGCGCTCGTTGTAGTGCCGCTGTATCAGCTCGGTCTCAGAGTAATGGAACCGCGCCAGATCTTCCTGCGGCAAATAGATCCGCCCATTCTGCATATCCTTCCAGACGTCACGAATGATATTCGTCGTCTGCAAGGCCAGCCCGAGCTCGATTGCGTATTGTTTACAGCCCTGATTCCGGTAGCCAAAAATCTCGATGCTTACCAGGCCGACCGCGCTGGCGACTCGATAACAATAAATCCGGAGCTCTTCGAAAGTGGGATATCGCAGCGTGCTCAGGTCCATTTCAACACCGGCAATGATTTCCTCCAACATGCCGGTCGGCAGCGAGTACTTGGCGATCAACTCTCTTACGTCGCGAGCCAGAAGAGGCTCGTCCGGGGCCGTGGCATGAAGCATCTGGCGCCATTTCGCCAGGCGCACTCGTTTTTCGACGACGTTTAGCACTGAAGAATCAGCAATGTCGTCAATGATACGGCAGAAAGCGTAGAAGATGGTGATGTCGCGTTTCCGCTCGCGCCCCAGGGAAACAAACGCGAGAGCGAGATTCGATTTGCTTTGGCGGGTAATCGTCGCCGCATTCACAGTTGTTCTGCTCAAGGCCGGTTTTTCTAATATTGAATCCATTTCTCGCCATTGATGCGGCCGGTTTCGCACTGGCGAAATAAACAGACCCACGAAGCCAAGAGCCAGCCAACGATTACTCCCCGAAGAAAAGCGAAACTCAATTTCCAAAGGAACAGTGCGCCCAATCGATCAGCAATTGCGCCCCGTACTATGGCGTCGCAGACCATTATACAAAAGAAATGGATGCCGCAGATAGCCAAAAACCACCCGAAACGACCGGCGTTTTTCCGGACAAACAGGAAGTGGGCGCGGATCCCGTCGATCACCGTTTCATTATGGAGCGCCAGCGAGATTTGGACGGAGCAAAACGCAATGATCAAGATGCTCATCAGCACCCTTGCAATTGGCAGATAATCGAGGACCCCGGGAATATTGGTGAAATAAGCAAGCAGAAGAGGCAACCGGACGATCAGCATGCTTACCGCAACAACAATCCCAGCCCATTCTAAAACATAACTGAAGCGGCGCATGGCGAAGCGAAACAGTTCTCCCTCTTCAAAGCTCACGCCCTTTATCCAAGCCAGGCAGACGGTGATCAAATACACCTGAATATAAACTCCCAGGAGATATTCGAAAATGAACGCGGTCGCATCGACTGTGGCCGAGATTCGGAGGAGTCCCGCAGCCGATACCAATCCACTCCACTGTGGTAGTCGCCAGAACACAATTGGTTTCAAGAGCGACGCCAGCGCGCTCAGCAACAGAATCAAATACGTAAGATGGCCCCAGAACCGGTAACGTTTCCACAATGCCCGAAGCAATGCGCCGTGCAGTCCACGCCAGTTAGCCAGCATGAACACAGCGGCGACGACAGAGAGCGGATACGTTGTCGTGGCGTTGTCAAAAATTCCTGCGACTCCCTCCAGGGCGGGCAGCGGAGTTTCGCGCCATATGTCCACAAATTGCGGCCAATACCAGCGCGGCAACGAGATGATCTGGTTCAGATCAAGATCGGCCCAGTTTCGAATCGGAGTGAAAGTGACAAACTGAAAAAGGAAATAGCCAAACCCAAGGAGCGCGAAGCTAATCCAGATGCGTTTGTAGCGCCGGATGCAACGAAAACCGTCTCCCAGCACATGCCGCACCGGACTGAATATCATTACAATCGCGTAGCCACCGCAAAGGCCAAGTAGAGGAAACAGACGCGGCAAATGCCGCGACATTGCGGCGAGGGTCCAAGCTGGAACGTTGGAGTATTGCAGCAATGAAGGAATGCGAATCAGATCATCACTCCAACACTCCACCACTCTATTGCTCCATTCCTAACGGATAATCCCCCAGTGCCAATTAAACGGCCAGTAAACCAATAAACCACGCCCGACGAGATTCTCGTCGGGCACTGTTCCCCAGTAGCGGCTATCGTAGCTGTTGTAACTGTTATCACCCAAAGCAAAGTAGCCATCCTGCGGCACGGTGAAGGTACGGTCTGGTTGCGACAGATAGTCGCGGCCTAAACCATAGCCGCGATAAGGAGGTTTCGCTGACATAACCCGCGCAAAACCATAACCCTCTGCCTTTTTGCCATTCACATAGAGAAACGGGGGGTCAATTCTCAAACGATCTCCAGGCAGTCCGGCCAGCCGCTTGATATAAAATGGCGAGCCTGCCTCAGGATCTTCGCGAATACCTGGAATATGATTTGTCCGGAAAACAAAAACGTCGCCCCGATGCGGTTTAACAAAGTTATAACTAAACTTGTCGACAAATACCTGGTCCCCCGTATCGATCGCGCCTCTTGCAATGATGTCCCCGCGATGAAAAATGCGGCCCGGAAAAATGTTGAAATCATGGCTAAGCGTGTCGGGCGGCGCATAGACCAGATATTTTTGCCGCTGGCAGATCAGCTGTGAAAACGTAAAGAAAAAGAACGTTTTCTTGGGCTGGATCTCGAGAAGCTGATCATCCTCGCGCGAAACAACGTTAATGTAGTTGCGACCCAGGACGATGAACTCGCCAATCTGCCGCAGAATGTTCGGCGCAGGCGCAGTGGTCGGATAACCAATGATCCCGTTCAAGGTTGGTTGCATCGATCCCGTGGGAATTTTGAACGGTTGTAAGAAGTAAGAACGAATCCCGACTGCCACAACGATGGCTACCAAAATTACCTCACAATTCTCTCGCCAATGCGACTCCCATGTCACCGGTGTCAGCCTGTGAAGTGTTTTATCGAGCGCATCGGCGGTGCTGTGAATTCTCTCCCGATCTCTCTGCCATAGCGCTTCACGGAGATCCTTCATGCCCGCAGTGATTTGGTCCCGGTCCGCACTGCTGAGCTGATCATCCTTGTAGCGCAAATACTTCCGGGCGTGCCGCAGCAGCAGGCGACTATGTTTTATTTGGCGCGATGTAAACATGAGTTTGAAAATGACGAAGCACGAATGACGAATGACGAAAAAATGACAAGCTTAATTAACGAAGACAGGAACCTCGCGCCACATCGCGTGGTCGGGGTTCATGATTATTCAATTGGATTTCCTTGGTCATTCGTATTTAGGACTTCGTCATTTTCAAACCACATCATTGCGCTTTGAGCACCTCGATAAAAGCCTCCTGCGGAATGTTAATCTTTCCGATGCTTTTCATTCGTTTCTTTCCTTCCTTTTGTTTCTCCAGCAGCTTTCGCTTGCGTGTAATATCGCCGCCGTAGCATTTCGCGGTTACATTTTTTCGCAATGCCGAAACGCTCTCACGCGCAATAATTTTTCCGCCAATGGCGGCTTGGATCGCCACTTGATAGAGCTGCCGCGGGATTACTTCCTTTAGTTTGGCCGCCAATTGGCGTCCTCTCGCCTCCGCACGATCTTTGTGCACGATTGTCGAGAACGCATCGACCGGCTCACCGTTAACGAGAAGGTCCAGCTTCACCAATTTCGCCGCTCGAAAGCCCGCGTACTCGTAATCCATGGAGCCGTAGCCGCGCGTAAGGCTTTTAATCTTGTCGTTAAAATCGACGAGAATTTCGTTAAGCGGCAATTCGCAATGCAGCATTACTCGACGCGTATCAAGCGACTCGGTGCGGTCCATCTGGCCGCGTTTTTCCAGAATCAATTGCAGGATGTCGCCGATGTTTTCGTTCGGGCAGAGTACGTATGCCTTTACAATCGGCTCACGAATTTCCTGGATCACGCTCGGGTCAGGCAGATGAGCGGGGTTATCGATCGACAATTTTTCTCCGCGCGTGGTGATCACCTCATAGACGACGCTCGGACTCGTGGCGATGATATCCATGTTGTACTCGCGCCGGAGCCGTTCTTGGATGATCTCCATGTGAAGTAGCCCGAGAAAGCCACAGCGAAATCCAAATCCGAGTGCAACGGAGCTTTCAGGTTGGTAGATAAACGCAGAATCGTTGAGGCGCAGCTTTGCGATTGCCGTCTTCAAATGTTCGAAGTCTCCCGTATTAATCGGATAGATTCCACTGAAGACCATGGGATGAATTTCCTGGAAGCCTGGAAGCGGCTCGCGCGCGGGGTGGCGCTGATCGGTGATGGTATCCCCGATCTTCATGTCGGCGGTCGATTTGATGTTTGCGATGAAATAGCCGACATCGCCAGGGTTTAACTTTTCCTGTGGAAGCATCTTCGGCGTAAACACGCCTACTTCCTTGATCTCATGACGCGAGTTATTGCTCATCAACGTAATCGCGTGATTCGCTTCCATTGTTCCGGAGACAACCCGCACATAGCCGACCACACCGCGGTAAACATCAAACACGGAATCAAAAACCACCGCCCGCAACGTCTCGTCCGCGGGCGGTCGCGGCGGAGGAATACGTTTCACGATTGCTTCAAGAATTTCATCGATTCCGGTTCCCATCTTTGCGCTTGCGTCGATCGCTTCCTCGGCTGGAATGGCAAGGATTTCTTCCAACTGACGATGCACCGAGGCGACATCCGCGTTCGGTAGATCGATCTTGTTGATTATCGGAACGATCGTGAGGCCCTGTTTGTGGGCCAGATGAACGTTGGCTACTGTTTGCGCCTCGACTCCCTGCGCGGCATCGACAATCAGCAGCGCACCCTCGCACGCCGCAAGACTGCGGGAGACCTCATAGCTAAAGTCGACATGCCCGGGAGTGTCGAGCAGGTTCAGCCGATAGTTTTGGCCAGATTTGCTCGTGTAACGCATGGTGACTGGATGCGCTTTGATCGTAATCCCGCGTTCCCGCTCCAAGTCCATTGAATCGAGAAGCTGATCCTGTTTTTCCCGATCCTGGATTGTGCCGGTGCGCTCGAGCAATCGATCCGACAACGTCGTTTTGCCGTGATCGATGTGCGCGATGATGCAGAAGTTGCGCGTAAACTCAATTCCCATGGAAGTGGGCACTATGCGGGCGCGGCCGCACATGGTCAATCGGGTAGCCCGCGAACGGCCGTGAATTACCGCTAAACTGCTGAGTGCCGAGAGTCGGCGCTCACGTCTCATTCGCCTGCTTTCACAACATCTTCAGGAACTTTGCCCCCCGATTTCCGGAGAAGAATGATGAAAGCAAACCCGGTGAAGGCTGTAATAGTGTTTCTGGTAGTTTCTTTTGCGTGCTTATCGCACACATTCGCTCTTCTTCGGCCGCTGTTTCCGATTAAGCCAGAGCCCCCATTTGCAAACACAGACTGTAAGAAATGAACCGCTCCGCTCGTAAGACCGATATCTGGATTTTGCCACAGGGCACGCTTACCCTCGTTAGGCCACTCACTCAGAGGGCAAGTGAATGGATTAGCCAACATCTGCAAGATCATTTTCAATGGTTTGGTCCTGCGCTCCTCATCGAACACCACTACATTCCAAAGTTGCTCAACGGAATGATCGCGGACGGACTGCAAGTAACGCAATGATTCCAGAAGGAGCAGCAGGCAGGCCTAGGCCCGCAATCCGGAACTAACCGATCAGGGCACCTTAGCCAGGATCTTCTCCATCTCGGAGGCGGTGAAAGCACGCAATGTCTGCGTACGAATGTTACCCAGCATATCCGCTGCCAATAACACGCTGGCGGCAGTCTCGTCGTCCGGCGCGTCGAAGACGCACACTTGGTCATACTGACCCAGTGTCCAATACATTTCCCTGATGCTTACCCCTTCCGACTGGACCTTGGCGGCCCAGTCGGCTACTCGCTGGGTCGTGTTTTTTGCAGCCTGGATACCCTTATCAGTGAATTGCACCAAACTGATGTACGTCGCCATGATGTTTATTCCTCAACCATTCTCGGGGTCGGTTTCTGTTCGAACGAGGTAAATCCAGAGTCGGGCTACCGACTCCGAACGTCAAACGTTAAGGAACAGTCCCGCCTCAATGCTCCTGTTCCGGATGCGAAAGGAATCGCTCGACCAGATACTGGCCTTCCAGATAGATTGCCGCAGCATGCCTAAGCTCATCATTAGCGGGACGACGTATGAACTTGTTGACGACCTGGTCACAATCGGACGCGGCCCGGACAATACGATCGTCATTAACAATCCTTCGGTCTCAGCGCGGCACGCGCAGTTGCAGTTAGCGGGCGAAACGTATCGGTTGAAGGACCTCGGCTCGACGAATGGCACCCGTGTCAACGGCAAGCCGGTCACTGAAACGTTGCTAAGCCTTGATGATCGAATCCGATTTGGTGCGGCCGAAGCCAGCTACGAAGGAGACACAAGCGGATCGCGGCCGCTCCCCCAGCTCGAGGAGATCAAAGCGAGACCTGCAGAATTGAGCGCGGCACCGGCCGATTTTACCAACGTTTCTCCGTTCCGACGCCAAAAACAACAGAGCGACCCGGTTCGCAATGGAATTTTTATCGGTCTGGCGATAGTTCTGCTGGTATTCCTGGGAAGCATGATCGCGGTGCTAATGATGCACGCGCCGGGCCCTTGAGTAATTTTCGAGCTCGCACGCTGCCGGTCTGGAGGAATTCTTTAGGCCAAAGACGGAGCCCCAGCCTTCGCCCGGTTACGGCGCTGCAAGCGAGATGTCTAATGACGAAACCCGAAAATATGCGGGACATTCGTTGTAGAAATCTTTCACCATTTGACTCCGAAGATGTTCGCGAGTTGATCTTTGTCATTCACTCGTCATTCGTCATTCGGATTTCGTCATTTTTTTGAGTATGACAAAAATGCAAAAACGTCTCCTTCTTTTCGATATCGACGGGACGCTAATCCACTCTGGCGGCGCGGGCGTGCATGCGCTTAGATCGGCGTTCAAAGAACGTTTCGACATCAATGACGATCTGCAGGACATCGAAATCGCTGGGATGACCGACTCGGGAATTGTGGTCAGCATTCTGAATAAGCATAAGATTCCCGCCACGAACGAGAACGTGAGCGCTTTCCTGGACAGTTACGTTCATTTCCTTTCGCGCGAATTGCCCCGTCGCAAAGGCAAATTGCTTCCCGGCGTTCTGGAATTGCTCCGGTGTCTCAAATCGCGGCCGCATGTCGTGCTTGCGCTTCTCACTGGCAACGTCTCACGCGGCGCACGGCTCAAGCTCGAGCATTATGGGGTCTGGCACTTTTTCGAATTTGGGGCGTTCGCCGATGACCATCGAGACCGAAATCGGCTCGGACCGTTCGCCCGCGCACGCGCGAAAGAAAAGCATGATCGCGAGTTCTCCGCGTCGGAGATCGACGTGATTGGCGATACTCCGCGCGATATTGCTTGCGGCAAGGCCCTGGGCGCGCGCACCGTTGCCGTGGCAACCGGCACTTGGAGCCGCGATCAACTCGCAGAATATCACCCGGATTTTTTAATTGAAGACCTTTCAGATGTGGAAAGGGTAATCCATACGCTCGGATGGTGATCCATTGACGAATGAAGGGTTGATGAAAAAGAAGGACGCGTCCCCACCTGCTCCGAAGCCGCATCGAGACCGCCCCAACGTGCTGCCGCTCAAGGGCGAAATCGACCTGCACGTTTCTCCTATAGTCACGGCCTCGCTCACCGCAATGATCGAGAAAAAACCGGAACGTTTGGTGATCGATCTTTCGGAGGTCACTTATATCGATAGCGCAGGCCTGGCGGCCCTTATTCAAGCCATGCAAAAGGTGGAAGCTTACGGAGGAAAATTTTTGCTGGCTGGTTTGCAGGAAACCGTGCGCTCCATTTTTGAGATCTCGCGACTCGATCAGGTCTTCCAGATTTTCCCAGACGCCGATACCGCGCTGGCCGCCACGTGACCCGGCCTCGAGACTAGAACTAGCGGACGGATCGCGCGCGTCCGGCAGCAATACAATGGAGGTTCGCGCATACTCATTAGGCCTCGGGGTCATTCGTGTCTGTTGGATTATCTTCATAATAGTCTGGTCACTGGGAATGGCCCGGACTAAGCGTACGATCTACCGCGAAAGCAGCGCGGAACGAGCACGGTATTGGCTGGTGCTCGTAATCGGTTACCTCCTGGTCATCAAATCAAGCGCGTTGCCGCCACCGTTCAATTGGCTCGTCGTTTCGCACAGAACATCAAGCTCGTGGGGCGGAGTCTTTCTCTGCGTCTGCGGCCTTGTGTTTGCCATTTGGGCAAGATTGATACTGGGGAGAAACTGGAGCGGCGTAATCACGCTGAAGGAAGACCACGAACTCATTGAACGCGGACCTTACCGTGTTGTGCGCCATCCGATTTACACAGGGATCCTCGCCATGTTTGCAGGCACTGCCATCGCCTTGGGATATTTCGGCGGCTTCCTGGGGTTCCTGCTCGTGTTCGTCAGTTTCTGGGTGAAACTCAACCGCGAAGAAGATTTGATGCTAGAACATTTTCCGGCCAAATACGCCGCGTATCAGCGCAGAGTAAAACGCATCATTCCGTTTCTCGTTTAGCCGCGCCGAGCAGAATCGCCAGCGTCTCGTTGGTGTTTTTTGAAATGTCGAACTGCGCTGCAAGCTGCATGTTTGTCGATCTGGCCGCGGCGCGGCGCGAAGGATCGGACCAGAGAAGAATCGCATCGCGCAAACCGGGGAGATCGCCCGCGTGATCTACAATCGATCCGTGGACTCCGTTCTCCATGATTTCACTGAACCCATTGGAACCCGTGGTGATCACGGGCAAACCGCAGGCGAGCGCTTCCAGACAGGCGTTTGAAAATGGGTCGTAAATCGTGGGCAAAATAAAGATGTCCGCAGCGGCGTAGAGACGCAGCATATCCACAACTTCACCGAGAAATTTCACCGTCTCTTCGCGCCAAAAGCGCAGGCGTTTCGTTTTGTAGAGCCTTGCATTTCCGCGACCGGCAACCAGCAAACGCATGTTGCGGTCTCTGCAAAGCGCTGCTGCCTCGATAGCAAAAAGAAGCCCCTTGCGCTCCCATCCAGAGCCCGCAAACAACAATGCGGTTTGGTCTGGCTTTATTTTCAATTCCGCGCGCGACTTTTCGCGAAGCTCCGGATCGAATCGGAGCTTCTCCAGCGGAACACCATTGCGAACAATGTCGATCCTGTCAGCCGGATAACGATAAAAATTGACGATTTCATCTTTGACCATCTGCGAGCCAGCGATCACACGCCTGGTGTTCCGATCGGAAAAAAGGGATTGTTCCAGGCGCAACAGATCCTGATGCTTCGAACTGAGATTCCGGACAAATCGTTTCAGAGGCAGTTCGAACTTTCTTCGCCGATCCAGCCAGGCGCGATGGACACCGTCCCCGGCGCGATAAACGTCGCAACTCCAAATACGCTCAAGACTGAACAGGACATCGTAGCGAAGTTCGGTGCGCATTCGTTCGAGGTCAGTGGCAAATCCGATCGGCGATTTCGCGTTCACGCGCGTAATCGATCCGAAAGGCCAGTCGGCGTCCGGCCAGTCATTCGTCGTAACAAGCCGCACGTCATGCCCAGCTTCGATCACTCCGCCCGCGAGGCGTTTTAAGTACGTCTCCGCGCCGCCCGTCGGCGAATAACCGCGTCGGACAAAGACGATGCTGAGTTTTTCCTGTCATGTTCGATGAAGCAAGCCTCCTATTCTATCCCGCTATACTGAAGGGCACTTTACATGCTTCACGTTCGCCAGAATAGTTGTAAGCCGATGCCGGGTGAAACCTTAAACGCTCCACCGCCATTACGCTCTGCCTCGGCTACAGAGCGTACTTTGCCCAGGCATTTGCTCTATTCCATTTTTGCACGCATCGGGGGCTCCGGCCTGGACACCGATGCATTTGAGACCCTGCGTGCCTCTTATCGCGGGGGATTTCTGGGCAAAGCGATTGCTTATGATAACAGGCAGAAGGAAATTCCTGCTTCGTTGATCCATTCTTTGCGCTGGCATCCGGTGCGCCTTATCTCATTTTTCGACAGGCCCTACTATTACGGCGCGAAAAAAAAGTACCTGGATTGGATCGCATCCCGTCATCTTGCCACCGGTCGTTACGATTTGTTTCACAGCTGGTCGGGCGACTGTTTGCGATCGCTGCAAGTAGCTAAACAGCGCGGCATTCCCTCGATTGTTGAGATACCCACCTGGCATCGTGACGGCGGCAAAAACAAGGTGGTACGTCGGAAAATTACTGATGCGGCAGACACGGGACGTGGCCTTGAGAAATGGAAGGCCAGACTGTTGCTCGAGCGAAAGCGTTTCATAGAAGAATACCAACTGGCTGATCTTCTGCTTGTCTTATCAGAGAGGGCGGCTCACACGTTTCGCGTGCGCGGTTTCCCGGAAGAAAAACTTTTTTACCTGCCCCGCGGCGTAGACGTGGAACGATTCAAGCCGGGAGATCGACCTTCAAAGTTTCGTGCCGTTTTTTCGGGCGCTCTAATCAAACGCAAAGGCATCCAACATGTGCTCGAAGCATGGTATCGTCTCAATCTGTCTAATGCGGAGCTCTGGTTGGTTGGCCACGTGCACGACGAAGCGAAGCCTTTTCTCCAACAATTCTGGCGCGATAACATCCGAGTGATCGGATTTGTACGCGACCCGGAGAATTATCTTAACCAGGGCACGATACATGTTTTTCCGTCGCAATGGGAAGGCAGCGCCAAAGTGACATACGAAGCCGCAGCGTGCGGACTGCCCCAAATCACCACGCGTGAAGCAGGAGATGTAGTGCGCAATGGCGTGGAAGGAATAATCGTGAAGCCGGGCGATGTCGACGCAATCGCAGCGGCCCTCCAGCATCTGCACCGGCATCCTGAAATCGTTCAGCAAATGGGCAGCGCCGCGAGACGATCGTGTAGTTGAAAATTTCACGTGGGACCATTTTCGGACGCGATTACTGGACGCATACGAAATGGCCATGCGAATGGCTCAATGATTATTTGTAGCGGCGGTCTATGACCGCCGATTGTTTTATTTCGGCGCTCATAGAGCGCCCCTACAGTTTTGGGGCTCGATGAAAATTCTTCTCCTGCAACTCAAGCGAATCGGCGATCTGATCCTGACAACTCCCGCGATCGCGGCATTGCGCGAACGCTTCCCAGAAGCGGACGTGACGATGGTTGTTTCCAGCGAGTGTGCTGATCTGCTGCCCGCCATTTCAGGTGTCGATCGCATTTTGATGGCGCGACGCAATCTGAGTGATCTCGCCGCCTTTCTCGCCGTCGCAGGCAAGAAATTTGATTACTGCGTCGATTTCACGCGAAACGATCGGTCTGCTTTTCTGGCGTTTTTGTCTAATGCCCGGAAACGGATCGTCTCATACCGGGTGCGCGATCAGTCGAAAAGCCGTGCCCTTCTCTACACTGATTTTGTCAACATCCGTATGCGCGACCTGCACACAATCGATTACAATCTGTCTTTGCTCGAACCGCTCGGCATCAGGGATGTTTCCTCCTCGCTGCACTTGCGGTTGCCGCAATCGGCGCGCGAAAAAGCCGATGCGCTCCGGCGCAGTTGGAACATCAGCAAATCTTACATTGTTTTGCATCCAGGATCGGCGCGCCAGGAAAAGCTTTGGGATACCGGGGGCTGGGCACAAGTAATCGAACGGTTCCGCAGAGACAATGGTCCCGATCTCATTTTGACAAGTGGTGAATCGAAACACGAGCAAGCGCACGTCGCGGCCATTAAGAACAAGACCAAAATCATCGATCTTTCCGGGAAGACAGATTTGCTTACCTTGTCGGCGTTAATTGCCGGGGCACGGCTGCTGGTGACGGTCGATTCCGCTCCGATGCATCTCGCTGCCGCGACCCATACACCACAAGTAATCCTGTTTGGTCCAACCAACCCCTTTCACTGGCGACCCAGGGAAAGTCCCGCACTCATTCTGCAGGGGAAAACGCCCGAGCCGATAACTGAGTTTTTCCCGGTCCAACCGCGCCTTCCCATGAGTCAAATCTCGACGGAAGCTGTGATTAGTGCTATGGATTCCCTGCTGTCGCAGCATGCGGCGGCCCGAATTTCATGAGTGGCGCAAAACGGGCTAAGAAAAAGCAATCACTGTGGGAAACGTTACGTGCGGCCCCCATTTTGTATCGGCGGCTCTATGGTTACGTCAAGCCGTACAGAGTACGTTTCATCCTGGGGCTGGCTTTAGGTCTCGCTTATGGCGGAGTCAATTCCCTTTTCCCGCTGGCGATTGCACGGGTAACGAGCACCATTTTCCATGGCGCCGCACCCAATCCGATGGCCGTGCGCCATAATCTTGGAGTTCTCGATACGGGCCCAAAAATCAATTCGATCGTCCTGATTTGCCTCGCCATCCCCGCGATCATGACTGTTCGCAGCCTCTGTTCCTATGGAAGCACTTATTGCATGCAATGGGTGGCCAACAAGGTGGTGAGTGATATCCGGAGCCAGCTTTTCAACAAGATGCTTCGCAACTCGATGGATTTCTTTAACAAGGCGCGTTCTGGTTTTTTGATGTCGCTTATCACGAACAACACCCGCGTCATGCAGATGGCTTTACAGACCGTCGGCAGCGATGTCTTTAAGCAGCCGATCACCATCGTCGGCGCAATCAGTGTGCTTCTCTGGATGGATTGGAAGTTTACCCTGGTCACGTTGGTTCTTTTCCCAGCGTGTTTGCTGCCGCTTCGCGTTTACGGTCAACGCGCGCGAAAGGCGGTGCAAAACGAGCAGGTGGGCATGGCGGAAATGGTGGTCACGATGCAGGAGACGTTTGCCGGCATTCGCGTAATCAAGTCCTTCGCGCGTGAGAGCCACCAGGAAAAGGAATTCAAGCGCAGCAATCAAATGCAGTTTTCCCAGATGATGCGCATCATCCGGTCATTGGAAGCTGTGGGACCGCTGGTCGAGACCATGGCTGCGATCGGTGTGGGAATTGCGCTGCTCTATGTCTACGCGGCGAATCTTAGCGTTGGCCGCTTTTTTGGATTGATTTCAGGGATTTTCATTCTCTACGACCCGATCAAAACGCTTAGCAGGATCCATTTGGTGATGCAACGGTCCATCGCGGCTACGGCTTCTATTTTCGAAATTCTCGATTCAAAGGCGACCATACAGGACGCGCCAAACGCGCGTGCGCTGAGTTCGTCGCAGGGGCGGATTGACTTTGAAGATGTGACATTCCGTTATGCCAACACGGTTACGGATGCGATCAGCGATCTGACTTTGCATATCGAGCCTGGCAAAACCTATGCCCTCGTCGGCGCCAGCGGCGCGGGGAAGAGCACGATTCTCTCGTTGATCCTGCGCTTATACGATCCGACTTCCGGAGCTGTAAAAATCGATGGTCACGATTTGCGTTCGGTGACGCAGAAATCGCTGCGCGAACAAATCGGGCTTGTTACTCAGGAAACGTTCCTGTTTCACGATACGATCTTCAAAAATATCCAGTTCGGCCGCCTCGATGCGACGCCGGAAGAAGTTCGCGAAGCGGCGCGAGCGGCCTACGCGCACGACTTTATTATGGCTCAGCCGAAGGGCTACCAAACGGTGATCGGCGATAAAGGATGCCTTCTGTCCGGCGGTCAGCAGCAGCGTCTTGCCATCGCGCGCGCGGTGCTGAAAAACGCGCCGATCCTCTTGCTGGATGAAGCCACTTCATCGCTCGATTCCGAATCGGAACAGCAAATTCAAAAGGCTCTCGCTGAACTGGCGACTGGCCGCACGGTAATCGCCATCGCGCATCGGCTTTCCACTGTCTTATCCGCAAATCAAATCATCGTAATGGACGGTGGCCGCATCAAGGAGGTCGGCACACACGCCGAGCTTCTCGAAAAATCCGGCTACTATCGGCGTTTGTACGATCATCAATTCAATCGTATTCCGGAGGAACCGGCTGCTGAGCCGGCCTTTGCTGTTGAGGAGCTTGTTTAGTAGTTAAAAAGTTGAAAGAGTTAAATGGTTACAAGGTCGCTTTGTTCGGTCCTCTTTACCTTTACAGCCTTGTCGCTTTTTAACTTTTTAACCCGGCGCTTTAGCGATGCCTTTTAACATCGACCTGCATACACATTCTTTCTTTTCCGGGGACGGTGTCTCCAGTCCGGAAGACATGATTGCAGCCGCTCGCGCCAAAGGCTTGCATGGGTTCGCGATTACCGATCACAACACGTGCGATGCGGTTAATTACCTGCTCCAAAAAGGCTTGATGCGACTGGACGGATTGCCGGTGGATGATTTTCTGATTCTTCCCGGAGTAGAAGTAACAACCGCCGATGGCCATCTTCTCTGCATCGGAGCAGAGCTTCCTTACCTGAAAGGAAAACCAGCGCGCGAAGTGTGCGAAATAATTCATCAACGCGGCGGGCTAGCCATTCCTCCGCACCCATACGACCTGTTTCGCGCGGGGATCCGTTTTTCCACTCTTGAAACGCTACCTGTTGATGCCATCGAGGTTTTCAACGCCGCGACCACGCTTCGCCGCTATAACAGGTACGCTTTCAAGTACGCGCAGATTCGTGGTTTGCCAATGACTGCAGCAAGCGACGCGCACCATGCAGCAGCCGTTGGAACGGCGTACACAATCGTCAATACGGACGATTTTTCCGTGCGAGGAATTCTCGCGCAGATCGTAAAGAGCAACGAATTGACTCAAAAATACCAGACTCCGCGCGACAGCATTCGCAAAACGTGGAACAACTGGCTGCGGCTGCGTCGGCGGAAAAAGATTCCCGAGTTAGCCGAGAAAGATAGAGCCCACAACGGTCGATGAAATTTTGACCACCGACAACATGACCACTGACCACTGACCTATCAACTACCTGTCCGCCGTAGCCTTGTGCGGAGGCGGAGGCAGATCAGCTATTGGAACAATGCCCGCCTATATCATCGTTGAAATCGACGTCGTCGATCCCGTTGGATACGAAGAATACAAGAAGCTCGCCGGTGCGACCGTGGAGAAGTACGGCGGCAAATACATCGTCCGCGGGGGTAAAACGGAAGTGCTCGAGGGCGACTGGAAACCGAAGCGGATCGTGGTGCTCGAATTCGAGTCCGCGGATCGCGCCAAGGAATGGCTCAACTGCGAAGAGTACCGCGAACCGCGCAAGATGCGCCACCGCACGGCCAGGACAAACATGATCCTGGTCGAAGGTCATAACGCGCCGTAGCGGGAATTAGATTATCGCTGTAGCCACGGACCTGTGGGCCGTCCTTCCGTTTTGGAACGCGGCGCTGAATGGACCGACTGGAAAGTTGGCTACGCCTTGCCATGCAAAATAAGATTAGGATTGCTTTTGCCTGCAGCCTTTTGCGAATCTCGCTTTTCATATGCGACTGCTGCTCGAAATAGTAATCATTGTTGTCTTGATTTATCTCGGCTGGAATAGGCCGTTCAAAGAATGGGCTGCTCAGGGAGGCGCAATGGCAACCTCTAAAATCCATGCGCCCGCGTGGCAGGACAATTCTGCCGCGCCAACGCCACCGCCAGCAAAAAGAAACCCACGCTGAGATGAGACATACAGCAGCCGGCATGAGCATTGACGTTTAGTACATCAAGCGAGGAAGTTATTGTTAGATATGAGCGTGAATGAGATTATCGCGCAATTGCCAAAACTATCGGAAGAGGAGCGCGAATTGATTTTGCGACGACTGGTCAATCTGGATGAACCTTTTGAACCAACGCCAGCTATGGAAGACGACATAGGGGAAGGTCTCCGCTCATTACGCGAAGAGAAGACTTATTCCGCTGCAGAAGTGCGAGTCTGGATCGCCGCATGGACTGTGCGGTAATCTATTCCGAAGCCGCTCTGTCGGATTTTGCAAAGACTAGAATGGAGATACTACGCTTCTGGCATGGACCGCGAGACCCGCTAAGCTTAGAGTTATGATTCCAAGTCAGTGAGGTCTCGAAATCTTAGTTCTGCTTGCCACTTCGTAGCCTCTAGTTACACCTTAGTCTTAGCAAAGGCCAGATTCGGCGGGTGAACAAAAAAAATTCCCACGCCAATAGTTTCAAAGCCCGACAATACATTGGTTGATCCAACCATTTATCAGCTACTCGTCACGAGCTAGCTTGAGCGAAGGCGAATCAGCTATCAACCATCAGTCTTACTGGAACTATTCAATTACTTCTTCAAACTGCGAACCAAGCATATCCACGTTTTCGTCGATGTTGAGATCGCGACTCAGCAGTATTCCGTGATCCTGTTGTCAGTAGTCAGTGGTCTCGCTCGCCGCGTCGAGACTTCGCGAGGGCGGATCGTCGACCATCAGGGGTCCTGTTGTCTGCTGCCGAAAACGGCCACTACTGAATTATTTCTTCAAGCTGACTGCCGAGCACGTCAACCTGACACCCCACGTCGCCAGGCTGGCAAGGGGTTCCATCCGCGTGAATAAGGTCGCGACCCAGCGCAATGTGAAGCCAGTAGCGCTTTTCACCTTCGACAATGAATTTGTTGGCCTGAGCAACATCGGTAGCATCCGGCGCGTAGCGCCCGGTTTGCGCGATCACATCAATCAAGAGATTCCAAGTGCGGGTTTGTCCCATCTCCGCTAGGGCGCGCGCGATCGATTGCTTCTGTTCTGTCGTTGACCCGATCGCACTCCCGCCCGCCGCAACAAGTCGCGCGGCAATGGCCCGCGTGAGATCGGTCTGTACGACAGGCCAGCCAGAAGGCGGAGCTCCCGCGAGGACGCCCTGCGTTTCAGCAACGATTGCGTTAGCTGCATTCATCGCTTCGGATGCCGAGACGACGGGTGCTGGAGGATTGGAATTGGCTGCTGTGTCGGTCTTCAGTGTGCGTGCCAGGATCGCGGCAAGCACAGCAGCATTCCTCGTGTAGAGATTGACGATACCCGCTCGCGGATAAGCACTGCTGACAGGATTGTAGCTAAAGAAATCGAGCACCGGAGCATGAGCAAAGTTTGGTGGACTAAAATCCAGTGTCGGAAGGCCAGTGGTCGAGGTGTCGATGCCGTAGCCAAACTCTCCTACGTTGCTGAAAGCATGGCTCATGACGTACGTACTTGGCGCTGGGGTCGGGGCATTCTGGGGCCGATGCGGGTTGTTCCCATTCGGGTTCGGGTCATAAGGCTCGTCCCCGTTTGTATGGTCACCTGAGTAGTATGGTTCCATTCCGTAGGCCGATGCGTTCCCGGCGTAGTCAATAACCGTGGTATGCGTCTGGTACTCCTGCTTCACGCCGGTGAGGGTGGTATCAAGATCGCATCCCTCATTGTTGGGACAATCGGCGCCGGAGTCGAATTGATCGATAAGCGAGGCTCCGATTGCAAAACTCTTTGCTCGGTGAGTCGGATCGGCATCGCCATTAATGCCATAGTCAATCCGGAACAAGGCATAATCCAGAATCTGGAAGAGATCGTTTTGGTGGTTGGGACCTCGGAAAGGCGGGATATGATCAATTGCATTAGGATTCGGATCGTGAGTCGGGCCATTGTGAGCGATATACCTCCAGTAACCGGGTCGAGGAGGAGTGGCGTTCGGATCGGACCTTATCCAGAGCAGACCAAACAAGTTGACGATATCCGCCTGGGTGCCGCAAAGGTGACCGCGGCCTCTGCTCTTGCCCTGGCCCTTCCCCCTGCCATGATGGGTACAGTTGTCTGGGTTCGGCTTGACCAAATCTAGGTTATCCAAACAAAAGCGGCCTTCACTCAGGTTATTTCGCAGGAACGGCCAATCCGGCGCAGGTCTGTTACGTTCACGGGAAAAAGTACCCATATACTGAAGGACATTTTGGCTAAAGCCAAGAGAGCTTCGCAGCTTCAGCAACTGTTGCCGTGTCATAAAAGCCTGATCGGTCCGGCTGCTTGAAACGTTGCTCGCTACGGAGCTAAACGGATAGCTTGAGATGGGAACCGGTTGGTCGGTGACGTCAAAAGTGAACGGTGGTTCACCGAAATAGAGCAAGTAATCGCCATAGGTATCCTGCATCGTGCAGCCGTCTGCTGCGAAGTTAAAACTGCCGAAGCTAGCGCCTGTTCGTAGTGTCGTGGCGTAATTGCGCCAGCCCACGATGTTATCGATCTGGGGAGTTTGCGGCGGCGCATAAGGTCCCAAAGCAGTGAGATCAGCCAAGCCAAGAATCCCTTTTCGTCCAACATTCACCAGCCATGGAGTCGGAGCTGGATTACAACTTCCCGTTGGAGCACCCGACCAACTGGGATACCCTGCCACACTCATGTCGAGCAACCCGCCCTCGTCATAAACTGCAAAGGCATACCTACCAATTACCGAACCAGGTGTAGGCGTCGGCTTCGGTCCCTGAGCAGTTACCAGCACCCAGTCGGGAGGGCTGAAACTAGAAACTGGATCACTATAAATCGTATTCCAATCCTCTGGAGGAATAGGCTCCCGGCGAGGAATCAAGTAATGGCTGTTCCAACGAGCTGTGCTAATTGAGCGCCCGTTTGCGGAGACAGCGGCGGAGCTCACACCCGACGTTCGATTGCTAGGATCCCCTGAAAAACTACGCCTGATCAAATTTGGAATAGCTGTCTGGCCGCTCGCTGGCGTCCCATACGGCACTGGCGTGATGTAATACGGTAGACCCGGGGTGACGGTTGGGTGGCTAAGCATCTCTTGCTTAAAATCGCCGACGACAATGTCGAGAGCAGTACGGGCGAGAAGATCGGCTGAAGTGTCGTTATAGCTCGATTGCGCAAGTTGCCGATCCGTGCCGGCTCGCGAGAAATAAGCCAGGACCAGGCCAGCCAAAAGCACGACAAAGGCAAGGACAATCATGAGAGCGGCACCTTTCGATGCGTCATCACAAGAACGGAGGAAGATTTTCATGGGGTAAGGAGGGTTGGCGGTGAGAGGTAAAAAAACCGTTCGTAGAGGCGAATACCGGAAATCGCGGGACGCGGCAAGCCAACTGTGTTCGCATCAAGAGCTGTGCGCCACTGCGCTAACAGCTGGCCAGGCGCCATGCCGGAGGTGTAATCGACCAATACAGGTAAGGCACCGGAGGCGCCGTTGAGAGTTGCTAGCTGCGCATCAGTAACAAGTACCTTGGTCTTGGCATCGATCACAGCAATTTCCACAATAATCGCTGATACGTCTTGCATCCCATCCACGCCATTATGTGCGGTTGTATTCCAAGGGATATCTGAAAACGTTCCATTTTTCAGCAAGTAATAATACTCGAATCGAAAAACCTGTGGCCCAATCACCTCGGAATCTGTCCAATCGGTCGCGCCAACAGCGGTCGCTGGCCAGGCCGGAGTTGGGAGAGGAGCAGGCGTGGGAACCGGCAGTTCCGGTATAGGAATCGGCGACGCGAGCGGTATAGGCATAAAAACAACAGGAGTGTCTGTTGTCGAGACTGCGTTCCAGACTAACCCTTTACCCATGCGCTCCAATTTGTTTTGCCCATTTATCCGATACGCGACAAGCGATACAGAACTCTGTGAACTTGGTAAATTTGAATAAGTAGACGGATAGAACCCCGGCACTGTGCTATAGAATGTTATTTGATCGTTTCCGGTCTGCGGAACGTTGCGTACTCCCACAGGCGGCGGAGTAGCAGAAGATTTCACATAGTAATCGACATCGCTCCTCTTCACCATCTGGGCAAAATCGATGGCCATCCGATCAAGCACCTGTCTCGCTTGTGAATCGGCGTCCATTTGCCTATGGCCAAGTGTGGTAACAGTCGCGGCGCTGTTAAGAAGTTGTGTAGCTAAAAGAACAAGCAAAACGAGTACGCCGACGGTAACTAGTAGCTCGGCTAAAGTAAACGCGGCCTGGTCAGGCCACATAGTGCGGTAAGTACCGACAAACGGCCACGCAGGGGAGCCCTGTCGTGGCAGGCATCTCGCATGCACCGGACTAACTAGCGCAGCCTGCGCGGCTGCCTCTCTAGGAGACTTATCTCGTTCTGTTGTTTCCCTATAACACATCGCGCTAGCTCCGGTCCAGTGCTGCAAAGATTTCCACGAAGCCACTTGGCGTGGTTGTTACCGGATCAACCGGCGCCGGCCAACTGGCCTTCAGGTCGGCATACGTCAAATTGCCCACCGAAGGAAACGTCACCCTCACTCGGTAGCGAGCCTGGAGAGCAGGGACCCAAGAAAACCCGCATGGACTAGTCGAGCCCGCAAGATCGCTAGAACATCGGCCTTCACTGTCGAAATATAACGTCGCGGGCGTGCCGAGAGCGATACAGAATTGCGACGATGTGCCACTCCACGTACCGGCAGTTTTCGGTGTTGCTCGTAGATCAGCGACAACCGCGGCCATGATGTTTGTCGCTTGAGTTTGAGAAGTTGCGTTGCGGTTTGTCCGTACGCCCATGGGCATCAAACCGAATACTGCTATCAAGCAAAAGGCGGCAATGCCAATAGCCAGAGTCAACTCGACAAGCGAAAATGCGAACGTGGATTGCCTTCTCACCGTCGGTAAATCTTCACGTTGCCACCAAAGCCAGTGATTTGAACTGCTGCAACGTTACCGGTGTACGTGATTGATGAACCAGAGCCGGTACCTGGCGGGATCGCGGTACCGTGGGTCTGAAGCAGACCGATCTCGACCACCTTCCGGACATCGTATGTGCTGTTAATCCTGCATTCGCCAGTCGGACCAAACCGCAGTGTCCTCCGAAACCGATATTGCCAAGGAGGCGCGGGATTACCTATGGGATACTGGAAGGGAAATTTCGTTAGACCTGTATTTGTAATGTCATACGGCGCGGTGTCCGGTCCTGGGGAATTGAGTTCTCCGAATCTCGAACCATTACGCCCCACGAAAGGGTCGGGCTGGAGAACAGGCCGCGCGTCAAATGTGTCTCCGGTGCAACTGACACCACTGCACATGGCGAAAAGCGGGGGATGAATATTGTCAATCTTGACCAGTTTGCCCACTTGGATCAGTCGAGTCGGATCAATGAAGTTCTCAGTGCCAGTAGCGCTAGAAGTTACATCTGCTCCGAGATTGGTTCCATCCTTTGACGCAACAATCGACATGATTAGTCTGCCGACACAACCGGTGCATCGCGGGTCCGGCGCAGGAAGCACTGACGCCTGAGAGACATCTTCCTCGTAAAAACCGACCCATGTGTAAGTGTTGTTCGCCTTGGCGTACGTGCGCGCTGTATCGAGCGCACCTTTGATGGTGTAAGCAGCGCTGGTGACGTCGCCGGCGCTTTTGATGTTTGTAAACGCTGGAGCGAGTAACACGAGCAAGATGGCGATAATACCAACGACGATGAGCAGTTCGAGCAACGTAAAAGCGCTGGCGCGCTCACGTTGTTGCCGTGATCGGTGATCGGTGAACGATGATCCGAGAGTGCGGCTGACACAGCCGCCGCTACAGCGCCGCCAACTGGCTTGCTGGGGAAACATGGAATGAAGGAGGAACGCGCATTATAGCAGTGGTCCGCTTTCGCACAAGAACGGGTTCGCTGGCCAGACTGGCGCCTCGATTTATCGCGTTTTTACTTTCACCAAGCTTTGGTTTTCTGTCCGCTCCTAATGACCAATAAAAACAGGCCTACGGAGCACTGACTTCTGTTGCGGCTGAGGACAGCCGCCTCTACAGTTTGCCCCTTATGCCATACAAAGATGTCGCTCCGCCTGCAGGTGAAAAGATTACCAGAACCGACAAACTGAATGTGCCGGATCAACCGGTCATTCCATTTATCCGTGGAGACGGCACCGGGCCGGACATCTGGGCCGCGAGCGAGCGCGTGTTCGATGCCGCGGTCGAAAAAGCGTACGGCGGCAGAAAAAAGATCTCGTGGTTTGAGGTATACGCCGGCCAGGCGGCAAAAGACAAATTCGGTGAATGGCTTCCGGATGATACGGTTGAAGCCTTCCGCGAGTATCACGTGGGGATCAAAGGTCCACTGACTACGCCGGTGGGCGGCGGCATTCGTTCGCTCAACGTCGCCCTGCGGCAACTCCTCGATCTTTTCGTTTGCCTGCGGCCGGTGCAGTACTTCGATGGCGTCCCCTCGCCTCTCAAGCATCCGGAAAAAGTTAACATGGTGATCTTCCGCGAAAACACGGAAGACATTTACGCGGGCATCGAATTCGCCGCCGGCACGCCGGACGCGCAAAAGGTTCTCGAGTTTTTGAAAAAAGACTTTCCGCAGCAATTCGAGAAAATTCGGTTCGGGACAAAACAGAAAGCGGCGGAGTTTTGGAAAAAAGTAGGCGCACCTGAAAAAGACGACGTGCAGGTCGGAATCGGAATCAAACCGGTCAGTCGATCCGGCACCGTCCGCCTGGTGCACAGCGCGATCTCTTATGCGATAGCGAACCGCCGCAAGAGCGTGACGCTGGTCCACAAGGGCAACATCATGAAATACACCGAGGGCGCCTTCCGCGACTGGGGCTACGACGTCGCAAAGCAATATTTCGGTGCGAAGGAAATCGATGGCGGGCCGTGGTGCGAGATTCCCATGGGTAAACCGGGTGCCGGTATTGTGATCAAGGACGCCATTGCCGATAACGCGCTCCAGCAATTCCTGTTGCGTCCGGCAGATTATGACGTGATCGCGACGCTTAATCTGAATGGCGATTACATGAGCGACGCGCTGGCCGCGCAGGTGGGCGGCATCGGGATCGCGCCTGGAGGAAACATCAATTACATCACCGGCCACGCGGTGTTCGAGGCAACCCACGGCACCGCGCCGAAATATGCCAACCAGGACAAGGTCAATCCGGGCTCGGTGATTCTGTCGGGCGAAATGATGTTCCGTTACATGGGCTGGACAGAAGCGGCTGATTTGATTCTCAAAGGCTTGAGGGGCGCGATTGCGAGCAAACGTGTTACTTACGATTTCGCGCGTTTGATGGATGGAGCCACCGAGATCAAGTGTTCGCAGTTTGGCGATAACGTCATCGAGCACATGTGATCGCGACCGCCTTCGGCCGCGAATGACGAAGCACGAATGTCGAATGACGAAAGAATCATGAAAACCAAACCCTGCAACGCCACACGATCGATGCTTCGTCATTGGACCATTCGTCATTCCTTCGAGCTTCGTCATTCGTCATTCGTCATTTGTTTTCTGTTGGCTTTGTTTGCAGGAATCAGCACCTCGTTTGCTGAAAAGCGTGCCATCACGGAAAAAGACCTATTCGATTTCGTCTGGATTGGAGACCCACAAGTTTCGCCGGATGGGTCGCGAGTGGCGTTTGTGCGCGTGACGGTTAACGACAAGAAAGAAGGTTACAATACTTCCATCTGGACTGTGCCGCTCGAAGGCGGGGAAGAGCCTCATCAACTTACAAAAGGCGATCACGATTCCGTTCCTCGGTGGTCGCCGGATGGAAAATTTTTGCTCTTTCTGCGCGCGACGGAGAAGAATGGCAAGCCTGACCCGCCACAACTGGCGCTGCTGCCGATAGCCGGTGGGGATTCATTTGTCTTTACCGATCTGCCGAAAGGCGCAGCAAATCCAAGCTGGGCCCCGGATGGAAAGACGATCGCCTTCACGAGCGACACGAACGCGGAAGACCTGGCCAAACAGGAAAAGAAAAAGCACGAAGAAGAATCAAAAAAAACGGGCGGCGGGAATGCTCCCGCGGGCGCAGCTGAACACGAGAGCGATGTTCGCGTGATCACACGCGCCGTTTATCGGCAGGACAATGAAGGCTACATCGACCCCAAGCATCCCACACACATCTGGCTCGTGGCCGCGCCGCGCAGTGCCGACGAAAAAGTAAAACCACGCCAGCTCACTAAGGGCCGATTCGATGAAGATAGCGCCACCTGGTCCAAGGACGGTTCGCAGATTTATTTCACCTCGGACCGGAATGACGAACCGTATTACGAGCTGCCAAAGACTGATCTTTATTCGGTCGCGGCAGCCGGCGGCGAACCAGTAAAAATCACAACCATTGATTTACAGATCGGGGGTTTTGGCCCCGGCGGAGGCGGGCTGTCGCTTAGTCCCGATGGGAAACAAGCCGCGTTTACCGCATCAACCACACGCCCGATCACTTCATACACACAGCCCGACGTCTGGGTCCTCGATCTTTTGCCAAATGCAAAGCCGCGCAATTTGACCGCGAACTTTGATTTCGATGTGCCCGGGTTCGTGATTGGGGACAGCGCACCCCCGCGGGCAGGTGGACAAAACAAGCCGATCTGGACGCCGGATGGCAAAGGCCTCATCGCCGCTTACTCAAAGGAAGGGAAAGGAACTCTCGCGCTGTTCGATCTGCCTGTAGCTCAGGACGCCGATCTCGGCGGGACCGGAGTACACGATTTAACATCTGGAAACCAGGGCGTGATCAGTTTTCGGGCGTCGCCTGACGGGTCGAAGTTAATCTATGTGGTTTCAACACCGACGCGCATCAACGATCTTTTTGTCCTGGATCGCACGACCAGTGATGCGACGCCTAAACAGTTGACGCATGTCAATGACGAACTGTTTTCCAAGCTAAACCTGACCGAGCCTGAAGAGATTTGGTACGACAGCTTTGACGGCAAGCACATCCAAGCCTGGGTGCAGAAGCCGCCGAACTTCGATTCGCACAAAAAATATCCTCTAATCCTGAACATTCATGGCGGGCCGCACGTCGCGTACGGTCATATTTTCGAACACGAATTTCAGTGGATGGCGGCCAAGGGTTATGTGGTCCTTTATCCGAACCCACGCGGCAGTACCACTTACGGCCAGGAATTTGGGAATATCATTCAGTATCATTACCCGGGGGACGATTACAAAGATCTGATGGCCGGCGTGGATGAGTTGATCAAGCTCGGTTACATCGACGATAAGAAACTCGGCGTGACCGGCGGCAGTGGCGGCGGGTTGCTGACCAATTGGGTGGTGGGCCAAACAAACCGTTTTGCCGCAGCCGTCGCGCAGCGGGATATCGCCAGCTGGGAGGATTGGTGGTATACGGGCGACTTCACCCTCTTTCAGCCGAACTGGTTTAAAGGGCCGCCATTCGAAGATCCGCAGGAGTACCGAGCGCGTTCACCGATCAATTTCATCAAGAATGTAACGACGCCGATGATGTTTATTCTTGGCGAAGCAGATTACCGGACGCCACCGGGCGCAGGCGGAGAACAAATGTTTCGGGCGCTGAAATTCCGCAAGATCCCCGCAGTGATGGTTCGATTCCCAAACGAATCGCACGAGCTTTCTCGCTCCGGTCAACCATGGCATCGCGTCGAGCGTCTGCAGAATATTGTCGGTTGGTTCGATCACTGGCTGATGGGTGCGCCCAAGCCAGAATACGAGATCATACCGCCGGCAGAAGGATCAGCCAAGAAAGGCAGCACGCTGGCCAAATGACGAATGGCTTCGCCGGGTCGAAGCCTGTAGCCGCTTCGCTGTGCGAAGCGCAATGGCGACGTGTTTGGAAAACGAGCGCCGCGGCGCGTCTCACAGAGACGCGGTTACAGAAGTCACGGACATCGAATTATCCTGGGCGAATCAGTTAGCTCCTGCGTTGTGCCGGCAACGCGAAGGTGGATCACGTGTGGACGCTGGTCTCTGAGCTGCGGCGGAGTCGGAATCCTAAAAGCGTGGCGGCCGTTTCCGTAACCGGCATCGATGAGATCCTCTCGGAACTGATTCGCCGGGAATGCAATGACAAACCGGTCACGATCCCAAAGTTCAATACGGACCTCGGCGTCCGCATCGTTTTTGTCCCAAACCCAGCCAGCGATCGCAGTGCAGTCCGCGTGATCGATTTTGCTGGCAAAATGCGGCAGCGGTGCAGCCCCAATGCGTCCCGAAAAAATCAGCAAACCGAAGCAAACACACTGGAACGTGATGAAGGTGGCCGCGAGCCGCCAGACTACACCGTCGCGCCAATAGCGGTGCATCTTGCTCCAGCGGGAAAAAATGTGGAATGCGGAAAGCAACACCGCCTGATAAAATCCGTACGCTATGTAATGGAGCTCGGGCCCGTGCCAGAGTCCCATGAGTCCAAAAGCTAGAAAATAGCCGACGATCGGAGCGACTTCTTTATGCGCAAACCATTTACCGCGCATCGCCGCGTAGAGAAAGCGCATATAAACATGGTCGCGAAACCAAAATGAAAGAGTGATATGCCAGCGATTCCAGAAATCGCGGATATTTCGGGCAAGAAACGGTCGATCGAAGTTTTCCGGAGTATGGACACCAAAAAGATAACTCACGGCAATGGCGAAAGCGCTGTAGCCGGCAAAATCGAAAAATAAATAGAAGCTGTACGCATACATGTAGCTGACCAATGCCGCAAAGCTCCCGCTGCTGGCGGCTCGCTCCATCCAGTATTGTTTAATCAGCGCGGCAAGGATGAATTTGTAAAAGAACCCTCGAAAAATGCGATGCACCGCGCCGTCGAGATCGATAAGAAATTCAGCGCGGGTTCGCTTCTTTCTCCATTCGCCTGCGAACCGTTGGAACCGGTCAATTGGGCCGGCTGAAATGGTTGGAAAGAAAAAAAGGAACATCGAGAAATCGAGCGTCCCAGGCAGAGCGATGACCTTGTCTCGCAGGCAAAATACGACATCCAACGCCCGAAACGTGATGTATGAAATTCCGAGAAAACCAAACTCGCTTCCCGGCGACACGATTGGAAAAAATTTGGACGCTGCAAGCGGAAGCAGGCTTGCCGCGACCGCAACATAGAACGGCCAGCCGGGCCGGACCCCGCTTTTTGCGAATACGCACACCGTTGCCCATTGCCAGACGGCGAAACCGATGACGATCCAGATTTCGCGGACTGCAAAATGTGGCCGAATATCTAATGACCCGTGATACTGCACGATGAGCATCGCGGCAGTCACGAGTGTCGCCCAGCGCCAGCCTGCTTTGCCAAACAGACCCAGAATGAGCGTCGGAACTACTGCGTAGAGCAGCAGCCCAAAATATGTGAAATCGGCGTAGGGAATCACAGAGACTGAGCCAGCTGGGCTCTGTCGGCCTTGCCGTTCGCTGTCAGCGGAAAAGCATCGAGAAAAACGAATTTGCGCGGCAACATGTACACGGGCAGCCGCTCTGCCAGCTGCCGTCGCAGCGACTGTGTTAGCTCGAAATGCGACGCCTCAATTCGGCTGCTGAGCACTACGAAAGCGGCGAGCGACTGGGCCGCGCCGTTCCTGATCACCGGTGTGACTACTGCGTCCCTTACAGAGGGCAACGCCAGAAGGTTTGCTTCGACATCGCCAACTTCGATGCGGTAGCCGCTGATCTTGAGCTGCGAATCCAAGCGACCCTCAAAAAAAAGCAAGCCATCGCAAAATCGGCCCTGGTCGCCGGTCCGATAAGCGCGCCGATCGCCTTCCTCAAAGAATGCGGCGGCCGTGAGCTCGGGCCGCCCCAGGTAGCCTGGACTAACATTTGGTCCCGCGATGACAATTTCGCCTCGCTCTTGTGCTGGCAAAGTTTCGCCAGTTTCACTCACAACGAGAACATCGGTCCCGGGCGTCGGGCGCCCCACTGGTAGCGCCGAATATTTCTCCAAAATTGAAAGGTCTATCCGTACGGAGGTGGTGGCCACCGTCGCCTCAGTCGGGCCATACATGTTCCACACCTGGGCTCGCGGAAAACGCTCAAGCAGACGAGCGGCAGTTTGTGCGGCGAGTGTTTCACCGCAGAAAAGAAATCGCCGAATGCGTGGAAGCATTCCTTCCGAAAATTTCTCTTCCACCAGGCACATTTGTGCAAACGATGGCGTAGAGACCCACGTGGTCGCGCCGGAATTTCCAAGGGCGCGATAAAGCATTTTCGGATTGGCCACCAGATCGCGGCCTACGCTGAAGAGAGTGCCTCCCGTGGCAAGGCTGCAATACAAATCCATCACAGAGAGATCGAATGAGAATGGCGCCGTGTTCAGGAACGTCTCCCCTAGAGGAACGAATTTCTGTTCCTCAAGCATCCATCTAACGAAATGTTCCAGGCATCCAAGCGTAATGATGACGCCTTTCGGCTCTCCCGTGCTGCCGCTGGTGAACAAAATGTAAAACGGGTCATCCCACTGTGCGCGGGTCTCAGGAGCAGCTGTGGCGCCACAGGAAAGTCTGACGACGTCTTCCGGCGTGAGAAGTAACGCCGGGCGCGAGATTGCCAGAATTTTCTCGATCCGTTGTCGAGGCAATACTGTATCCAGCGGTACATACGGCCTGCGGGATTTTACTGTCCCCAGAAATGCAATGAGCATCTCAGGCTCCCGATGCCCGAGCACCGCGATCGGAGAGCGATCGTCGCCGAAGCGTTTTTCCAGTTGCATAGCGAGTGCATTTGAACGCCGGCGCAGCTCGCCATATGTCAGCCTCCGATCTCCGCTGATGTGTGCGATCGCGTTTGGAGCCGCAAGAGCCCAATGATCGATTTGTTCGATGAGATTCACTCAAAAACCCTGATAAACAAATGGCGGCGTGGAGAAATCGCCGCGACCGTACATCGCGATCAAGCCCGCAATAATCGCGAAGTAATACAGAATCAGCAGAGCCCGCCAGAGCGCTGGATGGGCCTTGATCCAGCTCACACGTTCACCTGCATCCGGCGCTCAAGATCAGCGATAATCTTGCCCGGCGTCTCCCAATTTTTGCGCTCGAATTCTGCCGGAGAGATTTTGAGACCGAATTCCTCCTCGATTCCTATCATCAACTCCACCGTCTTGATCGAGTCCAAAAGCTGGCACTCATAAAGGGGTAGCTCGAGATTGGCGCGGACCTCGTCGGTTTCGGCAACCGAGGCCACAAGTTGCAATACTTTTTCGTGAAAGCTGTCATTCATGACGGATAAATGGCGAGCCTGCGGCTCGGGTTATAGACCATCGACGACCACTCAACTTCTTGGGACGCGTCCATGAAAAAAATCGTCAAGAGCGCGATTGTAAAAGAGCCAACCTTCTTGCGTTAGATGCGTGTGTTGAGCGTCAAGAAACGTGGGATCCTCGTCGTGGTCTTCGAACTCGATCAGGGTGAAATCGTATCGCTTTGCGAGGGCGCGCATTTTTTCGTAGTAGTTCTCACGAGCCAGACGAGAATACCCCTGCCGGTCATAAAACCGTCCGTCCATCGGCATGCTGAGAAGAAGTGGGCGGGCGTGAACCTTAGCCAGCGCGCGCAATAGCAGCTCTAAGTCGGCCCATTCAGGGGCCACATTCATGCGGCGAAGAAACACCGAGTCAAAACGACCACGCGCCGTTAACTCAACTTTTGCGGGCGCATTTTCGCGTTTGATTCGTGTCAGGATGTTGGCTTCGCTCGATTTTGTGATGGAGATCGGCCGATCCGGCCTTGGTCGCGGTCGTGAATGAGGAGTATTCGTTACATACAGAATGTGCGCGACGGCAGCGAAGTGGTCCTGCAACTCCAAGCCGGCCGTATATATCTTTCCAAACGGCAAGATCGCGCAGAAAATCAGCCGATCGTACCAACTTCCGGACGAGAGTCGGCTCAGCGCAAACTTTAGCAGAGGGCTCTTTTCGACCGTGCCTGGAAACTGCAGCATGCGTGAAGCGATATCTCGCTTGAGTTCAAAATCGACAGCGCTGCCGAACGTCAGTTCGCTCGCCGCCAACAGCGAGAAATTTCCTTCGTACCAATCCACCTTCGTGGCCGGCATCAGAAACCAGACAGGTGAAAGCGATATCGCAAGCCTTCTGCCGTGCAGGTCCGATCCAAGCGCTGCGATCTTTTGCAGAATAATTAACGACGTAGTGCCAACTGTGCCGACTGGCGAAACTTGAAAGCCTGTGGGCGCATTTTGAAAGAATTTGTTCGCCCGATCCGGCACTCCAATCACCAGCTCAGAGCTGCCGTACAGGGGTAAGATCCTCCTCGCACGCGCAGCTGTCCGTTGAAAGACCATACCCTGGTCTTTGAGGTGAAATCGTCTGGATGCAGTCCACGCAAGGGCGCGTTGTTCAAGATGAATTGCAACCAACCGCGCCACCAACAGGGTCGTCGCAGCAACGCCGACGGCGATAACGGCTGAAAACAAATGCGGTGTGCGGATTCGGGCGAGACCCATGCTGACTGCAGACTATGCCCGCCAGTAGCACCCCGCATGTAAGCCCAAGTATGAAGATCGTGTCGGGTGTTACCCTACACGTCGCTCTAATCAGCTGCGGGGTGCGCGCCCATGAAAGAAATCGTCAAGGGCTCGGTCGTAATAGATCCAGCCTTTCGCGGTCAGGTGACTCTGGTGACGGTAAAGAAAAGCCGGGTCTTCATCATGCCCCTTAAATTCAACCAATCGAAAATGGTATCTCTGTACGAGGGCGCGAAGCTTTACGTAATAATCTTCGCGAGCCGAACGCGACACCCCTTTCCGATCGTACAGGTCGCCGGCAATTGGCATACTACATAGCAGTGGCGAGGCGTGAACCCTTGCGAGGGTGCGCAAGAGCAATTCCAAATCGATCCAGGCTGTGGATGCATTCATGCGGTCCCGAAATGCGTCGTCACGACGGTCAATGGTTTTGTCCCCGCTCAGGTTCGAAGCGTTTGTAACCTCCTTATTCGTGATCTTACTTTCGTCTGCCTTCGCGATAAACTTCGACCAATCGGATATTCCTGGATGAAACGACGCTGCGGGCTTGATTTTATGCCGGATGTAAAGGAACGCCGCAAAATGATCCTGCAACTCTAGTACGGTCGTCTGCGCTTTTCCGAGCGGCCAGAGCGCGCAAAAAATGAGGCGATCGAGCCAACGGCCAGAAGCGAGCCGTTTCAACGCGAATTCAAGCAACGGGCTGTTTTCGAGCGTGCTCGGACACTTCAGCATTCGTGAAGCAATGTCACGCTTCAGCTCGAAGTCGAGTGTCGTCCCAAACGCCATTTCGCTGGCTGCCATCAGCGAAAAATTTCCTTTATACCCCTGCAACCACCCGGGACCCGGGTTTAAAAACCAGCCGGGCGAAAGCGAGATAGCAACTTTTTTGCCGCGCAAGTCCGAGCCCAGCGCGGCGATTTTTTGCAACATGATTAGTGAGTTCGCGCCTCCCGCGCCGACGGGCGAAACTTGGAAACCTGTTGGCGCAGTGCGAAAGAAAATGTGCGCCCTCTCCGGCACCAGAACAGCGGTCAATTCCGAGCTGCCATAAAGCGGTAATACGTAGGGGGAACGCGCGGCCACACGTTGAAACGCAAGGCCCTGGTTTTTTAACGAGAACAACTCGGGAGCGCTCGCGCGAACAGTGGTGCGTTCGAGATGAATCGCCACCACTTCTGCGCCGAGCAAAACGGCCGCCACCAAGCCGGAAGCGATCAGGCCCGCAAGCAAATGCGGCGTGCCCTGGCTGGGGTGATCACCGACCATGATACCGCGAAGCTATTCCCGCGACCTGCCGCTGCAATTGAATTTCATTACGACGCAGCTCGACGTTCGCGAAACGGTTTGAAGGCACTAGGGACGCCAAACACGACGGCCGCATCGCCCATCTGGTTTTATTTGGATTTGCAGACTCGAGGCCGATACTCAAGTGTCATTTAACACTGGGGCAGTTTTCATATTTTTATGTCGTCCTCTTCACTCTGGCAGCGCTTTCAGCAATACTTCTTGTACTACCGTGACCTTGGTTTTTCTCTCGACATCAGTCGGATGAAATTCCCGGATGATTTCTTCGAGAAAATGCGGCCGAAGATCGACAAAGCCTTTACCGCGATGCAAGCGCTGGAGGCCGGGGAAATCGCCAATCCGACCGAAAACCGAATGGTTGGACATTATTGGCTACGGAATACCGCACTCGCGCCCACTCCGGAAATTCGCACCGAGATCGAACAAACCATCAAGCGCATCAAGGCATTCGCGGCGAATATTCATGCCGGAAGAATCACGGCTGAAGATGGAAAACTCTTTAAGCACGTGTTGCTCATTGGCATTGGCGGCTCGGCGCTCGGACCGCAATTCGTCTCAGACGCTCTCGGATCACGGCGTGATCCAATGGACATCTTTTTTTTCGATAACACAGATCCGGACGGCTTCGACCGTGTCTTCGAGAAGATCAGTGATGACCTGCCCCAGACACTTGTGGTGGTGGTTTCAAAATCTGGCGGGACAAAAGAAACACGAAACGGAATGCTCGAGGCGGAAGCAAAATTCAAAAAAAAGGGGCTGCAATTTAACAAGCATGCAGTGGCCGTAACCGGCGTGGGTAGCGACTTGGACAAGTACGCAGAAAAGAACGATTGGCTCACCCGGTTCCCGATGCACGATTGGATCGGTGGACGCACGTCCGTGATGAGCGCAGTCGGGCTTTTGCCGATGGCCCTGCAAGGTCTTGATATCGATGATTTTCTAGCCGGCGCAGCAGCGATGGACGAGCACACTCGTACACAGAATGTCAGCCAAAATGCCGCGATGCTTCTTGCCCTCATGTGGTATTACGCAGGCAATGGCAAAGGCGAAAAGGATATGGTGATTCTTCCCTACAAGGACCGGCTGGCATTGTTTGCGAAATATCTGCAGCAACTGGTGATGGAATCGCTTGGGAAAGAAAAGGATCTCGACGGCAAAATCGCGCATCAGGGGATTGCTGTTTACGGCAACAAGGGATCGACCGACCAACATGCCTACGTGCAACAGTTGCGTGACGGTGTCTTGAATTTTTTCGTCACTTTTATCGAAGTGGACAAGGATCGGCACAACCCGGCGGTCGAAATTGAAGATGGAGTCACAAGTGGCGACTACCTTCACGGGTTTTTGCGCGGGACGCGAAGCGCGCTCTACGAGAGCGGGCGGGAATCAATCACCATGAGCATTCCCGAGGCAAATGCATTCAATATTGGCGCATTGATCGCCCTTTATGAGCGCGCGGTGGGCTTTTATGGCTCACTTGTTAACATCAATGCTTATGATCAACCCGGCGTTGAAGCTGGAAAAAAAGCGGCGACAAGATTATTGGAGCTTCAAAAACAGGTACGCGCGAAATTGACTCGTGGGCCCGGTAAAACGGCCGAAGAGATTGCGCGTTCCATAGATGCAGACCCGGAAGACGTGTTTCACGTGCTGCGGCATTTGACGAACAACGATCCACGTATCCGGGTCTCGCATGGCGAGGAACCGGCCGACGATCAATTTTCGTACGCTGATTAGAATGCTGGAGACCAAGCCAGAGTATGGCGGAGCCGCCTTCTGAAGATCGAACTGATGCCCTCAACGTTGCCTGGAGCGACGTTGTTCGTTTCATTCGCCAGCTTAGCCACGATCTGCGCAATCATCTAAATGCGATCGAGCTGCAGTCCGCATATATCAGCGAGCTGGAGGGAGAAGACGAGCTCAAGGACGAAATCAAGCGTTTGCGTGGAATGATCTCTGGATTGACCTCAGCTTTACGATCCCTTTCGAATGCAGTCAGTGGCGTCAAACCCAATCTGATCCCGTATCGGGCTGCAGATTTTGCGGAAGATTTGGGTAAGAAAATTGACCATGATTTCTCCGGGGAAAGCGCGGCAATCACCTGGAACGTTCAGGTTGGCGACGCGATGCTCAATATTGATCCTCAGCTTTTGCAGGAAGCGCTTACCGAGCTCTTTGCCAATGCTTTCCGTCACAATCGTGACAAGGGCAATGTGGTTGTGACTGTCAAAATGGAGAATGGCCAATTTCTTTTTATTATGGAGGAGCCAAAAGCCGAACTTGACGCGACCGCCGACAATTGGGGGTGCGAGCCGCTTCGAAAAGTCAGTCCCAACCATTACGGTCTTGGTCTGCATCGCGTCCGCGCTATCATAGAGGCCCACGGTGGCAAGATGCATGCTCACTATGATCCGAACGCTTCAATGCTCATTACGACTCTCGTTCTCCCCATTTCAAGTGGCTCTTCCAAAGATGCTTGAGTCGCGTTATTTCCCACTTGTAACAAATTGGAGTCCGTTGGTCGTGCGTAGTGCGAGGGCGGCCAACCAATGAAAACAAATAACCATCGCGTCCTGATCATCGACGACGAACGGCCCGTGCTCCTGACGCTCGAGGCGTTGCTAAAACGGCATGGTTATCACGTGGATACAGCATCCACGGCCTCCCAGGGACTCAAGTTATTAAGGTCCAACCCTTCGACACTGGTGCTACTCGATCTCCAATTGCCCGACGCCGACGGATTGGAGACGCTCGATCAGATCAAAACCGAAGTTCCCCAGACACAGGTCATTATTTTGACAGCGCACGACTCGTTGCACAATGCGATCGAGTCGATCAAACGAGGCGCTTATCATTTTATCAGCAAACCGTACGCGCCCGAGGAATTGCTCAGCCTCGTGGAGAAAGCATTGGAAAAACAGTTTCTCTTGCGAGAAGCCGAAGAACTTCGAGAAAAGACAGAGCAACTCGAACGGCGTCTGGAGATGGCAGAAGCGCGGCCCACGCTGATTTTCAAGAGCAAACTGATGCACGAAATTGAGGAATTGATCAATGCAATGGCGCCGTCAGATGCCAACGCTCTCATCGTGGGTGAGAGCGGCGTCGGCAAGGAGGTAATCGCCAATGCCATTCACGCGCGGAGCCGGCGTGCGGGAAAGCCAATGGTGAAGCTCAATTGCGCAGCGTTTCCCCAAACAATGATTGAAGGAGAGCTTTTTGGCTATATGAAGGGGGCGTTTACGGGCGCGATGAAGGATTTCCCCGGAATGATCGCGGCGGCCGATGGTGGCACGCTTTTTCTCGATGAAATATCTGACATGCCGGCGGAGCTCCAGACGCGCTTTTTGCGCGTGCTGCAAGAACGCGAGTATCGGCCTCTCGGAAGCACACAAACAATGAAGGCGGACTTCCGGGCGATCGCTTCGAGCAACCGGCCGGTCCCCCAGGCGCTCGCGGAAAACCGGCTGCGCTCCGATTTGTACTACCGGCTAAACACATTTCAGATTGAAGTGCCGCCGCTTCGAAAACGGAAACAGGATATCCCACCGCTGATCGCCGCGTTCGTGAAACAGTTTGCTCAACAACTCGGCAAACCCGAGCCAGACATTTCGCCGGAAGCCTTTCAAAAATTGCTCGATTATTCGTGGCCGGGAAACGTTCGCGAATTACAAAACGCGATCGAATATGCCGTGGTGCTGGCGCGACAGGGAATGATAGGCGTGAAAGAGTTGCCGACCGAAATACAGTTGCCAACCGCGCTGCAACAAACCGAGCGCGCCGCGCTGCCGCGCACAGGCGTGCAGAGCCTCGACGACGTTGAACGAACTGCGATTATTCAGGCGCTTGCGGAATGCCACGGAAACAAGAAAAAAGCGGCAGAACTTCTCGGTATTCAGCGCCCTACGCTCTACAACAAGATGAAGCGCTACGCGATCGAGCTGTAAGAGTGGAAGTAATTTGTTACGCCGTTAAATCGGCGTCGGTTCAACGATTCAACGTGGCGAAGACCTTGGTCATTCGGACTTCCTCATTGATTCGTCATTGGTCGTTCGGATTTCGCCTGACACGCCGTAGCCTCCGGCGAAGGCGGATCATTTCTGACGATGACTTCCAGTTTTATTTCCTGGAACGCGAGGTGATCGTGGATCAGCCCGAGTAACTCAAGAGCGCGCGTATCCGGCATCTGCGCGCAACGCAGCTCAATCCGAGCTGGTTTGCCGGCAAGCTCCGGATGGGCCTCCGCCATTTCGCCATCGAGCAGGAATGAAACGTAGGCGTTGAAGCGCTCCTGTAGCGCGAGCAATTGCGCGTCGGAACCGTTCCACTCGTTAGGCTCATTTATCACGAGTACGACTTCGCCGGTTTTTTTATCCTCCGCGATTACATCGATGACGCCGGTGCGATCTTTGATTTTTGATGTTTGAGGTTTTACGTCCATTCAGATGACTCGGCGTTGGACGTTCGGCGGTCGCCAATCGATGTTCAAGGCGTAAGAAAACAAATGACCAATGATCTGACAGCCCAAGAGGTTCGACAGCTCCTGAAACTGGAGCCGCACGCCACGTGCGGATTCGTGCGTGTGACATTTATCAGCAAACAACGAATTGCACCCGGTGGTCTCCCGCCACCGTTCATTGATGGTCGGCCAGCCGGTTCCGCGCTTTATTTCATGGTCACACCCGATGCGCCTGTACGCCTGCATCGGATCCGCAACGATCAGCTTTATCACCGTTATTTAGGTGATCCGATCGAAGTTCTAATGCTGCACGAAAATGGAACAAGCGAGCGCGCCATAGTCGGTCCGGATCTGCGCGCGGGTCAATGCGTGCAGCTTTTGATCCCCGGCAACACCTTCCACACTGCGCGCGTCATCCCCGAAGGCGTTCGGGGCTGGTTCCTCGGCGCGAGCACCGAATGGCCAGGCGTAGAACGAGTTGACGTAGAAATCGGTGACGTCGAAGCGCTCGCAGCAAAATATCCAGACGTGGCGCACGATCTGCGGGCATTCCAACAAGGCAGGGGCGATTGACCTCAGTCGCTTGGGAACGCAAGGTCTGCATGGCAAATGTATGGTAGGGCGCGACTGCCAGGCGCGCCGAACTGAGCGGACGGCCCGGCGGTTCGTCCCTACCAAACGCATTTGAACCCAGTGCAAGTCACGACTTAATTCATTTGTGGCGAAAACAAAGACATCCAGGCTCACGCTCCTCGGACGAAGCGAAGTGAAAATTCCCGCTTCGCCGGCGGAAGCGCGCCTCGAGACTTTCCCGAATCCTGCACCTCGCCGCAATTACCGAATTCATTTCGAAACCGACGATTTCACTTCGGTTTGTCCAATCACAGGCCAACCAGATTTTGCCAGAATCGACATCGATTACGTCCCCGATCAGCTCTGCGTCGAAAGCAAATCGCTAAAGTTTTACCTCGCTTCGTATCGAAATGAGCGCGCCTTCAACGAAGCGGTAACGAACCGCATTTTGGAGGATTTCGTAAAAGCATGCGCGCCACGGGAGGCCATCGTAACCGCGCAGTTTTCGGCCCGGGGCGGAATCGCTCTCACAGTCCGTGCCGAGCATTCAGACCAAGGCAGAGTCGCCCACGACGGCCGATGAACTGGTAGGGGCGCGACCGCCGGGCGCGCCGCCGAATGACCCCTCGCCTTTACCGAACATCACATTACGGAGCGCTACAATAGATGAAACCCGCAGTCGTCCTTTTGAGCGGCGGAATTGATTCAAGCACCACCCTGGCAATCGCAATCGCTGAAGGCTTCGAACCATACGCGCTTTCTTTTGATTACGGCCAACGCCACCACATCGAAACGGAAGCCGCATGCCGCGTCGCCGACTCGTTAGGCGTAAAAGAACATCGCATTGCCAAGATCGACTTGCGCGTCTTTGGCGGCTCTGCGTTGACGGACGACGTCGACGTGCCGAAGAGGCATTCGGAATCAGAAATAGGGCATGGAATTCCGATCACATACGTCCCCGCGCGCAACACTATCTTTCTGGCTTATGCGCTTGCCTGGGCAGAAATAATTCCGGCCAGTGACGTTTTTCTTGGTGTAAACGCCATCGATTACAGCGGCTATCCCGATTGCCGACCGGAATTCATCGAGGCGTTTCAGACCCTCGCCAACCTTGCGACAAAGGCTGGCGTCGAGGGCACGCGCTTTCAGGTTCACACACCGCTGATCAAGTTTTCGAAAGCCGAAATTATCCGCAAAGCCGTCGAGCTCGGAGTCGGCCTTTCTCTGACGCACAGTTGCTACGATCCGTTACCCGAAGGACTCGCCTGCGGCGAGTGCGATTCGTGTCTTTTGCGGCTCAAAGGCTTTCGGGAGGCCGGATTAAAAGATCCGGTTCGCTACGCGAAAGAATGAAACGCAACTTTACTCGTCATTCTGATCCCGCAGTCGCGGGAGAAGAATCTCTGAAGACCTGACTCGGAACTGCACAAACCGGAAAACAGAGATGTTTCGCTTCACTCAACATGACAGACACCGTACCAGATAGATACCGCAGCTCGAAACGCTAGATAGATGTAAAGTTGCGCGATAATAAAATGAAACGCCTGTTCGGAATTTTCGAGCTATCCAAAAACGAACAGCGCGTCGTCTTGATCGTAATGTTTGTGCTGCTTGCGGGCGCGTTTATCGGATATGAACGCCGTGTCGGTCACTTTCCGGCTCAGCGAACACTACCGGCGGAAGTGAAATCATCGCCGAGTCCTGTAGAAATCGACGACGAACATTAAATTTCAATTTCACGAGGAATGCACATTGTGATCTTCAGACAGATGGGAACCGTTTTGCTCTTGGAGCAATTAGCTGGTAACACCCAGGAGAGTGGTCAAGTCCAAGCATTTGTCGATTCAGTCTTGATTCATTCCGGGTATCCGTCCGTAGCCGACAAAGACCGGACTGATTTTGGCGTCGCCGCTGTTGGATGGCGGTGGCATTTTGAAATCGAAAACGCTAACGCCCCAGCGTTGTTTTCCATCGTATGTGCGACCGTCGCTTGATCCGATCATGACCCGCTTTTTCGTTCGCTTCTCGCGGCCCAGGTAAATCATAGTGTGCGTGATCGGTGGGTCACGATCGATATTGTAGGTGCCTCGCCAGAAGAGCAGGTCGCCCGGTTTGAGCGCGTCGAGTTCAAACGAGTCTTCCTTCCGGCTCAAGACCGCATTGAAATCCCCAGCTTTGCGCACCCAGACATACTGCTGGCTTGAATCGCGCGGCACATCCTTGAACCCGTTTTCGGTCAGAAGATAATAGATGAACCCCGAGCAATCCATGCCGCCATTTGCGGGATCGGCCGAGCCATAAGTGTAACCGAGATTTTCTTTTGTCAGCGCGAGCCCGGCGTCGAGAATCTGGCGCACTTTCGGAGAATAATTGTCGTAACCGGCAATCTCATCGGGCGAAAGAGTTACATTCGGCGCGCCTTTCTTTTCTGCACCGGGATGCGGAGAGCGTGAAGGGCTGGGTGTTTCAGTTGGACCCGGAGATGGCGTCTCCTCGGGACTGGGCGTCGGAGATTTCTTTTTGTGTTTTCGTGGCGTCGGGCTCGGAGATGGAGTCGGTGAAGTTTTTTTGTGTTTGGGCGAAGGGCTGGGCGTCGCTTTCTTCGCCGAGTGTTTCCGATGTTGGCGTGGGGCTGGCGTTGGAGTCGGCGCAAAAATCTTCTTAATCTTTGTGCCTAACGACTCTTCCGCTGCATTCGCATGATGGATCGCGCCAAATGTCAGGGCGAATGCCGAGAGCAGTCCGACAAATCTTAAAGCAGCCGCGCCGCCCAAAGCGGCGGAGCACTGCTGCATTCCAAAACGCAAGCGCCAAGTGTGAGCCTGCAAGCACGGCCACGTTTTGGAGTGCGGCAATGCTTTGCCGCTTTTCATGATGTACAGCAGTCGATCAAGAGCATGAGCAGGAGCAAGAGTAAGAGGCGATTCAGCGGGCGAGCTCCTGGAGAATTGCTTTGTTGAGGCGAATTCCACCCTCGAAATTTTCGAGAGGAAAATTCTCGTTAGGCGAATGCGCGCGACAATCAGGCAGCGCTAGTCCCATCAGGAGCGTTTCGATGCCGAGGATCCCGCGGAATTGCGAGACGATCGGTATACTTCCGCCTTCACGGATCAGCGCGGGGTCGCGGTCAAACGCCTTGCGCAATGCGCGCTGCGCTGCTTTGCCAATTGTTGAATTTGGATCGGTGAGATACCAGGGACCGCTGTGGCCGTCGGTGATCTTCATTGTCACGCCTTTGGGCAGGTTCTTTTCTAAATGGGCTCTTGCCAGCTTTAGAATTTCATCGCCTTCCTGGTCCGGAACGAGGCGGAATGTCAGTTTCGCCATCGCATGACTGGCGATGACTGTCTTCGTCCCTTGCCCCTGATATCCTCCACCGATTCCATTGATCTCAGCAGTCGGTCGCGCCCAGATACGCTCCAGCGAATTGTAACCGGCTTCGCCGAAGAGTTCCGGCACGCCCGTTTCCTCGAGAATCAGTTTGTCGCCATCGACCGGAAGTTTGCGCCATGCTTCGCGCTCCCATTTTTCCAAAGATTTAACGCGATCATAGAAGCCAGCAATTGCGACGCGACCCTCGCGATCATGGAGCGTGGCCAGCAATTGCGCCAGCGCTGTGATTGGATTTTGGACGGCGCCTCCAAAAATACCGGAGTGCAAATCCATCTTCGGGCCGGTCACTTTAATCTCGAGAGCGGTCACCCCGCGCAGGCCGTAACTCAACGTCGGCACACCTTTCTCAATCATTCCAGTGTCGGAGACCACTGCGACGTCGCTCTTCAGTGCATCGCGATTTTCGTCGAGAAAAGGGCCAAGATTTCCGCTGCCGATTTCTTCTTCACCTTCGATCACTAGATGCAGATTCACAGGCAAATCGCGATCTTGTTCCATCGTCTCCTGAATGCCGAGTATGTGCGCAAGAATTTGTCCTTTGTTGTCTGTTGCGCCGCGCGCAAAGACATACCCGTTCTTGAGAACAGGCTCGAACGGCGGTGAATCCCAAAGCTCCAGAGGATCGGGCGGCTGCACGTCATAATGCCCGTAAATCAAAACCGTACGGCGGCCAGCTGTATGTTTGTTGCGCGCCCAAACAATTGGATGCCCCTTTGTTGGAACGAGCTGCGTCTCCAACCCGATGGCAGTGAGCTTGTTCACGAGCCATCGCGCGCAGTCTTCCAGCTTTTTTTTGTACTGGTCGTCGGTGGAAACACTCGGAAACCGAAGGAACGAATAATAATCCTCAAGGTAATTATCGCGCATGGCCACAAGCTAATCAGTTTTCTTAATTTGCCTACGATTTCTGCCGGAGTTGGACGCGAACAAAATACATAACCGACGCGAGCGCGAGCACTATTCCAGTCACTAGAAATTCGCGAACCGTAGCATGGGAGAGAATCCAAAAAATCGCCACGATCGCGAGCGCGGGCACAATTTTCATTCCCGGAAAGTTGAAGGGTTGAGCACCGTCGGCTCGCACATCGCGTTGCACGAGAACCCAGCAACTGGCGCAGCAAAGCAAATACATCAACAACACCGCAACGTTCGAAAGCACAGCCAGCTTTTCAAACGTACCGCTAACCGACAGCGCAAAGGCCAGAATCGCGTAAGTAGTGATCGCGACATCCGGCGATCGATAGCGCGGATGAACATGCGCGAAAAACTGCGGCAACGCGCCATCCCGGCCGAAAGCAAAGATCATACGTGGCGAACTCAAAATGTCGCTCGTCACAAACCCGAATGCGGAGACGGTGGCTCCAACAAGGAGAATCGTGCGGCCTAAATTGCCGAGAAATTTTGCCGCGGATTCTGCGAGGGGCGCGTCAGGATGATTCGCAAGATCGGCGCCGAGCGTGCCCTGCCCGACTATTTGGATGAAGATGTAAATGACCGTCGTAATGACAAGCGCGAGGTAAGCGGAACGGGGAACCGTTCGTGCAGGGTTTTTTACTTCCCCGCTCGGAATCAACGCCACCTCAATTCCGACGAAGGCGAAAATCAACAGGATAACTGCATCGCCTAACGGCTTGCTGCCGGGCCAACCGCCCCAGGCAAGATTCGGCGGATGAATAAAAAAAATTCCCACGCCAATGAACAGCAAGAGCGGCAGGAGCTTTGTCACCGTGACCACGGTGACCGCACCTGCGCCTTCCCGGACGCCGCGGATATTGATTAGGACAAGCGAACCGTAGACGGCGAGCATAACGATAATGCGCATCACGGGGCTGCCGAGGAACGGAATTACGAGCGCGACTGAATTCGCGAGAACGTTTACGACACCGGCGACCGCGCCAAGCGCTGTAAGAAAATAAAGCATTCCGGCGAGGAATCCGACGTAGCGACCAAAGGCGACTTCGACATACGCGTACAGTCCACCGGTCAGGGACACCCGGCTGCCTGCAATTGCGAAGCAAGTGACGAACAACACCATCGCAATCGCGCAACAAACAAATGCGAGTGGGGCAGCGGGTCCCAGTTCTCTCGCAACGGTTGCCGGAATTACAAAAATTCCTGCGCCAATTGTCGAGCTGACAATGTTGGCAGTCAGAGCTGGAATTCCGATGCCGCGGACCAACTGATGATCGACACGCTCGGCTTGTTGTATCGACACCGTCGATCCATCGGCCATCGGTGCATCCTGCGTGATTCAGTTGTCCAAAGCAAGAGTGCGCGCTAGCTTCGCGGCCGAGGGTCGTTTTTCGAATGGCGGGTACTTGTAACATGGCGGGTGCGGAGGGACGCCTCTCCCTGGCTAGGGAGAGGGGGAGGGTGAGGGTCGACTCTAAAACACCGCTAATTGTCCCCACCCCTCACTTTAATCCTCTCGCCTTGCCCAAGGGGAGAGGCGAGAACGCCAGCGAGCGTCCGCACCGGTTCGATGTTCCGCGACCGAGCAGCCGGGACTCACAGCCCACAACATCCTGTGGCTGGAAGGACCCAAAAACCCTCCAAATTGTGTGTTTTTCGCTTGTCACCCTCGCACGCTTGCTGTATTGACCTCGTGAGGCCCGAGGTTTGGCCTACCATGCACTTACAATCGCTCGAGCTTCTCGGCTTTAAGTCGTTCGCCGACAAAACGCTCCTTAATTTTCACCAAGGCACGACCGCGATCGTCGGACCGAACGGTTGCGGAAAATCCAACGTGCTCGACGCCGTACGCTGGGTGCTCGGCGAGCAATCTGCAAAGTCTTTGCGCGGCGACGAGATGGCTGACGTGATCTTCGACGGCAGCGACACGCGCAAGCCGGTGGGAGTTGCCGAGGTATCACTGACTTTCACCGATTGCGCTGACGAGCTGGGCATCGACTGGCATGACGTGCGCGTAACTCGCCGTGTTTATCGCGATGGCAATTCCGAATATCTGCTGAACAAAACGTCCTGTCGATTGCGCGATATTCAGAATCTCTTCGCCGACACCGGTATTGGGCGAGCTGCGTACTCCATGATGGAACAGGGCAAGATCGATATGATCTTGAGTTCGCGCCCGGAAGATCGACGCGCAATTTTTGAGGAAGCAGCTGGAGTCACAAAATACAAGACGCAAAAACGCGAGGCACTGCGCAAGCTGGAGGCGACCGAGGCAAATCTCTTGCGCATCGGCGACATTATTAAGGAAGTAAAACGTCAGATCGGTTCGTTGCAGCGGCAGGCGGGCAAAGCGCGGCGTTACCAGGCATTGCACGACGATCTTCGTGTCCTTGATACGCATTATTCGCGCAAGCAACTCGAGACGCTCGAAGCTGCCTTCGCACATTGCCAGGCTGAGATTACACGTCTTGGCGAATCCGAAGATTCCACCCGGTCCAAAATCGACGCAGGAGAAAACGATCTGGCCGAGCAACGCCGCGCGCTGGAAGAAATCGATGCGCAGATCGCGAGCAGCCGCAGTGAACTTCAGAGCCTTGAGAGTGAAATTAATGCGCACCGAAATCGAATCCAATTCAATCGGCAGCGCGCCGAGGAATTGAACGAACTGGTCGAACGCTCTCGAAACGACATTGCTGCCGCCGAAACTAAGCGCGCACAGCAGGGCAAAGAAATTCAAGAGACAACCGCGCTGATTGAAAAGACGAGCGAGGCGCTACAGGCCAGGGAAGCAGAGCTAAAGGAACTTACCGGCCTACTCTCGGAACTTCGCACCGAGCAAACCGCGCACGCATCGAAATTCGAGACGCTGGAAAAAGCGGCGTCAGAAATCGAGCGCCGAATCGCTGACCTGGGAGAGGAGATTTCCGGTCTTAAAATTCGCCGTGAAACGACAGAGGAAAATCGGCACGGTTTAGATACCGCAGTTTCGAACATAGAGACCGCCCGCACCCGAATCCAGGACGAGATCGCCACGGTACGCACGACGGCTGAGAACCTGCAGAACAAACTCGATCAGTGCCGAGCCGCTGTTCAGACTGGCGGGGAAACTCTGCGACAGCACCAGCAACTTGTCGCGAGCATGGAGAAAGAGCTCGCCGCAATTGAGCGTGGGCGGGCAGAAAAAGAATCGCGCCTCGAAATTCTACGCCAGCTTAACGAGGAGGGAGAAGGTCTTGCGCAGGGGTCGCAAGCTGTGCTCAAAGGCCTGCATGACCGATCGCGATTCGAGCCCGCGCTTGCGGGCGCTCTGGTAGCCAATCTCGATGTAGATCAAAATTTCATCCCTTCGATCGAAGCGGCATTGGGCCGAAATTTGCATGCTATCGTGCTAAAGGATGCACAATTGGCGCCCGAGATTATTGCGACTTTGAAGGAGAAGAAACTCGGCCAGGCGGCGTTGGTCGTTCCGCAACTCGCCCATGGCATGGCAAAAGAGTACGGAAAGCGCGCTCCGGAGAAATCGCTCGGCTGGGCAATTGACAAAGTAACAGCACCGGAGCCGCTCACACCGCTTGTTGCACAATTGCTTCACAACATTGCAATCTTTCAGAACCTCGAAGACGCGCTGACTGCCAGGGAAAAACACAGCGAAATCGCAGCCGTGACGCTCGATGGCGAATTAGTATCGACCGAGGGAGTGATCTTCGGCGGAAGCCGGGAAGCATCGGCAGATTCTCTACTCGAACGCAAAGCCCGAATGGCGGCCCTGAGCAAAGAATGTTCCGAGATCGGTGAACAACGCGACGCTTTCCTTAAAAAATACACCGACGCCAGAGGGGTACTGGAAAAAGCGACCAGCGAGCTGGAAGACGCCCGACGAGCTCACGAAACCGCGGAACGTGAAAAGGCCGATTGTGACAATCGAATTCTCTTCCTCACGCGAGAACTCCAGGAAGGCGAACAGAAGCAGACTCAGGTTCGCTCCGAGCAAACTACGTTGGCCCGACAAATCCAGGCCGCAGACGAACGCATTGCGAAACTGGAAGACGAATTGGCTGGAGAACAGGCAACTTTGGAAGCGAACCAAGGCGAGCAAAAGATACTGCAGGCCGCGCGGGATGACGGCGCGAAGCGCGAGGACGAGGCAACGGAGCAAATGAACGAATTGCGTCTGACCGTTGCCACTGAGCGACAGCGCTACGAACATCTGATCGCGCAGCGTCAGCCCATGAACGCCCGTGAAGCCGAGCTTGCAGAGGTTATTGCGGCGCGCCGGGCTGAGATTACCGGCTTCGAAAAACGGCTGACGACGCAGGCAGAGGAATCACGAACCGCCGAATCCACCATCGAGACACAAATCGGGCAACGCGCGGGTCTTGAGAAAGCATTAGCCGAGCTCACTGAACAGCGCAGGGAGCGCTCGACAACCATGAACGAAGCGGAGTCGAATCTGCGCACAATTCGAAACTCGTTGAATGACCTGCGCGATTCGCGTTCCAACGAACAAGTACGGCACGCTGAGCTGCAGTTGAAAATCGATAATCTGACCGAACGCGTTTCTCGCCGGTATCAAATTAATCTGCGCGAATTTAGTTCTGACCGGTTTGCGTTTGAAAAAACGCTTCGCGCGCAGCTGAAAAGGCGGATCGACCGCTCCGGGGGCGATGTCACAAATGGCAGCGAAGCCGCCGCGGACTTACCATCGCGTTCAGATAACGCGATCCAGCTCACTGACACCGATCTCGACAAGTTGATTGCAGATCTTCGGACGCAGCTCGACAACATGGGCCCGGTAAATCTGGATGCTGTTCAGGAGTACGACGAACTGGAAGAGCGATACAAATTTCTCGAATCGCAAAATAGTGACCTCACCAATTCTCGTCGCGAATTGCTCGACGTGATCGCGCAGATCAACTCGACTACGAGAAAGTTATTTAGCGAGACCTTTGCTCAGGTACGGATCAACTTTCGTGAAATGTTCCTGGAGCTCTTCGGCGGCGGACGCGCGGACCTTTCCCTGCTCGATGAAAACGATCCGCTGAACTGCGGAATCGAAATTAGCGCAAAGCCCCCAGGGAAACAGTTGCAAAGCGTTTCCCTGCTAAGTGGAGGCGAGCGCTCCATGGTCGCAGTGGCGTTGCTGTTTGCAATTTACATGGTGCGACCCAGTCCATTCTGCATTCTCGACGAAGTGGACGCGGCGATGGACGAGGGCAACATCAACCGCTTTATCCGCGTGTTGGACCGGTTCGTGGAGCAGAGTCAGTTTATCATCATTACGCACAATAAACGCACCATCGCCAAGGCCGACGTGCTGTACGGCGTAACGATGGAAGAGCGCGGCGTGAGCAAGCTGGTTGGGATTAAGTTGACCGCGCCACACCAAGTCTCCGCCGAAACGTTTGCGAACGCAGAACAGAAGCCTCCACAGCAACGTCTCGCGCTTGCGATGCGGTAGTTTTCCTTCTGGGGAGGCAGGCTGTTCGCTTGGAGTTATCGGCAGCTTGTCCTCCCTGGAGGACGAATAGAGATGCTATAAAATTCTTTTGCGCGGGCTGCTTAATCTCGCGTAAAATTGCCAGATGCTTCAGACGGCGCAGCGCCAATCGAAAACCAAAAAAACAAAGCCAGCGCCGCCGCACGAGCGCTTCCTCGAAGCGTTTCGCTGGATGCTGCTGACGCGCACGCTGGAGGAAAAACTCGTTAGTCTCTATCGAGGCGGGCTCATCACTGGCGGCGTCTATATCGGCAAGGGCCAGGAAGCGGTGAGTGCGGCATGCGGATTGTTTTTGAAAAAGGGCGATATCTTCGCACCGTTGATTCGCGACCAGGCGGGACGATCCGCATTCGGCGAAGCGCTGTTGGACGTCACCCGCACTTATCTAGGCTCGCGCCTTGGCCCAATGCGCGGTCGCGACGGCAACATCCATCGGGGGCGGCCGCAGCAGAACCAGCTCGCCATGGTCAGCCACCTGGGCGCGATGGTTTCGGTCACTGTCGGCGCGTTAATGGCCAAACGATTCAGGGGAGAGAAAGGCTTCATCGGAATGGCGTGCATCGGCGAAGGGGGGATGCAGACCGGCGCTTTTCACGAGGGAATGAATATCGCCGCAGTAGAGCAGGTGCCGCTCGTAATCGTCGCGACAAACAATCATTATGCCTATTCCACTCCGAATGACCGCGAGTTCGCGTGCCATGATCTGGTCGATCGCGCGATTGGTTATGGTTTTGAAGGCTACAGTCTTGATGGAACGGATCTCAGTGCGTGCCTCGAAGTAATCGGCGGAGCAGTCAAACGTGCGCGCGCGGGACGTCCGCCACAATTGGTTGTCGCGTCGGTGCTGCGACTTTCCGGGCACGGCGAACACGACGATGCCAGTTACGTGACGGAGGAGATCAAGCGCGAATCATTTGCGCGTGATTGTTTGAAGGTCGCGGAGCAAACAATCGCTGATTTGAAATTGGCCGATGCCGAAACGCTGGCTGAGTGGCGGAAAGAGGCAGTCACGAAAGTGGATGAAGCAATCGCTACTGCACAAAAGGAAGCTCCGCCCGAAGGCGATAAGGAAGATTGGTGCGCGTTATCGACACGTAACCTTGTCGATCAGCTGGAAAACGATTGAATGAGGATGAGGAAACCGGCGAAGCCATGAGCATCACGTATCTCGAAGCAATCCGCGAGGCGCAGGCGAAACTGCTCCGTGACGACGAACGCGTGTTTATCTATGGGCAGGACGTCGGTGGCGCGTTTGGGGGTGCTTTCAAAGCAACAAAAGGTCTTGCTAAAGAATTTCCGGGACGCGTACTGAACACGCCGATCAGCGAAGATGCGATGGTGGGGACCGCCATTGGGGCTGCGATTGAGGGAATGCGACCGATTGTGGAAATGCAGTTCGCTGATTTCTCCAGCATTGCGCTGAACCAAATTCTAAACAATGCCGGCACCCATTACTGGCGGACGAACATGCCGGTTCCCATCACGGTTCGTCTGCCTTCAGGTGGAACAAAAGGAAGCGGGCCGTTCCATAGTCAATCGATGGAATCAATTTACGCGCATTATCCGGGGCTCATTGTCATGACGCCGGCGACAGTGGAAGACGCGTATACGATGCTCATTGAAGCGGTGGCCATCGATGATCCGGTTGTCTACTGCGAGCACAAGTATCTCTATTATCATCTCAAGGCCGACAAATTGCCGACTGAGGGCTTGCCCACAGGCAGGGCCCGGATCGCCCGGGAAGGACGCGATCTGACCATTGTGAGTTATAGCGCGATGGTGCATGAAGCGCTGGCGGTCGCGGAGCAATTGGCCGGCGAAGGTTTTGAAATTGAAGTTGTCGACCTTCGCTCGGTGAAGCCGCTCGACACCGACACCGTGCTTGCTTCCGTCGCCCGCACGGGCCGCCTGTTGTGTGTGGGAGAATCGTTTCCGTGGGGCGGCGCAACGGCAGAAGTGGTTGCGCGCGTCGCGGCGGAAGGTTTTCATCTGTTGGATGCCGCGCCGCAGCGCATCAATGCAAAGGACACGCCGATCCCTTATCATCCAAATCTTTGGTCGACCCACAGACCCAACGCAAAAGAGATCGCGAGAAAAGCCCGCACGGTGCTTCGAGAATAGAAATTTATGCCGCAAGTTCCAATCATCATGCCGCAACTAGGCGAATCGATCGCCGAAGCCACAATCGTCGACATCAAAGTGAAGCCGGGCGACGAAGTTGCGGATGACCAGGAAATCATAGAGGTCGAAACCAATAAAGCGGTGATGGGCGTGACGACGCCGTGCAAAGGCAAGATTGCAAAAGTCTCCGTGCAATTGAAAGAGACTTACCCGGTCGGCGCGGTTTTGGGATATGTGGAAGCGAGCGAAGCAGACGCCGCGAGATTTGCAAAACAACCGCCGCCACCGCAGCGCGAAGTCGCAGAAGAAATTCCCGCGCGCGCTGACGAGGAGGTCGCTCCGGCACGCGAGAAGAAGATCTCGGCGCGTGACGGCGACGGCGCACGCGCTGGCGGATTGCCGGTTCCAGTTGCGGCGAAGGGTGCAACATTCATGTCCCCGCGTGTTCGAGCACGAATGGCCGAACTGCAGCTAACAACCGCCGACCTCGCAGGAATTATGGGCACAGGCGCAGGCAACCGCGTTACAATCAAGGACCTGGAAAATTTTCTGCAAAAGATCGAGAATCAAACGGCGCACGAAGCTTCTGCGATCCGCTCCGGTGTGGCCGACGCGATGCGGCGAAGTTGGACGCGACCGCTTTCAACGATTGGTTCGTCGGTAAATCTTGATCCGGTGCTGCAGGATCGACGGTCGCGCGAGCCCAAACCCGGCCCAGGCCTCTACGCGCTACGCGCGCTTGCGCTGGCCCTTGCGGAAACTCCGGGCGCAGCGGCGAAGCTGATTGGTAATCGTGTCGTGCAATCAAACTCCATTGATGTAGGCATCGCCGTTGAAGCCGAAGATGGAATCATGGTCCCTGTGATCCGGGCGGCCGAGAAAACTTCGCTTGCTGATCTCACCGCGAAATATAAGGAGCTCGTTGATCTCGGCCGACAGCGGCGCATCTCGCCAGACATGCAAGCCGGCGGTGTTGCGACCGTTTCGAACTTCGGAACTTTTGGGATGGAATGGGGCACGCCAATCCCATTGCCGGATCAGACATTGCTGCTTGGCCTGGGGGCCGGAAAAAAAGTTCCGTCATGGGATGAAGAGAAAAAAGAATTTGTTGCCAGGACTGAAGCCCAGATCACACTGAGCTTCGATCATCGCAGTATTGACGGAGGCGGCGCAGGCCGTTTGCTAAAACGAGTGATCGAGCTCCTGGAGGCTCCCAAACAACTGTGATGCTCATGGGCATCATTCGGGGCTCCTTCCCGATCGCTGGGAGATAAGCGGTCCTCTTTCTCCAGAATTTTTGAACCCTGCAATCTCTTACATCGTTGCTTCTGTTCAGCGAAGCGGAACACATTTGCTTTGCAGCATCCTCCGAAGCACTGGCGTAGCCGGCTCGCCAAGGGAGCATTTTTTGTCCAAGCCCGAAGAAACCTGGGAAAAACGTTGGGGCGCACCATCACGGGTCGCCTATGTGCAAAACGTTTTACGGGAAAATACGGCAGCCAATGGAGTTTTCGGCATTGTCATAATGTGGAGTTATTTCGAACGAATGCTCCAGATGTTACAGGAAATCCCTGCATACAAGACTTTGAATGGAGAGCAGCTTCTCGCAGCTGTTTTCTGCAAGCCAAAATACATATGGATGCGGCGCCGGAACCATGTCGAGCAGGCAGTCTCCTGGGCCATGGCATGCCAAACACGTGTTTGGACTCAAAAAGCCGAGGAGAAATCGCAACCGCAGGCCATACCCAAGTTCGATTTCAAGGTAATCGACGAATGGTGCAATCGCATCGCGACGCACGACGAAGGATGGGGAAATTATTTTCGTGAGAATCAAATTGAGCCTCTTGTCCTTTATTATGAAGACGTCATCGCGTCTCATCGCGCCGCTGCGGAGCGCGTTCTAGAATTTCTGGGATTGCCATTTGCGTCGGATATCGAAATCCCACCGCCTGCAGTCGAAAAACAGGCCACTCGAATCTCTGAAGAATGGACAACACGTTACCTGAAACTCAAACGAGCGAAGAAGGGCAGGCTTGCGCGCATCATCCGGCGCATGCGAATCTAAACATTGGCCGGTGAAATTGTGTCGTAACGCCCGCACGGCGGCGGCAAAACTCTGTTGTTCGCCCTGCCTCTCCAGATGACTGCAAGCAGGATTACAAGAATGCAAGCGCCAGCGCTGGCACTTCCCCAAATCAGCCAGGCTGGTCGATATGTGAGAGCAAGCCGTCCACGAGCGCCTGCTGGAACTTCGACCATTGGAAATAATCCGCGATAAGAGGTGACCGCCAGTTTTCGAATCCCCAGTCGCGCTTCGTATCCGCGAAAATATGGTCGAGAAAAAGTAAGCAGGGCCGGACGTTCGCCATTGGGTACATCGACATCTGCTTCCACTCGATTTCGCGAATCATTGATTCGCGAAACAGTCGCTGTAGCAAATTGTTCTCCAGGCCGCGAATCAAGGGAAGTTATCGAACGCACTCGCTCGAATGGGGCGCCGCGTCGATGAAAAACCCGGCCTTCATCGGTTGTAAGAACCACTTCCCATTCGGAAGACGGCCGCGGCGTCAAATCCAATTCTTGTGCAACGACAATTCCATCCACGCCCATTAAAGCTAGTTCGCCACCCTGGCCAGCCTGTGAATTGAGGAGATGACTTCCTACGTCGGGATTGATTTCGCCATGAATCGAGGTCGCGAATTCCCGGGCCACTCCGGCTGGACGAATCGGACTGTAGCCATTGATGAAACGCAATCCTGCCCACATTGGTGTGCTACCAGGTCGCAGAGTCTCGCCGACCGGCTGCGGTTTGTATGCTACGCAATAGGTCAGCTCCGCCCATGGATAAATGCTGAGATAAAGGCGCTGTGGATCGAGCGGCGTAGGTTTAAGAAGTGCCTGTGAGAAGTTGTACCTGGGGACGCCGCAGTTCGTCGGGATGTAGATATATGTCGCCAGGAATGCTAAAAACGTGATCGCCATTGGTGGCCATTTCTGAAATTCAGAGCCACGCAACAAAAGTGTCCACAGGAACCAAAACGTTCCCAGTCCAAGAAAGATCCATATGAAAGGGAAAGCGTACGGCCCAGCCGTACCCAGGATTAGCATCGCGATGGCGGTAACGGTGCCGAGCGAGAGCGCCACGGTAGCCGGAATCAGCCTGCCCGCCATAGCCGGGGCGGAGGCGGATGATCTCGGTAGCAGATGCAACGCTTCTGCCGCGCAGATCGCGAGAACTAAATGAAAAAACGGCAGCCAGCGAAAACTCCAACGAAAAAACCCGGCTGTCGGAAGCATGGAAAACAAAAGCAAGAGTAAAAGCAGAACCAGTTCCCATTTGATTTGCCTGACGAGCGCCCGTGCGCGCCAGACCAACCCAGCGATCAGCGCTGCCGGTGCGACAAATCCACAAGCCAGTTCCGCTGCCGTGTGTGACAAGTAACGATTGGAAAAATCGGACCAATTAACAGTCCAGCACGGCAAGATCAGGCCGGGTAAAGCCGCTGGTGGAACAAGCCATTGCCAATGCGCTTTCGCCGGCTGCAATTCGCGCGCTGAACCCTGAACCAGATCAAGAATCGCGAGCCACGCGGGAGCGGATAAGCCGAAGCCGAGTGCCACGCCAAAAAGCATCGGCATAACCGACAAAATGCTCCGAGTTTCCACTAACGCCTTGATTGCCAGCCATGCGATCAAGATCAACAGCATCAAAACCGTGTAAGGAAATCCGCCAGTAACGACGAGGTAAACAAACGGCGCCGGCCAGAGAAATCTCCATTTGCTTCGCCGTGGATCGAGAGCGCGCGCGGCCGCCCACCACGCCCAAGGCAGCCATGTAAAGGCGCCTAACGCGCCGAACCAATCCGTCGCGCCCCAGCAGATGATCCAACCGTTTAACGACGCGATCAGCGCGACGAAAATCGACAAGGGAACTGAAAACTGACGATCGCGCGCGAGCAAAAATGCGCCCACCGCCAGAGCAAAAAGATGCGCAATGGAAACGGCAGCCGCTTGCTGCGAAAACGTGAGCGGAAATTTCCAGACAACGATGACAACTGCGTTCACAAAAACCGAGAACACTCCGTACTGGAATTCCCCGGCGAGATTGCCGCAGACCCACGAATAGGGGCTTAAGATTGGCCAATATCCTTCGGACCAGCTGCGCGCCATGTCGGCGAACACGGGAAGAACGGACAATTCATAGTCGTCATTCCAAAAAACGAGCGGATCGTGCCAGAGAAGGATGAAGCAAAAGAGGACGACGAGTAAACCAGCTGAGAGTGCGCCGAGAAAATCGGAACGCTTAGAGCGCGGCTCGGACATCTAAGACAGCAAACGCCCAACGCTCAACGCCCAACGCCCAACGTCCAACGGAAGAAGACGCGATCTCAAGTTGCGTCCCTCCCTGCGTTCTTCTCTGCCGTCCGGACACTCGCAAAAAAAATTTTGATCAGTTCTTCGGTTTCACGAAGTATTGCCACCATTTTCCGCTCGGGTACTCGCCCCGCCTTTTGCAGAAGTCGCAGCCAGCGCTTGCTCTCTTTCAGTTCTTTCAGGCACACTCGCAGCTTGTGGACAAAATCCCGGCGCGATTCCGCCGCTTCGACTTCACCGTGGTTTCCGTATGGCGAGGTTCCACAACGCAGGAGTTGTCCGCTGACATGGTTGGCCGCTCGAGTGTTGGGCAAAGCATCGACCAAGCGAATGATCCGCGCGCTAAAATCCAACAGCCTGTCTTCCAAATCGAAATGGGCGGTCCCTTTTAGTTGAGCGTTGGGCGTTGAGCGTTGGGCGTTGGACGTTCCAGTCTTCGATGTGTAAGCCCACTCGTCTTCCCTTACTCTAAGCCATTCAATACTCGGCGTTGGAAGTTGAGCGTTCGGCGTTTTTCTCTTCATAACACGACCGGCGTCCCCTCGGTCATCACCAGGACCTTCTCCTCAATTCTGTGTTCGCGCGCAGATCTGAGCAAACGTTGTGGCGGTTCATGCAGCGGTTCGAAGCCGAGGCGAAAAGTCCCGTAATGCATCGGGATCAAAGTCTTGGCGCCGAGTTCCAGAAATGCTTTGACCGCTTCTTCCGGGTTCATGTGAACTTCCCGGCCTGTTGGCGCTTCGTAAGCACCGATGGGAAGAAGAGCAATTTCGATCGGGTAACGGTCCCCGATTTCTTTAAAGCCGGGAAAGTAGGCGCTATCGCCGCAGTGAAAAATGGTTCGGCCATTTGCCGCAATAACGAATCCACCAAAGTCGCGGTGCAAATCCGCAAGAAACCGAGCACCCCAGTGATGACAAGGCGTGAGCGAAATTTTGAGCGGTCCCAGCTCGACCGTCTGCCAGTAATCGAGCTCGTGCACGATGTGAAAACCGAGATCGTGCACCAGGTTTCCCACGCCGATCGGCACAACGATCGGCTGGTCGGCCGCCACGCGACGCAGCGTGCGCCGGTCGAGATGATCGAAATGAGCATGAGTTACCAAAACGAAATCAATCGATGGCAAATGATGGATTTTGAAGCCCGGTTGCTTCAGACGCTTGATTACCTTGAGCCACATCGACCAGTTCGGATCAATCAAGACATTGACCTCGTGGGTCTGAACAAGAAATGATGCGTGGCCGATCCACGTAATACAAATCTCGCCTTCTCGAATTTTTGGGAATTGCGGAGCCCGCGGTGCCTGATCACCAGCCCGTTTAATGAAAAGGGACGGAATCAGGACGCTGGTAAGAAAATTGCGTTTATGCCAGTCGGCTCGCGGGCGCAGCCGTACTCGCGTGGAACGCTTGGCAATGGCACCGTCCTCCGATTGGCGAACAATGTTTCTCCGGCTCTTTTTTGGGAAACGAATTGGCACGACGTTTAAACGATATGAGACAGTTAAAAAGTTAAAAGGCTTAAAAAGTTACCAAATCCAGCGACGCCGCTACGTCGTGCGCCCTTTTAACGTTTTCACTTTGTAAGCTTTTTAACCTTGTCACGTTATCCATTTCGGCTTGAGTTGTGCCGGTTATGCGAAGTTGGAAGATTCTGGTTCCCCTGTTTTTGCTTTGTTCCATCGCGTTTGCCTCTGAAACGCGGTTGCCGTTCGGCACTGTCTTTAAAGGACAGGACCAATTCAATCGACTGGTCGCAAAAGCGAAAGCCGGGAATTGGAAAGCCTTGCCAATTGGGGAACGGACCGCCGCAGTCGGGCAGGCATTGGTAGGAACGCGTTACAAGCATTTCACTCTTGAGATCGATAACCGGATCGAGTCGCCCTCAGTAAATTTTCAGGGAATGGATTGTTGGACCTTTTTCGAGATCGCCCTCGGTTTCGCCCGAATGCTGAATGAACCAGAACCGAATTGGACTCCGGAGCGTCTGCTGCATTACATCGAAATGGATCGATACCGCGGGGGCGAATGCACCGGCGATTATCTTTCGCGTCTGCATTACCTGGAAGACTGGCTGTACGATAATAATCGCCGGGGTCTTGTTGAAGATTTGACCCGCGACCTGGGCGGGCGCAGCGTTCCACATTCCGCGCGGGAGATGAGCGCCGGCTGGCGACACTATCGTTATCTCGCTTCGAATCGTTCGCTTCTCGGGCCACTTGCCCGCATGGAAGCAAACGTTTCATCTCGGCCTCTCTACGAAATTCCAAAAAGCCAGGTTGCTCGGATTGAACCGAAGCTGCGCAGTGGTGACATCATCGGGATTATTTCGCGTGACCGCGGTGCCCTTCGTTCGACCGCGCACGTGGGCCTGGCGCTCCGCACAAGCGACGGCGTCTTGCATTTCATGCACGCTTCTTCGCCCAGCAATTACGGCCGCGTAGTCGTGGACTCGGAGCTTTCGAAATATCTTTATCGCTACGGCTCAGACAGCGGAATCCTGGTGGCGCGGCCTTTACGCTAGTCAGTTTCGTGTTGGTGGAATTCCGCGAGTAACTTCTCCAAGTCCTCGAGAGCTTCATCCGCGTCAACTCCGTGTGCTTCGAGCGTAGCCGTTGCACCGCAATCGAGGTTGGCGCGTAAAACGTCGATAAGGCTGGAAGCAGAAAACCGTTTGCCTTCTTTGATCAGCCAAATTTCCGATCGAAAACTCCGCACACGTTTGACGAATTGTGCAGCCGGCCGCGCGTGCAATCCCAGTTTGTTGGTGATGCGTACCTCCCGTTGCACCGAAATGGGCACTCTCTTGTGTCCGAATCTCATGCCTGGCTCGTGCCCCAGCGCCGATGCAAAAACCTTTCGATCGGCGAAAAGAAAATTTTGTCGGCTAGCAAACCGATAACAACAATAACAATCATGATCCCGATGACCTGCTCCATGGCGCTCAGTTCGCGGCCATAATGGAGGAGCTGCCCAAGGCCAAAGCCAGTCAGGATTGTCACGAAAATCTCAGCAGCCATCAGGGAACGCCAGGCAAAGGCCCACCCTTGCTTCATGCCGCTGACGATAAAGGGAAGCGCCGCAGGCAGGATCACTTTGAACCACATGTGCAATCGCTTGGATCCCATAGTCAATGCGGCGCGGCGATAGATCGGCGGAACATTGCGCACGCCGGTCTCGGTGGCGATGATCACCGACCAGAGAGTTCCCATAACCACAACAAAAAGCATGGCTGCTTCTGTCTGGCCAAACCATAAGAGCGCCAGAGGCACCCAGCAGACACTGGGTAATGTTTGTAAACCAAGCGCAAGCGTTCCGATCGTATCGCCAAACACTTTCCAGCGTGCTGTCAGGAGTCCGAGAGGCAGGCCTACGATAACTCCAATCAAGTAGCCCACCAGCAGGCGCCGCATCGTTATCACGGTCGCTTTCGCGAGGGTTCCGTCGGCAACAGCGCCTTCCAAATAGGTTACGACTTGACCCGGGGACGGCAGCAAGACGGGCGACCAAATTCTTGCGCGATAGGCGATTTCCCACAGTAAAGCGAGAACCGCGAAAAATGCAGCCGCGAGGAGAAATCGCTTCATTTTGCAGCATTGGTTTCGGCTTGACCCACACTCTTCAAAGCTTTGGTGATTCGTGTGGCATGAGCGGCAAGGTCGACACTGTTGATGTCGCGCGGTCGCGGCAAATCCACCGTGAATTCCGCCTGAATGCGACCGGGATGAGGCGAAAACAGCAGAACACGATCGCCGAGACATGCCGCTTCACGAACGTTGTGCGTAACAAAGACGATGGTTTTGCGACGGGCTTTCCAAATTTCTTGAATATCGCCGTAAAGCTGTTCGCGAGTGAGGGCGTCAAGCGCGGCGAACGGTTCGTCCATGAGAAGCACGCGCGGATTCGGCGCAAGTGCGCGTGCGAGGGAGACCCGCTGCTTCATTCCGCCGGAAAGTTCGTGAATGTTTGCGTGTTCGAACCGGCTCAGACCCACAAGTTCGAGATAATATTTCGCGACATCGCGCCTGTCTTTGTTTGTTAAATTGGGTTTGAGCCTAAGCCCAAAAAGAACATTTCCAAAGACATCGAGCCATGGGAAAAGCGCCGGTTCCTGGAACATGACGAGCCGTTCGCGGCCAGGTCCTGTCACCGGTTTCCCATCGGCCAGCACTTTACCACTATCCGGTTTTTCCAAGCCGGCAATAATATTGAGCAACGTCGTTTTGCCACACCCACTTGCGCCGACAAGACAAACAAATTCACCTTCGGCGACGTTCAGGCTTACGCGGTCCAACGCCAGGACCGGACCGGAAGCGCTTTGGAAATTCTTGGACACGTTCTCGATCGCGAGCTTCGAGGGCGGAATAACCTCGAGCTCCTGACTGGCTGAGGAACGCGGGACTGCTCGACGCATTACGGAGATTCGATTAGCTTGGAGGTGTCTGTCGAGCCTTTTAAAAAACCTGCGTCCTTGCCATCCTGCACCGATTTGCCAATCAAATCGCGCGATACTTCGCTGGTGAACTGAATACGTTTCCACGCTTGCGCGACGGCGTCTGGCGGAAAGTCGGCCCGTGTTTCGGCCTTCAATTCTTCGATCAATAACTTTTGTGCTTCCGCTTCATTCTGCTGAATCCATTTGGTTAATTCCGTGTTTGCGTCTGCGATCTTCTTCGCCAATTCGTGCCGGTCCCGCAGGAACTTCACACTCGAAACGAGCCACGTGGTAATCGTGTCCTTGTCTTCGAGAAAAACGCGCGCCTTCGCATCGCGCTCCAGACGAGTCACCCACGGCTCCACTGTCCAAACAGCATCAACTCCGCCACGTTGAAAGAGCGTGAGCTGATCCGGATTCGCCGTAGGGATTACCAATACGTCACCGCCCGTTAGCGTGATTTTGAAACCATGGGCTTTTAACCATGCCCGGCAGGAGACGTCCTGCGTGTTGCCGAGTTGCGGCGTAGCAATTTTTTTTCCGCGAAAATCCGCCGGCGTTTTGATAGGCGAATCAGCCTTTACTACCATAGCAGCACCGGCATTGGCTGCGCCCGAGATTACGCGAATTTCTTCGCCGTTCGATTTGAAGTACGCATTGAGCGCAGGACTCGGGCCCACGTAGGTGACATCCAGCGATCCGGCGAAGATTGCTTCCATCGCTGATGGCCCCGCATTGTAGGTAAACCACTGAATCGCGACATTCGGTCCGAGGCGTTTTTCAAACCAGCCGTTGCCTTGCCGAGAAAGTGCGTGTGCGATCACCCCTTGCGCATGAGTGATGTTTGGAAAATGCCCGAATCGAATCGTTGTTTTCTCTTGGGCACGCATAAACGGCGAAAGCAGGAGCATTCCAATAATTGTCGTTATTCTTATTTTCATAGTTGGCTTTGAGTAACAGAACGTGATCATGAGATAGGCAAAGTCCGATGAATTCATAGGTCACGACGAGGAAGGAACCGTTACAGCCGAACCCGATGTTTGATTCTTCATTCTCTCAAGTTCGCGCGCGTCGCCTCATTGCCGCCAGGTAACGGGACAGCGAGCCGGAGGAGGAATCTTTGCGCCGGTTCTTATTGGCCCGGCGGTATTCCAACGATAATTGGTAAAAGATTTTGCCGTCGTGAATTGCCGCTCGAATTGTATAGCGTTTCATAATTTCATCGAATTGTTCCCGCGATTTGATAGCTTGTCTCACTCAGAATTTAAAACTGAGATCTGCCTGGAATAGCTGGTACTGGTCCACCGGGTTGATAGTGAGGTTGCCCGTTCCTCCCGTGCCCAGTGACGTCGTCGATCCGCCAGGCATAGGCGTAGGTGAGATTAAAGAGCACGGCGTCAGACAGCATGTACCCGGCCTTCACAGCCACACCCTGCAAGTTTAGCCGCTGGTCGAAAAGATCTGAATCGACAAGATTCGGATCGAGCGCAAACTGGTCTTGGTGTTGCCACCAGGCGCGAACTTCCCAGTCGCGTTTCTTCTTTAACTGACCAATCCCGAGACCGATCTGATACGCGTAACGGTCGCCGCCCTTGCCTGGATGACCCGCAGCGTCCGCACGATCGTCAGCTTCGAAGTTGGTCGCAAAATCCCCGAAGATGCTGCATCGGTATCTTTCCAACTTTCCAGCCGAGTTCCATTGGCATATCGAAAACCAAAAGACTGTTAATTCCCGTTTGATTGCCACCGGGATCGCCTGAGAAATGGATGTTAAACGTGTTGCCGTCTCCTGTGTAGTTGTAGAGGGTTGGCGCAAGCTGGAAGTATAGCGATGTGCGGAAAATCAAACTTCGCTCCGACCTGCCAGCCGAGCATGAACGCATTGGCAAGCGGAGTCTGCTGAGTCTCACCGCCTATTGGCTGTGTCGTTGTTGGGGGTGTGCCAATTGGGTTTGACGGGTTGGTATCGTCGTAAACAAACTGACCAAAGTTCGCGAAGACGTCGATTTTCAGGAACGGTGCCGGTGGAGGTGGCGGCGCTACATTTTTCCCGTCCTTGCTGTAGGAGGCTGGAGTAGCTTCCCCGGCACCAATAGTGAACGTATGCTTCCACTGCTCGGCCAAACCTTCCGGGTTTATATCATCATCCCAAACCATTTTCGTGATGACGAACGGGTTTGGCATTCGACCGCCTGTGAAAATAAAGCCCGGAAAGCCCTTGTAACCACCATACGCCTGCCCGACGTAGATACCATCACTGCCCTTTGCGAATGGCCCACCGCCCCCGGGAGAGGTAGTTGATGTGTCGTCGCCAAACGTGACATTTGTCGAACGCGCGCTGGCGCTCGTCTCTAACCGGAGACCAAAGAACCAATCATCCATAAGCGTTCCGCGAAGTCCCAGCCGGAGGCGGTAGCGTTCGCGTTCGAGCTCCTGCCAATCGTTAGGATGATCCGGATCGTTACCGGGAAGTCTGCCACCGCGGTATTCATAGCGCAGACGCAGGTCACCGAAGAGCTCCAATTCAGTGAGCCACGGTGCCAATTTCCATTTTTCGGCACTTGCCAAATCGGGCACGACTTTCTCGACATATGTCTTTCCATCGCTGGTCACTTCCTTCTTGGTTTTACCTTCTGCCCCAACGACAGGCGCCCAAGAGGTGCGCTTCTTTAATCCCGAAACCTCCTGTTCAAGTTCGGCATTGCGCTTTTGCAGTTGGCTGACGGCTTGTTCAAGCTTTTGCAATCTCTCGGCATCGGATGGGGTCTCGGCACTCAGCGGTGGGATCGTGGCCAGCAGCAGCAATGAAACGACAACGCTGGCGGGCCATAAAAAACAGTTTCTGATCAGCATAAGTTTCTCCTATTTTGCCGTGCCTTTCGCGCGGCCGTTGCGTGACTGGCTCCCTCGGGACCCTGGAAACTGCTTCAGTGACTCCACCCTGCTCGGTCCACGAAGCGGTGGCTCGCCCTCTTTGGACAGGATCGACGCGAGCGGAATCGATCGGTGAAGGAAAGGCGGCGCGACTTTATTGCGGCGATATTTGCGAAGTGTGATCTCGACGATGTCTGCCAGAGTGAAGCGATCGAGCACTGTGGTGATGGCGTTTCGAACGTCGAACATCAACATTCTTAGGCCGCAGTGCACTTCATCCGGGCAGGAGCAGCGCGCATAGCACGTCTGACTAACGCACCGAATCGGCGCCAGTGGTCCGTCGATCAATCGGATGACAGCGCCAAACTTTACCCGCTTCATGGATCGCGCTAGCGAATAGCCCCCAAACTTTCCGCGCCTGCTTTTCACGTATCCGGCCGCTTTAAGCTGTGCAAAAATCTGCTCGAGAAACTTGATTGGCAGTTTTTCTTTTGCGGCCAATTCGCTTACTTGGAGCATTGGCCAACCGAGTTCGGAGGCGATTCCGAGATCGATAAGAGCTCGGAGCGCATATTCGCCGCGTTTGGAAAGTTTCATGCCTTGTTTCTATGCGTGCGTATCACGCGGAGACTGATGTCCATTGGTATCGCACTCGCCGTTGGAAAACCCAGGCGTGCTAAGGAAAGGCAAATCAATCCGATCATTCATTTTATATTTGGTTCTTTATCTATCCAAAATGTCTACTAGATTAGTATGATTTTGAAATCATACTAGATTACTAGGAATTAATGCAAGTACTTTTTAAACATTCACCACCGACCTTACGAGCTATGTTCGAACAATACGAAGTTGATCAATCTGCAAGCCGCGTTAGCGGCTCGGGTGTCGTGATCCGGCAAGAAATCACGATCATCAATGAGTTGGGCCTGCACGCGCGGCCAGCAGCAGAATTCGTCCTCGCCGCAAAAGCCTTTCGCTCCCAAATTTGGCTGCTCAAAGGGGAAGAGAGATTTTCCGCCGCCAGTATTCTTGAGGTGCTGTGCGCTAACCTCAATTGCGGAGACACTGCCATAATTGAAGCAGAAGGCCGCGATGCGGAGGAAGCCGTCAAGCGATTAGCTGAGCTGGTACGCGGATTTGGAAAGAGAGATTCAGACAGTCCATCGATTGGCCGCGTCAAGGTAGAAGAAGGCGATTCAATGCCGCCATCTCTCCGCAAGCTTCTGTTGCCGCTGCTATTCGAGGTCGCTGCCTCACCATACCTGATCGCCGACTCCATCGGGATGTGGCACATGGGCGAAGACCGCTTCTGGATGCCGCGCTTCATTTTCCAGCGCACGCAGCGAATGAAGCGTCGGATCAAGGTGGGCCTTTTCGCAGGCATTCACGGGGATGAGCCAGAGGCGGTCCTCGGTTTGGTGGATCTTGTCCGCGCCCTCAATGCGCGTCCCGAAGTGGGACGCGACTACCAGCTCTTCATCTACCCGATGTGTAACCCGAGCGGACTTGCCGACGGCACTCGCTGCTCCAGGTCCGGAGCGGATTTGAATCGCCAGTTCTGGCAAAACTCCGCGGAACCGGAGGTACGCCTCCTGGAGGCGGAGATTCGTAACCAGGAGTTTGAGGGCATTATCTCGCTGCACACCGACGACACGAGCGACGGTGTTTACGGTTTCGCGTATTACGGCACGGAAACGGATGACCTGCTCCATGAGGCTTTGCAGACGGCACACCACGCACTTCCGCGGTGTCGCTCCACGCTGATTGACGGTTTTCCAGCCAACAACGCGATCGTGCGCGAATGTTATGCCGGTGTACTTTCAGCTCCTCCGGAGCAGCAGCCACGGCCGTGGGAGATCATTTTGGAAACGCCGCAGCGAGAGCCGGAGCATTTGCAACGACAGGCATTCGTCCTTGCCGTAGCCATGATCCTCGCGCGTTACCGAACGCAAACGTCCTGAATGGATCCTCACTGACAACGTGATGCCGCGCAGAATTTGCCGAACCACTTGTCACTGCAACGCGTAAACTTGTGCATCGGATCAAGAAGAAGAAGGTGCAGACAGCCAAGCACTGTGCTGTTTACGAGGAGGAGCTGAATCGCGTCTGACGGTTTTGCGCGATTTTTGATAAAAAGCCCGGAAGACGTGGCCATCGCGCTACAGCGTTCGATTTTTAGCAAGGAACAGATAAATCGGCAAAGTGCTTGTCACAAGCACGGTGAACTTCTCTTGCCTGGGCTTTACGCCCTCCGGGCCATGCGTCCGGCCCGTGAATTTCTCTCAGGCGTTATAGCCGAACTTAGGATCGAGGTCCCTCAATGCGTCCGCGGCATACTCGAGGTCCTCGGGCGAGAGATACTCCCGATAACCGCCTACTTTTCCGCGACGCACTTTAAATGACTCCGGATCACGCACGTCACCCGGATGCAGGATTTTCGAATCAAAAACCCCGGCTGCTTCTAATTTTTGCATGTTCTCGAAACGGGAAAATTCAAGCGCCTCCTGAAAAATCGACATATCCAGCGTTGTTTCGCCGACCACGGCAAGCAGGTCTCGAAAATGCTCGGCTGGAGATGCGCGCACCGCCTCGTACCGGACGATCGTGAAATCCTTTCGGCCTGAAAATTCGTCAAGCCAGTCGTTCATCGCACGGACAATGCCGCGGATTCCAAATCTCTTGTCACGCAGGAGCTCACTGACGGATTTTTGCTTTAATGCTGCCTCGGCGCTGGGATCGCGTCGCGTCATTTGTAAATACAGAGAGACGAAACAATCCCTGGGATCCCGCACGAGCAAGATAATCTTGGCCCTTCGAAGTTCTCTTCTCGGAACGAGATATTTGCCGCGCACGCGGTCCCAGCGATTACCCTTGGTTCGGTGCTCAAAACGATCATGGGAGAATATGACCCTGGGAAATTCCGGATGATCGTACCGCCCGGGCTGCAGTGTGAACTCAAGGCCGTGACGTCTGCATAAGTAGGCGCAAAGAAATGTCCGGATCCATGTGCGTCCGCTTTTTGGCGCTGAAAGGATGACGACTTCCCCGCCTGAAAGCAGCCTCGCGCGACTGCTGAAGTTTCGACGCGTCCACCGCAGAGAGCGCCGCAAAAACCGCGAAAGCGGGATAGACTTCTCGGGAAGCCCTGAAAGTTCCCTGGGCTGGGTCGCCTCACTGGAAGTGATGTCCGCCTGTTGCGTGTCGGCCAAGGATCGAGCTGTTATTTGAATCGACATTCCCGGAATTACTCTTTAGAGCCGCGCCTCTACGAGCCGTGCGCTCCTGTTGCATAAGACGCCAAAAAGAGGTATTTGTTCAAGCACAAAAAAAGGGGGCGTACTGGCTTCGACTCATCGTTGGAAGCGCAGGCGGCATGTCGAGGATGGTTCGTTGGCCTCGTTAAAAACCGGACCAAAAAACAAACGCAGACAACGAAGGTCTCGCTCTCGCGGCTTAATTGACCGCGACGTTTGCCGTGGGACGCCTGCTACGACGGCAAACGTGGACAGCAGGCTGGCGAATCGGCGGAGCGACCGCGCCGGTTCGTGAATCGATTTCGTGGACGCTCGGGAGCCGGCAATGTGCCGGCGCATGGCTCGGCTCCTCAGAACCTGTCGTCGGATAAACATGTAGATGTTTGCGCGGATAGCGACGAGGACAGGGGTTCAACTCCCCTCGCCTCCAATTGCATGAGTAAAGCGTCCTGAAAAACTGTTACCGGCAACACTCCCCGATGGTCGGCGGAGAATTTCAATGGGCGGCCCGCCCGCTTACGAAGCCCGCCCGTACAGAGACGGACACGGTTTTCATCTAATCGTGGGACCGTGGTGACGGCAATTTTGAGTCGACGCCGTGTAAAGTCCGACTGCGATCGGCGAATCGGTGCATCCCGGCTTTGAACGCAATCGCCTGCAACTTTAACGTCCTTCCGAACACAGTAGGGATGGGGACAGGGACGGTTCCGCTCTGTGATTTTATTACGCGTGCCGTGAGGCGATGATCCGCAAGTCGGTGTAGAACCATCGAGCGTGTATCACAAATAAGCCCCCGTCGTCGCGTCGCTATCGTGACTGTGATGGTATTCCCCGCCGGACCGTTGGCGCTTGAGGGAGTCAGCGTCGGCTTCGCGCACACGCACTGCGTGGCCCATCTGCTTGCGCAAGCTTGTAGAATCGTCGCTGCGACGATCGCGGCTAGGACGTTGAACGAAAGAGTGATTTTCTTCATAACGCCGCTCATCGTGGTGTTTTTAGGCCTTTTTCGTCAAGCTTGCTGTTCCGCCTGATTATTATTTCGGCGCGCCCGATGCGAGCACTTGGAAACGCGGATCGTTCCGCAACGGATCGAACATCGGATCAAGCCGGAGCAGCGCAGGAGTGAGCGGCACGTTTTGAGCCAGCGCGCCATCGTACGGTATCGAGAGCAGTTTTTGTAACGCGGCTATGGCGCGGTCGGGCTCCCCCATGCGCGCCGACACCCGGGCCAGGATCTCGATCGGAATAGGACCCCACACGGCATCTTTCTCGATCGAGATCACGGCCATCGCTCGCTCGATCAGTTTGAATGCGGCGGCTTCGTCACCAAGGCCCATACTCGTCAGCGCGAGCACCCCCATGAGGCCAAAATTTTCCGGCTGTTCTTTCAGAAAAGGTTCCAGTTCGCTGCGCGCACGTCGCCAACTTTCCTGCGCGGCGGTATGATCGCCGGCGACGTCCTGTGCCCATCCTAACCAAAAGCGCAGTTCGCCAGTGATAGAACCCAACGCTGGATCCGGCTTGGCCAATATCTCATTTAGCCGACGGATGATTTGTGCAGGGCGACGCTCCAGGATGGCTTGGTAAACTTGTGTTTCCAGCGCCTGGGGGTCGTCGGCCGGCGGGTGGATCGAGGCGAGGAGCGCGGACGCCCGTGGCAGATCGCCCTCAGCTTGTGCGATAGCCGCCTTTGCGGCGAGCGTATCGACGTCGCCCGGCATAATATCGAGAACCTGGTCAAACTTTCGCAGCGCCTCGGGGAAACGACGAAGCTCGATATACAATTGTGCATGCTGTCCGAGCAGGTTGACATTGCGCGGGTCGAGCCGCTCGGTTTGGTTGAAATACGACTCGCTTCGGTCCCATTGGCCGCGCCGCCGCGCGACAGAGGCGAGCAACGCAGGAATCTGGCTGCTGTTCGGCAAGAACTGACGCGCCTGTTCAAAGTAACGCACCGCGGTGTCGTAATCCTTTAGACAGGCGTAGTGGTAATAACCATTGGCCAACACGGCTTCCCCGAGATTGGGCTGAAGAGCGAGCGCGGTTTCGGCTGCCTGCCGTGCCTCTTCACGAAGGGCCGCCGTTGGTTCAAGACTCTGTGTGATGTAGCCGCGCGCGTCCGCGATTGACAGTAGCGCCCAACCAAGGGCGAACTTCGGGTCCAACCGCACTGCTTCTCTGAGATATTTCTGTGCGCCAAGGGCATTGGCAGGTGTGTATACCGTTTGCACGTTATAGGCCAGACCACGCAGGTAGGCATCGTAAGCGTCAGGATTGTCTGTGGGTTTAGCGGCGATGACTTGCTCTTCCCGACCGGTCAGATGTACGCGCAATTGCTCGGCTATGGCTTTCGCCACTTCACTCTCGACGGACAAGAGATCAGTCAATTTTCGATCAAAGGTATCGGCCCACAGATGCGAATCATTGGCTGCTTTGATGAGTTGCACGTTCACACGCACAACGTCGCCGCTCTTTTGCACGCTTCCTTCCAGGATGTGCGCAACGCCAAGTTGCTTTGCGATCTCAGACAGATTTTCCGGCGCGCTTTTGTAATGCTGCGTCGATGTGCGCGAGATTACCTTTAAGTCTGCTATCTTCGATAAGCGTGTCAGAATCTCATCCTGGATGCCTTCTGCAAAATAAGCGTTGGCTTTTTCCTCGCTACGGTTTTCGAAGGGAAGCACCGCGATACTTTTTTCCGAAACAATTGATGTCGATTTGGCTGATTTCTTGGAAACGAGAACAAAAGCAGCTGCGATTCCGGCAAATAAAAGCAGTGCAGCTGCCACTTCGGCCCAGCGCACGCGGGCGCGCTGTTTCTTGAGAGCTTGAAACTTTTGTGGGAGCTGACGGTTCCCCACATCGTCGGACCACAGATTGACGATGGCTACCTGCATCCCGTGCTTTACCTCGCATGTACCCAGATCGTGCAGTAGCGGTCGCCATTCCTCGAACTCGGCCAGATCTTCGGCCAGGTGTTTAGAGAGCAGGATGTGGCCCGCGTCGCCACAGTCCATCACACGTCGCGCCAGATTTAAACCGGCACCGGCGAGATTTGTGCGACCCGTAACATCGACCACTCCGCTGACGGGCCCACTGTGCATTCCCATGCGTACGCGCAAGCGCGGGTGATCTTTAAGCGCTCGGCTCAGTTCCACCCCGCAGCGAACGGGCGCCTCAGGACTAGTGTAAAAGACCAACGCCACGCCATCCCCGGTCGCAATTTTGATCAGACGCTCTGACGCCTCGGCTTTTTGAAATTGCTCGGTCGCACGGACGATTTGCGTCAGCTCATCAACAGCTGAGCGCTGCTCGTTAATCGAAAGCTTCGAGTAGCCAACGATGTCGATGAACAAAACATGGACGATCTCGAGCTGGATTTCTCTCTTGCTCTCATCGGACATCTCGTGGTGCGCTCTAAGGTTACGTGAATTTCATAATCGCGCCTTTCAGACTGTCGAGAGTGTCAGCGATGGTATTCCAGTAATTTACGCGACGAATTGTGCTCTTTTGCTCTCCACAGGGCAATGACAAAATGATATGAACGGGGGCAATGACACACGAGCACACTGGCGAGCGCGTCGCCTTCGATTATTACGGTTTTTCTTACAGTCTACACGCCACTCAGCGGTAAATTCGCACTGCCAGAGGCATGAGATCGATCAATCCATTGGTCGAAGGGGTCTTGCCATCACTCGCCTTAAGCTGATCATCAGTTGTGCGGAAGTTCCGCGGCAAAGCCTGGCCAGCGTTAGGTCAATGTCCCAAATCAGCACCGGCGCGTCCGCAGAACGCACCGGCGGATTCTTTTGAACGAGCGTGACCGGGAGAAAAACGGAGAAAAAGAAAACAGAATTTGCCGAGTCGGCCGCCAGCCAAATAAGCGATGAAATTCATGCAAGACGCGCCCAGACTGGAGAGGGACACCCACGGCGGGCAAGGAATTTTTACCAATCCACATTCCAAACTCGCAATTCGCGCGGGCTGATTTAATTCTGAAATCATGGCCGACGCGCTCACCCCAATGATGCAGCAATACCGGCGGCTCAGAGGCAGCATCCCGGCAGATACGCTCTTATTGTTCAGGCTCGGCGATTTCTATGAACTGTTCTTTGAAGACGCAAAAGAAGCCTCGGTCTTGCTGAACGTCGCACTGACCAAGCGCAACGGCGTGCCGATGTGCGGTATGCCGTATCATGCAGCGCAAACTTACATCGCAAAATTGATCAAGGCTGGCCGACGCGTGGCGATTTGCGATCAGACCAGCGAGCCGCAACCGGGAAGGATCGTTTCCCGCGACATCACCCAGATCATCAGCGCGGGAACTGTGAGCGACCTCGACTTACTTGAAGCGAAACGGGCAAATTATCTAGGCGCGGTCTACGCCGATGGCGGCATATTTGGTTTTGCTTACGCGGACCTCACCACGGGCGAGTTCCGCCTCACCCAACTGCAAGATCGACAATCGCTCCTTGACCAACTCGCGCGGGTTTCGCCGTCGGAACTGCTCATCAGCTCCGAACAAAAAGATCAGATCGGTGAGATCGATCACGCGCTTGAGTACGACAGCTACGCGTTCCTGCCGGAGCAGGCGAGCTTCACCTTGTGTGAGCATTTCAAAACGAAATCGTTGGATGGCTTCGGCTGCGGAGAAATGTCTCAGGCGGTCGCCGCCGCGGGCGCAATCGTTCATTATTTGAAGCACCAGCTTCGGCGTAACATCGATCATCTCGCCTCGTTGCATTGCGATGCGCCGGCGGAATACGTCATGCTAGACGCCGCGACCCAAACGAATCTTGAGCTGGTCGAATCACGCGGGGCACGCAACACCAGTTTGCTCTCGGTTCTTGATCGCACGGTCACGCCGATGGGCGGCCGGAGGTTGCGCTCGTGGATTTTGCAGCCTCTGCGCAATCTGCATGAGCTCGAGCGACGCCAGGAAATGATCGCCGATTTGTTGCAGGAACCGGATTTACTTGCGGCAATCCGCGCTCAACTGAAACCCATTCGCGACATCGAACGCGCAACGTCACGCCTGAGCCAGGCCTCGGGAAACGCGCGCGATCTCGTGGCGCTGAAAACTTCCCTTCAGGAAATCCCGCGACTGAAAGATCAACTCCAAAAGCTGATCGAACGAGCCGAGTTCGGTAGGGCGGGCTCGCCGAGCACGCCGAACATCGCAGAGGAAGACGGCGCGCCAAATACCAGTGCGGTTCGGACCATTCGCGCCCTACCATTAGAATTGCGAGATAATATTCACGAAATGCCGGCGCTCGCGGAAAAGCTCGCAAAAGCGCTGGTTGATGATCCTCCTCTCGCGTTGAAGGAAGGCGGAATTTTTCGAGACGGTTACGATCCGGACCTTGACGAGCTGCGCCGCGCGTCGCGCGATGGAAAGAATTGGATCAGCCATTTGCAGGAGCGCGAGATCGCTGCAACCGGCATCAAGTCACTCAAGGTGCGTTACAACTCCGTTTTTGGGTATTTCATTGAGATCACCAAATCGAACCTTGCAAATGTGCCTGCGCAATACACTCGCAAGCAAACCACCGTCGGCGGCGAGCGCTTCGTCACACCCGAGTTAAAGGAGATAGAGGCGAAAATCCTCGGCGCAGACGAGCGCGCGCGGCAACTTGAGTACCAGCTTTTCCAAAAACTGCGCGAGGAAACTCTGCGGGAAATGGAGTCAATTCAGCGAACTGCCGCAGCCATCGCAGTGCTCGATGTCATTTGCGCGCTGGCTGAGACGGCGCGGTTGTTCCGTTATTGCCGACCTCAATTAAACAACACGCTGCGACTTGTGATCAAAGACGGACGGCATCCCGTACTCGACCAGAATCTGGTGGACGAAAAGTTTGTGCCTAACGACACATCGCTGGATGGGGAGACCGTCCGACTCGCGATCGTGACCGGTCCAAACATGGCGGGAAAATCCACTTACATTCGCCAGGTGGCGTTGATTGGGCTGATGGCTCAAATGGGTAGCTTTGTTCCGGCGGAAAGCGCCGAGATCGGGCTGGTGGATCGCATTTTCACCCGCGTCGGCGCGAACGATGACATAGGACGCGGCCAATCCACGTTCATGGTCGAGATGAACGAGACATCGAATATCGTTAATAACGCGACCGAACGCAGTCTGGTGATACTGGATGAGATTGGCCGCGGCACATCAACATTTGACGGCCTTTCCATCGCCTGGAGCGTCGCCGAGTTTCTCCATGACAAGATCAAAGCGCGCACGTTGTTCGCCACGCATTATCATGAGTTGACCAAACTCGCCGCAGAACGCAAAGGCGTTTGCAATTTCAACGTCGCGGTCCGCGAGTGGAATGACCAAATTATTTTCCTGCGCAAAATCATCCCGGGCGGCGCGGACAAAAGCTACGGCATTCAGGTCGCACGGCTGGCAGGTTTGCCAAAGGAGATACTCGACCGAGCGAAGGAGATCCTTTCGCACTTGGAGAAACCGGATGGCGTAACCGCGCCGTCGGTTAAGCCGCACAAACGATCGGCAAAAACACATGCCAAAACGGAAAAGCCGCAGCTGGATTTATTATGAGATCGATTCGTTACGGATGGAATGCGGCTCGCGACGCGCGTCTACTGTGCTGGCAACTGGATCCCGATCGCGCGCGCCTGGTTACGTTTTCGCATTTGATGAAGCCAGACCGGCAGGCCGTGCCTGCCCCGCTGAAACGTGCGCCGAAGCAGAATTGCAATCTGTGGTAAACTATCCGCGATGGCGGTTAAGACGGAAAAGGAACTGAACGAGAAACAGCGCAATCTTTGGCTCAAGGCAGTGGCTGCTGTTGAGCTGCGCAATCTCGGTTACGCAATTTCGCTTTTGCAGGAAATCCTGAAACAGGAACCACGATTTCTGACCGGACGACAATTGCTGCGGCGCACTGAGGTCACCCAACACAAGTCGACCAAGAGAAGTTTTTTCAATATCTCAACTGCGCCGCTCGCTGTCATGAAAGCGCAGCGAGAAATCAAGAAGGATCCGAAACGTGCCGTCGAGATGCTGGAAAAGGTGCTGGAAAACGAACCTTATAATCGACAGGCGAACCTGGCTTTAAAGGAAGCGGGGACAGCAGCGGGCTGGCCCGAGATTGGCGTGTTTGCGCTGCGCACGTTGCTCGAAGAAAATCCGCGCGATGTCAAAGTGTTACACGAACTCGGCCGTTTGTACCGCGAGCTGGGAGAGAACGATCAGGAAGTCGAAGTCTACAATCAAATCATCGAGCTAAATCCATTGGATGCCGAAGCCCTTCGTAGAGGCAAAGACGCGGCGGCCCACGCATCCATGAAAAGCGGTGGATGGACACAGGCTGAAAGTTATCGCGACCTGATCAAGGACAAAGAGATGGCGGTTTCGCTCGAACAACAAAGCCGGATACGCCTGACTGGCGAATCGCTCGAGCAACAGATCGCCGAAACGCACGCTCGTCACAAGGCGGAACCGACGAGCGTCGACCTTGCGCGACGCCTGGGCGCGCTGAACGAGGAAAAGGAGGACTTGGAGGCAGCCATCGGCTGGTATCAATGCGCAGCCGATCTCACCAAAGGCGCGGATACAGGATTGGTCCGGAAAGTTTCCGATCTGAAAATCAAATGCCTGGAACGCGAGATTACCGCGCACCAGGAATTTCTTTCATCACATGATGCAGCCCATGAGTTACATGCGAAAAAGTCTGAAGAACTAAAGGCCGCCAAAGCGAAGCGCGCAGAAATCCTCATCTCCGATGCACGGGAGCGAGTCGCTCGAAATCCGACCGATCTTCAGCTTCGATTCGAACTGGGCGAGCATCTCGTGGGTGCCAGACGTTTCCGCGAAGCCGTGCCGGAGTTGCAGCGGTCGCGACAAAATCCACACGCCCGCCTAAAAGCGATGAACTTGCTCGGTTATTGTTACGGCGAGCTTGGGATGCTTGATCTTGCAACGAAGCAATTGGAAGAGGCGTCGAGGGAAGTTTTATCCATGGACGCGATTAAAAAAGAAATCGTCTACAATCTAGGACTTGTTTATGAGCGGATGGGCGACCGGGAAAAATCGCTAGCCTGCATGAAGCAAATTTACGAAGTCGAACACGGCTACAAGGATGTGGCTGCACGGGTAGAGAACTCATACCAGCGGAACATTCCTGAGGCCTGACTGATCCGATCTTCCGAGCTTGCGTACATGGAGCGACCTGGAGGCCGGAAGTGACGGAATCAGAATTCATTCGCGTCCAAGCCAGCGTTTCGCTTCGATTATTAATTGCCGGATCGTTTCGGTACATTTCAACCATACAACGCCATGAAAACCAAAATCACAATTGTTTCGAAGTTCTGTATTCTTACTCTAACCGTCGCAGCGCTTAGCCTGGCGGGAATAGCTATGGCGCAAGACTCTCCCGCAGCCAAGAGTTCATCGCTTAGCGTGAAGGACAAAACTTTCATGAAGAAAGCAGCGAAGGGCGGCACGATGGAGGTCGCGATGGGGAAGCTCGCTGAGCAGAACGGCCAGAACGAGGACGTGAAATCATTCGGCAAACGAATGGTGACCGATCACAGCAAGGCCAACGACGAATTAAAGTCCATTGCTTCGAATAAAGGGGTCCAACTGCCAAGCAAGGAGCCCACTACTAAGTGGAGCTCGGACAAAGGTTACATTGACGCGATGGTCAAGGATCACGAAAAGGACCTGGCCGAATTTCAGGAGGAAGCAAAAACCGGTAGTGATCCCGAAGTGAAAAAGTTTGCGGAGGACACGGCCAAAATGATCCAGGAACATCTTGACCTGGCCAAAGAAACTCAGAGCAAGCTGAAATAAGAAAGATATTAGCTGCAATGCGGCACGCCTCGAAAGGCGTGCCGCTTTTTTTATGCTGCAATCTTTCTCATTTGGCACTGGGTTAAAAGCATTGTGCCACTAAAAGCGCCTTGGCTTTTCCGATGCGAAACTTGATCCTCCAGTCCATGCGCAAGACGAAAATCATCTGCACCCTGGGTCCTGCGACAGAAAAGACCGAGATCTTGCGCCAGCTGATACAGAAAGGAAGCGACGTCTTCCGAGTAAATATGAGTCACGCCACTCACGAATGGGTGCGCGAAATTGTTCCACGCATCCGAATGCTCGCGCGAAAAACGGGCCGGGCGGTTGCGCTTCTCCTTGATACACAAGGCCCCGCTATCCGAACCGGCGATCTAAAGGCCACTCTGCATTTGAAGCCGGGCGACATTCTGGAGTTCACCGTGGGTGGCGCGAAAAGTAAGGAGCGCTATTCGGTGGATGTGAATTACCGCGGTTTTGCCGACGATGTGACGGTGGGCAACACAATTCTGGTCGATAACGGCCTGATCAAATTGCTGGTGCTCGATAAGGGAAAAAATCGTGTGCGCTGCAAGGTTTTGACGCGCGCGGTCCTAGGTTCGCGGCGCCACATTAATTTGCCTGGCGTACGGGTGAATCTTCCCTCACTCACGAGTAAGGACCTGGTCGATATCTCCCTCGGCGTGGAAATGGGCGCGGATTTCATCGGACTGAGTTTCGTGCGCGAGAAGAGCGACGTCGAACAGCTGCGAAAACTTCTGGCGAAGAAAAAGAGTAAGGCGCAGATCGTAGCAAAAATCGAGGACCAACTGGCGGTGCGATCAATCGACAAAATCATCGAGAGTACGGACGCAATCATGGTCGCACGCGGCGATTTGGGAATTGAATGCCCAATGGAAGACCTGCCAATCATCCAGCGTCGAATTGTGAAAAATTGTCTCCACTTGGGCAAGCCGGTCATCGTCGCGACTCAGCTGTTGGAATCGATGATCAACAATCCTTTGCCCACACGCGCCGAAATCACCGATGTGGCAAACGCAGTTTTCGAACAAGCCGACGCTCTCATGCTGAGCGGCGAGACGACGATTGGTAGGTACCCGGTCGATTGCGTCGAAGTCTTACGTCGCGTGGCAATACGTATCGAACGCAGCGGTGGCGCCGGTTATGCAGAGAACGCACTACTGGAAAACACTCGGCAGAAAATGGTGGCTTCGGCTGTCACGCTGGCGGACTCACTGCAAGATTCAAAACTAGTTGTCTTTACGGTGCAGGGAAGGATGGCGCGGTATGCTTCAAATCTAAGGCCGCAACGCGCACCGATCTTTGCCTTCACTCCTAACGAGGAAGTTTACAGACAACTGGCGCTTCACTGGGGAACGTTTCCCGCTTGCATCGATTTCGCGGGAGGTCCAGACAGGAGAATTTCAGCGGCCGAGAAGGTTTTGCGCAAAAACAAGTGGGTCACACCCGGAGACCGCATGGTAATCATTAGTGACGTGCGGATGGGAGGGGCATCGATCAATTCAATCCAGCTGCGTGCAGTGAAATGAAAACAAAACGCGCGGACTGCAAGTCCGCGCGTTCTAAACCGAAGATATTAATCCAGCTTAAGCTTCCACAGGCAACTCGACATCGACCGGACGCTCCTTCTTGCCGAGCGCGCGGCGCAACTTCGATAGCGCGATGTTTTGCAGCTGGCGAATCCGTTCGCGGGTGACGCCGAATTTCTTACCCACTTCCTCAAGCGTTTTCGGTTTGCCACCGTCTAGTCCGAATCGCTGAAAAATGATCTTCTTCTCACGATCATCCAGCACATCAAGCAGGCCGCCGACTTCGTTGCGCAGGTTTTTGTCCCGCAGCAACTCAAATGGCGTTTGCGCGTCCTCGTCGCCAACGATCTCGCCGAACTCGGTGGAATCATCGTCGCTAATGGGCGCATCAAGCGACGCCGGGCGGATCGACACAGTCTTGAGCTGAGAAACTTTTCCACTCGCAATTCCAATTTCATCCCCCAGCTCTTCATCAGTGGGTTCGCGGCCCAACTCCTCGCTCATTTGCAGGGAAACCCGGCGCATCTTGGAGATTTTGTCCACCAGATGCACAGGCAGACGAATCGTCTTGCTCTGGTTAGCCAGTGCCCGTTTGATGGACTGTTTGATCCACCAGGCGGCGTAAGTGCTAAGCTTTCCGCCCTTCGCCGGATCGAACCGTTCCACCGCCTTCATCAGACCAATATTTCCCTCTGAGATCAGGTCGAGAAGCGGAAGGCCGAGATTCGCGTAGTCATGCGCAATCTTGACGACCAGACGCAAGTTAGACCGGATCATCAGCGCTCGCGCTTCGCGATCGCCTTTCTTAATCTTAGCGGCCAGCTCGATTTCCTGGTCGGGAGTCAACAACGGGATTTGCCCAATCTCGCGCAGGTAAATCTTAATTCCTGTATCGCTATCCTCAGCAGCCATATAACTCTTTTTCATTAATCATTTTTGGGGGGTTGATCGACAACCTCCCGTACATCTCTTTCGTGGCAGGCTTGTCGATCACGCGTTCTAGCATCCTAGGAACTACTTAACAAGGTTAAATATTCTGAATAGTGACACTGACCGGACGTCTCCTGTTCAATCTTTTTAAGGGTTCCCACTTGGCCTGTAGTTCCTAGGGCTGTGCAGGATAACCCACATATATTCTACGAGATTTGTCGAGGTCAGTGACCTCCCCCTTTAGAGGGATATTTGACGCTTTTCCACGCAACGATTTTCTGCAACGCTGCCACGGCGATGCTGGCAAAAATTTACTCCGCGGCTGTTTACGGCGTGGACGCATACGAGGTTGAAATCGAGGTCAACGGCGCCGGCGGCGACCCGAACATTGTTATTGTTGGCCTTCCGGACGCCGCTGTGAGAGAAAGCCGCGATCGGGTTACCACGGCCATCGCAAACAGCGGCTACCATTGGCCGCGCGGGCGCACGACAATCAATCTCGCGCCCGCCGACATCAAAAAAGAAGGACCGAGTTTCGACCTGCCAATCGCCCTTGGAATGATCGCGGTGACGGAAGAACTGGACAGCTCGCCCTTTGAAAACTTCAGCTTTGTAGGTGAGCTCGCCTTGGATGGCACGGTCCGAGCCGTCAAGGGCGTTTTGCCGGTCGCATTGGAGGCGCGGCGCCGCGGCAAGCGTGCGTTATTCGTGCCGGAGGCAAACGCTCTCGAAGCTGCGATGGTCGATAAGATCGACATCTACGGCGTGCAAAATTTGCGACAGACATTCGCGTTTCTGCGCGGCGAGATTTCCCTGCTTCCAACGCGTGCTGATTTGACCGGATTTTTTGCCGCACATCAAAGCTATGACGTCGATTTCGGAGACGTTAAGGGCCAGGGACATGTCAAACGCGCGGTTGAAGTCGCGGTGTCGGGCGGTCACAACGTGTTGATGGTCGGGCCGCCCGGTTCGGGAAAATCGATGCTGGCCAAACGTATCCCCACCATTATTCCGCCCCTTTCACTCGAGGAAGCGATTGAGACGACAAAGATTCACAGCATTGCCGGGCTCCTCGATACCGAAAAATCTTTTGTCTCCACTCGACCATTTCGCTCGCCGCATCACACCATCAGCGACATTGGCCTGCTCGGCGGTGGTGCGTTCCCAAACCCGGGCGAAGTGAGTCTCGCCCACAATGGTGTCCTCTTCCTGGATGAGCTGCCCGAATTCAAAAGATCCGCGCTGGAGGTAATGCGCCAGCCACTCGAAGACGGAAAAGTTACCGTTTCCCGTGCAGCGGGCAGTGTCACTTTTCCTTCAGAGTTCATGCTGGTCGCCGCGATGAATCCGTGTCCATGCGGCTACTTTGGCGACCTCAAACGCGAATGCCGTTGCGGTCCCGCCCAGGTGCAGCGTTATCGACAGCGTGTCTCCGGCCCTTTGCTGGACCGTATCGATCTGCACATTGAAGTGCCAGCGGTCGAGTATCGGGACGTTGCCAGCGAGCGCATTGAAGAGACGTCCGCCGCGATCCGTGAGCGCATTGTTCGCGCGCGACAGCGTCAGCAAGAGCGGTTTCGCAGTGACGCAAACGTAAACTGCAATGCTCGCATGGCCACGCGCCAGCTTAAGCTATACTGCAAACTCACTCAGGATTCGCAGGACTTGATTCGCGTAGCCATGAACGAATTGAACCTGAGCGCCCGCGCTTACGATCGCATCCTGAAAGTTTCGCGCACGATCGCTGATCTCGATGGCAAGGCTGAGATCTCGCCTGAGCATGTGAGCGAAGCGATTCAATATCGGACCTTCGACCGCACGCTTTGGGTGTAGCCGATCGAGGGACCTGCACGCCTGCCTGACCCTTCAATCACAATCGCCAAAACGAGCATCCGAAGGAAACGAACAGTTTTGAATCCAATGAGGGAGAGCGGTGCATCCAAAAGGAAACAAGAAAAAGCTGAAATATGAAACCAACGCCCTTAACGAATCCTGTTCGCGGCCACCGCGATTTGTTTGATCCTACCGAACGCCAATCTCGCCGAATGCCTGTAACGGATTACAGTTATCAATCCGTCGCATTCGGAGAATTCAGCGGACGTTACATGCGCAATCCTGCGCAACCGTTTTGGAACATCGCCGACAATTACCTGAAAGATGAAGCGCGCCACGACTTCTGGAGTGAAGCTACGCTTTTTGCATTTATCACTGTCACGGCGGCTCTTCCCTTGATGAATAACCTGCACGCGCTGATAGAGTTCATGCGTGCGATCACCTTTCAGTAAGGCTCCTGGGGTTCAGCGGATTGTTGTCTTACTGCTGTTGTCGCTTGCCGGTTGTCGCCCGGAAAGCGATCGCGTTCTCGAGGAAACTTTCGAGCAATCCTACACGATCCAGCCAAACACGGACCTAAGTATCCAAAACGGCGATGGCGCGATTCTGGTCTACGGTTCAAACATCAACGAAATTCGGGTTCAGGCGACCAAGAAAGCCTACGACCGCATTCAACTGAAACGAATCGCGATCGACGTTTCCGTGCAGCCAACCTCCGTTTCGATCAACGTCAAAATTCCTCCGAAGCCCCGGTGGGCTCTTTTTGATCGCTCAGGCACGGTTGATTGCACGATTGTAGTTCCTGCAACCACGAACATATCGCAGCTGAGCCTTGATGCGGGCGAAGTTCTCGTGGACGGAATGCGCGGACGAAGTGTGCATGCCAAGTTGGGTGACGGGCGCATGATCGTCCATAATTGCTTTACTGATACCGACATTGCCCTAAAGCGAGGCAATCTCACCGTTTCTTACGAATGGTGGGAACGGGGAACGTTTTCGATTCAGGCAAATATCACGCAGGGAAACGCCTGGGCGTTTCTTCCCAGCGAGGCCGCTTTCCATCTTGTTGCCGAAACAGCCTACGGCAGAATCGCCAACGACTTTGATGATCCCGCAGTTGCACGACCGACCTCTGCAGAAGCCACGAAAATCGACATGTTGGCTCGCGACGGAGGCAAGGCCGCGATCAAGATGCGCACAGCTAACGGCGACATCAAGATAATGGAGGAAAACCCCTAAAGCTGACTTGCGCGGGTTTGGCATTGAGCATCAAGTATCCAGACTTCCATGCCTTCGTTCGACATCGTCTCTGAAGTGGACAAGCAAGAACTTGATAATGCGGTCAATCAGACACGCAAAGAGCTCGCGACTCGTTTCGACTTCAAGGGCATAATCACTGAGATACTTCTCGAGAAGGACAAGATCACACTGACCGCACAAGATGCAGGTCACCTTCGAGGCCTGCGCGAAATGCTGATCGGCAAACTTTCAAAGCGCGGCGTGGACTTGCGCAATATCGAACAGGACGAGCCCGCAATTTCATCTGTTGGCCACGCCCGGCAGGAATTAAAGATTCAACAGGGGCTGGAAGGAAACAAGGCAAAGGAAATTATTCAGGCGATCAAGTCACAAGGTTTCAAGGTACAAAGCCAACTGCAGGATCAGCAGATCCGAGTGACCGGAAAGAAGAAGGACGATCTGCAGGCAGTCATTCAATTTATTCGCAACCGAGACTTCGGGGTTGCAACTAATTTCAAGAATTTCCGAGACTAACCTGTAGCCGCTTCGCTAGGCGAAGCGCCTCGTGCACATGTCGAACCTATCCCCCCTGCACGGGCGGCATGATCGAAATTTCGTCTCCCGGAGAAAGCTTGAAATTTCGATCGACGAATTCCACGCCTGCGCCAATCAAGATGCTCTTGTCAAGCTGCCGAAGCTTCGGTTGGTGCGCATAAAGTTGCCCAAGCAAGTCGCGGACGGTGGCCCCATCCGCTACATCGACAGCCAATTGGCGCATTCCGACCAGGTCGCGCAGTTGCGCGTAAAATAGTACTTGGATTTTCATCTGATCATTTCATTCCCAGCGCGGTCGAGGAGTCGCGTGACACCGATTTTAGGTGAGTCGCGGGATCTTTCGGCTTCGCTCGACATGACGGCTCAACCGTCCTCCAGTAGTTCTTTCCGCAAAACGCCAATGTAAGGAAGGTTGCGATAACGTTCCCTAAAATCGAGCCCGTAACCGACAACAAATTCGTCTTCAATCTCGAATCCAACATAATCTGCATTCACCTCCCGGGCGCGTCGTTTCTTTTTGCTCAAAAGCACGCATACCCGGATGCTGCGCGGCTTTGCCGTCTCCAACTTCTCCCGAATGGCTGCGAGCGTATGACCGCTATCCAGAACATCATCCAGGATCAAAACATCTCGACCATCGACATCCGGGACTGTGACCTCCTTGAAGACGACCTCGCTGCTGCTCTGCGCTTTTCCGTGGTAACTCGCCACGCTCACGCAATCCAGCTTCAAGGGAAGCGGAATTCGGCGAAGCAGGTCAGCGACGAACATCAAGCTCCCGTGCAACACCGCGATCACGGTTAGTTCGCGATCGCGATAGTCGCTGGATACTTGCGCGGCAATATCATCCAGGCGCCGGTGAATTGCCGGCTCATCAAACAGCACGCGCTCCAGATCGCCTCGCATCAGACTATTAGGCCATCAGCCGCCGCACAGAGCAACGCTCGATGGGATTTTCATCGATGCCATTTCCGCAACGTATCTTATTCTTGTCATGTCGAGCGGAGTCGCGAGACATCTCAATTGAATTGACCGGCGTTGAAATTAGACCAGAGATTCTTCCACTTCGGTCGCAACGACACAAACGATGAGCGTCTGCCACCATCGAATTGAAGTTCACACCAACGGGAAGGGACTGTACGAAATCACGGACGAAGTACAGTCAAAGATCGACAAGTGCCGTGTACAAACGGGGACGGCGACCGTTTTTGTCCAGCATACCAGTTGCAGCGTGATCATCATGGAAAATGCCGATCCAACCGCACGCCGTGATCTGGAGGAATTCTTCAATCGCCTCGTTCCGGAAGATGTGGACTACTTCACAACATGCTTCCGAAGGAAGCGATGATATGCCATCGCACATTCGCATGGTCCTGACACGCACCAGCGAGACGGTGCCCATTGTCGATGGAAAAATGCAGCTCGGAATCTGGCAGGGCATTTTCCTGTTCGAACATCGCCGCGCAACGCATCGGCGAAAAGTTTTGGTCGCAATCATCGGCGAATAGGTAGAGCGCAACCGCCGGGCCGAAATAAGCGCGTTAAAGAATCGGATCTTACGTGTAAATCGCGTCCACTAAGCGCAGCGATTTCTCGTTCGGCAATACCTGTTGTTCCATCTGATTCATGACGTATGCAAAAGCTAGTCTGTTTTCAGGATCGGCAAAAGCGTTGGCGCCTCCCGCGCCCGGATGGCCGAATGCGTTCCCGGATGGACCGAACATTCTACCTGCTGCGTTTCGCGGATCTTTCATAAAGCCGGCCGAAAACGCAGTCGGTATTTGAAAAACGCGGTCCATGCCATCTGCCAGTGCCGTGGTCATCCATGCAATCGTTTCTTCCGAGAAGAACGTTTGCCCTTCGAGTTTACCCCCATTCGCAAGCGTGGAATAGAATTTGGCAAGTCCGGAGGCGCTTCCGATCCCGCCGAATGAAACAATCGGTTGGGCACGCACATCGGAAGTGTTCATCCCGCTGACTGAATTCAGTCCGTACGGAGACGTAAAGGTTTTGCGCGCCAACGTGCCCGGGGTGACAAGGTCGCTGTAGAAGTCCGAGCCGGACTGGCGGTTTTTCGGCTCAGCCCCGAAAGCTTTCGGGGTTTTTGCAGCATACACGGTCGCAACACGTGGGTTCTCTTCTTCCGGCAAACCGATCCAAAAATCGAGACTGAGCGGTTGCGCAAAAGCTTCGCGCCAATATTGCGAAAGTGTTCTCCCATCGATTCGACGCACGAGTTCATCGAGTAAGAATCCAAATGTCCGGGCGTGATAGCCATGGGCAGTCCCCGGCGGCCACAATGGCTTCTGCGCTTCGATTGCTCGAATAACCGCACTGTAATCGAGCACATCAACTCGCGCGTCTAACGCGCAAAGTCCGGACTGATGCGAAAGTAATTGTGTTATCGTGATCTTCTCTTTGCTCGCCTGAGCGAACTCCGGCCAAAACTCTGCCACGGTCCTGTCGATGCCAATCCCATGCTCTTGCAACACATGCAGAACGCATGCGCTGCCAATTCCCTTAGTGGCCGACCAGACGAGAACAAGCGTATCAGCTTCCCATGGTTTTTCGCGGCGAGCATCGCAAAATCCGCCGTAAAGGTCGACAACTGGCTTTCCATCTTGCCAGACGGAAACTGCTGCGCCTAACTCGCCGAATTTTTCAAAATTTTCCCGGAATAACGGCTCCAACTTTTGGCGAAGTCTATCGGCATCCAACTGCATTGCTTGAATTTGTAGTGGCAGGCGTGCCGCCTGCAATATTTAAGGCGCAGCCGACACGGCTGCGGCCACGGAGTGGAAACACTGACACCCTACAGCAGCAGGCCTTCCAATTCGTCGAGTCGCTGTTCAAACAAACGCAAGGTGCTCTCGATCGGGGCCGGTGTGGTCATGTCCACACCTGCCGTTTTCAATGTTTCCAGTGGAAATTTCGAGCCGCCGGAACGGAGGAAATCAAGGTACGCCCCGACACTCCCCGGCTCGCCGGCAAGCACGCGTTGGGAAAGCGCCACCGCAGCGGAAATCCCCGTCGCGTATTTATAAACGTAAAATGCATGGTAGAAATGCGGAATGCGCAGGCATTCCAAATCCAGCTCGGCATCCAGCACAAGGTTTTCAGCAAAATAAGCTTCGAGAAGCCCGCGATATTGGGACCGGAAGCCGTCAAGAGTGAGCGCGTCACCGCTTTCTTCGATAGCGTGAATAATTTTCTCAAACTCAGCAAACATGGTCTGCCGGAAAAGCGTGCCCCGCAGATCGTCGATTTGTCGGTTGATAATGTAGGCGCGCATCTTCGGATCGCTCGTCGTTTTGAGCAAATGATCGGTGAGGAGTTCCTCGTTGAATGTCGATGCAACCTCAGCCAGAAAAATTGGGTACTCGTAATCCTGAAACCGCTGCGAATTTTGCGAGAACCAGCTGTGCATGGAGTGACCAGCTTCATGTGCAAGTGTGTAGACATCGGAGAAAACGTCCTCCTTATAATTCATCAGGATGTACGGAGGCGCCTGGTAGCTTCCCGATGAAAAGGCGCCGCTGCGTTTGCCTTTCGTTTCGTAGCGATCGCACCAGCGACCGCTGCGCAGCCCTTCCGCCAGGATATCGACATATTGCTTGCCCAGTGGTTCGAGCGCGCCTAAGACCATCTCCGCAGCCTGATCAAATGTAAAGCGCGTCTCGATTTCCGGAACGAGCGGGACGTACGTGTCGTAGTGATGCAGTTCCCGCAGCCCAAGCGCGCGGCGGCGCAAATCGAAATAGCGAAAGAGCGGTTTCAAGTTCGCGCGAACCGATTGAATTAATCCGTCGTAAACCGCAATGGGCACATCGTCTGGAAACAGGGCTGCCTCGAGAGAAGACGAGTAATGTCTTGCTCGCGCGCGGAAGACATCTGCCTTGACGGCGTAAGCAAGGGACGCGGCAAGTGTGTACTGATGATCTCTAAATTCTGCATAGAATTGCTGGAACGCGCGCTTGCGCAGCTCATGATCTCGCTTCACCAAAAACGAACTGAATGAGCTTTGGGTAAGCGGTCTTTCCCGCCCTTTCTCATCGACCACGACGCCGAACTTCATGTCCACGTCGGTCAATTGTGAAAAGGTGTCGTCGTAACCGCTCAACGCGACACTACCCAACGCGAGAAGGCGTTCCTCGGGAACCGACAGCACATGCGGTTTCATTCGTCGAATCTTGTGCAACTTGATTCGCCATTCAGCGAGCACAGGCTCGGCAACGAATTTGGCAAACGTTTCTTCGTCGATCGCCAGAATTTCGGGGACAAGAAACGCGGCTGATTCGCCGATCTTTGTGAGCAGATTCTGGACCTGCCCAATCCGCGCAAGGTATTCGTTGTTGGCGCTGTCTTCCGCCAATTGCAGCGACGCGTAGTGATAGACGCGCTCAATCTTCAAATCGAGCGACTTTTCGAAATCAAGCACTTCTGCCAGCGTCTGCGCCGACTCCCCTACTCTGCCCTTCCAGTTGTGAAGCTTTGGATATGTCCGCTGCAGCCAGGCAAAATCCTCCTGCCATTTGCCGACATCGGCAAAAAGATGGGTCAGGTCCCACTTGTCGGTCTCTGAGATGTCAGCGCGAGTTGCGATTTTCGCTTCGTCCATAAGGAAATTGTCTCATGGAACGCGCTCCCTTCAACGCGTCGATGCTTGCGAGTAACCCAAATTAGCATCGCGACGTTTGCAATTTCGGTGTTTCATTGCCGGCATGAAACGGCTTTTGATCTTGCAGTTGTTCGGCGCGTTAGTCACTGCAATGGCGCATGCCACGACAAACTTCGATCTGGCGGCAAAGGCAACGAACGGACTTGCTGTCGATCTCCAGCAGAAGCTTGCCACTCACAACGAAAATCTTTGTGTTTCTCCCTACTCAATCGAGAGCGCCCTCGCCATGACGTTCGCTGGCGCAGATGGCGACACGCGCGCGGAAATGGCGCGCGTGCTGCATTTCGCAAGTGACTCAAGCAACGTAGCTCCCTCGTTCGCTTCGCTACAGCATTCGCTGGAAGAAATGAGCGTGAAGACTGCAGAGCTCGCAAAAAAATCGAAGGAATTCGGTGGCCCGACCGAACCGATCACATTAAACATCGCCAACCGTCTCTTTGCTCAAAAAGACTACGATTTTCGTCAGGATTTTTTGTCGCTGGTAAAAGAAAATTATGGCGCCGCATTCGAGTCGATTGATTTCACCGCGAATCCCGCCACAGCCGCACAGCACATCAACAAATGGGTGGCAGATCAGACACGCGATAAGATTCGCGATCTCATACCTGAAAATGCATTGAATAAATTGACGCGACTCGTTCTGGCTAACGCCCTCTATCTCAAAGCCGCGTGGGCGGATGCATTTTCCGCGAAGGCAACCCAGCCAGAATCATTCCATGTCCGCGGTGGCGCCCCGACCAATGTTCCGATGATGCGGAAAACGGCGCGATTTGGTTATGCCAAGCGCCAGGGCTTCAGCGCAGTCAGCGTGCCCTATGTTGGCGACGATCTCCAATTTCTCGTCCTTCTTCCAGACGAGGTGAATGGTCTCCGCGCACTGGAAGCGAAGCTCACCGCCGACATTTTGGCAGAATGCGCAAAGCTACAAGCGCAGGATATCGATCTACATTTGCCCAAGTTCAAGCTCGAGCCGCCGACGATTGCACTGGCAGAAACACTTCAGGCGCTTGGAATGAAGAGCGCATTCGACATTCCACAAGGCAGCGCGAATTTCGATAAGATGGCGCCGCGCAAGCCGAACGATTACCTCTACATCTCCAATGTCTTTCATAAGACCTTCATTGCCGTCGACGAAAAAGGAACCGAAGCGGCCGCAGCTACCGCAGTAGTAATGATGAGGGCGACGGCGATGGCGCGGCCAAAGCCGCCTCTTGAAGTGAAAGTCGATCGCCCATTCATTTACGCCATTCAGCACGTCCCGAGCGGCCTCTGTCTTTTTCTCGGGCGCGTGACGGATCCGCGGTGAATTACACCCGGTTTACCTTTATTGCTCGGTAATCCAGCGTAGGCGAGATCGTTTAGTGGGATCCAAAACTACGATCTCCGGTGCGGCCTTTAACAGGTCTGTCTCACCACATGTCATCTTTAGCTTGCGAAAAAAGGACCGTTACTTGTCCGTTTTAAGGACTATTTCGCGGACGATTGCGCGGCGCGGCAACGAAGAGACTGAGTCGTTGACATACTCGTTGATGTAAAGCCGTGGCGTCCACGGATCGCAGGCGATCCCGTTGGGAAAAGACAGCCGCGCTTTTGTCGCTGGTCCATTTACGAGCCCGCGCTCGCCAGTTCCAAGGATGCGCTTGACGGTTCCATCCAACGTTACCTCGTAAATTTCATGCGATTCAAAAGCGGTTACATAAAATCGATCCTTCTTGAAGGATAAATGCCCAAGTCCTTTTTCGGAAACCGTCGCAAACGGCGTGACGACGCCTTTCGGATCGATCTTCAGCATTTTGTTATCTCTGAAGTTAACGACATAAAGATTTCCCTCTCCGTCGAAGGAAATGCCGTTTGGGCACTTGAAAAGATCGCTTTTTGCGAATGTTGAAACGGTGCCATCTGTCGCAACCTTTGCGATCGAGTTACCGCGGCAATTTGCGACATAGACGTCGCCTGTTTTTCTGTTGATAGCTATGCCTACAGGGCCGCTCAAGCCGCTGGTAACGAATGGCTGCATTTGACCTTTTCGATCAACTTTAGTGATCCAATCGCCATAGAAATTCGATTGCAAGAGGTTGCCTTGATTGTCGATTGCGTTGCCCGACGCGCCATAAAGGCCCGACGCAAATACTTCACGCTTGCCCTCCGGCGTGATCTTCCAGACGAATTCGCCAAAGTCTGCGACATAAATATTGCCCAGTAGATCGGTCGTCACACCGCCGACGCTGTGACCCTCAATGATGCCGGTCAGCGACCGGATTTTGATCTGCGCGTCCACGGAAACAGTCGCGAACAACAGCTCCAAAACGAACAATAGTGCGCAACTGCGATACCGACTCTCATGGCACACCAAAGACATAGTCGAATCAGCTTCCTCGTTGCGGCCTTCCGACACGAGATCGTCCGCCGATTCCGTCGGCGATGCAGGAAACCAACGGACTCGCATAGCGTGCCTCAGAATCCCTTTCGGGATCATAGATCGTGAAGTTTGTCCCGATGATGCGTCCAGAAGCACACAAAGCGCCGACCAGTTCCGTCAATTGCAAGTAGTCGAGGCCGGGACTTCCTGGTGAGTCCACGGCAGGCATCACAGACTGATCGAGAACATCGAGATCGACATGCAACCACACCTGATCCAATCCGCGCGCCTCGAGTTTCGCGATCACGTGACGCGCCGCGGTGTCGATTCCATCAGCGAGCACACGCTGAATCGTGAATTGTGTAATCTCGGTCCGAACAATATCGCCGTAGTAGTCTTTGAAGCTCGAACTTTCCGCGTTGCGTTCCCCAACCTGAATGATGTCGGCATCGCTGGCGAGAGGTTTGCCAATCTCCGGCCAATCGGTCAGCAGCAGCTCACCCCGGCCACTCGCGAGAGCCAGGTCCATTCCCGCTGCCGAACCGAGACGCTTTGCAGTGTCGTAGTTTCCAGGATGGAAGAAATCGCTGTGTCCATCGATGTGCACGAGTCCTCGTCCACCGGCGCGCCGCATACCATGCAAGCTGCCTAGGAGAATGCTGCAATCGCCGCCAATGACTACCGGAAATCGATGCCTAAAGAGGATCTCACGTACCTGTCTCCGACAACTGCAGTGAGAACGCACGGATCGACAGACCGTTGCGTATCCTCGTCCCCGATTGAGCCTCGAATTCATAGGTCGGTCTCTCGAGCGGTATGATCTCTTCCGCATCCATTGCGCGGGCAAGGCCCGCATCCATCAGCACTTGCGGCGCACGCCACGTACCGGGTTGGCCGCCGTTTTCCGTCGGGCGGAGACCCAGATTGCTCGGCGCGAGCACCAGGCTGATCTTGCCGGACTTCGCTTGCGACGGGTTCGCTTGCCAGCCGGCCAGCATCGTTGCGCCGGCCATCATGGTGAATTTTCGACGCGTCATGCTCACGGGCGGCTCGAAATCCGCCGGAACTCCATGATCCAATTCGTTTCCCATGTCTTTCCTGCGTCGGACGAATAGGCCTGTTCCCAGTGCGCGGATGTTGGCGTGATCTTCGACCAAATAAATCGCGTGCGGATTGGCTTTCCGTCCAGCGTCCCATCGGAATAGAAGGTGCCGACGCCGTTTTCGAAACGGCCTTTGACTGGCGGATCGAGAGCGCCCAACGGGTCACGGCTGTCGATCCACCAAATTGCCCATTGCCCGGTTTTGGGATCGTAGGCGCGCAACGCGACACCGTGAGTGACGCCGGTTGGCTTGTCGAATCGTTGATCCTCTACATTGGCTGAACCGTCCATCAGGCCACGATTGCTGCACGTACCATCGAATTCCAACCATTGATCATTGCCAGCCGGGCGTTTTACTCGATGATGGACACGCCATTCACCAACTTGAAAATCGAAATCGTGCGAGCCGGCTACGTTGGCAGCACCTTGCGTCGGCTTTGGAGGATCCTGTGAAGAATCTGCGGGAGAAATTGGATTCATTGCGACGGCCAAAACGCCGGCAGCAAGCGTGACGCGGAAGTTTTTCATGGTATTGGTCCTTTTTTTGCTAACCTGTAATCAGTATTACATTGGTTAAGAACAGATTGTCAACCTATGAAATCCACTTTACAGGTTACAGTTGAATCGCACCGGTTTGCCAGGCGTGACATCATCGGCGGTGATGCAGCGCTCGACTTCATCAATACCGTCACTGGCCGCGATCAGTTGCCTCGCGACTGGCTGGACAGCTACACGCGCCTGCTCGAATGGGCAGCACTGGTGCATCTCCTGCCGGAAAATATTCTGCGCGCGCTGACAAGAAGGGCGAAGACCGAGCCTAAAGCGGCTGCGGCCGCGTTGACGCGTGCAAAGGTGTTTCGCGAAATGCTGTTTGCACTGCTCAAAGGGATTATTTCCGGGAGCGTGCCGCCGAAAGCCATGCTCGCGCTATTACGAGAGCATTGGATCGCAGGCATCAATGCGCACGAGCTGCGCTTTGACGATGGGCGCGTGGTCGCTGAGCTGCGTAACGATGCAGCCGATTTCGACCTGATCGCATCGATGATCGCCTATCGGATGGTCGAACATGTCTTGCCGTTGCCGAAAGATCGACTGCGCATCTGTCATGGACCCAACTGCTCATGGCTATTCATTGACAGCTCGAAAGCTGGTCGTCGGCGCTGGTGCGATATGGCAGTTTGCGGGAACGCCGCCAAGTCTCGCCGCTTCCAGAAACGTTCGCGACAGCGAAGAAGCGCTCGACACTGACGAAAAGCTCTAAAGAAACGATTCGGCCGCGTAGCTCAACGCTCCATTCACAATTCGCGCTGCAGATGTGTATGGATGCGGCTCGCTTTTGTTTGCATCCATGATATGCCTGACCTCCATACCCTGCGCTTTCAGGTAATCGGCAATGAGCGCGCGGTGGCAGCGCCACCAGACGGCTTCTGCGCACATGATCGCAGTTGGTCCGGCATCGGCAGCAAGATCGAGAAAGCGCTTAATCCCTTTGTAGAACTCGTCTGTTTCCATGTAATCGGCATAACCGCGAAAGGAGGCGTTTCGCCATGCGGTGTTTTTTGATTCCGGCTTCGCCTTTCTTCGTCCTCCAAGCTCGGGAAAATGTTCGTAGTTAATTCCGGATTCGCCTAACGAGTTTACCAGCGCCTCCTTGTTAAACTGGGGATAACGCTTCGACCCGGGCAGCGATCGTACATCGACAAGCAATCTAATTCCGTGTTCCTCCAGCAGCGAGATGAAGACATCAATCGTCGCGCGTCGAGTGGCCAATCGTCCAGATTCTCACGGAACGTGCGGCACTGGTGCGATTAATGTGCCGGTTTGGGTGGAGCTACTGCTTCAGCCATCGACTTGAGCATCCGGCCCAGATCGCTGTTGGTGGAGATGACTGCGGTGGTGTCTTTTTCAAACGCGGCGCGCATCACATCGAGGCTCCGAAGAAACGTATAAAGTTCTTGCGCATCCGGAGGGTTGAACGCGGCGGCATAGATGGAAGCTGCCTCCGCATCAGCCTTCCCTTCAGTTTCCAAGGCATTCTTTGTTGCGGTGGAACTGATCGAAGCGACGTCGCTTTCTTTTTGGCCGCTGATATTCGCCGCCTCGCCGCGTCCTTCGGAGCGAAATCGGGCAGCGATCTGGTGTCGTTCGCTCGACATGCGCTCAATAATTTTCTCCGCAACGGCGGGGTTGTATTTGCTGCGTTTGAATCGTTCGTCGAGCAGTTCAATGCCGAAATCGGAAATCTTCTGGCGAGTGCGCTCGGTGATTTGTTTTTCGATCTGGCCACGACCGAGCTCGATTTCCGGAATCGTGCTGGGTAGCACCGTACCGCTTTTTTCCAGCTCCTCATCGCGCAGCGGTTTTCGGCCTTTGGTTACCCGGATAATTTCTACCAGATCGTGCGCAGCGACAGCGGTTCGCGTTTCGCTGCCCAGAATATCATCCAGGCGCGAGAGCGCGCTGCGCTCGTCATTCAGCCGGTTGTAGTAGAGGAAGGGATCGCTGATCCGCCACCGGGCAAAACAATCGACAATGATGTAGAGCTTGTCTTTGGTCGGGCATTCGGTCGGTGGCCCATCCCAGGCGAGAATACGCTTATCAAATCGGTGCACTTTATCGATGACCGGCACTTTAATTTTCAACCCGGGGTTCGTGACCGTGCGAACAATTTTACCGAAACGCGTGATGATCACAGTTTCGTACTGAGGGACAACGAACAGCAGCGTTCCCCATTTGAGGGCGGTCAAAATGAAAAGAATCCCCAGGATCGACATTAACGGGCTCTGCAAAAACCGCACAATGCTCGACACAGCCGCGGGTCGTGGAGTGACATCGATCACGTTCATTGAGACCCTTTGGGTTGATCGGCTGGCAGTAGAGGCAACGTCTGGAGAATGTTTTTCAAGCTGTCGTCGACGATGATTTTCCTCTGCAGATTGGGCAGAATCGCTTGCATCGCTTCCAGATAAAGGCGCCTCCGGGTCACCTCCGGCGCTTTCTGGTACTCGGCCAGCAACAGTGAAAATTTTTGCACTTCGCCCTTTGCTTCATTCACGCGACGAAACGCGTATGCTTCGGCCTGTTTCTCGCGCTCCTTCGCCTGGCCGCGCGCGTTTGGCACAGCGTCGTTATACACGGCCCATGCTTGATTGATGGCGGTTTGCTTTTCCTGTTGCGCCTGGTTGACCTCATTAAAGGCAGCCTGCACGGCAGGTGGTGGACGCACGGTTGCCAGTTGTACCTGTTGAATCTGAATTCCCAAACCGTATTGCGAACAAAGGTCAGCCAGACGTTTCAAAGTCGATGATTCAATGTCGTGTCGCCCAACCGTGAGCACTTCGTCAACGGTGCGATCGCCTATCACCTCACGCATCACGCTCTCTGAAAGATCGCGCAATGTTTTCTCTGGTTCGCGTGCTCCAAAAAGGTACGTTTTCGGATCAGTAACTCGATACTGCACGACCCACGGCACAAGAGCGGTATTGAGATCGCCTGTGATCATGGTTTCGGTTTCCTCCGGTTCCACGTCGCCTTGATAAATATTCGTCGAATTGGATGTGGTGAAACCGAACTCCAGTTTCAACAAACGCTGCGTCGGCACGATGTGTATCTCGTCGATATACGGAATTGCATAAGCGAGCCCAGGATTGACGATATCGTGGTAGGCGCCAAAGCGAGTTTTCACCCCAACGGAGTTTGCCGGGACAGAAGTGAAACCGAACAACAGGGTAAAGAGCGTGAAGATAAGTCCGAGGCAGGCAATAAAACCAAGAATCAGCCGCGCAGGCTTAATCGGAATATTTTCGGCAACCATCGGTCTCGCCATGAGTGAGCCTTTATTGACTCTAACCTGCCATGGAGCGCAAGTTTTCAATTCAAGGAACCATCCTCCAACACTTTTGGACTGCCGAAAATCGCCGCTTCTTGACTATCTGCCTATGCGCCTCAAAACTGCGACATGAATGTGAGAAACATAATCTTGTCAGTAGCCATCGGGCTTGGCACGTTGGGCTCGATGGCAGCGGCCGAAACTCAACCAACCGCAGGTGGGAAAGCCCGCGCCGGATTTCGGTCTCACGACAGGCGACGGATCACAGGTGAGCCTGAAGGATTATCGCGGCAAATGGGTCGTGCTTTATTTTTACCCGAAGGATTTCACAAGCGGCTGCACCTTGGAGGCGCGCAATTTCCAGCGCGACCTTGCGAAGTACGAAGAGTCAGGAGTGGTCATTCTCGGCGTGAGCGTGGACACCGCTCAATCGCACAAGGATTTTTGCACGAAGGAAGGACTTAACTTCAAATTGCTCGCTGATCCTGACGCGAAGGTCTCGACAGAGTACGGTTCGGTAATGGACTACAAAGGAAGCAAACTCGCCGCGCGCAACACCTTCATCATTAATCCCAAAGGCGAAATCGCCAAGGTGTACACGGGCGTGAAGCCCGCCGAGCACAGCGAGCAAGTGCTCAAGGATTTGGCAGATTTAAAGAAGAGCTAAACGTCCTTGGTAACCGCGAATTGACACGCGAACCGGTACGAATTTTGTCACCAGTAAGGCTGCTTTGGAATGCGCTGCTCCACTCCTGAATGACCTAGCCGCTGTGAGGCTGACATCACTTTTGAGCAAGAAAGCGGGGCCCGGTTCTGCGCGGGGGTAACGCTAGCTTGGAATTTTTGCCTCATTCGCTTGTTTCTTGGGCTAAACACAGGTGAGCCTAAGAATACTCCCACCGCCGTGGCGTTTGCTGGCAATCGGGATCGTATATCTACTCGCGATGTTTTTCAGTCACTTGCCGGACCACCTGATTTTGTTTCCAACAAGAACACCGATCAATGCAGGCGGTGCGGTTAGGAAAACTATTTCATTCGAAAATGGGCAATTGGAATTGTGGATCGCGCAATCCCAGGCGGCGCGATCTAAAGGCAATGCGGACGTGTACATTTTGCGCTTTTATGGCAATGCAGACCGCGCCGAGCGTTGGCCCATTGAAGAGGCAGAGATGTGGAGTGACCGTGCAGTCGAAATCTGGGGAGTAAATTATCCCGGATTCGGCGGTAGCACGGGGCCAGCGCGGCTTTCCAAGATGGGGCCTGCAGCGCTTACGGCATTTGATGAATTAAAAGGCCATGCGGGCGATCGGCCGGTCGTCCTTTTTGGGACGAGTATTGGTGCGACTGTGGCATTATATGTGGCTGCACAGCGTCCGGTAGCAGGCCTTATTTTACAAAATCCTCCGCCGTTGCGTGAAATGATCCTGCGTCGCTTTGGCTGGTGGAATTTGTGGCTGTTAGCCGGTCCCATCGCATTGCAGATTCCGAAAGATCTCGACAGCATTGCAAATGCGAAAGCGGCTCGTTTGCCCGCAATTTTCTTACTGGCAGAGAAAGATGAAGTGGTTCCCCCTGGTTACCACAAGCTTGTTGTTAATGCTTACGCGGGAGAAAAGCGCGTCATCTCATTGCCAAGCGCTCACCACAACGATCCAATTGAAGGCACCGCACTGGCAGACTTGAATAACGGGCTGGGCTGGTTGTTGACGCAAGCGAGTTCACCTCGCGGACCGTAATTATTGGGATAGCACGCGCATCTCGCACGCTGTATTTGTCGCTCGATTTTGCAAGTCGATCGCGAATAAGCTCGGCCCACGATGCAGAATGCGCAGAATCTCATGAGCAGTTTCGAGTTCATCGCCGCGCTGATGTCGATCATCATCGGTTTAGGCGTGACTAATCTGCTTGCCGGAGCTGGCAGAGCGTTTTATCGCCGGAACGAGAACCCACTCGATGAAGTCCACATTGTCCTAACCCTCGCGACGCTAGTGCTGCTTGCTTTGCAATGGTGGGTCACCTTCAAGTGGAATACCGAAGTCAACTGGAGCTTCGATAAGTTCCTTGTGCTGATCGTCTGGACCATCACACTCTACATGCTGACGGTTTTCCTTTACCCGCCCGATCTATCGGAAGCAGAAGAACACCAGGGTCGCTTTGAACGGAACCGCTCGGGCTATTATTCGACGCTTATCGCTATGTGTTTGCTCGACATTGCGCAAACCGCCATTCACGGCGACATCTTTCATCCCATTTGGTACCTGCCCTTTGTCGGTCAATACGCCGCACTGGCTGCGGTTGGACTCGTTGCCCACCGGCGTGGCTATGACCGCTTTTTCGCGTGGTACCAGCTGATCACACTGTTGGTCTGGGCACTGGTAGTGAGACGGCTTCTCGTGGGGAACGCGATGACTCCCTGAGGGTAAAGCGTGCCGGGTTTAGCGTTTAACCGCCACCCATTCATTGCGAGCCCGAGAATCGGAGACTGCTTGAACGACGCGCATGTAGCGAACACCATCCTCGAAATTGGGATGGGGACGCACGCGGCCCTTCGATTTGACCGCGGCTAGGAAATCTTCTTCCACACGCCATTCGGTTTCCAATTCCGAAGGAAGCTCGACAACGTGCAGTTCACGATCGCCAACCTTACCCGCTTTCACTACATCAGAACCCAAGTCGTAAGTGAGCGTGCCGCTGCTGCCGTAAATTTCCACCCGGTCGCTGGGTGCAAGCGCATCGATCCCGCTGAACTCGAGCACGCCTTCGGCCCCATTTTCGAAAGCGCAAAGGACAGTGAGCAAATCGGGGATGATGACTTCGTAGCCTTGACGAATCGGCTGAATAATTTTGCCGCGCGCGAAGACGCCATCGATGTCTCCGAGCCAGCGTTGCAACACTTCGATGTAAATCCCAAGCGTGAGAACGTTGAGCCCGCTAATTTCAATTCGCTGCCGCCAATGCGACGGAGCGTCCGGGTCCAAATAATTACTGGCAAAACTTTGCAATCGCACGTGGTGCGGGCGGCCGATGTAATCCTCGGCCAAAAGTTTTTTCACGAGCAAGTCAGCCCGCATTCCCATTGGGGGCGGACAAAGCATAGTCACCAATTCGGGATAACGCTTTGATGCGGCAAGCATTTCGTCGGCTTCTGCGAGGTCCATCGACATGCGCGCCTGACAAAAGACGTGTTTGCCGGCCTCGAGCGCCGAAACAGTCACGGCCGAATGCATTACCGGCGGAGTACCGATCCAGATAATGTCGATGTCCGGCAGGGCGAGCATGTCGGGCCAATTTCGCATCGGCGTGGCTGATGGGCAGTATTCCTGGCAAAATTTTTCCGAGCTTTCGTACGTTGAATTAGAAACGGCAACGATCTCAACCTCCGGATGTTTCTTGAGCGCCGGTAAATGACGAGCACGAACGATATTGCCCGCCCCGACAATCCCAATCCGCAGTTTATGATTATTTTTGTGCACTGGTTATGCGAAATATTGATCTTGCAAAGTCGACGAGTCCTTGTGCGAGCTAAATTTGACCGCCTCTGCCAGTTGCGCGTTCAACCATGAATAAAGTAATGACGAAGCATCCGTCTTCGCGTCGGCTACCTTAACATCTACTTGACCGGTGAACCGATGCGCGGCAGCTTACGCGCCTGTTTCTGAGGTTATATCATGTCCAGAGTTTGCAGCATCACAGGATCGAAAGTCACGCGCGGTAGCGTTATCCACCGTCGCGGCCTCGCCAAAAAGAAAGGCGGTGTGGGGCGACACATCACGAAAAATGTGCCACGCATTTTCGCGCCGAACCTACGACACCAACGTATTTGGGTGCCCGAACTAAAGAAGTTTGTGCGCATTCGCATTACCGCACGCGGTCTGAAAACAATCAACAAACACGGCGCCTACAAGGCGCTTCGAAAAGCCGGCGCTATCTAGAATTTGGGCATCTCTATGAGCCCGAAGGCCTTCGTGGCTGATAGAGGCCTATAAATCGAGTCGATGCAACTCGCTCTCCTCAAATCGAAGATTCACCGCGCCACTGTCACCGGGGCAAGCCTGGATTATGAAGGTAGCCTGACGATTTCTGCCGATCTGGCTGAACTGGTTGGCCTGATTTCGTATGAAAAAATCCTCGTGAGCAACTTGAACAATGGTCAGCGTTTCGAGACCTATGCGATTTTCGGTGAAGCGCGGCGAGGCATCATCGAACTAAACGGTGCCACGGCGCATCTGGGCAAGATCGGCGACCGCCTCACCATCATGAGTTTTGCGCGCTACACACCCGAAGAAGCGGCATTGCATGCACCGCGGATTGCTGTTTTGAATGAAAAAAATGAAGTCCTTCGCTACGAAGGAGACGACTCCGCGCCCTCGCTGAGAATCGTCGGCGAGTAAGGTCCGCGCCAAATCGCCAGCGCGAACGTCTGCTCCGTCGGTTCCGCTGATCTGTGTTTTATTGGTTCTGCGGCTGGTGCGTCCGCCGCTACACTTTCCCGCGACTTGGTTTTTCCGCGTGGAAGATCGAGCGAGCCATCATTGAACTCGATCACGTAACCTTCGTTGATTAGCCAACGCAGATCGGACGCGAACGCGAGTTTGCGTGGTTCGACATCTTCAGCCGTCACATCGCCAATCAATTTTTCAAAAAGCTGTTTGCGATTGATTACTGCTGTCCCCGCCAGCGCTTCGAGAATCGCATTCACTGACGGTGACACGCCAGCCTGTTCGTGAACAAAGATGCGTGTCCGGATTGGCGAGACAAACAACATCCCGCGGCGATGCCGGAAAACATTGAGCCCGTTCTGGCGAAGTCGTCCAGCCAACTCCTGCATCATTCCTGAGGGCGAGCGCGTTTCCTGCACCCACGCATCTTCGATCGCCCGATTGAGGATTCTGTCCGACAAACGCCGGCTCGTGACTCCGCCGATGATGGCTTCCTCCGGAGTCTTAATTAGCCCTTCCAAATAATGCGATCGGAAATGCCGCTCTGTATCGACCGCAGAAGAGAATGTCGAAGGAACCTGCTCGCGAGAAGTTGTATAGGTAGTGACCTTCCGAGCCTCTTCTTTCCAGCGATCAATCACCTCCGCATCGGTCACAATCTCGATTTGTCGTTGATAATCAGCGAAGCTCATCCGGCGGCTAAAGCGTTGCTCATAAAGGCTACGCAGTTGCGATTGATAATTGTGATGGTTCGTCGGCCCAAGAAAGGTCCCGCTCAATCGGCATCGCGCCACATTTGAAAAATTACCCTTGATCGGCTCGGATTCGGTAATGTCGATCCTGTAGAACTCGGACTGAGCCAGGCGGAACGCATTTCGCTCGAGGAACTCTCGATTTAGGGACAAAGCACCATTGTCGCCAAGGCAATAAAGCCGCGATTCTGCTTTTCCTATGAGCCGAACCTCATAGCGTTCAGGCTTTTCAAGAAACAAACGCGCCAGGGCATACAGCGAATAGGCGACGGAGCCGGATCTGATCTGAGCGACAACATTTTCGAATGGGGCAGAGTATGGCAGAAATCGGATTGTGACTTCCGGTAAAGCCGGCCGAGCGATTTCGGAACGGGCTTCGCGGCGCGGAGATTCCTTTCGATCCTGCGGGCGGTACGTCCGGCGATCGCGTCCCACTTTCTTAAATCCGCGCGGATCCATTCCCCTTCGGTTGGACGTGGGACGTTGAGCTTTGGGCGTTGGGCGTTTGCCCCTGCGATCGCGCTGCTTGCCCAGGTCCCATCGCTCATCCTCTCCTGCATAATGCTCATAATTACCCGCGTCGGCTGGTTCTTTCACCCAGGCAGGCAGCAGCTTTAGATCGAGCAGATCAGCGGGCTCCACACGGGCGGATGTCATCGGCTTCATCTACTCGAATGACAAACGGAAGCAAACGCCAAGATGTAACGTCTATGTCACTTGCCCACTCGCTCATTTCCTCCGGACCCGGTCGTAAGCGGACTCGAACGCCCCGGGAACGACCAGAAGCGCATTGGCTATCCCCAGTTCGACCCGAAAATGATTGACAACCTCTTTAATTCATTTACTTGCCATGCTGTGCCCGGGAATGCTTTAGGCTTTTCCACGGCCACCAACACAAACTGAACAAATTTTATGGCGGATAAATCGATCGAAGAGAAAGTTAAAGACATCATTGTCGAGCAACTGGGCGTTAACCCCGAGCAGGTTACGCCACAGGCCTCATTCATTGAGGATTTGGGGGCGGACTCGCTGGATATCGTCGAACTCGTGATGGCATTTGAAGAAGAATTTTCTGTCGAAGTCCCGGATGAAGACGCCGAAAAACTGCAGACGGTCGGCGACGTGACCAAGTACATCGAAGAGCGCGCCAAGCAGCAATAGTCGGCGGACGCTACCCAAATTGTAGATCGCTCGCCGCGCCGGGCACGTATTTGCCTCCCCAGTTCAAGCGTTCGCCGCGGCAAACGCCGCTACCACGGGAAGGCGTCTATTCGAATCGGCGGCGCTTATTGGTTGCCAAGCCCCGTGTAACGCGTTCAGACTAGAAATGTGGAGATGACGCTTCTGGAGCGGCCGCTCTTCTACGTTGGCGACCACTATGTAACATTTCTCGGCCTGATTGCATTCGCCGGCCTTTTTGCAGCCGGTCTTCTCATCGCCAGAATCTTGCAGAGCCAGATGGTTCGCCGCTTCTTTAGCCGTTTCAAGATCGAAACAAAGTTCGTTGCGGTGGTCACCACAATCTTGAGCCTCGCCTCGCTCATCTTTTTCATCATCAGTGCAATTAACGCGGCGGGCATTCCACTGGCCTGGAACGCGTCTCTTCCAGCGATCAAGTTAAGTCTTGTTCAGATTTTTCTACTGGTTGCACTTCTGATTGCCGTCTTTTGGATTTCTTCGAGGACGAAGCGTTTCCTTTTCAATCGGCTCCTAGCTGACAGCGGACTCGATCGCTCGCTGCAATACGCGATTTCGCAAGTCATCAGCAACATCGTGCTGGTCGTTGGTATTTTTATCGTCTTGGAGAACACTGGAATTCATCTCGGCGCACTAACGGTTTTCGCTGGAGCAGTCGGAGTGGGCGTCGGTTTCGGGTTGCAGAATATTGCCAGTAATTTCATCAGCGGTTTGGTCATCCTCGCGGAACGACCGATCACGATCGGAGATCGGGTCGAAGTGGCCGGGATCGTCGGCAGGGTGGAGCAAATTCGCGCTCGCAGCACCGTGATCGTTACAAGCGATAATATTGCCATGATCGTGCCGAACTCGAAGTTCATCGACTCCCCGGTCACGAACTGGCATTATGGCGATCCACGCGTGCGGTTTCGTCTTCCGGTGGGCGTGGCTTATGGGAGCGACGTGAACAAAGTGCGGGAGGCACTCATCGCTGCAGCCCGCGAACATTCGGCTACGCTAAGTGATCCGGAGCCGACCGCTTATCTGGAGAAATTTGGCGATAGCACGATCGATTTCGAGCTTGTCGCCTGGAGCCAGGAGATGAGTTACAAACCGCGCCGATTCAGAAGCGACCTAAACTATCTCATCTACAAACATTTGACCGCCGCCGGGATCAAAATCCCGTACCCGCAACGTGATCTCCACATTCGCGACGGCGTTATCAAGGTGCAAGGTCTGGAGACCTGAACAGTCAAAGAGTTGGAGCCTAACTCGCGCTAAGTGTTCTTCAGGCGGACATGGGAACGACCAACTGGAGTGCGTGCAGCTAGCCAGCTACCTTTCCGGATTAGGCGAGGCTTCGATGACACATTCCCCCATCAACCAATTCAGTAGCGGCAATGCACAACAACCGACCATCCAACTTTAGTCGCGGCAAGGTCGAGAAGACCTGTTCCTATGCCGCGTAGCCACAGCGTTCCAGCTCCCCAAAACGTGGGAAAGGCCGTCACACGCTCCGAGCTGCACAATTGCGAGGCGTGGCGACGCGCGTTCCATAACAAGTGCAAAGACCATCGATACTACGAGATCGTAGAAGAAACCGTCGAGGGTGGTTTCGAGTACCGTTATCTGCTGCTCGACGATGGTTCCGGCAATACGCGAGCAATCCAGCCCCTATTCTTTGTCCGGCAAAATCTCATCGAAGGCGTGCCAGGCAAAATTAGTTCGATCGTTGCTCGTGTTCGCAAAGTTTTGCCCCGGTTTTTAACAATGCGCGTTTTGATGGTTGGCTGTGCAGCCGGCACGGGCGACCTGAGCGCGTGCGACGAGACAGACGAATCGTGGGTGGCAAATGCGTTGCAGGCGACCCTTTCGACTTATGCAAGACATAACAAGGCTTCGCTGATCGTGTTGAAAGATTTCCCTGCGACCTATCGCTCGAAGCTCGAAACGTTTCCCTTAAATGGCTATGCGCGGATTCCCAGCATGCCAATGACGCGGCTTCCGCTCCCTTACAACAACTGGGACGAATATTTTCGTACACTAAGTAAAGCGACTCGAAAAGATCTGCGCCGAAAGTTCCGCAAAGCTGAACAGGCGCCCAAGATCGAGATGGAGGTCGTCAGCGATATCACGGCTCTTGTTGACGAGGTTTATCCCATGTATCTGGCTGTCCACGAGCGCTCGCCGTTGAAATTCGAGACCCTGACGAAGGATTATTTTCGCACAATCGGAGAGCGGATGCCGGAACGAGCGCGCTTTTTCATCTGGCGCCAGCTGGACAAGATCGTGGCATTCAGTTTTTGCCTCGTCTGCGACGACAAAATTTATGACGAATGCATCGGACTGGACTACAGCGTCGCGCTCGACCTGCATCTTTATTTTTACACGCTGCGCGACATCCTCTCCTGGGCGCTGGAACAGGGTTTGAAGTATTACTACAGCAACCCCCTGAACTATGAGCCGAAACTGCATCTGGATTGCGAGCTTGTGCCGCTCGATCTGTACGTCATGCACACAAGCCCGTTGCTCAATCCGATCTTTCGCCGTCTCATTAAATATCTGGGCCCGACGCGTCACGATCCTGTTTTACAGCGGTTTCCTAACGCGAATGAGCTTTGACAGAATCGGATCTGTAGACGCCGACCTCTGGGCGGCGCGACGCCACGAAGTGCCAGCTACGTCAGCGCCACGCTTCGCAGAGCGAAGCGACTACAACAATTCGAAATTGGTTGCGGCGATTTGACCGCACGCTAGAAAAGCGGATGCAAAATCGACCCTCTGGTTTCGGTAATCCCTGGCTCCAACTTGCTCTCAGCGTTGCGTGCGTGCTGGTGTCCGAATTCCTATTGAAGCGCGGTGCAACCGAGGTGGCGAACACTGACAGCGCATGGTCCTGGACCGGCGTTAACGGTTTGGCTTCGCCGCTGGTGTGGTGGGCGATTCTTCTCATCGTCGCCAGCTTCATCAGTTGGCTTTATGTGTTGAGGTATATTCCAATCACCATCGCTTTTCCTCTGTCGCGTGTGGTCGATATCCTCGTTCCGCTCGGCTGTTGGATTTTTCTAGGCGAACTGATTTCACCGTTGCGCTGGTGCGGAATTGCACTGGTTGTTATTGGATTAGCGCTGGTCGCGAAACCGATCGCACAAATCGAGGAACGCTTATGAGATCGTTGAAATACTGGAATGGGCGGCGTTGCTGTCGATTTTTGGCGCTGGCCGAGACGCGAGCGCAGCACCGATATCCGCAGCGATCTCGGCCAAGCGAGCAACGCCGGCCAGCACCAAAAGCGACGCAACCCTTCGGGCGCGAGGCAGAAGGAGCGCCTGGCCGCGTCGCTCGCTTCGTTGCAGCCCGCTGTGGGAATGCGCCTCGCTCGCTCCTTGCCATCCGCCCCTTCTGCCTCTACGCGCGGCCCGTTCCAGTACTTCAACGATCTCATATGAGTTTTCTCGCGTTCTTTTTCATCGTTGTTTCTCTGGTCAGCTTCGTCGCGGCTCAGCTCATCTTGAAGCGAGCGATGGAAGCGACGACAAGCACCGGTTTTCGGAGCGCGCAGTTTGTCTCGAAGGTAACCAGTGGCGTTATTCTGATGACGATCTCGTTCTTTCTGACACTCGGATTGCTGCAGCGATTCGACCTGAGTTACCTCTATCCATTCCAGGGTTTGAGCGTGATCTTCATCACGCTGATGGCAGCGGTCGTGCTAAAAGAAAAGCTAAGCGTGCGACTCACCATTGGCGCATTGCTAATCAGCGCCGGCATCGTGCTCGTTTCACTCAGCTAGCAACAGAATGCACGGCCCCGAAAACTTCACGCGCCCGACAGAAACGGCCACAATTTCTCCAAGGCTGCCAGATTGATCTGATGGATCCGGTCGGGATCCGGCAACTGGATTTTTGGGTGATCGAATTCCGCGGCGAAGCGCTGTTTGAAACGCGCGTACCTTGGAGGCGAATAGGCGCCACAAACATCGCCCCCAATAATCCGCGACGACTCGCGCAATTTCCCTAACGCCCATTCGAGATCTGCAATGGTGAAGCGACCTGCTTCCCAATTCGTCACCGCGTCGTTCGCATTGAGGCAGTCAAGATCGATCGTCACGTAAACATTTTCTCCACCGACCGTTTCCAAAAATTCGTCAAAGTGCTGGCGCCAGTTATCGCGCAAGATCGCGCCCCGGCGTTCTCGATCTTTGGCACGGCGATCGTCCGCCCAGGGATGAACGTTCAGGACGCCTGCGCGTTCGGCTCGACGATTACCGAAAATTTGGTGCGGCCACCAGCACTCGAAATTTCCGCAGCCCCAGACGCTCACTCGTTGGATGTTCGACAGCTCCAATGCGCGATTGATCCAACCGCCACATCCCCACTTGGGAGGGCGCACATCCCAGTCCGGATGGTTATCGAAAGAGACGAGAACGAATGGTCCGGCAATGCGACGGAGCCGCAGCGCCGTCAAATAGTGGAAGTCGCCCGATCCGTAGAGCAGGAACGGCGAAGCGAGATCCGTTTCGTGCTCGCGATAAAACTCGGCCACCAAACGTCGGCGGCGCAGAGAAGCGCAGCCGTGGGCCCCACGCGCGCGCGTCAACCACAGGAAGACCCAGCGGCTCGTCCCGCCACGCGTCATCCAGATTGAGATGAAGAGCGCGGCCAACCAAAAATCAATTGTGCGTTTGCTGAAGAAATTGAGCGTCGCTTGCTTTCGCGACGCGCAGATTTTCCTCGGCCTCTTTGTAATCGGGATTCAGGCGCAACGCTTCACCGAACTGAACAATGGCCTGAGAGATTTGCCCCTGAGTCAGATAAAGCCTGCCTAAACTATTGTGAGCGACTGCCAACTTGGGATCCGTGCCAAGCGCCGCGGTATAATGCATTTTGGCCTCTTCAAGATCACCTTTTGCAAACAGCGCGTCGGCCAATCGTTAGTTGAGCGTCCACATAATCGGGTTTGAGCTGGACCGCCCGCTGCAATTCCCTCAGGGCATCATTTCCTTTGCCTGCAGAGCCAAGAATTAATGCATAATTGTAATGCGCTTCGGGCGAATCCGGGAGGAGACGCGCCGCCGCTTCGTATTGAGGTCCGGCTTCGTCTCCGCGTCCAAGTCGCTGGAGCAAACTGGCGTAGCCCAAATGGGACTCGCCGTTGTCAGGCTGAAGACGCAACGCCTCTTCCATGTGTGGCGCAGCGGCATCGTATTTGGCTTGCGCCATCAAGACAGTGGCAAGGTTCATATGCGACTTGGCATCAGCAGGATTGAAACTGAGCGCGATTTTATATTGTTCTTCCGCCTCGCTCCCATTGGCCTTCTTTTTGCAATGCCAGGCCGTAATCAAAATGCTGTTTCGCGCCGATCGGCACATCCGCTGACAAGCCATGCCCGTCGTTGGACCTCCGGCACATTGAGATGCGTCTGCCAAAACCAAAGCGCACTTAACGGAAGCACAAATACCGCTGCCCATTTCAAGCCGTGCACGGCCCAACTAGGGAGAAAACCGCCCAGTGATACGTCAGCCGTTCCACCTGCAAGCCCCAGCGATTGGCGCGTGGAGCGTTCTCGCACTTTCCAGATAAATCCATCGTAATAAAAATGAAGCAGCGTGGAAGCGGTGACGACACCGGTGAGGATGCGTTTAATGCTCTCCATTCCGAGGTGCGCATTGAAATAAGCGACTGAGCCGTAGGCAAAAACCAGGCCGACATAAAGTCCGATGAGCGAGCCGCTCCGTCGGAACACGAAGCGCATGAATCCGCCGATGTTGCTGTCTTTTTCGACTCGATTGCGATTGTAGATCCAGACCAGAGAAAGGTACTGTACGTCGTGGAAAACTTCGAATAGCGCAATGCCTACGATAATATTCGCGACAAGATTATTGCAGTACCACCAAAATGCGATGCTCGTAACCAGCAGAGCCAATTTCACAGGGTTGGGTCGGTGCCCTACGATCCACATCCGTCCGAAATGCAGAAGAAAAAGGACCGAAACGACGATGGCCGCCAAAAGAATCAGCTGTTGGCCGTTATGAATTATTGACGGGGCGATAAAGGGCCCGCCACACATATAGTAGGTGTCGAGCGTATCGCTTAGCCGGTATGGCGAAAGGGCTACCGCCGTGGCGAACCAGATTACGCACATCGCGAAATCGAGCCTGCGGGTCAGCGCATCGAACGTTCCTGTTTTCGCGTCGTAGATGCGACAGAACCCATAGGTTTGCATCAATCCGTGCCAGACGCCCCAGAAGAAAACGACCAGCAAAATCCCTTTCAGGTCCCACCAAAAAAACGCTACGCAAACCGTGAGAAGGAATAGCGGCGCGAGAATAAAACGCCATTTAAAGCGTTCGAACAACGCGCGATCGCCGTAGGCACGGATCATCCCCGGCAGGTGATGCCCCATGGCGCCAAATGCCGCGACGAAAAGATAAATATCCTGCGGACTCCAGCGCGCCTGGGCCAGTGCGAAAGCCGGCACCAACAAGAGCGGCGTGCCGACGTAAAGAATCAGATCACGCCACGAATCGAGTATCCACAAGCTTCCGGGGCGCGCTCGCTGGCGCAACCGGGACGGTTTGAGGACGTGAAAATGCGCTGAGCTGCTGCATCAGTTCGGGAAGCAACTTTTCCTTAACTCACCGGGAAAATCAATCCCGGAGTTCAAGGCAAAGCCAGTGTTGATTCTCGATCTTGTGCGCGCAGTTCTGCACATTGGGTGCGAAGTTAATGTGAGGTCCGTGCAAGAGACTCAAGTCAAAAAACGAAAAGAGAACGAAAGAGAACGCGATTTCTTTTGTGTCGTCAGTGACGCATTCCGCGTTTTCGCGCGGCATTCCTCCAGGATGCTCGGCAGCGCCTGGGCATTTGCGGAGCTGTGCTTGTGATTGCCGTCTGGCTCCTCACTGGCCCCACTTTTCATTTTTCCGACACCTGGCAACTGATCATTAACACCGCCACGACCATCATCACCTTCCTCATGGTATTTTTGATTCAGAACACCCAAAATCGGGACGCCAAGGCGGTGCATCTCAAATTGGACGAGATGATCCGCGCGCTTAAAGGCGCACGAAATAAACTTGTGGATCTCGAAGATCTCTCCGACGAGGAATTAAAGAAACTCGAAGAACAATTTCAGCGGCTGCGAAAAAAAGCGGAGCACAACGGAACGCGATCTCGCAGAGGCCGAATCGTCGAAGTCTCGCTAGAACAAACGCTACTTGATTGTTTGTTTTGCTTAGCGCCGGGGGTCGGCCGAGGCCGTGGAGTCGGGTGCTCCGGTTGTGTCTCAACTGAACCAACATCGACGGCGACTGAATACGCGAAAGAAAACACCCCGCTGGTCTGGAGAGGGGGCGGAGTGAAATTCGGATAGCCTGCGTCAATGGCAGGGCTGCGCGGTAACAGCGCGTGAGTCAGCGTTGAGCCATCGTTACTCTATCACGGCGGCGTCGGGCGAATGTGCGGAGTCGGACGCGGCCTTGGAGGCGGAGTAGCCCCTGGCACCCTGTAAAACAATGTGCACGTAAATTCCTGCACCGGCCCTTGGCCGCAGTTAAAAGCACCAGCCGGAATATGCATGGTGTTTTGGCCCCCGACCACAGGCGAGGTGTTGAAGTGGAAGGTTACGCTTAGGTCACCATTGATGATGATATCGTTGTCCGCCGGGATTCCATTAACCGTGAAATCACTCGCTTGGACAGTGGCTGGGTCTGCGGGATCACTAAGATCGACCGTGAAATCCGTTGGCGCAGTGCCCACAATAATGCGTCCACAGGTGGTGCTCGTTACAGGACAACCGGGAGGAGGAGTGGGCCCGCAGTATCGCCCGCCGGTGTTCAAGCCGCCGCCGCCGCCCCAGACGATCATTTCACTGCCAGTCCAGACTGCGGTGTGAGAGAATCGACCAGATGGCGCATTTGATGCTGGTAGCTACCCAAAGATCCAATCGGGATCAGTATTTCCCGCCGGTGTTCAGACCTGGCGCCATCAAAGCCACCCCAGACGATCATTTCGCTTCCGGTCCAGACCGCGGTGTGAGACGATCGCGCATCGGGCCCGTTGGCAGTGCTCGTGGCTGTCCACGAGTTCGCGTTGGGGTTATATCGCCCACCGGTATTCAACTCTACAAGATTTTCATCATCTCCGCCCCAGACGATCATTTCGCTTCCGGTCCAAACTGCTGTGGAAAACCATCGGGGTTCAGGCGCGTTGGCGGTGCTGGTGGCTGTCCAAGAGTCCGTGCTGGGATCGTATCTTCCGCCGGTGTTTGAAACCCCATTCGGGTCTAGCCCACTCCAGACGATCATTTGTGTTCCAGTCCAAACAGCGGCGTGAGCATTTCGCGGAGTAGGCGCATTGGCGGTGCTTGTAGCCGTCCAACTGTTTGTGCTTGGATTGTATCTGCCTCCGGTATTAAAAAAGAAATTGATAGTATCGCCAGATCCGCCCCAGACAATCATTTCGCTGCCGGTCCAGACTGCGGTGTGAGAAAACCGAGCGCCAGGCACGTTGGTAGTGCTGGTGGGCGTCCAGCTGTCCGTAACGGGATTGTATTTGCCGCCAGTATTGTGACCATGGGGGGACTACAGAAAAATTTTCTCCGCCCCAGACAATCATTTCGCTGCCGGTCCAAACCGCCGTGTGATATACTCGGGCTTCAGGCGCGTTGGTAGTGCTAGTGGCTGTCCAGCTATCCGTGCTGGGATTATACCGCCCGCCGGTGTTTATCTCGAGAGAATTTTCATCATCTCCGCCCCAGACGATCATTTCGCTGCCAGTCCACACTGCCGTGTGAGAAACTCGGCCATCGGGGGCGCCCGTGAGGTTGGTTGGAGTCCACCCATCGCCGATGCATCCGCCCGAGGGATCCGATATTGTGGGAAGGGTATGAATTAGCGCCAGCGACTGTCTGATCAAACATTCGGCTCTGCTGTTTCACTCGCTCGACCGCCGGGCGCGCAAGCAGACGCTCAGCTAGGATGGGCCTTGCGAGACACTCCGCAATGACAAAGGGATCGTTCCCGAGCGCTTCAAAGAGCTCCTGTAGCACTTCTGGCTGCCTGGTGTTTTGCGCCATGCGATCCATCTCAGCCTGTAACTGCTCTGCCGTAATCGGCCGTTGCCAGTAATCTTCCAGCGCCTGAGAGTTGCGCAGATAGTCTTTGACCTTCTTTTCGAGCTGAGCCTGAGACACCACCGCGTCGAGCGAAGGCTTTGGAGCACGATTCTCTTTTGGCCAGACGCGGTGACGCCAGTACACTTCTTCGATAGCGCGTTGATATGAGAGGCGCTCTTCGAAGGTGAGCGTCCTGTCTGAAGTCATCGCAGGCTTTTCGAGATCCAGGAACGCCAGGACCGATCTGGCAGGGGTCGCGACAAAGTAAACTGTAGCTGCGCAAAAAAGGAGAATGATTAGGGCGCGCGGACGAATCAGAACGGAATTACTGTTGCTCATGGTCTCTAATCATCACTGCGGCTAAGGACGAGGATGCGGAGTTGGACGCGGCCTGGGTGTTACTCTGGGTATAGGAGTAGGTGTCGGAGTTGGGCCGGATTCAACGCAGTATCTTCCGCCGGTGTTGAACCGTCTGACATCGTCGGTCCCGCCCCAGACAATCATTTCACTGCCGGTCCAGACAGCGGTGTGAATGTATCGACCATCAGGCGGGTTGATGGTGCTCGTAACCGTCCAAGTATCTGTGTCCGGATTGTATCTCCCGCCAGTGTTCAAGTTACCTGTCCCACCCCAAACAATCATTTCACTGCCAGTCCACACCGCTGTGTGCCAAGCTCGGTCATCGGGAGGGTTAGTCGTGCTCGTAATTGTCCAGCTGTCGGTGCCGGGACTGTATCTTCCGCCAGTATTCAAATAGTTGGTAAAGTCATATCCACCCCAGACAATCATTTCATTGCCACTCCAGATTGCGGTGTGCAATTCCCGGGCCGAGGGGGCATTGGCACTATTAGTGGGCTGCCAACTATCCGTGCCTGGATCGTATGTCCCGCCGGTATTTAACACCATGAAATTTTCCCCGCCCCAGACAACCATTTTACTACCGCTCCAGGCTGCCGTGTGGAGAAACCGCGCGGTGGGTGAGTTGGTGGTGCTTGTAGCTGTCCAGCTATCTGTCACCCGATTGTACCGTCCGCCCGTGTTGGAATTGTTTCCGCCGCCAGTACGTCCACCCCAGACAATCATTTCAGTACCGGTCCAGACCGCCGTATGCAAATCGCGAGCATCAGGTGCATTAACGGTATTCGTAGCAGTCCAACTATCCGATATGGGATTATATTTTCCGCCAGTGTTCAAGGGGAGAAAATTCTCATCGCCACCGCCCCAAACGATCATCTCACTGCCCGTCCACACCGCCGTGTGTACAGCTCTGCCGTCCGGTGCGTCGGTCGTGCTGGTGGCTGTCCAAGTATCAGTTGCCGGACCATATTTCCCGCCGGTATTCATGGAAAGGAACTCGTCGCCATCTCCGCCCCAGACAATCATTTCGTTGCCGGTCCAGACGGCGGTGTGATAGATTCTACCTACTGGCACGTTGTTGGGTCCGGTGTTGACCCAACTGTTCATGTTCGGGTTGTATCTCCCACCGGTATTGAACTTGACAAAACCAAAGGGTCCGGCGGAGCCGCCCCAGACAATCATTTCGCTGCCCGTCCACACTGCCGTGGGAATGGTCCGAGCAGCAGGTGCATTGACTGTAGTGGTAGCGGTCCAACTATCCGATATGGGATCATATCTTCCGCCGGTATTCACGTCGAGACCATCCTCGCTACCGCCCCAGACAATCATTTCGCTGCCGGTCCAGACAGTGGTGTGACTGAATCGGGCATCAGGTGCGTTGGTGGTGCTCGTAGCCGTCCAGCTATTTGTGCCTGGATCATATCTCGCGCCGTCACCGAATGGGATTATTCCGTCATATCCACCCCAGATGATCATTTCATTACCCGTCCAGACCGCGGTATGGTTGTAACGGGCATCAGGCGGATTGGTAGTGCTAGTCGCTGTCCAGTTATTTGTAACCGGATTGTATCGCCCGCCGGTGTTAAACATTGCATTGCCATAGCCGCCCCAGACGATCATTTCGCTGCCAGTCCACACTGCCGTGTGGTAAGTTCGAGCCTCCGGTGCGTTAGTCGTGCTTGTAGCCGACCAGCTGTCGGTGTTGGGATCATATCTACCCCCGGTGTTAAAATAAGTGAAACCGCCGTCCCATCCGCCCCAGACGATCATCTGGTTACCACTCCACACCGCCGTGTGCCCGTATCGGCCATCTGGTGCATTGGTGATATTAGTAGGTATCCAACTGTCCGTAATCGGATTATATCTGCCGCCACTGTTCAAAAGGTTGGTGTTACCCACTCCACCCCAGACAATCATCTCGTTGCCCGTCCACACTGCCGCGTGAGCACTTCGGGCTTCGGGCGCGTTGGTAGTGCTAGTAGCTGTCCAGCTGTCCGTGCTGGGATTGTACCTACCACCAGTATTCAGGTAGTTTGGACCGTTACCGCCCCAGACGATCATTTCACTGCCGGTCCAGACTGCAGTATGCGCTGCTCGAGCGTGGGGTGGGGCAGCGGTGGCTGTCCAGGTATCTTCGGTGCATCCGCCACCCAGTATTGTTGGAAGTGTATAGTTTCCGGCGGGAATCGCCATTGCAGTAGAAAATTGATTCTCTGCTTTCGTTAGCCACGACTGCAGAGGCTTCTTTGGCCACGAAACTGTAGCGAGCTTTAATCGGTCATTAGTCTTCTTGATTACTGCCGTTACGTAGTAGCGGCTTAAGTCTTCCTGTAAGGGGCTTAGTTTTCCCGTGGGTATCATTTCATAAGATTCGGCGGGGTCGAACGAACAGCTTTGCAATCCCCCTCTGGCATTTAAGCGAGGATGTTCGATCCTACGGAACGTGGCGGACAACTTTTGCGTGGTTTCGTCCCATTCATGGCCGTTCAGCTTGATGCTCCTGCCAGAATCGCGATTTTGTTTCGCCTGAGCCGGGTCATTTTTGACTACCTCCATTTCGATGTAATTACGGCTGAGCTGTTTCATTTGCTCCACGCTGGCGCGTGTTTGCAGTTCGGTTTTCGCGCGCTGCTTTAACTCGCCATGGATTCTTTGGTCGTAGGCATACCAGTTTGTTATTAAGCGGTCGGCGAGCGCGGGCCGGGCAAGGCACTCTGCGATGACAAAAGGATTGCTGTCGAGCGCGTCAAAAAGCTCGTGTAACACCTCAGGCTGGCGAGTGTAGGTCGCCATGCGATCCATCTCAGCCTGTAACTGCTCTGCGGTAATGGGTCGCTGCCAGTAATCCTCCAGCGCCTGAGAGTTGCGCAGATAGTCTTTGACCTTCTTCTCGAGCTGAGCCTGAGACATCACCGCGTCGAGTGAAGGCTTTGGAGCACGATTCTCCTTTGGCCAGATTCGGTGACGCCAGTAAACTTCCTCGATAGCGCGTTGATACGACACACGCTCTTCAAGAGTCAGCGTTCTTTGACCCCTCCCGGACAGTTCGTGCTGAGCTAATGCTAGCAGCGTGCCGCTCGACGTCAGGCCAGCACCGGCTGCGCAAAGCAGCATTGCTATTACAGAAAAACGCACACGTTTGATTTTACGCTTCATTCGAACTTTCGGATCGATCAAAGATTTAGGAAAATGTTTGAGCTAAGGCGAGCAAAATGCGCAAAAACATCCGACGCGCCTCATACGGACAAAGTCGTCAACCGGCATCCGGTTTCTGCGCCTGGCCAGTTCGCAGAAAAACTTTCCCGCTGGGACATAACCGAAAAACTTCGCACCGGCTGCAATCCGGTTTTCGCGCATAACAACGGCGGCGGCCGTGCCAGATGAGCCAGTGACTCCAGTCTGTCCAATGCTCGCGCGGCACCAGCTTCATCAAATCTCGCTCGATCTTTTCCGGGTCTTTGTGTTTCGTCAGGCCAAGCCGTTGCGATAGCCGGATCACGTGTGTGTCCACCACGATCCCCTCATTCTTATGAAACGCGTTTCCCAGCACAACGTTCGCCGTTTTGCGTCCAACACCTGGCAACGCATTTAGTTCCTCCATTGTGTCCGGGACTTTTCCACCGTGTTCTTCTGCGATTGCGCGCATGGCCCCGCGAATACTTTTGGTCTTACTGCGAAAGAAACCTGTCGATTTGATTGCGGTTTCGAACTCGGCTTGCGGCGCATTCGCATAATCTTTCGCAGTGCGATATTTCTTGAACAAGGCGGGCGTAACCATGTTGACCCGTTTGTCCGTGCATTGCGCCGACAGGATTGTCGCCACAAGTAGTTGGAGTGGATTTCGAAAATCCAACTCGGTATGCGCATCCGGGTAAACTTTCGGAAAGGCTTTGATTAATTGTTTCACCCGCTCGCGCGCAGTCATGCGCGCATTATGTGATGCAGACGATCTTGTCTGCAAGTTTCAAGAGGGCGGGCAGTCCTCTGCCCGCCGGTTTGATCCGCGGATAACGGCGCGCCCATCGACTCGCCAGTGCAATGTGACCGCCTACCTGCGAAGGTCCGCGTCACATTTTATTCTGCCCATTACCGTGGCGAACTGCTATCGGTTGCCAGCAACTGTGATGCAGGAAGCCCCCAGCAAGGCAATTGATCGCCGCCCAATCGCGACGCGCAATCGAAAATGGGCTCAGGACGCAACGGCCTGGCTCGCTTCACGGAATGTTTCGCCGAACGCAATTTCAATTGCCGGGATGTGTGCGTGCATTGTCGCGAGGAATCGCCCTCGGCATGACTTCAATTGTCGATTACCGAATCTTGTGGCTCATCGCCGCGCTTGGCGCGCAATTACGTCTGACTGCCAACATGCTCGATGGAATGGTTGCCATCGCTTCCAGTCGCACGTCGAAGAACCGGTGAGCTTTACAACGAAGTTCCCGACCGCATTTCCGACGCTGCGGTTTTCGTAGGGGCCGGCTTCGCATGGGGTGGAAATGTTACACTCGGTTACGTCGCAACCATTCTGGCCATTTTCACCGCTTACGTTCGCGCCGCGGGAAAAATCGCCGGGGCGCCGAACGAGTTCTGTGGACCGATGGCAAAACAACATCGCATGTTCGTCATCACGCTCATCTGTGTTTACGCGGCAATCACGCCACGCTCGTGGCAGATCATTACGTTCAACGATTCGCAGATCGGCCTGATGACTTTGGGGCTTGTCGTGATCGTCGTAGGCTGTGTGATCACTCTCATTCGCCGAGTCGCACGAATCGCACATGCGCTAGGAGCCTAACATGAGTCAGCTCACGCGCGAACGACTCTTTGGGTTTCGTCACGCCTTTGACGATCGCGTGACTGTTGTTCTCACGCTGACTGCACTCACTCTGTTTCTGTTAGCGCCATTGCTCATTCTTATCGCAACGCGGCGGCCAACAGCACCGCGATAAAAGAAAGGAACTCTGGGATCGTTATCGATCCTGGATTTGGCTGGCGCTGTTCATCCTGATTCCCGTTCTGGCGGGTGCTTTTTGGACCATCCTCGCCGTGGCCACGCTAAGTTTTCTTTGTTATCGGGAATATGCCCGCATCACAGGATTGTTTCGGGAACGAACCATCAGTCTCATCGTGGTGATCGGTATTCTCTTACTCGCATTTTCCGCCCTCGATAATTGGTATCGACTCTTATGTTGCCTTGTTTCCGCTAACAGTCGCGCTGATCGCCATCGGCGGGTTAATTCCCGATCAACCCAAGGGCTATATCCAGCGCGTTGGCCTGGGTGTGCTCGGGCTTCGCTCTTTTCGGAAGCGCACTCGGCAACCTTGGCAACATGGCGAACGATTGGAACTATCGCCCGATCCTTTTGCTCATCATCTTCGCCGTGGAACTTAATGACGTCTTTGCTTACATCTGTGGCCATTTATTTGGTCATCGAAAGTTTGTCCCGAACACCAGCCCGAACAAAACAGTAGGAGGCGCGCTTGGAGCAATGGCGCTAACTACGCCACTCTTTGCGCTCGGCGGCGCATTTTGTCTGGTCCGGCACAGCCCTCGACACGCCGGTGCGCCTCCTGGGACTCGGCATCATTGTCAGCATAGTAGGGCAATTCGGCGATCTGATGCTTTCCTCAATCAAACGTGACCTTGGTCTCAAGGACACTTCAAAACTCATTCCGGGTCACGGCGGCATTCTCGATCGTTTCGACAGTCTGATCCTTGTTGCACCCGCAGTGTTTCACTACGTCAATTATTTTGTCGACGTTGCTGTCGGCCAACCGCAGCAAATTTTTAGCGGCTGGGAAATCTGATGGAACCCTGGAACCTCCAGCCTGCGCACGATACCGGACTGACTCCAAGCGAGCGGTTTCGCAGCGTGACGGCGCGAAAAGCGGGCTTCTTGAGAGCCTTGCGCATCATGCTTGTTTTTCGCTGATCCGAAGTTATTTCGCGATCGCGACATCGACTAACGATCGTCGGCCGCGAGAAGCTGCCAATGCACGGGCCGTTTGTGCTCGCCGCGAATCATTGCAGTCATCTCGACGCACTGGCTCTTGGAGCGGCACTCACTCCCCGCCATCGCGAACGCGCCTTTCCCATCGCCGCGGGCGACGTCTTCTTCCAAACGAAAGCGACGAGCACATTTTCGGCAATCATGCTTAACGCCTTGCCGATGTGGCGAAAGAATTGCGGCCCACATGCGCTTGCCGATCTGCGCCTGAAATTACAGGAAGAACGAGCGATCTTCATCATCTTTCCAGAAGGCGGACGCAGTCGCAACGGGTCGATGATGCCTTTCAAGCACGGACTGGGGATGCTGGTCGCGGAAACCAACGTGCCGGTCGTGCCGTGCGGTCTTGTTGGAACTTTTGAAGCTCTGCCGGCAGAGCGCAACATTCCGCGACCTGTTGCGATCAAGTTGACTATCGGAGACCCGGTCCAGTTTGCTTCAACGTCCAACGATCGCGGCTGGTCTGGTCGCAGGAATCGCGGCGAGCTGTACGAATACCCCAGAATCCGCTGATTTGGTTGGTCAGTCCCGCGCTGCGTATAGTTGAGCCAGCTTCTGTTCTAAATGTGGTGGAACGTGGGCCACAATCACCGCGTCGCTGCCTTCGTAGCGCAGCTCCAACACGTGACCAACACGATGGATCTCCGCGATTAACGCAGATTCATTCGCTGGAATACGAAATCGAGAGCGCAACCGCCACGAGCTGAGCGCATCTTCCAACACCTGCACCAGTTTGGTAACGCCTTCTCCGGTTCGCGCGGAGATCGCGACGCTCCCGGGAAAGCGCTTCAAGTATGAATCTGCAAGCTCATGGTTCGGCAAGTTATCGATCTTGTTGAACACGATCAGAGTTTGCTTGCCGTAAGCGTCCAGTTCTTTGATCACGCCATCGACCGCTTCCATCTGCTCATCCACCCGGGGATGACTAAGATCGACAATATGAATGAGCAGATCGGCTTCGCTCACTTCTTCGAGCGTCGCCTTGAACGATTCGATCAACGTATGGGGAAGTTTTCGTAAGAAGCCGACCGTATCGGTGAGAAGGACCCGCTGTTTGTTAGGCAAAACAAAACTTCGCGTCGTAGGATCGAGCGTGGCAAAAAGTTTGTTTTCGGCAACGACATCCGCGCCGGTGAGCAAATTCAGCAGCGTCGATTTGCCAGCATTCGTATACCCTACCACTGCGGCGACAGGCCATTGATGGCGTTTGCGGCCTTCACGCTGTATTGCACGCGTTTTGCGCACGGCTTCGAGCTCTCGCTCGAGCCGCGCAATTCGTTCCTGCACGCGGCGGCGATCAACTTCCAATTGTGTTTCGCCCGGTCCACGCGTGCCAATTCCACCGGTCTGTCGTGACAAGTGATGCCACATCCGAGTGAGTCGCGGCAAAAGGTACTGCAACTGAGCCAGCTCAATTTGCAATCGACCTTCCCGGCTGCGGGCGCGCTGCGCAAAGATATCCAGAATCAACTGCGTTCGATCGAGAACCTTGCGCGCGAATAAATTTTCCAGGTTGCGACCCTGCGCGGGTGAAAGTTCATCGTTAAAAATGACCGACGTCACCTGTTGATCCTGACACGAATCTTTGATCGATTCCGCCTTGCCGCGACCGATGTAGTACGGTGCAGTCGGTTTCGGCAACTTTTGCGTAACCGTATCGACCACTTTGGCGCCCGCTGAACTCGCCAGTTCGCGCAGTTCTTCGAGCGAATCCCGCAAATCCCATTTCGAGACTCCATCCCTTTCCAGGCCAATCAGGAGCGCGCGCTCCTGCGTTTTCATCGGGCGCGTTTCAATCATTCGCTAAATGCAAGTTGGTGCGACCGGGGATTGCGGCAAGCGGCGCTGGGGTTGTAGCCGCGGGCGCTGACCGCGGTGGCGCTGATTCGGCAAGCTTCAAGATTGCCGGGGTCCACGCCCCCGGCTACAGCATTTTGCGGGCGCGTTTCAATCATCCCTTTGCGCGAACCCCTGAAACCTTTCGACGCTCCGAAAGCATTCGGAGCAGAATCATTGCTTCGTTGTGAGTAAGAAGCGACAAGTTCAGCGGTGAAAAATTAGTTTGTCGCCGAAACCAGGTCAACTGTCTTTTGGCGTATCGGCGGGTTGCCTGCTGAATCGCGGCGATACATTGCGAGATCGATCCCGCGTCGGCGGGACCATCGAGCAGTTGACGAATCTCGCGAAAGCCGATCATCTGCGATGCGGTCGAACTCACCTTCCCGGCGGCCTGCACTTCTTCGATGACGCCGTTTTCGAACATTGCTTCCACCCGACGATTGATTCGGGCATAAAGCTCCTCCCGATCGCGGAAAACAAACACACCTGTAGCCGCGGACGCTGTCCGCCGAGCCTTGGCGAAAGCGGATGACCGCGGCTGTACACTTCCATGATTGCCGAGGTCGACGCCCTCGGCTACAGCCCATTGTTCGTGCTGCGCGGACGCAGGTAATCCAGTGAGCAAACAAATCTCAAGGGCTCGAACCACGCGGCGGCGATTCTTCAGGTCGATCTTTTGAGCCGCTTCGGGATCGAGTTCGGCGAGTTGGGCGTGCAATTCGTCCAAGCTCATCACGTTCAATCTTTCACGCAGCTTTGGATCGGACTCGGGCATCGGCGCTAGCCCGTGGGTAAGCGCTTTGATATAAAGCCCGCTGCCGCCGACAACTATTGCGAGTTTGCCGCGCGAATGAATTTCATCAATGGCGCGCGACGCCGCGCGCCGATATTTTTCTGCGTTCATCTCTTCGTGGAGAGGCGTTGTGCTAATCAGATGATGCGGAGCCTTGCGCTAGCGTTGAAGCGTCCGGTTTCGCTGTAAGGAGATCGACGCCGCGATAAACTTGAAACGCGTCAGCACTGACAATTTCCGCGCCAATTTCGTGCGCGACGTCGGCTGCCAGTTCTGACTTCCCCGTTGCAGTTGGGCCGACGATAAAAAACGTGCGCCTCATCCAATCGCACCAAACTTACCGCTGGAACCTTTCTCTAAAAAGTAAATGACCAAAGAGTTCCGGTTGGGAAACCAGGCGTTCGCCGCGGCGAACGCCTCTACCGGAAAGTTGCGAGCCTCGCCCCGCGCCTGGCGCTTGCGTCCTACTTATCGCGTGCGGCCTTGACGATTTGAACGAAGCTGCGCGGGTCGAGGCTTGCGCCGCCGACAAGGGCGCCGTCGATGTCGGGCTGGCTCATGAGTTCGCGCGCATTCTCCGGCTTCACGCTGCCGCCGTACTGGATGCGCACGCGCTCGGCCGTCGTGTCGTCAGCCATTTCGTGCAATGTGTGGCGAATGAACGCGTGGGCTTCCTGCGCTTGAGCGGGCGTCGCATTGCGCCCGGTGCCGATCGCCCAGATTGGCTCATACGCAATCACCGTTTCCTGCAATTCCTTCGGACTCAAACCGGCGAGACTGCCACGCAATTGGATCGATAATATTTTTTCAACGTTGCCTCTGTCCCGCTGCTGGAGCGTTTCCCCAACGCAAACGATGGGACGCAGGGCGGCCTCATGCGCGGCCCGCACCTTGCGATTCACGATTTCGTCGGTCTCACCAAATAAAGTGCGGCGTTCGCTGTGCCCGAGCACGACGTAATGCACAAACAAATCGCGCAGCAGCGCAGCGCTGATTTCGCCGGTAAATGGGCCGTTCTTCTCCCAATACATATTTTGCGCGCCCACCTTTATATTTTGCGCCTTGCCGAGTGCTTCCATCACTTTTGCAATCGCTGTGAAAGGCGGAATGATCACGACTTCCACATCGGTGATGTCCCCCAGATCCAGCAGCATCGACTCGACAAATCGCGCCGACTCCGCCTGCGTCATGTTCATCTTCCAATTGGCGGCAACGATTTTCTTTCTCATGTGATTTGATTCCTGGCTACGGGCTCAGAACTGAAAATAAATGAAGGGCGTGTAGTGAGGCGGAACAAATAAGAGGACGACCGCAAAAGTGCAACCGTAAGCCGCTGCGAAGACTGGGGTAGGCCATTTTCGCCAAAATTCTCCAAACCATCGGCGAGAATTGAGCCAATGAATTAAGACAAGCGCTACAATCACCAGGAAAAACCATCGGTGGAAATGTTCGTCGCCACTACCATGAAAAAGGGCGAACTGTTTTAGTATTGTTCCTGCGCTGCTGAGGTTTTGCGCGCGGAAAAAGATCCAGGCAACGCATACCGCATAAATCGTAATCGGCCACGCAAGCCAGCGCATCCCCCGCGCGGCCCAGTTGAGACCCTCGGTAAGGCGGACCCACTCGCGATGAATGAGGAGCGCAGTTCCATGTAACGCGCCCCAGATAACAAATGTCCATGCAGCTCCGTGCCATAGGCCGCCGAGCAGCATCGTGATCATGACATTGCGGTAAGCAAACCCGCGCGAGCCGCGATTTCCACCGAGTGGAATGTAGAGATAATCGCGGAGCCAGCTCGAAAGACTGATGTGCCAGCGCCGCCAGAAGTCAGAGACGTTCCGGGCAAAATATGGAAACTGGAAGTTGTTCGGTAATTGATACCCAAGCAGCCGGGCAGCCGCGATGGCCATGTCTGTGTATCCGGAGAAGTCGCAGTAAATCTGGATTGCATAGAACAGCACGCCAATCCATGCGCTCGCTGCCGTGAAGTTCGCCGGATGAGCGAAGTAGCGGTCGACGGTCGGCGCGACTCCATCGGCGATGCACGCCTTTTTAATGAATCCCGCCAGGAACAACATTACCGCGCCCCGGACATCGACATTGGAAAACTTCTTGGCCGAGACAAGCTGCGGCAGAAAGTACACTGCGCGGACAATCGGCCCCGCTACCAGTGGCGGGAAAAAACTGACGAACAACGAAAGATCGACAAAATTCGAGATGGGACGCTGCTTCCCGCGGTACACGTCGATCGTGTAGCTCATCGAGTGAAACGTGTAGAAGCTGATGCCCACCGGCAGAATGATGTTGAGCGTGCTGACGCTCGCCGGTAAACCGAGCGAGGCCAGAAACCCGGACGCCGAAGAAATAAAAAAATTAAAGTATTTGAAAAAGCCCAGGACGCCCAGGTTGACGCACACACTCGCGGCAATCCAGAATCGCCGCCATGCCGGACTTTCAGTCCGTCCGAGCATTTGTCCGACGATGTAATCCACCGTCGTCGATCCGAGGACCAAAGCTGTAAATTTCCAATTCCAGGCCGCATAAAAAGCGTAGCTGCAGAGGAGAAGCCACACCTTTCGCGCGGCGTTGTTGCGCATCGCCCAGTAGACGATGAACACAAGGAGAAAAAACCAGAGGAAGCGAAATTCAACGAAAGACATTCGAACAGAGAATGGGAGGCGAAGTTAAGCTGCTAGCCCTCGATCGTTGATCACTTGATGTCACCTGCTCGCGCAAGCTCCACGAAATTCGCCGCCACAATACGCGTGAATTCTTCTGCCCCCGATTTGGTCAGATGTTGCCCATCCCGACGTACGTCGCTGCGAAAGAGCTGCGGATAAGCTCGAGGGTCATTAAAAGCCATCACAACGCCCGGCGTCGCTGTGCCTTTGGTCGCAACGTTAATTTCCGTTGTGCTTGGCGTGATCAAAAAGATTGGCGCAGCTCCAATCTTCCTGACTTCTCGCGCGCATTGCAGGTAGCCGCCCACGGCATAAGTCGAAAGCGGGCGTGTCCCGGCCTCTGCCGTCGCAGCCGCCAGTCCACGTTCATACGCTGCGGCCTGGCTGGGAGACATTCGATTCGGTCTGGTCACATAACCATCGCTTGCTGCGCCGAGGTAGCTTGCGCGACGTTCCTTTGTGTCGCGACCCAAGAAATGGCCCAGAACATCACCTGCTCTTGAGATGTTGGTATAATTTCTTTCAACCTGCGTCACATAGAACGTCAGCAGACTACGCGTGCTTTTCTCGTCGTTTTGGCGCAGGATCATATCGCGAAGTTTCGCGGGGTTCGGCAGCCAAAGCGGATCAGTGCCGGCATCGGTAAGTTTTCGTAAAAGGAGCGATACCCGCTTCCAGTCCGTCCAATAGAGGGCACGGCGGCTGGTCTGGTTCTCGGGAGACCACTTCGTTTGCATCTCATCGTATTCAATGAAAACCCACCTTAAATTGCGCGGCTTCAGGTTTAAGATCTGCTCAAGCAAATAAGCTGTTTCCGGCAAATACATGCCGCCAACGCCGAAGTTGAAGCTATGCGTCGGCATCCCGCTCTCACGTGTGACGCGATCAAAAATAGCGGGTGAGATCTGAAAATAGACGCGGCTCGATCCAATAAAGAGTGTATCAAATTCGTCCTTGTGCGCGGCGAAAAATCGGAATTTTTGGGAAACCCCGCCGTCGATTTCTGGAAACGGCAGGATCGCACGCAGACCGATGCAGCTTAGAAGAAATGCGGTTGCACCAATGGCGGTATTGGTCAGTGCCCGGAGAACAGTCTTGCCGCTGGTCGGTTCACACGGCGCCGGAGGTTCAACGTGAACCTTCGAAACGGGCTCGCGGACTGGCACAACTTATTTCCTATCGCTTAACGCCGCGACGCCAGGCAGTTCCTTGCCTTCCAATAACTCCAGCGATGCGCCGCCACCGGTAGAGATAAACGTCATTTTGCCGGCAAGTCCCGCTTGTTTCACTGCGGTCACAGAATCTCCGCCGCCGATGATCGTCGTCGCGCCCGATTGTGCAAGCGCTTCTGCGATAGCAATTGTTCCCTCGCCGAACTCAGGAATTTCGAAAACGCCGAGCGGTCCGTTCCACAGAATCGTTTCAGCCTTGGCAATTTCTTCCTGGTAAAGGGCAATCGTCGCCGCGCCGATATCGACCGCCTGCCATCCATCACTAATCCCATGCTGCGGCGAGAGCCGGCTTGTATTTCGCATGTTCGCACCAGGCCGAATTTCATCTGCTTCCACAGCGTCGATGGGAACCAAGAATTTCACGCCGCGTTTCTTCGCCATCTCGAGAAGCTCCCGCGCAAGATCGAGCTTGTCCGATTCGACCTTGCTTGCGCCGACCGGAACCCCCTCCGCCTTTAGAAACGTGTTCGCCATTGCGCCACCAATCAAAATGACATTCGCCTTTTCCATTAGCGCCTTCAAAACGCCGATTTTATCGGAGACCTTGGAACCGCCCAAGATGACAACGAAAGGCTTCGCCGGATTCTCAAGGCCGTCACGCAAGTGTTTCAACTCTTTTTCCATCAGGAAACCCATCGCCGACTGGTCCACAAATTTTGTGATCCCCACCGTGGATGCGTGCGCGCGATGAGCGGCGCCAAACGCATCGTTGACGTAAAGATCGCCGAGACTGGCGAGCGCTTTGGCAAAATTCGGATCGTTCGCTTCTTCCCCGGGTTGGAACCTCAAATTCTCGAGGAGCGCCACGTCGCCGGCGTGCATATGTTCGACAATTTTCTCTGGCACCTCACCAATCGTGTCGTGACTGAAAATGACCGGGTGGTGGATGAGCGAGTGCAAATAATCGCCGATGGAACGAAGCGAATATTTTTCAACTGGCTTCCCCTTGGGCCGGCCAAAATGCGACATCAAGATCGTTTTCGCACCGTGCTCTCGCAGATAGTTGATCGTGGGCAGGCTTTCGCGAATTCGTGTATCGTCGGTGATACGGACCTTGCCGCCGCGCAGTTCCGTCGGCACGTTGAAATCCACCCGAACCAACACGCGCTTTCCGCGTACATCGAGATCACGAAGTGAAAGCTTCGTCATGGCTTATTCGTGCTGCTGCTCGTCGTAGCGCGGCGAAGGCGAGTGCTCATGATCGTGATCGATCGATCATACTCGTCAGGATATGTTCCTTCATCTTCGCGCAAGAACGTCCCCTGCTCGTTCGGAGAACCTTGCGAAGTAGTCCAATGAGCATCTTAACGATTCTGGACAGCCGTTCCTTCGCTAGAACTACCTGCTCGCTGCATTGCAAGCTTTCGCACGAGGAGCACATCCAGACATGCTGCGCACTCAAGGCCGACCCGCGTGCGATTCTAAAAATCGGGCCCGATCTTTGGCATCGAAAATTTCCCATTTCCCTTCTGCGATATTCAGCGGAAGCTTGTCGAGGCGCTGTCGAGCTGATCTTTTGCCGCTGCTCTTGACTGGTAATGTCATTGAGCAAATCGCCGACCCAGCCGCAGAAACCGATGGCTTCCCGATAAACGTCCAACTTTTCGTGGTCGAAATAGATTTTCATGCCCTTAATTGAAAGCGATCACGAGCAAGAGCACGAGCACGATTACGAGGATTTATTTCGCCAGCATTTCCATCAATTCTACGCAGCGATTGCTATAGCCCCATTCGTTGTCGTACCAGCCGACCACCTTTACGAACCGGTTCCCAAGCGTAAGGGTCAATTGGCTGTCGAAAATACAGGAATGTGGATTGCCCACGATATCTTGCGAAACGAGCGCTTCATCGCTGTATTCGACCACGCCTTTGTAGCTTTTATCCGACGCAGCTTCTTTGAATGCGGCATTGATTGCATCTACGGTCGCATCCTTCTCCAGCGCGGCGGTGAGATCCGTGACGGATCCGTCGGGAGTTGGGATGCGAAAAGAGCCGCCATTCAGTTTCCCTTTCAAATCCGGAATCACTTCTCCGATCGCTTTGGCCGCCCCTGTAGTCGAAGGAATGATGTTGATCGCCGCCGCTCGAGCGCGTCTCAGATCGCTATGCGGGAAATCGAGGATGCGCTGGTCATTCGTGTAGCTATGGATCGTGCTCATGAATCCGTGCGTGATGCCGAATTTGTCATTCAAAACCTTTGCCATCGGCGCAAGGCAGTTGGTAGTGCAGCTGGCATTGGAAACAATCTTATCTTTCCCAGGGTCGTAGATATTGTCGTTGATACCGATGCAAATCGTCGCGTCGGGGTTTTTTGCTGGCGCGCTGATCAGCACTCGTTTAGCGCCTGCTTTTAAATGCAGTTCGGCTTTGTCGCGGCTGGTGAAGAACCCGGTCGACTCGAGCACAACATCAATGTCCAGTTTTTTCCAAGGCAGGTTCGCCGGATCGCGGTCCTTCAGGATTCTAATTTTGTGCCCGCGTACGATGATGTTTTCTTCGTCATAACCGATTTCGCCGTCGAATTTGCCGTGCACCGAGTCCCATTTGAGCAAATGGGCCAGAGTATGCGTATCGGTCAGATCATTGATGGCGAGGACTTCCTCGACTTGTTTTTGCGTCATCGCGCGAAGGACGTTGCGCCCGATGCGCCCGAAACCGTTGATTGCGTAGTTGGCCATAGGAAAAGTAAAGCGTTAAAGGGTTGAAGAGTTAAACGGTTACGCGGAAAACCTTCAACGTCCAACTCCGAAAAACCTTCGGAGTTGAGAGTTGGCGGCTAAGAGTTCAGCGTTTCGTTGTGAGGACCTGCATCGTACTGTTTGGGTTTACTTGGTTGATCCTATCTATTGCAACCATTCATGCCAGCTCGACGAAGACGATTCTCGTCCTGGGTGATAGTCTTTCGCAGGGTTTCGGGCTTGCGCCAAGCGAAGCCTACCCAATGTTGCTCTCAAAGAAGTTGCGCGCCGCGGGCCTGAATTTTCAGGTCACCAACGCCAGCGCAGCCGGCGGCACCACGGAAGGCGGCCTGGAGCGTCTCCCCGCGCACCTGAAACGCCACATCGACATCTTTATTGTGGAGCTCGGGATTAACGACGCTTTTCGAGGACTGCCAGTTGATCAAATCCAAACCAATCTTCAGCAGATCATTGATAAGGTGAAGGCGCGAAATCCCCATGTGCGGGTTGTGGTCGCCGGGATGCAACTACCTAATTACGCAGCCGACGATTACGTTTCCGCGTTTAGCAAAATGTTTGCCGATCTCGCTGCCAAAAACGACGCGGCGCTCGTACCGTACCTCCTCCAGCGCGTATCAGGGAATCCCTCAATGAATCTGTCCGATGGAATTCATCCAAACGCGGCCGGCCAAAAGATTCTTGCCGAAACTGTCTGGCACGTGCTCGAGCCGGTCGCCCGTGAGGTGGCGTCGCACGAAAAGTTAGAGTCTCATCATCTTTCTACACACTCACATCGCCAATAGTCAGAGATGTTCGCTTCGCTCAACATGATAAAACACAACACGACCGTTATACGGGTGTCGCACGTTAGTTTAAGAAAAGTTAAAGACGATGGACCCCGCACGACCAAACGAACCCGATCCAGCCGACCCGTTTAATCCTGAGCGCGCCGATCACGCAGTCCTGGAAACGATCGAGATCGCCACCGAAGGCGAAGATTGCGATGAATGTGTGCGTAAACTTCGGCCCGTGCTCAAAAGAATTGCTGGCGTCAAAGATGTGCAAGTCGATCTGAAGCATGAACGTGTCATCGTCACGTTTGACGCGCGCAAGACGCATTCTCCTGACCTTCACGATGCCATCCTAAACAGCGGATACAAACCGGGATCGACGGCGGATTGAAACGTTGGAAAGGCCTGAGCGCTGCAACAGGCTAGCCACTAAGATTCGTCCCACTTTCACACAGCCGGTTGTTGTTGGGTAAGGCAATGAAACGCGCCAAGTCCCCAAATCAGTTCGCGGCAATCGATTCCGACAACGCGACGCTTAGGAAAACATTCGCTCAGCACCGACAGCGCCACTTCGTCAGTCTGATCGGCGAACGTTGGCGCAAGTACGCAAGCATTTGCGATATAGAAATTTGCGTACGTAGCCGGCAGCCGCAAACCTTCGCGCATGATCTTGTTTGGCATCGGCAACGTAATGATGTTGAGCGCGCGGCCTCCAACTTTCATCGCCTGCAGGCGCGCGAGATTTTTCTGAAGCGGCTCGTAGTTTTCGTCGTCACGATTTTCTTCGACAACAGTCACCACGGCCGATTCGGAGACAAACCGCGCCAAATCGTCGATGTGGCCGTCCGTGTCGTCGCCTGCGATTCCGTCGCCGAGCCAGAGAATATCGCGAACGCCCAGGAAATCCCGCAGGCGTTGCTCAATCTCTTCGCGCGAAAGATCTGGATTTCGATTTTTGTTTAATAAACAGGACTCGCTGGTAAGCAGCGCGCCCGCCCCGTTCACATCAATCGCACCGCCTTCCAAGATCATGCCGGGATAAAACACTGGCACGTCGAGAATCTTCGCGACACGTGTTGGCGCAACTTCATCCAAATCGAATGGCGGATATTTGTTTCCCCAGGCGTTGTAATCCCAGTCCACCACCGCAAGTGGAGCTGGCACGCCCTCGCGCGTGAGAAATATGGGCCCGTGATCGCGGCACCAGGGCTCATTTGTTGGGACGAGATAAAACGAAATTCGTTCCGTCGATAACCCGCGTAACACCTCACGCGCTTCGGCTTCATGCGCTCCATTGCGGACATTGATGCAAACTTGCTCCGATTCGATCAGCGCCTCGACCATTGCACGCAGTGCAGGCATGACACGATCGAATGAATCAGGAAAACTGATCCCTTCGCGGCGAGGCCATGAAAGCCAGGTCGCAGTGTGCGGTTCCCATTCAGCCGGCATGCGATAGCCGAGAGCTGCTGGAACTTGCGAACGTTTTTCCATCGACGCCAACGTTCAACTCCGAAGTATTCGCGAGCAAGCGCCCAATCCGCCTCCGCAAGGCTACAGGGCGACAGACGCTCAACATCCAGCTTCGAAATCCACAAACGCCGCGATGAACGCGAAGACGAACCGTTTCATGAATTTGGAATCTGACTTGCTGCCGGTGAGCTGGACTTATAGATCACACCGATGATTGCTCCGGCAACCGCGAATTGCATCACTGCGCCCACGTTCCAGCCCCACAGGATCTTACTGGTGATCGGTTGCACAGCGAACGTGATCAGATGAGCGCCCACGTAAATCAGCGCAACGAAGAGGCCCAACAGAGCACATGTGCTCGCGCCACCTGAGGGTACGAACTTCGCGCAAAGCAGCGTAAGAAAGAATGCCATCACGATGTGCCCAAAAACGAGCCACGAAAAATGGCTGCCAAAGTCCGCTTCCGGTCGCCAAAGTACAGGGACTTCCTGATACGCGCCCTGCATGAGCTTTCCGTACCAGATGAATCCAAAAAAGAATATGAAGCCAAACGCTGCGACGAACGCGATGAAGAATTTTTTCCAATCCATAATCTCTTTCGGATGAGGTTCTTGTTGATTCCCGTCCAGGCCGAAAGCCCTTCATCGCAAAACGCCTGGGCAATGTCGATCTAAATCTTAACTTCTGGCACCCAAGCAGCGACCGGCTTTTCAGCCGTTGTGTTCCGTGACAGCTACGAAGCCGTCACTTCTTGAGGCTTCAGCCCGAGCTCGCGCAGAAGCGCAATATCCACGTCGGCTGCTGGGTTCTTCGCGGTGAGAAGTTTGTCGCCGTAAAAAATCGAATTCGCGCCTGCGAAAAAACAGAGTGCCTGACCCTCGCGCGAAAGCCGGGTGCGCCCGGCTGCCAGGCGAACTCGCGCCTTCGGCAGCGCGATTCGTGTTACCGCAATCAGACGAACCAGCTCAAAGATATCCACTGGAGATTGCTCGGCCAACGGCGTGCCAGGCATCGGCATCAAGCAGTTGATCGGCACGCTTTCGGGAGCCGGATCGAAGTTGCTCAAGACCTCCAGCATTCGCAGCCGGTCCGTCTCGGTTTCTCCCATGCCAAGGATCCCACCGCAACAAACCGACATGCCGCTTTCCTGCACTGCGGCGATGGTGTCGAGCCGGTCCTGAAATGTATGCGTGCTCACAATTTCGGGATAAAACTCGGGAGAAGTGTCCAGATTATGATTGTAGGCTGTGACTCCAGCGGCTTTAAGTTTGCGCGCTTCCACGGAACCGATTTCGCCGAGCGTCACGCATACTTCCATTCCCAGCTGGCTTACTCCCCGGACAATCTCCAGCACACGTTCAAATTTTTCCGAACCATCGTGCACGCCGCGCCACGCTGCGCCCATGCAAAACCGCGTCGCACCTTGCGAGCGCGCCCTGTGGGCCGCAGTCATAACATCTTCCAGGGACAACAAATCCTCGCGTTCGATGCTGGTTGAATAACGAGCGGATTGCGCACAATAAGCACAGTCTTCGCTGCAACCGCCGGTCTTAATGCTAAGCAAACTGCAACGCTGCACCTCTTCACCACGCCAATGGTCAAGATGAACAGCCCGGCTTTGCGAAATCAGGTCGAAGAGTGGCTGATGATAGAGCGCCTGGAGCTCACCCAAGTTCATTGCGCTCGGATGATAAACGAGAGAATGACGAATGACGAATGTCTAATGACGAAAGAATGACTAAATCCGAATGACGAAACAAAGTGGCGCACGCATTTTCGTCATTCGAACATTCGGATTTCGTTCGTCATTCGTCATTCGTGCTTCGTCATTTCTAGTTCACCCACTTATCCGTCGACGAAACGAGCACCGGCAATTCTTCCATCATGTATTGCGTCTTTCCGACGGCGCCGATCATACGGACGCCTGTGGCGACGTACCATTTTTTCGACATTTCTTCCCCGGTGTGGCAGCCCCAGCTCTTGGCGTAGGCGCGACGGGCGAAAACGTGACGGTTGATTTTGGTTAGATCGTTTTCGTGCAACCACGACTTGCAAGCGCTGTCGATATTGTTGCTGTAATCGAACATGAAGCACGCCCGGTTTGAGTGTCCGAAATATTCAAAGCCGATGACCTTCACCTGATCTCGCGGCTCACCGTTGTTTAGATAGTTGATCACTGCCTCGCCTGGACCAAACCAGACAAGGTTGATATTAAGTTTATCACGCACGGTGCCGATGAGGTTGATCAGATCCTGCTTTTCCTGTTTGGCGCGGTCCTCGTAACCCTGCCGATAAACGAGCCAGGTAATCTTTGCGTCCGGCCCGAGCTCGGTTCGTAATTGTTCGGTGCGTAAACGGGCGGCCCGGACAAAGTTCGCCCACCAATGATCATGGGGATAAGTCTTGTACTTTTCCCACTGGTACATGGATGGTCCCCCAACGAGAATGATGTATTCGCCCGATACTGGGGCTGCCGCTTGTGAGCCAAGCGCGAACATCGACAAACAAGAAACGAGCAAGAGACGTTTTATCATCGAAAGCAAGGGACTATTTATGCGGGACGCGAGATTGCGCAAGTGGTAGGGCGCATGGCGCAATTGTAGGGCGGTCTGTGTCAGATGCCGTGTCGATAGTCTCGGCGCTTCACGGAAACGCCCTACAATTCGGGACCGATCTCATCTCGCACGAGATCCTCCCACGTTTGCCGCCTGCGAATCAGCGCAAATTGATCGCCGCGAACGAGGGCTTCTGCCGGCAACGGACGCGAATTGTAATTCGAAGCCATCACAAATCCGTATGCGCCAGCGCTCATGATGGCGAGCAGATCGCCTTCATGCAACTCTGGCATTTCCCGATCCAGCGCAAGGAAATCGCCTGATTCGCATACCGGCCCGACAATGTCGATTTTCTCTGTCTTACTCTTACTCATGCTCGTGCTCCTGCTCATGATCGACTCCCCCTCCGTTCCTCGGCGCGCCCGGCGGTCGCGCCCTACCTTATGGCTCGTGCTTGCCTCCTCAACCGGCACGATCTCGTGATAGCTCTGATAAAGCGCTGGTCGAATCAGATCGTTCATGCCGGCATCGACAATAGCGAATTTCTTCGCGCCTGTTTCTTTGATGTGACGCACGCGGGTCAGCAAGACGCCAGCGTTTCCTACAAGAAAACGTCCAGGTTCGACCAGGATGCGAACGTCAAGCTCGCGCAACGGCGGAACAATTGCCCCAGCGTAATCGCGGACGCTGAACGCAAACGATTCGCTACCGTGTTCATGCCACCATCTGCCTGATCCGCTCTCGAGTGCGCGCTGGTAAATAATTCCCATGCCGCCACCAATGCTAAGGAACTTGATTCCGTATTTTGATTTCAGCTCGCGCACGATCGGCGCCACTTTTCCGATCGCGCTCTCGAACGGCTTCGCTTCTGCAATTTGGGAGCCGATATGCATTTGCACGCCAACAATCTCGACGTTGCGCATTTTGGCGGCTCTGCTCGTAAACCGCAGCGACGCGATCCAGCGCGATACCGAACTTATTTTCGTGCGAGCCGGTTGAGATGTACTGATGCGTATGCGGATCGACATCGGGATTCACGCGCAATGCAATCGGCGCGCGTGTTTCTTTTGCACCCGCGATGCGATCGATGTGTTCCAGTTCCGCTTCGCTCTCAACATTGAAGCTGTAAACGCGCTGCTCGAGCGCATAATCGATTTCCTCTCGCGATTTGCCCACGCCCGCGAACGTGCATTTGGCGGGATCGCCACCAGCGGCGAGGACGCGATAAAGTTCGCCGCCCGAAACGATGTCGAAACCTGCGCCCGCATCGGCGAGCAACTTCAGGATCGCGCGATTTGAGTTTGCTTTGACCGCGTAACAGATCAGGTGGTCCAGCGGCTGCAAGCGCAGCGTCCAGGCGTGCGTAGTGATCAAGAATTGTTCCCGCGCTGTAAACATAAGTCGGCGTGCCGAGTTGCTCCGCGACGCGGACAAGATCGACATCCTCGCAGTAGAGATGCCCGTCGCGATAACGGAAAGAATGCACTAATCAAAGCTAGCCACGAATGAAGAGCGTGGCTACACCACGTGCGCGGACTCCTGCGCACATAAGCTATCGGGGCCGCCACACTCCAGTTGAATGGTCATATGCCCGATGCCGAAGCGATCGTGCAGTTGATCTTGGATCCGAGCCAAAAGCGGATCGTCGATCTTTCCATCTGGCTTTACGAGATGCGCTGTAAGCGCGATCTCCGTCGTGCTCATGGCCCAAATGTGGAGATCGTGGACTTTGGCAACCCCGGGCAGTTTGGAGAGATAATTTTCGACGGCGGCGGAATCAATACCCGTGGGTACGGCGGCCAGCGAGAGATTGAGTGATTCGCGGAGCAATCCCCAGGTGCCGACCGCGATGACGACACCGATCAGCAAACTAATGAGCGGATCAAGCCAAAGCCATTGCGTGAAGTAAATCGCGATGCCCGCGACCACGACGCCGAACGTGACCGCGGCGTCGGCGGCCATGTGCATGAAGGCGCCCTGCAAATTCAGGTCCCGTTTGCGGCCTGACATAAACATCAGAGCGGTCGCGCTGTTGATAACGACGCCAACCGCAGCGACCCAGATCATGGTCGTTCCCACTACGGGCTCGGGATGGATCAGCCGCCGAATTGCCTCCCACGAAAGCGCCCCCGTAACAACCAGCAGAATGATCGCGTTGGCGAGCGCAGCGAGAATTGAAGACGCACGAAATCCGTAAGTGTGGCGGCGAGTCGGCGCGCGCTTAACGAGACAACTGGCCGTCCAAGCCATGATAAGCCCCAACACGTCACCGAAGTTGTGACCCGCGTCGGCGAGCAATGCGAGCGAGTGGGCGAAGAAACCGAAGACCGCTTCGATCGCGACAAACCCGGAGTTCAATAGAATTCCGATGATGAATGCGCGATCGAAATTCGCGGGCGGGTGTGAATGTCCGTAAGACATGATGTTGGCGTTAAGTTTTCATGGATTCAGTCACAACAACATTTGATCAGGCTCCAAAGCTTTTGTCGCAATGATGGAATGAGTGTATGGCGCAAAATGCAATCGACTAGGGCGCGAGCATCCTCAAGCAAAGTTAAGAATCCCAATCAAGGCCAATCCGGCCGAAAAGCTCGTCAGCACAAGTGCCTTTCCGTGCTTCATCATTTCTCCCAGTACGGCGTGTGCGGCCAGATAGAAAAATCCGCCGCCGACATGCGCCATGATTAAGCCGAGCCAAAAAGTCGAAACTTTCCCCAGGCAGAAATACCGATCACACCACCAAGGAGCGTAGTTGCTTCGACTGCAGCAACCCAACCGAGCGCACCGCTACGTTGCAGTCCTGCGCCAATCAAAAGACTGCCTAGCGCCAGACCTTCAGGAACTTTGTGAATGCAGAGAGCGGAGAACAGCGACCATTTCGTCGCGTCTGTTGAGGGAGCTTCCTGTTGAATTCCCAACGCCAAACCATCGGTCGTGCTGTGAATCGCCAATGCAACAATGAGCGCAGTGGCGATTTCGCTGAAGTGGCGTGTTGCATCTGCGTCGAAATGACTGGCAGCGCAGGCAGGGCAAACATGATGGACATATTTGCTGATAAAGAGAAACAACGCGTATCCAGTTGCCGCCGCGATCCTACTGCCCACGCAGGACTGTCTTGCAAACTTTCGGGCAAAATTGCAAAGAGCGTTACCCCCAGAAGCGTTCCCGCCGCGAAACTGATCAGCGCGCAGAGGGGCCTGTGCTCTAGGTGCAGCGAGGTGCTGATCCATCCACCGACAAGGGCGAAAACATAAGCCGCGACGACTTGCCAGAGAGTGACTTGACCATTCATTATTTTGTTGTCGCCAAAGGCTTCCAGCGCCATCGCAGATGAACGTCCAGCGCAGGCTATACTTTGCTTCTCGCACTAGAACGTAGCCCAGCCGTCAAGAAGGACCGGGTAGTTGTTGGCGGAATAGCCGGGCGGAATTGAGAATGAAAGCCAATTCCGAGCCGACGTGAATGAGGGCCGCTATGATCGGCGCAAGCAGACCGAAAAACGCCAATATAATACCGACGGTATCCACGCCGATTGTTCCCCAAAAGTTAAACATAATTACGCGATAGCAGCGCTTGCTAATCGCGAGCACTTCCACGAGACGCGAAAGGTCGCTGGTCATGAGCGTAACGTCGGCAGTCTCCAGCGCGACATCGCTGCCCTGTCCCATCGCGACACCCACCGTGGCCTCAGCCAATGCGGGCGCATCGTTCACGCCATCGCCGACCATCGCCACTTTGCGGCCCGTGCGCAGCAGCTCGCGGATTTTTTCCACTTTCTGCTCGGGCAAAAGATCGCCGATCGCTTTATCGACGCCCAATTCGCGACCAATGGCACGTGCGGTATCGGAGCTGTCACCGGTCAACAGAATGACGCGATAACCCTGCGCTTTGAGATCGTTCACTGCCTGCCTCGCTTCGGCGCGAAGCTGATCCGCTAGGGTCACGGCGCCAAGAATCTTTTGGTCGCGCCCGACCAGCACAACAGTTTTGCCAGCGCCGTTACCAACCTCAACTTCGGAAAGTGCGTCTGTCGGAACCGGCACGCCATTCTCTTCAAAAAGAGCGCGGGTTCCGACGAAGATGCGTGTGTTCGATTCCTCACAAACAATCCCTTTTCCCGGCGAGTAACGCAATTGCGAATACTCGCGCAGCGACAAATTGTGCTCGTGGGCACAACGCACGATCGCTTCTCCGAGCGGGTGCTCGGAATGTTGCTCGGCGATGGCAGCGGTCTGGAGCACGTCATTCTCCGTCGCGTTATTGATTGCTCGCACGGCGGTTACTTCGGGAATTCCAAGCGTGAGTGTGCCGGTCTTGTCCAGAACGATAGTGTCGATGCGGCTGAGCTGCTCGAGGTAAAGCCCACCTTTCGTGATGATCCGCGACGCGCAGCGCTTCCGATTCCCGCGAGGATGGCGAGCGGCGTACCGGCTGCTACGCCGCACGCGCCAGCGACGATGATCACCGCGATAGTCGAAGTGAAATTGCGGGTGACAAAAAGTGTGAACGCCGCCGCGCCGAATGCGAAGTAGACCAATCCCGCCGCGAGCCGATCAGCGATCCGCTGCACGGGCGCGCGAGACTTTTCCGCCCGCTCGACGATTTCGATGATTTTGCCGAAGGTAGTGTCGCGCCCGATTTTCTCGATGCGCACTTCGAGCACGCCATCCTTGTTGATCGTGCCGGCGAATACCTTGGTCTGTTCAATTTTCTCAACCGGCAACGACTCGCCGGTGATCGAGGATTGATCCACGAAACTGTGGCCCTTGATCACCACGCCATCGGCCGGAATGCGTTCGCCTGGCCGAATGATGATGGTCTCGCCGGCGACAACTTCGTTCGTACCCAACTCACGTTCCTCGCCGCCACGCCGCACTCTCACCGACGCGGCAGGGCGTCGATCAAGGTTTGGATCGCACGCCGCCCACTGCCAACTGTGTAGCCTTCGACCATCTCGGCGAAGAGTACGAAAAACGCGATGACGAGCGCGGTGAGAAACTGCCCGATGCACAGCGCGGCGACCAGCGCCAGCGTCATGGACAGCTCCATTGTCATGCGCCGCTTGCGCAGATTCTCCCACGCCTCCTTGAAAATGGGGAATCCACCGACAAGTGTGGTGGTACTTGCAAGCCAGTCGTGCAACATCCAATGCCGCCACCATCCGGTTAGGCTGGCCACGATGACGAGACCCATCAGCGCGAGCCGGACGTATTCGGCCGCGTGGGCGGCAGGCTCGGAATGTTCTGAGGAGTCCATTCGGAGTAAGATATCAGCTATCGAAATATCAGCGCAAAAATTTGAAGCAAACGGGCAACGCAAGCCGCATCGCTACTGCGTTCCGTTAGCTCTAAAATCTCAGAACGTTGTGCGCAGACCGACGACCACGCCCCGGCCGGGCAACGGCAACACTTCTTTCAGAAACGAAAGATGATCGCGCCCTTCAGCATCCAATAAGTTCGTGGCGCGCGCGAAAACGTAGTTATAGGTGCGTCCCCACTGGAACTTGTAGCCGGCACTGACGTTAAAAAACGTGTAGCCGGGTGTGGTCGTTTCAAATTCGCGCGACGCGATTCTGGGCGTCCACCCGCCAGCCTTCGATGCTGGCAAGTCCAGTGTTCGCTCTCGTAGTTGAGTGACATGCCATAGCGGAACGGCGTGATGCGCGGGAGCGGTTCGCCGCTGCTGTCTTCCGCATGGACATAGTCGGCTTGTAGCCGCAGATAAAGATCGTTGGGATTTTTCTGCGTGGTTTCTTGCCCTCCCATGATCACGTTTTTAACCGACTTTGCATCGGACGGCTCGCTTGGCCTTGTTAGTTCCAAAGGAAGCAGGTGAAAATCGACGCGCCCTTCGCCGCCGTAGAATGTCGCGTTTTTCGGCGTGTAAATCGAAAACTTGCAAACCGTCTTCGATCTCGCCGGTTGGGTTGAAGTCAATGAATCCATCGTAGCTCGTGTAAAAACCGCTGATGAAACCCGTGACGCGGCCAGCAGTTCTTCGCAGGCTAAGATCGACGCTGCGGTTTATTTCCACGTCGAGATTTGGATCGCCGATGATGAATTGAAACGTGGCGTCGTGCGGCCCGCGCGCGAAAAGTTCTTCCGGCGTCGGCGCGCGTTGCGAGTATGTGAGATTGAGCGCGAGTTGCCAGTCCTTGGCGAAATCATAGATCGCGCCCGCCGCGCCGCTGACCGGCAAGAAATCCTGGTTCTTCTGACTGGGTGACGTCAGCGAGGTGAGCTCGGGATCGCTTGAATCGATGGAGACCGCGTCGGCTCGACCCGCGCACCGAATTGAAGCCGCACTGGAGCTAATTTCACTTCTTCAAAAATAAATCCGGCAACAGCCAGGTTTTCGGTAGGCTGCAAGAAAGCTTCCCCACCCAGGACAGAGAGCTCCTTGTAAAATACCTGAGAGCCGATTGACCCTTCGAAAGGGCCGATCGGCTGGTGCACGAGTTCGATGCGCGAATCGACCCCATTCGTCTTGAACGTTGCGCCGACTGTGTTGTTGTCGATCTCGTCATGTTTGTAATCGGTGTAAACGAATTTCAAATTCGCGACTGAAAACCACGGCAACGGATCGACAATCGAAGCTGCGCACATTGTACTGGTCCTTGCGCACATTGAGATGGACGCGCTCGGGTGGAACACCCGGCTCGTCCGTTTCGGGATCGTTCGGGCACGCCGTACTCCGAAAGAAACCGGTTGTAAGAAGCGCCAATATAGCCTTTGTCCCACACGTACAGACGCGCCAATACCGAAATCTTTCGTCTTTACGAACGTGTTCGGCACGGTGCCGAACGGATTGCCGCCGAACCCGTTGTCGTGCCGCTGTTCCGGCGTGAGCTCCGCGCGAATGCGCTGATCCAAGGCGAAGCCGGGAATGTCTCCGGTCATCCGTGCGAAGGAGTGAACCTTCGGCGTGAATCACGAAATGCTGGAATGGTGAAAGCGTGAGCGCGATTGCGCCGCTACGTTCGAGATCGGCGCTGTCGAACCGGCCATCGACTTCGCCGCTGATCGGCGTTCGGCCGGTTGCTCGACAGGAATCAGGTTGTCCGTCACGTTCACGACACCGCCAATGGCGCCTGAGCCATAAAGAATCGTTGCTGGACCGCGCACGACTTCGATGCTTTGGCTAAGCAATGTGCTCACGCTCGGAGCGTGATCGGGACTAAGATTCGACACATCGAAGACCTCGGTGCCGTTGTTTAGAACGCGAACGCGATTGTCTGCCTGGCCGCGAATGACGGGACGACTGGCCCCGGCAGTGAAATCGCTCCCACCGACGCCCGGTTGCGTCGCGAGCGTGTCGCCTAGCGTCGGCTGCTGTTTGCAACTTCAGATTATCTTCAGTAAGAATCGTAACTGACTGAGCTTTATCGGTCTCGCTCTGCTCAATTGCGCCGCCACTGACAACGACGCGTTCTGCTTCCGCTACACCCGGTGATGGGGACGGTGATGGGGCTGCCTGATACTGGGACAGGATTTTGCGCCATCGCAATGCTCGCCCTGAAAAGCAGCATCGCTGCTGCAGTTAAAACTTTTTTCATTGAGATTTGTGAGAAATGGATTTTTCAAAATTGGATTCGTTGAGACCTCCACGATTTACGTGAAAGCCAGGTGAGAATGGGCGACGATTTGTAGGGCGTTTCTGTGAAACGCCGATTTAATTGGGCCGGCGTCTGGCACAGACGCCCTACAATTTTAAGCGCGAGCAGGCGGCGCGTTTGCGAAGATGTGCGCCTTGAGAAAAAGCGGCTGAACCCAGATCGAGCTCAGCGCTGAGACTGTTCCAAATTGAACAAGGAGATCAGGCGAACTGATCAGCGGGAGGCTGTGCAGCATGATCATAGCTGCCGTTCGCAACCAGTGTAACCGCGCAAGTGTGATCCGAGCGATTCCCATCCGCGTGGACGCGCTGGTGCAAGTTGCGGGGAAACACTCAGCGCCAGTGCCCAGACAAATGCCGCGAAAACGCAAGTCGCGACAAACGTGCGTCCGTGATTTGTTGGAGCGCGCGAACGTGCTCATCGCGCAGCGACCTTGTAGCCGCGTCGCCGCGCGCGCAAGAAATTTCTGCAATTAGTAGTTAATTGGACTCGCGCGTTTGAGTCGTCTTCTACTCGCCGGCCTTTTCTTTTGTTGCAACGCTTCGCTGAAAAGCGACGGGATGGTTACGCTCGGAGACTTTCGAGCCTGCTGCTCTGTCGCGGACACGCTGCGCATACGCGCTGTTTTCCACGTAATGCTCCCAATCGGAGGCAACCGGACCAAAGTAGAGGTGTCCCAAATGCCGCCAACATTCCAGCATGATCCCTCGATTGAACGGCTGGCCTTTGGCAGTCACGACGATGCAATTGTTCTCGCGCCATGTGTTTGGATCATATTCGCCCCAACGCAGGTCGAGGCTCTTAAGGTTCAATTTATCGAGAGCGAGAAGCAGATCCTCCGACCATTGGTAGCAATAACCGCGCTTCCTCAGGCCGTGATAAATGAGGAAGTTGTTGAAAATCGGCGTGCCAAACATGCGATACTCGCGCCTGAGCTTGGTTACGGTGACGAACGCGCAGTCAGCCAGCAGCTTTGCTTCGTCACGATTTACTCTCGGTGAGAGGGAAGCGAGTTGGTCGGCCAGTTTCACGGCATTGGCCGCATCATTTTTTGACACTTGAAATGAGAAGGGCGGCTGTTGTTCGTCGCCCAGAACCGGCCTGTTCCACCCCCAAAAACTTACGAGGACAAGCCCAAAACAAATCACCGATCGAATTTGCCATTTCATAGTACGTGCCGGCAGAATCATTGCTTTACGATGTCGGCGCAAAGGGTTCAATAATTCACACAGTCTCTTCGTCGAAAAGCCAGTATTTGTGTGTATCGTAGTAAAGCATCAAGCAGATGTGCTTCGCCACCCCTGATGTGAATGCGGCGAATAGAAGATTTGCCTGCCCCTGATTTCAGCGTAATTCTGAAAACTTTTATATGCCCGACCGCGCCTATCTTCATCCAATCGATCCTGAGTTAGTTCCAGGCGCGCGTAATGCGATCAATATCTGCCTTCGATTAAAACCTCAGGAGCGGATCACAATCATTACAGACGCCGCGACGCGTGAGATCGCGGCGGCGCTCCAAACGGAAGTGGAATGCGTGGGTTCCGATTACAGCTTATTTGTCTTGGAGCACCATGCGCGGCGTCCGCTGAAATTCATGCCGGAGATCATCCTGGACGATCTGGCGCGCTCGCAGGTATCGATCTTCGCTGCCCAAACACAGCCGGGCGAGCTCACCGCGCGCACGGAAATGACGGCTGTAGTAAATCATCACAAAATCCGGCATGCGCATATGGTAAACATTAACCGACAAATCATGCTCGAGGGTATGCGAGCCGATTTTGTGAAAGTGGACGATCTGAGTGAGCGCCTCGTCGAGCGTGCCCGCAAAGCCGAACGGATTACCTGCAAGACACCGCACGGCACCGAGTTTGAGGCTGAGCTTTCCCCGAAATTGAGATGGCTTAAAACCAGCGGAATTATTACGAAAGACAAATGGGGCAACTTGCCTGGAGGCGAAATTTTCACAGCGCCGATGAATACTAACGGGGTCTTTGTGGTAGACGGCGTGGTGGGTGATTATCTTTGCGAACGTTTTGGCGACCTCGAATCCAGCCCGCTGACCATCGAAGTTGAAAACAATCGCATCCGCTCCTTGAAATCGGAGAACAAGGATTTGCGAGACGAATTTCGCGCTTATACAAGCACGGACGAGAACAGCAATCGCGTGGGCGAATTTGCCATCGGCACGAACACCGCCTGCACACATGTGATCGGGCACATTTTGCAGGATGAAAAAATCCCTGGTGTCCACATCGCTTTTGGCCATCCATACGCCGAGCACACTGGCGCCAACTGGGTTTCCAAAACACACATCGACTGCGTCGGTCGCGATTTCGACATTTGGTTTGATGGCGAACAGGTAATGCGAGGCGGGAAGTTCCTGGTCTGACTTTGTTGTTATCGCTTGGTCGCAGTTGGCCTTTTATTCGCGATTCAACCATATGCACCCTGAATTACGCGCGCGTTTTAACGCTGATTTCACGCCGGAAAAATACGCGACGCTGCTGCGTTGCGTAAATGAGACGGAAAAATGGCCGGCAGATTTCCGGATCTCGGAAACGCCGGTTTTCCTGACTCGAGCGTTTACGGACGATGTAACGCGTGGCGCAAATGCAATCATCGATGCTACACGCACGCCGGAGTTCGGGAGACAAGCAGCGTCGGCCGTTCCGAAAGAACTAGAAGTCCCAAACGAATCGGCTCACCCAAATTTTCTCGTCGTCGATTTCGCGATTTGTGAAGAGGAAAACCGGCTCGTCCCGCGCTTGATTGAAATGCAAGCTTTTCCAAGCTTGTTCGGATTTCAGTTACTGTTACTGGGTTGCATTCGTAAGGCGTATCCGGTCATTCCGCGCAACTGGACCTCGTCGTTTGGTGGAATCAAAGACGATGCGTATCTCCAGCTGTTACGACGCACAATCATCGCCGATTCGGCTCCGGAAAATGTCGTGCTACTGGAGATCGAGCCGGGAAAACAAAAAACGAGAATCGATTTCGCCGCAACAGAAACACTTCTTGATATTCGACCGGTTTGCGTAACGAAAATCAAAAAGCGCGGCCGCCAGTTATTTTACGATCGCGACGGCAGTGAAGTGCAGATCGAGCGCATTTATAATCGAGTAATTTTCGATGAGCTGGTTAAGCGGCCCGATTTAAATCTGCCGTTCCGGTTTCAGGACGAACTTGATGTCACGTGGGTCGGCCATCCGAATTGGTATTTCCGGATCAGCAAACATTCCCTGCCGTTTTTGAAGACGGAGCACACCTCACCAACTTTTTTTGCCGATGACTTTCCCCCAACGAGAATATCGGGGATTACGTTTTAAAACCCCTTTATTCGTTTGCCGGTCACGGCGTGGATATGGAGCCAACACGGCAAAAAATCGCCGCCTTGGAGAATCCCGGTGAATGGATTTTACAGAAGAAAGTCGACTACGCGCCGTTTGTGGTGACGGTCGACGGCAAGAAATCGAAGGCCGAAATTCGCATGATGTTTGTTTGGCCGGATAACGACCGCAATCCAACGCTGGTCAACAACCTTGTGCGAATGAGTCAGGGCAAAATGATGGGCGTCGATTTCAACGTCGATAAAACCTGGGTGGGCGCCAGCATCGCCCTGCATGAAGGGTAACAGCTGCTGCGCCGGGAAACGCGACGGAGTTCTCTACCGTTGCTTTTTCATCATTTCTCGCATTTCGGCTGACGTGCGAACAGGAACGATTTCGAAGTCCATCAAGTCTTTCCAATTGTCGATCCAGCGCTGGAAGAGTGACTCGTCTTCCGCACGCATCAGTTGCCAGCAGGTTTTCATATCGACATCAATCCAACTCGAAACATATTCGAGTCCCTCGGGCATCATGCGGCCCTTTTCGCGCAGCCGGCGATAAATCGCAGGTGCGTCTTTGAAGTGTTCGACGACCATGTAAAGCATGCGTAACTCGATCGCGCGATCACGCCGGTTCGGTTGAAACCGTCGCTTCGCCGGCTCCCTGCTCAAACGCTTGCTCCACGGCCCGCCAGGGAAGCATCGCGCATTTGACCCGCTGCGGAAAATTTCGCACGCCCCTCATCACGCGGAGATCCCCCAGAGTTTGGGGCCCTTCAATTGCGTCATTTGTCACCATATCGTGGAATGCGCGGAGCATTTCCATCGCGTCCGGGCGACTTTTCCCCTTGAGTTTCATCGTCATCAACGACGCCGACGCCTGGCTGATCGCGCATCCGCTCCCAGTAAACTTGATGTCCTCCAAGCCACCGCCAGCGTCGAATTTGACTGCAAGATGAATTTCATCGCCGCACGCCGGATTATCGCCATGCACGCGAACTGCGGCATCGGGCAACTCTCCAAAATTCCGCGGTCGGCGCGAATGATCGAGAATCACTTCCTGATATAGCTCTTCGATTTCCGGAATCATGAAAAGAAACGCGCAGCCTTGTGTAGGATTTCAATCATCCGATCTATTTCCTCAATCGTGTTGTAGAAATAGAAACTGGCACGCGTCGTACCCGACACACCAAATCGGCGCATCAACGGCTGATTGCAGTGATGCCCGCCTCGCAGCGCCAGCCCGTATTGGTCGGCGAACGTGGTGAGATCATGCGGATGCGCCGCTTCCATCACAAATCCGACCAGGGCGCCGCGTTCCTGGGCTGGTCCAAAAACACGTGTCCCTGGTAATTCGTTCACGCGATCGAATGCATACCGCGCCAGTTGTGAGTCATGTTCGAAAATTGCTGCGCGTCCGATTCCATCAAGGTAATCGATGGCCGCGGCGAGACCGATTGCGCCGGCTATGTTTGGTGTGCCAGCTTCAAAGCGATGTGGTGGTTTCTTAAATGCGCTTTTTTCCAGAGTGACGCTGACGATCATTTCACCGCCGCCGTGCCAGGGTGGCATAGAGTCTAAAATTTCTTTTCTGGCGTAAAGGGCGCCGATTCCGGTCGGCCCACACATCTTGTGGCCGGAGAAGGCCATGAAATCACAATCCCACTCTCCCACGTCGATCGACAAATGTCCGACGCTCTGCGCCGCGTCGACAAGTGTGAGAGCGCCGACTGCGCGCGCTTTATCACACAACTCGGCCACGGGATTGATTGTGCCCAGCGAGTTAGAGATATGGGTAAATGCAAAGAGTTTTACCTCCGGCGTCAGTAACGCAGACAGCTGTTCGAGATCCAAAGTCCCATCATCCAGAACCGGCACAAAGCGCAGCCGCGCTCCCGTTCGTTCCGCTAACAACTGCCACGGCACCAGATTGCTGTGGTGCTCCATTTCCGTCAGGAGAATGACGTCCCCTTCGCGAATAAATTTTCCACCCCATGCCTGGGCCACCAGATTAATGCTCTCAGTGGTCCCGCGTGTGAATACGATTTCGTCTGCGCTAGCCGCGCCGATGTATTCTGCAACACGCCGCCGCGCGTTTTCGTAAGCTTCTGTCGCGCGCGAGCTCAGAGTGTGCAGGCCACGATGAACATTAGCATTCTCATGCTCATAATAGGTCCGAAGCGCCTCGATTACCGCCCGCGGTTTCTGGGAGGTGGCCGCACTATCAAAATAGATCAGAGGATGGCCATGGGCCTGTTCGTGCAGAATCGGGAAATCTTCGCGAAGGGCCTTCCAATCTACTGTGCTGCCTGCAGCCTTGTGCACACCATAATCTGCTCTGCGCGGCGCTGCGCGCCACCTCTATTCGAATAAGTTAAAAAGCTACAAGAGTTGAAAGGTCAAAAAAAGGCCGCCAATTAACCTTTGTAATGTTTTAACTCCCCTTCAATTCTTCGTTTACTTCCGCAAAGGCGTTTACGGCAAATTCCAGATCTTCGCGCGAATGTGCTGCCGACACCTGTGTGCGGACACGTGCCGTGCCATGGGGAACAACCGGGTAAAAAAACCCGATGACGTAAACGCCCTTCTCAAGCATTCGAGCAGCGAACCTTTGTGACTTGGCCGCGTCACCAATCATGATCGGAACAATAGGATGGACCCCGGGCTTGATCGTGAGCCCGCGCTCGGTCAACGCGGCACGGAAATATGTTGTGTTTTCTTCAAGTTTGTCGCGTAGTTCGGTGGATGCGCTGAGCAGTTCGAGCGCTTTCAGCGACGCGGCAACCACCGGTGGTGCGATGGTGTTGGAAAACAAATATGGCCGCGAGCGCTGCCGCAAAAGATCGACGATCTCCTTGCGTCCACTGGTGAAACCGCCGCTGGCGCCACCAAGGGCTTTGCCAAGTGTGCCAGTGATGATGTCGATCTTGCCCATCACACCGCGATATTCGTGTGTGCCTCGTCCTGTTTTGCCTAGAAATCCGGTTGCGTGCGCATCGTCCATCATTGTGAGGGCGTCGTATTTTTCCGCGAGCTCAACAATTGACTTGAGGTCAGCAATGGTTCCGTCCATCGAGAAACAACCATCGGTGGCGATTAATCGGAAGCGCACATCTTTTGCAGCGCGGAGTTGCGCCTCGAGATCGGCCATGTCGTTGTGCTTGTAACGAAAGCGTTGCGCTTTGCAGAGGCGGACGCCATCGATGATGCTGGCGTGATTTAATTCATCGCTGATCACCGCGTCTTTGTCAGTGAGCAGCGTCTCGAACAAGCCACCGTTTGCGTCGAAACAGGATGGATAAAGAATTGTACCTTCGGTGCCGAGGAATTTGCTAAGCGCTGCTTCGAGTTCCTTGTGAATGTCCTGCGTGCCGCAAATGAAGCGGACACTCGCCATCCCAAACCCATGGGTCTCGAGCGCCTCTTTGGCCGCAGCGATCAGTGCCGGATGATCCGCAAGCCCAAGATAATTGTTCGCACACATGTTGAGCACGCGCTTGCCGCCCGCGATCGCAATGTGCGCGTCCTGCGGACTCGTGATGACACGCTCAGTTTTGAAAAGACCTTGCGATTTGATTTCTTCGAGAGTTTGAGCCACCTGAATTTCAAATTTGGAAACCATAGAGTCCACAGATTATACAGATTTCGGTCGGGAGAAAAAGAAACAGCTCGAAACGCGAGGAAGTCATAAAGGTGCGTAAAAAATCGCTTGCGATCCTGTGAATAACTGTTAATAAGTTCGCCAGTGGTTTGCCTTGACCTACGCTGACCGTCGTAACCTTGCCTGGGCCATTCTCGCGGCGTTTATCGCCATCATTCTGCTTAGCGGCTGCGGAACAAGTCGGCATGCTCTGCCGGCCTATGAAGCACCATTGGCAAAGACGGATTTTCAACACGTGCGCACGACCGCGTACACACACACCGAGTCAGACCATCGCGGGTATGGGAATCACAATGCTCTGGGCGGCGAGTTGCAGGCGGCTGGGCCACCCATCCACCGGGCCGAAGTGACTCGGCGCGCAATTCCCGTCGGGGATGCGCCTCGCGCTGTGTCAGTGGACGAAACCGGTTCGTATTCGCCACAGCTCCAACCATTCTCGATGGAAGAAAGGCGAACGGTCACGCGCACGACGAAACGCGGGTCAAAAACAGTCCGCAGCGCTAAGCGCGCCGTTGTAGTCGCCAAACCGCGTGTTGGTAGCGCTGCGGCCGACTGGTCGCGCTGGCCTGCGGGCACGGCCTTCCGACTGCTTTCGACCGGACAAATTTATCGCGTGGATGACTACGGCTGGGCACTCGCTGGCCGCAATACGATTGATCTATACATGCCGAATCAACGTGAAATGAATTCGTGGGGCGCTCGCCAGGAAACTATCCAGATTCTGCAATGGGGCGATCCGAAGGAAAGCTTGCAGTTCCTGCATCGGCACCAGGATTACCGACACATCAAGCGAATGGTGCTTGAACTCGAAGGCCACCATGAAGCAGCGGCCGCGTTGCGGTAGCGCTGGCGACTGGCAGAGCGATATCGGGAATCTGCAACACCCGCGTAATCCGGGTTGATGCTCAGGATTCGGTCCAATTGAGAACAATTTTGCCGGAGTTGCCTGATTTCATCAGCTCGATGGCTTCCTTGAATTTTGCGTACGGGAAGCGGTGCGTGATCACTGGCAAGATGTCGAGGCCAGACTGGATCATGGCGGTCATTTTGTACCACGTTTCGTACATCTCCCGGCCGTAAATTCCTTTGATGGTCAGTTGATTGAAGACCACAAGGTTCCAGTCAATCGCAGCGCTGCCGGGCATTATGCCAAGCAGCGCGATTTTCCCTCCGTGAAACATGTACGGCAAAATATCCGCGAACGCTTTGGGATTGCCGGACATTTCCAGGGCGACATCGAACCCTTCCTTCATGCCGAGCTTCTGCATCGCATCGACGACTTTTTCCGTCCGCACATCCAGTGCGACGTCGACGCCCATTTTTCTGGCTAGATCGAGACGATACGGATTCACGTCGGTAATTACGACATGACGGGCCCCGGCGCGTTTGCAGATCGGAATAGCCATGCACCCGATAGGGCCTGCGCCAGTGATGAGAACATCTTCGCCGACCAAATCGAACGAGAGCGCGGTATGCACGGCGTTGCCTAACGGATCAAAACAGGAAAGCACATCCAGGGGGATCGAAGGGTCCGCGTGCCAGCAGTTGTCCTGTGGAATCGCCACAAATTCCGCCCACGCGCCAGGACGATTCACGCCCACACCCTGTGTATTCGGGCAAAGGTGGCGCCGCCCCGCCAGGCAATTGCGACAATGTCCACACGTAATGTGCCCCTCGCCTACCACCAGATCGCCCTTGGCAAATCCTTTCACGTGATCACCGACTCTGTCGACAACGCCGACAAACTCGTGGCCAATTGTCATCGGAACAGGAATCGTTTTCTGAGCCCATGCGTCCCAGTTGTAAATGTGAACGTCCGTTCCGCAGATCGACGTTTTCAAAACGCGAATGAGCACGTCGTCGCGACGGGCTTCAGGGACGGGAACTTCTTCGAGCCACAATCCGGGCTCTGCCTTGGCCTTCACGACGGCCTGCATCATCTTTTGCACGACAGGAAACTAAGCGAATTAGGAACGCATGAAACAAAATTTGTAAAACAACGCAGATTAACAAGTCAGGCGACCCTTTACAAACAAGCGCTAAAGCTCTGAAACCCAGCGAAACTTGCCACCCTTCCGCTGGGAATGATTGTGTACGCCAAAACGTCCTCTAATACCGGATTTTTTGATTTTTCTTGACAGATCGTCGGGACTTCTGCCATAACGCCTACGAAGAAAATGAGCAAACGGCCAGAATGAGACGCGATGGCACCACCTTCGTCCCGCGGGTGCGGGGTTCCTCCGAAAGTATTTCGCGAGTGGGCGGCGCGCAGGGATAAATCAGGAAAGGCCAAAAACAATGAAAGAAAATTAAATGATGAAAAGTCGGAAAATTATATTTACGACGGTCCTGTCTGCGGTTGCCTGCTTTGGGCTTTGCCAACGAGTGCAAAGCGCCACAGACACACCAGATCCAGGTCCCCAACTCGTAGGTAACACGGCGGATGGGCTAGGCGCTCTTTCAGGCGTAACCACCGGTCTATACAACTCAGCATTTGGCTTCTTGTCGCTCCTAAGCAACGCCGACGCTAACTTCAACACTGGGGTCGGCGCTGGCGTGCTGCTTGTCAACACCGCAAGTAACAATACGGCTGTTGGCGCTGGAGCGCTCTTTAGCAACACCACCGGCGCGAGTAACACGGCCTGTGGAACGTTCGCCCTTTTTAACGATATCGACGGCGGCAACAACACAGCCGTTGGAGACTCTGCCCTTCTAAACGGCATGCACGTGAGCGGCGCCACGGCGATCGGTATTAATGCGCTCCAAAACGACGACACCGGCTCCAACACAGCCGTCGGTTTTAACGCGCTTATCGCCAACACCACCGGCTTCAATAACGTGGCCGTCGGTGTTTCTCCCCTCTCGGGGCCCACGGGCGGAAACAACAACACGGCCCTTGGTAATCTAACGCTTCAGAGCATTCAAAACACCAGCAACCACGTCGCCGTAGGCAGACTGGCCGGGTCCGGTATCACCACTGCCCAGAACGATATCGTAATCGGCCACCTCAGTGGGGTATCTACCACTAATGGGCAAGTAGATGACAGCTGCTACATCGGCAATATTGTTGGGGCTGGAGTAGATGCCGGCACAGCCGTTTTCGTATTCGTTGATCAGGATGGAAAATTGGGGACCACAGCGCTCCCGAACACTGGTACCCTTCCAGTCGTCCAGCCCCGAGGCGTTCCCCAAGGGCCCAAGCCCCAAGCCGTTCCCGACGCCAAGCAAGCCAAGCTGAATCTCAAAGTTGAGAAGTTGCAGGCGACGGTCACGCAGCAACAGAAACAGATCAAGGCTCTCACCGCCCAGCTTAAAGAGCAGGCCGCGCAAATCCAAAGAGTGAGCGCGCAGCTCGAAGTGAACAAGCCGGCGCCGCAAGTAGTCGCGAACAAACCGTAGAACTTAGAAATAGAGTGGCCTTGTGTGTCAAAAGCACCGAGGCGAATCGGAAAGGCGTTCGCCCCTGCGGCGAACGCCTTTACCGTTTCGGAGCTTAATAGCTCCTGCTTGACCACACTGGGCAGGCGTTCAATACAGGAGAAATTCGCTTAGGAAAGGCAAAACGATCCAGCCGTGCGGAAGGTTTCGTTTGACGAATTATTGGCTGTCCATTTTCTTCCGAACCGCACAAGAACCGTCATCGATCTACTTTTGACTATGAAAAAATTCTTCATTCTGTCGATGTTCATTTGTTTCACCATGATTTGCTCCTGCCAAAAACAAGACGCAGTTGCTGAACAACAACGTGCTCAACGGAAAGTGGACTTGGACGTACGCGAGAAAGCATTAGATGAAAGAATGAATGCGTTGGATGAAAGAATGAATAGTTTGTATGGAAAAGTGAATGCGTTGGCCGAAAAACAAAAGGCCATGGCAAACGCAGCGACAAGTCTTAACGGCATTCAGGGCGAAACTTCCGACCCCGCACAGGAGCAAGCAGAAAGAGACAGGATACAACAGCTTGCCACCGAGATGCGGTCCAGGATGGCCGACCCCGCGCAGCGAAACTCTGCAAGAGCTGAGAAAGAGAGGCGAACGCAAGAGCGACTCACTCAAAGGCAGCAGGCGCCGGAACAATTCCAGAGCCAAAAGCAGCAGAAGTCGAAGATGTTTAGCGGCGCAGTATTTCCTGCGCCGGCAGCTCCACCTTCTACAGTAGAGACTACGGCGCCAACTCCATCGCCCACGCCGCAGTAACGGGTCCAATAGAACCGTTGTTCCTAATCTTTGTTCTGTAAAAGGATTCAGAACAGGGGGCAAAACGCATTTCTTTGCCAACGCATTGAAAGCAACACGTTTAATCCTTTCGTACTCGCTGATCTGCGCTTGCGCCTGTTTCGTTCCTTCGAGATGATGCAGGACATGCCTGCAACTCTGGAGCAAACCGGCACAAATCCCACAGCCGCGGGACGACGTTCCGCTTTCATTCTGCGGTTCATCAGCACCATCGCGCTTTGGACAATCGCTCTGCTGATCATGTTCACCGGTTACGAGGTCTTGTTTTGGCTGTTGATCAGCCTGTTCGGAATGATCGGACTTTGGGAATTTTACCGGATGCTCGATCACAAGGGGCTGCCCAATTTCAAAGTCACAGGAGTGATTTGCGGCGCGGTCCTGCTCGCGGGGAGTTTTTATTACTTCTCCAAGATCGGACCCGCACATTCCTATGACTTCGAAGTTGCTGTTTTGCTCTTTTTCCTGCTTACGGTTTTTGGCCGCCAAATGTTTGCTCGTCTGCGCCACGATGAACCACTGCAAACGATGGCTTACACGTTGTTCGGCCTGCTTTACGTGCTTTGGCTTTTCAATTTCATCACCAAAATCGTCTATCTAACGCCACGTTCGAGCACCGGCCAACTGACTGGGCAATTCTATGTTCTATATCTAATCGCGGTGACAAAATTTGCCGACATGGGCGCTTACCTGACCGGCAGCGCAATTGGGCGGCACCTGATGGTCCCTCATATTAGCGCCAAGAAAACGTGGGAAGGTTTCTTCGGTGCGATTGTTTTTGCGCTGCTTTGCAGCCTGGGATTGTTCAAACTGATGCCGGGTCATTTGTCGGCGCTAAACTGGACGCACGCGACGGTCCTCGGAGTGCTTCTTGGCTTCGCAGCAGTGCTCGGAGATTTGGCTGAATCAATCATCAAGCGCAGCACAGATGTAAAGGACTCAGGGAATCTGTTGCCAGGGATCGGCGGTGCGCTCGACCTTGTGGATAGTCTGCTGTTTACCGCGCCGCTTTTGTTCTTCTATCTGCGACTCGTGATTCGGGTGCCGTAACTGAAAAATGACAACAGAAACTTCTGGGGAGCGTACGCGTGTTGTCGTTCTGGGGGCGACCGGATCGATCGGGGAGAGCGCACTGAAAGTAGCCCGTGATATTCCCGATCGGATGGAAATTGTTGGACTAGCCGCCAACAGTAACGCCAAAAAACTTGCGGCAACCGCAAATGAAACGCGAGCGCAATCTGTTTGTCTCGTCGATGAAACCAGGATCGACATCCTCAAGCGCGAGCTTGAGTACAAGCCGCGAATTCTTGGAGGACAAGAAGGACTGCTTGAGATCGCCCGTCTCACGAATGCCGAGATGGTGCTGGTCGCAATCGTAGGTACGGGAGGATTGCGTCCGGCACTGGCGGCGATCGAGGCTGGAAAAGATCTCGCCGTTGCGAGCAAAGAAATTCTGGTGATGGCAGGCGAGATCGTGATGCGCGAGGCGCGCGATAATGACGTGAACGTGCTGCCCGTGGACAGCGAGCACAATGCGATTTTTCAGTGCCTGGAGGGCAAAAGCTCTTCGGATGTTCGTCGCATCATTCTTACCGCCTCGGGTGGTCCATTTCGCGAAACGCCACGAAAAAGCTTCGATTCCATCACGCCCGAACAGGCGCTTAAGCATCCGACCTGGAACATGGGACCAAAAATTACGATCGATTCAGCGACGCTGTTCAATAAGGGGCTCGAAATGATCGAGGCGCACTGGCTGTTTGGCGTCGAGATGCAGCGCGTCGAAGTGGTGATACATCCGCAGAGTATTGTTCATTCGATGGTCGAGTTCGCAGACGGCTCCACGCTCGCGCAATTGAGCTATTCAAACATGTGTTTTCCGATCCAATACGCCGTGACCTGGCCGGATCGCGTCCCGAATACTTTGCCACCGCTCGATTTCTCGAAATTGTCCAGGTTGGAATTTTTTATGCCGCGTTATGAAGATTTTCCCGCGTTAAACCTGGCCCGCCGGGCGGGTGAGACCGGTGGCACGTTGCCTGCCGTAATGAACGCCGCAAACGAAGTAGCGGTCGCTGGTTTTCTAGACCGGCAAGTTCGCTTTCCGGATATCTGGCGGATTGTTGGAGAAGTCATGAACCGCCACAGGTCCGTTGCGCACCCCGATCTGGATGCGATATTGCAGGCCGATCAGTGGGCGCGTAAGGAAGCGCGGGGCATGTTAGATCGGTAGATCGTTAAAAGAATTACAACGGCAGACGCGATGACGTGTCCAATCAATGACTAATCCCTGATCACTCGTTTCTAATTCCAATGCTATTGCACATTGTTCGCGTCGTTTTCATCCTGCTGGAAGTCCTCATTCTCTTCAATCTGCTGATCGTGGTGCATGAGCTGGGCCATTTTCTGGCGGCTCGCTGGAGGGGGCTTTACATAGAAAAATTCGGCGTCTGGTTCGGCAAACCGCTCTGGAAGAAAACAATCAATGGAGTCCAATACTCGCTCGGATCGCTGCCCTTCGGTGGCTTCGTGGCGCTGCCACAACTTGCGCCGATGGACATTATCGAGGGCAAAGCCGACATGGACCGCGCCAGGCTCCCAAAAATTTCGGCCCTCGACAAAATCATCGTGGCAATCGCCGGGCCGTTGTTCAGCCTGCTTCTGGCGCTTTTCTTTGCGGCCATCGTCTGGGCCGTCGGCCATCCGGTGAGCGAAGGGGATTCAACTACGGTGATCGGTTACGTTTTGCCTGATTCCCCCGCACAGAAGGTTGGGTTGCAGCCCGGCGACAAGATCCTGTCAGTGGATGGCAAACCGGTCAGACGCTTTATGGGGATGAGTGACAGCGTGAGCTGGGATGTAGTGCGAAGCGAAGGCGAAAAGATCGCCGTAAAATTCGAGCGAGACGGAAAGGTGCAGACCGTTTGGGTGGAGCCTTACAAGGCAGAGACGCGTGGGTGGCGCAGAAAAAGCGTGCGCCAACTGCTCATCTATCCAGCAGAGACCCCGATCATTGACAAAGTGGAGCCGAACACGCCGGCCGCTGCGGCGGGATTGCGCTCAGGAGACATCATTCGCGGGTTTGATAAGACGCCGATCTACAATCCGATCGCGTTGCTGGAATACATCAATAAACATCCTAACGATCAGCTGGTTCTTCACGTGGAGCGAGGTGGTCAGATGCTTGATGTTCCGGTAAAACCAACGCTTCTGCCCACGAATGGCGAACAGAAACCACGAATTGGAATTCAATGGGACACAAGCGGAATCGTGTCGATCCAGCACCCCAATCCGATCGAACAGGTTTATAACAGCGTGACCAGCACGTTAAAGACAATCGGGGCGGTCGCCTCACCGAAGTCGGACGTTAAGTTGCAGCACTTGAGCGGACCGATCGGGATCGGTCGCATTTACTATCTCCTGTTCCAAAGCGAACGCGGCTGGCAGCTAGCGCTGTGGTTTAGCGTGATTTTGAATGTGAACCTGGCGATTTTGAACATGCTGCCGATTCCGGTTCTCGATGGCGGCCACATCGTGCTGGCGATCATCGAATCCATACGCCGCAGGCCAGTGAACATGCGCGTGCTGGAAGTCATTCAGACAAGCTGCGCGGCAGTGATCATCGGTTACATGCTCTATATCACGTTCTTCGACCTGCAGGATTTGCCGTTTGTTCGCAAAGGGCTTGACCACTTCGAAGCGCAGTCGGCTGCGAAAGATACGCAAACTCCGTAGCCGCCATGCGTTGCACGGGAGCGTGCGAAGCCTTAAATCATATCGTGACGACGACTACTAGGCCGTCGACCTGGCGCTTGTCATTTTATTGAACGACGTTGGACTCGTACAATGCGTGAACTGTCATACTGCAAAAACCCATTCGTTTATCGCCGTCGCAAAACGCGCCAGGTGAAGGTTGGTAACGTCGGTATCGGCGGTAACAATCCAATTCGCGTCCAGTCGATGATCACCTGCGATACGATGGACACGGACGCGTCAATTCAACAGACCATCGAACTGGCGAACGTGGGCTGTGAGATCGTCCGCATCACCGCGCCAACGGTGAAGGATTCGCGCAATCTTGAGCACATCGTAAAGGGTTTACGGGAGCGCGGCTGCAATGTGCCAATCGTCGCGGACATCCATTTTAAACCGGAAGCCGCCATGGAGGCCGCCAAATGGGTGGACAAAGTGCGAATCAATCCGGGCAACTACGCAGATTCCAAGAAATTCGTCATTCGCGAATACACGGATGAACAGTACGCCGCAGAATTGAATCGGATTCGCGAACGGTTTTCACCGCTGGTCGATCTGTGCAAGCAGCGCGGCATCGCCATGCGCATCGGCACAAATCACGGCTCGCTGTCGGACCGCATCCTGAATCGTTACGGCGACACGCCGCTGGGCATGGTGGAAAGCGCGCTCGAGTTCGCCCGGATCGCGCGCGACTTGGACTATCACGATTTCATTTTCTCGATGAAAGCGAGTAATCCGAAGATCATGATTGCGGCGTACCGGTTGCTCGTGGCGCGGTTAAACGAACTCGGCCTGGACTGGAATTATCCATTGCATCTCGGCGTGACCGAAGCAGGCGAAGGTGAAGACGCACGAATCAAAAGCGCAATCGGAATTGGTTCGCTGCTCGCTGACGGGATCGGGGACACGATTCGTGTGTCGCTTACCGAGGACAGCCCGCATGAAATACCGGTAGCCAAAGCTTTGGTTGAAAACATCAAGAAAACTTCCGACGCCCAGGGTCCAACACTCAACGCTCAACTGTCTTTTGACCCGTATTCGTATCAACGGCGCGCATCGGAAACGATGACTGTAGCCGGGGCCGCAGACCCCGGCCAGGGTGTGCGGGTTGGCGCCCAGGAATTGATTCGGGTAATCGTTAGGCAAGCTAACTTCGACAAAATCGCGCACAAGATAGACAAGATGGGCGATTACAAGCCGGAGATCATTTATGAAAACGCTCGCGTAGTTGACGTCGATCCGCGCGATGAGGCCGCGATTGCCAAATTGAATTCGGAACAAAACCCGCAATTGGTCACCGTGAGAGACGATGTCGATTTTGCGGCGATTCCGGCATTTCGATTGCTGGCGGCGCGCTTGCACCCTCGGCATCCGATTTTGTTAAAAGATGTTTTCGCTTGTAGGGCGTCTGTGTCAGACGCCAGTGAAGATGGCGGCGTTTCACAGAAACGCCCTACAGACTTTCTTGAGACGCTTTTGATCGCCTCGACAAACATTGGCTCCCTGCTCTGCGATGGAATCGGTGACGCGATTTTGGTGCACGGTGAGGAAGCACCGGGCCAGGCGTTGCGCTTGAGTTACAACATCCTTCAAGCAGCCGGATCGCGGATTTTCAAAACCGACTATGTCGCCTGCCCTTCCTGCGGACGCACCTTATTCAACTTGCAAACCACGACGGCGAAAATCAAAGAGGCGACGTTCGCATCTCAAAGGCGTGAAGATCGCGATCATGGGTTGCATTGTGAATGGGCCGGGCGAAATGGCCGACGCCGATTTTGGTTATGTGGGCGGCGCTCCGGGCAAGGTGAATCTTTACGTCGGCAAAACGGCGGTGAAATTCAACATTCCCGAAGTGGAAGCGGTGGAGCGGTTGAAGGATTTGATCCGCGAGCATGGCAAATGGGTGGACGCTGCCCCACACGGGAGCGCTTTGGAAACAGTTTCCTAACGCTGCTCCACTCGCTCTGCGGAAGTTTGACTCCTCTTCAGTCTCTGCGATACTCCCCGCTTCCCTCCCCGGAAAGCCACTCTTCCATGGATAAAATCCGAAACATCGCCATCATTGCGCACGTCGATCACGGCAAGACCACGCTCGTGGATCAACTGCTGCGACAATCCGGCACGTTCCGCTCCAAGCAAAAGATCGAGGAGCGCGTCATGGATTCGATGGATCTGGAGCGCGAAAAAGGGATCACGATCCGGGCCAAGAACGCGTCGTTTCAGTGGAACGATTACCGCATCAACATCGTCGATACGCCCGGCCACGCCGATTTCGGCGGCGAAGTCGAGCGGATCATGAAAATGGTGGACGGCGTGCTGCTCGTCGTCGATGCGCACGACGGGCCGCAGGCGCAGACGCGATTCGTTTTGCGAAAGGCGCTGGAAAACAAGCTCAAGGCCGATCGTCGTCATCAACAAGATCGACAGCGAAAACGCGCGTCCGCACAAGGTCCTCGACATCGTGTTCGATCTTTTCGTCGAGCTGAACGCGACCGACGAGCAACTCGATTTCCCGATCATCTACGCCAGCGCAAAGGACGGATTCGCGATGCGCGAACTCCACGAAAAACAGCGAAGACATGACGCCGCTTTTCGAAGCGATCGTGCAACATGTGCCGCCGCCGACACATTTCCGACGAGCCATTTTTCCAGATGCTCGTGTCGAATCTCGATTACAGCGATTACCTCGGGCGGATCGCGTTCGGGCGCATCATCAGCGGTCGCGTGGCGGTCGGCGATTCGATGGTCTGCATCGCAAGCGACGGCCGCCGCGAGCGGGCGAACTGTCACCGCGCTTTTCACCCACGAAGGATTGAGCAAGTCGAAATCAAGCACGCGAGCGCCGGCGACATCGTTGGGCTGTCCGGCTTCGAGGACGTTTTCATCGGCGAAACGATCACCGACACGCGAGGAGCGGCTGCCACTGTCATTCGTCGAGATCGATCCGCCGACGATCGCGATGCGGATTTGCGTCAACGATCGGCCCGCTCGCCGGGCGCGAAGGAAAATTTGTGACCGCGCGCCATGTGCGCGAGCGCTTGATCCGCGAGACGCGCGCGAACGTTTCGCATCAAGTCGCCGACACCGAAACCGCCGGCGCATTTCGAGATCAAAGCCCGCGGCGAAATGCAGATCGCCATCATCGTCGAACAGATGCGTCGCGAAGGCTATCGAGATGATGGTTTCGCGGCCCGAAGTCATTTTCAGCGGGCGCGAAGAGGCGCCTTGCTCGAGCCGCTCGAAAATCTTTACGTCGATGTGCCGCATGAAAATCTCGGCGACATCCTGCAATCGCTCGCCAAGCGCAAAGGCGAGACATCTCAGCATGGATCACCACGACGCACGCGTCATCGATGGAAGCGGTCATCCCGACGCGCGGCTTGATCGGGTTCGAGACCGATCTCGTCAATTTCACCAGCGGCCACGGAATCATGAGTCACCATTTTCGCGAATACGCGCCCGCACAAAGGCGAAATCGGCCGACCCGCAGTAGCGGCGTGCTCGTCGCGATGGAAGCAGGCGTCAGCACCGCGTATTCGCTGGAACAGATCCAGGAGCGCGGACGCCTTTTCATCGGGCCGCAGGAGGAGATTTACGAAGGCATGATCATCGGCGAAAACGCCCGCCCGGACGACATGCCGGTGAATCCATGCAGGCGAAAAGACTCACCAACATGCGCGGCCAGGGCGATGGCAAAGGCATCTCGCTCGCGCCGCCGCTCGGATGACTCTGGAACGCGCGCTCGAATACATCGCGCCGGACGAATACGTGGAAGTGACGCCGAAATCGCTGCGCTTGCGCAAGCGCATCCTCGACGCCAACGCGCGGAAACGCGCAGCCGCAACTGCCGCGTAGCGTTACAGTCCTGCACTCGCGGATTCACTCGACTGTGATCGTTTCTTCGGCGGATCCGAAGCGACTCACTGCGCGTAATTTCCACTCGCCAGGCGCGAGCTGCCAAAAAAATCTGCTCTCTTGCTGAGGGAAAATTCGCTGGTTGTTAACAAACCACTCCACGTCGCTTGCCATAGCCGTTGTGAGTTTGACCATTTGTTGCGAGGGCGGCAGGACAGGATCAATTTCGTAATGTGCGTTCGGCGGCGGACTAATGATGCGAAAATCGGACCGAACATGCGCGCCAATGGTATTATCACGGCTCGCGCACCAACGGCTGTATGCGTCTGGCAATAGCAATTTTCCATCGCTCGCAAAATAATCTGCTGAATCTTCGCGCGTTTCCGTTCCTGCCAGGAAGAGTTCATTCAGTTTTGCCAGACTAAAACGGGAAGGAAGCAACCCTGTCCCCTTGCAAATTTCGCGGCGCACGAGCCTCTCGTTCTCCTCCGGTGGATCAAGGGGGTGATCGCGTCGCAGTAACTCCTGGATCACCGCCGCCCAGAGCGGTGTTGCCGCGCGCACCGCGAACATATCGCGCATGGGGCGTCCATCGAAATTTCCCGCCCATGCGGCCACGGTGTGTTCTTTGTCGAATCCAACCGTCCACGTGTCGCGAAAGCCACTGCTCGTTCCCGTCTTTGCGGCTATGCGTTGCTCGAATGCCAGTGGCGATCGCAGGCCAAAACTTTTCTGTCTGGCGTCATTATCACAAGATGTCGGTCACGATTGCCGTCGCCTCCTTCGAAGCGATGCGGGTCACCGGTTGATGCTCGCCGGCCAAAAATTTCGCGCGCATCGCAGTCCCGCCTCGGGCCAGTCCCGCATAAGCAGCGGCAAGATCGACAAGGCGAGTTTCGGCATTTCCCAAAACAAAGCCGGCGCCGTATTCCGCCAGCCCCTGCGGAAAATCGAAGCCCCATTTTTGGAGCTGATAAAATGCCGGGCGCGCTCCAAGCCGGCTTAGCGCGAAGACAGCCGGGACATTAAGCGAACAAGCAAGCGCCTCCCGCAAACGGACTGGTCCCAGATAATGATGATTGTAATTCTGCGGATCGTAATCGGCGTATTCATCATGGATTGCATCGGGCGTATCCGGTAGCAAACTTGCAGCGGTGAGCTGCCTGTTATCGATCGCGTCGAGATAGATAAACGGCTTCAGTGTCGATCCACAACTGCGCGGTTCCAAAGCCCCGTCGATTTGCGACACGGCGTAATCCTCCGAGCCAACCATGGCGCGAATTGCGCCGGTGGCGTTTTCAACAACGACCACAGCGGCCTGCCTAATATCGTGCCGATTCAACGCCGATAAATGTGAGTGAACCAAGCGTTCGATTGTCGTCTGCAAATCCAGGTCGAGCGTTGCAGTCACTGTACCCCGCAGTCCCCGGGTCCGGGCGACCACGGCGTCGACAAAGTGTGGCGCAAGACGCAGCGCCTCGATGCGCGCGATTTTCGGTGGCGATGCCAATAGCGATTGTTGATCGCGCGTGATGACTCCCAGCGCGACAAGCCGGGCGAGCGACCATTGTATTCCGGCTTGCTTGGCCGGGATGTCGCCACGGATTGAATCGCGTTGGCGCTTGCGGCAAACCGGAGAGAAAAACTGCTTCGCTCAATGTCAGGTCTCGCGCCGGTTTGTCGAAGTATGCTCGAGCAGCGGCTTCCGGCCCGATTCGCCGATTGCCATAACTGCTGCGATTCAAATATTCGGCGAGAATTCGTTCCTTGCTCCATCGGTGTTCGAGCTTCCACGCGATGATCGCTTCGTAGAGTTTTTTGCTCCAGCTGCGTCGCTCGCGGCCGGTGGCTAGTTTCACGAGCTGCTGCGTAATGGTCGATGCGCCGGAAAGAAGATGACGCGATCGCAAATTGCGTGTGCACGCGGCAGCTATTGCATGCCAATCGATACCGCGATGTTCATAAAAGCGCCGATCTTCCAAGGCCACCGTAACGCGCGGCAGCCACGGACCCATTTTCTCGAGAGTGACCGGGAATTGAGCGCGCGCTTCGGGCGACGCGAGCTCGGCAATTTCACGACCGCGGCAATCCAGTAGCGTCAAGGTTCCGATTGGTGGCCTTTGCAACTCGGCAGGGATTGGCAACCCCAGACGATTGCCATCGCCACCACGAAGACGACGACTCCACAAATTGCCAATGAGTGCGATCGGAAGACTCTAGCGAGCGATATTACTCGGCGGAAATGACGCATAAACTTGAAGGCGAGAGCCCCGAGAAACGGCTGTCATACATCGGCGCGACTTGCGTCGCGGGCCAGCGGAACATCCGGCCGCAGTTGCGCGTGCCAGAATCGAATACGTGCCCGAGCCCGGATCGACTGTATCAAAATAGAGGAGCGCGGAGCGATCGCGCATCTCGGAGTACGACAATCCAAGCACGCGGTCTTGCGGATCCGCTGGTGGAAGTTGAAAGAATTTTGCGACGAGCGCGAGATTCGGATTCACCACTTCCAGACCGGCCGGCAATGCGTCTTCGAGCGCTACGAAATTCTGAAGCTTGCGCGTGTTCAAGCGGTAGGTGATGAGCAATTGATCACCCAGCTTAAACGGAGCTTCAGAAGTGCCGACTCGGTTGGGATCGGTCAAATTTTTGACTACGCGTTCGATCCGAAATCCACGATCGACGCGATCGGTATCGACTTCGTTTGTTGAGTATTCGGCCTGCAACAAAAACGTAAGCGCTCCTTGATTGAGTCCTTTAATCGCAAAATCGCTCTCGAGTTCATGGTCAAGCCACGCGATTGCCCGGCTGTTCTTTGAAAGCACGCCGGGCGGCTGGATGGTGTTCGACATCGCCGGCGCCACTTCCGTACCGAGCATGGATTTGAACGCCAGTAACAGCCAAAGATTTTCCTGCGTTGAAAGCGAACCTGCCGCGTCCATCAGTTTCGCCATGCGTTCGCGCGCCTGTTGTTTCCTCTGTTTGGTCCAGGATGGCGGCGAGATGACATTGAACGCGAAGGCGCGCATTGCCTCGGCGCGAGTCATCGATGTAAAGGTCGCAGGATTAAATGCGCGCTCTTTGATGGGCGTATCGATTTCGCGCAGGAGTTGCTGCTGCTCGCGAGCCATGATGTTTTGCTGATGCAGCCCAATTGCGAGCAGAGCCCGGTCCTCATCGCTACCCTCGTTGCGGTGCAGATAGAGCTCCTGCGATTCGTTCCGGAAATCATCGTGGCTCTCCGACTGCGTAAGCACAAACAGCGCGAAGCACTTTTCAAATCGGGACGCGAGAATCTGGCCTTTGAGGATCTTGTTTACAGCGCCGCTAAGTTTCTCTTGCAACTCCGCAGGCGCCTCGAACCCGGCGTTAACGGCTTCATTTACCGACCATAGTGCCTGGCAGGTCACGAAACCGTTTCCTGTGTCGCCACCGGGCCAGTACGGGAGCATTCCATCACTCAACAGCGAGTCGGCATATTGCTTCATCCCACGTTCGAGCGTGGCGCGATATTCCACGTCGCGTTCCTGCAAGTCGGGCAAATACTCCAGGAGATTTGCAAGCAAACTGTAGCCCAGAAGTTTGGTCGAAATCTGTTCGAAACATCCGTGCGGATACTGGAGAATCACCGGCAATCCCATGATCTCGGGCAGCCAGGGCGAGGTCGAAATTGTCGTGCTGAATTGGCCGCGGCCATGTTTCCATGCCTCAGGCATCACGCCACGCGCATCAAATTGCGGACCTTTGAACGAACCGGCCACGCTTTCCTTGCGCACAATCGTCGGCGATTGCACGGGAAGTGTGATCTCCACCGCGTCCGTCATTTTGTTGTTCGATTTCGAGACTGCTTCAAAGCGAATTTTTGTTGGCGTGAGATTGACGTCCGCAACTTTCGCCTTGAACCGAAACACTGCCGGCGCGTCGCGGTGGCCGGGCTGCATTGCACTATCTACGCCGAGTAGTTTCAAGTTTGCGTCGGTAACGCAGCGCACTGTGATCTCATCGTTGTCAGCAAAGTTTTCCCGGGCAACGGCGCGCAACTCAACTTCATCGCCATCACGCAAAAATCGCGGCAGTGCCGGATCGATCAGGAGCGGTTTCGATATTTTCACCGTCTGCGTCGCATCGCCGCCAAATTGATTCGCTTTCGTTTGACCGACAGCGACGATCCGATAGGTCGTCAGGTTATCGGGCGCGGCGAATTCGAATGCTACCTTGCCGTCAGCGCCGGTTTTCAAACTCCCCTGCCAAAAGGCGAGCGTGCGAAACTCTTTGCGGACATTTTTGGTGTTTGAGACGGCTTCTTCGCCACCGTCGCCAATAGTGAATCCTTTTTGCGTCAGACTGAGCTTCGCCAGGTCATCGATGTAACCGTGGAGCGCCTCGTAGGTGCGTATGGAGAAAGGATTCCTCGGATAAAATCTAGCGCCGATCGCCGGCAGCTTCCAATCTCCGAGCGTGAGCACGGCATCATCAACTGCGAAGACCAGAAGATCGACGTCAGGAACCGGTTTGTTTTCTGAAGTGACGCTCACGTCGCCGCGCACGGTTTCACCCGGCTTTGCGGTCGCATTTGCAAGACGCGGCTCGATTTTTAATTCGCGATCCGGCCGGCGGACTTCGATGTCGCTATATGCGAAGCGTTCTCGTGGCAGCTCTTTGTCGCCGCCGGGTTTAACGAGATAGATCGAAACCGTGGCATTCGGCGCGTAGTCCTTTTTGATTGGTAATTCGATGCGGCCTGCGTTGCCCTTTACTGAAACAAGTAGTGTGTCGAGTACTTCATCTGTTTCGACCGAGACCCAGGCGACGCCGCCAAATGGCGCCTGTATCGTAAACGCAGCTTTATCGCCCGGGAGAAATGGTTCAGCACGGTGCTCGATCTTGAACGTAGTCTCGTTGATCATCGGAAGTTCGGCCGGCTTTTCACCCGTGACTGTCGTTTCGTCGCTCACGAGCGGCGTTTTGATTTTCAGTGCGCTGACTGCAACAACGTATCGGCCTGTCTCCGTAGTCGGGAAAATCAGATCAGCGGGCGTTTTCGATTCTTGTGACGCCACTTTCGTAAACTGGTCGGTATTGCGGTAGCGATAAACAAACGGCGCGATCTGCTCCTTGACCGTCTTTGTAGTGATATGAAACAGGTCGGCCTGAACAACAACACCGCCAATCTTTTGTTCTTTTGGATCGAGAGCGTCGATCTCGACCTTCACTCCGGCCGGCTCTGCAGTTTGTTCGTTCGCACGAACGCCGAGACGCGTTTCGGAAGAGAAGAGCGTTGCCATTTCGCCGCCCGTCAGCGTTTGGCCGTCGACTGAAGTCACACCCACACGCCAAATCACGCTTGCCCGACCAATCGCAGGATTATCTTTGAATGGCGATTCGCACGCGAGCGTCGCGAGGCCGTGCGCATCGAGTTTCGTGTCTCCCTCAATTGTTTTCAGCTCTTCGCTGTCAACGTCGAGCCGCGGTCCGACTTCGGCGAAAGCGTTGAAACGCTTTCGAAACGACCCCTCCTCTTCGGCACCATACTCAGCCGATGTTGTCCACGTCGCCTTCCAATGGACGCCCGCGCCGACGTTTGGCGCACCGTGAAAATATGCAGAGGAGACCGGGCGTGCGCGGTTGTACCGACTTCCGGACCGGTTGCTTCCACGACAACCGAAAAAAGCGGTACACGATATTCCTGGACGCTGATCGTGTTCACCCCTTCGTAATCACGGCCGGCGACAGCGCAACGAATTTCGTAACTCCCAGCTTCGCTTTTTCCGGAATTTTCCATTCCGCTTCCCAGCCTCCGTAAGGTGAAAGCGTCGTGTTTACTTCGGCGATTACCCGGCTTCCATAAGCTTCAGTCACGTTCCAGCGCACCTCGGTTGCGTCGGAATGGTAGTGCGGCGTTGATCACATCGCGAACCAACCCTTTCATTTTCACGGTTTGACCGGGCCGGAACAAATTGCGGTCCGTGATGATCTCCGCGTGCGGTTTTCTATCAGGACGACTGTAGTCGCTCCCGGATGGATACGACGTGCCTTCGACAAATTGCAACGCCGGACCGGTCGCTGTGTCGGCGATGAACAGATGTGCGTTATTCGCTTTGGGATGAAGAGCTTTCGGCAAGATTGAATCCTTCGGGAAGTGGGCGATGCCGTCCTTGTCAGTAACGGCGCGGGCGAGATCGATGTTCTCTTCAGTGACCGCGCGCACCGTTACGCCGGTGACGGAGCTTGCATCGGACATTTTCGCCAGACGCAGGATGACTGTCGTCGGCGTTCGTTTTTGCGTTAGCAGATAGTCGTTGACGCAAATGATCGAGCGATTCCCGACAATCGGCCATCACGCAGGCTGGCGCTTGCTTCGAAAAGATACGCGCCAGCGAATGATTCGTTTGCCGGCGAAGCGCAATGAACATCGCGTCGCGTTTCGACATCGCCGTTTGCCGCGCGAATGTGCCACTAGCCGAGACCGGTAATTGAAATGCGTCGACGAGCAATTCAGTTTGGAATTGTTTTGAAAAGCCGGTGCGTGGATCGATTA
>CAWIJH010000017.1:0-234141 GCA_963836455.1 uncultured Verrucomicrobiae bacterium
TGGCAAAACCCCGTAAATCAATCGGGTCTGGGCTGCCTTGTTCATTCGGGTCAAAAACCAAACCAAAGAATGGCTGTCCGTTATCGCCATGGAGATCGGCGCGGTAAGACGGACGCACCATACTGTGCCCAAATCGATAGGTGATCTGAAACTCTACCGGAATAAACGCCTCGTTGTGTCGCGGGTCATAGAAGCGACGACCGTTTGTTAGAACATCATCTATCACCGACTGAGGAACAATATGCGGCAGGAACTCATGAAGGATCATCCACTGGTAATGCCACAGTGTCAGGCGACGGGCCTCGACGTAAGCGTCACTGTCGGGGATCGACGGGTCCTGGGATCGAACGAGATCCACGGCATGGTTATGGAAAACAGAAAAGCCGCATGCAGACCGGCGATCATCATGTTTTCATCGTTGCGTGGGTCACTAATAATCGCTGCGTTGTTGGTCGGATCTCTGGCAGATCCTCAAACTGACCGCCGCTTTCGACGCGGAATTTGATCGGATCAGCGGCGTCGTATAACTCCGGATTACCATCTGGTCCATCAGCATATAGGGAATCGAGATCGAAGAAGGCAGTCCGGCCATTGGGTGATCTTCTGGGTTGAGTCGGGAACCCGAGCCGGGACGTCAGATCAAATGTCATGTCATGGTCAAGGAACTGACCGAAAAACGTTACCCCGGCAGTATGAGTTGGATTATTCCGGTTGATTAGTTGAAGATTGGGATCCGTAATCAGCGCCACAGGACCCGCTGCGAGATCGTCGTTGGCATCCAGAATCCCACCCTCTCGACCGAGCTCCATCAGAGCGTCGCGGACCGCATTCGTTGGCTGCGCGAATTTCGGCAAATGGAACATGCGACCAAAATATCCTGACACTGTTCCATCCGGAGGTTCCTCCCGATGCTGTGTGCCTTCTCCTAACAGGACTGGCGTGGTTGACAACGCAACGAGCGCAGCGAGAGCCTGTGCGATGCGAAGTGGTAGAATTGATATTTCTTTCAACTGAGTCAGCGGATTCATGATGGTTCCTTTCTTTGTAGAGGCCGGATTGTTGTTGGCACGTTTGGATTTCCGTAAGGGTTTTGAAATGATGCGCCTCATCGGTGTCGGTGGACCGGCTGGAAGTAGTGTTTGGCAACGTAGCGGCCAACCCTCGCCACGAGGTGCGACCCTTCCAGATCGGAGTTGAAAAAGTGGAAGCCGGCCAGGACCCGCGCTAGATTTACGTCATTGATTACGTCGCGAAAACGGTCGTAATTCCGCGAGGTGCCGGTGACCCCACTATCGAGGGAGAAGGGCACCCTGTCGGTGCCGAAAAATTCCGCAGCGCCCCCGCTACTCCGGTGGTGTTGCAGGCGTGCGCGGAGGGATACTCGGGAAAGTTCGGCGTGGTACGCAGTGGCAGCCATGACGGGTCGGCCTCAGTGGCGGGTTGCCGTCTGTGTCGGCCAACGGGATGGCCCGATAGGGACGCCAGAACCAATAATAGTACTTGGCCTCAAAGCAGGCAATCATCGCGTCACCCCCGGCGACGTGCGCCATCGCCAGCATCCGTGCCGTTTGCACTAGGTCGAGCCCTCGGTTAGTGGCGAGGTTCAACATGCCATCGTTCCACTGCCTGATGTCATGGTCGGTCCAGAAGAGCGCCTGAGTCGTCTGCTCTGGCGTCCGCTCGTGCTGTTGACGGCGCCCAATTCCTTGACCTGGTTGAAGTCCCTGGCGTACTCATCGTCGATCAGCTCATTTGGGCCGTCGGGACGAAACTGCGACGCGCTTTGGAGCGCAAGCGGGCGTGATGCCGGGGAGGCGAAGACCCAAAACTGGCGGTGGAGGATCGCCGGCGTTCGGCTCCCAGATGCCGGGCCCCGGCGGTGGCGGATTCAGGTCCTCGAGCGTCGGGTTCAGCTCCCGGCCGTCATTGGTGCGTAACGCGACCACGGCCGCGGCCACCTGCTCGCCGACTGCGATGCCGTTCGTCTTCGCGGTGCCGTCAGGGATAGCAGCGAGGTAGTTCGCGTAGTCCCCGTCGAGAATCGCCTGCTGCTCAGGCGTGAGACCTAGTGGAGGCTGCAAGCCAGAGTGCGGTGGGTTGCAGTCCGGACAACCAACCAGCGTGTGGTGGGCTGCGGTGGCGATGGCGGCTGCGGATGACGTGTGGGGCGGGGCGATAAGAGCGATCGCGTACGGCTCGTACCCGCCCTCAATTGCGACTGCAGCATCGTAGATTGCCGCGTGGACGATGCCCATGTAGACGCGCCGCCTCGCCGGGAAACTTGTTCCCATAATTCTCTGGGCCGGCGGAGACCGGGACGATCGCGCGCCGAGCCTCGTTACTCCAGTAGAGCACAGGAGTCGCAGAGAAATCGGTCGGCGATGTCGCAGTCGCGCACCGTGCGACGATGCGCCATTGCGAATGAGACAGTGATAGCACTTTGCTATTTTTCTAAACTGAGTCAGTGAATTCATTGTTTGTTCCTTTCTTGGCTTTGGTTTGAATTCATGATTGCTTCCCCCTTTACAAAGGGATTGCCGGACCGCGTGCTGCACGGAATGTTAATTTTTCTGACGGCTTGCTTTTTTTCTGGGTCTTGATAGAAACTGCTGACGTGAAGACCTGGCAGGGAACGGGTATCGCCAGAGCGATTTGTTTCCTTCGACCCACTGGAGCATGATTGTCGCGGCGGGGAGAAGCCAGGCCGACCCGGAGATTGCGCACGCCGCGCTGGAAGAACTTTGCCAAACTTATTGGGCGCCGCTTTACAGTTTCGTGCGCAGCCGCGGATATACCGTGCATGATGCGCAAGATCTCACGCAGAGCTTTTTCGCCTACCTCATCGAACGGAAAATCTATGCACGCGTCGACCGGCAGAAAGGCCGGTTCCGTTCGTTTCTGCTAGCTTCCCTGAAAAATTTTCTCGCGGACGCTTCTGATCGTGAACGAACGCTTAAGCGTGGCGGCGGACAAAATTTTCTGCCTCTGCATGAAGAGCAGATCGAAGAGGCGGAATCGCTTTTCCAGAATCACCGAGGCGCAAGCACTGAAGAACAGATCTTCGATCGCAGTTGGGCGGAAGCCTTGGTCACGGCTGGACTGGAACGGCTCTCGGCAGATTACAGAAGTGAGGGCAAGGAAAAGCTCTTCAATGAATTGAGGATTTTTGTTGCGGGGTGCGCCTGTCCGCCACCGGCTTACGCCGAACTGGCGGTTCGTTTGGGCATGACGGAGTCAACCCTTCGCAGCCATGTCACTCGCCTCCGAGCGCGTTACCGGGAAGTTCTGCGCGCTGAAGTGCGCCGGACGGTGGAGACCGAGGCAGAAGTGGATGAAGAACTGCACGAGTTGCTCCGGGTATTAACAGGAAGTTGAAGCGAGAAAGGCGCCATGGCAATACCATTGGCATCCACGGCTCCCAGTCTGCTCGACATGCGGTGAACCGTTAAATGCAACGGGCAAGTGCGTCGCCTGTCTACTCCGGACCGCCCTCGATGAATCGGTCAGCGAAGCGAAGTCGTTGCTTTATTCGTCTTCGGCGATTTCGAGATCGTGCGACACAAAGACGGCTCCTTCTGTGAACTCGGTCGCGGCGCGATGGGGGTGACCTATCTCGCCAGAGGACAATGTCCTGCGTCGCAAGGTCGCCTTGAAAGTGATCGATGTTCCTGCAGCTGCGCGCGGCTCGCAAGCGGTGCGAGAACGATTTTTGCGCGAAGCCCGTGCTGCAGCTGCTCTGCGGCATCCGAATGTGGCTGCCGTCTTCCAGTTCGGCGCTTCGCCGTATGGCGACCGCTGTTATTACGCTATGGAGTTGGTCGAGGGCGAAACCCTGGAGAATCGGGTACGGAGGGATGGTCCGCTTCAAACGAAACCGGTTTTGGAAATTGCAATCCAAATCTCGCGGGCATTGATGGCTGCAGCAGCCCAGAGTTTGATCCATCGCGACCTGAAACCTGCCAATATCATGTTGACGAGAGGGGATGGCGAGACGGCGGAACTGGAAGTGAAGGTCATTGATTTTGGACTCGCCAAGGCGATCGCTGACGCCGGAGGGGAAGTCGACCAAACGCATGAAGGATTCGTTGGCACACCAAGTTTCGCCAGCCCTGAGCAATTCGAACGCCGGCCGGTCGATGTACGCGCCGACATCTACTCGTTAGGTGCCACACTCTGGTTTGCGCTCACCGGGAAAACGCCATTTGCCGGCCGCAACATTGAGGAAATTCGCCGCGCTCACAAATCAGAAGCCCTTCCCATCGAACAACTGAAGGAGGCACGCGTTCCGTCTCGGTTAAGGACCCTGCTCAAATCGATGCTCGCATTGGAGCCGGCTGCCCGGCCTGGCGTAAAAGATTTAGCAGCGGAGCTGCGATGCTGCTCCGCACAGGCAAACACCGAAAACATTCGGCGCCGCCGCATCGCTCTTGCAGCGAGTCTCATTCTGATTTTCGGTGTCTCTGCGTTTTTGGTCTTTCCTTCGGTCCGGACGGGCCACAGGCCTGTGGCTACAGCCGAGAATTCGGCTTCGAATCCGCTGGCGCCGGAGAAAAGTATTGCAGTTCTTCCTTTCGAAAACGCGAGTAATGAGCCGAACACTGAGTATTTGTCAGAAGGAATTTCCGAAGCACTGATCAATAGCCTGAGCGAATTGCAGCAACTGCGAGTGATCGCACGTCCCACAGTTTTTCGTTACAAGGGAAAAGATGTCGACCCGCGGCAGGTGGGGCGCGAGTTGGGTGTGGCAGCTGTGCTGACGGGAAAAGTCCGGCAAATACAGGACGCTTTGACCGTTCAGGTGGATTTGGTGAATGCCGCGACTGGCGCGGAGATTTGGGGCGCACGATACGATCGTAAGATCACGGACTTGCTTGCGGTGAAACAGGCAATTGCGCGAGAGGTCACAGCGAAGTTGAAGTTGAAATTGTCCACCGAGGAGGAGCGGCGGCTGGTCAAGCGCGACAGCACGAATGCAGAGGCATATCAGTTCTACCTGCGCGGCCGCTATTTTTGGAATAAGCGCACTTCGGACGGAATTAAACAGGCGATCGAGCATTTCCAGCAGAGCATCGGGCGCGATCCTAATTTTGCTCTTGGCTACGTCGGCTTGGCGGATTCATACACTGGACTGACGTTTTACAATTTTGCCGCACCGCGCGAAGCAATGCCAAAGGCAAAAGAATCGGCAATAAAGGCGCTGGCACTGGATGACACACTCGCCGAAGCGCACGTGACGCTGGCGCACATTCTGATCAATTACGATTGGAACTCGTCGGCGGCGGAGAAAGAGTTCAAGCGCAGCATAGAACTCAACCCAGAATATGCGACGGCCCATCAGTGGTATGCGATTCACTATCTAACGGCTACGGGTCGGTTGAAAGAAGCAGTCCAGGAAATGAAAAGAGCGCTCGAACTCGAGCCGGCGTCGCTCGTAATGAACACGTTTATGGGAGCGACCCTCTACTACGCGGGCCGGTACGATGAAGCGATAGATCAATGCCGCAGGACCATAGAGATGGATCCGAACTTCGCCGTCGCGCACTGGCATCTTGGTCTGGCTTATGAGCAAAAGCAGCTTTTTGATGCAGCCACCGAAGAGTTTAAAAAGGCGATCTCTCTGTCAGGAGGCAGTCCGCTAATGAAAGCTGCGCTTGGCCGTGCATATGCGGAGTCGCAGAAGAAGGATGAGGCGAGTGAAATCCTCAACGCGTTGAACGAGCTTGCGAAGCGACAGTATGTGTCGGCCTACGAGATAGCGACGATCTACGTCGCGCTTGGTAACAATGAACAAGCATTTCAATTACTGGAAGAAGCTTACAAGGAGCACTCGTTCCATCTCGTTTATCTGAACGTTTCACCCCAGTTCAAATCAGTGAGGTCGGATCCGAGGTTTCAGGATCTGGTGCAGCGCGTTGGCTTTTCCCGATAACAGGAAATCGGCGCCTCCCTTGCGCCCAAGGGCAATCAGTAACGCGGGCAACCCATTTGCTAGGGTCGAGACAAAGATAGGATTGCCGCGCCACCTGTTTTCAAAACCGGTAGCCGTGCAGCTCGATTTCTTTGGCAAATGCTTTTTCGACGATTCGCCGTTGTTCGTCGTTGAATACTTGCTGATACGGTCTCCGGTCACTTCGATAGTCCGATTTTGCTGAGACACCAAGCGTTCCATTAAAGGGAATGTTCAGTTGGGAGAAGACTTCGCTCAGCTCGGCGGTCAGGTTCTCATAGCGGAGAATACGATCCACGATGATTTTTTCTCCAGAACGATCGGTGTACCGGAGATAGTTAATCGGGAACCGGCCACGGGCGAGATACTCGTCAAAGGAAAGCCGACCGCCTTCGCGGGCAACATGCATGTGATAATGAGACAGAACTTTGTCCCAGGGATTTCGTTCAACGCAAAACTTGAAATAGCTGTTCCAGACATCGCGAGGAATGCGCCTCTGTATCTCCAATGCGGGCATATGGCGATAAAACTTCTCGCGACTGATAATTGAATGTCGCAATGCGGAGAAGATCTTGCCCGGCTTTTCCAGGATTTCAGGGATCGGGTTTATGGATCCCAGGTAATTGCGTGGTTGATGGCCTTCGACGGGCGGTTCGATCGGAGTCAAGACATCTGAAGGCCCGCAGTGTTTCGAAAGAAAGACTTCGATGCTCGTGCCTGCGGTCTTTGCCGTCTTGATAAAGATGAATTTGTATTTGTGCGACAGGATCATGGGGCCTCACCGCTTTCCCAAGCAACAGGTCGCACGACTGATAAATAACCGCCAGTATTCGCCTAACTGGGCAGCGCATCCTAAAATAATCCCACAAGCCCGCTGATGATTTCCTTTCAGAAACGTTTTTTGTTCGTTCACATTCCAAAGACGGCCGGTAATTCGATTCAGAGCGTCCTGCGTGATTATTCCGAAGACGAGTTAGTAGCTTTACGGGGTGAACAGGACGGGATCGAGCGTTTCGGGCTGCGCAATCCAAAGTACAAAATCAAGAAACATTCAACGCTGGCTGAATACCGAGCGGCCCTTGGCGAAATGGAGTTTGGGAACCTCTACAAGTTCACCTGCGTACGAAATCCGTGGGACCGGATGGTGTCGTATTATTTCACGCCAACGCAAAACACGAGCGCGTGGGATCGGGAAAAATTCAGAAAGGCTATCGTTAAGGTCCTGCCAGTCGCAGACTATCTCCGGTTAGATAAGGGCAGGGGAGATCCGTTCGTCAATGTTGATTACATCGTGCGCTTCGAGAATTTGGCTGACGACTTTCGCGCCGTCTGTGCCGCACTAGACATTTCCCCTGCGGCCCTGCCACGATACAACCGCTCGAACCGCGAACATTATTCCAAATATTACGATGACGAGCTTCGCGAATTAGTGGGCGCTCGATTTGCCGCGGAAATCGAGCGTTTCGGATATACGTTCGAGAAGCGGTAAGAGCTACAATTTTCCAAGCGTCACGTATTCGCCATCCGGATGGCGAAACCATTCCGGTATCTCAATCCCCGCCGCGACCATGCTTTCGTAACAATTTTGCGTGACTACACCGCGGCGAGTGCTTTCTCCGAAAACCGCAAAGTTTTCCTTGGTCACAAATAACCGATGCTCGGCCAACTTTGGCACGTCGTTTTTTAGCTCATCCATCGCCTTCGCGTTAGGGATGACGTCGGGCAGATGAGTGAACAGATGTCGCAGGACTTTGGCGCGCAAGATTTGGTGAATCCAAATCTGGAACCAGGCTTTTCGCTCCAAGTAAATATCGCCGAATGGGTTCTTAAGTTTGCGCGGGAAGAGAGTCAGCTTCGGATTGTTCAGCGTTGCCCGGCATCTGCAAAATAAAAGACCGTCTACCTCCGGCGAGCGCATGGCGTGAGAAATCAGGGTGCTGATTTTATCGGTGACCAGCTGGATGGGGTATTTGTCATCCACGCACCAATAAATCCATTCCTCATCATCGATGTCCGTCAGCAAATGCAAGACGGTCCTCTTAATATCGGATGGCGACGTAACAAACTTGACTCGCTCCGTGTCGGTACCGCCTAGCTCCTGGTACGGAACATGAAAAACGAATGGGTGACCCGGCCATAACCGGTCATATTGAAAAATCATGTGCTCTGTGATTGCTCGATAGCGATCGCACGTGAGCACGATCGCTTTTATCTTATCCGGCAAATTCATAACCAAACCGCTCTATATCGACTTTGAATTTGTTCGCGATTACGTCCCTGGTTCGCGGCGTGTAATATTCAGTGTAATGCCGCGCCCGTGGATTGGGTCTCTGGTGGGGCAATTTTTCGCTCACACCGAGTTTTTTCGCCACAAAGGCCCAGTCCTCATCGAGCCGTTCGAATTTCCCGATGAAATCGGCAAGGATGCTTCCATTGGGATCGACGAACCAATCCAATTGGTAACGGTGCGGGGATGAGTGAACACAGGTGGCGCTGCTGTATTGAATCCAATCGACAAATTCGTCGAACGTCATTTTATCTCTGAGCTGTAGCGCCTCAGTGCGCTCATAAAGAGAGACGACGCGGTCCCACGGATTGCGAACGAAGCCGAATTTGAAGTAGGTCTCGAATTGCTTGCGCCCGATTTCTCTCCGGCGCTCTTCCGAAAGCAACAAATACAAGGCCGCCAGAATCCGATTTTTTCTTCCTCCGTAGCGCGTCCAATATGTCTCCATCTGGTTTTTGATCTGCCACAGATTCAGATGTGGTTTCCAAGCTTTACCGAGAATCGCGCGAACGCTGGTCGAGCCTGTCTTTGGCACTTCTACGAAAATGCACTTGTACTCATGAGAGATCATGGCCAGAGGCGTGTCATTGTACATTGAAAAATCTCCGAGGCATTAGAAAGTGATGCTCCGGCGGAGGGTCGGTAGCTCAATCGGTAGAGCAGCCCCGAAAGTTTTCGGGGTTGGTTCTGCGTTGAAAATTTCTGCAGCCAATCCAAACTGAAACTCGACGTGGGTCGGTAGCTCAATCGGTAGAGCAGCCCCGAAAGTTTTCGGGGTTGGTTCTGCGTTGAAAATTTCTGCAGCCAATCCAAACTGAAACTCGACGTGGGTCGGTAGCTCAATCGGTAGAGCAGCGCCCTTTTAAGGCGTTGGTTCCGGGTTCGAGTCCCGGCCGACCCACTCCCTTGTATGGCTTGGATTTACATCTTGCACGGCGCTCGACGGTATTACATCGGTGCGACCGACAACCTTGAACGCCGAATCGCAGAGCATAAGCGTGGCAGCAATCACACGACGCATCGATTCGGAGGCCAGATCGAACTTGTTGCGGCTAAGGAACTCCCATCAATGGCCGAAGCACGTAAACTCGAGCGAACTCTAAAACGAAAAAAGAATCCTCGACTCGCAATTTCAATGTTGCGATCCACCATTTAACGGAGCAGCCCCGAAAGCTTTCGGGGTTGGTTCCGGGTTCGAGTCCCGGCCGACCCACTCCAACAGATCGCGCAGAGAATTCTTTGGGCGATCCAATCGAAAGATCGACAAACCGGCGGCGCTGGCTGCTTCCCAATCCCTTTCTGGATCGTCGCCGACATGAAGGACCTCGTTCGGTTTGAGATCGATTAATTTCAACGCGCGCCGGAAAATTTCCGGATCCGGTTTGTCTGCTCCGATTTCGCTGGAGATGAAAATGTCCGCAAAAAACTTCGAGATACCCAGGTGTTGGAGGATGAACCGCAAACGCCCATCGAAATTTGAGATTACGGCGAGCTGAAAACGCGGCTGCAATTGCTCCAGGACGCCGGGAACTTCTGGGTAAAGTTCCCAGACACCGGGTTCTGCAAAGTGTTCGTAGGCGATCTCGAAAAAATTATCCCGATCGATTTCACTTAATGAAGGTGCAACCTGGTCCAGGACGAGATCGACCAGTTCACGCCACCAGCCTTTGTCATCGTTCTCGCGCGGGCCGGCGATTGCAGCGCGGCGCGGCATTTTCTTCCAGGCTGAATAAAACGCGTCATCGAGCTGGTGCGGATCGAGCGTAAGGCCTGCCTCCGTACCGGCCAGCGCGTAGTGGTGACCAACCGTGTTGGTGAGATAAAACAGCGTGCCAAGGGCATCGAAGAAAATCGCCTTTAACATCGAACCAAATGTCCAACTCCGAAGGATCGCGAGCAAGCGTCCAACGCGGAACGTCCCATGCCTAACGGTTTGAACCCGTGCCCGCCTGGAGGATGTGTGCCATAGTTCGATGATGCTGCCGGTTGAACATAACGATCCGATTAACGGAAAAATTCTGGCGATCTCGGAGGACAAAATCGAAGGATTCGTGCGCGAGCCGTTTGAGGAAGTCGCGAACCGTTCAGGCGTAGGCGTCGACGTTGTCATGGAGCGGATTGCCACCATGCTGCGTGCGGGCACGATACGGCGCGTGCGGCAGACCCTCCTTGCGACCAACCTGGCTCAGGGCGCGCTGGTAGCATGGAAGCTCCCCGACGACAAAATTGATGCGGCTTTCGACTGGATGTTTCAGCACGATCCCTTTTCAGGTCATGTCGTGTTGCGCTCCACGGACACCGTTAGTGCCGGATCTGACTACAAACTTTGGACTACCGTAAAAGTCCCCCAGGGATTTTCATTGGAAGCCCATTGCCAATTGCTGGCGAAAAAGGTCGGCGCAGAGCGTTTTCGCATTATGCCGGCGAAAGGAATTTTCACCTTGGGAGTGGGACATGTTCGGCGGAAGACGATTGATCCCGGCAGCAAAGCAGATCAACCAGCAAAAATGGTTCCAGTGCAGATTGTTAGTCTGACTGCACGCGAATGGGATGTGCTCCAGGCACTTAAGCGCGAATTTGCTCCGGAAGAGATCAAGCCCTCGCCGTGGGTTGCGCGTGCCAATGAAGCCGGCGTCTCCGCGGAAGAATTCTATCGCGTGGCGGAAGAATTGACTGCGCGAAAAATCATCGGGCGATTTTCGACCTTCCTGGAACACGTCAAACCGTCAGTGGGCGGGGTGCGGGTCACTCGGTTTAATGCGTTGTTTCATTGGGCAGTGCCGCACGGTCGTGAAATTGAAGCGGGCGGCGAAGTCGGGCGTCATCGTATTCTGACGCATTGCTACTGGCGCGAAGCCGGCCCGGAGTTCAAGAACGTCAACATCATGGCCGTGGCGCACGGTACCGATAAACAACTATTGCTCGATCATAAAGCGGCTATCGATCGGCATCTTTGCTCCTGCGACATCCCAGTCTCGTACACAAACGTTTTCTGGGGCGGACGAAGCGAGATCAAACCTTCGGAAATTTCGCCGCACATGTACCGCGATTGGCTGACGGAGCAGCGAAAAGCTAACGGAGTTACAAAGTTGTAGCCGCGGGCGTTGACCGAGGCAGCTCGCCGTGTTGCCAATCCTGTGACCGGGCCGAGGTCAGCGCCCTCGGCTACATTCCTGCGCTGGCGAATTTTTCACGATAAGTCCGATCCAGCTTTCGCAAGAGAGCGACAGCAAAACTTTGGCGATTGATTTGTTTGCCAAGCGCTATAGCGAGAGAGATCGCGCGGCTTTGCAGTTCCCTCGGAAAATCCTCGCGAGATTGGTTCACGTTGACCCCGATACCGACGATAGCCAGATGAGGCGCGTTTTGCTGGGCTCTCATCTCTACCAAGACGCCAGCGACCTTGCCTCCATCAATTTGCACGTCGTTTGGAGGTTTGATCGTAGGTGTGAGAGAAAATTCGTTTTGAATCGCATTGGAAACGGCTTCAGCCGCCCAGGCAGTGAGTTGCGGGGAACTCGCGAGATCGATCTTCGGTCGCAAAAGAATCGAAAACCAAAGTCCTTTTCCTGCTGCCGATTCCCATCGATTTCCGCGCTGACCGCGGCCGGCGGTTTGATGTTCAGCGAAGACAACCAGACCCTCCTTTGAATTTGCATTCGCGATTTGCAGAATCGCATCGTTCGTCGAGCCCGCTTGATCGAGGACAATAATCTCCCGGCCGATTACGCCGCTGGCGAGGTCGGCCTGTAATTGCTCAGCGATCAGCCCCACTGGCAACTCGCCTCTCAGCCGGGTACTGGGATCATTTCCAGAGCAATATCGATCGCGCGCGCGGCGTTTGTCAGGCCGCCGATAGAAATGTAATCGACTCCCGTGGCTGCGACCCGTTTTACGTTTTTCAACGTGATGCCGCCGCTTGCTTCAAACCGGATATGGTCTTTCCTCAGCGCGATAGCCTCTCGCATCTGCGCGGGCGGCATGTTGTCGAGAAGAATGACGTCTATGCCCTCAACCTCGACGAAAGCGCGTGCTTGCTCCAGATCATCAGCTTCCACTTCAATACGGATGTTTGGTCGCTCCCCGCGAAGCTGACGAATTCGATCCGCAAAGCGGGAAAGCCCGCCGAAAGTCGCCAGGTGATTGTCTTTTACGAGCACCATGTCGTACAAGCCAAAGCGATGATTAACGCCGCCGCCCGCGACCACTGCCGCCTTTTCCAATGCCCGCATTCCAGGCGTGGTTTTACGCGTATCCAGAATCTTGGCTGGATGGTTTCCAACGGCATCAACAAATTGACGTGTAAGGGTCGCGATGCCGCAGAGACGTTGCAAAAAATTCAATGCGACGCGCTCTGCCTTCAGAATCGAACGTGCCAAACCGCGCACTTCGATAATCAGGTCGCCGGCGACAATTTCGTCTCCATCCCGGTGAACAACCTGGATGTCTATTGCGGGATCGACCTGTCGAAAAACTTCCGCCGCGGCTCCCGTGCCGGCAACAATGGCATTTTCACGCGCCGTAACGCGTCCTGTTGCATGAAGAGTCTCGGGTACGAAAAAATCGGTCGTGATATCCCCTTGGCCGATGTCTTCCTTGAGAGCGGCGGCAATTGGATCGTAACGGTCTGACTTCATCGAAATTTGCTAAAGAGGGGCCTGACGATACGAATCGTCCGAATTTAAAAAGGATTCCCGGCGAGCCAGGAACGATAAGCGCGAAACCTGAATACGTCTATCAAACGCACCTTCGTAAGCGTGTGGTAGAGAGCAATCGGCAAATCGCGATACGACCAAAAGCGTCCAGCAGAGGACAGCGCAAAAAAAGATTCGGGCAGCGCACGCTAAGGAGAAACAACGAATATAAGAAAAACGTGCAACTACCCGAATCGCCTTAACCTGTTGAGTTTGACAGCCAGTAGCGGTGCGCGTTCAACTTTTTTACGAAAAATCCGTGTCTGAACGTTAGCTGTTGGAAGTCAGTCGGTTACGAAATGTCTGTAACCGGCTCGCGATTACAGGAGATTCTGCTGTTCACCACTGCCGACTCGCGTTGCTTCATCGCGAATCTCCTGCAGCAGCGATTTAAATTCACACTGTTCTAACACACGGATCAGGTTGGGATAATCAGGTTGGATCCGGAGCTCATCGATCGGAACCGGCAGTTCAAGATGGCAATCCAGATCAACCATTTTCCGGTTTTCCAAAACTTGGTCGCGAGAGTTCATCAGTTTCTCGCGAGTTCGCGCGCTTTTCACTTTGTCGATGTTGGCCAGCAGCGAGTCGAGTCCGCCGAATTCACGAATCAATGCCGCAGCGGTTTTGCGGCCCAATCCAACTCCCGGAATGTTATCGACTGAATCGCCGGCTAACGCGAGGACATCCCCGATCAAATTGGGCTGAACCTCCCATTTTGCGGTGACCTGATCTTCGTTTAGCAATGCGAATGCGTCCTTTGGCGAAGCAAGATCCGCTTTCGCCGTGGTATAAACTTTTACGCAAGGGCCTACCAGCTGATACAAATCTTTGTCGTTGGTCGCGAGGACAACTTCCATTTGAGGTCGTTTGCAGGCGGCGATGGCGTAACAACCCATCAGGTCATCGGCCTCTGTGTTGGGCAGGGAAATATTTTGGAAACCCAGTAAGGGTGTGAGTTTCTGTATAAAATCGAGCTGCGGGACCATTGGCTTGGGCATTTCCTTGCGCGTCTCCTTGTAGGCGGGCTGGAGCTTCACTCGGCGTTCCGGCATTCCTTCGTCCCAAAAAACTGCGCCTAATTCCGGCTGCAGATGCTTGACCATCAGCCGCAATGTTTTTGTGAAACCGAAAATTGCATTGGTGGGTTCGCCCTTTGAATTCGAGAGATTCGGGATAGCGAAAAAGGAGCGATAAACGTAATAGTGACCGTCGATAAGCAGCAGTTTCATCGTAAAAGACTGATAATGGATTCTGAATGCATGATACGGGATGATCAAGACGTGACCGAAGAATGGATCGTGCGTGTTGATGGCAGAGAATACGGACCTGCCAATATCGACACACTGCGTGAGTGGAAAGCGGAAGGCCGGGTGCTTCCCGCAAACGAAGCTCGCCGTGCGGATGCCGAGCTTTGGACTTTAGCGGCGGAGATTCCCGGATTATTCGACGGGGAGCCGCTCGCCACAGCCGACGCCGCGCAGCTGAACCGTTCGATAAGCCCGAGGCAGCTTCCGCCGGTGCTACCGTCCCGCGGCCTCGGTCACATTTTGACTGAGACGTTTCGGATATATGCGAGAGGCTTTCTTCAATTCGTTCCCCTTACGCTCCTGGTAGTTTTGCCTTCGGTGTGTGGTCAGCTAACCGCCATGTGGACGCAAACCGTGCACCCTTCGGATGCTGACTTCCGCGTTCTCGCTGCGGGGGGCTTTGCCTTTTTGATGTTCATCTTCTCGATGGCGATGTGGCCGGTTTACATATCGGGAATTCAAATCTTCACCGTTGAAATTGCCGCCGGCCGCCGCTTGGGATTTTTCGCTGGGCTCAATGAAGCTGTGCGATTCTGGCCTCGGGTCGCGGCGTTGTGCGTCTTCGTCTATGGGGTTTTCTTCTTGCTGATCCTATTCGCGTTTCTAATCGCAGCGATGATTATCGCTGGAGCATCCTCATTATTTGTGATCTTTCTTGCGCTCGGTCTGCTGGTTCTGCAGGTCTGGATGTTCGGTCGTTTTTTTGTGAACGTGCTCTTCTGGCAGCAATTTGCCGTCCTCGAAAATGAAGGAGTCGTCGATTCATTGCGCGAAAGCCGAAATTTGGCGCATAGCGGGCGTGAACTTCCATGGTTTCAGCGTCCGATGTGGCGCGGCGTTTTTGTTGCCTCCCTCTGGCTTGCATTTGTGCTGGCGATCGCGCTGATCTCGGGATGGACGACGTTACAACATTCTTTTAATGAATTAATGACGACACAGGATCCACAAGCGCTGCTCCAAAAACTGACTGAAGCGCAGCAAGCGCGCGGTTTTGATGTTTTGGGGTTTACATTGGGACTTTTGCAAAAAATTCTGCAGCCGTTGATCGGGATCGCGTTCGTCGTGATCTACATTGAAAGTCGAAGAGAGCGCTAGCGCTTGGCGCTCGACGAGCACGACGGGCCTTCTCCGTCAATTGGCCTGTCGGCTCTGCAAGAGAAGTTGCGCGATCTTGCTAAAGTGACGGCCAATATAAGTAAGGTAGGCGATAAACGAAACAAGTTGCGCGCTGATCAACCAAATGTGGCCGCCGCGAGTAATGAAAAAATCGGGCCAGCTCCAGATCGCGAGCGCACAGGCGAGATTGATGAAAAAAAGCAAGGGAACGAACACATAAATGTTACGCAATTGATCGGCTCTGGCACGCGCATAGAGAGTGCGGTCGGCCTCGTTACGGGATTCCGCGATACGGGCGTGAATTAGTCGCATGTCATACATGAAAAGCAGCCACACAACTGCGGCATAAGTGGCGCTGAGCTGAAACCATACCAGTGGATCGTCAAGGCGGCTAAAAAGAATCGCTTCGCCCAATGCGCAACCAATGTAGAAAAAGTTATGCCCGAATTCCATTGGCCAGCGAATCAGGGTCAGTGTGTGAATGATTGACCGGGACCAAAAGATAAAGATCACGCACAAACCTGCGGCAACATAGGGAAACGAACCCCAGTGCCGCATGGTCAAAATCACGCGAGCATTATCGGTTAAGAAAAAAAGGGCAACGCCCTGAATGATGCTGGCAAGTGTCAGCTCAACGTTGATGACGACCGAATCGAGTTCACGCCGGCCTTCACTCTGCGGGTCCACGATGCGAGTCGTAACCGGTCGAGAACCGAGATGTCAAGGCCCTGCGGGGGTTCTGGCCAATGACGCAACGCTTCATGAAAAGACAGTGCAATTTTGTCTCACTCTCCGCTGCAACCTTAGTTCGACTGTGTGTCAGATTTTGCCAATAATCATACGAAGAAGAGCGCTACTTGCTAGGTAAATTGCTCCTGTTATTACGCTTATAATGCCGTTCTTTCCGATTTCATTCTGGCACGGCGCGAGCTAGTCCAAATGATCGAAAACTTTTATCAAAAGAAAGGATACCTATTATGACTCTAATTCGTTATCAAAGCCCAGAATTGTCACCGTGGTCCGCAGCGGATCGCTTGAGCAATTTAAGGGATGAACTTAACTCGTTTTTCGAGTTGCCGTTCTCGTCGAGCTTGGCGCGTGCGGGACAGCTATTTAGTGGTTGGTCGCCCGCGCTCGATCTTTACGAAGGCAATGACAATGTGACCGCCATCGTCGAGTTGCCCGGTATGCGCAAAGAGGAAATCGAAATCTCTTTGCACGACGGGACACTGACCGTCAGTGGCGAGCGCAAGCGGGAAAGCAGCAGTAATGGCGACAAGGCTGAGCGCACTGAGCGCTATGTTGGCACGTTCCGCCGTAGCATCGCACTACCGACTCGCGTGGATGCCAACAAAGTCAGCGCCACATATCGAGATGGAATCCTGACCGTGACATTGGCCAAGGCCGAAGAAGTGAAGCCGAAGCAAATTCAGGTCAACTAATCAATTCAACCAAGGGAGGCTTAACCATGAATACTTTGACCCGTGAAAATCGTAGCGGCGACCGCGCCCAGACCGAACAGTTTGTCGCGCCGCCTTCGCGCGTGATTGAAACTGGCGATGGCTACACGCTCGAAGTCGAGATGCCCGGCGTGAATAAGGACGGGCTCGACATTTCCGTCGGGAACAACGAGCTCACGATTAATGGTCGGCGTTCACTTCCCGTTGTGGAGGGAACGCTGATTCATCACGAATCGCGCCCGGAAAATTTCCGGCGCACGTTTGAGCTCGATCCATCGATCGATGGAAACAAAATCAGCGCCAGGATCGAGCAAGGTCTTGCAACATTGACTCTGCCTAAAGCAGAACACGTCAAGCCGCGCAAGATCACCGTTTCTTAAGATTCGTTTTAAAGGAAATCAGGGGCCGCGAACCAAAAGTTCGCGGCCTTTTGATTTATCTCCGAATCTTTTCTGCTTGGCGAATCGGCGAGCGCATCGTAGTTACAGTCTCTTGATATGGCGGCGAAAACCGAGCAAAAAACCAGCGAAGATAAGGTCACCGCGGCGCGGAACAAGAATCTTGACCTGGCGATTCAGCAGATCGCAAAAGACTACGGCGAAGGCGCGATCATGCGGCTTGGCGACGAGAAAATTGTCGATATCGACGTCATTCCTACGGGTAATATCCTAATTGATCGCGCGCTCGGTGTGGGCGGATTTCCAAGAGGCCGAGTCGTCGAAGTGTTCGGCCCTGAGTCATCCGGGAAAACGACGCTGACCTTGACGGTGATTGCGCAAGCGCAAAAACGCGGCGGACTCGCAGCCTTTATCGACGTCGAACATGCGCTCGATCCAGCCTATGCAAAGCGGCTCGGCGTGGATCTGGATGATCTCCTGGTCTCTCAACCGAGTTCCGGCGAAGAAGCGCTGCGAATTTGCGAGACCCTCGTGCGCTCCAACGCTCTGGATGTCATTGTCCTCGATTCCGTAGCCGCATTGGTTACCAGGGCGGAGCTCGAGGGCGAGATCGGGGACACGACGGTTGGCGCACAGGCACGCCTGATGAGTGCGGCACTTCGTAAACTCACCTCGCTCATTTCAAAAGCGCGCACCTGCTGTATTTTCACCAATCAAATCCGGGAAAAGATCGGCGTGATGTTTGGAAATCCGGAGACAACGCCTGGCGGCAAGGCGCTGAAATTCTATGCCAGTGTTCGTGTCGACATTCGTCGGATCGGCGCAATCAAGCAGACGGACGGCGTTGTTACAGGAAATCGGACCCGCATAAAAATCGTGAAGAACAAGGTCGCGCCTCCCTTCACGGAAGCGGAGTTCGACATCATGTATAACGAAGGAATTTCATCAACTGGCGCCCTGCTCGATCTCGCATTGGAGAAACAAGTCATCGAAAAACGCGGTTCCTGGCTGAGCTACAAGGGCACCCAACTGGCGCAGGGCCGCGACGCCGCGAAAGAAGTTTTGAAGAACGACAAGCAGCTCTACGAAGAAATTGAGTCCGCGGTCAAAGCCAGGCTGGACGAAGAAAAAGAATAGCATCGTTAGTCCAGCAGCTTTTGTTGCTGAGGTGCGCCAGTATTCCGGCTGCCAGTTAAGTGGCGCTGTCCACGCTTGAAGGTTTCCGGTTTCCTGAAATTCATGTTTATTCGTGTTCATTGGTGATCAGGAAGATGACCTCCGCGCAAATCAGACAATCATTTCTCGATTTCTTTCGCGAGAAACAGCACACCATTGTGCCGTCATCGTCATTGTTGCCTGACGCTCCAAATCTTCTTTTCACCAATGCCGGCATGAATCAGTTCGTGCCGATTTTTCTTGGCCAACAAAAACCAATGTGGGTTCCGCCTCGGGTGGTTGACACGCAAAAATGCATTCGCGCCGGGGGTAAACATAACGATCTCGAAGACGTCGGGCTCGACACCTATCACCACACATTTTTCGAGATGCTCGGCAATTGGAGCTTTGGTGATTATTTCAAAAAAGAAGCGATCGAGTGGGCATGGGAATTACTGGTGGAACGCTGGAAATTTCCACCGCAACGGCTTTATGCGACGGTTTACAAGCCCGGCGCGGGCGAGCCGAGCGAATTCGATCAGGAAGCGTACGATCATTGGGCGCATTTGTTTCGCGAAGCCGATCTCGATCCGAAGATTCATGTTCTTAACGGTGGCAAGGCCGACAATTTTTGGATGATGGGCGACACCGGTCCCTGTGGGCCGTGCTCGGAGGTTCACATCGATCTTACGCCGGACGGCGACACCCGCGGCGCACTCGTGAACAAGAATGATCCTCGTTGTATCGAGATCTGGAACCTCGTTTTCATCCAGTTCAACGCGCAACCTGTAGCCGGGGGCGGTGACCCCGGCCGCATCGATTATGTTCCGCTCGCTGCGCGTCACGTTGATACTGGAATGGGCTTCGAGCGCGTTACGGCGATCATTCAAGGCACAAAAAATCTCACGGATTTCTCCGAGACCATCTCGAATTACGAGGCAGACATCTTTCGCCCGATCTTTGATGAACTCGAAAAACTGAGCGGCAAGAAATACGCGAGCACGCTCCCTGACCTCTCTCAACCCTCAGCTCTCAATTCTCAACAAGCCACGGACGTGGCGTTCCGCGTTATCGCCGATCACATTCGTGCGCTTTCGTTTGCGATCGCCGATGGAATCATTCCGTCAAACGAAGGTCGGGGTTACGTTTTGCGGCGCATTCTTCGTCGCGCTGTTCGCTATGGGCGTTCGTTAGACTTTCACGAACCATTCTTCTTCAAGCTGGTCGATGTCGTTGCAAAAACGTTGGGCGACGTCTTTCCTGAGATCCTCGCCAAAGAAAAAACAATCAAAGAGACAATTCGGCGCGAAGAAGGGGCCTTTAACAAAACACTTGATAAAGGCATTGAGCTTTTCGAGCGCGAAGTCTCGCCCGGCGTGTCCACAATTTCAGGATCCTTCGCGTTTCGCTTGTACGATGAGCAAGGTTTTCCACTCGATCTTACCGAGCTAATGGCGCGTGAACGCGGGCTTGCGGTCGATATTGCTGGGTTCGAAACGTTGATGGAGGAACAACGTACACGCGCCCGTAAAGGACAGAAGAAAGAAGAAATCAGTGTCGAAGAAGGAAAGCTGAAGGCGGAGCCTACGAAATTTCTCGGGTACGATTTTCTTGAGGTCGAATCAGTTGTCGAGACTGTGCTGCTGGGCAAAAAACCCGACGAGCTCAATATCGTCCTCGATCAAACGCCTTTTTACGCCGAGATGGGCGGACAAGTGGGAGATCGCGGGTTGCTTCATGTGCCAGGGCATGACCGCACCGAAGTCGGTCAATTGCGTGTTATTGATACGCAGAAGCGCGGCGACGTTTTTGTTCATCGAGCGTCACTTTTGGAAGGGCGCGCCCCGGAACCGGGGGAGGCAGTGCGCGTTTCAGTGGATGTTGACCGCCGCCGCGCGATTCAAGGGCACCATACCGTGACGCATCTGTTGCACTGGGCCTTGCATCAAGTCGTCTCGCGCGACTCTTCGCAAAAGGGAAGTTACGTCGGACCTGACAAACTGACGTTTGATTTTTCGGGCGCGCCCTTGACGAAACCACAAGTCCGAGATGTTGAAAAATTGGTGAACGAAAAGATCACTGAGAACGCGCCGGTCTCATGGACTGAAATCCCGTACGCTGACGCCAGGAAGCGAACTGACATTGTCCAATTCTTTGGTGAGAAATATGGCGACAGCGTCCGGGTTTTGCAGATTGGCGGAGCGCCCCATGCGTTGGACGGTTACTCCATGGAACTTTGTGGTGGGACGCACGTGAGATCGACGGGCGATATCGGGCCATTTCGGATCGTAAAGGAAGAGGCAATTGCAGCCGGCATTCGACGGATTGAAGCCGTTGCAGGCGACGCTGCACGAAACTGGGCGAAGCAGGAAGCAGCGCGCCAACAGGAGAAATTTGAAACTTTGGCGCGCAAGAAACCTGATATCGCGCCACTGCCCGGGTTTGAGAATGAGGCGACTACTTCCGAAAAGCTGCAGCAAATCGATGCGCGGACTTCGCATCTTGAAAAAGTCGAAATTGAAGTGCGCGATTGGGAAAAACAAAGTGCCAAGACCGCCGAAGCGGACTTGAGAAGCCGGGCCGCGCAAATCGCGAGTCAACTGGCAGCATCGCATGCAGGAGAAAATTTCTGCGTCGCCGAAGTGCAAGACGGGGACGCAAAACTGCTGCAGGCCATTGCTGATACTTTGAAGTCGACATTTAGCGGGCCGATTTTTCTCGCCGGCGCTGTGAACGGATCCGTTGCCCTAGTCGCATCGGTACCAAAACAGATGATCTCGACATTTCAGGCGAACAAATTGATTCAGCAGATTGCGCCAATCGTAGGCGGCAAAGGTGGCGGACGACCAGAAAACGCGCAAGGTGCAGGCAAAGACGCAGGCAAGGTCGCAGAGGCGCTGGCAAAAGCGCGCGAGCTTCTGAGCTAAATCGCCAACGAGGTTACAGCGTGTTCACGCTTGGGAAGCGCCCATTTTTGATCAGGCGTTTCAGATTTTTTCCGTCAGCAGACATTCGATAAACCGAGTCCTCTTTTTCGTCAGACGCGCGGCTGAGAAAAAGAACATTGTCGTTATCGATCCAAACGCCGTCCCATCCGAATTGTTTTTTTGGCGTTAGCCTGGTCGCCTTTTGCGCCTCGAGATCAAACGCCCAGAGCGCCGGCAACGGCCCATCCCAATCTTCGCGTCCGGATTCTTCGCCCATGTCGATGCTCAGAAGCAATCGCTTGCCGTCCGGTGAAACGTCAATCCGGCCGTCGCCGCTCATGTCGCCGTTCGGCACGATCTTACCGATCCTCCATTGCGCACGAACCGTTCCGTCGAGTCCGATTTGGTAGATGTTCGTCATGTCCTGGCAAAAAACAGATTGGCCGTCATGTGCCCAAACTGGCGAGTAGCAGGACACTTCATTTTGAACGCCGGGCTTCAGCACATGAAAATTCGTGCCGTCTGAATTAATGGCCACGAGATCCCAGACTTCGTGCGGACGCGTGGTGAAAAGGATCTGTTTCCCGTCAGCCGTCCAGCTTGGGTAATACGAATTCTCGCTTGGGAGGTCCTTAAAGACGGTCACCTTACCAGTCGCGATATCTGCCACCGCCATGTGACGCGCGTAGGTCGTGTCGCTCGTTTTTTCGACGGTGTTAAACGCGACGCGAGTTCCATTAGGCGAGATCGCTGGAAAAATTCCATCGGCGATCTTTTTCTCGCTCGTGCCGTCAAGATTGGCGACGTAAACGGCATTATCGCGTTCGAAAGCCATGTGCCGATCGGCAGGAAACGCGGTGGCAGAAAAACTGGCTAACGCGAAAGCGAAGCAGATCGGCTTTCTCATGGTAAGGCGACTGTGATGAAAAACGTCACGGCGAGCGCAGTTACCAGGACGATCAGATAGGCAAATCCGCCAAAAAGGAATTTGAAAATGCTGATAAACCAGCCCTGGCGATAAACGCGACGGATGGACAAGAAAATTTGGACTCCGAACGCCATCCAAAGGAGCGCGATAATCCAACCTGTGATCGTACCTGGAGCGATGTGGTTGAGTCCGATTGTCGCGAGCACGATTAGCATAACTCCGGTATAAGCGAATGTGTGGATGTGCAGCGCATAAACCAGGTGGTCGATGTAGAAAATGTGGCGGCGGGTGTAGAGGATTTTCAAAACAAAAGCAAAGAGGGGGATACAGCAAAGCATCATGTAAGGCAGGTTGCTAAAGAGCGTCGCGATAAACAGCCCCATCTTCGTTCCATGCTCACCCATCTTTTCCTTTGCTCGCGTTTCGATCCATTTTTCGAATGGCGTTGATGCGTTTTTATCTGAACCAGACTCGAGACGCGGCGTGTCGTTCTCGCTCGGCTCTGGCGTCGTTTGCCCCGGCTGCTGAGGTTCCTGAGCCGGCGATGGAGAAGCACGCTTCAATGCATCCTGAATTCTGGCGCGCACTTCCGGCGGCAAATCCTTCACCGCGTCTTCTATTTTGGTGCGCGCCTGCGGCACAGGATCTCCGTGCTGCAAACGTTCTTGAATTTCGCGGCGCGCCTCAGCCGATAGATCTTCGCGCTTCAATTCTTCTTCAAGCCGTGCGCGCTTGCTAGGCGGAACTTCGATGCCGCCGAGTGCAGCTTCGATTTTCGCCCGGACGTCCGGGGTGATGTTTTCTCGCTGCAATTCATCCCGAATCTCGGCGCGATTTTCCGGAGAAAGATTTATCGGATCGAAGTGAGCCGACTTGATTGCGTAGTTGAATGCAAAGAAAAAGAGAATGCTTGCGAGAAGATAAAGTCGCAGCGGATGCACATAACGCACGCGGTGACCCGCGAGAAACTCGTTCGTCAGTTTCCATGGACGAGCCAGAAGGAGGCCAATTGTTGCGAAAAATTTCGAATCCCAATTCAGAAATTCATTGAGTAAATCGGCAAGGACATGCCGGAAGGAGCGCCGATAATCGATTGCCGGCTGGCCGCATTTGGCGCACCAATGTCCTTCCAGTTGCGCTCCGCAATTCTCACAATGCGTAATCGGTGGGCGTTGAATTTTGCGCCGGCCGAAAAATCGTCTTCGGCGCGGTTGCGCTTGTTCGATTGCCGAGATCGCCGTATCGCCCAGGATAAATTTTTCCAGTTCATCGGGCATACGAGAGACAGATTACAAAAACCTTTCTGCGGAGTCTACGCCGTGATTCAAGGCCACAGTTCGGTTCAACGGATGCTCCGGCCAACGTGCTCGACGATTTCCACGTAGGCTTTTAAGGGAGCAGATGCATTTTCGCCTTTCCATGCGACACAAGCCTCCGTCACCACGGCCGGCATGACTGGGCGAAACATGACATTTTTGTGGGGAAGTTTTTTTAGCTGCTCGGGGACGAGGGCGACACCCAAACCGGCGGAGATGGCGTGGATCATGGTTCGTTCAAGATCGACATCCCTTCGGGATAAAACCGGCGCGGTGACAGGTTTTGGTTAACCACTCGTGGTAGTAGGGATAGCTCGCTTCTGACATTCCGATGAAAAACATGGGCGCGAGAGCTTTTAGCGCCACCGTCGTTTCGCCCGCCAGCGGATTGTCTTTGGGTAAAGCGGCGACGGTTTTGTAGGACGCAATGGTTCGGAATTCCAATCCGCGGCGCGCAATTGGCTCGTGTAATCCAACGAAACCAAGATCGAGTTTGCCATCTTCGAGCGCGCGAAATTGATCACCGCACGACATGTCGAAGAGGTTAACCGAAACAGTGGGAACAATTGACGGAACGAAGCGAGAGTCCTCGGCAGCAAATCGTAAAAGAGATTGCTGACGTATCCAATATTGAGTGCTCGAACCTCGCCGCTGTGCAATCGGCGGACGGACTCGACCGTTTCGGCTGCGAGAGCAAGAAGGCGTTTGGCATCGGCGAGAAAGGAGCGGCCCTCCTCTGTCAGCGTGACCAGTTGCTTTGTGCGATTGAGAAGTCGGACTCCAAGCTCTTCTTCCAGGTCCTTAATCTGCCGCGAGAGTGAAGCAGATCATTTAGGATGACCCGCGGGGACTGCCGGCTGTGGAGGAAGACGCAAATCACATGGCACAACACGCGAGGAATTGCTTGCCGCCGGAGATAGCGACGTGTTATTCACGATCCGTGAACAGAAACATCTTCTACATCATCGGAGTCATTGTCGTTATCGTCATCGTGCTCAAGGTGCTCGGCGTGTTTTAGCTCAACGCTAGATATCTATACCTCACGACGCGTGCAACCGCTGCGCTGTCTGGATCGCTACGGGATCCGAAGATACTTTGTTGGCCTCGAAGAACTGAACTGCGGTGCGCGGGCGACGTGCGGCGCATTTGCTAGAAGCCGCGCTGTGGACGACGGGTAACGTGCCATGCGAGCGAAGAATGCCTCTACTGCGGCGCTCGTAGGGATCTGGATGATTTTGCTGACGGCGTTCGTCGTCACGATTCTTTACGTCGGACGCCAATTGCTTATTCCGCTCGCGCTCGCGGCCATGCTGACTTTTTTGCTCGCACCGCTGGTTGGCCGAATTGAACGCTGGATTGGGCGGATCGCGGCTGTTCTCATTGTCGTGGCGATGCTCTTCGGCGTCGTTGGCGGGGCCGGTTGGCTGTTAGCGCGTCAACTGATCGACCTCGCGGCCAAGCTTCCCGATTACCAGACCAACATCGACAACAAATTGCACGCCATCCGACTGCCCACTGGTGGAGCGCTTGGCCGCCTCTCGCACGGCGTTTCGGAGTTGCAGAAGCAATTGCCGGATTCGTTGGAGCCGCCGGCGAATGCGGCCGGTTCGGCCTCGGAAACAAAAGCGACCACGGCGGCGCGCTCTCGCAACCTGCCTGCGGGTCAACAGCCGATGCCAGTTCGGATCGTTGAATCGCAAAACCGTCTTCCGCAAATCCTGCAAAACGCCGCGACCGGGTTGCTCGGACCGCTCGGGACCGCCGCGCTCGTTTCATTGCTCGTCATCTTCATGCTCTTGAAGCGCGAAGACCTGCGCGGTCGGATGATCCGCTTGGTCGGGCAAGGCCGGATCAGCGCGACCACCCGAGCCCTCGACGACGCCGGCAGCCGCGTCGCCCGTTACCTAACCATGCAGCTTCTGGTGAACGTGAGTTTTGGCTTGTGTGTTGCATTCGGACTCTACTTCATCGGCGTGCCGAACGCCGCGCTCTGGGGCGCGTTCGCTGCGCTCCTGCGATTTGTTCCTTACGTGGGAGTGTGGATCGCGGCCGCGGTTCCCATGCTTCTTTCGTTCGCAGTCTCGACAAGCTGGCTCAGTCCGGTCTTGACGCTCGGCCTTTTCATTGTGCTTGAAGTAATCAATGCAAATGCGCTCGAACCCTGGCTGTACGGGTCCAGCACCGGTGTCTCCTCCATTGCGCTGATCATCGCGGCGGTTTTTTGGACTTGGCTTTGGGGGCCAATCGGTCTTGTTCTGGCGATTCCGCTGACTGTGTGCCTCGCGGTGATGGGGCGGCACGTGCCGAAGCTGCAGTTCTTGAGCGTGCTTCTGAGTGAAGAACAAGCCCTCGCCCCGCATGAGGAATGTTATCACCGGCTGCTCGCGTTCGGCGTGGATGAAGCGCACGACCTCGCGGAAGCGCATGTAAAGGCAAATTCACTTACTTCTCTTTACGATTCTGTTTTGATCCCGACGATCACACTCGCAGAAATGGACGCGCAACGCGATGAGCTGGACGCCGAACAACGTTCCGTGATTCACCGTCACATCCAGGATCTAATCGAAGATTTCGGTTCGGCCCCGCCGTCAAAGTCGCAGTTGGCCGCGGACAAGGCTGTCGCCGCACACACTCCCTTTCCACTTTCCCCTCCCACCTGCCGCGTCCTGTGCGTGCCGGCTCGCGCGCACCGCGACGAACTCGCGGGAGCGATGCTTGTACAACTGCTTCGACAACAAGATTTCGATGCTGAGAACGCCTCGGCGGTGCTCAGCAGTGGCGAACTCGTCGAGATGGCGGCGAAGTCGGATCCGGAAGCGATTTGCGTCTCGGTTGTCCCACCTTCCACCCTGATTCATGCACGCTACCTGAGCGCCAAGATTCGAGCTCAAGTGCCGCGCGTGAAGATCGTCGTCGGAATCTGGGGCGCGACCGAAAACATGGCGGGCGCGGGAGAACGGCTTCGTTCTTCCGGTGCGGACGAAGTGGTGGTGTCCCTCGCCGAAGCAGTCGTGCAGCTGGCGAAGTTTTCCGTTTCGATTGCCGATGAGATGATTCCCGGCCCGATCCCGGACAACGAGGAAAATCGCCTCCGAGAACTGACTCGTTTGCATCTGCCGGATGGCACACGTGAAGAGGTTTTCGACCGCATTACGAAAAAACTGGCGCGCATTTTTGAGGTGCCTATTGCGCTTATTACGTTCATCGATCGCGATCATCAGTGGTTTAAATCGCAAGTCGGGCTACCGGCGGAAATCGCCGAAGCCCAGCAGACGTCGCGCGAACTTTCGGTCTGCGGCCATGTGATCGGGAACGACGAATTACTCGTGGTCGAAGACCTGGCTCGCGACCGTCGCTTCGCCAACAATCCGCTTTTGAAAGAGCGCGGCCTGCGCTTTTACGCGGGCGCGCCACTTCGCAGCAATAACTTGCCGATCGGTTCGCTGTGCATTCTCGATATCAAACCGCGGCGTCTAAGCGAACGCGAAAAGCGCCTGCTGGAAGTTATTGCCGAGGACGTGATGGAGGAATTAACCCGCCGGGATAGTGTGGGTCCACCGAGCGCACTGGTAGCCTAAGCGGTGATCGCGGACGCGGCCTAGCTGCATCGCTTGATCAGCGTGCACGATCGAACCGGGCAAGGGCCACATGCTCACTTCAATTGGACCGAAGGCAATCCCGTATTGTATATGATCCGCTGCGTTCTTAGCGGTTACGGAGATGTCGCGCCAATAACCCGCGAGGTGCTTCGTCAGGCAGAGCACAACCCCGCGCGCCGGCCGCCGGATCCATGCCTTATGAGATGAGAGCGCTGGACGTTAAACTTTTGAGGTGGGACAATTCGTTTCTCCACCGGATGTTATAGCGATCCAAAATCACGCTATCCTCGAAATCGCTCGCCTGATTTTTTTCAAGCAGCCGAATCAGCACGATAATCAGGCCGAGCTTTGCCAACTCAAGAAAGTTTGTTTATCGTCCGAATGAGACGATGTTTTTCGACAATTTGCCGCTGGAAATTACGTGCTCTAAATGTGGCAAGCAGATCAACGAGACTGTCAACTGGCTCAAGGCTGAGAGTCAGAAATGTCCCTTTTGCGGCACGCTCATCGACACGACTGAGTTTCGACGGGGGATTGACGAGGCTACAAATCGCACTCATGAAATGCTTCGGAATCTTCAGGGGAGTCTTGGGAGCATCAAGATAAAACTTAAACTCTAATCACCATAGCCGGGCGACGCCACCCAGCTGATTTTATACGCAAAGCTTTGGGTTGACCAGTCGAACTGATTAATGACACGATCTCACGCGGTGGCGCTGAATCTTTTCAAGACCAAAAGCCCGGACCTTCTGATGGCCGAGGCCGCCGCGCCTGAACGCCAGTTGAAGCGCGCACTCGGTGCGTTCGACCTGACCTGCGTTGGCATCGGGGCCGTCATCGGTGCCGGAATTTTCGCGCTTGCGGGAACGGCCGCGGCCGGTGAACAACTCGAGGCGTCTTTATGGAAAACGCCAGTGCTGAATTTCATCATATCGCATCTTACTCACGCCGAGCTGGTATATGGACGGCCGGGCGCGGGTCCGGCGGTAATGGCCTCTTTCGTGGTGGCAGCGATCGCGTGCGGTTTTGCTGCACTTTGTTACGCCGAGCTCGCCTCGATGATTCCAGTATCAGGCTCGGCCTACACGTACTGGTACGCAACGCTCGGCGAGATCATCGCATGGGTCATCGGTTGGGACCTCATTCTCGAGTACGCGGTCGGGAACATGGCCGTGGCAGTCGGCTGGTCCGGTTATTTCGTTCAATTGTGTGGAAGCCTGTTCCATCTGAAATTTCCGCTTTGGTTGGTGAGTGATTATCGAACGGCTAGCACCCTGTTGTCCACAGGAGGCGAGGGGCTCAATAACTATTCGTCCACCACTTTGCCCGTTATTTTAGGCCACCCTGTCGCCATAAACCTGCCTGCGGCTCTGATTGTTGCGGGAGTGACCATCCTTTTGATCTACGGGATTCGGGAGAGCGCGCGCACCAATACTGCCATTGTCGTTACCAAGGTGGCGGTCGTTGTCTTCGTGATCGCGTTTGGCGCGTTCATGGTGCAGCCTACTAATTGGCACCCGTTTCTACCCAACGGTGTAGGCGGCATGATGAGCGGTGCTGCTATCGTTTTTTTCGCGTTTATCGGCTTCGACGCCGTCTCGACCACTGCGGAAGAAACAAAAAATCCGCAGCGCGACATGCCGATCGGAATCATCGCGAGCCTGATTATTTGTACCCTGCTTTACGTGCTGATGGCAGCTGTCATCACCGGAATGAGAACATATACGACGTATTTCGGTGATTCTGCCGCGGTCGCGACCGCATTCGCCGGCCGGCCTTGGGCGCAAGCACTCATCAGCGCCGGCGCGCTTGCTGGTCTTACGTCGGTAATATTGGTTTTCCAGCTCGGGCAGCCGCGCATTTTCATGGCCATGGCGCGTGACGGTTTGCTGCCACAATATTTTGCACGGGTTCACCGCCGTTTCCGCACACCGTACATCACGACGATCTGGACCGGCGTTGCCGTCGGCGGTGTCGCAATGCTTACTGACATCGGTTCGCTGGCCGATCTCACGAACATTGGAACCTTGTTCGCCTTCATTCTCGTTTGCCTGGGTGTGATTATTTTACGTCGCAAAGACGCCAGCCGTCACCGGCCATTTCGAGTTCCGATGGTTCCGTTGTTCCCGCTTCTCGGTGTCTTTTTTTGCTTCGTTTTGATGCTAAGTCTGCCGCTGGAGACGTGGGGGCGCTTTGTTGTGTGGCTTGCCATCGGGTTGTGCATTTATTTCCTCTATGGCCTGGGTCACAGCAAACTTCGTCGCGGATTGGACGCTGGCATAACCGAAGACGAACCGCCGCCGCTGATCAAGACGTAGATCGAGAAACCTTGTAGCCACGGCTCTGTGAGCCGACCTTTTCAGAACGCTCCATAGGAGCGTGGCTACAGCTTCGCCAATCTCTCTCGATGCGGAGCGCGAGTTACGCCGCTTGCTTCGCGTGGGAAACTTTATCGTCCACTTCCAGCCACTCAAACGTGGTCGTTTTCTCCGGATCGAGTCCGAGTTTCTTGACCTCTTCGCTGAAGAACTCCTGCTTTTCCGGATGATTGTAGAGGCTGCTTGCCTCAACCTCATCAGCCCAGCGTTTGATTTCCTCCGGTGTTTTCTCTTCGCCCGCCTGGTTAAGCCATTCGACTATTTCCTGGTCGCCTGCGCCCTGTTCGATTTGCGCTTTGAAATCGTCGCCTTTCACGCCTTTGAAACCAAAGACTATGTTATCCAGCGGACAATCGAAGTGATACTCGCCAATATTTCCCGCCACCAATGCGCGACATTTATCGATGGTGCGGCCAAGAATCGCATAGCCGCCAACGCGGATTCGCGGACTGCGCGGGGACTCTTTCGTTAGATCTTTTCCGGTGACTTTCTTTTTCATTTCGTACGTGTTTCGAATAGAGCAGGGGATTCGGTTGCCAATTTGGCAGGCAAAACGCGCGCCTTACAGTTATGCGGTGAAAGCAGTTCATCTTCTGCTTATGACTTGTGCCGCGACGTTGAACGCACAAGCCGTTCGGGTTGCGGCTCCGCCCGAAGGGAAGCTTTATCACGGCCTTTATTGGGGCGGCGTTGGAACTGACGAGCACGATCCGACTGAGCACGATGTTACGCCGAACGATGTCGCGAGGTATGAGCAAGCCGTTGGCAAACAAACCGCCTGGGTCTATTTCGCGAACAACTGGTTCGAGTCCCGGAAATTTCCAGCTGCGATGTGCGGCTGGATCCGTGATCTCCAAAAAATTCCATATGTCCGATTGATGCTTCGTTCCGACGTCGATCAAAGGCATCGTGAGACGAAGTTCACGCTCCAAAAAATCATTGCTGGCGAATTCGATGACGATCTTCGCGCGTGGGCGCACGACGCCAAAGAGTTTGGCTCACCGATTTTGGTTGAGTGGGGGACCGAGCCCAACGGAGAGTGGTTCGGCTGGAACGGCAAGTGGAACGGCGGCGCCGGAGAAGGTCCAGCGCGGTACGTCGCATGCGTACCGGCATATTGTCGATCTGATGCGTGCCAACGGGGCCGATAATTTGCAGTGGGTTTGGCACGTCAACTGGCTCGATGAGCCGGAGAAAGAATGGAATCGTTTTGAGAATTATTTTCCAGGTGGAGACCATTGCGACTGGGTCGCTGTCAGTGCCTATGGGCCAACCACGCCAACGACGCCCGATGGCAGGGAGAGTTTGGCGTTTAAAATGCGCGAGGCTTATCCGCGTCTGGTGAAAATCGCGCCTGGCAAGCCGATCATCCTTGCCGAGTTCGGTTGTGATTTACGCAGCCGGCACGTCAATGCAGCTGACTGGGCAAAAGCAGCGCTCGAAGACCTCTTCTCTAATCGATGGCCCGGCGTGATCGGCTTCTGTTGGTGGAATGAAGGGTGGCAAAACGACGATCATAAAAAGCACGATACAGATATGATCATTCTTCACGATAGGGAACTCACACGGGTGTTTCATGAGGAGTTCGCAAACCACGCAGATAAGATTCAAGAGAAACCTGTTATTTCTCAGTAAGGCTTTCTGTCATTCCGAGCGAAATCGAGGAATCTCTGGATATTAAACAATTAGAGATGTCTCGACTTCGCTCGACATGACAAAAGAGAAGACGCGCCGCATAGTGCACCATGGTCAAAGTTGACGTCACTTACGCCGGGGATTTGCATTGCGACGCGGAGCATGGTCCGTCGCAGTCAAAGATTTCTACTGACGCGCCCACCGACAACAAAGGCAAAGGTGAAGCGTTTTCGCCGACTGATCTCGTCGCTACGGCTCTGGCTACATGCATGAGCACGACCATGGGAATCAAAGCGCAGGAACTCGGTGTCGATCTGCGCGGAATGAGTATCTCCGTGCAAAAAGAAATGTCGAAAGACGCTCCGCGCCGAATCGTTGCGCTCCCGTCGGAAGTTCACATTCCGCTTCCACCCGATTCGCCCCACCGTGAGGTGCTGGAGCAAACTGCGCTCAACTGCCCGGTGCACAAAAGTCTGCCCCAGGAAATCGATCGGCCGACGAAATTTTTCTGGGAAGGCTAGCATTTGTCATGTCGAGCGAAGTCGAGACATCTCTAATCGTTGAATAGCCAGAGATTCCGCGACTGCGCTCGGAATGATAGAGAGCTACGTTCCCCCGGGATACAACCACTGTATGTAATCGCGCACGCCCTCTTCCAAGGGAAACCTGTGGCTCGTACCCAAGCGCGCTGCGCGCGTTTGTGAGGTCGGCCTGTGTGAAATTTTGATAATGTGCGTGCGGATTATCGATGTAGTCAGGCTGAAAACTGGTGCCAAGGCATTTGTTTAGAACATCGACCAGCTCGTTGAACGAACGCGCCTGGCCCGAGCCGAGATTGTAAATTCCGCTGGCTTGCGCATCGAGTGCGCGAATGCTGCCTTCGACGATGTCCTTCACGTAAACAAAATCGCGTTTCTGCTCGCCGTGCTTGAAAATGCGCGGCCGCTGACCGGCTTTGATCTGACGCGACAGATGATACACCATGCTGGCGGGTACGCCCTTATGTGCTTCCCGCGGCCCGTAAACGTTGAAGTAACGCAAACCGACGATGATCCAATCAGGCGACTCGGCGGCAGCTCGTGTCGCGATATTGTCCATGATCACTTTGGAAAACGCATAAACATTTGCCGGGGCGGCGCCATTTGATTCCACACTGGCTTCAGTCGCAGACCCGTAGGTCGCAGCAGAAGAAGCATAGACGATTCGCGTTTGGGTCGAGCGCGCAAAATTTAGGATTCGCCGAAAACTTTCCACGTTGTCGTGCACTTGCTCCAACTGATCGTGATTTGTCGTATCGGTGATCGATGCGAGATGAAAGATTGTGTCGAATGTTTCATCGCCAAACTGCTTTTGCCAATCGAGTGTCGCCAGATTCTGCGCAACGAAGTCTCCGCGGTAGCCGGTCAGATTCTTGAAGTCACCAGAGCGAAAATCGTCAATTACAGTAATACGCGCGTCCGGGAATCTCTCCTGCAGATCCAGTGTGAGATTCGAGCCGACGAAACCGGCGCCGCCGGTGACAATAAAGTTAAAGCGAGAGGCAGTTGATGGCACAGGAAACCGTTGTTGCTGGCTTGATTAAATAGTTCTTGCAGGCCTGAGCGCAAGCCGCTACTTCTCAATCCAGTTCTTTGCGAGCTTGAAAAAGTGGATCGGCGCAAGAAATCTCGTGAGAATCGAGAGCAGTTGCGCTGCTGTAACTGGATACGACTTCCCAATTGGGCCAATCCCCGAAAACTTTAGGGGGTGAAGGCGGGAAGAAGGTGATTCCGACAGGAGTCGGAACATACGCCAGGAGCCAGAATATTTGTCCGGTCTACCTCATTCTGTAGCCGTCGCGCTGTGCGCGACGCCTGCGCGTCTCACAGAGACGCGGCTACAGCAAAAACTTCTTCGCAAAAAGAAGAATGAGAGCTGGATGATGCGGCGGCGTCCCCTGAAGCCCTAACAAGTCCAACTCTCGGAGTTGAGTTGGAGGTAACTTGTTATGCAAAATCGTCCAGTTTGGTTTGTTCATATTTGGGAAGCGCACAGGGCGCGCCTTCTCCCATTCGCGCTGTTAGTTTACGCGCCGAGCCTTTGCTTTGGCCAGCAGGCGTCGCCGACTCCTTCACCGAGTGAAATGGAAGCGGAGCCGGTTGTCGTTACAGCAACGCGTTTCGACATTCCGCTCGATCTATCACCCGCCAGCGCGAGCGTGATTACCTCCGAAGACTTCGAGCAAAAGCAAATCGAGCGCGTTAGCGATGCGCTCCGGCGAAGTACCGGGGCTCTCGGTTGTTCAAACCGGAACAGCCGGCCAGTTGACGTCAGTTTTCACTCGCGGATTGCGCAGCGAACACACTCAGGTCTTGCTCGATGGCATCCCGATCAATCAGGGTTTGCAAGGGGCTTTTAATTTCGCCGATCTGACCATTGACGATATCGACCGGATCGAAGTCGTGCGCGGACCGCAAAGCACCTTGTACGGGCCGCGCGCGCTCGCCGGCGTTATTCAAATTTTTACCAAACAGGGCACAGGCCCTCCCGGTGGGTTGCTCGCTGCCGAAGGGGGATCGTACGACACTTTCCGCGAATGGGGCCAGAGCGACGGCAAAATTGGTGACTTTGATTATTCAGTCGGTGCAAGCCGCTTTGACACAGACAACGCGCGTCCGAACAATAATTATCGAAACACGGCTGCCATCACCGACGTTGGCTGGTCGCCTGACGAACAACTGCGGATCGGCAGCTTGTTCACTTACTCGGTAAGCGACACGGGAAATCCGAACACCATTTTCGATCCGCGTCCCATTGATCACTTTCTCACTGAGCGTTGGTTAATCGGCCCTCACATCGATTGGAAACCGGCTGATTGGTGGCAACATAAATTGATTGTTAGTTACGATCACGAGCGACAAATAAACGATCCGAATGAGGATGGTTTCGTGGGGCCGACACGCGCGCTCTTTGAACGGACACAAGTCGATTATCAAAACGATTTGCGACCTACCTCGTGGCTCACGCTCACCTCTGGTTTTTTCTATAGCCGCGTTAATGCCGGACAGGAACGCCCATTCGTTCTGCAAATTTTCGGACCGCAGCCAACATTTGTGAGCGATCATACTGAAGAGATCGCTGGGTTTTTGCAGGCGACACTCACGCCAATCGAGAACTTGATCTTTGTAGCCGGTGGGCGCTTTGATCATTTCAACCAATTCGGCGGAGTCTGGACGTATCGCGTCGCCGGCAGTTACAAAATCGCCAGGACAAACACAATTTTGCACTCCAGTGTGGCGACCGGATTCAGTCCACCCAGCAGTCAGGATAAAATTTTCGGGAACAATTTCGGATTAAAACCCGAGCACGATTTTGGCTGGGACATCGGCGTCAGGCAGGAGCTCTGGGAGAACCACGTTGCCGTCGGCCTGACCTATTTTCACAACGATTTGTCAAACGCGATTGGATCCAACGGACTTTTTCAAACGCTCAACCTCGGCGCAGCCGAGACGCAGGGACTTGGAAGCGGAATTGCGCGCTCAACCGATTACCAACCTTTTGTTCACTGCCAGCTACACTTATCTGGAAGCGGAAAAAACCGACGACGACCGACATTTCGCAACCGACAAGGCTCGCGTTTGCCGCGCCGACCGCGGAACGTAGTTTACGTTTCGGCTTCGTATCTTTGGTGGAAAAAGACTGCGCACTGATGGTCGAAGCGAAGTTCGTGAATGCGCGAGAGGAACTGAACTTCGGTGGCCCGAATTTCGACATCGAAGACTATAGCTTTGTGAACATTGCAGCGGAGTATGAAGTGAATCCGCACCTGTCGATCTTCGGCCGGATTGATAATCTAGCGAACGAACATTACTCGGAGGTGTTCGGCTTTCCCGCGCTTGGCCGCGCCGCGTTTGGAGGGATGAAAGTGCGATTCTAGGGCAGGGCAAGCTTCTCGCCTGCGAGTTCCAAAGCTCGCGAGGGTTTAAATCCTCATCTCAACACATACCGGCCGCTCTTTTTTGTTCCGATCCTGCGTACCAAACCGGCTTTGATCAGTGGTCGCAGTAGATCGAGGGCGCCTTGTTTCGATACGCCTATTCCATCCCAGATTTCACGCGGAGTCAGCGCTTTATGCTCGCGCAAAAGATGCAACAGTTGCTCCTGCTTCGGACGAAGCACCAGCTTGGCCTTGCCTGATCGTGCCGTGAGTTTCTGAATCCGGCTCCAGACTCGCTCCAGCGTCAGGCGCAACCCGGCCGCGCTGTACTCGATCCAGTTCGTTAGGTCGCCGTTTTGCTGCTGCACTCTTTCCAAGGCGGAATAGTAGCTTGGACGATCTTCCCAATAAAATTCGTCGATCGAAAAGATGTGGTGATTGTCGAAACCGCGCCGATAAAGCTCCCATAGACTGAGCATGCGACCGGCTCTTCCGTTGCCATCGGCGAACGGGTGAATCGTTTCAAACCAGTGATGCACGATAGCTGAGCTCAGGATCGGCGAAATCTTTGTCGCGTCTTTGTTCCACCACTCAAGCAGTTCTGACATCATCGGGCGCACTCGGTCCGGAGGCGGCGCCACATAACTGCCTACGCGCACGCGAATCGTCCGGTACTGCCCGGCCGTTCCCTGATCCATCACTTCGCCGGCCATGATGCGGTGCAACTTCAACACCTCCGTGTGCGTGATAACGTTCCGTTGGGCATTCTTTTCCACGAAGCGCAATCCAGCGAAATAGTTTGCCACCTCCCGGCGGGCATGCCGTGCTGTCGCAGGAATCTCCCGGCCCTCCTCGATCGCGCGCACCTGCTCCAATGTCAGCGGATTGCCCTCAATTGCCGTTGAAGAATGCGCGTTGCGGATGCGCGTGTCTTTCTGCAACGCCGGAATCCACGGCACCTGGATTGCCGCGGCCAGGATGCGTTCGCGCAGCGCGGCAATCTGCTCCACCTCTGTGAGTAGTACTGGTGTTATATTGTAAACCGGCTTGGAATTCACGCGATTAGTCAAGCATAAGTCAAGTTATTAGTCAAGTGGCTGCCTGAGATGATCCAAGAATCGGTCAAGTATAAGTCCAGTTTTTAGTCCTTTATCTCTGGTCGATGAAATATTTAGCCCGTTCATCGGAAAATCTTGCCTTACTCCTCCGTGCATGGCGCATTCAGCTACGGTTCTAGTCGCTCTTGTCATTCCGGCGAAGTCGAGGAATCTCTTGGTTGGTTAATAGCAGAAAAGGATTAGAGCTCAGAGAATGAACGTCACTTATATCGTCATCGGCGTGCTTGGAGGCGGCTTGGTGGTTGCGATTTTCTTACTGTTGGTACGACGCGGCAGAGCTGGCGATGTGGCGCTTACAGGAAAACTCGAGTTACTCGAACGCGCACAAGAGCGAAGCGAACGGATGCTTCGCGAAGAGATGGCACGTAGTCGCGAAGAAGGTGCGAATGCCGCAAAAACACAGCGTGAAGAGCTGACGAAGTCCCTCGAAGGCGTGCGATCAATTGTCGATCTGCGCTTGACGCAATTGCAGGAGGACAACTCGAGGCAAATCGACAAAATGCGGGCCACTGTTGATGAAAAATTGCAGGGCACCCTGGAAAAACGCCTTGGCGAATCATTCAAATTGGTGAGCGATCGTCTTGAGCAGGTGCATCAGGGGCTCGGGGCCATGCGGCAGTTGGCGAGCGACGTAGGCGGCTTGCAGCGCGTGCTTACGAACGTGAAAACGCGCGGCGGCTGGAGCGAATGGCAGCTCGGCATCTTGTTGGAAGAAATGCTGACGCCCGAGCAGTTTGCTAAAAACATGAAAACCCGCGATGACACTGATGAGCGTGTTGAGTTTGCAATCAGATTGCCCGGTGATGAGAACGGCGCGCCGGTCTGGTTACCGATTGACGCGAAATTTCCGATGGAACACTACGAGCGCTTGACGGTGGCGCAGGAAAGTGGCGATGCCACAGCGGTTGAAACGGCGATGAAAACGCTGGAGACGCAATTGAAGCGCTGCGCGAAAGATATTTGCGAGAAATATATTAATCCGCCAAAAACGACCGACTTTGCTCTCTTGTTTTTGCCAAGCGAAGGACTTTACGCGGAAGCGATTCGCCGTGTGGGTCTGGTTCAGAACGTGCAGCGCGATTGCCGTGTGACTTTCGTTGGACCGACTACGCTGGCCGCACTGCTCAACAGTCTGCAAATGGGTTTTCGCACGCTCGCGATTCAAAAACGCTCAAGCGAAGTCTGGAATCTGCTGGCGGCAGTGAAAACTGAGTTCGGAAAATTCGGTGACGCATTATCGGCGGTGAAAGAGAAAATCGATCAAGCCTCACGCAAGATGGAGGATGTCGATGTTCGATCCCGCGTTATCACGAAAAAATTGCGGGACGTGGAGGAATTACCCTCTAATCCGCAGCCAATGCTAAGGGACTTGTTGCCAGGCGAGAATGACGATGGCCTCGCCGGTTAAAGAAATATCGCATCACATATGAAGACGGCATTGGTTACGGGCGCGAATAAAGGGATTGGCTACGAGGTGGCGCGTCAGCTAGCGGGAAAGGGATTTCAAGTCTTCGTCGGCGCTCGGAACCGGGACGCCGGTCGCAAAGCGGTGGCTGAGATCGCGAGGAAAGGCGGGCAAGCAACCTTTCTGGAGATCGACGTTGCAGATAACGCGAGCGTGACTGCTGCTGCGCGCGAGTTCGCCAAAGCTGCCGAAGATCTGGACGTGCTCGTCAATAACGCAGGAATCATCGTTGATGGCGACAACGCAATTCTGGAGATCAGCGACGAGCTGTTGCGAAAGACGCTTGAGACAAATACGCTTGGCGCCCTGCGCGTGACACGTGCGTTCATACCCTTGCTTGGAAAAAGCAAAGCGCCGCGTGTCATCGATGTCTCCAGTGGCGGCGGTCAATTGACCGGTGGCGCTGATGGTTGGTCGCCGGCCTACTGCATTTCGAAAACTGCACTCAATGGTGTGACCTCGCAGCTCGCAGCCGCATTGCCGAAGTTCGCGGTGAATTCAGTTTGCCCCGGCTGGGTTCGCACGGATATGGGCGGGCAAGGTGCCACCCGCTCAGTGGAGGAGGGCGCGGACACGATTGTGTGGCTCGCTACTGATGCGCCGCAAGAGCTAACGGGAAAATTCTTCCGAGATCGTAAAGAAATTCCGTGGTAAAGGCATTCCTGTAGCCGCTTCGCTGTGCGAAGCGTGACGCTGATCGGCAAACCAAACTACAGCGGCATCGCCCACAGATCGATGGCCACACTTGGCTCGAGCACAAGCACGAGCACGAGCAGGAGGAAGGAGGAAAGAGGAAAAGGAAGAGGAAGAAAAGAAAATTACAGCACTTGATCCCATTTGCTCTGATCTTTGAGCATGATTTCGCGGAGCAGACGAATCTGCGGCATGCCGTGATTGAGGAGCTCGTTGTGGAATTTTTGCAATGAGAAATCGTCGCCCTGCTGCGCTTTGTAATCGTCGCGTAATTTCAAGATCTGCAATTTACCCAGGGTATAATTGAGAAATCCGGGATCGAAGGTGCCGCGCATTGCTTCCTGGCGCGCCGGCTTTTCCTCGTAATAACAGTTTTCCTGAAAAAATTTCGTTGCTTCGTCGAGCGACATCTTTTGCGTGTGCATCTTGATCGACACACACAGTCTGCATAGACGAAGCAGCGCTTCGTCGGCCTGCGCCATGCGGTATTTGGCAGCGCGTTTCACGTCGTCCTCACTGGGAGTAGAGTTGGTGGAACTACCGTAGCCTTCGTCGAGCATCATTTTTTCGCAATAATGCGCCCATCCTTCGACGAACGCGTAGCTGCCGAAGATTTTTTCCACCTTGTTCGCCGACGATGAGTTTAGGTGGAGCAACTGCACATAGTGACCGGGGTAAGCTTCGTGAATCGAGACGACGTCGGAAGTGTAGTAATTAAAGGCGGTGAGCCATTCTTCTTTTTGTTTCTCGGGCCAATCGTTCTCCGCAGGCGTGACGTAGTAATATGCCTCATTGGCGCGTTTCTCGAATGGACCTGGCGTGTCCATCGACGCGAAAGAGGTAGCGCGCAGGTATTGCGGCGTCTCTTTCACCTTCGCTCGGACCTCAGATGGGATGCTCACCAAATGCTGGTTCACGACGTATTTGCGAATTTTGTCCAGGTCTTTGGCCACGTCCGCAATGAGATTTTGCGGCGTGGGGTGTTCGCTTTGGATTTGCTTGAAAACTTCGATTGGAGACTTGTTCGGATCGATCTTTTTTGCCGCTTCGGCGAACGTTGCTTGTTCGGCCTTTAATTGTTCCAGGCCGATCTCGAGGATTTTTTGCGGAGGAAGATCAACGAGTTCCGTCTGCGCCAGGAAGCGCCCAAATTTTTCTTCGCCCAACGCGAAATCCATGGAGGCTTTCGGAAGTTTCTCCCGCTCCAGCCACGCGGCATAATCGTTGAGCGCATTTGCGCCTTTGCGGTTGGCCTCATGAAAGGCGCCGCGAAGCCGTTCGTCTTTGAGATTGCCGATAGCGGCAACGAGATCTTTTCTCAGGAACTCCGCGGAACCTTTCGCAATCTGAATGGCAAGCTCAACGTACGGTTTGGGAACGACCTCATTGAGGTTGGTCCTCGCCGCGATGAGAATATTTGGGATCTGCGATTCGATCGCGACCAGGCTACGAACGCGATCCTCAAGCGGTGCGAAATTCCTTTTGATATAAACATTCACGTCGGCGGCGCGTGCATAGACCATTGGATTCCGTTCAAAGACCGACATGTCCTGCATTTCAAAGAGGTCTTTCTTTACTGCGGCCTGAAGGATTCGAAGATCGATCGATTGCCGGGGACTCAGTTTACCCGGATCGAACTTGGCCAGCCGATCGTCGAAGCGCCGTAGGCGCGAAAGCTCGGCATCGAGGGCGAGGCGACTGTAGTCAGTGATTTTGCCGTCGTACTCGTGGAGTCCCAGAGCGGTCCCTTCCAGAGGATGAGCGCCCAGGTAACCTTTAATGTATTCCTCGGCCACCGCCTCATACTCGCCGTCTTCTGTTTCCGCACCGTAGGTCGGAGCGTTTTTAGAGAAAAGAGAAAGCGCGGTGAGGAAAAGGATGAACGAGAAAGCTTTAACGCGAAGGGCTGGTTTCATTGGCGGGCAGAATTAAGACAACGGTTGGCGTTGGGTGTTGCCAAAAATTTCCAGTGAGCGATGGTGAGCCTGTTTTTCAATCTGGGGTCGAAGTATGAGACGCTTCATGATCTTGCCGTTGTTGGCTTGTCTCTTGTTGGGCGTTTTTCCTGCTGCCTTCGCACAGGAGGCGCAGCCGGCAAAGAGTGAAGAGGATAACGGCTACGCGCAAATTTCAATTTTCGCAAAAGCGCTGGAATTGATTCGTCAGGATTACGTGGATGATAACAAGACGAGCTACCACGATCTCATCAATGCGGCAATGAAGGGGATGCTTTCCTCGCTGGATCCACATAGCCAGTTCATGAATCCCGACGATTTCCGTGATATGCAGGACGACACCCGCAGTCGTTTTAACGGTCTTGGGATCGAGGTTTCGATGAAAAACGGGCTGCCTACCGTGATTGCAGCGATGGAGGACACGCCTGCGGCCAAGGCTGGAATCCTCTCTGGCGATCAGATCTTACGAATCAACGGCATTTCAACGGAAAGAATGGATCTCCAGGACGCTATCAATGTTTTGCGCGGGCCTGCTGGGGCAAAACTAACGCTTACGCTGCTGCGGCCTTCGACCAAGGAAATCAAGGAATACGCTTTGCAACGCGCGGAAATCAAAATCCAAAGTGTCAAGGGAGCGCGACTGCTTGACCCGGAGTTCACCGGCCCATTCAAGATCGGTTATATCCGGTTGGTGCAGTTCAACGAGCCTACCGCCGACGAACTCTCGAAAGCGCTCGACGAATTACAGAAGCAGGGGATGCAGGCGCTCATTCTCGATTTGCGGAACAATCCGGGTGGGCTGTTAAATAGCGCGGTCGATGTTTGCGCGCAGTTCCTGCCACCCAATACAAAAGTCGTCTCAACGCAGGGCCGGGTGGCTTCGCAACAGCATGATTATTCTACTTCCGGTGCGAAGAAGGAACGCCCGAGCTTTCCGATGATCGTCTTGATCAACGAAGGCAGCGCGAGCGGAGCAGAAATCGTCGCCGGGGCACTGAAGGATTTGCATCGAGCGGTGCTCGTCGGCGAAACAACTTTCGGAAAAGGTTCCGTACAGAATGTCATGCAGTTGCCGGACGGCTCCGCAGTGCGTTTCACGACCGCGAAATACTACACACCGAGCAAACAGGTGATTCAGGGTAATGGCGTGACGCCGAATATTCGTGTTGCGGTGACCACCGACCAGGAGCGTTCCCTTTCTGCTCTGCGGAATACGGGAAATGTGAAGCCCGAGGACGAGAAAAACATTATCAAGACCAGAGATCCGCAGATGTTACGAGCAATTGATGCACTTAAGGGCGTTATGATTTACGCGCAGGAGAACGCCCCAAAGGCCCAGGCGGTAAAGAAGTAGGCGAACTTTCGCTTCCTTGTCAATCCGAGCGGAGTCGAGGAATCTCTAATTTGTTCTGATCATCGCGTGGCAATTTGACGGCCAGAGATGTCTCGACTTCGCTCGACATGACAATTTTAGCACTAGAAACTTCATGCGACGAAACCGGGGTCGCGATCGTGCGCGAAAAAAACAGCGGCTCAGGGTCGGATTTGCTCGCTAGCGAAGTCGCATCCCAAATTGCCTTGCATGAAAAGTATGGTGGAATCGTGCCGGAGATTGCGTCGCGAAATCACCTTGTCTATGCACCGCGGCTACTCAATCACGCTTCGAGTTTAGCGAACATCGGTTTGTCAGAGATGGATGCGTTTGCCGCGACCAGCGGACCCGGTCTGGCGAGCTCGCTCATGATCGGCGCATCGATTGCCAAAGGATTGGCCATCGGCTTTGGCGAACCTTACCTCGCCATCAATCATCTCGAAGGACATTTGCTCTCGCCTTTTTTCGGAAGCGTAGAAAACCAAATTTACCCGAACGTTTCGCTTATCGTGAGCGGCGGGCACACCATCTTGGTTCGAGTTCAAGGACTGGACGATTACAAATTAATCGGCCGAACTGTCGATGATGCCGCTGGCGAGGCATTCGATAAGGTCGCCAAGATAGTGGGCCTTGGGTATCCCGGCGGGCCGGAGATTGAAAAACACGCGCGAGGCGGGGACCCAAATCGTTTTGATTTGCCGCGCAGCATGCCCGAGTCGGAGAACTTTAGCTTCAGCGGATTGAAAACAGCCGTTCGTTATTTGCTACCCAAAATTGCAGGGCAGTTCTGTGAAACGCCGAATCACGAGCGGCCCGTAACACAGACGCCTTACAAATTGGATAATCATGTTTTCGCCGATCTGTGCGCTTCTTTCCAGCAGGCGATTATCGATGTGCTAGTGCGCAAAACGATTGCCGCAGCGCAGAAATATCGGTTCGATCTTGTGACAGTCAGCGGCGGGGTTAGTTGCAATCAGGAATTGCGAAAACAATTGGGCGAAGCATGTGCGCGCGAAGGATTTGAATTTAGAAATGCCGAACCGTGGTTGTGCACGGACAATGCGGCCATGATCGCGTTTGCCGCGTTATTGCGATTGCAGGGTGGGTTTCAATCCGACGTCACTGAAGAGATCGATCCGAACCTCGCGTTGGCAAAGTAAGGCGCACGCCGTGGATGGCTCTACGAGGTGTCGCTGCCAATCAATACTCGCGTTCGAGCAGGTAGTTTGCGAGCGCGTGAAGCGTTTCAGCATCGCCTCCACGAAATACCGACAGAGCATCGTGCGCCTGGCGCGTGAGCCGCCTAGCTTCAGCACGTGATTTCTCCAGACCAATTACCGCAGGATAAGTCGCTTTCTTTGCCGCGACATCTTTGCCGGCGCTCTTCCCCAGTATCTCCGACGTTTGGGTTACATCGAGGATATCGTCGATGACTTGGAAAGCGAGACCAAGCCGCTGCCCGAACTGTGTGATAGCGGAAAGTTTCCGTGCGTCTGCGTTGGCGCTCATCGCGCCTAGCCGGACCGAGGCTTGCAATATGGCAGCGGTTTTATTTTCGTGGATAAATCGCAGCTGATCGCGTTTGACCCTCTTGCCCTCTGCTTCGAGATCGGCCACTTGACCAGCGATCAGTCTCTGGCTCCCGGCCGCAACCGCAAGCTCGCGCAACAAAATTGAAATGTCGTAACGCGACGCGGGCCTGGCAGTTGACACAATTTCAAATGCGATGGTCAGCAGCGCGTCTCCAGCCAGCACCGCTATGCCCTCACCGAACACTTTATGGCAGGTAGGTCGGCCACGCCGGAAATCGTCATTATCCATGCTGGGAAGATCATCGTGTACCAGCGAATAGGTGTGGATGCATTCGACGGCGCAGGCGAGGGGAAGTGCGTGATCGATGTTGCCGCGACAAGCTTCCGCCGCAGCCAGACAAAGAATGGGTCGCAATCGCTTACCTCCGGCAAAAAGACTGTATCGCATCGCCTTGTGGAGCGTGGCGGGTTTCGTACTCGCTTTCGGCAAGTGGCGATCCAGCGCGCGGTCGACCTCTTTCTGACGGGCCCGGAGATATTTTTTGAGGTTCACAGGATGATAATGGCGAGGGATGCTTAATCTCAATACTGGATAATGCACTCCCGAGCAGGGTGTCCAGCGCTCAGATATTTTCCGCTGTCTCAGTCGTCGCGATTGGTTTTACGCGCATGGCCAAAAACGCGCCGAGGAGTAAAATGGCGGCGCTCCAAAGCTGAGCGTGAGTCAGTCGTTCACCGTAAATCCAGGCCGAGAGACCCAGTGCCAGGGCCGGGCAGAGGAGTTGAAGCGTTTGCGCGAGCGCGACACCGATTTCACGAATGGCCACGTAGTACAGCACGTGAGCCAGCGTAATACAGGTCACGGCCGAAACGATCAAAATCAAATTTACCTGGGCTCCAGCGTGAAGCGGCGCCCCAATTTTTCCGAACGCGAATGTAAGCGGAAGCAACAGGATCGAGGTAATCAAGCTAACCAGCCCGAAGCTGCGAATTGGGCCCAGCTGCATGGAAGGCCGTTTGATCAGGACGCCGTAGAGCGCCCAACAAAATGTAGCGGTGAAGGCGATGAATAATCCGGGGAGCTTCATGTGCTCTGTTTCTCGACCTGGTTGAAACCAGACTACGCCAAAGGCTCCAATCAAGCCGAGCAGCGTGCCCGCTTGGAACTGCCATTGACGAATTACCCGGCGTTCTTCGGGAAAAAATGCGAGTGCGAGTAAGGCGGTGAAGATCACAGATGCCCGGGTGAAAATCGTGTAAACGCCTGGACCCATGTAAAACAGAGCGACGACCTGCGTGACTTGATGAACCACGTTGGGGAGACATGGGACAAGACACATCGTTACAGCCCGCCAATCGAGTAGGGGGGCACCGCGATGAGCCCGGTAAATCAGCAGCGGTGCAATGGCAAGACAGGCCACAAAATAACGATAAAAATTTTGTGCCCACGGATCGTAATAGCGATTCAAATAATACATGAACAGTGATGGCGTGGACCAAATAAGAACCGTGGCAAAGACTGCAGCGTAGCCTTCCGACAGACTGCTGCGACGGTGTCGCTCGACAGACTCCGCCATCGAATTTGTTTGGTTCATTTTAGGCGTTCGGCGCGTTAATTTGCTCGCCTACAAGCATAAATCGCTCAACAGTTAGCCTGAAAGGAGAATGAATATCTTGAACAAGAAAACAATTACCATCGCGGCCGCGTCACTTTTCTGTTTTGCGGTCAGTCACGTTTGCCTGGGGAAACCTCAGAAATCGCCAGCCGGTGGCGCAAGCCATATGCAGCGTGGGATCGAACTCGCTCAACAAAAGAATTTCGACGGCGCCGTAGCCGAATTTACCAAAGCCATTGAAGCGAATCCGAAAGATCCACGTGGCTACACTAATCGTGGTACTGCGTATCGTGCCAGCAACCCTCCCCGGCTCGCCGAGGCTTTCGCTGATTTCTCAAAGGCAATCGAAGTCGCTCCAAAGGATGAAGTGGCCTATCGCGAGCGCGGGATGACTGCCGTCATGCAAAATCAGTTCGATGCCGCAATGCCAGATTTTGACAAGGCAATCGAACTCAAGCCCGACGACGCGTACGCCTACAAGTTTCGCGGTTTTGCTGAGGTCGGTCTTAACCAATGGGACAAAGCGATCGCGGACTTCACAATCGCAATTGAGAAACAGCCGGATGATCCGCAAAATTATGACCGGCGCGCCTGGGCAAATCGAAACTTGAAAAACTACGACGCTGCTGTGGCCGACTACACACTCTTGATCCAAAAAGACCCGAACGATGCCGAGCACTTGGTGAAGCGAGGCGCGACCTACACCTCTTTGCAGCAGTATGAAAACGCCATCGCTGATTACCAGGCAGCGCTAAAGATAAAACCCGACGACTATGACACCGTTCAGCGTTTACAATATGTGCAGGGAATGCTGCAGGCGAAAAACGCTCCGCCTCCTCCTTCGGCCACTCCGACCCCGACGCCCGGACCGGGTTTGATCACGCCGCTGAACGTGGGCATTGCCATCGTGGCGTTCATTATCATTGCAGTCATCCTGCGAATTGTGACGCGAGGAAAAGCAGAAGAGACAAGCGGCAGAATCCGCTAGGTTTCGCAGCGCTTTCGGTGTCAGCCGTCCTCTGCGGACTTGATCTCTTCAGCTCCAAACATGCGGGCGAGAACGGTGCAATGTACCCGCGTCCGTGAGAGGCAAGAGGTGGAGAAATTTCTTTGACACGACGGTGCGCGCGGTTAGCTTGCGGACGCTTTTTGCTGGAACGAGGCGGTCCCATGGTCGTTCAAATTGCAAATTTGACGCGGCTTTGGGACTTTTGAATCTCTGGCAGAAGGCAAAACCGGTTTGCCGCTCGGGTTGCCGCAGAGGCGCTGGGTTGGCGACGAGCAGCCCATGTAGCTCAGTTGGTAGAGCACGTCCTTGGTAAGGACGAGGTCACCGGTTCAATCCCGGTCATGGGCTCCAGATAAGCTCAAGACCGGCAGCGGATAATTAAAAAATAGAGAGTTTAGTTAAACAGGAGAATTGAAATGGCTAAGGAAGCATTTAAACGCGACAAGCCGCACGTGAACGTCGGCACGATCGGTCATGTTGACCACGGCAAGACAACTCTTACGGCAGCAATTACGGCAGCACTGGCCAAGAAAGGCATGGCCGAAGTACGTGCGTACGAATCCATCGATAACGCGCCGGAAGAGAAAGAACGCGGTATCACGATTAACACTGCACACGTAGAGTACTCGAGCGACAAACGCCACTACGCACACGTCGATTGCCCCGGCCATGCGGACTACGTCAAAAACATGATTACTGGCGCGGCGCAGATGGATGGCGCCATCCTGGTTGTCTCTGCGGCAGATGGACCGATGCCACAAACTCGCGAGCATATCCTGCTCGCACGGCAGGTCGGTGTCCCTTCTATTGTCGTGTTCCTGAACAAGGTTGACATGGTCGACGATCCCGAACTTCTCGATCTCGTCGAGATGGAAGTGCGAGATCTGCTCACGCAGTATGAATTTCCGGGAGACAAAATCCCAATTGTTAAAGGCAGCGCGCTCAAGGCGCTCAATGGTGACGCTGACGCCGAGAAACAGGTTCTCGCACTCGTCGAGGCCATTGACGATTACATCCCGGTTCCGGAGCGGCCAGTGGATCAGCCCTTCCTGATGCCGATTGAGGACGTGTTCAATATTGAAGGCCGCGGCACCGTCGCTACAGGTCGCGTCGAGCGCGGTGTTCTCAAGAAAATGGGAGAAGTCGAACTGGTCGGCATTCGTCCTACCGCGAAGACAGTTGCAACCGACATTGAAATGTTCCGCAAACTTCTCGATGAAGCGCGTGCCGGTGATAACGTCGGCGTTTTGTTGCGCGGCTTAAAGAAAGAAGAAGTCGAGCGTGGCCAGGTGATTTCGAAGCCTGGTTCGATTACTCCGCATAAGAAATTCAAGGCGGAGGTCTATGTACTGAGCAAAGAGGAAGGCGGACGTCACACCCCGTTCTTCACCAACTACCGGCCACAGTTTTACTTCCGTACCACCGACGTAACTGGCACCGTTAAATTGCCTGAAGGCGTAGAAATGGTCATGCCCGGCGACAACATCTCAATCGAAGTCGAGTTGATCACGCCAATCGCGATGGAAAAGACGATTCGCTTCGCCATTCGCGAAGGCGGCAAGACCGTCGGCGCCGGCCGGGTGAGTGACATTCTGGATTAAATCTTTCTCTAATTCTGCTCAGCTCCTGCTCGGATGTGGAAGGAAGAGGAGATTACGATCATGGTGAGCGAGCACGAGGAGGATTAAACTTACGCCAGTAGCTCAATTGGTAGAGTAGCGGTCTCCAAAACCGTCGGTTGGGGGTTCGAGTCCCTCCTGGCGTGTGGCTAACGCCGCGTTAAAGGGTTGAATCGCTGAGGCGCTAAACAGGAAGAAATGAAATTGCATTGTAATCGGACCGCTTCAACGCTTTAACTTTTTAACGAATCACGATCTAAATTCAGGATGATTACCAAAATCAAAAACTTCTTCAGCGAAGTTAGGGTCGAGCTTCAGAAATGTTCGTGGCCGTGGGATCCGAAAGAGAAAGGGTTCCGCCGCTACAAGGAACTGAGTGACTCGACCGTAGTGGTGGTTATCGCGATGTTGTTGCTTGGAGGATACGTCGCCCTTTTCGATCTGGTTCTCGTAAATTTTGTCCATTTTTTCACCCGGTTGCACTGATTTATGGCACAGACACTCGCAGGCAAAGATCAGTGGTACGTCGTGCACGTGCTTTCCGGACAGGAAAACAAGGTGCGCGAGAATATCTTGAAGCGCGTTAAAACGGAAGAGATGGGCGATCTAATATACGACGTGCTTGTCCCGACGGAGCGCGTCTCGGAAATCAAGAAAGGGAAGAAGAGCGAGACCACGCGTAAGTTTTTCCCGGGCTATCTGATCGCTAACATGCACCTGCTCGACGAAAACAATCAGTTGGTCGGGCGCACATGGTATTTCATCCGCGACACACCCGGCGTGATTGGGTTTGCTGGCACTAAAGACAAACCGATTCCGATGCGGCAGTCGGAGGTGGACAGCATGCTCGCGCAAATGAAAGAGCGCGAAGAAAAGGTGAAACCGAAGGTCAGCTTCGAAGTCGGCGAATCGGTGAAAGTTGCCGACGGCCCGTTCCAAAACCAGACTGGAATCGTCGAAGAAATCGATCCGGAACGCGGCAAACTACGCGTCTCAGTCACCATTTTCGGCCGCGCCACGCCCGTGGAATTGGAATACTGGCAGGTGGAACGCGGTTAGTTTTCCGCTTTGACGATTCAACCATTCAACGCTTTAACGAACCACAATGGCAAAAGAAAAAGTAGCTGAGATTAAACTTCAGATTCCTGCCGGACAGGCAAACCCGGCGCCGCCGGTTGGAACGGCGCTTGGTCCACGCGGCGTCAACATCATGGCGTTTTGCAAGGAATTTAACGCAACGACTCAGAAGCAAGCAGGCGACATTCTTCCGGTCGTGATCACGGTTTACAAAGATAAATCCTTCACATTTATCACAAAAAGTCCGCCTGCGGCGGTTCTGTTAAAGAAGGCCGCCAACATCGCCGCCGGTTCTAAGGAGCCTAACAAAACCAAGGTCGGCAAGGTCACGCGCAAACAGGTGATGGACATTGTGAATACCAAGCGCAAAGACCTGAACGCGCGCAACGACGAAGCCGCTTTCCGCATTATCGCCGGCACAGCCCGCCAAATGGGGCTGGAAGTCGTCGATTAGGTTGGGGAAGTCAGGCAGTTTACCTGAGTCGGCTGAGATCCTATTTTCCGCCTAAATATTCCCACTGCTGCAAGGCAATTGGCACATTTCCGTTTTTCCAGACGAAATCGTGGAACGTGCGGAGGTTGAATTTTTCTCCCTGTTCCATGCGCGCGTCGGCAAGAAATTTGATGATCTGTAATTTGCCGATCTGATATGTGATCGCCTGACCAGGACCAGTCGAAAACGCAATTGCTTCCTGGCGCGCGGTCTGTTCGTCCATCGGAACTTTCTCTTGGAGATACTTTGCAGCTTGATCGAGGGTGAATTCGCCGAGCGCAAGTTTCACGTCCACTTCCACGCGCAATGCGCGAAGCCGCATGAAATTGTAAATAATCTCGCGCGTGTGGGGGCTGTCATCGAACAACCCAGACTGCAACATCATTTCTTCTGCGTAGAAGCCGATCCCTTCGTTCGCGCCGGAGTCGTAGTAATGCCGCCGGATCGGGTCGTCGTGTTTCCAGGAAAGACAAAGCTGGAAATAATGCCCGGGAATTCCTTCGTGAACTGTAATCGGCCGCGGGTCTTCTGCTGTCGCCTGCCAGAAGTAACCGAGCTTTCCTGAGGGTTCGGTCACATAACGGATGCAATTTTCCTTCAAGCGCGACGGTGACGTGAAATCGTCCATTTCGCCGAAGCCTTGCAATGCACGCAAATACTCTGGCATTGGACGCAGCGTGTAATGCTGGACCCACTTCGGGACGGCAAGAATGCTGCGCTCCTCGAGAAATTTCCGGATCTGCAATTCTTTCTCCGCTGCTTCTTTGATCCAATTGTCAACGTTGTCGGCAGTCTTAAGCGACGGCACATCGTGGTTTCTATTTTTCTCGAACGCCTCGAAAGCGACAGCGCGGTTCCATTCCTGTCTCCCCATCGCCAGAAGGTCTTCAGGCGAATACGGCATCAACGCGACGTTGTTGAGAAAAAATACGTAGGCGTCGCGTCCAAGAGCGGTTTCATTCGCTAGCGACGGCACCATTTCACGGAGCTTTTCGCGAAAACGTTCCAGCGCGTCCGCTGCACGATCAGTCGCGCTGTTTAGTTCTTCTTCTTTGAGAGTTGTGGATTTTGCCAATGAATTGGCCATTTGATGCAGACGCGGTCGAATATTTTCCAGGGCTTGGATTGCCACGGTCGCGAATGGCGCCGGCGGCTTATCGAGATTCTCAGCGCCTTGGTGCAGAATCGATGGAATATTTTCAATGCGCGTTAGAATTTCCCGGCTACGCGCTGCGTCGTACGGCCCCGGCACGGTGAGCGCTTCGACTACTGCCGTCAGCGTTTGATCGATATAGAAATTTGGGTCGCGTTTCCAGCGCGGATTAATGTCCAGTTCCCAGCGCACCCGGGCCAAAGCGGAACCGATCAGACGGTAGTCCACCTGCTGCGGAATCGCCCATTGTGCCGCGTCGAGCTTCTTCCAGCGTGCCTCAAATCCGAAAAGGTCCTTTCGTTGTTTCTCTATGCTAACGTGCGACCAGTCGCGATTCCCGCCGGATCGCTCGAGACGGTTCACATCATCGCCTGTGAATGGCGCGTATTTCGCACGCCATGCCCAGAACTCGTTCGCCAATTTATCCAGTGATGCGGTTGCAGCCGAAGCATGGCCTAACAACACCGCAATAAGAAAAGCTGCCGCCCAACGTTTCTTCATTGAGGAGTTAGTCGGTTGCGCGCCGCAGCGTGATAACGCTGGGGATTTTTGCCTGGCCGATACATCGACGCGCCGTAACAGCGCGCGGCGGATTTTTCGCGCGCGTAACGAATCTTATTCAGCTTTTCGTCCCAGTGTTCCATGTAAGAACAATTCGCCGTTTTCTTGCTGCCGGGGATGGGCACATAACGGTTCTCTGTAAATGTGAGAAACGCTGCTCCGCCGGGCAGCGGAATTGCAGTAGCCCAATTGGGCGACAACCTGACGAGACGCGGGCCACTGAGCTCGAGGGCGAAAACGGTGTCACCGTCCGTGCTGTTCAAATGTAAGTCGAAAAAAGCCAGTCGTAGCGGCCCGTCGAAAAGAAAATGCTGATCTTTATCCTGATTGCTGTGAAGCAATCCGAAGACGCCATAAAATCCGGGTATCTTCCCGAAATCCGTTTCCACTCCGGTCTTCAGATCGCGGAGCAGGTAATGTTTTCCATGACCCGGCCCGTCGATCTGATCATCTTCGTCGGTTGGATCTTCGCGCAAGATCAATTCTACAGAACCATCAGGCGATTTGTAAGTGGGTATTGGCGTGGCGGTGGGCGAGGCAGATTCCTCGGGAGATACTGACGGGCTGGGAGACGCCGATTCTTCGGGCTCGGCGTTTGTGAAATACGGCGAGCTTTTAGCTGAAGCTGTACCAATCCGGCGCAGTCTCCACCTTTTTCAATGCCTTCCCAAATGGGTCAACACTCCAAAACTCGCGAGCGTTATTGGATTCTTCGCGCGTGAAGACAATCATGCTGCCATCAGGCGCAAAAATCGGACCGGAATCCTGTCCAGAGTCATCATTCGTTAATTGCCGCAGCAGTTTTCCGTCTTCACGATACAGATAGAGGTGGGAATGACTCGTCCCTTCCGCTTGCAGATAACGGATTGCGATCACGATTTCCGCGTCCGCCCATGCTTGCATCGATAGAATCGCAAGCGCGTTTACAAGTATCAATACTCTTAGGACCGGTCGCATCGGCACGAATTTCCAAGGATTATACGCGATCGGTTTTCAATCCCTTTTCGCGTTCAAAACGTTCAATTGCGAGTTCTATCAATTTGTCGATTAACTCGCTGTAAGAAATGCCGGTCGCTTCCCAGAGCTTCGGATACATGCTTATTCTGGTGAACCCTGGGATGGTGTTGATCTCGTTGACGATGATTTCGTCGCCGTTTCTCAAGAAGAAATCGACTCGCGCCATTCCCTCGCAGCAGAGCACAGAAAACGTTTTGATGGCCAGTTGGCGAATACGCTCCGAAGTCGCCGGCGGCAGCTTTGCCGGTATTTCCAGCACAGCGCCGTTCTCATCGAGATATTTCGCTTCGTACGAATAGAATTCGTGGCGAGGTAAAATCTCCCCCGGGACTGATGCGATGGGATTCTCGCTGCCGAGGACGGAACACTCTATCTCGCGCCCCTTGATGCACTCTTCGATCAAGATTTTGTTGTCATAATTGAGTGCATCGCGGACCGCGCTCTCGAATTCTTCGCGATCTTTAGCTTTATGGATGCCGACCGACGAGCCGAGGTTTGCGGGCTTGATGAAAAGCGGCAGACCAAGCTGGCCTCGCGCATCGTCAAAACCGATTTTCTTCGGCGAATATCTGTTGACCACAAGAAATCGCGCAATGGGAATGCGGGCATCTCTCAGAAGCCGTTTCATCACGTCCTTGTCCATGCCAATTGCAGAGCCAAGCACACCCGCGCCGACGAACCCGATATTAGCGAGCTTCAATAGTCCCTGGACAGTGCCATCTTCGCCGAATGGACCGTGAAGGATGGGGAAGATCACATCCAATGAGCCGGGCGTTTGTTCGCCGGAAAGCGCTACCACTGGCTCAATTTGTTTCCCGGGGACCAGCGCGAGATTCTCGCCCGTTTCCGGCAGCGTCGGCAATCCGGATTCAGTTGCCGGAAGCAGGAATCGAGATTCTTCATTGAGATGCCATTGACCTTTTTTATCGATACCGATCAGGACCACTTCGTATTTATTCGTGTCGATCGCGTCGATGATGTTCTTCGCGGATTGCAGGGAAACTTCATGCTCTGCGGAACGACCGCCGAATAGTAGTCCCACGCGAATTTTCCTGGCCATCAGCTTTCTCTATTTTTGTGAACTGGCTGGCTCGCGCAGGGGTAATTGAATCGCGCTAGCATGCGCAGCGTCATGATACACCTGCACGTGGCAGGTGCGCGCGTCCTTTGCTGTCTCTTCGGCGACTACGCCACCAGAACAGTAATTCTTCTGGAACTGAATCGAATTTGGAGAGGACACGACCAAGCGAAGGCGGCTACCCTTCATTAAACGCCGAGCAACGAACAATCCGGGATTAAAGTCGCACCGCACGATTTCACCCGGTTTCACCAGTTTCGCTTCGCGCAGCGAGTCACGATAACGCAAGCGGCGAGTGTCGCTCCAGAGAATGACGCTGGTGCCGTCGGGCTGGACTTCGTACACATGAGCGGAGAGATCGACATCAGGCGTATCGATTGATACCCACAACGTCACTGCCGGGCAGCCGATGAAGGGTGTTTCACTAGGAAGCGCGTCGGTGTGGTACACCAAACCATCCTTGGCGATGCTCAAAGGATACGTTTGATCGAGACCTGCTGTTTTCTCTTTCGGATCGATCCCATCCACTCTTTCGCCACGCGTGGTGTCCAGCGGATCGTAGAGGAATGTGTCTAGTCCTTCACTGGGCTGCTTCTCAATAAGCGAGCCAGAACGAAAAACACCATTCGCGTCGCCGTTTTTCGAATCGAGGTAAAAGATTTTCGGATTGGCGACCAATGTTTCGAAATTATCGGCGTATTTCCACTCGCCGTTGGCGCCGCTGTTGCCGGCTGCTAGCAGATAGTAGGCGACCTGGTTCTTGAGAAATTCCGGCCGCGGGCCGCTTTTCATTGTCCAGTCGTACCATTGCCGGTGCAGATCATTAAGATCGATAACGGCTCCGGGTCCGAACTTTACACCGGCGACTTCATCCGTAGGCGTCCGCGTTCCCGCGTGGTCCCAGGGACCGATGACGAGAAAATGCTTTGCCCGCGCTTCAGGAGTCGTATTTGCCAGATGGTCTCGGTAATAACTAAGGGCGCCAAGCTCATCTCCATCGTATTGCGCTGTGATTGTCAGAACAGGGATAGTGATTTTTTGGAACTGCTCGCGTGTTGGCACCATCGCGTCGTAGTAGGCATCGACTGTGGGGTGTTTGACGACGCGTTGAAAATTAACCGAAGGATTCCCGATAAATGAGTCCAGTGATTTGAAAGGGACATGTTTTTTGTAGGCCTCGAGGAACTTCGTTTGCCAAAATTTTTGATCACCGAAAAGGTTTTGTTGTCCGGTCCGGCCACTGGTGAAAGTGTACCATTGCATGTCGTAGGTTACCCCGACGTTCTGCGGGAAAGGATAATCGAGGCCGGGATGAGCAGCTGCGGCGGGCACGATCGTCGCGAGGTGAGATGGCAATTCTTTCGCCGCTGCCCATTGATCAAATCCTGCGTATGAACCACCCCACATCGCAACTTTGCCGTCACAAAATGGTTGTTTTGCAAACCATTCGACCAAGTCGTGTCCGTCCCTGGGATCATTTACAAACGGCTCGAATTCGCCGCCAGAATTTCCGCGTCCGCGAACGTCGACGAGCGCGAATGCGTAGCCGTGCGATGCAAAATAGGCGCCTCGCGCGTGATAGCTATCGGAGATGTAGGGTGTCAGTGTGAAGACGACCGGCGTCTTGGACAACGAGCCAGCTGGCGTTTTCGGCAAATATAATGTTGCGTTCAGTTCGACCTTGTCACGCATCGGAATCTTTACGCCCCAGCGGAATTCATAATCGGCCTGAGATGGAGACGGCCTCGGTGAGGGCGAGGGAGTCTGCGCTTGAAGCGTTCCGGTCGTGACCAGAGTTATCGCAAAGAGAAGATACGAGTAAACACTGCAAACAGCGTTAACTGATTTCGTCATGCGAGCATTGAAGCGAAACCTCCCTGGATAACAACGGACAAATATCTTCGCGCGGCAGCCCATCCAGAACTTGCTAAGCCAGACTGCCGAAAAGCGCATCTGGCAACGTGGAGGTACCCCGCTTGCCGCTTTTCTAGTTGTGCCCCTCCCGTCTGGGGAGGCTCGTTCCGTGATCATTGATTTGCAGGAGAGCGAGTTTGCGAGACGATAGGCAATGGCGCGCGGGCTTTCGAAGGACACGCAAGGTCTCAGAGGGACGATTCAGCAGAGCGCTGCGACCTCCGAGCCGAAATCAAAGTCTACCCAGCCGACGAACTCTCGAATAACTTCCCTGGCTGCGGTACAGTCCCTCTGCGCTGGAATGGTGTTTCTTGTCGCGCTCCTTCTTTATAGCTGGACGCTCGCGCCGACGGTTACCCTGACTGATAGCGGAGAGTTAATCATAGTTGCTCGGGGCCTTGGGATCGCGCATCCACCGGGCGTTCCGTTATGGATCATTCTTGCCCACCTCGCATCGCTTGTGCCCTTGGGAAACGTCGCGCAACGGATCAATTTTTCGTCCGCGCTTTTCGCGGCGCTCACGTGCGCAACGCTCACGTTAGTCGTGGCGGAGGTGATCATTACGGCGTCATATCTGGCGGCAGCGAAGCGACGAAAGAAACGCACCAAGAAAATTGAGGAATTGGGTGTTACGCATCCTATGGTGGCTGCGCCCGCGCTGGGAGCGGGATTGCTCATGGCGTTTTCCCGCACGCTTTGGTCGTATGCGACGATCGCCGAGGTGTATGCTCTGAATGCACTGCTGATTGTCATTGTCTTCTTCCTGATGCTTCGGTGGCGCCGATGCATCGTCGAAGACGGGATGCATCTTTCAACGGCGTCGAACCGTGGCCAAGTCACGAGGCATGACGTGTTCCTTTATTCGGCTGCGCTAATATTCGGCCTGGCCCTGGGCGTTCATCATGTCACCGTGGCGCTGACGCTTCCTGCCGTCGCAGTTATTGTTTTTCGAACCCAGGGCGTGAGATTCTTTACCAGCCGACGTTTGGTTTATGCCGCATTGATTTCAATTGGCGCACTCGTCGCAGTTTATGCTTACCTGCCGCTTGCAGCTTCGCGCTCACCTGTCATTAACTGGGGCCATCCGCGCTCGCTGCAGGAAATATGGTGGCATCTGACGGGCCGCCAGTATCAAGTCTATTTCTCCTTTAAACCGGAGATAATGGGAGAGCAGTTTGCTGAATTTTGCAGAATGGCATTGCGCGAATTTGGCTTTCCGTGGCTTCCATTGTCGCTCGTTCTGGCTTTCGCGGGCCTGGCTGACGCCTTCAAGCGAGACCGTACGATCTTCTGGTTTCTCCTCACTATCATGATCGCCGATTTGGCGTACGCCCTCAGCTACGAAATCGCAGAAGACAAAGACGCGTACTATCTGCCCACATTCATTTCCATCGCAATTGCTGCAGGACTCGGCATCCGATGGTTGATTCGGGGCGCCCTTTCCAAATCCTTTCCGGTCGTAAAGCCATCTTTGGCAGCGGTAGTTGCCGTTTTGGTTGTTTCCACGATCGCCCTCACAGCGAACTGGCCGTTCAATAATCGCAGGCGATACTTCATCGCACATGATTATGTCGACAATCTGCTCAAGGCGATCGCGCCTAACGGGCTCCTGCTCACGCTCGATTGGCAAGTCGTGTCGCCCATGTTTTATGCACAGGAGATCGAACAACTTCGGCCGGACGTAAAAGTAGTGGACATCAATCTTCTACGGCGCTCGTGGTATTTCGATTATCTCAAACACGCTTATCCCGGCTTAATCGAGCGATCGCGCGAAAAAATCGACGTATTTGTGAAAAATCTCAAAGAATGGGAGCGCGATCCCGGGGCTTTTGCCAGGACTCCGGCGCTGACTCAAAGAATCAGCGCAGCATTTTTAGAGATGATTCAATCAATGGTGACGAATGAAAGCCGGGTCGCGCCGGTTTATATGACAAACGATTTGCTTTCCTCCGACTCGGTCAACGGCGAACTGACCCGATGGCTGACGCAAAAATATCAATTGGTTCCACAAGGACTTGTTCTTAATCTCGCGGACGGTCAGGGTTTTCATGATTCGCCTGATTTGCATCTGGAAGTCCGCGGCCTTGCGGACGGGACATTGAGATTCGGAAAAGGTGACCCAGTAAACGCTAAAGTACTGCCGTCCTATGCGAACATGTTGATCAATCGCGGACGCTATCTCGCTTTATTCGGTCAGCATGAGCGTGCCATTGCTGCTTTTGAACAGGCGCTCGTGCTCAATCCGAATCTGACCCTGGCACGGCAGGGCCTTGCCGAAAGTGCGGCTAAAGCGCAGCGCCCATAGCGCAGTCCACCGTTCATCAGATCCTGCGTACGTTGCGACTTCGGTAGATTAACGGGCCCGCATGGTCAGGAGAAGAAGTTGATTTTGACAAGGTAGGGATCGCCGCTAAATTTCCCACTCGCCGCCCGGTTGGCGGCTTAACATTTTTAGGCAGGAGCCCATGTTTCTCTCGAGAGGCTGTGGCGATAGAACTGCAAATCAACATGCAAGGAAATCGAAGCAAACGTTATCGCGCAGCGGCGCAACAGGTAGATCGGGTAAAGACTTACAGCCTCCATGAGGCCGTCTCGACCCTGAAAAAATTTCCGCCGACAAAGTTTGATCAAACCGTGACCGTCTCATTCCGGCTTGGTGTTGATCCCAAGCAATCCGATCAGATGGTCCGAGGGACCTGTCCGCTTCCACATGGAAGTGGCAAAAAAGTCCGCGTTCTGGTTTTTGCTGAGGGCGAGGCGGCGGAGGCGGCTAGGGAAGCAGGCGCGGAGTTTGTTGGGATGAAAGACCTAATCCAGAAATGTCAGGAAGGTTTTCAAGATTTTGATGTCGCAATTGCAACGCCGGGAGCGATGGCGGAAGTCCGGAAACTGGGGAAGGTACTCGGGCCGCGTGGACTGATGCCGAATCCCCGCACCGGGACCGTAACCGACGACACAGCCAAAGCTGTGCAGGAAGTGAAGGCAGGGCGCATAGAGTTTAAATTGGATAAAAACGGCAACGTGGCGGTGCCTGTTGGGAAATTTTCGTTTGAGGAAAATGCTTTGATTGAAAACGGAAACGCGGTAATTGATGCGGTCGTTCGAGCTCGTCCCGCCTCAGCAAAAGGGAGGTACCTTGAAGGAGTGACAATCAGTGCGACCATGTCCCCCGGAGTTCGCGTCGATCCAGCGCCGTATTTGAATGTGTAGTCTTGGAGACGCAATATCGAATTAAATGAGACCAGAAAAAACCAGCGTCGTTTCCGATCTTTCCGAAAAGTTGAAACGCTCTCCCTTTGTGCTCGTAACTGACTACCAGCGCATGAAGGTTGTCGATTTTAGTGAACTGCGGAACCGGCTGGCTCCAGCCGGCGCGGAGATGCACGTCGTGAAGAATAATTTCCTCAAACGCGCCATGACCGATTCTGGTTTTCCCGATGCGGGCGAGAACCTGACTGGTCAGACAGCCGTTGTAACAGGTGAGAACGACGTAGCGCCCGTGGCCAAAATTTTCAAGACATTTGCGGCTGAATTCAAAATCGCAGCGTTGAAGATTGGTTTTGTCGACCGCGCTGTTCTTTCCGCCGCGGAATTGGAGAAGTTGGCGGATCTGCCGGCGCGCGAAGTTTTGCAGGCGCAATTGCTCGGCCTACTCTTGTCCCCGGCAACACGCCTGGTGCGCTTGCTGAACGAACCAGGCTCTGCCTTGGCACGATTATTGAACGCAAAGGCAGAAAAGGAGGGCGCGGCCGCGCAAGCAACGGCATAAATAGTTTTCCGCTCGCAATGGCGTGACGGGAAGTGAAACAAAAACTGTCCGGGCAAGTGGCCACTGGCCTTAATTTTCCGAAGGCTTTCGGAATCGGCAATTGGAGGAAATAAGAAATGGCAGACACAGATAAATTAGTGGAACAACTCAGCGGCCTGTCGGTGCTGGAGATTGCCGGTTTGGTCAAGCAACTGGAAGAAAAGTGGGGTGTAAGCGCAGCAGCGCCGGTGGCAGTGGCGGCTGGTCCCGCGGCGGGCGCGGCTGGCGGAGCGGCGGCCCCAGCAGCGGAGGAGAAGACTACCTTTGACGTGATCTTGAAAGAGATGGGCTCGAACAAAATTGCTGTGATCAAGGAAGTTCGTGGCGCGGTGCCGGGACTTGGCCTTGCTGAAGCTAAAGCGCTTGTGGAAGGCGCCCCTAAGACAATCAAAGAAGGGGTGACAAAGGAAGAGGCGGACGAAATCAAGAAAAAAATCGAGGCCGCCGGCGCAAAGGTTGAAATTAAATAACGTAACCCCCTCGCGCGGCGGCATTAATTGGTTACGATCAGTATTGAGGCGGATGAATTTATGGAAGTCCGTCGCAGATCTTCCTTGCGGAGCGGAAATTTTAGGCTAACATTCTTTTCTGGTTAGAGGCAGGCAGAACTTATTTTTAACCCGGCGTTCAACGGCAAAGCAAAAAAAAAGCAAGCAAAACGGTGGTGAATTTGACAAGCCGCTGTTTTGGATGCATTTTTGTGCTCTTCGCTCGTTGCTGAGCCCGTAAAACCCTTGCCCGTGTCGTTCACCACTAGGGGTGGACGTTGCGAGGCTAATTCTTGGCTAGTTATTTATGTCGGAACGTATTTACTTTGGAAGCATCAAGGAAGGGATCGAACCGCCGAATCTAATTGAGGTTCAGGCAAACTCATACGTTGATTTCCTTCAAAAAGACGTCCCTTTTTCCAAGCGGAAAAACCAGGGACTTCAAGCTGTTTTCAAGGAGGTCTTTCCCATCGAGAGCTATGACGAAAAAGCAGTGCTCGATTTCAGCCACTACGAGATTGGCGACCCCAAATTAAGCGCTTTGGAAGCACAGCGGGAAGGACAGACTTACAGCGCGCCGTTGCATGTCACGTTCCAATTGCGCGAAGAAAAGGGGACGAAAGAAGAGAAAGTTTATATGGGCGAAATCCCCCTGATGACTCCGCAGGGGACCTTCGTCATCAACGGCGCAGAGCGCGTCGTAGTAAGCCAATTGCACCGCTCTCCGGGTATCGCCTTTGAATCTACTATCCACGTAAACGGGAAAGTCCTCTATAGCTTCCGGATCATTCCCGATCGGGGATCATGGATTGAGGTTCAATTTGATACTGCTGACCTTCTTTACATTTATCTCGATCGTCGCAAGCGACGGCGGAAGTTTCTTGCCACAACATTCCTTCGCGCCCTTGGCTACGGATCCGACGAGGAGGTCATCAAACTTTTTTACAACATCGAGACCCTGAAGTTGAGCGACAAACTCGATGAAGAGAAGCTTGCCACCAAAGTACTGACTGCGGAGATCCGCGACGGCGAGGTGACGGTGGCCCGCGCTTTCGAACCCCTGACTCTGGCGACTGTCCGCCAGATCATGGCGCTCAAAATTCACGAGGTGAAAGTGATCGATATCTCGAACGATGACACCATCGTGAAGGCGCTTCGAAAAGACCCGGCGCACGATCAAGAAGAGGCACTGAAGGACATTTACCGGCGTCTTCGCCCTGGCGATCCGCCAACAGTGGCCAATGCGCGCGCCTTGCTAAAAAGGCTCTTCTTTGACCCGAAGAAGTACGACCTCGGGCGTGTCGGCCGTTACAAGATCAATCAAAAGCTCGGAATCAATGTTGATCCTACCGAGCGGATTCTGACGGACAAAGATTTTATCGCTGCAATCAAATACCTGATCAATTTGCGGCGCGGCGAAGGCACTCTCGATGATATCGATCATCTGGGCAGTCGTCGTGTGCGCACTGTCGGTGAATTATTGGCGAACCAGTGCCGTGTCGGCCTGGCCCGTACAGAGCGTTTGGTCAAGGAGCGCATGACTCTGTTCGACATCAATGTGGACGGCATGACGCCCCAGAAGCTGATCAATCCCAAAGCGCTCAGTGCGGTCATTCGCGATTTTTTTGGGCGGTCGCAGCTCTCGCAGTTCATGGATCAAACGAATCCACTTGCAGAGTTAACGCATAAGCGCCGTTTGTCGGCTCTTGGCCCAGGTGGTCTGAGCCGTGAACGTGCCGGGTTCGAAGTGCGCGACGTTCACCCATCTCATTACGGACGCATTTGTCCGATTGAGACGCCGGAAGGTCCGAACATCGGTCTTATTAGTTCGATGAGCACTTTTGCGCGCATCAATGAGTTCGGCTTTATCGAAACGCCCTATCGCAAAGTGGAAAAGGGCCGCGTAACGGACGAGATCGAATATCTCACTGCAGATCGCGAAGAGAATTTTCTCGTTGCGCAAGCCAATGCGCCTGTCGACGGCCGGGGACATTTCACGGGAGAGAAAGTATCCGTGCGCTACCGCGGTGACTTTCTTGAGGTCGATCCTTCCAAGGTGAACTACATGGACGTTTCACCGAAACAGCTTGTATCGGTGGCGGCGGGTCTTATTCCGTTCCTCGAACACGATGATGCAAACCGGGCTTTGATGGGCTCAAACATGCAACGCCAGGGCGTTCCTCTTGTGGTTTCCGAGGCGCCGCTGGTGGGCACCGGCTTGGAAGAGAAAGTGGCGCGAGATTCTCACGCGGTTGTCCTGGCAACCGAGAGCGGCAAGGTCGCTTCGGTTACGGCAGACCAAATCATCGTCACGAAAGATGGTCATCTTCCCGAGAGCAAGAAGAAGCTGAAGACCGACCCGGGGGCCGGGATTCATGTTTACGAGCTCCGCAAATTCATGCGGTCAAATGCTGGCACGTGTGTGAACCAGAAACCGGTTGTGCGCAAAGGGCAGCACGTGAAACGCGGTCAAGTCATCGCCGATGGTCCGAACACCGAGCACGGTGAGCTGGCTCTGGGACGCAATGTGCTCGTCGCGTTTATGCCTTGGAACGGATACAACTTTGAAGATGCCATCATGATCTCGGAGAAAGTGGTCAAGGAGGACGTCTATACCTCGATCCACATCGATGAATTCGAGATCGGCGCGCGAGACACGAAGCTCGGACCGGAAGAAATTACGCGCGACATTCCAAACGTCAGCGAAGAGGCTCTCCGCAATCTGGGGCCTGATGGCGTCGTTCGCGTGGGAGCGGAAGTAAAACCCGGCGACATTCTGGTTGGCAAGATTACGCCGAAGAGTGAAACCGAACTTGCGCCGGAAGAACGCCTGTTACGTGCAATTTTTGGTGAGAAAGCAGCGGACGTAAAGGACACGTCGCTTACCGTTCCCTCCGGGACTTACGGAATTGTGATGGATGTAAAGGTCTCATCCCGTCGCGAGGTTTCGCGTGAAAAACTGACCCCGGCGGAAACCAGACGACAACTTAAGACCATCAGTGAAGAACATAAGCGCAAGAAAGACGGGCTGATCGAGCAATTGACGGATTCGCTTTCAAACGTTTTGCTCGGCGAAAAAGTTCCTCTGGATGTCGTAAACGCCAAGAACGGTGAAATCATCATTCCAGCCAATCGCAAGATCACCAAAACGCTTTTGCGTAAGCTGGCGACCGCGCACGATCACATCGAGATAGATCCGAGCCCGATTCGCAATAAGATCCGCGAAATCATTGGCGCCTACGAACACAAGTTCGCGGAGCTCGAACTCGAGCGCGATCGCGCCATGGACCGTGTGGAAAGCGGTGACGATATCGACCCGGGGATCATCAAGCAGGTCAAGGTTTACATCGCAAGCAAGCGCAAACTGAGCGTGGGCGATAAGATGGCCGGTCGCCACGGAAATAAAGGCGTTGTCGCCCGCATCGTGCCTGAAGAAGACATGCCTTTCCTTGCAGACGGGACGCCGGTGGAAATTGTGCTTAACCCCTTAGGTGTGCCCAGCCGTATGAATGTGGGGCAAGTTTTGGAGACGCATCTGGGCGTTGCCGCGAAGGCACTGGGATTCAAAGTGGCGACTCCGGTGTTCGACGGAATTAAGGAGAAACAGATCCGCGAATATTTGCATGACGCCCGGAAGAAGGAGGGATTCACCTGGGTACAGGAAAGCGGTAAAGCAAAACTTTTCGACGGACGTACCGGCGATCCTTTCGATCAGGAAGTGGTGGTCGGTTATATCTATATGATGAAGCTGGGGCACCTGGTGGCAGACAAGATTCACGCTCGTGCGGTTGGACCGTATTCGCTGGTCACCCAACAACCGCTCGGCGGTAAGGCGCAATATGGTGGACAGCGTTTTGGCGAAATGGAAGTGTGGGCCCTCGAAGCGTACGGAGCTGCCTATACTTTGCAGGAACTGCTCACTGTTAAGTCCGATGACGTGCAGGGGCGGACCCGGATTTATGAGTCGATTGTCAAGGGCGATAACTCGCTGGAAGCCGGCACACCTGAATCTTTCAACGTTCTGATTAAGGAAATGCAGAGTCTGGGCCTCGACGTCAAGGTCGGCGGCCAGGCGCCTACGTTTCTGGAGAGCGTCGCATAATTTTTTAATTGTAAATTACTTGGAAAAAACATGAACGAACATTCCTGGCGTGAGTTAGTGGGCGAAGAACGCCCCGTGGGTTTTGATCAAGTCGCGATTGGCGTCGCGTCGAGTGACACGATGCGCTCGTGGAGCAAAGGAGAAGTCAAAAATCCCGAGACAATCAATTACCGGACCTTTAAACCGGAGAAAGGCGGCCTTTTCTGTGAACGCATTTTTGGTCCCACACGCGATTGGGAATGCTCATGCGGAAAATACAAGCGTATTAAACATAAGGGCGTTATCTGCGACCGCTGCGGCGTGGAAGTTACGCTGGCTCGCGTCCGTCGCGAACGCATGGGCCACATCGAGTTAGCGGTACCGGTTTCGCACATCTGGTTTTACAAATGTATGCCCTCGCGCATCGGGCTCATGCTGGACATGAGCGCACGCCAGCTCGAACGCGTCATTTACTATGAGGATTACATCGTCATCGATCCGGGCAAGACGCCGTTGCAGAAGACACAGCTGCTGAACGAAGTCGAATACCGAGAGGCGCAGGAGCAGTACGGAGAGGATTTCGTTGCCGGCATGGGCGCGGAGGCAATTAGAAAGCTTCTGGCCGAGATCGATCTCAACAAGCTCAACAAGGAGCTTGAGAAAGCGATGGGCGCGACCAAGAGCAAACAGATTCGCAAGAAACTGGCGAAGCGTCTCAAGCTCATCCAAGGCTTCCAAAATTCGCATGCGCGTCCCGAATGGATGATTCTGGATGTATTGCCGGTTATTCCACCAGATTTACGACCTCTGGTTCCGCTCGAAGGCGGACGTTTCGCCACCTCGGACCTAAACGATCTTTATCGTAGGGTTATTAACCGTAACAACCGGTTAAAAAACCTGCTCATGCTCAAGACGCCAGACGTCATCATTCGCAATGAAAAGCGAATGCTGCAGGAGGCGGTGGATGCGCTGTTCGATAATGGCAGACATGGCCGTGCTGTAACTGGCGCTGGCAACCGGCCTCTCAAGTCATTGAGCGACATGCTCAAAGGGAAGGGTGGACGTTTCCGTCAAAATCTGCTTGGAAAACGCGTCGATTACTCAGGCCGCTCCGTAATTGTGATCGGTCCGGAGTTGAAGCTGCAGCAATGCGGATTGCCGAAGAAGATGGCGCTTGTGCTTTTCGAACCATTTATCATTCGCCGGCTTAAAGACCTTGGCTACGTGCACACCGTCCGCAGCGCGAAAAAGATGATCGAGCGTCAGACGCCGGAGGTTTGGGATATTCTCGATGAAGTGACCAAAGGTCATCCGGTGCTCCTCAATCGTGCGCCTACTCTGCACCGTTTGTCCATCCAGGCTTTTGAACCTCAATTGATCGAGGGCGAAGCCATTCGAATTCATCCGTTGGTTTGCACTGCCTATAATGCGGACTTCGATGGCGACCAGATGGCGGTGCATGTGCCCCTCTCAGTGGAAGCGCAGATGGAAGCACGCATGCTGATGCTCGCGCCGAATAACATTTTTTCGCCGTCGAGCGGAAAACCGATTACCACGCCTTCTCAAGACATCACGCTGGGCTGTTACTATCTTACCCAAACCCCGCGCGGTGCGAGCAAGGACGGGGGGCGCCTCCCATTGTTCGCCGATGCGACGGAGGTGGAATTTGCGATGGCAGAAGGAAGCATTCATACACATGATCGGATCCGGCTTAAGAATCCCGATTTTGGTAAGCAAACAATCTACGGAAATGGCGAAGCCAGAACCATCGAAACCACTGCAGGTCGTGTTATTTTTAACGAGATTTGGCCCAAACAGCTTGGATTTTTCAACAGACCCGCGGGCAAGAAGCAACTTAGCGACATTATCTGGCGCTGTTATCAAATCGCGGGACCGGCAGAGACTGTTGTCACGCTGGACAAACTAAAAGAGCTCGGCTTTGCCGAAGCCACCAAAGCCGGTATCTCAATTGGAATTTCGGACATGATCATTCCGAAAGAGAAGGAGACGGAGCTGGAGAATGCTTATAAGCAGATTCGGCAGGTTGAGCAGCAATATCGCAAGGGCATTATCACGGACGGCGAACGCTACAACAAGATCATCGACATCTGGACACACGCCGGTGACGAAATTTCCAGTGCGATGTTTCGCACTCTGGAACACAATGACGGCCGCAAGGAGTTGAATCCGGTTTTCTTGATGGTGGATTCCGGTGCACGTGGTAACCGCCAGCAGGTTCGTCAGCTAGCAGGGATGCGCGGTTTGATGGCTAAACCTTCCGGCGAAATCATTGAGCGGCCGATCACGTCGAACTTCCGCGAAGGACTGACCGTGCTCGAGTACTTTATTTCTACTCACGGGGCTCGAAAAGGCCTTGCAGATACGGCGTTAAAGACTGCCGACTCCGGATATCTAACGCGCAAGCTGGTTGATGCTGCACAGGACGTGATCATCAACGAACCGGACTGCGGTACAGTTAACGGCATTGTGGTGCGCTCGATTTACGAGGGTGACGAAGAGGTAGTGGATCTCGGACAGCGCATTATCGGGCGCGTAAGCTGCGAAACGATCGCTGACCCCGTGGACAAGAAGAAAAAGATCGTCAAAGCGAATCAGTTGATTGATGAAAAAATCGCAGGGGAGCTTCAGCGTGTCGGTGTGGAGAGCCTGAAGATTCGTTCGGTTCTTACGTGCGAGTGCGGCCGCGGTGTGTGCGCCATGTGTTACGGGCGGAATTTGGCTACAGGCCAGTTCGTCAAGCTTGGCGAGGCGGTAGGTATTATTGCGGCCCAATCAATTGGCGAGCCGGGAACGCAATTGACGATGCGCACATTTCACATCGGCGGTACTGCCAGCCAGACCTTCAAGCAACCGATTATCAAGGCGAAGAACGACGGCACGGTGCGTTTCAATGATCTGCGCACTGTCCAAGCCCTCGACGGCAGTTGGATTGCGTTGAACAAGAACGGTTCGATTAGCGTGCACAACGCTGAAGGTCGCGAACTTGAGCGCTACAACGTGGTGATCGGGTCAATGATCTCCAAGGGCGACGGCACCGACGTCAAGAAGGGTGAAACCTTCGTTCAATGGGACCCATACAACGTCCCCATTCTCACCGACAAAGGTGGCAAGATTGAGTTCCGGGACATGATCGCAGGCGTCACGATCAAGCGCGACGTCGATGAGGCGACCGGCCTGATGGGCACCGTGATCATTGAGCACAAGGAAGATTTGCACCCGCAAATTGTTATCGTGGATGACAAGAAAGAAGTGCTCGCGAGTTACTCCATCCCCGCAGGTGCTCACGTCATCGTGGAAGAAGGTCAAAAGGTGCGAGCTGGCGCATTGCTGGCAAAGACGCCGCGGAAAGTCGCGAAGACCAAAGACATCACCGGAGGTTTGCCGCGCGTAGCCGAATTATTTGAAGCACGCCGGCCGAAGGACGCGGCTGAGATTGCCAAGATCGATGGCGTGGTTGAGATGGGCGGTACTGTCCGTGGAAAGCGACGTTTGATCTTAAAGGATCCGGACACCGGAGCCGAGGAAGAACATCTGATCCCGCTTACCAAACATATTATCGTGTTTAAGGGCGACTTCGTGAAGAAGGGTCAGCAACTTACCGAAGGCCCTGTAGTGCCTCACGAGATCCTCGAGGTATGCGGACCGCAGGATTTGCAGGAGCACCTGGTCAACGAAGTCCAGGAAGTATATCGGCTACAGGGTGTGGAGATCAACGACAAGCATATCGAAATCATCGTGCGCCAGATGTTGCGCAAGGTGAAGATTACCGATCCTGGCGATACGTCATTGCTCTGGGGCGATCAGGTCGACAAACTCGACTTCGAAGAGGAAAACAAGAAGGTCGTCGAGAAAGGTGGCAAGCCGGCAGAAGCCGTTCCCGTCTTACTTGGTATCACAAAGGCTTCACTCGAAACGGACAGCTTTATTTCCGCTGCCTCGTTCCAGGATACGACTCGCGTTCTTACGGAGGCGGCCACACTGGGCAAGGTCGATAGACTGCGCGGCTTCAAGGAAAACGTGATCATGGGTCACTTGATTCCCGCCGGCACCGGTTTCCCTGAGCACCGCGAGATCAAGCTGGTCGAAAAAGGTGAGCCGATTGGCGCACCGGTGATGGAAGAAGCCGAGCCGCAGCCGGCCATCGGGTAGATTAGGCTTGCAAAGACGTTGTAAGGCGTCTGTGCTGAACGCCGACTTGGCATTGGCGTTTCACAGAATGGCCCTACAATTTGCCTGATGTCGATCGTCACCAAAACGGGCGATAAAGGCCAAACGTCCCTCATGTACGGCCATCGCGTGTCGAAGGGCGATGCGCGCGTCGATGCTTACGGTTGTATCGATGAGCTGACTGCCGCGCTTGGTTTGGCTCGATCCATTGCGACCGACAAGTTCATTTCGGACGAAATCTTAGCCGCACAAAAGGATCTGATCGTTCTCATGGGAGAACTGGCAACGGCGCCTGGCGATCAGGAGCGCTACGCAAAAGATGGATTTCAAATCACCACGCCAGCGATGGTTGATCGGATCTCTGCGGTCATTGCGGATTTGGAAAAAGACGAATCGCTTTACCCGAAGGACTGGGTGATCCCCGGGGGGACACGTGTTTCTGCGGCTCTCGATTTCGCTCGCACAACGTGTCGCCGCGCCGAGCGGCATATTGCTGCGCTCAGCGTCAGCGATGTGAAATTCAACGTTGAGATTTTACGTTACCTAAACCGCTTGTCCGATCTTTGCTGGGTGCTGGCGAGGTACGTCGAGAAAGATCCGCGAAAATCTAGTTAGCGACGCGTTGCTATGCGCGCCCCGGATTGCGCCGCAATCCAACGTCAGAAATTGGCAAGCGTCCGACAGCAGGAATCATCGCGCGATGTTATGAATCGTAGCGATGAAGATGAGATTAGCGTTTACCGCTGCGATTTTATGTTGTGTTTCTGTCGTGCGTGGAGATGAGCAACTCTTCGGTTTCGTGCGCGGCGCGGAAACGCTGCCCGCGCACCGTTGGGAGGTTTATCAATTCGTTACTTTGGGCGAAGGAAAGAGCGAAGGGACGTACTACGGAACTCACTTCGAAACGGAAGCCGAATATGGATTAACCGATCAATTTCAGGCGAGCCTTTCGCTCATCCAACATTATTTCTACAACAAGGGAGTCGATGGCGACCGCGACGCATTAGACAACACCAACGCTTATCGCTTCGGCGGATTTGAAGGCTCGGCCAAGTATCGCCTGTTGAGTCCGTTCAAGGATCCTATTGGCATCGCATTACGATTGGAGGGTGGTTACTTATTGCATGATGAAGTCGATGGGCTCGATCAACATGAACGCTACATCAAACCCGAGATCGATTTCCAAAAAGACTTCCTGGAGGATCGGCTAATTTGCGCTCTCGATTTTGGCGCGGAATGGGCTTGGGGCAAACTGCCTGCCGAGCAATATCCGAGAGAACTCTCTCTCGAAGGCGCAGCTGGTGTGGCCTATCGCTTTGCTCCAAACTGGTATGCGGGCGTGGAAATTCACACCCGATGGGAATATCCGCTTTTCGACCTTTATAACTTCGAGCACCGCGTTTTTTATGCTGGTCCAAGTATTCATTACTCCCAAAAGAATTGGTGGGCCACACTTACCTGGAATTATCAGGTTTACGGCAAGGGTGTAGACGAGCCGGCCGACGGGCAAACCTTCGCTGAGGAAACGCGACAATTGTTTCGACTGAAAGTAGGGTTCAATTTTTAGATGCGATGAAGTCGGAGTTCGTTTTCATCGCGCTGCCGGCCTCGGCTTTAATTGCCCCATCCGCATTCGCGATTCAATACCTAAGCGTAGAGCAAGCGCAGCGCGCGATTTTTCCAGGCAAATCATTCACGGCTGCGTCCGTGAAGCTGACGAGCGTTCAACGCAAAGCCATTGAGCAGGCTAGCGGCGTCCGCGTGTTGCATGATGAGCAGCAGGTCTGGCGGGTAAGCGGTGGTGGTTGGTTCATCGTCGATGAAGTTGTCGGTAAACACGAATTCATCAATTACGCAGCCGGACTCAACGCTGATGGATCGGTCAAGCAGATTGAAATCATGGATTATCGCGAGACCTACGGTGGCCAGATTCGAGATCAAAAATGGCGTGCCCAATTTGTCGGTAAGACCAGCAAATCGACGCTCAAACTTGATAGCGACATCAAAAACATCAGCGGAGCAACTCTGAGTTGCCGGCACATCACCGACGGCGTGAAACGCCTCTTGGCATTTTATGAGATCGCGCTCAAGCATTGAAATTCGTCGCTGCCGCCCATTGCTGGGCACATTCGTCGAAATCACAGCGTGTGGAGGCGATGAAGGATCACTCGCCCGTGGAATCGAAGCTGGATTCGATGCGATTGCGCGAGTGAATCGCTTAATGAGCTTTCACGACCCTCTGAGTGACGTCTCGCGCATGAATCGCGAGGCTTTTCCAAAAGGCGTGTCCGTGCATCCATGGACCTGGCAGGTCATGAGAGCGGCAAAGCGGTTTGCCGAAGACAGCCACGGAACGTTCGATATTACGATCGCTCCTTTGCTTACGAAGTGGAACTATCTTCCTGATCGTTGCTATCGGTTTAGTCCAATCTCAACCTCGCGTGACATCTTTCTTCGCCGTCATCACGAGGTCTTTTTTTGCCGCGACTTGATTGTCGATCTTGGTGGAATCGCTAAAGGCTTTGCCGTCGATCGTGCCGTTGAGGCTTTGAAAGATAATGGCGTCAGGGCAGGAATTGTAAACGCCGGAGGTGATCTGCGAACATTTGGGCCGGATTCGCAATTTATTCATTTGCGCCATCCTGCCGAGCCAACACGCATTGCCGGAGCGGTGCGACTGCGCGAGCGCGCCATGGCGACTTCGGGGATGTACTTCGAACGTCGAAAGCATCATGCGCAGTATGTGAGTCCATTGCTTGATGGGCGCAGCAGACGAACCGTGTGCGAGCTAATCAGCGTGAGCGTGGCGGCTGCCGAATGCATGGTTGCGGATGCATTAACGAAAGTCGTCTTTGCACTCCGCGAGGAAGCTGCGGGCTTGCTGGCACGATATCGCGCGGATGCGTTGTTGCTTGAGCGCGATGGCGCGCCATCATGGATGTTTCATTCATCATGCGACACCCGCGACCGGACTCGATTCGATTGAAGCCCTTGCAGAGATATTTTCTCTACGCCGTGCTGGCGCTGCTTTTCTTAAGCGGGGTGGCGTGGACATATTGGACCTATCTCGCTGCCCCGCCTGGTGATTTTGAGACAACCGCCGCAAAGGCTTGGGCGATGAAAATCCATGGCGCTGTGGCGATGGCAGTTTTAGTGCTCATCGGGATGCTTTTAAATGGGCACGTGAGATTCGCATGGCGGGCGCGCCGCAATCGAGCAAATGGATCGGTTTTTCTGAGTGTGTTCGCCGTTTTAACCGTCACCGGTTACGGTCTTTATTACGCAGGTGGCGAAATGCTGCGTGAATGGACGAGCTGGATTCACCTGGTCGTCGGCCTGGCTTTGCCGATCTTGTTGTTGATCCACATCTTTCTGGGAAGGAGGACACGTCGTTCGGGTCAATTTCGAATCCGATCGCGATTTGAGCCTTAAGGCGTCGAAGATGGACATTCTAAGTCCCATTATTACGAGTCCCAACGCCACGTTTAACTAAGGTGTTAGCAGGACGGAATTTCAGGTTGCACATCGACCCGTGCTGTAGCATCTTCACCGTCCCGCTCTGGAGTTCCCCTCTCGCGGATTTTCTCCTATGGCAGATACAACAGAATTAGTGCCTGAACTTTTGGAAGCTGGTGTCCATTTTGGACATCAGACGAAGCGCTGGAATCCGAAGATGAAGCCTTTCATCTTCGAGCAGCGCAATCAGATTTACATCATCAACTTGGATGAAACCGTTCTGCAGCTTCGGCGGGCGACGGAATTTCTGCAGGAAGTCACACGTCGGGGAGGCAGAATTTTATTCGTCGGTTGCAAAAAGCAGGCGCAAGAAGCAATAAAAGAGGCTGCGCTGGCTTGTGGCCAGTTTTACGTGAATCAGCGGTGGCTCGGCGGCACGCTGACTAATCTCGCGACCATCCGAAAGAGCATTGGACGGCTGAAATATATCGAGGAGATCGAGCAATCCCCCGAATACAAGAAGATGGGCAAGCAGGAACTGGCGGCGCTTAATCGCGAAGCCGCAAAGCTCCGGCGCAACCTCGACGGAATACTCGAGATGTCGCAATTTCCCGACGCTCTTGTGATCATCGATACGATCCGCGAACAAAATGCCGTGAACGAAGCCCGGCGCCTCGGGATTCCAGTGGTTGCTATCGTGGATACGAACGCGGATCCCGACGTCATTGATTACCCGATCGCCGGCAACGATGACGCGATTCGCGCGATACGCGTGATTCTGCAGAAGCTCGTGGATGCTATTGTCTCGGCAAGCAACGAAGCGCGGATCCGCGAGCAAGTCGAAATGGCTGGCGTCTCAGCGTAGCCAGCTGAGTTGATAGCCGATGGTTGATAGTTAATCGACCCTGGATTCCATTTTCAATGCTCTAGTCACTTTAATGAAAACAACAGCCGAAATTGATCCTCAACTAGTTAAGCAGCTCCGCGAAAAAACCAACGCAGGTTTTATGGATTGCAAGCGCGCTCTCGTGGAGAGCGGCGGTGATCTAGACAAAGCGGAGACGATTTTGCGAACCAAAGGAATTGCCAACGCTGGAAAGAAAGCTTCGCGCGCAACGAAAGAAGGCGTCGTCGCTTCCTATATTCACCTGCAAGGAAAGGTTGGCGTGCTCGTGGAGGTGAATTGTGAGACCGATTTCGTGGCCAGGAACGAGAATTTTCGCGAGTTCGTGAAGGACATCACCCTTCATATTGCAGCAGCACACCCGCTCTATGTCAGCCGCGCTGATGTGCCAGGCAATCTCATCGAAGCGGAGACCGAAATTTACAAGGCCCAAGTCAAAGGCAAACCTGAGAATGTTGCCGACAAAATTGTCGAAGGAAAACTCGAGAAATTCTACAGCACTGTTTGCTTGCTCGAACAAGGGTTTATTAAGAATCCCGATGTGACGATCAGAGACTTGCTCAACGGCAAGATTGCGGAACTGGGTGAAAACATCGTCATCCGCCGTTTCGTTCGTTATCTCGTCGGCGAGCCGTTGGCAGGCGAAGCGTAGGGATGTAGCGGCGTTTGTGTCAAACGCCGAATCCGGGCCATAGGCGCTTGGCAGAAGCGCTTCCACAACTCACGTGCAGCCACGGCAATTAATGGTTAGGTTCCGTAGAAATGGGACTGACCGAATACAAGCGGAAGCGCGACTTCAAGAAAACAGCGGAACCTGCCGGTGGCAAAGCGTTACCGCGAAAGATCAAAGGTGCGTCGCGTTTTGTTATTCAAAAACACGCAGCGCGCCGTTTGCACTATGACTTTCGGCTGGAAATGGAGGGTGTGCTGAAATCATGGGCATTACCGAAAGGACTCCCTTGGAAGCGAGGTGAGAAGCACCTGGCCGTAGAAGTGGAAGATCATCCAATCGAATACGAGCAGTTCGAAGGCATTATTCCCGAGGGCCAGTACGGCGGCGGCACAGTGATGGTGTGGGACCGTGGGAATTATCACGTTTTCGGGGAGCAGCCGGTGAAATCGTTGCGCGAAGGCAAGCTTCATCTCGTTCTCGACGGCGAAAAAGTAAAAGGCGAATGGACCCTGGTCCGGATTCGGGGTCGTGATGATGCCAAGAATCAATGGTTAATCCTGAAAACAGGAGGTGACGCGAAGCCGATATCGAAAAAATTGGAAGACCATTCGGTGAAAACTGGACGGACCATGCAGCAAATCGCAAAAGATCGCGATGCCGAGTGGGAGTCCGGTCGCGAAGCAGACGAGAATCCCACATCGCAATTCAAAGCACGGATTCGTGCCGCATTAAAAAAAAAGAAAAGGATGAGGTTGTAACGCGGGCGCCTCGCCTGCCGGTCGCGAAGCGGGGTAACCCGCCTCAGCGGGGTCGTCCTACAATGACATCCCTGCCAGATTTGCGCTCGGCAAAAGCTCGTTTCATCGAGCCGATGAAAGCGAAGCTGGTTGAGGAACCACCAGCGACGGGCGATTGGATTTATGAGCTTAAGTTCGACGGCATCCGCCTGATCGGAGTCAAAAAGGATGACAAAGTTTCACTGCTATCGCGAAATGAAAACGAATTGACCGGACGATTCCCAGAGATCGTAGAAGCGATAAAAACTTTGCCGGCGCGCGAATGCGTAATCGATGGCGAAGTGGTTGCGCTCGACGAGGAGGGCAGGTCGTCTTTTCAACTGTTGCAAGCGCGCGAGATGGAAGGGCGAAAGAGTCCTGTTTATCTTTATGCATTCGATCTATTACAGCTCGACGGCAAAAGCCTGCTTTCACTGCCGTTGGAGGGGCGCAAGAACGTTCTCGAAAGGCTCTGTGGCGGCGGGGGAGATCCCATTCGGTATTCTGGCGCGATTGGCGGCGACGCCAATCGATTGCTCGACGAGGTGAAGCGGCGCGGCCTCGAGGGAATTATTGGAAAACAGCGCAACTCTGTTTACGAACCCGGACGCAGAGGCGGTGCGTGGATCAAGCTTAAATGCGTCAGCGAACAGGAATTCGTCATTGGGGGATACACTCCACCACAAGGATCACGCAAATATTTCGGCGCGATCTTGGTTGGTTACTATGAGAAGAAAAAGCTCGTGTTTGCCGGGAAAGTCGGCACTGGGTTCACTGCAAAAATGTTATCGATGCTCTACAAGAAATTCCAAAAGGAAGCACGCGACGATTGCCCGTTTGTCGATTTACCATCAAAGCACAATGGGCAATGGGTGCAGGACATCACACCCTCGATGATGCGGAAAATGCAGTGGGTAAATCCGGTTTTCGTTTGTGAAATTAAATTCGCCGAATGGACACGAGACAAAAAACTGCGTGCGCCGGTCTTCCTCGGGTTGCGTGAAGATAAAAAGCCGGGTGAGGTTGTTCGGGAGAATTAAAGTTAGGCAAGGCACAGCCTTGAGCTGCCAGGGTTGGGCCGGAATTTTCGATAGTTTCTTTTTAGGGAGAGGGTTTGGGATTTTTATGCGAGTCGCTCAGGTCGTGCCACTTTACGAAAGTGTACAAGCCTACGAGCGATTAATGAATCGCAAGCCAGATGAGCCGCGTTGGAGGCGCGCGCATAATGGCTAAGGAAGTCATTCGCATCCGGGACGAGTTTTATATTCGCTCGTCCTCCCATCGCATCGACGTCCGCACCCGGGTCCTGAAGCAAGCAGATGCGTTCGCTGTGTTCGACCGATTCGGCGACATCGAACCATTCGGCACTGGTGAGCTTGGGGTATACTACCAGGATACTCGATTCTTATCCCGATTGACGCTAAAGTTGGGAAAGGATCGTCCTCTTTTACTGAGCTCTACCATCAGAGAGGACAACGCCGTTCTGGCGGTGGATGCCACCAACGCCGATGTGTGGCGCAATGGTGAGATAGTAATACCTCAAGGAACGCTACATGTCTTCCGTTCAAAGATTCTTTGGGAGAAAGCATGTTACGAGCGACTTCGAATCCATAACTACGGTCGCACACCTATTGAATTTTCAGTCTCGGTCGAATTCGATGCTGATTTCGCTGACATCTTCGAAGTGCGAGGTGTTAGGCGGGAACGTCGCGGCAATCGGATACCAACGCAGCTTGTACAGGATGGACTGGTGCTCGCGTATAATGGATTGGACGACTGTATCCGTCGGACGCGCATCGTCTTCGATCCATCGCCCACGCGGCTAAGTGAGTCATCGGCCACGTACCAAATTCGGTTGGGACCCGGCGAGGCCGCGAGCTACCGCTGGGCGATTGTCTGCGAAGTCGGCACCGATTCCCACGGAGAGGTTAAGCCGAATTATGAAAAGGTAGTTCAAGAGGCAGCTGGCGCACTGGAAGCGACACATGCACGAGAGCCTCAGATTTTTGCCTCAAACGAACAATTCAATGATTGGCTGAATCGCTCTATTGCCGATCTCCATATGATGCGAACCGAAACCTCATATGGGCCGTATCCCTACGCAGGCGTTCCCTGGTTCAGCACGGAATTCGGACGGGACGGAATTATTACAGCGCTCCAATGCATGTGGTTTGATCCCAGTCTCGCGCGCGGTGTCCTCGGGTACCTGGCTGCCACGCAAGCGGACACGGAGAACGCGGAACAGGATGCTCAGCCGGGCAAGATCCTCCACGAGACGCGCGCGGGTGAGATGGCTGTCCTGGGCGAGATTCCGTTCAGGCGTTACTACGGCAGCATCGACGCAACCCCGCTTTTCATCATGCTTGCCGGCGCGTACTACACGCGCACGGGTGATTGCGCGTTCGTTGAGTCTATTTGGACGAACGTCGAACGCGCGCTTGCGTGGATCGATCATTATGGCGACGTCGACGGCGACGGCTTCGTGGAATACACCCGCAAGTCGAAACTTGGTCTCATCCATCAAGGTTGGAAGGACTCTCATGATGCGATTTTCCACGCCGACGGCACGTCTGCCGAAGGACCAATCGCTTTGTGCGAAGTTCAAGGCTACGTTTACGCTGCCAAGCTGGCGGCGGCCAAATTGGCTAAGCTCTTCGGTGATGATGCAAAGGCGCGCGACTTGTCGAAACAAGCGAAAACTCTGCACCGACGATTCGAAGAAAGTTTCTGGTGTGAAGAACTTTCCACATACGCACTCGCGCTCGATGGCAGAAAGCAGCCCTGTAAAGTGCGAACGTCCAACGCAGGTCATTGTCTTTTCGCTGGTATTGCGACCCCGGAGCATGCACGTCGCGTGGCGGCGACGCTCACAGATGAAGCTTCCTTGTCCGGCTGGGGAATTCGGACGGTCGCTACGAGCGAGGCGCGTTACAATCCGATGTCGTATCACAACGGATCCGTCTGGCCGCACGACAACTCGCTAATCGCCGCCGGGTTCGCACGCTATGACCTTAGGGAATCGACGGCTATCGTCCTCGCCGGCTTGCTCGACGCGAGTCTGTTTCTCGATCTGCATCGTCTCCCCGAACTGTTTTGCGGTTTTCCGAGACGTGCTGGCGAGGCGCCCACGCTTTACCCTGTAGCGTGTGCTCCTCAATCCTGGGCATCGGGCGCTGTGTTTCTTCTGCTCGAAGCTTGCCTGGGCCTGAACGTGTCGGCTCCGGAACGAAGGGTGACGTTTTCAAAGCCGATTTTACCGCGTTTCCTCCAGCAGGTGACGATCCGCGGATTGAAAATAGGCGACGCGCGTGTGGATCTTTTGCTGACCAGACACGACGAAGGAGATGTAGGGGTCAATGTCCTACGCCGCGACGGAGTGCTGGACGTCGTTGTCCTGAAGTAATCCCGTTTTTGAATTACGCTTGTTCGCAGAACGCACGCAAATATGGTGTGGAGATGAAAGCAAAGGTCATCGTCATGCCGAAAGCTGCGGTGCTCGATCCGCAGGGTAATGCAGTGCGTGACGCCATGCAGCATCTGGGCATGCCGGAAGTCCGAAGCGTTAGAATCGGGAAATATATGGAGATCGATATTGATGGGCAAAACGGTGATCTCGAAAAGCGATTGCGCGATCTCTGTCGCGATTTGCTCTCGAATCCAGTGATTGAAGACTACGAACTGCAAAACATTGGTGTAGGAGATCGGGAGAAAACGCTCAACGCTCAACGTGCAACTAAGGCTCAACCAAAGAAGCCACAGACGAGGAAGTCTAAATGAAAGCGCTGCGATACTTTTTCTGTGTTGTGTTGCCACCGCTTGCCGTGCTTTTGACAGGTCGCATCGCCAGTTTTTTTCTCAGCCTCATTTTGACGTTCCTGGGCTGGATTCCGGGCATTATTCACGCGTGCCTGGTGGTCAATGATTATCACGCCGAGCAGCGTGCCGCGCACTGAAACCAAGATGAGATTCGCAGTTATTCAGTTTCCCGGCTCAAATTGCGATCAGGATTGCCTCGCGGCGATTAATGGACTCGACGGATTGCACGCCCAGTACGTCTGGCACAAAGAAACCTCGCTGGACGATTTTGATGCAGTTGTATTGCCTGGTGGGTTTGCATATGGCGATTACTTGCGTTGTGGCGCTATTGCGCGTTTTTCGCCAATCATGAAAGCAGTGATCGGTGACGCCCAGGCGGGCAAGCTCGTCCTCGGGACCTGTAACGGGTTTCAGGTTCTGTGCGAAGCTGGCCTTTTGCCGGGTGCGCTGGTTCGCAATCGCTCGCTGCGTTTTGTCTGTGAAATGGTTACTACCCGGGTCGAAGTCGATGACTCACCATTCACACATGGTTGTGGGAAGGGTTCGCTCCTTCGCTTGCCAGTGGCGCACGGCGAAGGCTGTTTCTTTGTGGACGCGGCGACATTGCAAGAGCTCAACGCAAATCAACAAGTGATTCTGCGATACTCCGATAGCGAGGGTCACGTTGTGCCGGAAGCAAATCCAAATGGATCCATTGAAAACATCGCCGGTATCTGCAATCGCGAGCGAAACGTGTTCGGACTCATGCCTCACCCCGATCGCGCATCAGACGCGCGGCTTGGCAGTATGGATGGTGCAAAGATCTTCCGGTCAATGGTGCAAACCATTAGCTCGCCGCGGCGAGCGACGGGCGGATTGGAGCGCGTGAAGCAGGTCGCGTGAGCCTCTTTATCACGGGGACGGATACAGGTGTAGGCAAGACCTTTACCGCGGCCCGGCTTCTGCATCTGTTGCGGGCATCGGGCACGTCCTGTGCCGGGTTGAAACCGATCTGCTGTGGAGACCGTCGAGATGCAGAACTTCTACTGGCCGCTAGCAGTGACGGCTTGACGATCGACGAGGTTAATCCGGTTTGGTTGAAAACGCCTGCGGCACCCATCGTGGGCAGCTTGATGGAGAAACTGGACATCGATGTCGATCATATCCTCGCTGCCTTTCATTCTCTTCAGAACCGGGTCAAACACGTCGTTGTTGAAGGAACAGGCGGTTGGATGGTTCCGATTCACCGTAACTACTTCGTCAGCGACCTGGCTGTTGCGATGAAGGTGCCGGTCCTGGCCGTTGCATACAACCGGCTCGGTTGCCTGAATCACGCGGTTCTCACCGTGCAAAATATTCTCGGACGCGGCTTGCGCTGTACCGGGCTTGTATTGAATAACGCTCAGGAAATGGGCGATATCGCCGCCCAAACAAATGCTGATATTCTCAGGAAAATTCTTGATGTTCCAGTACTTGCCGAACTAGGGGAAAACCTTACCGAACTACCTACTGACTGGCGATTTATGGTTGATTCGACGATCGGCTGATAGCGTGTCGCACTGATACAGCAGTGTAAAAAAAACGAACACACTTGAAGTGGGTTATGGCTGCACCCTACTGGGAAAAGAGAATGGCATTGCTGTTGCTCTCTCTCACCGCGAAACAACGCTTATTATATGCTCTTACAAAAAACCCTACACATGAGTCAGCCGGTGCCGGAGTGCAAGGCGCGTCTGGCGAGTATTCAGTCATACCGGCGGCAGTTCTTAATGGTAACGCGGGCTACTGTGACATCGTCCAAGACGGTCGATTTCAGCTTTCGCGGGCCGCTCGGCTTCGAGGCACACACGGTCATGCTCTCGGTTGAGAGCGATTCGCCCGATCAGTACACGTTTGAGTCAGTAGGCGGAAATATTACGTTAATGGGCATAGTCGATTTCGCTGAGATTCGACCAAACTGCACTGAAGTTACTCTCGCGGTTCATTACGAGATTAAGAACAAGCTGTTTGCCTGGCTGGATCGGCGCTTGCATTTTGTAGACAGTTTTGTGACGGCCGAACTGCGCAGTATTCGTGCGCACTTCGAGGGAATCGCAGCCAGCTACCTCGAGCATTCGCGCGTTCTGCCCATGTTCCAGACGGCTACGGCCTGACAACGGAAGGACTGCCAAGCGGACATTCTTCCCGCTGCGTGTGTCTGGGGGGATCAGCGGACTCGCACTGCGTGTTTTCTATCCAGCCGAAGAGTCTGACCCGGCTCAAGGCCCACGGTCGCCTTTGGGTCGCGAATTTTCGCTCCGTCGATTTCTACGCTTCCCTGTTTGATCAGTCGCGAGACTTCGCTGTGTGATTTTTCCAGGTTGAACACGTCCCGATAAACGTTTGAAACGAGCGCTACGGCCGTTAGTCCGTTCCCTAAAGCCGCTGCAAATGCAGGAAGATCGGCATGTTCCAAATCGCGCCTGCTAAACCGAGTATTCCACTCATCAAGTGTTTTTTGGGCAGCAGCCAGCGAGTGATAGGTTCGCACGATTTCGAACGCGAGCAGCTTTTTGGCTTCGAGCGGATGCATGTCGCCTGGCGGAGCGCGTCCAAGGAGCAAATCATAGTAACGCGCCATCAAATCGTCTGAAATGCTCATCAGTTTCCCGAACATCTCCGCGGCAGGTTCCTTAATTGCGATGAAGTTGCCGAGGCTCTTGCTCATTTTCTTGGAGCCATCCAAGCCCTCGAGAATGGGGAGTAGAAAAACGACCTGCTGCGGCAGACCTTCCTCTTTTTGAAAGTCGCGTCCGATTAAGATGTTGAAAAGCTGGTCCGTTCCTCCGAGTTCAACATCGGCCTTTACCATTACCGAATCCCAGCCCTGCATGATTGGATATTGAATTTCGTGGGCGCGAATCGATTGCTGGTTATCGATCCGCGTTTTGAAATCGTCGCGCTGCAACATTTGCTGCAACGTCACCCGACTATTGAGTCGAATAACATCTTCAAACGACATGGCTCGAAACCAGTCGCCATTGCACACCGTTTCTGTCCGCGCCGGATCGAGAATTTTAAAAGCCTGCTCACGGTAAGTCGCCGCATTCGCCTGCACTTCTGTGCTCGTCAGGTGCGGCCGCGTCACAGACCGACCGCTCGGATCACCGATCATTCCCGTGAAATCGCCGATGATGAGAATTGCCTGGTGACCCAGGTCTTGGAACTGTCGCAGCTTTTGCAAAACAATGGTGTGCCCAAGGTGAATATCGGAGGTGGTTGGATCGACACCTAATTTCACCCGCAGCGGTCGGCCGAGCGCGAGTTTTTCGCGCAATTCGTTTTCGTTAATGATTTGCGCCGCGCCTTTACTTAACAACGCGAGGGCTCCATCCGACTGCATGATCAACAATAGCGCGGACAGCCTGCGCGCTACTTGTTTTTGTTCAACAACTCGCGCACCTGGTCAATCGTGAGCGGCGCGTTCTGCCGGTTAAGCGATTTTTGGCTTTTACCCTGATCCAGAAAAGGCCGGTTCTCTGCGTATGCGCGACTGGCAACTTTCTTGTCGGATTGCGGCGCATCACGAGGACCGCGGGCCGTTTGCGTTGGATAAGCGAGGCGAGAATTGCCCACAGCTTGCTGCGATGAGTTTTCAAATGCGCGGCGATTGCCGTGGAAAGGCCGCGAATCAAATTGCCGGGTCGAGAATTCACCTTTCTTCGAAAACGTTTTAGAGTTCGGTTTTTTCTGCACGTAAAATGTGCCGACACTTGCCTTTTTGTTTATCGATGTGCCATCAGCGATGAATTTTTTCTTTTGTTCGCTGCTTTGCAAAGTCATGTCGGGCTTCAGCAGACGATCAACCAGCTTACGCTCTTGATCCTGAGCGTGAAGGCAAGAGGCAGCGGCCAGGAGCAGCACCGAGATTGTCAGCAATTGTCCCACGACGCGAGGCTGCCGAAATTGCGATGCGTTTGTAAAGCAAATTGTCAGCCCTGGCCTCTACCGCCACATATTGTTGTAGCCTGCCTCGCTGTGTCGAGGCGTTTGGCGGGTTGCTACCGGCGAGGCGACGCAACGCCATGGCTACAACCTGTATAATCGCGAATGATGACTTGGCTTTTTGTTGTGTTTGATCGTCCTCTGAGAGAATAATGCCTGCATGTCTGATCATGTTTATAAAAAGATCGAGGTGGTTGGTTCCTCGCCCAACGGATTTGAAGAGGCGATAAAAAACGCCCTGGCACGCGCTGAAAAGACCGTTCGCAACATGCGCTGGTTTGAGGTGACCGAGACCCGTGGAGATGTCGAGAACGGTAAAATCGGTCACTGGCAGGTGACGCTCAAGATTGGGTTCACGCTGGAGTAGTGATGTCGCGGCGTTCGCCGCGGCGAACGCCAAACCAAAACCGACGGGCGCTCGCGCGGCGAGCGCCTCTACAATCTTATTTTTCTTCCTGGGATGCCTGATAGAGCTTCGCGGCACCGTAGATCAGGATCGCGGGCCTCAATGCTACAACGAGCAAGCGAAAAAGCCCGCTCACAATTCGGCCCAGCGGCAACCGGTTCAAAATGTACCCGGCCATAAATGCGCACAGGAGTGACTGCGCCGGTTTTTCACGAACGTAATCCTCAGTCTCGCTGAGAGCGGTCTCGACCTGTTCTTTCACCCAATGCAGTCCGCGTTCCGGAAATTCGGCGGCAAGTTCGGCAGATGAGCGTTCCATTTCGTTTAATGATTCGAATTCTGATCCTGCTCTGCGCGCATCGACCTGTCAACGCAAGGTGAGCCAAATGGAGGTGGCGCCTGTGCCCGGTGGAAAATCAGGCAGCGGAGGGGATCGATGAAACGTGCCGGCGCGGCGCGTGGCCTTGAGCCCGTAACGAGCCATGACTTCCAGTGCATGCGCGCGCAACGTGGAGCAATTCGTCGATATCAGGATGTGGCTGTCTCGCTCTGTCAGCTCGAAGGAATCGACGAGCAACTTTTCGAAATCGTTTTCAACGTGAAACGTCTTTCCTCCGGGCGAACGCGCAAAAGTGGGCGGATCAAGAATAATGACATCAAACTTCTCTCCTTTACGCGCTAGCCGCGGCAGTATCGTCATCACGTCATCGGCGATGAAGCGATGACCCAGTGTTGGCAGGTTGTTCAACGCAAAATTCTCGCGTCCGCGCGCCAGGGATTTTTTGGAAAGGTCGAGATTGAGGGTAGTTGCTCCTACATGGGCCGCACTCACCGAAAAAGAGCAGGTGTAGGCAAAGCAATTCAACAGTCGCTTGGGCGCAATCCGACGGACATAGCTGCGGTTTTCTCTCTGATCGGGAAACAGGCCCACAGAGAAGCCCGCATTGAAGTCGATCCCAAATCTCAAACGTCGCTCCGTAGCAATCGTCTGTAGATTCTCAGCCGCGTCGCCGCATATCAAACGTGGCGGTTCGCGTTGTTCGCTTTTTCGAGGAACGAAGCGAGCGAAAACGCGTCCAACGTTGAAAAGGGTGTCACGTGCCCACTCCTTCAATTCCTGAATGAGGCGTTCGCGAACCAGGACTCTCGTAAACGAGATCACGACGTCACGCCCAAACCGTTCCACCCAGCCATCCTCCGTTGTGCAGAGCCTGTGCGCGTCCGTTCCCTCGGCTTGGAAGTCCCGAAACAAGCTCGCATCAATCCAGCCAGGACTCATCTTCCAGCCATATCCAATGGCATACTTCGGATACGGCATGGCCTAAGGGACCGGTTGCCGCTAAAGCTGGGCATAGCTACACTCCGTCTCCGAATGCAGCAAGTTACCGTTCGCGTTCCGGCGAGTACCTCAAATCTGGGTCCTGGTTTCGATTGCCTCGGTGTCGCACTGCGCATTTACAACAGCGTAACAGTTACTAGGGGTCGGGGGCCGGAACAACCCCACCCGCAAATTGTCTCGGACGCCGCCGTACGATTTTTTAGACAGGCCGGTCGCCGTATGTTTCATTTTTCTTTTTCAATCGTCGAAGAAATTCCCCGGTCGCGAGGTCTGGGCAGCAGCGCAACCATTCGCCTTGGCATTTTGGATGGGCTTAACCGCCTCAGCGGCGCTCCGCTCGATCAATTGACGCTGTTCAAACTATGCGCCCAATTGGAAGGTCATCCGGATAACGCTGCGCCAGCGACCTTCGGCGGTTTTACGGTGGTGTCAGGATCGGCGCGGCGCGCCGACCGGTCGACGCGCGGTGTTCCTACCATTCAGCGCTTTGGAGTTTCGCCCCAGTTGTATTTCGTTTTACTCGTCCCGGCGCTTGAAATTCGAACTTCGAAAGCGCGGCGGCTCCTGCCATCCAAAATTTCGCATGCCGCAGCGGTTGAGAATTGTGGAAACGCGTGTGCAATCACTGCGGCCTTCGCTTCAAAAAATTACAAAGATTTGCGTGGCGCATTCGTCGACTTCATTCATCAACCGTTTCGCGCAAAACTGATGCCGTTTCTTCCCGGCGTCATCACTGCAGCCGAAAAAGCGGGTGCGCTTGGCGCTTTCCTCAGTGGCAGTGGCTCGACAATCTGCGCCATTACGTGGCAACATCCAGATCGGATCGCTGCGGCAATGAAGCGCGCGGTGCGACCATCGTTGTCTCGTACAGATCGTCACGCGCGCCGATAACCGGGGTGCGCATGTTATCCGATCACAGATTACTGATCACTAATCACCAATTATGGGCCGGCGGCTTGAAAACCTGGAACAGTTTGGAATTGACGTTGTGCTGGAACGCCGTCATGGCGTTCGCGCCTCGATTTTGCGCGGAATCCTCTACGCGCTCTCGTTCGCCTACGATCGACTCGTGCAGCTCCGGCTTTATTTTTACCGGAAAAGAATTTTCCGTGAGCGCGCGCTTGGCGTTCTGGTGATCAGCGTGGGCAACCTGACCGTCGGGGGTACGGGCAAGACGCCGATCGTCGAAAAGATTGCTCGGGCATTGCAAACAGGCGGGCGCCGAGTGGCAATTCTGACTCGGGGTTATAAAAGCGTGCCGCGCAAACGAAGTTTGCTAAGTCGGCTGCTCAAAGGAGAATCCGATCCTCCGCGGATTGTCTCCGACGGCATATCGCTCTTGCTGGATTCACGTACTGCCGGCGATGAACCTTACATGCTCGCGCATAACTTGAAGAACGTGATCGTCCTCGTGGACAAAGACCGTGTCAAAAGCGGTCTGCTTGCCATCGAAAAATGGAAGATTGATACGTTGCTGCTGGACGACGGTTTGCAGTATCTCCATCTCAAACATCGGCTGGACATCGTCCTTGTGGATCGGCAAGCCCCGTTTGGTAATGAATTCCTTCTTCCTCGAGGCACGCTGCGCGAGGCGCCGCGAAATCTGCGCCGCGCCAGCTACATCTTCATCACGAAAAACACGGGCGAACCGAACGATGCCCTGGTGAAGCGCATTCGCCGCTACAATCGCACCGCCGAAATTATCGAATGCGCGCATAAGCCGCTGTATCTGCAGAATGTCTTTACCCGTGAAAAAGTGCCGCTGGAAGGCTTACGTAATGCTTTCATCGGCTCGATCAGCGCCATCGCCGCGCCGGAAAGCTTTGAAGCCGCACTGGCAAAGCTCGGTGCGCATGTCGATCTGGCGATGCGTTACATTGATCATCATTATTATTCCGAAGCAGAGCTGCTCAGTTTTATCAAACGTTGTATCCGGCGGGACTTGGAGATGATCGTGACAACAGAAAAAGATTCGGTGCGCATGCCGCGTTTGCCCGAGGCCGAAATGAAGGTGCCCATTTATTTCTTGCGAGTGGAAATTGAGATCCTGAGCGGTCACGAAAGCTGGGAACATTGTGTGGCGCGAATTTGCAAACCGCAGCCTCTCCTCCCGCCTGAGCGGTTCTTTGCTTGAAAAGCAATTCAGTGTTGGACGTTCGGCGTTGAGCGTTGGACGTTGCCCTTCAACATGCCCCAAAAAGCCGAGCTAATCGTCGAAGACCGCAAGATCCAGGTGTCGAATCTCGACAAGGTGCTGTATCCAAAAGTCGGATTCGCGAAAGGGCAGGTGATCGATTACTTCATCCGCATTGCGCCAGTTCTTCTGCCGCATCTGAGAGATCGTCCGCTCACCATGAAGCGCTACCCCAACGGCGTGGAGGGCGAATTTTTTTACGAAAAGAATTGTCCATCGCATCGGCCCAAGTGGGTGCAGACGGCAAAGGTGTGGAGCGAAGGCAATCAGCGGATTATGCATTATTGTCTGGCTAACGATCTGCCGACACTCGTATGGGCTGCTAATCTTGCGGACCTCGAGCTGCATACGTCGCTGTCCCGCAAAGACGATATGGCGCGTCCAACGATGATGGTTTTTGACCTCGACCCAGGCGCTCCGGCTGACATCGTCCAATGCTGCCAGGTGGGACTATGGCTCCGCGATTTGTTAGGCAAAATGAAACTGAAATCGTTTGCCAAAACGAGTGGATCGAAGGGATTGCAGGTCTACGTGCCGTTGAATACGCCGGTGACCTACGATCAAACCAAGGACTTGTCGCGCTCCTTCGCCCAGTATCTGGAGAGTGAACATGCCGATCGAGTCACCTCGAACATGTCCAAGGCATTACGGAAAGGAAAAGTGTTCGTGGATTGGAGCCAGAACGACGAACACAAAACGACGATTTGCGTCTATTCGCTCCGTGCGAGGGAAGAACCGACGGTCTCAACTCCCGTCAGATGGACTGAAGTTGAAAACTGTCTGAAAAAGAAAAAGGTCGAACTCCTGAAGTTCCGCTCCGACCAGGTCCTCGCCCGCGTCAAGAAACTCGGCGACCTTTTCGAGCCGGTCGAGAAACTGAAACAAAAACTGCCGAAAAAATTGAAAGTGTGATGCTTTCCTCAACGCAAAGATAATCGAGTATGAACAATCACATATGGTTTGATGCGGTTGGCTGGCTTGGAGCGGCAGCTCTCCTTGTCGCTTACGCAATGGTCTCCTCCAGAAAAATGGAGGCAGACTCTGCACCTTATCAGGTTCTCAACATCATTGGCAGCATTCTCCTGGTCGCAAACACGATCTTCTATCGAGCTTATCCTTCGTCATTTGTGAATTTGATTTGGGCAGGGATAGCTGTTTTTTCAATCACGACTGGAAGCCGAGTCTCGTCCCGGTAGATTGATAAATTCTTCACATGCGGAAAGCGAATCTGAAAGACATTCCTGAGAAGGAACGCAAATCGCCAAAGGGAAAGTTTGGGCGATTCATGAAACATGTTTCCGTCGCGCTCGGACGCGAGCCGGAGTCGCTCGATCTCTCGAAGCGGCATCCTTTTGATCTGACGTTGGTGCGAATTCCCAAAGGCAAAGTCCTTTGTCCCTATCACGCGCACGCGGCTGAATCGGAGCTCTACCTGGTCGTTTCCGGTCATGGCAACGTGCGAGACAAGGAAGGGACAACCCAGGTTGGACCCGGCGATGCATTCTTATTTCAGCCAGGCGAGGCACACCAGCTTTGGAATAGTGGTGACGAAGATTTTGTTTATTACGTGATCGCCGATAATCCGCGCAGCGGGGGAGCGACCGGTGATTCCTGTTATTACCCCGACAGCGGAAAATGGGCCGTGACAACGGACGCGAAGGACGAAGTCGTCGTGAAAGGAACGGAGACTGATTATTTTGATGGCGAGGAATGAGACTCTTCTATAGCGGCAGCCGTGTCGGCTGCATCTTTGTAAATGCGGGCGACACGCCCGCCTTTAAAGCGACTTAGTCATGCGCAAAATAAATCTAAACGAGATCAAAGAAGAGAACTGGCAGTCGCCCGGTGGGAAATATGCCGCGTCGTTTAAGGGAATTTCGGAAGCGCTCGGGCGCGAACCGAGCTCGCTCGATTTGTCGAAGCGTCATCCGTTTGATCTGGAATGGAATCGAGTGCCCCCGGGAAAACGAGCTTTTCCGTATCACGCGCATTCGGCACAGTGGGAGCTGTATTTGGTCGTCTCCGGAAAAGGGAGCGTTCGTCACAAGGATGGTATGACCGAAGTCGTGCCCGGAGACGCGTTCATCTTCGGCCCAGACGAACCGCATCAACTGATTAATTCTGGCCGAGAAGACTTCATTTATTATGTGATCGCAGACAATCCAATCGGCGAGTCGTGCTACTATCCGGACAGCGGGAAATGGAAGATGAATAAGTCGTCCGCGGCCGATCGAGTTGTCATAAAGGGAAAAGAAACAGATTATTTCGACGGCGAAGAGTGATTGGCGCGCGCGCTACGTACGCTTCACAGACCAGGCGAGGCATGTGCGCTTCTTGCGCTCTGCGTTTAAGTTCAACTCATGGAATCCAATAAATCGCCGCAAGATTTTCCGTACAAGACTTACCTCAACATTTTACATGGACCGCTCGAGCTGATCGATGTGCAGAAATTAGCCGATGCCTGCACCGACAAATGGTACAACCAGACGCTTTGCAAGGTGAACGACTCGGTGGTCCGACTGGCTGTGATTCAGGGCGAATATCACTGGCACGAACATAACGACATTGACGAATTCTTTTTTGTTCTCGATGGCCGGTTCCTAATCGACCTTGAAGATCGCGTCGTCGACCTGGCGCCGAGGCAGGGCTTCGTTGTTCCCAAAGGCGTGCGACACCGCACGCGCGCGCCTGAACGCACGGTGATCCTAATGGTGGAACGTGCGGACATTGTTCCTACCGGCGACTAAGCGTGCCGAAGGCAGGTGAAAATCATCTCGGGTGGACAGACAGGCGTTGATCGCGCAGCACTCGACGTTGCTTTAAAACACGGAATTGAGTCCGGCGGTTGGTGTCCAGCCGGACGTCTTGATGAATTCGGCCGGATTCCAGATCGTTATCCAGTGAGGGAGTTGGAAAGCGGCGGTTTTACTGAGAGAACGCTGCACAACGTTAAAGATTCCGATGGAACCGTTATCGTCTACCCTGGCAAACTGAGCGGCGGAACCGAGCAAACGGTTCGTTTCTGCATTGAGCAACGACGGCCCTTCAAACTGATTAACTCTTCCAACGTTTCCACCGAAAAGGCCGCGCAGTTGATCGCCGATTTTGTCCGCGCGAACACGATCGATGTCCTTAACGTAGCCGGTCCCCGCCAAAGTGAATGGGCGAAAGGATATGACTACGCCGCGTCCATGCTTGAGGCCTTTATCAACTCGATTGCGAGCAGGAGCGGAAGTAAAAGAAGAAGCTATTCGTAACGCAAGGCTTTCACCGGATCGAGCCGTGCGGCGAAATATGCGGGAATCAGCGCGGCAATTGAGCAGATAAAAAATGCGCTGATACAAATGATGGCGACATCTCTTGGGATGATCTCTGCCGGGATTGCCGAAAACTGATAAACTTCGCGCGGGAAGACTTCGATGTGCAACGTCGTAGCCAGCCACTGGCTGAATTCGTTGCGATAACGAATTAACGTCATCCCGAGTCCTAAACCTGTCAGAGTTCCAAAAAGACCGACGACCGTTCCCTGTCCGAGGAAAACCCAGATGACTTGCGCAATGTTCGCTCCGAGGGCTTTCATAATTCCAATCTCGCGCCGCTTTTGCACCGTTACTGTGATGAGCGTGCTCATGATTCCAAAGGCGGCGACAACCACGATAAAGAACAACAGGAAAAACATGACGCTGCGCTCGAGTCGCACGGCTTCGAAAAATTGGTGGTTCATGTCAATCCAGGTCTGTGCGTATTCTGGCGGTTGGAGAAATTGTTCGATCGCCTGTTTGACTCGCTCGGCACTGTACGGGTTGTCAGTCCGAACGGTGATGCCGTGCAACCCGTCTTGCAGCCCATATAACTCCTGCCCTACATAGACCGGCACGAGCAGATACTCGGAATCGTGCAGGTAGTGGCCAGTCTCAAAGATGCCGGTAATAGTCAGTTCTTTCGGCAGGATCACCTCGCGCAATTGGTCGATCGCTTTTTTTTCCTCGTCGCCTTTGGCCGTCTCTAATTTTTTGATGCCGTCGAGAATCTGTCCAAGGTTGCCCGGCGAATAGACAGTGATTTTATCACCGACTTTCGCTTGCAATTTACGCGCCAGCTCGATTCCGAGTACGGTGGAATCCCCTTCCAGGTTGAGGTTGCCGTATTTGATGAATTTTCGTAGCGGGATGACCTTCTCTTCCTCGACGGGATCGACTCCGCGAATCAGGGGGGCGACTCGCCGGTTTTGAAATTCCACGATGACCGGTCCCTGAATGTAGGGAGCGGTTGCGACTACGCCGGGCGTGTTATCGATTTTCGTTTTGAGTGCTCGCCAGTCGCGCAAAACGTCTTCCGTGCCCACGAGAATGTGTGCATCGAAATCGATCACTTTCTGACGCAGTTCCCGATCGAACCCGGTCATGACAGAAATGACGAGAATCAAGACCGTCACGCCGAGCATTACGCCGAGCACTGAAATCAGCGTGATGATCGAAAGAAAGGTACGCTTTGGTTTCAAATACCGCAGCGCCAGGAAAAGACTAAACGGAAGCTTCAATTTGGGATTAGCGTGGCGGCAAACTTGGTCGAATTCAAACGCACGCTTTACTCAGAGAATGCGTATGCTTTCAGTTCTTCCAGCGTGACGAACTCGAGTGCGGAAGCATGCGTTGCTTCAAGATCAACAGGAGCCGCGCGGTTGTGATCCAGTGCGCTTTTCCAGCGTGTCACGCAGACGCACCATTTGTCGCCTGGTTTCAGTCCGGGGAAACCCCATTCCGGATGTGGCGTGACAAGGTCATTTCCATCGAGCACAGAGAAATCGAGAAATTCCCGTGTCACTTTCACGCAGACCGTATGAAGCCCGATATCCTCAGGCCCGGTGCGGCAAAAACCGTCCCGGTAAAATCCGGTGATCGGATCGCGACAACAACATTTCAGCTCACTTCCCAGAACATTCGTTGGCATAAAAGGTTTCCTGGTCAGTAGAACCTTATAGGGTCGGGAAGACAACGCCAAATCGGACAGGTGTGCAAAAGGATCGCGATTGATTTTCGATACAATCGCAGGGGGATTAGTCTTTGCAGTGCGACACGTCTGCCACTACAAAGAGGTCGTCAGTAACTTGTGTCTCGCCGAATCGTTATTGCTTACTGGCTCATTCCAACTGAGCCTGCACGCAGTTATTTCCAGAATATTGTTAACGATCTCGCGGAACAATACTCTGCGCCTGAATTTGAACCGCATGTGACGGTTCACGTCGGCGTGGATTCCACGGAAATAGTTGACGACGTGCTTTCAAAAGCCGGACGGAGCAGCAAAAAAATTGCTCTCCAAGTCCTCAATGTCAGTAGTTCCTCTGAGTTTATTAAGACGCTTTTTGTACACTTCACTCGGAGCACGCAATTGCAGCAGCTTAATCAAAGCATTCGGACAGCAGCACAAGATTCGTCCGATTACCAACTCAGCCCGCACTTGAGTCTGCTGTACAAGCAAATGTCGATTCAGGATCGACGCCTGTTGACGCATTCGATTGAAGTGCCTTTTTCTGAAGTGACATTTGATTCATTGAAAGCTGTCCGATGCGTTTCACCGACACGAAGCCGGGCCGATGTAGAAGCATGGCGCGTCGTGGCCGAGAAACCGCTTAATTAATGAACGTCTGACACAGACGGCCTTACAACTCGACAATGCGGTAAGGTTTGCCGGTTTTTCGAAGGGCCGGCGCAGAGACGTTATAAACCGGAATGCCCGTAGAGGTCTTTCCTTCAAGAATGCCGTTGTGGGCGTGCCCGTGAAACACTGCGTTGACCCGGAATCGATTAATTGGTTCCTCCAATCGGCTGGAACCGAGAAAGGGAAAGATTTCAGGATCTTCACCTTTCAGGGTGGCGCGAATTGGAGAGTAATGTAGCACTACGATTCGCCTGTCCGTTTGCAGTTTCGCCAATGCCTGCTCCAAGCGGACGGCGTGAGTAATTGATTCTTGCACGAATTGTTTAATGAGTGGCTCACCCCAGGCGTTCAGCATTCGCCGGCCGAAACCGCCCCCGAAGCCAGCAACGCCTGCGAAGCCCACTCCCGCGACTTCTGTGGCTTCGCCGTCAAGCACGTTGATTCCGGCATCATCAAGAACCTTGCAAACCAATTCTGCCTGTGCCGATTCGAAGTCGTGATTACCCAGCACCGCGAGCATTGGGATTTTCACGGCAGCGCGAATATCGGCGACGAGTGCCTCGGCTTCCTCAGGGAGTCCATAATCGGTTAGGTCGCCACAAAGCAGCAAGATATCAGCATTGCTTGAAATCTCGGCGAACGCTTCATGCAACGTGCCACGCGAGTGTTTGCCATAATGAAGGTCCGCGGTTGCAGCGATTCGTAGCGCGCGCTTAGCCATTCTTCTTGAGAAACGTAATGGCTGGCGTCAGCGGACGCTTTTAGCAAGTCGGTCGCAGTGATGTGTCTATGCACTCAACATCGGCTTTGATTGCGTTATGATGAGTGATGACTGCGAAGAGACGCGTGCCCGGCAAAGACAAAGGTAAAGCTAATCCTCTTCATCGCAGATCGGTGGTCGCATTGCAGGATGCGGATGTTCCGTTTTTGATCGGCGGCGCTTACGTGGTGGAGGTTTACACAGGCGTCTCGCGACAGACAAAAGACTTCGATCTCTATCTGCGGCCGCAACATGTCGATGCAGCCATCCAAGCGCTCAAGGGCGTCGGATATAAAACGAAAAAAACATTTCCGCATTGGCTCGCCAAAGCCGAACGCGGTCGCGATTGTGTCGATCTGATTTTTCGGGCTGGCAACGGATTATGCGAGGTGGACGACTCATGGTTTGAGCAGGCGCATGACAGCAATTTTCTTGGCCTGGAGGTGAAGCTTTGTGCGCCGGAGGAAATGATTTGGATGAAGGCGTACATCATGGAACGCGAACGGTTCGACGGCGCCGACATTGCGCACATCCTCCAAAGTTGGGCAGACAAACTAGATTGGCCGCATTTGGTTCGCCGTTTTGGCCCTGACTGGCGCGTGTTGCTCAGTCATTTGGTGTTGTTCGGTTACATCTATCCTGGCGAGCGCGACAAGATTCCAGACGCGATTATGGATGATCTGATTGCGCGATTGCAAAGCGAGAAGCGCGCTTCCGAAGCCAACCTCATCTGTAACGGCACGCTACTCTCGCGAAAGCAATATCTCCTGGATGTTCAAGAGCGGGGATTTCGCGATGCGAGATTGCAGAGGCGGGTCAACATGAACGCCAGGGACATTGCGCATTGGACAAGGGCGATCGCCAAAGAGGAAGGCACGCGGAGGATGCAATAGTTGTCACTGCGTCTGCTTGTCTCGCCGGGGCTGCTCAAGAGCGGCGAAACGGGGGAAGCACGTCGAAGCTGCTACGGCGGCGGCGTTGACGCTGGCGTTGGATTCAGTTGGGCTGGAACCGGTGAAACTGCTGGTGACCGAGCCACCGATGCGCTTGAGATTTTCGTTCTTGCTTCATCGAGCACTTTTTTTTCCTCGGGATAAACTCCGTCATCCGCGGCGGCGACATAATCCTTTGCTGTGTCGATTTGGCCTGCGTCGGCCAGCAGTAAGGCCGTGTAAACTGCTGCGTGCGGATCGTGTAATTGGTGGCCTGACAATCCTTGAATAATTGCGAGAGCCTCTGCGCTTCGCCCAAGGCGATAAAGAGAGAACGCGTAGGTTACCGCGCAATTAATCTCGTTCGGGGCGCGGTCATGCGCCTCCTTAGCAAGATCATGTGAGCGGTCGACATTTGTCTCGAGATTGAGGCCCAGTCGCGCGAGATCCGCCGTAATCGGCGCTTCATTGGGAGAGCTTTCGTGCAGACGCCGGAGGACATCATAAAGTTTTCCGGTGTCATTGTCTTCGCGATAGAGCAGGCGAAGCCCGTCGAGTGCCTCGCGTCGCAGAGGCGGATCTTCTGCAACGCGCAGCCACAATTGTTCGGATTCTTTCTCGAGATTCCATTTCGAGGCGAGACGCGCGAGGACAAGTTCGCGCTCGGGCTGGCCGTTTGCCGATCGCTCCGCATCGCGCCAAAGCTTGTCGAATTTGTCCTGATGGTTTTCTCGTGATTGACGCGTGGCGAAGGCGTGATAGCCAAGGCGCAGGTAATCGGATTCGCCCCACATTCCCTTGCGAGTCCATCGTTCCAATTGCTTCCAATTCTTCGCGTTTGCATATGCGTTCGCCACAGCAACAGCAGTTGGCGGCGAAGTCAGTTTCTTTGCCGGGAGTTTCTCGATCCACTTCACAACTTCTGTGGTGAGTCCATTTTTACTCATCCATTCCATTAGCGAAGCGAGATCGGACGGATTCTTTTCCGCAAAGGGTTTTACTCGTTCCAGTAATAGGCGGAATTTTTTCTCATCGAGCTTCCGATAGAAGTTCAGACATAGAAGGTAGTCGCTGAAGGTGACCTCTTGCGACATCTGGAGCTGTTGAGCGTAGTTATCCGCCGCCGAGAGGTCATCACGTTCCACAGCATCATTAAGTAACGCGCGCAACGCGCCGGTCCGATACGGGACGAGTTTGCTGAGCCGCTCGAGATTTTCGCGCGCGTTTGCCTTCTTTTGGACGTCGCTGGAATGGATTTGCAGCGCCGCGAGATTGAACTGGTAAAGGTCGTTCTTCGGTTCTTTTTTTACGGCAGCGGCGAACTGGTCTTCTTGTTCGGCAAAATTTCCTTCCGCAGAAGCCAGCCAGCCTGCAACGACATGAAAGGCGGGCCTGTCACGATCCTTGGCAGGAATTTGATCCAACGCTTTTCGCGCAAGGTCGAGCTTGCCAAACCGCAGTGCAGCGGAAACAAGATTGAGCTGACTATCCGGATCTTTTGGGCGCAAGCGCGCGATTTGCCCGCGCCACGAAATCGCCTCTTCGAGATTTTGTTTCTCTGCTGCTTCGGCCAGCACAAACAGGGCTGGGAGAGAATCGGGATGTTGCGTCAGGAATTCTCGCGCGGTTCGCGTTGCTTCCATAAGTCTTCCCTGCTGCAGCATGGAACCGGCTTGTTGTAACAAGCGGGTTTGGTGCCAGTCCCTATATAGTTTTGAGCCGTACCTGAAAAAAAATGCGCCGAGCAGTATGACAACTGCCAACCCGGCGGCTACAAGGGCAAGGCGAGCTGGCCAAACCTGTCGCTGGATGAAAGACTCCACACCAAAGAGCGTTTGGCGAATTCTTCGATATCCAGCCTCTTTGGTTCGTTCCGCAAGTTTCATGTCGTTTCTCAGGCGCAACGATCCGCTTGTTCCTTTCCATCGCTCTTCATCCCGACTATCGAGGCTAAGAGCGAGTGGCTACCTCCGGTTCCTCAACTACAGGAATTGATTTAACCGAGTCCTCGATCTTTTCCCTCAAACGCCCGCCCCAAACATATCGTCCCAGCAGCACCTTTACGGTGGCCGTAAGCGGTACGGCAAGCAGGGGACCGATTACTCCACCAATGATCAAACCCCAGACAAAGATCGATACGATCACTGTCATCGGATGCAATCCGACGTAATTCCCGACAATTCGTGGGGCGTAGAATATGCCTTCCAGATTTTGTATTGCGATGAAAATGCCGGTCACAATGAGCGGGTGCGTCCAATCACCCCATTGGAAAGCGGCAATCAGAACGGCCGGCACCCAGCAAATGATGATTCCGATGTAGGGAATCATGGTAAGGACCACCACCATGGCTCCAATCACCGGCGCAAAATTGAGGCCAAATACTGTCAGCGTGGTGCCGATGAGTATGCCATCGACCAGACACACTAGCAGTTGGCCGCGGAAATAGGCGGTCACGTACGAATTGATCTGCGATAATACTTCCGCCACTTCGTCTCGAAGAGGCGATGCCCGCAGAGGCAAATATTCCTTCCAGTGGCGCTCAATCCGCGGTTTCTCATTCAGTAGAAAGAACAGATAAATGGGTACCAGGACCAGACTGAGCAAGAAACCTGTAATGCCAAGAAATCCGCCGATGCTTTTCTGAAGAATGTCCCAGAACTTCTCCATCAGCGTCGGAAGCGCCTGCTGCAAGTTGGGCATTTGTTTTTCCACGTACGCCTGAATGCGCTGGCGTTCGGCGCTGGTCAGTCTCGGCTGACTCGGCGCGATACTTTCAGCAGCGGGCGGTGTATCAAAAGCTTTTGGGGCGGGAGAAGCTGTCGGTTGTGCACGAGGAGAGGCAGATGGCCCAGGTCCGACCAGCCAGTTTGTAAAACTTGTCGATGCAGACTTTGCGCGGCCGCCGCCGAGAAACCCGAACGTCTGATCGAATCGATAGATTAGATCTACAACATAGTCGCGGGCTCGTTCGGTATAAGCAGGGACTTGCCTTGCGAAATTTGCGCTTTGTATCGAGATGGTCGGAATTAGCCACGCGGCCAATCCACCGAGCGCGAAAAAGGCGATGGCAAAAAGCAAAGCGACCGCCTTGGTGCGACTGAGCGTTCCTCGAGACATTTTCGCCACCAGCGGGTCCAGCAGATAAGTCAGAATCCCTGCGATGGCCACCGGGATCAGGATCGGTTGGAGGAAACTGATGATATTGGCGCTGGCCCAAATCACCGTGCCGATGATCAGGATGAGAAGAACCACACAGAAGGCCGTGAGCGCCGCCCACATCATCTTGCGCTGCCACGCTGTGGGGTAATCGCTCATGTATTAGTTGCTGGAACGCTACGTTACCGGGTTGGATTCGTCTTTGCTGATTGGCCGTTGCCGATTGGCGCCTTGGTCCTTTCGATCTTGTTTGCCAGATTCTTGTTTTTTGGATCGAGCGTCAGCGCCTTTTGCCAGGATTCGAGCGCTTCGGAAATTCGATTCAATTTGAAATAGGCGTCACCAATATGCTCGAAGACGACCGGATCTTCGTGGTCCGCGGTTTTTGCTGCACTGAGCAGATTGTTCAAAGCCTGCTCGAATTTACCCTTCCGGAACTCTACCCAACCCAGACTATCGAGGTAGGAGGCATTATTTGGGTCCATTTCGAGCGCACGTTTAATCATCGTTTCGGCTTCATCCAGGTTCATGTTGTGATCGGCCCACATATAGCCGAGATAATTGCAGGCTTCCGCCGAGTTCGTCGGATCAAGCGCGATCGATTTGCGAAGAAGATCAGCCGCCTTTTCGTACAGACCTGCCTGTTCCGCCGTCGCGCCGTAATTGAAATAGAACTTGGCGTTTGGGATGTCATTGTCCTGGTCGAGTTGCGCTTCATGCAATGCCTCCTCAAATGTCGCGACGGCCTGCTGGGTCTGTTTCGCTTCGCTTTGCGCGATGGCCAGATAGTAAACGATTTCCGGTGCGCCCAGGAAGCGGCGCCGGGCTTCTGTCAGTAATCTGACCGCACGATCTGCGTCTTTTAAAGGTCCAAGGAACAGTTCCGCCAGATGCAAATATGTGCCCACATGATTCGGATTAATCAGCAGGCTTTGCTCATAATTTGCAGCTGCTTTTGCAAAGGTTGCTCTTGCTTCGACGATTTTCTTTGCGCGTTGGAGTGATCGGGCTTCATCATCCAGCACCTGCGCCAACAAGTCGTAAGGTTGATACTTTTCGGGATGCTCTTTGATGATTTGCTCAAGCATCTCAACTGCTTTGGCCCGCTGATTCGTCAGGATAAAGCCGGTTGCGAGTTTCTCTCGCGCGTTTGCGTCGTCCGGTTGCAGCTCAAGAACATGCAGATAAAGCGGAATTGCCTCTTTCAATTGCTGCGAGGCCGCATAATAATCGGCGACATCCTTTAGGATCGCGGGGTCATCTCCAGCGTGTTCGGCTGCTTTTTTGAAAATATCGTTCGTCTTTTTCAGTTCGTCGGGTTTCGGCTGTGAATCGGACTTGAAAAGGAGCGCCACGTAAAGTTTGCCGAGCCGCATCCAAAAGTTGGCGTCGTCGCTGCGAACCTTGGTGGCGCGATCCAGAACTTCGAGCGCCTTTTTCTCTTGTCCGGCCGCAACTTCGATTTCCACCAGACGTTGGTAACCTTCGATGTCCGCGGGATTCAAGGTGATGGCCCGATTGGCATAGTCGATAGCCTGATCGGTTTTCTTGAGATACTTCGCATAAATGAATGCGAGCTGTTGATACGGATCGGCATCCTTCGGGTTTGCCTTGAGTGCATCTTTCAACACGTCAATCGCTTGTGGAAAATCCTCCTGTTCTATCAACAGGCCAGCAACCCGCGAGGCGAGTTGCGATTGGCCGGGATCGACATTCAGCACTTTGCGATACGCCTCCAGCGCGCGATCTGTCTCGCCATTTTCTTCGAGTGACATTCCTTCGACAAAATGCGTTAGTGCATCCGCCTTGTGAGCGCCTTCCGAACGTAGTGATAGATCGGCAGCCGGTTTGGAATTGCATGAATCATCCTGGCCACCACCCTTTTTAGTTGCCGACGAAGCCTGAGCTTTCGGTAATGAACTTTTCTGTTTTTGGCTAGCCCCGGCGCTTGTCGCGACCAGAAACACGAACGCCAAAAAAAGACAACGGCGCAGCAAAATGCCCCTGTGCTTCTTCCGTTGCCTCACGCGTCTAATGTTAGTCTTCGGCCTAATCTCCGCAAACCAGCCCTTGAAGCTTTTGAGGCTATGGCCTGCACGCAGTCTTTGTTTGAGTTGGGAGTAGTTAGACGTCCGGTGTTGGACGTTGGGCGTTTTCCAAACTCTTGCGCTAGCCGCGCTACGCCTTATATCGGAGGCGCTTCTTGTGCCGATGCGCCTTCATGCGTTTGCGGCGTTTATGCTTGGCAATTTTCGCCTTGCGTCTTTTCTTAAGCGAGCCCATTCAGATGTTTCAAATTCGCGAGTCCCGACTCAACCATCAGATCCGCTGCAATGCAAATTAGTTCTCGGTGCGATCCTTCCTTAACATCGATTCGCGCTTTGCCTTGAACTCGCTCCCGGGTTTCCATTCCGGAAATTTGTCGCCGTTGGCAACCTGATAGCCAACTTCGAATAAGAGGTCGAACATCCTGCACCGCGCCGGAAAGATCCCAGTTCGGATCAACTTCGTCCGACACCTGATGGTAATGGTGTGCGGTGTAATCGTCTTTCTTTTGCTGACCGAATTGCGGCGGTTTCCCGATGAAATTTGTGCCGCCGCCGGTGTAAAGCGAAGGCACGCCGCGCTTGGAAAATTCAAAATGATCGGCGCGATAGAAACTGCCTTTCTCCGGCTGACTATTCGGTTTCATCTCACGTCCGTTGCCTTTGGCGGCTGCAGCTAACAAGTCGTCGAGGGTCGAATTGTTGTTGCTTAGGTCCTCGATGTCGCGCGTTTTTCCCCACGGGTTCACCGTGTCGATGTTGATGTCGGCCAGCGTTTTTTCCAGGGGATAAAGCGGATGCAGCGCGTAGAATTTCGCGCCGAGCAATCCTGCTTCTTCAGCGGTGGTGGCCATGAATAAGAGCGACCGTTTCGGCGGCGGATTCAATTTTGTGAACGCGGCAGCGAGCTCGATGACCGATGCCACGCCAGACGCGTTATCGATAGCGCCGTTAGAAATCTGATCGCCCTGCAATTCTGAACGGCGCCCGAGATGATCCCAGTGCGCGGTATAAATCACATATTCGTCTCGCAATTTCGGATCGCTTCCGTCGAGTTTTCCGATCACGTTATGCGATTTGAATGAGCGTAGTTGTTGTTTGATGTCGATATTGGCTTTTGCTTTCAACGTCACGGGCCGGAATTCTTTGGTGATCGCTGATTTCTTCAGGGCATCGTAATCCTGGCCGCAGTCGGCCAGCAATTTCTTCGCAGCGTCGAGAGCGATCCAAGACCGTGCTCCCACTGCGTCCATGTTTTTATTTGAAGAATCGATCTCGTAGTTTTCCTTCCCCCAACTCGTTTTTACCACCGAATACGGGTAACCGGCCGACTCGGTCTGGTGGATAATTACAGCGGCCGCGGCACCTTTTTTTGCAGCGATCTCGTATTTGTAAGTCCACCTGCCGTAATAGGTCATCGCTTTCCCTTTAAACATCTTCTCATCGAGTTTCGATGAATCTTTCGGATCGGGAATCGGAGGATCGCCGATCAGCATCAACAGCGTTTTGCCGTGAACATCGACAGTTCTTGTAGTCGTCCCATCCGTATTCCGGTGCGACGACGCCGTATCCGACGAAAATTACATCCGAATTGTCGATTTTGATCTCTGGTTGGAGACGCGCTGAAGACGCGACGAAATCGTCGGGATACTTAAGGTCGATGGTCTTATCGCCAGTTACGAACGACATGGTCGGTTCGCTCCTGATCCCGGCGAGAGGAACTTCCTGCGTGTACGTCCCATCTGGATTTCCCGGCTTCAACCCGATTTGTTTGAATTGATCGGTGATGTACTTGACCGACAGTTCTTCGCCCTTTGTCCCCGGTGCGCGCCCTTCGAATTCATCCGACGCCAGAACCTTAATGTGCGCGAGCATGCCGTCCGGGGTAATCGCTTCCAACGCCGGCTCCAAATGCAATGCTAGTTCATCTTCGGCGAACAGCGACGTCCCAGCAGAAAGAAGCATTGCAAGACAGCAGCGTACAATTTTCACGACATACGAAGACGTTGTAGCGGTGTTTGTGTCAAACGCCGACCTTTGATAATCGCTTCAACAAGCGGCTCGCGCACAAGCACCTCTACCGCTATTTGCTTCTCTGCGATGATTCCACAGACGCTTCTTTTTTCTCTTGTGAGCCGATACCAATTTTTTTCAGGAATGGTTGGACGGATTGTTTGCGGCCGAGGAATTTTTCGATCGAAATATTGACGTCACGCGAGTCACCTGGCTCATAGATTTCGTGGCGTAATTTCATGCCGGCTTGTTTGTCGAGGTAGCCATCCTTCGCTTTTTCGAACACAGTTGCCATATCTGCAGCGATGGCGTCGGCCCATGCATAGCCGTAGTAGCCGGCATCGTAGCCATTCAGATGGCCGAAATAAGAAACGAAGGTAGTGCTCGGGTCGATTGGGAGAAAAACTTTTTCCAGGATCGGATTCGAAACACCTACGCTATCGTAGGGCATATCCTCGGCGTGCTGGTTATGCAACGCCAGGTCGAGCGAAGCGAACGCGAACTGGCGCCGATAAAGAACACCGGCGTTCGCCAGTTTCGCATCGTTCATCTTCTTAATTATTTCGGCCGGAATCTTCTTCGATGGATCGCGGTAATCGGCGGCGAATGTGTCGAGCACTTTCTTGTCCCAGACCCAGTTCTGGAGCATTTGCGATGGCGCCTCTACAAAATCTCCCGGCACATGCGTGCCGGCGAAACGACCGTACTTCGCGCGCGTGACAATTGAATGCAGAGCGTGACCAAATTCGTGGAACAGAGTTTCAACCTCCTGGTGAGTCATCAAAGACGGCTTGTCCGCTGTCGGAGGCGAAAAATTACAAAGCAAAGCGACAGTCGGTCGCTGGTATTTTCCATCCGGCAATAGTTTGCCGCTGATGATTTCAAATTGGGCGAAGTGATTGAATTTTCCTTCGCGCGGAAACATATCGAGATAAAACATTCCAAGCGGTTCGCCCGTGGAAGAATCGGTCACCATATAAAGCTGGAGATCGTCGATCCATTTGTAAGGCGCCGCGATCTTTTGGAACTTCAGACCGAAGATGCTCTGATAAATATTGAACATGCCATCGAGTACCCTTTGGAACGGGAAAAATGCGCGCAACGCTTCCTTGTCGACGGCGTACTTTTGTTTGTCCCGCTGGTTGGCGTAATAGCGCCAGTCCCACACCTCGATTTTGGCGTTGGGATCGTTCGTTTCAGCGGCCTTCAGCTTTTGTAATTCCGCTACTTCGCTCTCAAACTTGGGCTGAATGCCGGTGACCAGATCGCTGATGTATTTCTGGGCGTTCCCACCAGTCTTGGCCATTTTGATTTCTGTCTGATAGTCATCCCACGATTTGTAGCCCAGTCGCAGTGCAATCTTGTTCCGAAGCGCGAGCATCTGGTTGAGAACAGGAACGTTTGCCTCCTTGGCGAGCGTCTCGCGAATAACGTAAAGCTGTTTACGTGTTGCTTCGCTCTTAGCATTCTCCTCGACGGTATTAAATTGCCACGTGACGTTTGCCATCACGGTGTAGGCATCGTCTCCTGTCCTGACGCCAGGCGAAGCGAAGAAGCTTTCGGGCAGTCCATTCAAATCGGCCTTCGTGAAGATCACTGGCGCGTTCGCCTTCACAATGTTTGTGTCGAAGTCAGTCCCGAGTTTGGACAACTCCTTTCGCAACTGCTCAACCTCTTTGCGCTGATCGGGCGGAAGGTCTAGTCCGGCGCGCCGATAATCGCGCAATGTTTCATTCAGCAGTTTTTCATCCTCACCCGAAAGCTTCGGGTGTGTGTCGGCAAAAGCCTTGATTGCCTTGTAAACGTCCTCCCGGTAATCGATGCCCACCGCCCAGTCTTGAAAGGACTTTACCGCGTTTTCGGCAGCAGCGCGCATTTCTGGATTCGTGTTTGTCTCTTTAATGAGTGTGGCCCTGTTCGCTGCTAGCGCTGCCTCGTACGTGAGATCATCGAGCGCGACAACCGTGCTTTTAAACGTGACTTTTTTCGGATCCTGCGAACCGATTTGATCCAGTGCCTTGTTCGCCTTTGCGATGGCGTTGTTCATCATCGCCTCCACCGCTTTCGGCGTTTGCTCCCAATCGGGAATCGTCAAAACAGCATTGGCCTTCGCGGCCGCAGCTCGAAAGTCATCGACAGTTTTTGGTTCGGCGGCGGAAAAGTTGGCGACGGCAAAAATGAATAACAGACAGAGAGATGCGGGTTTCATAGAATGGTTAGAGTCGTGCAACATCGGTATCGGGTTTGAAAAGGCAAGCACTGGACGGCGCGGCGGTATGTCTGTGCTGCTCGGAGTCAGCGCGCGGGAATCCCCAGCTTGTTCAAGAACGGTTGGATCGATTGTTTGCGGTCCAGGAACTTCTCGATGGAAACGTTGACGTCGCGCGAATCGCCTGGCTCGTAAATTTCGCGCCGTAATTTCATTCCAGCCTGTTTATCGAGAAAGCCGCTTTTTGATTTTTCAAACACCGTTGCCATGTCGGCTGCGATCGCATCGGCCCAGGCGTAGCCATAATAACCGGCATCGTAGCCATCGAACCCGCGAAAACTGACAATGAAACTCGTTTGCCGATCGATCGGTAGAAATATTCGTTCGAAGATCGGATTCGAGACCGCAACGCAATCGTAGGGTTGATCAGTCGGGTGTGGCCCATGCAGCGCAAGATCGACAGCGGCAAACGCAAACTGTCGCCGATAAAACATTCCCGCTGTGGCGCGCTTTGCGTCGTTCATCCTTTTGATTAGATCACTGGGAATTTCCCTTGGCGTATCACGATAGTCGGCCGCGAATGTGTCGAGCACCCGTTTATCCCAAATCCAATTTTGTAGCATTTGCGATGGCGCCTCGACGAAGTCGACTGGCACGTGCGTCCCGGCGAAGCGCGCATAATTCGCCCGGGTCACAATGGAATGGAGCGCGTGACCGAGTTCGTGGAAAAGAATTTCGGCTTCGGAATGACTCAGCAGTGACGGTTTGTCCTTGGTCGGCGGTGGGAAATTGAGAACCACCGCGGCGACGGGCGCTTGATATTTTCCATTTTTCAAGCGCCGGCCGTTTACGATTTCGGATTCGCCACCGCCACTGGTTTTTCCGTCGCGCGGGAACAGATCGAGATACAAGAGACCGGCTGGGCCGTTGCTGGCCGTGTCGGAAACGACGTAAAGGCGCAGATCGTCCGTCCATTTGAACGGCGGCTTGATCTCCTCGAAACGCAGACCGAACACCCGGCCGAAAATCGAGAACATGCCATCAAGCGTTTGCTGAAGTGGAAAGAAATTTCGCAGCGCTTCTTTATCGAGGGCGAATTTTTGTTTGGCGAGCTGGTTCGAGTAATAGCGCCAATCCCAGATGTCGACCTTGGCGTTTGGGTCGTTCGTGTCGGCGGCCTTCATTTGTTGCAACTCACGCAATTCAGCGTCGAATTTCGGTTGAATCCCGCTGATGAGTTTGTCGATGTACGCCTGCGCGTTGGCGGCGGTTTTCGCCATCCGGGTTTCCGCTTGATAATCGGCCCATGATTTGTAGCCAAGGTAAAGCGCAATTTGGTTGCGCAGCGCGAGCATCTGATTCACGACGGCCACATTTTTCGCTTTAGCAAGCGAATCGTGGGCGACATAAAGTTTTTTGCGCGTCGCCTCGCTCCAGGCATCCTCTTCGATAAGGTTGTATTGCCACATCGAATCGGCCATCACCTGATAACGATCGTTGTCGATTTTGATTCCCGGTGATGAAAGAAAATTGTCGGAAACGCCTTCGAGTTCCTCTCTCGTGAAAATCACAGGCGCCTTTGCCGCGAGAATATTCGCTTCGAATTCGGCGGCCAATTCTGAGAGCCTTCGCCGAAGCCGCTCAATTTCTTTTCGCTTCTCAGCCGGTAAATCCATCCCAGCGCGGCGGAAATCACGCAGCGTCTCCCTCAATAAGTTTTCGTCTTCGCCGATCAAGTTCGGCTTTTTCGCCGCGAATGTTTTGATAGCTTTGAAAACGTCCTCGCGGTAGTCGATGCCAACGTTCCATTTCTGAAATTTTTTCAGTGCGCTCTGAGCCGCTGCGCGCATCAGCGGATCAGGATCTGTTTCGCTGATCGTCGTGGCGCGATTTGCAACCGCGCTCACATCGGCCCGAAGATTCTCCAGAGCGGCTAGGCTGCTTTCGAACGTTATGTGTTCAAGATTTTGCGAGCCGATCTGATCGAGTGCCGCGTTGCCTTTCGCAATCGCTTCCATGATGGAAGCCGTGAGTGCATTCGGTGTCTGTTCCCAATCGGGAACGGTCAAGACACGATTGGCTTTTGCGGCAGCCGCCTGAAAGGTGTCGATGTTTTTGAGTTCGGCCGCGGAAATTTCACATTCCAGAAAGACAAGCAACAAAGCGATGAGCCGCAGATTCGTACAGATGCTCGCTGGCGTAGCACAGGAATTTTGATGAATCTGTGCTTGATCTGTGTTCATCTGTGACCCAAAGCCTACAACGGATATTTGGGTCAAGATGATTCAGAAATTTTTCGTCGCTTTCATTCCGGTTTTTGTCGCCATCGATCCCATCGGACTCGTCGCGATATTCATGGGGCTCGCGTCCAGCGCTTCGCCAGAACAGCGCAAACGCCAGGCGGCTCTCGGACTTTTCACAGCGCTCTGCGTGGCGATCGGATTTGTTTTTCTCGGGCAGGTTATTTTCGATGCGCTTGGAATTACCGATGCGGATTTTCAAGTTGCCGGTGGTCTTATTCTACTCGCTCTGGCAGGCCGCGAACTGCTCAATGTTGGGCCGTCCAGCCACGGAGGCAGCGATGAATTCGGAATTGTGCCACTTGGGATGCCGTTGATTGCCGGGCCGGCGTTGCTCACTGCCCTGCTCGTTCTGGTCGATACGGTGGGCATAGTGTTCACGCTCGCCTCGCTGCTGGTCAATCTCGGCTTGGTCGCGCTGGCGTTTTGGAATGCCGATCGGTTCGCGCGTTGGATGGGCATGCAAGGATTACGCGGCATATCGAAAATTGTTGCGCTCCTCCTCGCCGCGATTGCGGTCAGCCTCATCCGTCGCGGCTGGAACATGCCGGCCTGACTGACTGCAGCGACAAGCTAGCCTCTAAACAAAGCTTTTGGCGCGGGTACCTCGCCGGCTTCCATCACTTCGAATATGATTCGAAGTTAAAAAAGTGATTCTACACGTGAGCCAGCTGGCAATGTGCCTGCGCGTTGAGGGCCAGAATTCTTTCAACTCTGCGCTCTTGTCGCCAGCCGCATATCGTCGGTTTAGCTCAACCTCAATTGCCTTGATCTCATCCTGCTGTGGAAGCGCCATTCCCGAATAGATGTAGGCGGGCACTTCGTTTCGATTCCTAGTGAAGGGAACCTGCCCGTAGAGATCCAGGCGGCGCTTCTGCAACTGCTCCGTGGTCCAGTTCTTGTAAACCGGATTTGCATATCCCCACGCATCCGCGTTCCGCGCGTAGCGGTCGTAAGTATAACCGCCAGTCACTGCCGGACCGGGTGATGGCGCGGGCTGATTCGCGCAGCCAATGAAGCCAACGGCAAATGCTGCTAACAATAATCGTTTCATACTCTTTACCTTGTTTAGAGTTTAACTTACGGCTATTTAACCACCGAAACCCCTCGCAGTCGCATGTTTATTTTGCTTTTCAGCCTTTGGGAGTCTGGTTTACAGTGGTGCAAATCCGAACAGCAGCTTTAACCCGATTCAGACTAACAGAGACTGAGAAGTGGGCCGGGTCATTGACACATCGGCACCTCTTGTTACTATCGTCGCTCCAATGAGATTTCCTTTACCGCTTACAGCGAAAATCGCGGCCTACGTGATTGGGCATAAGTTGCGTGGCACGAAGAAGTTCGCCACGGTACTTCAGCTCGAACCGCTGCACACGTGTAACCTCACATGCACGGGTTGTGGGCGGATTCGAGAGTACTCCACGTCGCTCAAGGACATGATGAGCCTGGAGGACTGTCTGGGGGCGGCAAACGAATGCAACGCGCCGATGGTTTCGATCTGCGGCGGCGAACCGCTTATCTATCCGCACATCGAGGCGCTGGTCGACGGATTGCTCGCGCAGCGACGGATCGTTTACATCTGCACCAATGCCATGTTCATGCGCAAGAAGATGCGTGAATGGATGGCCTCGCAGGTGGCGATTCGGCCGCAATTTGTGGAGGAAAAAATCGCTGCGCTGCTCGGTGCCGGGTTGCTGAGCGAAAAGGACGCGGCCGAAATCCGCAAGGGACCAAAAGACCCGGCAAAGCCAACTATTGGTCCGACCAAATGGATGTACTGGAATGTGCATCTCGATGGTTTGGAGCGGACACACGACCTGATCGTGGAACGCGAAGGCGTGTTCAAGGAATGCATTCTCGCAATCAAAATGGCAAAGCAGCTTGGCTATCAAGTGGCGACGAACGCAACGATCTACAAGGAAACCGATATGCAAGAGATCGAACAGATGTTCGATTATCTTTCCGATCTTGGCGTGGATGGTCACACCATCACCCCTGGATACGATTACGACGCCGCCAAGAAAGACATGATCAAACGGCTCAACCTGCGTCCGGAAAACTTCTTTCTTACCCGCGCAATGACGGTCGAGAAGTTCCAAAAAGTCGAGGAGTGGATGAGTCGTTATACCTTTTTGGGGACGCCGGTCTATTTCGAATTTCTTGCCGGAAAACGGGATTTGACCTGTTCGGCATGGGCGATTCCGACACGGAATATCCGGGGCTGGAAAGGCCCATGCTATTTGATGACCGACGGACACTACGCGAGCTACGCGGAGTTACTGGAAAAGACCGAATGGGAACAGTATGGCGTCGTCAACGGAGTGGCGCGCGATAGCCGATGCGAGAACTGTATGGTGCATTGCGGGTACGAGCCGACTGCGACGTTGGGGCTGCAAGCCCAACCAGGAGACACGTGGAAAACGATCAAGTTCAATTTCGGCTCGAAACCGAAACCTTCTCGGCGTGGCAGCGAGGTTCTCGCCTTCAATGGCGTGAGCTCCGGTAACGGGCATCTGACCGGAAAGGGCGCAGAAGTCGCGGCCAAGGCCTCGTAAAGATCGGAATCTGCATGCCGGAATTGTCCAAGAACCTCATTGCGTTGCCGAGCGCCCGACCAGAATTGTCGGAATATTATTCGGCGAACGACGAAGAAATCGCGAGTGCGATCAAGCGCGCGCAAGAGAACCTGTTGTGTCAGCAAAAGCCAGATGGCCATTGGTGCGGCGAGCTGATCGTCGATAGCACCCTCTGCTCGGATTATATCCTTTTCATGCATTGGTGTGGCGAAGTGGACGCGCAATTGCAGCGGCGCTGCGTGCGTCACATTCTCAAACGCCAACTGCCGGACGGAGGCTGGAGCATTTATCATGGCGGTCCGAGCGAGATTAATGCGTCGGCCAAAGCATATTTCGCATTGAAGCTCGCGGGCTGTTCAGTGGACGCGCCGTTTATGCAGGAGGCGCGCGCGAACATCATTCGTCGCGGCGGCATTCCGCAGATGAACACGTTCAGCAAGCTTTACCTTGCATTGCTCGGTCAGTTTCCCTGGAAATATCTGCCGGCCATCCCTGTGGAAATGGTGCTGCTCCCGCGCTGGGCGCCGTTTCACATTTACAAAATGTCGTCGTGGAGCCGCGCCATGCTCATCCCACTGGCGATTATTAATCATTTCAAACCGACTCGAGTTTTGCCTGGCGAAAAGCAATTGCACGAACTCTATCCGCTCGGCACCGAGCAAAGCGATTTGCGATTGCCCCGCAGTGAACCCTTTTGGACCTGGCGCAATTTCTTTCTTCGACTCGATGACGTTTTCAAATTCCTGAGCCCCCTTCGAATTCGCCCGCTGCGGCGGCGCGCCCTTGAAGAAGCAGAGCGCTGGATGCTGGAGCGGATCGGCAAGGGCAGCGATGGGCTCGCGGCAGTGTTTCCCGCAATGCTGAACTCTTTGATCGCGCTGCGCACTCTAGGTTATTCGAAAACAAATCCGGTTTACGCCAAAGCGGAACAGGATTTCGCCGGGCTGTTTGTTGACGATCCCGAGGATTTTCGGATTCAGCCTTGTCTCTCGCCGATCTGGGACACTGCAATCAATATTATCTCGCTGGCGGAATCCGGGGTTGCTCCAGACGAACCGAACCTGCAAAAAGCGGCCGAATGGCTCGTCAATAAAGAAGTGCGCATCCGTGGCGATTGGTCGGTAAACAATTCGTATCCACAAGCCAGCGGATGGGCATTCGAATACAACAACATTTATTATCCCGACACTGACGATACCGCGATGGTGTTGATGGCACTGCGGCTGGTTCGTTCGAAAGATCCTCAAGCGCTCAATGAAACGTTTCGACGCGCACTGGATTGGCAGCTTAGTTTCCAATGTCTCGATGGCGGTTGGGCCGCGTTTGATAAAAATGTGACCACGCCGTGGCTGGAAGACATGCCGTTTGCCGATCACAATGCAATTCTCGATCCAACGTGCAGTGATCTTACCGCGCGCACGCTTGAAATGCTTGGTTACATTGGATTCGATCCCAAGACCCGATCTGTTCGCGACGCGATACAGTATTTGATCGACACGCAGGACGAGGATGGCTCTTGGTATGGACGCTGGGGCGTCAATTACATCTACGGCACCTGGCAGGTTCTGCGAGGCTTGCGCGCAATTGGCCAGGACATGACGCAGGACTGGATATTGCGAGGCCGCGATTGGCTTGAGAGCTGCCAAAACAACGACGGCGGCTGGGGTGAGACTTGCGGCACGTACGAAAATCCGTCGACCAAAGGCATCGGCGAAAGCACGGCGTCGCAAACGGCATGGGCGATCATGGGCATCTGCGCGTGCGGCGATCTCGATCGACCAAGTATTCAGCGAGGTTTGCGCTACCTGCTCAGTTCGCAAAAACCCGACGGGTCGTGGGATGAGGAGCAAATCACGGGAACTGGCTTTCCCCGCGTGTTCTATTTGAAGTACGACATGTATCGGCAGAACTTTCCGCTGCTCGCGATCGCGACCTATGTTAACTACCGCAGCGGCGTCGGACATCGTCCTAGTTTTTACCGCTGCGAATAATTCTTTAGCCACGGCACGCGGCCCGTTTACTCCGAAAGCCAACCGGCCACAGGCCGGTGGCTACAGCGGTTGCTCCTTTGGCGAAAAATAAAACCTGTCGCGCGGCGTAATTCGATCTAACTGTAAAGATTATGGCTTACGAATTACCAAAATTACCTTACTCGTACGATGCTTTGGAACCGCATATCGATGCGAAGACAATGGAAATCCATTATACCAAGCATCACCAGACTTACGTCAACAACCTGAACAACGCGCTCAAAGGCAAAGCTGATCTGGAACAGAAGTCGGTCGAGGATTTGATCAGTGATCTTAAAGCGGTGCCGGAAGACATTCGCACCGTGGTACGGAACAATGGCGGCGGGCATGCGAATCATTCGTTCTTTTGGACAATCATGGGACCGAATGCCGGCGGCGAACCGAAAGGCAAACTCGCCGATGACATCAAATCAACGTTCGGGAGCTTCGACGATTTCAAAGAGAAATTCGCTGCCGCTGGTGCGGGACGTTTTGGCAGCGGGTGGGCGTGGCTGATCAAAAATAAGAACGGAAAGCTCGAGGTCATTTCGACTCCAAACCAAGACAGCCCTCTAATGGACGGCAACACGCCGCTCCTCGGCGTCGATGTTTGGGAGCACGCTTATTATCTAAAGTATCAAAACCGCCGGCCCGATTACATCAAAGCGTGGTGGAATGTGGTAAACTGGGACGCGGTAGCGAAGAATTACTAATTGGCGGTTGGCTAGTTCTGCTGTAGCGGCGGTCTAGGACCGCCGCTAAATTTGTACCCGTTGGCAGTCTAGAAGTGTCGCAATAAGGGATGGCTTATCTAAACGAAAACTATCTTAAACTTCAGGCAGGCTATCTCTTCCCAGAAGTTGCTCGGCGAGTGCGCGAATTTTGCGAAGCCAATCCTGAGGCGGCCAAGCGACTGATCCGCTGCGGAATCGGGGACGTCACCGAGCCGCTCCCGCGTGCGGCAATCGATGCGATGAAGCGGGCAGTCGAAGAGCTTGGCCATCGCGAGACCTTTCGCGGCTATGGCCCCGAGCACGGCTACGAATTTTTAAGATCGGCAATCGCTCAGCACGATTATCGCGACCGCAACATCGACATTGCTGACGACGAAATTTTTGTGTCTGACGGGTCAAAATGCGATTGCGGGTATGTCCTCGACATTCTCGGGGATCAAAACAAAATCGCCGTCCCCGATCCGGTATATCCGGTTTACGTCGATACGAACGTGATGACTGGCCGCAGTGGGCCGGCAAGAAAAGATGGCAGCTACGAAGGAATTCTTTATTTGCCGTGCACAGCTGAAAACGGATTCGTTCCCGACCCGCCGGCAGAACATGCCGATCTTATCTATCTTTGTTTTCCCAATAATCCAACCGGGGCCGTTGCATCACGTGGACAGCTTTCGCGGTGGGTCGATTACGCGCGCCAGCACGAAGCCCTGCTTCTGTTCGATGCAGCGTATGAAGCTTACATTTCCGATCCAGATGTACCACATTCGATTTTCGAAATTCCAGGCGCGCGCGAATGCGCGATTGAATTGCGCAGCTTTTCCAAGAACGGCGGGTTCACGGGCGTGCGTTGTGGATTTACAGCCATGCCGAAATCGGTACTCGCGCGGACCGAGAACGGTGGCCAGCTTCCGCTTCATCCGCTGTGGCAGCGGCGGTGGAGCACCAAGTCGAACAGCGTGAGTTATCCGGTGCAACGCGGCGCCGAAGCACTCTATTCCCCGGAAGGCCGTAAGGAAATCCGTGTGCTCATTAACCATTACCTGGGCAACGCAAAGATTCTTCGGAGCGCCGCGGCGGGCGCTGGTCTTGAGGTTTTCGGCGGTATCAACGCGCCATATATCTGGGTGAAAACACCGGAGGGCCTAACGAGCTGGCAAATGTTCGATCGAATGCTCCGGGAGTTGAACGTCGTCATCACACCCGGCGCCGGCTTTGGCGCACAAGGCGAAGGTTACGTTCGCATTTCCGCATTCAACAGCCGGGAGAACGCGGAGGAAGTAGCGTGCCGCTTGAAAAAACTGTAGCCGCCTCGCTCTGCGAGGCGCAGCCCTGACCGGTTACAGCTGCGCGCCGTTTCGTTGAGCGAACGGGCTACAAATCCTTGTCGATCCGGCGGAGGCGCGTAAAGTGCCCAGAATTTTTTCAGGGACATCAGGCGTGTCGGATCGAAAGCAAAATTTACCACAACTGTATCGCTTTTGTGTCTTGATGCTGGGCGACCTGCGCAAGGCACAGGAAGTCTTTAACACGACGTTGCGCGAAGCGGCTGTGCGCGCTGCACAAGGGGAACTGCCCAAGGAATCCTTTTGGCTTTTCCGTGAGGCACGCTGGCGCTGCTTGGAAGTGAGCAAGATGGATCTGCAACCGGAATCGGTTGAGATGGAGGAGCACGACATCGCTCAGGAGGCGCCGTCTCAGATCAAGCAGCTCGAGCCTGCACAACTGGCAATTTGGATTTCCGCCGCCCCCGATCCTCAGCGGACGGCGCTGGCGCTTTTTTATCTCGACGAGTTCAATTATCTTGAAATTCTCGACATCGCCGAGCTGAAGTTGGGCGCCCTGTCGCGATGCCTGGCGCTGGGACGGCGACAGTTGCAGGCATGGCTGGATGCCAAGCACTCCGGAGCAGCGAAGGAATGAGGACCCTGCGAATATTACGTCGACGCCGCGCTCTTTTGAATTGTGCGCCGATTAGCCACGACCATTTGGCTGACCGTTCCATGCGGGCCGCGGTATCCCGTGAAAACGGCTCCGATGAATTTGTGAATCAACAGAACTTTGATCGAGCCGTGGCGGAACTGATTCGTCTGGTTCCGATACCGCCTGAGTCCGCCGAATGGTTCTTGGACAAGGAGGCAATTCGTGCGCCGAGGTGGACATGGAGAAAGATCGTGCTCAATCCCGCGGTCCTCGCGATTAGCATTGCGCTCGTGGTGATCGCCGGGGTATTCGCGTTCCACGTGTTTGGTCAGCTAAATGATTTCCCGGGATCAGCCACAGCGCGAAAATTACTAAGCGTAGCGGGCTCCACTCGCTCGGTCACGCTTGATCCGGTGAGCGCCGAAGCAGGGACATTAAGCGATTTGTTCTTTATGAAACACGGGCTGGAACATTACGATGTTCCAGACGAATTCGCCGATTTTCAGACAATCGGCTGCCGTGTTTTTGACGACGACGAGTCGCAGCGTATCGCCCAAATCTGGGTCGCGGAGAGGCGCATGCAGTTTTTTCTTTTCCCGGCAGAGAGAGACACCAAGACCGGAGCCGTGTTGGCCTTTCCGGATTGGCGTTATGTCCATCAAGAAGGCTGGGTCGGTGCAGTCAAGCAACACAATGGCGTTTGCTTTATGGCTGTGCTCAAGGGGCGCGAGAAGGATTTGGAGCCTTATCTTTCCAGGCCAAAGCAGTAATCTGTCTCTGCTGTCCTTTGCCGTGCTCTGCAGCGTCAATTGACAGAGAAACCGTATGAGCATGAGAAAGAGGAACCCGCTCGCGTTGACAGCACAAGTCATGCGATTGACCTTTGTCGCCGCCGATTTCGCCAGGGTAGCTCAGTGGTAGAGCAGGGGACTCATAAGCCCTTGGTCGGGAGTTCGAATCTCCCCCCTGGCATACGTATTATGGCCTGGGTCTACATTCTGCGCGGGTCCTCGGGCCGACACCATATCGGATCTGCAGTCGATTTGGATGCCAGATTGGCGCAACACTGACGGGGACATACCGACACAACGAGACGGCTGGGTGAAGTCTCGAGCTTGTAGCAAGCAAACACGTCAAAACGCTCGATGAAGCGCGGAGCATCGAGCGAATGTTGAAGGCGAAAAAGAATCCAAGGATTGCCATTCATTATTTGCGGCCGCTTGCTCGCGAGAAAAGCTCCGAATAGAGCAGCCCCGAAAGCGTTCGGGGTTGGTCGGGAGTTCGAATCTCCCCCTGGCATTTCTTAATGGTGGAGTGTGGATTGTCGATTGCAGATCGATTGAGCTTCTGGCACAAGCGTGCGGTAATGAACGACGAGAGTTTTCTCCAAAAGCTTTTCGCCTCTGGAAACTCTTATTGGCTGACTCGCTTCGTCATTTTGCGGCTGCTCGGTTTCGTTTATGCAGTTGCTTTTTTAGTCGCGGTGCAACAGTTGGTGCCGCTGATTGGCGAGCATGGATTAACGCCGGCTAATCATTTTCTCGAGAGCGTTCAAACACAGCTCGGTTCGCGTACTGCCGGTTTACTACGAGTGCCAACGCTCTTTTGGTACGGAATTTCTGACAATGCCTTGTCGATCTTTTCCTGGATCGGTTTCGGCTTGTCGCTGGTCGTTCTTGGAGGCTACGCCAATGCAATTCTCCTCTCTCTGCTTTGGGCAATGTACATGTCGATCGTGCACGTTGGACAGATCTGGTACGGTTACGGCTGGGAGATTCAACTGCTCGAGACCGGCTTTTTGTCGATCTTTCTTTGTCCGCTGCTCGATGGACGGCCGTTTCCCAAGTGCAGGCCGCCAATTCTCGTTATCTGGCTTTTTCGATGGCTTGGCTTTCGCATCATGATTGGTGCGGGCCTGATCAAACTCCGCGGCGACTCATGCTGGCGGGATCTTACCTGCCTTTATTATCATTACGAAACACAGCCGATCCCGAGTCCCGTTAGTCGCTATCTTCACTTTGCGCCGCTCTGGTTCCAAAAATTTGGGACGGGATGGAACCATTTTGTCGAACTGATCGTGCCGTGGTTTTCTTTTGGTCCACGACAGGTGCGGCATGTTGCAGGTGTCTTGCTGATCACGTTTCAAATTTTTCTCATCATCAGCGGCAACCTTTCGTTCCTCAATTATCTGACAATCATTCCGTTTCTGGCGTGCTTTGACGATACCTTCCTGCGCCATTTTCTACCGAGGGCGCTTGTTAAACGTGCGGAACGCGCCGCGCAGGAATCGGAGCCGTCGCGCATCAACAACATGATCGCGATCGCGTTGTCGATAGTGGTTGTCTATCTAAGCGTCGCGCCGGTGCTCAATCTTGTTTCCGGACGACAACTGATGAATTATTCCTACGACCCGCTCGATCTTGTAAATACATATGGAGCGTTCGGTACAGTCGGGCGAGAACGCGACGAAATCATTTTTGAAGGCACCGAAGATCCAGTCATTACTGGCGACACGAAGTGGAAGGAATACGAATTCAAAGCCAAGCCGGGTGATCCAAATCGGCGGCCGCCGTTCGTCGCGCCCTATCAACCGCGGATTGACTGGCAAATCTGGTTCGCTGCGATGGCTTCACCTGGCGAATACCCCTGGACATTGCATTTTGTTTGGAAACTTCTGCATAACGACCGCGGCACCTTGTCACTCCTCGCAAACAATCCGTTCCCGGACGCGCCACCTCATTACATCCGGGCGCGACTCTATCGTTATCGATTCGCACCGATCGGCGAGAAAGCGTGGTGGAAACGCGAACCAATTGGCGAATGGTTACCTGCACTCTCGACAGACAGTCCCGAATTTCGCCGTCTGCTCGAAAGGATGGATTGGGCGGATTGAAACGGATTGAGACCTCAACAGTGACGAATTTCGTTTCAACTATAGAATACATGTGGAAGCATGTCCGGGTTGTCAGCGCAAATTTGCTGGAGCGGATCGGTGAGCCGGCATCTCGCTTCCATTCTGATTACCTGGCGTATCGAAATGGCGACATTCCGCAGGCTGAGTTGATCATGCGGTTGCCGCATGTCGCCATGATCGGCGACAGCGTTTGCACGGGAGTTTATGTCTCTTCTCCCTGGAGTACGTTTTGGCGCGCGCGCACCTGCTGCGGGAATAGCTGGTTTCTCGACACTAAGCCGGCGCCGTTGGGCATTCAGAGCGTCTCGAAGAGGCTGGAGGAGCTCACTCCATTTGTTGCGATTGAATGTGCGGGCATCGGTGCGCTCGTCGATCACGAAAGCGAACGGCAGAATTTCCTCCGAAGAATTCTTCGGACGCGCAATTTCTCCGGGCAAATTGGCGACCTGCTGGCGATGAAACGTTTTCCCGATTTGATTCTGATTTCGATCGGACACAACAACGTTGACTGGGCGTGGCGAAGTTCAACCAGCGACTTGGAGCAACCTGAAAGCCGTTTACAACGGCAAAGCCGGGACTTCCGGAAGAATTTCACGCAACAAATGAGGCGCCTCATTGACCGCGCTCGCGTGCAGCGTTACCGCGTCGCAGTCATTGTGTACGGTCTCATCAATTTCGGGTCCTATTTCATAGGCCGCGAAATCGCAGAGCGCCTGCGAAGCCAGGACCGATCACGCTACCTGCATCTTGAAACTACGTACAAATATTTCACATCCTTTCGGCCGGCTTATCGCTCTAATCTGATTCGCCTTGCCAGGATGGTGAATAAGGAGTTGCGCGATATAGTGAGGGAACTGAATCGCGGGCTCGCCGGCGCCACCAACCTGCACTTGCAATACTCGGATGCCCTGGCAACAGCTGACCTTAGTCGCGTGGAATTGCTGCACCCGGTCGATGCTTGGCATGCTTCGGTCGAAGGCCACAATGTTCTCGCGGAGGCCGCGTTTCGCGATCTGGGGCCAAGTCTGGAATTTCTCGGCTTAAACGGACCGTCGGGTAAGACGACGGCGCGCATGGAGTGACGCGCCCTACCCAGATAGGATGAATCGTCGACGCTTCAGGTAGGGCGGGCGAGTCCTCTGCGCGCCGTTTCGCTGACACGGAACGAGATCGACGACTACACATCGCCGCGCTCTTTCAATCGAGCGATTGTGGCGCCCAACATGCGATAACCAAAATGGCCCTGGCGAACCCGTAACAATTCAGAGCCGCGCCATTTCTGCTGGATCGTCTCGAGCTGTTCGAGTGGCGCAATGGAATCGAACTCGCCTGCTACAAACAAAATCCGGGCTGGGTCAGTTAGCGGCATGTTGTGCGTCGGTGAGCTCAGATGAAAATGCCGGGCGACGAGGGACGCCTCGATGTTCGCCCGACGCAGTTCGCGGCGAATCGACCGCGCTGCAGGGGTTTCCCAGATCGCGTGGTCGATGTTTACAATGGGAGCCATCAGGGCGACGAAACGCAGGTCACGCTCAACCATCGCAAGCAACGCCCCGATCCATCCGCCGTAACTGGTAGCGAGCACGCCGAATTCGCCGGTGCCGTGTTCGCGCAATGCGCTCATCAATTGGCGCAGTTCCATTACGCCCTGGCGCAACCCCTCCGCGTTGCGGATCAGATCGCAGGTAATCGCAAGTTCACCATTCCAATAGCCGCGTGGGACACGCGAATAATGGTATGGCAGCTGAATGAAGCACGCGTTCCAGCCAAGTTGATTGAAATGCTGTGCGCAACGTCGATAGCCCACGGGGCTCGTGGACATCAGCGCATGCAAAATGAAAACCGTCGGTGCGCTGCGGCCACGTTCTGAAGGAAAAAAATCTGCGCACGCGATATTGTTGGCTGGGAATTTAGTCTCGATCGGGCTGCGCCATGTGATAGTTGGGTGACCGTTTCCCAAGGCTTCGGCGAGATCGTCATCGTGCGGCGAGGCATAATATTGATCGGCCGTGATCCGCTCACACTCCTCTACGTAGCGTTCCATCTCCGCGCGGCTGTGCCCGTTTAGCCGGTGGCGAATATGGAGGAAATTGATCGATGCGCATAAGACCGCGTCCATTCCGCTTGCGGCAATGCGATGAAGCTTGTCTCGATGAATTGTAGGACGACCGCTCCCATTGACATTTCCAGGGACGGCTAGATCGCCGCGGCGACCGTTTGCGCTGTAACGCTTCATCCGTTCGCGGGGTGGCTGCGGCAGGTCGTCACTTGTCAGGTGAAACGTTTGCTGCAGCTCCGCGTAAAGGCTCTTGAATGCCGCCGCCAATTCGAATTCGATTCGCGCGCGCGCGTCTGATTTTTCAAGCCCTGGAAAGTGCGAGATTGGATCCCCGAATGCGATCCAGACCGGCGTGCGGCTACCTGAGGCGGGCAGCCAACGTCTGGTCGAATAGAGGCGGTCGCTACCGACGATGACGCACGGCAGAATCGGAACGCCGGCGATGTGGGCGAGTGTTGACGCGCCCGGCCGCAGAGACGCCCCTTCGAGCAGCGATCGCGCGCCGTCGCGAATTCCGCCCTCGGGGAAAAGACCGACGATGCGTCCCTCTTTCAGGCGCTCGATTGCGGTACGAATGCTTTTGCGATCTGCACGATTGCGATCCACCGGGAATGCATCGACTGCGTGCAAAAGTAATCCCAAAACCCGCGGCCGAAAAAATTCAGCCATTGTCATCCAGTCAATTTTCCGTCCGATCACTGACGAAATGACGAATGGGTCGAAATGGCTGATATGATTGGCTGCCAGCAAAAAACCGCCTGCGCGATTTGTATTTTCGCGCCGGATGACCCGAACGCGCGTGGCACAGCGAAGCAACAGCCTCACCAACAGCTTACTAGAGTGATAAGATTTGGTCTTGGCTTGCACCGCTTGAGTGTTTCGCTGAGTCGCCGCCATGGGAAAGGCTATTTTTCAGGCTGATTCCTTTTTGGAACGTGATATCATAGTTGGCGGTTCCAACACGAGGTTTTGGTTATGAAACCCAGGAGTCCTTCCACGGGCGGTAAGGGGCAATTTCCGCAGACGGACTACTTTTTTCATTCTGGTTTCGGCCAATGGCACGGCGGCTATTTTTCGCCTTACGACGGGGAGGAAAGATACGGATTCAGAAATTTTTACAATTTAGGACGCGAATTCCGTATAGAAGCTGCTCGGGAACGCGCCAGGGAAATGGCGGTATTTGCACTGATTGTCCTGACCTCCGCCTGGCCGGTGCTCTATATGGTGGTCACGGTGGTGAAACTGTTGAGCAAGGGCCGTCCCCTGGATCAGTAGCAGTTTTCTTCAATCTTTTCTTCGCCGCACGACGTTCGTGCGCTACTGCTTTGGCCAGAGAAATTCGTCCCGGTATTCGGGCGTTTTTTCCGGAGCCATCCCGTGGCGTGCAACGTTTTCGGTCACGACGCGCGGGATAAGGAAGTTCAGCAAATAATCTTCGCCACCGGCTTTGGTGCCACCGCCGCTCATTTTGAATCCGCCAAAGGGATGACGACCAACGATTGCACCGGTGCAGGGGCGGTTGATGTAAACATTGCCGGCTTCCAATTGCGCTTTGACGCGCTCGATGTTGGCTGGACTGCGCGAGAAAAAACCGCCGGTCAACGCGTAATCGGTGCCGTTCGCGACATCGATCGCCTCATCGAGATCTCGCACCTTGATCACACTTAGCACTGGGCCGAAAATCTCTTCGCGCGCGATCCGCATGTCCGGTGTCACTCCAGTGAAAATCGTGGGTGGAATGAAATAACCGTGCGGCGGAACGTCCTTGGCCTGATAGGCGAGTGTCGCCTCGCTTTTCCCGACCTCGAGGTAATCCAGGATTCGCCGGTAAGCGGCTTCATCAATTACTGGTCCGACTACGACGCTCGGCTCTTCCGGATTGCCGACGCGCACACTGGCGGCGGCTCCGAGCAAACGCTCAATGACACGGTTGTAGTTTTCTTCGAGAACGATCAACCGCGATAGCGCCGAACATTTCTGGCCTTGAAAACCGAACGCGGAATAAATCGAATCGACAATCGCTTCATCCAGGTCGGCGTCGGAATCGACGATCATGGCGTTTTTCCCGCCCATCTCGCAGATGACGCGCTTGAGCTCGCGCTGACCTTCGCGCGTTTTGCCGGCAGTCTCCCAAATCCACAGCCCCACCTCTCGCGACCCTGTGAAGGCGATCAAATCAACGTCTTTATGATCAACCATGTGAGCGCCGATGACCGAGCCTTTGCCGTTAAGAAAATTCAATACCCCGGGCGGCACGCCGGCTTCCTCGTAAATTTCCATCAGCATGGCGCCGATAATGACCGATTGCTCGGACGGTTTCATGATCACGGTGTTGCCTGTCACCAGCGCGGCGCTGACCATCCCGCATAAGATCGCCATCGGAAAATTCCACGGCGCGATTACGAGCGCGACGCCGCGCGGCCAGTAATGCTGATAGCTTTCTTCGCCAGGCACATTTTGCGTGAGCCGAGGCCGGCCCATCCGGCGCATCTGGCGGGCGTAGAAGGTGCAAAAATCGATGGCTTCGGCAATGTCGCCATCCGCCTGAGCCCACGGCTTGCCAACTTCAAAGACTTCGAGCGCGCATAGCTCGAATCGGCGGCGTTCGAGAATTTCGGCAACGCGTTCCAGTAATTGACACCGCTGTTCAAACGAAGTGCGACGCCATTTCTCGAACGCAGCGCGGGCTACGGCGACGGCGCGTTCGGCTTCGGGAATGCCGGCTTCGGCTGCGTAACCGACGATTTGGTCTGGTTCGCTTGGATTGACCGAGGAAAACATGTCATCGGTCCAAATCTTCTCGCCGTTGATTGTGAGCGGAACTTTGCGTCCAAATTGTTTGCGCTGTTCGCGCAGCGCAGCCCGCATTTTTTCCTGGTTCTCGGGCAAGGCGAAGTTCGTTAGGGGCGCATTTTCATAGGAAGCGTCCGGGTGTGTCTTTGGTGTGGTTGTTGTCATATTGATCGTGGCATTTGGTGGCGGTAGAACGCCGTTTCGATTCCGGCGCAAAATTTCGCATGGATCGCGCAACAAATCTTCTACGGGCACGTTCTCTGAAAATTTTGCGCGCAAAAATCCTTCGTTCGACGTGTTCTCGAGCAGGCGTCGGACCAGATAGGACATCCCTGGAAGCAGTTCACCGACGGGGCAATATTCGCGGACGCGATAACCCATATCCACCAAGGCGCGCTTGATTGGCCCGGCCATGCCATAGAGCAACTGAAACTCGAAGCGGCTCCGATCAATCCCAAGTTCCTCTGCGAACGCCTGGGCGTGAGCGATGCTCCGGACATTGTGCGAGCCAAATGCCGCGGTAACAATGGATTCGTTCTCCAATAGCAACTGCGTAAGCGTTTCGAAATTCGCATCACTCGCCGGTTTCTGAAGATAAACCGGGCAATCCCAGCCGTTCTGGCGCGACTTCGATGTTTCATAATCCCAGTACGCGCCTTTCACCAGCCGTACCGCAAACCGTGTGCCCCGTGCCCGTCCCCATTCAATCAGGTTACGCAGGTCCGCTTCGGAATCCCGCAAATAAGCCTGGGTAACGATTCCAGCATGCGGCCAATCCCTAAACTCTTCTTCGGCAAAAATGGTTTTGAACAATTCGAGCGTAGTGTTTTTGTGCGCATAGCTTTCCATGTCGAAATTGATGAAGGCGCCCAGCTCTCGCGCACGACGCAAAAGCGGCCGCAACTTGGGCGCTAGATGGGCGATTGCGTCTGCCGGATCGGCCGGATTTATCTGCGAATAGAGTGCGGAAATTTTAACGGAAAGATTCACAACTGGGAAAAGCTCTGAATTTTTGCCGAGCGGATCGGTCCAGTCTTTTGTCTCGTTTGCGAGACTCTCCAGTAAATCCAGATAACGCGCCGCATACTGGTCGGTCTCCGTTTCACTAACCACGGCCTCTCCCAGGAGATCGACAGTAAATCCAATTTTTTGCGCGCGGCGCTTCCGCAATGTCCGCATGACATCATTCGGATTTCGTCCGGCGATGAACTGACGCGCCATTTCGGAAACATTCCATCGCAGGACGGGCCCGCTGATCCACGGAACAATGCGTGCCAAACGAATGCCGGCCCCCAGAAGCTCCGAGATTTTTTGCGAACCATTGGCATCGGCGAAGTATTCCTGGAGATGCTCGACGATTTCGCCGGAGCTGCCTAGTGAAGGAAGAACATCGACAAACCGAAACAGTTGCAACTTGAGCTGCTCATCGCGCATCGAGAGTGCCATCAGCCGCTGATAGAATCCTGCCTTGCTAAACAGCGACTCAGGATGGTTGTCGACCAGTTCGAAAATTTGCCTGCCGCGCTGCTCGATTTCGCTTTGGAGCGATCTCATCCGCGAAATTAGTGCGGCGCAATGCGTTAAGCAAAGACGGAAGGAGACGCGTCCAGGGCATTTAAAAAAAATTACATCCGGACACGCCCACTTTGCTGCCGGTTTCCGAAATGAGAATGAAATTGCTTCAAGCAATTTTGAGGAGCAAGTGGAGGAGATTTGCCTGGCAGAATCCGGAGGCCCAGGGCTCGGATCTGTCAGGCAATCTCTTTTTGTGCTAGAACCGATCTCGCAAATAGGGAACGGATGCGTTGCTTGCGAGATGGGTTCTAATTGATCCGGCGTAGAAACTCGCGTAGCGAACAGGGTAATGATGGTAGAGCGCCACCAATTTGCGAGCGATAACACCGCGTCGATTTGCCCCGAGGCCTCGGCTGCCCTGCACGCAGCCAATACGGATTACGCCGCAGCATACGGCGAGGATCGCTGGACGGCGCGCGTTTGCGATCGGATTCGTGAAATCTTTGAAATCGATTGCGAGGTTTATTTTGTATTCACTGGCACCGCGGCGAACTCATTGGCGCTCGCGCAAATGTGTCAATCATTCCGCGGCATTATCTGCCATCAGAATGCCCACATTCAGACCGACGAATGCGGGGGGCCGGAATTTTTCACCGGCGGATCGAAACTGCTCTTGGTTGGAGGCGGAAACGGCAAGATCGATCTTGGCCAGACCAAAGCGCTGCTTATGCGTCAGAACGAACTGCACTCGCACAAGCCGGGAGTGATCAGCATCGCACAAGCGACCGAGTTCGGAACAGTTTATACGCGCGACGAAATTGCGGCGATCACTGAACTAGCGCGTGCCAATGAATTGGTTGTGCACATGGATGGTGCGCGTTTCGCTAATGCGATTGCGTTGCTCAACTGCGCGCCGAAAGCAATTACATGGGAAGTTGGAGTAGATGCTCTCTGCTTCGGCGGGACAAAGAATGGGACGGCTGCTGGCGAATTGGTAATATTTTTTAACAAGGAGATTTCGCGCGACTTCGACTATCGAGTGAAACAAGCCGGCCAACTCGGATCGAAGATGCGCTTCCTGGCTGCACCGTGGCTGGGACTTGTGGCAGATGACGTATGGCTGCAAAACGCGCGGCATGCTAATCGCGCGGCACGCCAGCTTGCAGCAAAACCTACAGCGCGAAGCGAACGTTGAAATTGTATTCCCAGTGGAGGCAAATGCGGTCTTTGCGCGGATGGACGACAAAGTTGCACAAGGCCTCCGAGCACGCGGATGGCATTTTTACAAATTTATCGAGCCGGATGTTTATCGTCTGATGTGTTCCTGGGCGACCACTGAGAGTGATATCGGCGATTTCATTCGTGACGTTACCCTAAATCATTGAACGAATAGCGATCGGTGACATCTGTATGAAGGTAAAATGAATGCGTTTGTGCGAATTTTGATGCTTGCTCCCTTCCTGCTTGGCGGGTGCCGGGCGACCCAGGACGTAGCGGCTACTTCTTACCATGTAACCCGCGGCGCAGCGGTAGGCTCGTACAAAGTGGCTCGGGCCGTCGCGGTCGGCTCGTATCGTGTTGCCAGTGCTCCGGTGCATTATGCGACGCGGAAGCGAGGCGATGAGTCATCAACCATGGTCGGAACGGAGACTGCGTCCGATGTTACGAATCCTGGCCAACCAATTCCGCCAGAGATTGCGTCAACCTCGCAACAGCAACCGCGAGTTGAGGCCGAGCGCAGCCAGGGCCGAAGATCGAGCGGAACTTCGGTCACGTCTCACGACGAGGCAGCGCAGTCATCAACGAGCGTCTCATCCTCGCGCGGTTCTGCTCCATCGACGGCGTTTCCGACAGGAAAATTAGTCCCTGGCAAACCGGGATATGTCTTCAGCCCATTCGACAAGGAAGGAAGATACGTGGATGTAAGTGGCTTCCCTTCTGGCACCAAAGTGAAAGATCCTTGGACCGATAAGATCTTTCTTGTTCCATAAGTTGTTGCGCGTCTGACGTCGCGCCACACCATCGTCGATTGCCGCGAACTGCAGCGAGTGCTAGGTAATAACATGAGACCGGCATCGCGAGTCGCGACCTACTTCGCTTGCCTGGTCTATTCTCGCTTTGGCGCCGCAGAGCCAGGCGCAGGTTTATCAAGGAAAAGAACTCGTTAAAGCTGAGCTCCTTGCCGATACGAGCGCCATTGTTCCCGGAAAACCGTTCACCGTCGGTTTGCTGCTCCGAATGGCTCCTGGCTGGCACACCTATTGGGCGTTCTCTGGCGACGCCGGTCTTCCCACAGAATTGAAATGGAAATTGCCATCGGGCTGGAAAGTTGGCGAGATTCAATGGCCAATTCCTCTGAAAACAATCGATCCGGGAGACATCGAGACTTACGGCTACGAAAACGAAGTCCTGCTGATGCAGGAAATCACGCCGCCTCAGAAGCTCGACAATTCAACAGTAAAGCTTTCAGCTGAGGCAAACTGGCTGGTCTGCGAGAAAATCTGCATTCCTGGCACCGCAACACCGCAACTGGAATTACCGGTATCGACAACGAGTCAGCCGGCGAACTCGGAAGTCTTTGCGCGCTACCGACGTTTGTTGCCTCAAAACTGGCCAGAGTCGAACGCGGCGACGGCAAACTGGAGTCGGATTGGCCGTGATCTTCGTCTAAAGGTTACGAGCGAAACTCTTGCCAATTATCCAGCATTGGAGTTTTTCCCATCACCAGAACAGGGCGTTCTTATTGGCCATCCAGCGATCGAATCCCGCAACGGGAAGGAAGTTGTCTTTCGAATTCCGATCGAGTCTTCGGAAAAAAGTTTGTCGTCCCTCGCGGGCCTGGTCGTTTATTCCCAGCACCCAAATGGAGAGGACCGCGCGGCGTGGCAAATTTCCTCTGCGCCGACTGTTTCGGCGGCTGCCCCGGCGCCCGCCCGCGGGATCCTCACTTTTCTACTCTTCGGTTTCCTGGGCGGCCTTATCTTGAATCTGATGCCGTGTGTTCTTCCGGTAATTTCGCTCAAAATCTTTGGATTTATTCAACATGCAGGCCAAAGCCGGCAGAAAGTTTTGCGGAGCGGTATCGCGTTTGCGGTGGGAATCTTCGCGTGGTTTGTCGGGCTTGCACTGCTTTTGATTGCGCTCAAGGCCGCAGGGCATGACATAACCTGGGGCGGATTTCAGTTTACTAACGCCTACTTCGTCCTCGCGCTAAGCGTGGTAGTTCTGGTTTTCGCTCTAAATCTCTTTGGCGTGTTTGAGATTTCGCTTCCGCAAAGCATGACACGCGGTCTGCTTTCGACAACCGAGCGCAAAGACGATCTGGGCTCATTCTTTCAGGGTGTGTTCGCGACTGTTCTGGCAACGCCCTGCACTGCGCCGTTTCTTGGAACCGCACTTGGCTTCGCTTTTTCGCAGTCGTCGGCGGTTATCCTTGCGATGTTCGCTGCTATCGCCGCGGGCATGAGTGCGCCATATCTGCTTTTGAGCGCTCAACCCGCCTGGCTGCGATTTCTGCCAAAACCAGGCCCGTGGATGTTGCATGTGAAACAATTCATGGGCTTTCTGCTATTGGCGACGTTGCTGTTTCTTCTTTACGTGCTGGGCGCCCAGCGTGGCCTGGAAGGAGCGATTTGGGCGAGCTGCTTTCTTCTCGTGATTAGTGTCGCCTGCTGGATGAAGGGCGCATTCGTTCTGCCAACTGCATCAGCGATGAAGCGAGTTGTCGTGCTTGGGCTCATGCTGGTGCTCGTGATCGGAAGCGGCATTTATTTCATCGGCGGCAAATTTCGATCTGCCAACGTCGGATTGGCCGACTCGCGACTCCGCGGAGACTGGCAGGCGTTCACACCGGATCGGTTGCAAACTGAATTGGACCAGGGCCGTTCCGTGTTTGTCGATTTTACGGCCGCGTGGTGCATTACTTGCAAATTTAACGAGGCAAACGTGCTCGAGAGCGCAGAGGTGCGAGATGCGTTTCAGCGCCACGCGATTGTGAAATTGAAAGCCGATTGGACCAATGGCGATCCAACGATCACGAAATTGTTGCAACGGTTCGGCCGCCCCGGCGTTCCATTGTACGTTCTCTACCCTGGAAAAGACGAAGAACCGATTGTCTTTCCGGAAGTGCTCACCAAAGGCATGGTCTTGGAAAAACTCCGAACCGCAGCGCGCCGGGTTGCGGCACAATAAGTATTTTTTTGGGACGTCTGCTGCCGGCGGTCGCGTCCCTGCCGCTACCGTATTTGTGTTCTCGCGGCTTCCTTGCCAATATGTTGATTGCAAGAAAATTGAACTACATTAAGCAACTTCGTTTTCTAATCCGTTTATGAATAAAAAAATAACTTTGACCGTTCTCACATCGTTAATCGCTACTGCAATTTTTGCCGAGCCGCCGCCAGTGGGCAGCGCTGCGCCGGATTTTTCGCTACCCGACGCCAAAGGCCAGGCGCACTCACTTTCCCAATACAAGGGCAAGTACGTCGTGCTCGAATGGTTTAATCCCGAATGCCCGTTTGTGAAGAAGCATTACGGCAGCGACAACATGCAAAAATTGCAGAAAGAATACACAGATAAGGGCGTGGTTTGGCTGACCATCGATTCCAACGCGCCCGGTACGGAAGGCAATTTGACGCCGGAAGAGGCCCAGAAAGTCGCAAACTCATGGAAGACGCATGAGACTGCGTTGCTACTCGATCCGGACGGCAAAGTGGGTCGCGCTTATGGCGCCAAGAACACGCCAAACATGGTGATCATCAATCCGGACGGAAAAATCGTTTATCATGGGGCGATCGACAGCAAGGCGACGCCCAACCCGGCAGATATCCCCAGCTCGACGAACTATGTCAAGGCAGCGTTGGATCAGTCATTGGCAGGCAAATCTGTTTCCACGCCACAAACCAAACCATACGGGTGCTCGGTCAAATATAAATCCTCGTAGTTTTATGGCTGCGGTCGCTGACCGCGGCTGACCGACGTCACCGACGCCGGGTATAAGTTTTCGAAGCGGCGGTCGGACACGACCGCCGCTTTTGTTTACATCCTACAATTGCCAGCTGTTGCAACGTGTTACGAGTTGCAGCCTGAAGATGAGCGACAGCTCACCGAATCGGCACGAAAAACCACTGCCCTGGGTTGGACAGAAAGATTCAACCTCTCCGTGGCGAAAGTCGCGACAACAGACGCAAGATCGGCATCGGCATTATTCGGACGAGAAACATCCCGAGCTTCATTGGGAACCCTGGAATAACAAGAGGGCGGTTCGCCTCGAGTGCTAAAAGCGCGTCGCGCACGACTTGTTCTACCGGAACAAACACGAACTCCGGGCCGGTATCCGGTTGAGCGCCCGGGCGTTTGGCGACTTCCTGAAATTCCGTATGTACGGGACCCGGACAAAGAGCGCAGACGCTTACACCTGTCCCCCGAAGTTCCGCCCGAAGCGCTTCAGAGAAACTTGTCACATAGGCTTTAGTTGCCGCGTAAACCGCAAAGTCAGGGATCGGAAGAAATCCAGCCGACGAGCTAACGTTCAGAATGCTACCACGTCCTCTGGCGATCATTCCTGGAAGCAAGTGGCGAGTGAGTGCGGTCAGGGCGACAATGTTTACGAGCGTCATTTGCGCGTTGCGAATTGGATTGCTCGTGGCGAAGGCGCCGCTGTCACCCACTCCTGCATTGTTGATCAAGAGATCGACATCAATCCTTTCATGATCCAGCCACGCCAGCAGTTCATTCAATTGTGCCAGATCTGCGAGATCAATTTTGCGAACGGAAACTGCAAGGTTTGGGTGCTGTTGATTTAGTTCGTCGCGCAGTTCGTTGAGCCTTTCCTCGCGGCGCGCAGTTAGAATGACCGAACGCACACGACCGCCGAGTTGGCGGGCAAATTCGCGACCGATCCCGGCGGAAGCGCCGGTTATCAACGCGTTACAACTTTCAACTTTCATTCGATATTGTAGCCGAAGGCGTTGACCTCGACTCGCTGACGTGACCAGCTCCCTGTCTGCCGCGGTCAGCGCCCGCGACTACAGCGTCACCGGCATTCATCAAATCCAGATCCTTGAGCTCCCGATGTGTTAATGCCCGCCAATGCCCGGACGGCAAATCGCCGAGCCGAAGATTTCCGATTCGAATGCGGAGAAGTCGTTCGACGCGGTATCCGACGGCGTGGAACATGCGCCGAACCTGCCGATTTATTCCTTGCCGCAGGGTAACGCGAAGACGCGTAGGCGACAGGGAAAAAAGCCGCGCAATCTTCGCACGTTGGCCATCAAGAACAATTCCGCGTAGAAGCTTTGGAGCAAGTGACGGATCCCACGGTCGATCCAGCGCGATCTCATATTCCTTGTCGACCTTGAAACGGGGGTGGGTGAGCCGCTGCGCCAATTCGCCATCGTTAGTCAAAAGCAGCAAACCTTCAGTTTGCGCATCGAGACGTCCGACATTGAAAAGTCGCGAGAATTTTTTGGGCAGGAGATCAAAGACCGTGTTGCGCGCGTGGAGATCTTTTCGAGTCGAAACGAATCCGCGAGGTTTATGCAACATAATCGTCAGCGTCGGAGCGGCGCGAATAAGTTTATCATCGACTTTGACGTGGTCGCGCGCTGCTGGCTGCGCACTGAAGTTTGTGCAGATCTTGCCATTGATTGTGACGCGGCCCGCACCAATCAACTCATCGCAATGCCGACGAGAACCAAGACCAGCAGCAGCAAGGAAGCGGTTCAAGCGCATGGCGCTTTCGTTAAAGCGTTAAGCGGAACGGGTTTAACGCTTCAACCGTTCACCGCTTCACGTGCCTACACATCTGGCTTCGTTTTGGGCAGGCCGATGACCTTCTGGCCTTCTTTCCATTGACGGCGCTTTTTCAAAAGCTCGACCCGTTCGAAGCGCTTTAGCACATTGCGCCTTGCGGCGATTGTGCTGGCTCCTTTTAAGCTGCGATGTTGCGACATGGGTTCCAGTTAATGAGTTAAAACGTGCCCGCCTCAGGCGGCTACACGCGAAAAGAGCCCGCATATTAATTCAGTGCACAAATTTTTCAAGGTGAACATCGTTCCTTCTTAACTTCGTAACCTTTTACAAATCATTAACTCGTCATAATTGATTACTAAGCACCAGGTAGGTCCCGCACTTTGTGATTTGATGGTAGATGTGAAAGTGACTGGTTAAGATCTGTTTCCAATAATCGGACCGGCTTTCCTCGATAATCAGATAAACCGCGTCGGGTTGACCCCATTTTTCCAATACCGCGCGTTCGTTCAAAAACATGTCGATAGAGGGATCGCTCATTGGAGTCTCTTTCTCAGGCTTCTGATTAACTAGAAATATTCGTCGGTTTAGATAAAAAATGAGGCTACTACCGTCGGCGAGCGGTCCTTCAAAGATTGCAGCGCCCCTTGGATCCAGCCGCGCATTTAGAGATCGCGCTGCATCAGCGAGAGAAAAATAGGGAGAGGTTTGCGCGACCGCTTCCATCATGCTGAGGCCGCCCGGGATCATCGATGCGGCAAGGGCGATCGCCGCAAGTCTCTCGCGCTGCTTGGAAATAAAGTAGAGGGCTACCAGCGACAAACAAATCAACGAGATGCCAAAAACCGCGATCAAAGGTCGAAATGCCAGCCATGTGGAAACTGGCATATCGTGCAACGCCTTCCAAGCCGTCCAGCGCGCGTCCATTACTCCCCAGTTTCCATTCAAAGCGCGCGCTGCGCCCGCAACGAAGAATCCCGCGGCGGAGGCCATCACGCCCACGAGTCCGACAGCGATTGCACCGGCGGCACGTAATCCCTGCGGTATTCGCTCCCATGCAACCGCTGCCCAGAGCGCGAATGCGCTCCACATGGTCATTGAATAATAATCCTGCCGCTGTCCCAGAAACAGCAGCGGAATAAAAACCACGCCCATCCAGCAAAGCGGCAGTGCCTCCGTGAAACTGATTTCGCGCGGTCGAATCACACGACGCCAGGCAAAAACAACGCCGGGCAAGAGCGCAATCGACCATGGAAACCACCAGGCGAAGTGCATCAGCACAAACTGGTACGCAGGTATGCCAAGGAAATCATGCGTTTCATCGGTAAGTCCGCGCAGATGGCCGAGCCATTCCGAGCTGATCTGATAACGAAAATACCCGGGGAAATGCCATTGTGCCCAAATATGCCAGGGCGCGACGATCAGAACGAAAATCGCGAAATACTCCCATCGCAACAGCCCACGAAATCGTATGCGCGCTTCGCGGTAGAAGATTGAGAGGATAAGAAGAACCGCCGCCGGATACGCGAGGCCGAGCAAACCTTTGGTCAGGCAGGCAAAAGCCGAGAAAGTCCAAAAACCGGCGAACCAGATGCGGCGGTTACGTCGGCGCTGATAACCGCCGATCGCGCAAAAAATCGCGCCCGCGATGAGTGCGCTGACCAGCGGTTCGGGCATGACGATGCGCGCGAGCAAAAATGTGCCGCACAGACTCAGATAAATCAGACCAGCGATAAAACCGCGCCAGTAATCGGTGAGTTTTTCCCCGATCAGGAAGATGAGGGCAGTAGAGGCGACAACGGCAAGAGCGACCGGGAGCCGGGCAGTTGAAGCATTGACGCCAAAAAGCTTAAACGAAATGATTATCAACCAGTAGAGCAATGGCGGTTTTTGCAACCGCGGCGTGCCATTGTTCGTAGGTAGAACCCAATGGTGCGCCTCCACCATCTCGCGGGCTGCTCCTGCGTATTGCCCTTCCGTCTGGCTGTACAAATCGCCGGAGCCGATCGTCGCCACGTGTAGCAGCGCAGCCAACGCAATCAGAATCACGAGCAAGGCGTGGCGCGTAGGCGGAGGTGGCAGCGCCGGCGGCTCGAGCAGAGTTTGTTCCAGACTTAGGCTGCGGGCGCCAGCAGTCATTGATTATGTTTCTTGCCAGAACTGGGAGCTTGCGATTCGCGCTGGAACTCGGCGGAATCATCGTCGCGATACTCTTCCCAGTGCTCAGGTAGACGAAGCAGTTTTCCTTCTGGCATCTCGATCAGTGCAAGCATCTGCCGGCATTGGGCGATGAGCGTATTGTCTTTAGGTCTGGTAATCTGGAATGCACACCAGAACCGCACGCGTTCCACCCGATCCAGCCGGGCTTCAATCACGAGTTGATCTCCGAGCCTGGCTGGCCGGCGATAATCAATCTCCGTTCGCACAACTACGGGATACCTCTGATTCTCGGCCATTTCAGTGAGCGCGAGGCCGAGCTCTTCAGCAAGAAGCGTACGCGCGATCTCGATGAAACGCAGATAAGCGATGTTCGAGACAACGCCTCCGCAATCGGTATCGAAAAACATCACCTGCACTTGTGTACGAATGCGCGGAGAAACGGCCATGGTAGGACTTCAAGCTTGAGGCTTTAGGTTCGCTCGCTTTCGGTTCGTAACACGTAAAACGATGATTCGTCGGTTTCCTTTCGCAAGGCCGCGAGTGTGAGATTTGAGACTTCAGATTTCAAATTTGAAATTTGCCTGATTGGTTGTGGAGGATCGACAACACTGCATTGGCAACTTCTTCGACGCTGACGGCCTTCATGCAGCGGAAATCAATCGGACATTCGCGAAGAAAACAGGGACTGCATTCGACATGATGTCGCAGAATGATGTGACCGTTGCCAAGTGGGCCAGTGAGTCGCGGTTCCGTTGAGCCGAAAATGGCAACGACAGGTATTCCCAACAATGCGGCAAGATGCATTGTGCCTGTATCGTTGGTAAGCAGTAAACGGCAGTCGTGCAGTTCGTCGATTAGTTGGTCGAGCGTAGTCTGACCAATCCGATTCACACAGTGATCACCAAGTGCGCCCGCGATCTGCGCGCCAGCCGAGGCGTCGCGCGCCGTTCCAAACAACACCCATTGGACGAGCGATTGCGCGCTAACTCTTTCGGCTGCCTCGGCGAAGCGCTCGGGTAACCAGCGTTTGGCAAGCCCGTATTCGGCCCCCGCGCAGAGACCAATCTTCAGGTGATGGTTGTCAGCGACTGATTCCTTCTGGACGCCGGTCAGTTGCGTGTAAGGAGTCGGGCGTTGGGCGTTGGATGTTTTTTCGGTTAGCGGTTGTTCCGTATCTGCGCCGCATTCGCGTGCGATACGGAGAAAACGGAGCGAATGATGTTCCGGTGGGCCTGGCTTTCGTGGAATCGGCACGATTTGGTTAAGCAGCCAGCGTCGCCAATGGCCTCGATAACCAACTCTTCGCGGAATTGCGGTCAGCCACGACTCCAAGGCTGCGCGCAGCGAATTTGGAAAAAGGATGGCCACGTCAAAAGACGGTGCGCGCCGAATTAACCGCACAGATGAAAGCAGCCGGCTCCCCGGCAGAGGGATAATCGCATCCACTTCGGGAACCAGCTTCCATAACGGTGCGATCTTTTCCGGCGCAGCAATAGTGACTTGAGCATCGGGGCGCGCTGCCTTGATGGCGCGGACAGCAGGGACGCTCATCACGGAGTCACCGAGCCAGTTACTTGAACGAACGAGAATTCGGAATGGCTTTAGCCCTTGAGGTGAAACTGTCGGCGGTACGTAGACGCCACGTTTATACTGCGCGAGAAGGAAGTTAGGCTGGGGTGTTTTCCAGCGATTGTGCACCCAAAACCAATCTTCGGGTGCGACCCGAACTTGCTGTTCGATGATCTGATTTATTTCTGCAGTCAGTGCAGCAACAGAGGAATCCCCATTAGGCGGATCAAAACGCTCGGTGAACACCATGCGCCAGCGCGCCGGTCCCGTTGTGTAAACGCCCGCAGCGATTAGCGCCGCTCTCGTCCTCTTGGCGAGCAATGCTGGCAGGGGCGAAGTGGATGCCAACCTTCCAAAGAAGGGTGTCCACAGCCCGTGATCGCCGGCATGCTGGTCGGACAAAACACCAACGCCGCCGCCGGAGCGCAGCAAATCGATTACAGGTTGAAATCCCTGCTGGCGATCGAACAATTCCAGGCCAGTTTGGCCACGTGTCCGACGCACATGCGCGTCAATGAAGCGATTGCCCAGTTTTTGATAGACACTCGCATTCCGCACGTAGCCGACGAATTTCGGCATCAATTGCGCGAACAATTCCCAAATTCCGAGATGACTCAAAACGAGCACGACCGGAACGCCAGCGCGAAATTCCCGGTCCATCGCTTGGATATTGTCAACCGTGACACGCCGGAGGATTTGCTCCGGCGGCATCGTGGTGAGTTTAACGCTACAGAGAAGGTTAGCGCTGAGTCGTTGGAAATGGCGGCGGACAAGCCGACGCATTTCTCGCGGGGTCTTTTCATTGGCAAATGCAATGGCAACATTGCGGTTCGCCAGGCGTCGATATTTCCCGGAAACGAGCCAGGCACAAACACCGAGAAACTGTCCAACGGCAAACAGAAAGCGCATTGGTATTGCGGTGGCAATTGCTAACCCTATGCGATAGAGGAGATAAACGACGAAATCGAGCATTGGAGAACAGGCAGTATCGCAGCGTGGCGCCGCAGGGTAGATTTGCCTGCGGTCTGCTTCAACCAATATAATGGGCGTGGTGTTGCCATCTTCTTCCTATTCCTCTAATGCCGAGTTCGCCCGCATAATCTCGCGAAAGTTCGTGCATGGCCGATTGCTTGTGATCGGCGCGAACATTCAGGAACTTGAGCACCAGTTTGCTGAAGTGAAAAGAAACGCTGTCATCATGTGGTCTGCCGGTGACCTGATGATGAAGCCGGAACAGAGCGAGGCCACAACACGTTTTGAGGTCGGGGTCTGGTTTTATCCGGCAGGCGACCGCGATGACGATCGCATGGTGGAGGCACTGTCGCATCGCGCAACGAGCGTTGTGCTCGTTCCTGGTCCGGGCGCGGACGCTGCCAGACGTCGCCCGCGCCTCGTTCAGCGTTTCGAGCGCTTCGCACTACTCCCCGATTACGAATGCGACTTGATGGAGTTGGATCCGGCAGCCGTATTTCTTCGGCACCAACCAAGCTCAGGTTCCAGCGAACTAACGCCGAAAGTGGAAACGGCCTTTGCCAGACTCAACCGGGCGTTGAGCGACTTGAAGCAATCCCTTCAAATCCGCGGTTCGGAATTAGAAGGGGCGCAGCGTCATATCGCTGCACTGGAGGAGAAATTGCTCAAACTCAAGGAATACCGGCGCGAACTGAAATTGTTAAAAGAGCAGAAGCAAACCCTGCGAAAATCGCCCGAGCGTCGCGTGGGCCAGATATTGCTAGCGCCTTATCGCCTTCCGGAAAAACTGGCGAAAACGGTTTGGAGAAAACTGCACCGACCCGCACGCGAACGCCGCCGTTCCTGTGCCTCAAACGAATATCAGGAATGGTTCGAGCGGCATCGCGTGACTGTGCAAGACCTGGCACAAATGCGACGTGAATCGCATGCGTTTCCTTCGAAGCCGCCGATTAGCGTCATCACGCCAGTCTTCGACACACCTGTGCAGCGTCTTGCGGAAGCAATCGAATCGGTGCTCGCGCAAGCATACGAAAATTGGGAGCTCATACTAATCGACGATGGGTCGAGCGACGCCGAACTTCTCCGTGCGCTGCCTGTGCTCGCCGCTCGGGATCGACGTATCGTGCTGAAAAGTCTGGGAAAACATGAAGGCATTTCGGCAGCATCGAATCAGGGATTAGCACTCGCCCACGGGGAGTGGATCACTTTTCTCGATCACGATGATGTCATCGAGCCCGATGCGCTCTTCCAGATTGTGAAACTTTTGCAGACGCATCCGGACGCCGATTTGATTTATTCCGATGAAGACAAGCTCGGCGGCGACGGTTTTGAGGCTCCCTTATTTAAACCGGATTGGTCACCGGATTTTCTCCGCTCTTACAACTACCTGGGCCATTTGACTGCAGTGCGACGCGATATCGTGCAAAAGGCTGGCGGCTTCCGTTCACAATTCGATAGCGCGCAGGATTATGACCTCTTCTTTCGGGTGGTCGAGCAGACCGGGCGAATTCATCATATCCCGCGAATCCTGTATCATTGGCGGCGATCGGAAAGCTCCAGCGCGATCAGCGTCCGTCAAAAACCGGAACAACTGGAAGCGTCGCGGCTCGCCATTGAAGATCACTTGAAGCGGCGCGCCGAGCCGGCTCGCGTCACTGTGGACTGGCGCACCCACGCTTTCTGCATCAGGCGGGAACTGTCGGAACCGGAGAAAATTTCAGTGATCATTAGAAGTCGCCGCGGCCTCGAATCGCTGGAGCGATGCATTGAAAGTCTGACGAGCAGAACAAGTTATCCGAATTATGAGATTGTGATCGTTCAAGACAATAGATTCCATGGCGCATCTGATTTTTCGTTGCGTTTCCCCCATCATTTGCTGCGTTACCCAGGGGGGCCCAATGACTCCGCGACAAAGAATTTCGCAGTAAACGAAACGGACGACCCATGGATTCTTTTCCTAGACGAAAGCATCGAACCGATTGAACCGCAGTGGCTGACAATTATGGCCGAGCATGTTCAGCGAGTCGAAGTCGGAGCCGTAGGGGCGCGATTGCTAAATCCGAACGGCACTATTGAACAGGCTGGGACAGTCGTGGGCGTCAATAACATTGCGCAATCCGCGTTTCGCGCGTTTCCGGCCGAACATCCAGGCGCGAATCGCCAGTTGCAGGTGACACGAAACTGCAGCGCTGTTTCGAGCGCCTGTATGCTCACACGGCGTGATGTTTTTCAGCAAGCGGGCGGATTCGACGAAAACCTGCGAGGGACGTTGGCCGATGTCGATCTTTGCCTGAAAATGCGGCGAGGGGATTATTTGATTGTTTACAGTCCATTCGCAAAACTTTGCTGGCATGAAGCGCCATCCGGTGAAATCGACGTGGCGGGCGAGGCCACCATGCGCGAGCGTTGGGCGGACGTTTTACGGAGTGATCCTTATTACAATCCAAATCTTTCTCGCGAACGGGCCGATTTCTCGCTAGGCAAAATAAACATTGGCTGAATTGAAATGAGTAAGCTCGAAAGAAAGCTGTGGGAAGGTATCGACGTTGGCGCGCGAAAGAGCCTCAACACCCGAGATTACCGCGCTGCGTCCTTCGCCAATGAGCTCTCACAACGTGGCGTAGACGCCGGTGATCTCGCTGCTGCGGATCGAAGCCAGCGCGAGATTAAGGACACGTGGATTCCCGGTGTGGAAATTTTCGCCCGAAAAGTTCACCCGCAGCGGCACCGTGGACTTTTTGGCGAATTTGCGCGGCGCGATGAAGGCATTCTCGCGCAGCTTGGTCTCTGGCCCAGGCAATGGTCCGCTGCGCGGATGTTTTCGGGAACGGCCAAGGGCTTTCACGTGCATCCACCCGCCATTCCAGAAAATAGCGATGCGGTAGATTGGCTGCGCCGTTTGTATATCGATGAGCCTGGATAATTATTCATTGCGCCGATATGACGAGGAGCAGTGGGACGTGATGTTTTTTGCTCAGGGTCGCATCGAGATGATTTTACACGACATTCGCGCTGGATTACCTCGGCGAGTGATGCGTTTCTTTGTAGACGGCGATAACCACCGCAGTGATAACAATGTCGGCGTCATAATTCCACCTGGTGTGGCGCACGCTGTTCGCGTTGAAGGTACAGAAGACGTGATCATGGTTTATGGGACGAGCACGGTTTTCCGTCCCGAATTCGAAGGGCGAATCGCGAGTGACGTGGAAACCGCTATGCTCCCGGAATCGTGGCAAAAATTCCTATCGATGTAGCGGCGGTCGACAACTGTTGTACTGAGCTGATCCGCTCATCCAGGAAATGAAGCGAAGTTTCGATCCAGCTGTCCTGGAGATGATGGATCGGGATCATCCTCCCACCGCGGAGCTGGAGCGTGATCTGGAACGTATTCGGCAATTGAATCGCTGGTTTGGAAGCTATCGTCTTGTATCGAGTTTTATTCGCCGCTGGATCAAACCGGCCGACAAATTGCGCGTCGTCGATCTGGCGACGGGATCTGGCGATATTCCACGATTGATTATCGATTATGCACGAACGATTAACGCCAGGGTAGAGATCGATGCGTTAGATCGGCAGCCTGCCACATTGGAAATTGCCAGAAGGCTGAGTGCGGATTATCCGGAGATTTCCTACCGCGAAGCCAACATTCTGGAACGGAACTCTGTCGAAGCGTACGACATCACGCTTTGCACGCTGGCGCTTCATCATTTTAGCAACGAGGATGCGGTACGTCTTCTGCGCAGATGTCGCGAGATATCCAAAAGATTTATCCTGGTATCGGATTTGCGACGCAGTTTTTCCCTCATCGCAGGCGTCTATCTTTTGACCGCGCTGATTTTTCGCGAGCCGATGACGCGTTACGACGCGCGGCTCTCTACTGTTCGCGCCTTCTCATTTTCTGAAATGCATGACCTCGCAACGTGCGCTGGGTGGCAAACTTTTGGCCACAAAAAATTCTGCTTTTCCCGACAGGCGATTTGGCTTGAAGCAGCATGACCCGATCTGTCATCGCGAGCGCAGTCGCTTACCCGGCCCAATCTTTATGCGGACGCTGAGAGGAATCTCTGGATATTTGCTTCCATGACCGACTCTCGTTCTACGATGCGGATCATTACAACGATGGCCGGGGCGCAGGCGCAGCCACACGCCAAACGCCGTGTACTTGTTCCCACGATGGGCGCTTTGCACAAGGCGCATGGGGAAATGGTCCGAGTCGCACGCGAGCATGCTGGCCACGACGGCGAAGTGGCGCTGAGTATATTCGTTAATCCGCTGCAGTTTGAACCTGGAAGCGATTACCAACGCTATCCACGCCCGGAGAAGACGGATGAAGAATTTTGTCGGAACGCCGGGGTCGACTTTTTATTCCGCCCCAGCGTTGCGGAGATGTACGCTGACGATCGTTCCGTGTTCGTCGAGGAATCCTCTCTTTCGAGTACCTTGGAGGGCAGATCGCGTCCCGGACATTTCCGCGGTGTTTGCACGGTCGTCGCGAAGTTATTCAACATTCTTTCAGCAGACGTCGCTTTGTTTGGCGAGAAGGATTTTCAGCAACTGGTGATCGTTCGTCGCATGGTGCGCGATCTCAATTTCAAGACCAACATTATTGCAGTGCCTACGCTACGAGAAGAAGACGGGCTGGCATGCAGCTCGCGCAATCAATATTTGAGTTTGGAAGAACGCAAACAAGCAACGGTTTTGCACAAGGCGCTGCGGGCTGCAACAAATGCCGGCAACAAATCCGCGAGAGAAATTATCGATCTTGTCAGCAAAGTGATCGGTGAAGCGCCTCTGGCACGGATTGATTATGTGGAGCTTGTCGACGCAGAAACTTTGCAACAAGTTGAAACAATCAGACCAAATTCATTGCTCGCGCTCGCTGTGTTCTTCGGAAAAACTCGCTTGATCGACAATATCCGGTTGGGATGAAGGAATACGATTTCGTGGTGATTGGCAGCGGTATCGCTGGCCTGAGTTTTGCATTGAAAGCGGCAAATCACGGGTCGGTAGCTGTTATCACGAAACGCAAAGGCTCCGACACAAACACGGCCTGGGCGCAAGGTGGGATCGCCTGCGTGACGAGCGACGAAGATTCGTTTGAGTTGCACGTACGCGATACGCTCGAAGCTGGCGCTGGTCTGTGTGACGAGCGCGTCGTGCGCACGATTGTGACCGAAGGTCCGCAGCGCATCCGCGAACTGGTGGAACTCGGTTTGCAGTTCGATGAGCGTGAGATTTCCGGACATCGTGAGCTCGATCTCGGTAAAGAAGGCGGACATTCCAAGCGCCGCGTCCTGCATGTTCGAGACGTAACTGGAAAAGAAATCGAAAATACTTTACTACGCGAGCTGGGCCGGCAACCACACGTCCAGCTGATGGAAAATCATATGGCGGTTGATTTGATCACCGCTGCCAAGCTCGGTTTCGCGGCAGAAGACCGCTGTCTCGGTGTTTATAGCCTGGATGAAAAGAGTGGAGAGGTTGAAACCATTCGATCGGATCGGATCGTGCTTGCGACCGGCGGTTGCGGGAAGGTTTATTTGTACACGACCAATCCCGACATTGCGACTGGCGACGGCGTGGCGATGGCGTGGCGCGCGGGAGTTGAGATCTCCAATATGGAGTTCATCCAGTTTCATCCCACGTGCCTTTTTCATCCACTGGCGAAATCGTTTCTCATTTCAGAAGCGGTGCGCGGTGAAGGCGGGATATTGCGTAACAACCGCGGCGAAGATTTTATGAAACGTTACGATCCGCGCGGCTCACTGGCGCCGCGCGATATCGTGGCGCGAGCGATTGACGCGGAGATCAAGCGCTCAGGCGCAAAGTGCGTGTTTTTGGATGTCACGCATAAATCGCCGGAATTCATTCAAGAGCGTTTTCCCCACATTTACCAGACCTGTCTGCGATTTGGGATCGACATGTCGAAGCAGCCGATTCCGGTAGTGCCTGCTGCGCATTACCAATGCGGCGGAATCAAAACGGACGTGAATGGCGCGACGACTTTGCACGGGCTTTATGCGATTGGGGAGGTCGCGTGCACTGGGTTGCACGGCGCAAATCGGCTCGCCAGCAACTCGCTGTTGGAAGGTCTCGTGGTGGCGCATCGCGCCCTGGCGGTCATAGCTGCTCAGACACGATCGACTTCGAAACAGGAAATCTCGTTGCCGGAATGGAAATCGGGAAACGTGCAGGACGTTGATGAGCTTGTCGTAATTTATCACAACTGGGACGAAATCAGACGCTTGATGTGGGATTACGTCGGAATTGTGCGCACGGATAAGCGGCTGCAGCGCGCCAGCGCGCGGCTGCGGAATCTCCAGCGTGAAATTCGCGAGTTTTATTGGAATTTCAAAGTATCCGTAGATCTGCTGGAGCTACGTAATCTGGCGGCGGTGGCCGCCTTGATCGTCGATTCGGCACTGTGTCGCAAAGAAAGCCGCGGCCTCCATTACACTCTGGATCATCCCAACAAAGACGATCGAAACTTCAAACGCGATACAGTGCTGAGTCGCAGCTAAGGCGGTAAGCGTATAAACCAGCGTCGCAAATGCTGGCTAAAACCGGTAAATCCATCCAAGCTGAGGTCAAAATCCCCGATCTCAGACCTCCTCCTGATTGTCGAAACCGGAAATTTGCCTTGCTTAAGAGTGCAAACTCAGATAGAGGATGGCGGCGTTTGAAGATGAGGAGACTTCTTGCGGTTTGTGCCATTCTCGCGATTGCTAGCGCCCCGGAAATCTTCGGGGACGAGCAATCCACTTCGCCTTATGCCACGGCGGCCGATTTCGCCAAGTACGCAATGAAACTGCGCGAACAGGCTCTGCTCAAGGTAGAGCCGCAGGTTTTTATCCCGACCAGCTCGCGTCCTGCGGTCCAGCGTTATCCGTGGAAGACCAATATCGTCACCACGGTGTTTTGGGTTGGAGAACAAGCTGGTGGCAATAATCCGGTTCCAAACTACAAAAGTTCCTGGGACTTTAATTGGACAGAGAATTACGGTGGAACTGATACTCCTGATGCCGGTGCGCGACGCAATTACATCCCAATAGCTTTTATTCCCAAGCAAAACCCTTTTTACTGTGCGTTGCCCTATAACGATGTCACGCATGGTCAGTTCAAACCGGAGGCGCCGCTGGTGATCCCGTGGTTTAAGCATGAGTACAGGGGGCCGGGGCAATCGGTATGCCGGGATCGCTGGATTGCGATTCGTAAAGGCAATCGCACGTGTTACGCGCAATGGGAGGATTGTGGCCCGTTTCGCACAGACCATTTTCAGTATGTCTTTGGAAATGAGCGTCCTAAACCAAATCTCAATCACGGTGCTGGGTTGGATGTTTCACCCGCCGTGCGCGATTACCTGGGTTTGGCGCCGACCGACGTGACCGATTGGCAGTTCATCGAAGTTCGTGATGTGCCCCCCGGCCCATGGCGGAGCTACGGCGAAAACAACCATTTCGTCATTGCGCGTCGTCAGAACGAGCAACGAATGGCAGATCGCGGCCTCGGCGCCGCAAAGAAGTAAACTCCAAGACGCCGGTTTAACTGCTTGGCGAAGACGCTGGCGACGGAGTCGGGGAAGGGGATCCTACGGCGTTTGGTAGAACGGTTCCGCTCGGCTGCGGACTCGGATGTGAGGGCCGAGCCGCCGCCATTTTAATCAGTTCTGATACTGTGACGAACTTGAACCCTTTTGCCTCGAGCTCGTCAAAAGTTGAAGGCATTGCCTCGATAGTTCCCGGGTGAATGTCGTGAGATAACACGATCGAGCCTGGCCGCGTCTCGTTAAGAATGCGAGCTCGGACCACAGCTGGGCCGGGACGTTTCCAGTCATACGGATCGACGTCCCAAAGAATGATGTCGTAGCCAAATTCATCGTGAATCCAGCGTTTTTCGCGGGCCGTGATCGATCCATACGGCGGCCGCATCAACGTGGGACGCTTGCCCGTGGAGTTCTTGATTGCGTCATCGGTTTGCCGGAGTTGGCGGCGAACGCTTTCGTCGGACATCTTGCCGAGATTGGGATGTGACCAACTATGATTGGCAATTTCGTGACCTTCCCGCGCGGCGCGCGCAACGATCTCCGGATGTTCCGCGACGTTTTCGCCGATTACGAAGAAAGTTGCCTTGATGTGATGGGTGGCAAGCAAATCGAGCAATTTTGGGGTCAGTGTCGCGCTCGGTCCGTCGTCAAAGGTCATTGCGATGTAAGGCCCGTCGACATGCACCGAGTTGAATGTAATGCCCGGTTCTTCCGGCGTCGCTCGAATCTCTCGCGCTGGTACAGCTCGCTTTGCTGGCGGCGTCGGTTCCGCTCCAAGCCCAACGGCAAAGCTTAATATGGCGAAACAAAGAAACAGCAGACGATAAGCAGACATAAGCGGGAACTTGGCGAAGATGAATGCGTATCTAGCAGAGGCTGCCGGTTACGCAAGGCGCACGGCTGCCTCTCTTGCAACAAGGCGACAAATCCGCCGCCGACGTTATTCTCGTCAGAAATCAAGGCCGATTCAGCCTTTGCGCAGTTTCTGCAGTTGCGCGATGAATGCGGTTGGGCCGTCGGGAAAGTAACCGTCATACCGCCAAAGCTTTTGTCCGTCGGCGCTAAGGACAACAATAGTGGGAAACCCTACAATCTCGTACTGCTGCGCGAGTTCGCGGTTTTGTTTTTTCAGTTCAGGGGTTTGCGGTTTCCCACGCGGGAAATCGAGTTCTACGACAACCAGGTTGTCCCGGGCGAAGTCTTTAAATTCCGGCTGTAACAGAACCTCCCTGTCGAACTTTTTGCACCAGCCGCACCAATCTGACCCGGTAAAATCAAGCAGCAGGAATTTGTTACCCGCTTTGGCTTCTTGCTGCGCTTTCTTGTAATCGGTGAGCCAGCTAGATTCCGCGCTGGCGATCGGACCGGAGACGAGAACGGACGCCGCAACGGCGAAAAGAAAAAAACGGTAGGTTTTCACGTGACCATCTTCGATGGAAATACTACCTGGCGCAAGAGCGGCGCATCACCGCACCGCCAGCGCGGCATCTATTTTCTCAGTCCGTAAATAGCCCGGCGCACCAACGCCGGGCTATTAAGCGGGTTTGCGATCTAGCGCAGATGCTTCGAGACGAGTTTGGTCATCTCGAACATACTCACCTGGCTCTTGCCATTGAAGACCGGCCTGAGTGAGTCATCGGCGTTGATCATGGTTCGTTTCTTTTTATCCTGGCAACCGTGCTTCTTGATGTAGTTCCAGAGCTTTTTGGTAAGCTCCGAGCGTGGTAGGGGCTGCGACCCGACAATGGCGGAAAGCTTATCGTCAGGCTGGACCGGTCTCATGAAGGCGGGATTCGGTTTGCGCTTGGAAGTTTTCTTTTTGGTTTTCGGCATGGAGGCTGATTAACGTTTCGCTTGCGAGAGAGCAACACTAATTTTACGCAAACGAAAAAATTTATTCCGGGGCCATCCGGCGCACCGCCAGAGCTGTCACATCATCGGACAAGGAGTGTTTGGCGTTATTTGGCGTTGCTCGCTCTAAAATTCCCTTGAGTAATACTTCGGCGGTGGGAGCGGAGTGATCCAGCATCTTCTCTAACTGCTGAGGCGTCACTCGACGCTCTCCATTTTTTGACGAGCCAAACAAGCCGTCAGTATAGAGGAGGAAGGCGTCTTCTGGTTCGAAGTCGAGTGGCGTTTCCACAAATTTGGGGCGCTCGATCAGACCTAGCGGAGGTGCGACTGACGGAATCGATTCCGTTGCACCGTTATGGCGAACGATGAGAAGCGGCGGATGACCCGCTCCTACAGCGTGCGCGCTTCCGTTTGTGTGATTGAGCGCAACACACATCGCTGTCATGAAAGACCGGCCGCCAAAAATGCTGCGAAAGTCATCGTTAACTGCCTCCATCAGGCTGGCTGGCGAAGTGTGTTCCACATTGCCATGGTGAAAAAGAAGCTTTGCCAACGTTGTAAGCAGCGCAGCAGCAGCCCCGTGACCGGAGCCGTCTGCGATCCAAAACAAGATCCGCCCATCCTTCATTCGCAACCAGCCATAGATATCGCCGCCTACCTGGATCACTGGACGATAATAGGCTGAAACATCCCATCCGGGCAGCATCAGGGGCTTCTGGGGAATTAGCGATTGCTGCGTCAAACGCGCTGCCGCCAGGTCGCGCTCAAGATCGCGGCGCCATTGTTCGAGTTTGTCATTTTGCTGCTCTAACTGCCGCCTCATGGAACGAAGTCGAAGCTGGGTCTCGATCCGTGCACGTAGTACTGCCGTATTGACCGGTTTTGTTACAAAATCATCTGCGCCAGCCTGCAAACAAGAGACTTCGCTTTCCTCGCTTCCGTGCCCGGTCAACATGATGGTTGGCATCTGTGCGACCGCCTGGTGTTGATCCGAGCGAAGCTGTTTTAACACCTCCCCCCCATTTGCCCCCGGCATATCGAAATCGAGCAACAGAAGCGAAGGCGGCTTGGCGTGAATCATCTTCAATGCTTCGGCACCGTTCTCGCACACCTGGCAGTCGTAGCCGGCAGACGTTAGTACCTGCGCCAGGATTTTGCGGCTCAAAGCATCATCATCCACTATCAAGATTCCTGCGTGAGAGTTGTTCGCTGTTGCCATCTCTATCTTGGATTCGGATGGAAGATGGAGCGCCATTGTATCCACGCCAATTTTTGCGAAAGCATCGCTGAGCGTGAACAAAAAGAGATTTAATGATTGGCAACGACTCAGACTGTGGATACGATTGTAACAGTCTTTTCCATTTATGAAATTCTCATTGTCGCTTGCTCTATTCACGGCCTTCTTCGTCGCCTCATGCAGTGAAGAGCCGCAGCCGCCACCCTCCCGACATCGGGCCGCCAGCTATGGCCCCACCCAGCCTGAACAATACCCGCCTCCGCAACAACCCTTCAACCCGAATGGCCCGGTTCAACCCACAGGTACGCCGCCCGTGGAAACCGCAGCAGCACCGCCACCACCTCCACCAGCCGCGCCGACGAAGGTCGCAAAGGGGGATTATCCATACGGAATCCCCGTCCCCGGCAAACCTCACCTGGTAGAAAGTCCGTATTCACCTGGCAAATATATTGATGTGGAAGGTTTCCCTCCGGGAACGGAAGTAAAGGATCCGTACACGGACAAAATCTTTCTGGTTCCGTAACGGTTGCCTTGAGGGTGTTCGAGGCTAATGATGGGTGCTGAATTGGCGCGGCGCCTGTGTTTTATCGAATATCCCGTATTGAGTATCCACCAGCGGTTTCTTCTTATCTATGGAGTTGCGGGTAAAACGGGCACCTCGAATTGATCTAGAGATCACTGTACCTGGCGACAAAAGCATTTCGCATCGTGCGGTAATCATCGCCGCCTTGTCGAATGGGGTGTGCACTCTCAATGGGTTTCTTCCCAGCGAAGATTGTATGCACACGGTAAATGCGCTACGCGCGCTTGGGATCAAGATCGAACAACCTGAGCCCGCCACGTTGATCGTCCATGGGAAAAAGCGGGTTCTTACGCCGCCAAAAAGCGAAATCAATTGCGGTAATTCTGGCACCACCATGCGCCTTCTCGCCGGGCTGCTTGCCGGGCAGACATTTGAAAGTCGGCTTGTCGCGGACGCCGGCCTCTCAAAACGTCCCATGGAACGCGTCGTTACGCCGCTTCGTCAGATGGGGGCAAATATCTTCGCGGAAGGTCCGGAAGAGACGCCACCACTGCGCATCCAGGGCGGTTCCTTGCGTGGAATTCGTTATCGACCACCTGTGGCCAGTGCGCAGGTGAAAGGCTCATTGCTGTTGGCCGGTCTTTTTGCAAAGGGCAAGACCACCGTGAGCGAGCCAGCACCGACTCGGAATCATATGGAAATGATGTTTGATTATTTCCTGGTTCGAACAGCGGTGGACGGAAGTGGCAGCGTCGCCGTGTTCGGCGACCAGGTTCCAGAGTCGCGCGACTTTGACATTCCCGGTGACATCTCTTCTGCTGCCTTTTGGCTGGTTGCCGCTGCGGCGCAGCGACGAGGTCACTTGCTTATTCGCGATGTGGGTTTGAACCACACGCGAACGGCCTTACTCGGTGTTCTGCTTCGGATGGGTGCGCAAGTGCGCGAGGCCATTGAAGACAACGATCAGGTTGAACCGCGTGGAATTGTCGAGGTCACCGGTTTCCCGCTCAAGGGCACTGTTATTCAGGGCAAAGAAGTGCCGCAGCTTATTGATGAACTGCCGATTCTTGCAGTCGCCGGCGCTCTTGCGGACGGCAAGACGATTATTCGCCACGCAGAAGAATTGCGCGTGAAAGAAAGCGACCGCATCGCCGCAATCGCGCACAATCTACGTGCCATGGGAGCGCAGGTAGCTGAAATGAACGATGGTCTTGAGATACTTGGTCCGGCGCCCCTGCACGGAGTCCGCGTGCCGAGTTTTGGCGACCATCGTATCGCCATGGCGTTTGCCATAGCCGGTTTGTTCGCTGATGGCGAAACCGTCGTCCAGGACGCCGAGTGTATTCGCGAATCTTATCCCGGATTTGAAACCGTGCTTGAGGAGTTCACAAATCAAAAGCGGATGCAGATCAGCACGCCTGTGATCGGTTCACTCACTCCCGGGCCGGTCGAGGAAGGGGCTTGAGTCGCTAAAATTTAGGCTATGCCGCAACGCCCCATATTTGAACACGCAACGTTCAACGCCCAACATCCAACGTTCAGTTCAGATAGTTGAGCGGTGAGTCCGCCGGCTAAAGTGAAGGCCCTACCAAATGCACGCCTCCAAGCAACGTTGTCATCGGGTAATCGCTATTGATGGCCCTGCGGCGTCTGGAAAAAGCAGTGTCGCGCAAGAGCTCGCCCGGCGCCTGGGATTTGTGTACGTTAACTCTGGCGCGATTTATCGAGCAATCACCTGGCACATCCTGCAAAAGAAAATTCACCCGGACGAAAGCGATAGTATCGCTGGAGCACTGCGGAAGGCCGACCTCACTTGCCGCCTGCAAAACAATGAGTCCCGCATTCTGATTGACGACGTGGATCCGGGTGAGCACTTGCGCGATGATTGTGTGAACAAAAGCGTTGCAGGAATCAGTCAGTTCCCTGTGGTCCGCCAGATTGTTGCGAAGAAACTGCACGAGCAAGCACAAACCCACGATCTGATTGTGGAAGGTCGGGATATTGGTTCGGTCGTTTTTCCCGACACGCCCTACAAGTTTTACATTGATGCTTCACCTGAGGTGCGTCTCCAGCGTCGGGCCGCACAAGGAGAGCGCGACGAAATCGCGATTCGTGATCGTGCGGATTCTCTACGCCTTGTCTCACCGCTGGTTATCGCGAAAGACGCACAGGTCATTGACACGTCACATCTGACGATTCAACAGGTGATCGACGAGATCATCGGCCTGCTCAAGAAAATGGCCCTGGCGATTTAGCGGTCCAAATATCAAGTGAAAGCAAATCGGTAATTCGCTAATTCGTTTACTCGTTAAATGAATTTCTATTACTGGATTGGTTATCACCTCAGCCGTCTTGTCGGCCGATTGTTTTTTCATTTTCGCGTCATTCACCGGGAGCGCATGCTTCAGAGTGGCCCCGTCATTCTCGCAATGAACCACCAGAGTTATCTTGACCCGCCGCTTGCCGGCACCACGTGTGATCGCGCCGTTTACTTTCTGGCGCGGCGAACATTGCTGGACGTGCCGCCTTTCGGCTGGCTTTTGCCAAAGCTCAATGTAATCCCGGTCAATCAGGAGGGCATCGACCGCAGCGCTTTGAAGACTTTGATTCGTGTTCTAAACGCCGGGAACGCGGCCCTGGTTTTTCCGGAAGGCTCGCGCACCGTCGATGGCAGCTTGCAGCCGGCCGAGCCGGGATTAGGTCTCATCATTGCAAAAACGCTGGCGCCCGTTGTGCCTATGCGAATCTTTGGCGCCCACGAAGCCCTGCCACGCGGTGGCGGCGGTTTGCACTTTGTCCCAATTACTATCGTCGTGGGAGAACCAATTTTCTTTACGGCTGCCGATCTAAATCCTCCGGGGAAGGATCTCTACAAGCGGTTAAGCCGACGGGTCATGGACGCAATCGCGGCTTTGAGCTTGAGCTGATACAGGCTTTTGAACAAGACTTCCTTGCGCACGTGAAATCGATGTCGATACTTCACACGTGAATCCGCCGCAGCAACCTGCTGAAAAACTTCAATCACCTCAGGTTCCCAGGAGCGTCGCTGTACTGATGATCATCATCCTTTTATCACTCGCGCTCGTGGCCGTCTTTGCCAATATTCAGCGCTTTCGCCGCGGTCAGATTGAGACGGTCGTTGTGGTCCCGGGAAGTTCGACCACCCCGCAGCCGCGTTAACTTTCATTTGACTAGAAGCCGCCTCCCCGGTTTTGTTCGTCCGAGATTAACGAAAAACCTGAAATCCGACCTTTGATATGAAAAAACTCTTTGTCCTCTCGATGCTCATTCCTCTGGCGATGGTTTGCTCCTGCCAAAAACAGGACGCTGCGGCCGAGCAACAACTCGCTCAGCGAAAGCTTGAGCTCGATACGCGCGAGAAAGCATTAGACGAACGAGAGAAGGCATTGTCCGAGAGGGAAAAAGCAATGGCCCGTGCGGCCCGTGCGGCGATAGCTCCAGCCGACGCTCAATTGCGAGCTCTGACAAGGGACGCCTCTTCGAATGCTCCCACGTCTGCAACCATTCCTCCCGGTTTAGCGCCGCCCGACAACTCGCAGCTCAAAGCCAGCAGGGAAAAAAGAATCGAAGAGCTGCGCTCCGTAAGGCAGCGCAGGATGGAAGCAATACAGAAAATGAGATCCATGAGGACACAGCCGAATGCCGGTGCCGGGGTGCCTGCCGACACGAGCGCATCTGGCAACACCAGTGGGTCTGCCGATACCAGCACGTCCAGCAGCACTGGCGCGGAGGCGACTTCACCATCTCCGTCGTCTACGCCCCAGTAGATACGAACTGTTGACCGATCGGTTCAGCGCAAACTAGCCGCCGAATTTGCGCGCTGCGCCGCCAGTTCACGGGCGTATTGCAGCGTATCGATTGAATCGACATTCTTGTCCCGCCGGATTGCTTTGATTCTCGGGAAACGCAATGCCAGTCCACTGGCGTGGCGTGAGCTGGGCTGTATTGAATTGAAGGCGACCTCGAGGATCACGTCCGGTTTCACTTCGCGATACCGACCATGGTCTGCGATTGTGTTCTCCTTGAAGTGCTTCGTCAGCTCTGCGATTTCCGTGTCGGTTAATCCGCTGTAAGCCTTACCAATCGGGAGGAGCTTACCAGTGGTTTCATCGCGCACAGCAAATGTGTAATCGCTCAACACATGATTGCGTTTGCCGTGGCCAAACTCGGCGCCCACGACCACCACATCCAGTGTCGCCAGTTCTTTCTTGAGTTTGAACCAAAACAGGCCGCGGTTACCGGGCAGATAGAAACTTTCCGGGTCTTTGATCATTAGCCCTTCATTCAAGCGCTGCCGCGCCTGTTGAAATGTTTCTTCGATCTCCGCAGCAGAATGTGCAGGCATGACCCTGGCAATTTGAAAATGAGAGGGCAATCGCACGTTACTCAGCTGTCTTCGTCGTTCGTGCAGCGGAGCCTTTAACAATGATTGGCCACTCAGCCAAAGAAGATCGAAGATCACAAACGCGACTGGAACGTCTGCCGCCGCACGGTCGAATAAATCGGCGCCGTCGCTCCTTCGTCCCAGCCGCTTCTGCAGATCGAAGAAGGTGAGTTCGCGACCCTTCTCGAAAGCAATAATTTCGCCGTCGATGATCAGTTCCTCCTGGAAATTCCCGGCTTCATCTGCCAGTTCCGGGAATTGCTCCGTGATACGCCGCAAATCGCGAGAGAAGATCTCGACCTGTTGCGCACTGCGGTGCAACTGTGCCCGAATACCGTCGAACTTGTCCTCCAGATAAACGGTAGTCGGCGCGGACGACGCCCGCTCCCGGCCAGTCCTCGCAGCGTCGGCGAAGCGTTCCCACACAGATTCGGCTGTCGGTTCAGGAGTCGCCAGCATGCATTTAATTGGACGAAACAGTGACAGTTCCGCACGTGCCAGCTCGTTTCGCGATGCCAGCAGGCCGGTTTGACCAACGTTGCCTAACAACATGTTGGCCTCTCTTACCTGCTCGAGGGAAACGTCGAATGCTTTCGCGATTGCCTCCTCGACCAAACCCTCGCGCAATCCGATGCGAAGATCGCCAGTGAGAATTTTGACGACATACTGACCTTCGCGCGCAGACAATTTAGAGAATTGATTTCGCAGCAGCTCGGCCTTGGCGATCGGGCCGCGTGCCCGGTGGAGATTTTCGAACAAATCCCCCGATTCACGGATGGTGAACGGTTGCGGTGTCGTTCTTCCATCGAGAACTTCGAACGCGCTTTTGGCTGCATCGCCGTGGGTACTCGCGACGCGATGAAACTCCGCGTCGCTAATTTTAGTGGCCGCTTGCAGCGCGCGGAAGATTATGGCCCAGCCGATCTGCAGGGTCCTCGGGTCGTTCTGGGCAAACGCTTTGCCAGTGAAGTAGGGTGTCACGATCGGAAGTTGCTCGCTCGTTAGGCCACGCAGATAATCGGCAAGCAATTGAATTTTTGCCAGTTTGGCTGGAGTTGCAGCGATCGCTTCACCAACATTCGCAAATGCGAGGAATTCGGATGGGGCAGGGCACTCGCCTCCCGGGCAGTGTTCCGAGCGCGATACGCCAACGAACGTGGGGGCAGGAAGTTGTGCCAGCGTAAATTCCATCTGGTTTTCCTCGCTCAACGCCCACGCTTCAATGCCGCGTTCGCGTAAATCACGTGCAAACGAAGCTGCGAAACCGTGGAGCGTAAGCACGCGTCGCGGCTTTACAAGGTCGACATAGCGAAGCAGATCGTTGTAGTCAGCGTGATCGGAAAGTGCAAAGGCCGCATCAACCTGATAGCGATAGATTGCGTTTGGATCGACAGCCCAGCCGCTGATCATCGCCACACGTTTGCGCCCAATCTTTTCCAGCATCTGCGAATGGTTGGCACTGGGTGGGCAGATCAGAACCTTTCCAGCGACATCGTTTGGCTTGTAGCGAAGATATTTGCAAAATGATTGGCCAAACTGCTCGTAAATTCGGGTCATCTGATAAACTGAACCGTGAAGCATTGGCGTTAACGCAGCTCCATCAAGCGAACAGAGGATCTCCTGCGCTTTGCCTAACGAATATCCAAGTAGCACAGGTACCCCACCGTCATCAATGGTTTCCCGGCAGAAAGCAGTGATTTGTTCGATGACTTGTTCCACTGGCGGGAATCGATAGCGTGGCAGGCCAAATGTCGTCTCCATGATGAGTGTATCCGCCTTGCGCCACTCGGTTTGCTCCGCGGATTTCCCAGGGCGCAGCTTAAAATCGCCGGTGTAAAGCAATGTCTCGTTGCCCGCAAAAAGGAAACATTGTGCCGATCCAAAAATATGCCCGGCCGGCAATAGCATAAGGTCGACCCCGTGCACCGTTCGTCTTTCACCGAACTGCAGAATGTGTTCCGTGCGATCGCCTGGCAGCCGGCTTTGCATCAAGCGTGCTGTGCGCTGGGAAACAATGATTTCCTGGTGTGGTGCAATGTGGTCTCCATGCGCATGGGAAACAAAAGCGAATCGCTTGGCGTCCCACGGATCGAGCCATAAATCCTGACAGGGCAGATACACCCCGCGCGCGTAACGAACTTCAATCACGAGATCGAAATTACTTCCAGATTCGCGTGAGTTCCACAGAAGCGAAGGCACCTGGACATGCGGTTGCTCGTTGACACCCCATCCAAAATCCGGCTTTATTAGGCGAGTGAGGCTTATTTCTGCTCTGTTCGCTTTGAGCTCTTTGACTATCGCTGTCTCCAGTCAGGCTGCGCGTGAGCGCGTAGAACCAAAAATCGTGGAAAAAATCTCACCACTACCGGTGGCTTTAAGCGACGATTTCGAGTTTCGAAAAACGAAGCTCTACTTCTTGAGCGATAAACCGCCAAAACCAGGGGAGGCCGGCGCTCGGAAGACATCGAGCACGCTTGGCGGAAAATCGAATTCCCCAAGCCAGAAAACCGCGACAATGCAGGACGCTCCGCTTACCTTTGAGCGCCAGTATCGGCTCTTTGGAGCCGTAACGGCACTAGACCAACGTCAGCGTTACGGCAATTACCTCGACTTCTACTGGCGGGCCAAGCGCCCCTCCGATGTCACAGTGCGTTTGGAATATCGCCAGGAGAAACTGCACGAGCAGGTCCAGGCGCAGGAGATTTCGTATCGAAATGTGCGTGGCACTCATAAGACCGAATTCAAGGTCATTGGAGATGACTATTTTGACGACGGTCGAATCATTGCATGGCGGTGTCTGTTAATCGAAAACGGCCGGATCGTGGCGGAGAATCGCTCCTTCATGTGGGATTGAGACCGAACGGCGCGTCTCACGCCTCCGCGTTGCCTGATGCCCGGCCTCTCGTGCTCCGGCTTCCGAAACATTTTCTGAGGTTTTGTTGAGTCCGGCGAGCATTGACAGCATAGCTCCCGGGCTGGTATCTTTTACATAGCAATTGTGGATTCATCTATTCAAGTAGGCGTGAGCGGCCCAACCGTATGGGTGAAAGTGGAGGGGAAAGGTAGTTTCCTCAATAGCGGCAATCTCAAGGAGTTCGCGCGTGAGATGTTGGACCGCGGTTATCGCGAATTTGTAGTGGACCTTGCGGATTGCGCCATGATGGATTCCACGTTCATGGGAACCATGGCCAGCGTGGCGCTTCGATTAAAGGAGCTGGGACACGGACATCTTCATATCATTCATTGTGGAAATCGCAGCCAGGAGCTTCTCTGCGGATTAGGCTTGGATCAGATATTTGATATTCGTGCGAATGGTTCCAGTCCGCCTGACTGCGGAGCCCTCGCGCGAACCCCTGCGGTCCGGTCGCCTGCGGATAGGAAAAAGGAACAAACGGAGACGATGCTGGCCGCGCATGAAGCGCTTTGCGAGGCCGCGCCGGAAAATATTCTTCGCTTTAAGGACGTTCTCGATTTCTTAAGACAAGACCTTCATCACGAGACGCCTTCGAAGTAAGCTGGCCCTGGCATGATGTGGCCGACTCTTCTTCTCGGACTGCTTGTTGCGTCTGTTGCCGGATGGATTATTACCGCCTGGTTTCAGATTCGATGGATTCGAAAACTGGAGCGGTCGCATGAAGAAATTCAGGTCGAGGAAACGCTTGTCTTCGATTTTTTGCATGGCCTCGGCGAAGCTTTCCGGGAGACTATTCGACCTCAGGAATTGCATCGGCTCATCGTCGAAGGCGCAACGCGTATTCTGGACGCGCATGGCGGCGCGCTTTACGTGACCGATCGAACAGGCGGGAGACTGACGCCAGCGTTTATCTCCCAAAGCTGTCCGCCGCTGGTGGACGTTCCCCCAAATATCTTGCAACAAGCGGCGGCCGCTCCCATCGCGCTCGAGAGCTTTTTACGGTTACATACCATCGGTGCGGGTGAGGGGCTCATTGGAAGAGTCTGGCAGACCGGACAGTCCGTTTGCTTGACTGAGTTTTCAGAGGCCCCCGAGCTGGCAAAATTGCGTGGCAGCGCTTTTGGCAGTGCGTCGATCATGGCTGCGTCACTTCGGTATGGAAACCAGGACTTGGGCATTCTCGCGCTCGCGCAGGGCTCAATGGGCCAGCCTTTTTCGCAGGGGGACTTTGTCGTTTTTAAATCAATCGCCGAACAATCCGCTTTTGCCCTCTACAACGCCATCATTTATTCCATGGCGAACGAAAAGAAGCGACTCGATCACGATCTCGAGATTGCGCGAGATATTCAGCGTATCCTGCTTCCCTCCGAAGCACCTGCCATTAACGGATTTCAAATTAGCGGGATTAATGCACCTGCCCGCCAGGTCAGTGGCGATTACTTCGATTACATTAAGGTCGACGAAGAGCGGCTCGGCGTTGCCATCGCAGATGTTTCAGGTAAAGGCGTGCCCGCATCGCTTATCATGGCGATCTGCCGCAGCGTCCTACGCGCGGAGGCGGCTCGCAACCCGTCTCCAGCCGATGTTCTGCGAAAGGTGAACCGCCAACTCTACCCCGATATTAAGGAAGATATGTTCATCAGCATGGCATACTTGATCCTAAATCACCAACGCGACGGGGGGATCACGCTCGCGCGCGCCGGACACGATGCTCCATTGCTTTACAAGCACCAGTTAAAAACGGTCACGCCAGTAAAATCCCCCGGAATGGTGGTGGGCATTGACAGTGGAAACGTGTTCGATAGGCTAACGACTGACTTCGCTGTCCCGCTCGAACGCGACGATTGCCTCGTTCTCTATACCGACGGCGTGACCGAAACGCTGAACGCCGAGGGAGACGAGTTCGGCGTCGAGCGCATGATGCAGTCGGTTCGTGCCAGCGCGACCAATGGGGCACAAGCAATTGTAAGGAAAATCATCGAGGACGTTCGCGACTTTACCGGTTCGATTCCTCAAAACGACGACATCACTTTGATCGCCATTCGTAAAACATGAAAAAGATTCCTGTTCCTGGACAAAACAAACAAACGAACCAATCGGCGCCTTCAGGTTCGACCTCTTCATCTGTTGGGTCCGGTGCCGATGCCGCGCAAAGGGAAGAGGAGGATCCGATGGCTGGATTGCAAGCCGATCTCGATCGGTTTCGCGACCTCGCGTTGCGAAGTCAGGCCGACTTCGAAAATTATAAAAAACGTTCCGCGCGCGAAAAAGAGGAAGCGATCAAATATGCCAATAGCTCCTTACTGGAGCGCTTGGTGGGAATTATTGACAACTTTGAGCTTGGTCTTGCCGCAGCAAAAGAGCAGGGCGCGCACTCTCCTATCTATTCCGGAATGGTTCTCGTCCAAAAACAACTTAGTGATTTGCTCGGTGAAAGTGGACTCCAGTCGATCGAGGCTGAAGGGAAAACGTTCGACCCGAACGTGCACGAAGCAATCGCTCATGAGCCGAGTGATCAATTCCCCGAAGGAATTGTAGTGCGCCAGACCCGGCGCGGTTACCGATTAAAGGACCGTTTGCTGCGGCCTGCGAAAGTGGTTGTTTCCAGTGGTCCAGCAAAGTAGCTCTGGAGCTCCTCCTGCTCGTGCTTCAATCGGGCTCTAAGTCGATTGATCGACCGGGAGAATGAACATGAGTAAGAGTAGGATTTAGAAAATGGCTGTCGAAAAGCGCGATTACTACGAAGTGCTGGGCGTTGAACGAAGCGCCTCCGATGAGGCGGTCAAACGCGCCTATCGCAAGCTGGCGGTCAAGTTTCATCCAGATAAGAATCCGGACGACCCGCACTCCGAGGAGAGGTTCAAGGAGTTAGGCGAAGCGTACGATGTCTTGATCGATTCCAATAAGCGCGCTGCCTACGATCGCTTTGGCCACGCGGCGTTTGCGCCGGGCGGTGCTGGTTTCGGTCGAGACGTCTTCCACGATCCGTTTGAGATTTTCCGGGAGGTGTTCGGCGGCGGCGGATTCGGCGGCGGAATTTTCGAGACATTTTTTGGAGGCGGCGAACACGCAGAAGATCGAAGGCGTGGATCCGATTTGCGTTACGATATGCAGATCAAGCTGGAAGAGGCGGCATTTGGCGCCGAGAAAGAGATTGAGATCGCGAAACTGGACACCTGCGACAAATGCAAAGGCAGCGGCGCCGAACCAAGCTCGCGCACGATTACGTGTTCTACCTGCGGCGGTCGTGGCCAAGTGATTAGTTCCCGCGGTTTTTTTCACGTTTCGCAGACATGTCCTCGCTGCCGCGGTGCTGGCGAAGTCATTGAGAAACCGTGTCAGAAATGTCGGGGCGAAGGGCGCGTGGAAAAATTGAGCCGCGTTAAACTGAATATACCAGCTGGAATCAGGGAGGGTTCGCGGTTGCGCTCGTTAGGCAACGGTGAGGCGGGCACTCTTGGCGGGCCTCCGGGCGATCTTTACGTCGTCATACACATCAAGGAGCACAAGATTTTTCAGCGCGAAGGAGATGATCTGTACTGTGACGTACCCATAGCTTTTTCTGTTGCGACTTTGGGCGGCGAGATTGATGTGCCCACGCTTCAAGGCGGTGCGCATCTGAGAGTGCCATCCGGCACGCAGAGCGGGCAAATGTTTAAACTGCGCAGTAAAGGGATTACAAACGCCACCGGGCGCGGGCATGGCGATTTGTTCGCTCGTTTAATTGTCGAAGTGCCATCGCGCTTGAACGCGCAACAACGCCGCAAGCTTGAGGAATTCGCAGCGCTTTGCGGTGACGAAAACACGCCCTTGCGCAAGAGTTTTTTCGAACGCGCGAAGGATTTTTTCAAATAGGGCCCCCGGGTATCTCTGTGTCTCACAATGCGGTCAAACTGATCGAGTGCCCACGTGATGCCTGGCAGGGTCTTAAGCGACAGATCCCAACGAATCTTAAGGCGCGTTACCTTCGTGCTTTGATTGCTGTAGGATTTAAGCACATCGATGCAGTCAGCTTTGTTTCTCCCAAAGCTGTTCCACAGATGGCCGATAGCGAGAAGGTTCTCGAGCAACTTACGGTGCCGGACGATATTGAAATTATCGGTATCGTGGTAAACGACAAGGGAGCCGACCGCGCCATCGCAACGGGAGCTGTTACCACTCTGGGTTATCCTTGTTCGATTTCTGCGACATTCCTGCGCAAAAATCAAAACCAGACATTCGAAGACTCTTACAGAGCGATAGAATCGATTAGCACGAAAGCTGAAGCCGCTGGGCTGGGCATGGTCGTTTATGTTTCGATGGCGTTCGGAAATCCATACGGCGATCCGTGGGATGAGAACGAGCTGCGCCAAACCGTAGGGAGACTGGCCGAGCTTGGTATCCGATCAATCTCAGTGGCTGACACCGTCGGCGTTGCTGGTCCTGATCTGATTCGCCGTGTGGTACAATCGATCACCAACCAGTATGCCGATTACGATATTGGCGTCCATCTGCACAGTGCGCCAGGAGAAGCGGCGACCAAAGTGCTCGCTGCTTACGATGCCGGGTGTCGGCGAATCGATTCGGCCATCGGTGGGCTTGGTGGATGCCCCTTCGCGCAGGACGCGCTAGTTGGAAACGTTCCCACCGAGAGCGTAATCTCAGCTCTTCAAGAGCGCGGGATCGAGCTGCCGATCAGCCAATCGCTGACGGATGTGCTTGCGATGAATTCGCTCATCGCGTCCGAATACCAGTAAGGAAATCTGGTTGCTTGTCCCATTGCTCCTATTAGTCCTAGAGGTCACATGCATCGCTTCTACATTTCGCCGGAGGATTGGAACACTGGTGCACTCGGGTTAGCTGGGGCGGAAGCACACCACGCGCGCGACGTTCTGCGCATGAGGGTGGGGGAGAAACTTGTGATCTTCAACGGACGCGGACGCGAAATCACCGCGGAAATCGTCCATCTTGGCAACGATAAAATTGAATTGAGAAAATTGCACGAAGCGGAAACGCCACCGCTGCAATGCCGGATCGTTCTCGGACAGGCAATCCCAAAGGGAAAAAACATGGACCTGATTGTGCAAAAGGCGGTCGAGATCGGCGCCGCCGAAATTGCGCCGATTATTTCCGATCGCACGATTGTGCAGGTCGATTCCGAAAGCGCGGCGCAAAAGCAGTCAAAATGGCAGCAAATCGCGATCGAGGCTGCCAAACAATGCGGCCAAAACTGGTTGCCGCACGTACATGCGCCGAGAAAACTTTCAGAATTGTTTTCCGTAGCGGCGGATAAATCATTCGATCTGCAACTAATCGGATCGCTCCAACCTGGCGCGCGGCACCTAAAGGAAACTCTCGCAGATTATTCGAATGAGCATCAACATCGTCCTCGCAGTGTCTTGATGCTTGTTGGGCCCGAAGGCGATTTCACGCCAGCGGAACTTGCGCTAGCGCGTCGTCACGGCTGCCAGCCCATTACGCTGGGCCCGATCATCCTGCGAGTGGAAACCGCAGCAATCTATTGCCTGAGCATTCTCTCCTACGAATTACTGATCTAGCCTACTCGGCTATGGCTGTTTCAACAGGGGACTCGCTGGGAGGGGCAGGCGTTGCGGCCCCCTGATCCGGCGGCGCGGGCTGGATTGAAACAATAATGAATTGAGCGGTGTCCTGCTCCGTATTCAGGGAAATAGTCTCGCCGACTTCGTGACCGAGTAGCGCCTGGCCGATCGCGGTTTGATACGAAATAACGTGGCGGTCGGGGTCGCCGTCCCACGCGCCTAAAATCGTGTAAGTTTCCTCCTTGTCAGTCTCCACTTCGCGCAGCGTGACGATTGTGCCGATGGAAACACGCGCCGTATCGACATTTTCAAACGATGTCCCGCGCGCGTTGTGCAGCATTTGCTCCAGCTCGGTTTTTCGTCGCATCAGCACGCTTTGCATTTGCTTCGCCGCTTTAAATTCAAAATTTTCGCTCAGATCGCCATAAGACCTGGCGAGCGCGATTTCTCTGGTGTTCTCTGGAATCTTTGTCTTTACGACCTCTTCGTATTCGGCCTTGCGTCTTTCCAGGCTGCTCCAGGAAACGATTAGCGATGCGGTTTCTCCCTGGGTCTGCGCGCCTGTGATCATGCTCTCCAGTTCTGGATACACTTTGACGAGTCGGGCGAGAAGTGAGCGTTTCGTCAGCTCATCGAACAGATGGCTTAGTTGTAGCCGCCGCATCCAATCGCGCGCGGTAGCGACGTCGCTTTTCTTGAAGATGTCCCCAAGCAGTTGCCGATCTTCGACCAGTGTGCGGTACAACTTGCCGGTCCGGCCAGCAGTATTGTGTTGTTCGCGCTCCAGCGCCGCAAAAATCGCGCCAAGCAATTCCTGCGTCACCAGTTCGCTCCATTGCTCCCGCTCGCTACAAAGCCAGGCAAGCATCTCGCTCGTGGCTGAATGTTCGCGGATGCTCCGCTCCAGCATCGTCCGAAGCTCGTCATGTTTTCCGGCTTCGCTCAAGATGCGGGGAATTTGGGCGACCATCCGGCCGTGACTCTGTTGCATCAAATCCAAACCACGTTCTGTCCAGCGCGGACCGAGCGCGGTTGGCAACGCTTGCAAGATTCGTTTCTCTTTTGCCGCCGGTAATTTCGCCAGGACCGAGATCAGGCGCTTGTCTTCCTCGAGAATCAGTGTCGAAAGGGTCAAACCGATGTGTGTCGTGTGCAACGATGGGGCGCGCCCAATCAAATCGTCTCGCGCGATGATGAGCTCGAACGCGAACTCCGGGTGCATTTTCTGATTGCGCACCGTCATGTTCTCGATCGTCGTGATGATCGACTGAAGTTGTTTTTCGGATTCCCTGAATTGGTCGCAGGATTTTATGATCTGCTCGAGCGCTGCGATTTGCGCCTTTGGTTGCCGTGCCTTGTTGAAAGCATCGAGCAATTCGTCAGCCTGCGACACCCCTTCGCCGCGAATTTGAATTGGTTCGGACTTTTTTGCAGGGACAGAAAAAACGCCGCTTGCCTTGAGCGCCTTCTTGGTTGACTCCCACCAGCGTTTCCATTCCGTCTCAGTGAAAACATCGCCCACAAGCCATTCACTGATCTGCTGCGCCGTGGCTTTACCGTCCAAGCTTTCAAGAATATTGCGTACCACGGCAGGCGGATCTTCTTTTGCCAACTTTTTGATCGACGCAAGATCGGTCGCTTTGCGTGCGAGGAAGTGCTCTGGCGCGAGCGGCGTGACATTCTCCGCCGCGTACTCGGCCTGCATCGGATGGGATTTTTTCCCGGCAAAATCAATTACGATCTGGTTTAGCAGCAGATTCCATTCGCTCACGCGACCGAATCCCCAGCTTTTATGCAGGCAAAATGTGCCCGGCTTTAGTTGTTCGAGTTGCTGCGCGGCGCGGGAAGTGAGTTTGCCGGCTTCGACCAGTTTTTCTAATTCGGTATCCATCAATGAGGTTAATGAGTGCAGTATGACCTATAAGTCGGACGGGTCAGGCGCGCAATTTACGTTTGCTGTGTGCCCCGGTGCATGAAAGTCTCCCCGCCGTGACGACGAGTATCTGGTTTTGGATCGCCTTTCACATTGGCGTGTTCATTGCGATTGGGATCGACCTCTTCACGTTCCATCAGCGCGGCCGGGAATTAAGCATGACTGCTGCGGCGCGACGCAGCGTGGTGTGGGTAATCGTGTCACTTGCATTTAACGCGCTGGTGTGGCGCATCAAAGGACCACATCACGGGCTGGATTTTTTCACCGGTTACCTCATCGAGTACTCGCTGAGCATGGATAACATTTTTGTTTTCGTTCTCATTTTTGCGCATTTCCGCGTTCCGCCAAAAGCGCAACATCGCGTCCTTGTCTGGGGAATAATCGGGGCACTGATCATGCGTGGCACGATGATCTTGGGCGGCATCGCTCTGGTGCAACGCTTTCATTTCATTCTATATCTGTTCGGTCTTTTTCTGTTGATCACAGCGGTCCAGATGTTTTTTGGAAAACGTCCAGCGCACGATTTTGCCGAGGGTTGGGTGTTGCGGATGTGCCGTCGGATCCTTCCGATTACGCGCGAATTTCATGACGAACACTTTAAGGTGTGTATGGATGGGCGGTGGATGTTGACCCCGCTCGCTCTAACCATGATCGTGATCGAGGTCACAGACTTGATCTTTGCGGTCGATTCGATCCCTGCGATCTTCGCTATCACGCGTGACCCGTTCATTGTTTATACATCTAATATTTGCGCGATTCTCGGCTTGCGGTCGCTCTACTTCCTGCTCGCCGGTTTGATGGACCGTTTTATTTACTTGAGAACCGGCCTCGCTCTCGTGCTCGGTTTCGTCGGGATCAAGATGATTCTTGTGGATTATTTTCCATTGCCGCGTGCTCTCTCTCTGGGAGTGATAGCGCTCATTCTTGGAGTTACGATTGCAGTTTCGATGATTAGGACAAAGAAAGCCGGTGCAGCCGAAGACCGAAAATAAGTATTGCCTTCGTCATCGACGATTTGGTTAACTCAGGCCGAACCCCCAAACATGAAAAAGCTTATTATCATTTCCCTAGTGCTCGGACTGGCGGGAACGGTTTTGGGCGATATCCAGGATCCCCCGGCGAACGACTACGGGCCGACTCGCAAACTCGGTCGTGGTTTATCGAATTTCTTTATCGCTCCTGCGGAGGTTTTCGTGACCGTAACCACTATCAACACTTACGACGGAAATTCCGCCGCGGCCGGGTATGGTGTCGTACGTGGCGTAGGTCGCTCTGGGGCGCGGCATATCGCCGGTTTAATTGAGATGCTGACGTTTCCTTTTCCGATATGGCGTGACAGCTACTATCCCATGTTACCCCCAGATATTCCGTACATTCACGCTGGCTATTCGGAATTTCCGCCGGAGCTCGGCAACGAATCCAAATATCCTTACGTGCGGGATTACTGAGGCAGCATAAGGCCGTTTCATTGCCAGACTCAGCGACTCAAGCGAAACAGGCTCTACTTTGGGCCTCGCCTTCTGGTCAGCGGGATCGCAGCTGTTTAATTAATTCCAACACCTCTTCGCGGATCGCAAAAAGCTCGATGCGATAGTACGCAAACCGCTCCGCCGGTAGAAAATCCTTCCCTCTCGCAGCCTCCGCGGCTGCGATAGTTTTGTTCAAAATCTCCAGAATCCGCTTGAGCCATGCGATTACCATGCCCGGCTCAAAAAAATCGTCGCCGCGTGCAACTCCGCCCAAAGCGCCAGCAAGCTTTGCGCTAAGGGTCATGAAACCGCTGACGAATTCGGCAACCTGCTCATCTTCTTCCTCCGGAAAATGTTCTGTTGCCCTTAATTCATCGAGGAGGCCGTGCGACACATCATGGGCGCGTTTCTCGATGGGGTGCAGGATGTGGCCGCGCTCGTCGCGTACCCAATCAATTCCTTCACGTATTGGATCGGGTGGCAAAAATTCATAATCCTCAATGTCGTTCCCGGACGCATCTTTCTTTTCCTGGTCCGCTTTCATTTCCAAATTCTCGTCTTCGCTCTCCGGTCTGCCTTCTTTTTCTTCGTCCTGCTGATCGAGCGCCTCCTCGAGCCACGACCATCCCATCTCACGGGCAATGATCCGTTCGCTGTCGGGATGGTCGGCGTATTTCTCCAGTAACCGTCCGTATTTTTCTGTTAGCGCGTCGCTTTCGCGGAGAAATTGCTCGTAGCGAACTTCGTCCCATTCCTGCGTCTCCCCGTCCTGGGTGAGCGCAATAGCAAACGGGGTTTCTTCTTCAGCGATGCGGCGGTCGCGCTCGGCAACTTCTTCTTTTGAATAACGCCATCCCGGCTCGGAGACTTGCAGACGATAATCGGCGCTTTCAATGACCACTCTTCCGCTCCGCTCGCTGAACCACTCCAGATACACCGCGTTTGCCATGTGTTCGGGCGGCGTCTCGCCGCGTCGGGACATTGCGATTGCTTCGTCAGTTGGAACGTCGAACATGCGCACTTTTCGGGCGGCCGTGATATCGCCGGCAGGGCCGCGTTGCTGAGGCGCGGGCGGTTTCGTGGCCATTGGGATGGGAGCGGGATTTTCAAAGCTCAGCTCGCAGCCGGCGAGGTCGGGCGCACAATCGCCAGTTAGTTCCAGAACCAACGGCTCGTTGATGCCGGCCAGCCAAATCTCACCGGACACCCGGCCGCGGGTGCGGTTGTCGATCTTGCCACGTAAAACATGTTCGTGAATTCGCCAGGCCATGATGAGAATGATGAAGCACGAATGACGAATGACGGAAGAATGTCAAAATCCGATTCAATTGGCATTTCCGGTTCGCCCGGTTGAAATCTTTGATATGCGCGTTGTCGATCTGAAAATTGAAGACATCGCTTTTGGCGGGAAAGGAGTCGGCCGCGAGCAGGGGAAGGCTACCTTCGTTCCATACACGATCGAGGGCGAACTGGTTTCCGCTGAGATCGTTCGCGAGAAAAAGCAATTCGCCGAGGCGGAATTGGTGGAAGTTAAGGAAAGCTCCCCGCATCGCGTCACACCGGAGTGCCCGTATTTTGGTCAATGCGGCGGATGCGCATACCAACACATCGGCTACGAACATCAGCTGGCGATTAAATGGCGGCAGGTGCGCGACGTTCTTCAGCGAATCGGCAAGCTTAAAGATATTCCTCTGCGACCGATCATCCCGTCGCCGAAACCGTACGGATATCGCAACCGCATCACGGTTCATGCGCAGGATGGCGTGATTGGATTTTTTCGGCGCGATTCACATCGCTTGATCGACGTCGAGCGGTGCTCGATTTCGTGCGACGACGTAAATCGCGAGTTGATCAATCTGCGGGGACGAAGTCCGCGCGATGGGCATTACACGTTGCGCACTTCCTCGAGCCGGCGGGTCTTCTCTCAAACCAATGCCGAGGTTGCAGATTTACTCCGCAATTTAATTGTCGATCTTGTTCCGCCGAATCAGGACCTCCTCATCGATGCTTACTGCGGTGCGGGATTCTTCGCCAAGGCATTGCTCGACAAGTTTGAGCGTGTCGTGGGAATCGATTGGGACAAGTTCGCCATCGCCGCCGCAAAAGAAGATGCCACAGAAAAGGAAACCTATATCGCCGGCGACGTGGAAGAAGAACTGACACGGAGCGATGGCTCCTTAGCAGTCGAGGGCGAGAAGGGACGGCTGGGAAACGGTCGTTCGTTGACACTTATTGTCGATCCTCCCGCAACCGGCCTAAGCGCAAACGCTCGCAAAGCGATTGTTAGTCTTGCGCCAACAACATTGATTTACGTTTCGTGCAATCCCGCCACGCTGGCTCGCGACCTGAAAGAACTGCAGGAAAAGTTCACCATTCGGTCGGTTACACCCCTCGACATGTTTCCGCAGACCGCCGAGATCGAAGCTGTGGCGCATCTCTAGCCGTAGGCGAGAACGATTATCAAGGAGCGGCGGCCTCCAGTCCGCCGCCCCCGTTAAGACGTTAATGATTTTTTAACGCATTTAACGCGCGGTTTAATTAACGTCTCGACCAAAGTTCGCTCACTGTTAGAAGTTATGAGCCCCTTCTTTATCGTAGGTTTCGTCGTTTGGGTTTTCGTTATCGGGATCGCGCTTTATGAGCATTTCCACGAGAACGGAAGAAAGCCCGCGGCCAATCGTCGTAGAGCAAAACGCAATCCTTGGCTGGACGGCTGATCGGCTTCCTAGCCTTAATTGGTCAACAATTATGAATGACCTGATCTTCGCCGGAATTGTAATTCTGTTTTTTATCGTGAGCGCTTTTTACGTGCGCTTTTGCGACAACCTCTAGGAAGGCCCGTGGAAACAATAATCGTTGGGATCATCGCGCTGCTGCTGTTTGCGTATCTGTTCGTCGCTATGATCCGTCCGGAAAAATTCTAGAGAATCGATTATGCAAGCTTCAGGCTGGATTCAATTTGCCATCTATATCGTCGCGCTCGCGCTGATCACCAAACCGATGGGGCTATATCTGCTGCAGGTGCTCGATGCCAACGGCAAAACGTGGTTCGATCCGGTGCTGGGACCGCTGGAGCGTGGGACCTATCAAGTGATGGGGGTCGATCCAGGCAAAGAGCACGATTGGAAACAATACACGCTCGCCATGTTGCTGTTCAGCTTGGTCGGGTTTTTGTTCACGTATGCGATCCTGCGTTTGCAATATTTCCTCCCCTTAAATCCGCAAAAGCTCGCAGGAGTGAGTTCCGATCTTTCGTTCAACACGTCAGTTAGTTTTACCACCAACACGAACTGGCAGAATTACGGTGGCGAATCGACCATGTCGTACTTCTCGCAGATGGTCGGGCTGACCTTTCACAATTTCGTCTCGTCGGCGACGGGCATCGCCATCGCCGCCGCTTTGGTTCGCGGCATCGCGCGACATTCGGCTCAGACGCTCGGTAATTTCTGGGTGGATCTGGTCCGCGTGACCTACTACCTGCTCCTCCCCATTTGCCTTGTCTTCGCGGTGTTTCTCGTATCGCAAGGCATGATAGACAACTTCAAGCCGTATACCAAAGCCACACTGGTCGAGCCGATGAAGGTCCAAGTCGAAAAGAAAAACGACAAAGGCGAAACGATCAAAGGACCAGACGGCAAAGCAATCACAGAAGAGCAGACCGTGACCGAGCAGAACATTGTTCAGGGTCCGATGGCGTCGCAGGTCGCGATCAAAATGCTCGGGACGAACGGCGGCGGTTACGTTAACGCCAACGCGTCACATCCGTTCGAGAATCCAACGCCGCTCTCAAATTTTCTCCAGATGCTTTCGATTTTCGCAATCGGCAGCGGGCTGACTTACTACCTCGGCCGGATGGTGAAGAACCAGAAACACGGCTGGACGGTGTGGGCAGCGATGCTCGCATTGTTTGTAGGCGGCGTGATGCTCTGCTGGTGGGCTGAATCGAATGGCAATTCCATTCATCACCAACTCGGCGTCGCGGTTGCCGATGGCAACATGGAGGGCAAAGAAGTCCGTTTCGGTATCTTCAATTCCGCGCTATTCGCGACCATTACAACCGACGCATCCTGCGGCGCGGTCAATTCGATGCATGATTCGTTTACCGCGCTCGGCGGTTTCGTTCCGTTGTTCAACATCCAGCTAGGCGAAATTATTTTTGGCGGAGTTGGCGCGGGCTTGTACGGGATGCTGGTGTTCGTCGTGCTCGCGGTTTTCATCGCTGGCCTGATGGTGGGGCGCACTCCGGAATATCTCGGAAAAAAAATTGAAGCGTATGACGTCAAGATGGCGATGCTGTCGCTGCTTATCCTCGCTATCTCTATTCTCGGTTTCGCCGCATGGGCTGTGGTGAGCAAGTGGGGCCTGGCTGGTTTGAACAATAACGGGCCACACGGACTGAGCGAAATTCTCTACGCGTTTAGTTCCGGCGCCGGAAATAACGGCAGCGCGTTCGCCGGTCTATCCGGAAATACTCCTTGGTACAATACTACGCTCGGGCTCGACATGTTGTTTGGCCGCTTCCTCATGATCGTGCCGATCATGGCCCTGGCCGGATCGCTGGTGCAAAAGAAGGTCGCGCCAGCCAGTGCGGGCACGTTTCCAGTGCATGGCGGAACGTTTCTGATTCTCCTGCTGGGTACCGTTATCTTGATCGGCGCGCTGAACTTTCTTCCTGCGCTGACGCTCGGCCCAATCGTCGAGCACTTCCTGATGCAAGGTGCAAAACTTTTTTAAGATCAACATCCAAACTTCATGACACAAAAACCTGCATCGCTTTTTGACCGGAACATTGTTGGTCCGGCCATCGCCGATGCGTTCAAGAAATTGAACCCGCGTCTAATGGTGAAGAACCCGGTCATGTTCGTGACGATGGCCGGCGCCGCCCTAACGACTGTTGGAATCTTTACCGCGGAATCGACTCTGCGCGGTTTCGTTGCGCAACTTGCGATCTGGCTCTGGTTCACGGTGCTCTTCGCCAATTTTGCTGAAGCAGTCGCGGAAGGCCGAGGCAAAGCGCAGGCAGCCAGTCTGCGTCGGGCGCGCAAGGATACCATGGCGCGCCGTTTGCAGAATGGCCGCGAGGTAAAAGTTCCAGCGCCCATCTTGCAAAAAGGCGACATGGTGGTCTGCGAGGCGGGCGACGTAATTCCAGCAGACGGCGATGTTGTGGAGGGAATTGCCAGCGTGGATGAAGCGGCGATCACAGGCGAGTCCGCGCCGGTGATTCGCGAGAGTGGCGGCGACCGAAGTGCGGTGACCGGGGGCACGCGCGTGTTGAGCGATCGAATCGTCATTCGTATCACAGCCGATAAAGGCGCCGGTTTTCTGGATAAGATGATCGCGTTAGTCGAAGGCGCTCGTCGGCAGAAAACGCCTAACGAAATCGCGCTCACGATTCTTCTCGCCGCGTTGACGTTCATTTTTCTCCTGGTATGCGTCACGCTCAAACCGTTCGGTGTCTATTCGGGCGCGGCGTTCTCCATTCCAGTTCTGGTTGCGCTGCTTGTTTGTTTGATTCCAACAACAATTGGTGGGTTGCTCAGTGCAATTGGCATCGCCGGAATGGATCGCGTCCTTCAGCGCAATGTGCTTGCAATGAGCGGACGCGCCGTCGAAGCGGCTGGCGATGTCGATGTCCTGCTCCTTGATAAAACGGGCACGATCACCCTCGGAAATCGGATGGCGGTCGGATTTCATGCTGCGCCCGGCGTCGAGGCGAATGATCTGGCTGCATCTGCACAATTGAGCTCGCTGGCGGACGAAACCCCGGAAGGACGTTCGATCGTTGTGCTCGCAAAAGAGAAGTTCGGATTGCGCGCTCGTGAAATGCACGAGTTGGAGGCGACGTTCGTGCCCTTCACCGCGCAAACACGCATGAGCGGTGTCGATCTGCACGCTAACGGCGCCCAGCCGACAATGCGCGTGCGCAAAGGTGCAGCTGAAGCGGTGCGCGGATTTGTCGAATCGGCCGGTGGAATGTTTCCGCAATCCGTCGCGAAAACCGTTGATGAAATTTCTCATCGCGGCGGCACACCGCTGGTTGTCGCCTCGGACATGATGACGCTCGGCACGATCGAGCTCAAAGACGTGGTCAAAGGGGGCATCAAGGAGCGCTTCGCGCAGTTGCGAAAAATGGGAATCAAGACGGTGATGATCACCGGCGACAATCCACTCACTGCCGCAGCCATTGCTGCTGAGGCCGGTGTGGACGATTTCATGGCCCAGGCCACTCCGGAACAAAAACTCAAGCGAATCCGGCACGAGCAGGCCGAAGGCCATCTGGTCGCCATGACCGGTGACGGAACGAACGACGCACCGGCGCTCGCGCAAGCCGATGTGGGCGTCGCGATGAACACCGGAACGCAGGCGGCGCGCGAAGCCGGGAACATGGTGGATCTCGATAGTAATCCGACGAAGCTGCTCGACATCGTTGAGATCGGGAAACAAATGCTGATCACACGTGGCTCGCTCACCACGTTCAGCATCGCAAACGACGTTGCGAAGTACTTCGCGATCATTCCCGCGATGTTGATGGCCACATTTCCCGAGGTTGCGCCGCTCAACGTCATGCATCTGCACAGCCCCACCAGCGCAATTCTCAGCGCCGTCATCTTTAACGCACTCATCATCATCGTGCTTATCCCGCTGGCGCTCCGCGGCGTCGCTTACAAGCCGATGGGCGCGCTGGCGATTTTGCAACGCAACCTCCTTATCTACGGCTTTGGCGGTCTCATCGTTCCGTTCATCGGGATCAAACTGATCGACCTCATCATCACCGCACTTCACCTGGCCTAACGAAATGAAAGAACTCCTCTCGCATGTTCGCGGCGCAATCGTGTCGACGTTTGTGCTGGCAGTTGTCTGCTGCGGCGTCTATCCGCTTATTGTTTTCGGAATTTCACAAACGTTCTTTCGAGACAAGGCCAACGGCAGTTTAATTGTGGATCCCGACGGGACAGTGCGCGGCTCGAGGTTGTTAGGCCAGGGATTCGCCGACCCGAAGTATTTTCATCCGCGACCTTCCGCAGCGGGCAATGGCTACGACGCGGCGAGCTCCGGGGGCAGCAATCTTGGGCCGACGTCGCAGAAACTAGATGATGCAATCAGGGAACGCATAGCGGCATATCGCGCTGAAAATGGCCTGAGCGAAACCGACCCGATGCCGGCGGACGCAGTAACCGCTTCAGGCAGCGGGCTCGATCCGCACATCAGTTTGCGAAATGCCGAGCTCCAAACTGCGCGCGTGGCTAAAGCTCGCGGTTTCACCGAGCAAAAAGTACGCGAATTGGTTCGGCATTACACCGACCCGCGCGATCTGGGCGTCTTCGGCGATCCTGGCGTCAATATCCTCGAGCTCAATCGCGCCCTCGATCAGCTACGGTGATGAAAAGAGCCGGAGCAATCGGGGTTCGTCTTCATTCCAATTTATGTCGAGATCTTTCGGGCTCGTGCTCCGGAACACGCAGCGGTGGTTTCATCACAGGATCAGCAATCACAAGATCGCCATCACCGACCGCTGATCTGCCGTTCTGGACTTGGTTAGTTGATAATCCGCGAGCTTTATCGCCGCGCTGTTTCTGAGGGCCACAGCTGCTGCAACCTTATGAAAAAAATTATTGCTACAAGTGCAATCATGCTCTTCACGCATCTCGTGCTCGCCGAAGAGGATTCCTCGCCCTCGAGTACGCCGGCGCCGGACAAATCGCGATATACTCTGTTCAATCCCACCCCGATTGATTTGCGTCGCCCCTACAACACCGATCGGCCGAGCAAGACAGATAGCCCGTTCACAATCGACGCTGGCGTTTTCCAAATCGAAAGCGATGTCGCCAACTGGACGCTGGATTACGAAAAGGGTGCTCGTACCCGTACCTGGGTCGTCGGTAACACCAACTTAAAGCTTGGCCTAACCAATTGGATGGACCTGCAAATCTTTCCGCAATTTAATGTTAATAAACGCACCAGCGGACCGGATTTCGGGAAACCGCTCGAGCAGGACGGGTTCGGCGATACGACTTTGCGCTTGAAAATCAATCTTCTCGGCAATGATGGCGGAAAATTGGTCATCGGTCTGGTCTCGTCAGTAAAAATACCGACGAACACGGGACACACGGGCAATCATGTTTGGGAGCCTGGCTTTGGTTTACCCGTGAATTACTCGCTGCCCTGGGGTTTTACGCTGTTTGCGCAAACTAGGATCGACATTCTCGACAAATCTCGCAGCAGCAACATGCAAGTGCAGTGGCAAAATCCAATCGGACTCTCCCACACAATCGTTGGGAATTTGAGCGGCTATGTCGAATTCTACGACGCGGTCGGGACGGGACCCTGGGTCGGCACACTCGACACGGGTCTGATTTATCAGGTCAATCCAAATTTCTCGGTCGACGTAAATTCGTTCTTTGGCCTGACTCGCAGCGCGCCGGATTACAACGTGTTCAGCGGTTTCGGCTATCGTTTTTAAAAGTGTCTTTACCCCGGGCGTGATCTTCCATTTCTAATGACCTATGAATGACTTCTTGTTCCGGGTGCTTACCTTGGCGCTCCTTGTACTGCCGCTGACGTTGCTTACGATTTTCGAGAAGATAGCCTTGAGACGCCGTACGCATTAAGGCTCAAGCAATCAGAATCGTTCGGCTATCGCTTCTGCCTGACTCGATTTGGATTCGGGCAAGATATAGCTTCGGGCTATGCTCAAGGTCGCAGACACTCGTGGACCGGCTCAAAGATCGCGATGCCATCCCTGGCTCGCGGCGTTCTTTGCTTTTGGCGCAATGATGTGCGCCCTCGTCCTGGCATTGCTTCTCTTTCCTGGCAGCGCTCTCGATTCGGTATGGCGACTTAATCCAGAGGCTCGGCTCGCGTTTCGATCCTTAGGGAATTGGTCGTTCCTGCTCATGCTGACTGTCGGAACAGCGTGCCTCTTTGCGGCCATCGGGCTATGGCGCGGCGCCGTTTGGGGCACAAGGGTGGCGTTGACTATTCTTTCGATCAATATCATCGGAGACATAGTCAACGCGTTGCTTCGTCACGATTATCGGGCGCTGATTGGACTGCCTGTAGGAGCGGCCATCATCTTTTTCCTGGTTCGATCCGGAGATTGGTCCAAAGGCTTTCGCGCTCGGACAAAAGGGGAATAGCTTAGTCTGGGCTTAAATTGTAACGTTATAACCTCCCATGAGCGACGCCGAACGGCCTGATCCGGACGCACTTCTTGCGCGCCTGAAGCGCGAGGAGACGGAGTCCGTGCGAGGCAAACTCAAGATTTTCTTCGGCATGTCCCCAGGTGTGGGGAAGACCTATGCCATGCTGCAAGCCGCACGGCAGAAGCAAGCCGAAGGATGCGAGGTTGTGGTGGGGATCGTTGAAACGCACGGGCGCAAAGAGACGGAGGCGCTGCTCGAGGGGATGCCGATCATGCCGCGCGCGCAGATCGAATATCGTGGAACAAAGCTCGAGGAGATGGATCTCGATGCGATCCTGACCTGGCATCCCGGTCTCGCAGTCATCGATGAACTCGCCCACACCAATGCGCCAGGCTCGCGTCATCCCAAGCGTTACCAGGACGTGCTGGAGTTGCTCGACGCCGGCATCAGCGTTTACACAACGCTCAACGTTCAGCACGTCGCCAGCCGGAGCGACACAGTTCGCCAAATCACTGGCGCGCCGGTCAGTGAGACTGTTCCCGATTCCGTCCTCGATCTTGCGGACGAAATCGTTCTTGTCGATCTAACTCCGGAACAACTCCGTTCGCGCCTGGCGGAAGGAAAAGTTTATCTGGGCGAACGCGCAGAATGGGCGGCAAAGAATTTCTTTCGAGAGAGTAATTTGACGGCTTTGCGCGAGATGGCGCTGCGTCTTGTGGCCGAACATGTCGATCGCGATCTGCGCGACATCATGTCAGAGGAAAAAATCGCCGGGCCTTGGAAGAGTGGAGATCGCTTGCTTGTCGCGGTCAGCGCGAGTCCTTACTCGGAGAGATTGATTCGCTACACGCGGCGATTGGCGTCGTCGATGGAAGCTTCATGGATCGTTGCGAACATCGAGCAACCGCGGCCGCTTTCGCAAGAAGAGCAAACACGGTTGACCCGCTATCTCGCGCTCGCGCGACAGCTGGGCGGGGAAGTAGTTTCCACCCCCGGTACCGATATCGGCGAAGCACTGCTCCGCATCGCCCGCGAACACAACGTCACTCAGATTGTTATCGGCAAGCCGCTCGGCTCGCGATGGACAAGCTTTTTGAAACGCGATCCGCTGCGCTGGCTCATGCGCAACAGTGGCAACATCGACATCCACATGATTCCGGCAGAGGAATCGGCGGCCCCCCGAAGAGAAACTGTTGAGGGGCGACTCGCACGTGTGCCGTGGCATGACTTTGGTATCGCCCTTGGCATCGCGGCGGGCGTCACCGCTCTCTGCCTGGCGATATTCGGTTACACGGGGTATTACGCTGTCGCGCTGTTTTATTTGCTCGCGGTCGTGCTCGCCGGCATGCGTTTGCGGCGATGGCCCACGCTTTTTCTCGCCGCGCTCAGCGCCATGCTGTGGAATTTCCTTTATGTTCCGCCGCGCTTCACCTTTCACATCGAGCAATTTCAAGACTTCATGATGTTCAGCGCGTATTTCGTGGTCGCGCTTGTTATTGGACATCTAGCGACGCAATTGCGCGAACGCGAGCAAGCCGAACGTCGCCGCGAGCAGCGCGCGACTGCATTGTATCGCTTCACGCGTGCCCTCGCCGCCAGCCGCGACCTGGACCAAGCGCTGCCGAAAGTTTTCGCGCTGATCAAAGAATCTTTTCAATCAGGTGCCGCAGTGTGGTTGCGTGACGAGAACGGGTTGTCACGTCACTGGGCAAGCACATTCACGCCGTCGAGCAAAGACGAAAGCGTCGCGGTCTGGGCGTTTCAGAAAAAACAAGCAGCCGGAAAGTCGACGGACACGTTGCCGGATGCGGAGTCGCTGCACGTGCCGCTCGTGACCGGCGACGGCGCCGAAGGTGTGCTGACTGTCCGCCTTCCGGCCATGCCTACGCTTGAGCAACGCGAATTGCTCGACGCCTTTGCCGCGCAGCTTGCGCTGTTCGTGAAAAAAGAACGCGCGCTCGAAGAAAGCCGGGCGGCGCAAATTTCCCGGCAATCCCAGAAGTTGCAGAAAGCGCTTTTCGATTCGGTCTCACACGAATTGAAGACACCGCTCGCGGCGATGTCGGTTGCGCTCCAGGCCGGAAAATCTTCTGCACAACCCAACCGGACCGAATTGCAGCAGGCGGTGCAGCGTCTGACACGAACGGTGGATCATTTGCTCGATGCGACCCGCCTGGAATCGGGCCTCTTGCAACCCTTACGTGAATGGTGCGATCCAGCCGAGCTGGTGCGCGAAGCGGTCGCCTCGTCGGGATTAAACGACAGCGCTGTTCGAATCAACATGCAGAATGACCTGCCCGCTATTTCTGTCGATGCGCGACTGATTCAACAAGCGTTGAATGCACTACTGTCAAACGCCGTCGCGCATGGCGGGGGCGATGCGCCGATCGAAGTGAGCGCTGCGCGTGATGGTTCGATGCTTACCATTTCTGTGGCCGATCATGGTCTCGGTCTTGCGCCTGGTGAAGAGAACAAGGTTTTCGAAAAGTTCTATCGCGGTCCGAGAACGCGTCCGGGCGGTCTCGGTCTGGGGTTGTCCATCGCCCGGCAACTCGTGGAAGCGCACGGCGGCGAACTCGTTGCGCAAAATCGCGAAGGCGGCGGCGCCCGATTTTCGATTCGTCTCCCCGTTGGTGAACCGATGCGACTGCCAAGCGAAGCGACCGCGTGAATGAAACCGGTCGCGCTCATCATCGACGACGAGGTGCAAATCCGCAGGCTCCTGCGGGTCGCGCTGGAGGGAGAAAATTATCAGGTGCACGAAGCTGAGAATGGTCAGCAGGGCCTGATTGAAATTGCTAATTACAAACCCGCTATCGTCCTTCTTGATCTCGGCCTGCCCGACCTTGAGGGGCTGGAAGTGCTGAAACGCTTACGTGAATGGAGCGAAGCGCCCGTGATTGTTCTGACCGTGCGTGATGACGTGCAGGAAAAAGTGGACGCTCTCGATGCCGGCGCCGATGATTTCGTAACCAAGCCATTCAGCATACCGGAATTGCTTGCGCGCCTCCGAGCAGCACAACGAAAAACCCGTCCAGAGCAAGAGGTTTCCGTTTTCAAGAATGGCGATCTGGTTGTCGATCTTACGGCACGCGTGGTGACGCGAGCAGGCCGTGAAATCAAGCTATCCGCAACCGAGTACGCCTTGCTCCGACTGTTCGTCAGACATCCGGGACGTGTCCTCACCCACCGATACATCCTGCGAGAAATTTGGGGCCCGAAATCGGAGGAGCATCGACAATACCTGCGGGTTTACGTCACACATCTGCGCCAAAAGATCGAGAGCGATCCAGCGAAACCATCGCTGATAAAGACCGCTCCCGGGATCGGCTATCGATTTGCGGGATAGCGATTTCCGTCGTTCAGGGGCTGCGTGGGGTCGTGTCGCTGCAGGAAGAAACAACTTGCCACCGAATGAGCGTGCAATGAAGAGTCAGAGCCAATAGCGATGGCTGATATTATTCTCGACGCGACCTCTGGCGTGCATCGGCCACGCAATGTCGATTGGAAACGTGCGGGCGCATTCCTCTACGGGGATTGGGGCACCAGCAAATGTTACGTGATCGGTCTGGCGTTCGTCGCCGCCGGGTTCTCATCTCTCCCTATCATTCTTGCGGTCTGTGCGGTTACGGGTCTGGTCGGGATTAATTACATAGTGATCTGCCGTCATTTTCCGGATGGCGGCGGTGTGTACTCGGCGGCGCGTTCGCAAGGCCGCCTGCTTGCCGTGGTCGGCGCGTTACTGCTCGTCGCGGACCTGACGGTCACGGCTGCGCTCAGCGGCTGGTCTGCATTGAGCTACATCACTTCCGGCGCGGAGCAGATCGTGTGGATCAAGTTTCTTCGCGATCATATCGCGCTGACCACGACGGCGGTGCTGTTGTTTCTAGGCGCGATTAATTATTTCGGCCCGAGGCATAGCGGCAGCATGGCCATTGCACTTGCGTTGCCGACAGTGATCATTGTCGTCGCGCTAATCGCGATCAGCGCGCCGCATCTTACGACGCAATTTTTGCAGCCGCGGCACGAGAGCGTTGGGAGATTGTGGGTACAATTTGTTGGGGTGATCCTTGCCCTCTCCGGGGCGGAATCGATCGCCAATCTCACCGGAGTGATCAAGCTCGATCCTGGATCGACGCCGGAACACCCGAGCGTTGCGCGTGAATCGCTCAAGGCGATTGCGCCGGTGGCGATCGAGGTCGTCTTCGCTACGGCGCTGCTCGGCTGGGCGATGCTATCTCTGCCGAGCGTGCTGGGCCAAACACTTCATCTTGGGGGCGACAGCGCAATCGCGGCCGCTATCGAGGAACGCAAAGAGGACATGCTGCGTTTCATCGGCGAACAGTTTGGCGCCGCTTCTGTTTCGCCTGCGTTTGGAAGCGTGTTCGGCTGGATTGTTGGCATCGTATTTTTCTTCCTCCTTCTGAGCGCTTCGAACACGGCCATCGTTGCGATGATCGGGCTCCTTTACATGGTCACGCGCGACGGCGAGCTGCCCCGCCAGTTCAAGCGGCTGAATCGCCATGGCGTCCCATGGATTCCGCTTCTGATCGCCTTCGGCTTGCCGGTGGTTGTGGTCCTCAGCGCCGCCGACTTTACTGCGCTTGCGGGTCTGTACGCGATCGGCGTCGTCGGGGCCATCACCCTGAATGTCGGATCATGCGCGGTCAATCGAACCGCCGGCTTCACTTGGTACGATCGAGTTCTCTTCGGGATTACGTTTGTCATTCTTGCATGCGTAGAGTTCACGCTCGCGCATACCAAACCCGATGCGCTCTTTTTCGTCACGTGCGTGTTGATCGGCGGCTTGGCATTGCGCGCCTACACGTTGAAGCGGCACGGGCTCACCACTCTCACGGTCACGCGCGAAGTTGCCCAGATGGTTACGCCCGATCTCGTGGCCACGATGCGCCCCCGTTTGGAAGAAGGCCAAAAAATCATGGTCGCGGCGCGTGGCCTCACCCCTGTTCTCACGTTTGCCCTGGAGGAAGCGCAACTGCGCAAGGCCACTCTCTGTGTGCTTTACGTGAAGGAGATCGCCATTTTTTACGGTGGCGGACCGGCGCCGGTAGGACGTGGACGGTGGCAGGATAACCCTGAAGCCAGCGCAATCATGTCGATGATGCTGAAGCTCGGTGCGGAGCGCGACATTTGCGTGCTGCCGATTTATGCCGTGAGCGAGGACGCCGCTTCGACTATCCTCGACCTTTCCGCGACGATGGGAGTTGATTATCTCATCATCGGCGCATCGCAGCGCACCGCCATGGCCAAACTGCTTCGCGGCAGCGTGGCCACCAATGTCGCGCAACAATTGCCCGATTCGATCCGGCTCGTCATTTTCGGATGAGTTTCATTGAACGTTGGAGGTTAAGCGTTGAGCGCTAAAAAAGGGGAATTGCTATTTTCTAATTCCAAAAAACGCTTCGAGCGCGCGAACACCAAGTGCCTTCCAAATTTTGATCACTTCATAAGTGATGACAGTGGTAAAACTCACAGCGAACCAAACGCAGACTGCTTCAATGGGCAGACCGGACCATGCGCCGATCTGTAGCCCGATCAGGATATTGCTGCGATATTCCCACCAGCCGTACGGCAAGGCGAGCGTCGCTTCCCAAAGTAGACTGATAAGGAGAAGCAGAAAAAACGTGAAACTAAACGCGCGCCAGTTAATGAACCGCTGCGCAGTGTAAAAAAAGCCTGCCGAGGGAATCAGCGAAGCGCAGACCAGATAAATAAAATACCACGGAAACCCATTCGACCCACCGGAGACGATCTTTCGATACACAATTGCCGCTGCGATCAAGACGACACCAAGGATGACAGAAGCAAAATGAAAACGAACGATCCGCGGTATATCCTTGGCCGCTTCCGAATAGTCAGGGACGTTGTAAGCGGCCATCCAATATTCGTCGCACCAGATGTAACTCAGTAGAACGAGCATGAAACCTGTCAGATAGAAAATGAACTCTTCGATCGGAATCGGCCCGCCGAACGCGGGAACTTCGCAGCCAAGAGTGGCCGCTTCGTTTGGAAAGGTGAAGAACGCGTTGCCGAAAAGGAAATCCAGCGCGAATCCGAGTGGAGTGAGCACCCCAATGGTGCGCCAGAATGCTTTTCGCGGAAACTTGAGATCAGGTCGACAGGCAAACCACCATGCCAGGGCCGCAATTGGGACGATGAACAAACCGAGGCTCCAGGTATATCCGAGCGGCGTCGGATTATCAGAGGTGGATTGCAAAAAGGCAGGATGAACGACCGTTTGCAATGCTATGGCAGCGGGAACAATGAGGGCCGCTGCGATGGCAAATACGACGTAAAAAGATTTTGTGCGCTCTTGCATGGCGACAACAGCGTAAACAGAACAGTTTTAAGTTTTAAGATTTAAGTTTTAAGATTGGACTTGTCGTGACTCCGCCCAAAGTCCTCATCGCCGATGCAATTTCGCAGCGTGGAGTGGATGAGCTTTGCCGCGATGGCGCAATCGAGGCACTGGTCAAGACCGGGTTAAACCAAAAAGAGCTTGTCGATCTGATCCCGGACTTCAGTGCGCTGGTCGTGCGCAGCCAGACAAAAGTCACCGCCGATATTTTGAATGCAGGGGCGAAGTTGCGCGTGGTCGGGCGCGCTGGGGTGGGGGTCGACAACGTCGACGTTGAGACGGCCACGCGCCGCGGCGTCATCGTGTTGAATGCGCCCGGTGGGAATACGGTTTCCACGGCCGAGCATGCGTTTTCACTATTGCTTTCAGCGGCGCGCAAGATTCCGCAGGCCGACGCAAACGTTCGCAGCAAAAATTGGGACAAAAAGAATTTCGAAGGAGTTGAGCTTTACAACAAGACGCTGGGCATTATTGGAATGGGCCGGATCGGCGGCGAACTCAGCCGGCGCGCCATTGCTTTCGGAATGCGCGTGGTTGCATACGATCCGTATCTTTCCGCATCGCGTGCGCGCAGTCTCCAAGTCGAGCTGGTGGACGAGCTCGACGATTTGCTCACAAGCTCGGATTTCATCTCGCTGCACACACCGCTTACCGCAGAAACGCGGCACATTCTGGATGGAGCGCGGTTAGGGAAAACCAAACGCGGCGTCCGTATTATCAATTGCGCGCGCGGTGGCTTGATCGACGAAAACGCGCTGATCAAAGCTTTGCAAGATGGGCATGTGGCCTGCGCGGCGCTGGACGTTTTCGAAATCGAACCGCTGCCGGCTGATTCTCAATTGCGCGATGCACCCAATCTCGTTCTTACTCCGCATCTCGGCGCGTCGACCGCGGAAGCACAGGAGAGCGTTGGGATTGAGATCGCGCACTCGATTCGTGCCGCGCTGCTCGAAGGCACCATTCGCAATGCAGTGAACATGCCCAGTCTCGATGCGAAAACTCTGGCAATCGTTGGGCCTCATCTGCGCTTTGGCGAGAAACTGGGCAGATTTCTGTCGCAGCTTGCACCAAAACGTGCTGAGACTCTTAACATCAATTACAGCGGCAAAGTCAACGAAGTTGATACGACGGCAATCACCCGCTCCGTCCTGAAAGGCTTTCTCCAAATAGCCGGCGGCAGCGAAGTCAACGAAGTAAACGCGCCCGGTTTTGCTGAAGCTCTTGGGTTGAAAGTGAGCGAATCGCGTCTGAGCGCGCTTGGAGATTATACTGACATGCTCGAATTGTCCGCTGCGGGCGAAGGAAAGGTTGTTTCGGTTGGCGGCGCGTTCTTCGGCGCCACTCCACGAATCGTAAGCATTAACAGTCGTCCGGTAGAAGCGCGACCAAACGGGGTTGTGCTAGTATTGGAAAACACGGACCGCCCAGGAATGGTTGGGCGAATCGGCACATTGCTCGGCGATCATGGGGTAAACATCGCAACAATGTCTCTCAGTCGAAATCAGGCCGGTGGTACGGCGCTCACCGTTTTAAACCTGGACACCGCGCCGGACGAAGAGTTGATGGCCGAGATTCGTGCCAGCGGAGACATTCACTCGGCGCAGGTGATCGAGCTGTAAGTCGAGGTAGGGCGTCGACCGCCGGGCGCGCCGCGGACGGCTCGGCGAGCCGTCCCTACCAAGCCAACGCAATTTCCTTGCCTGGCATCTACCAATTCCTATAGAACAAGTTTCATTATGGATTTTAGCGCTCACTCTATTCTTTGGGTTTTGGTAATCGGTCTCGTCGTCGGCGCCATTGCGAAACTGCTGATGCCAGGAAAAGATCCCGGTGGCTGCATCATTACAATTCTGCTCGGCATCGCCGGCGCGTTTGTTGGTACCTGGATCGGTCGCATTTTTGCTGGAGAAAATTACATTGCCGGCTGGATCATGTCAGTCGTCGGGGCCATGATCTTGTTGCTGCTGTATCGATTGTTCTTCAGGCGCGGCGCGTAGCTGTAACCTGGGAACGGCGGTTGTGGCGGTGCTCGTCGCGGCGAGCGCCTCTGCCCATTCGGATGCAGCCATCGCGACGCGGCGGCTCGTGCGCTAACGCTTCTACGAACTACGTTTGCTCCAACTCGTGAATGCGAGATTGTCATTGCTTCATGGCTGCGCCTACAAAAATCCGAATGCTCATCGCGTTCGCAGCCCTTTATTTGGTTTGGGGTTCGACGTATCTCGGCATCCGCTTCGCCATCGAGAGCATGCCGCCATTTCTCATGGCCGGGTCGCGCTTTCTGCTGGCAGGATTGATTATGTTCGCGATCGCGTGGTCGCAAGGCGCGTACAAAGCGAGCTGGGCGAACTGGCGCGTATCGCTGATCGTCGGTGCATGTCTCCTGCTTGCAGGCAATGGCGGCGTCACGATTGCAGAGCAGTATATCGACTCAGGCCTGGCGGCGCTGATTGTGGCGATTGTCCCGATTTACATTGTCATTCTCGGGTGGGCGACAGGAACGGCCCCCAGGCCAGCACCGATTGTCTGGCTTGGTCTGGTTGGCGGTTTTGCCGGGGTTGGCTTTTTGCTTGGGCCAGCTCTGCGTTTTTCTTCAAATGGCGGACGACATCCTGCGATCGGAATGTCAATTCTTCTCGTTTCGTCCTTCATCTGGTCGGCGGGATCGCTCTATTCGCGCAGCGCGAAGCACGCACCTTCTCCGTTTCTGACGGCCGCCCAACAAATGCTCTGCGGAGGACTGCTCCTTTTGCTTGCCGGTATTGTTACTGGTGAGCTGCGGAATTTTCATCCACGCTCAATCTCGATGTTGTCGCTCGCTTCATTCATTTATCTGATAATCATTGGAGCTGTGGTTGGATACACCGCCTACATTTGGCTGCTTCGTCATTGTGAGCCGGCGAAGGTTGCTACTTATGCGTATGTAAATCCGATTGTCGCCGTCTTGTTAGGTGCCGGTTTTGCTGGGGAAGAATTGAGTATGCGTGTTTTAATTGCTGCCGCGCTGATTATCGGTTCAGTCGCGATTGTAATTACGACGCAACAACTGAGAGCAAGAGCGGAGCCCGCAATTTACTCAGCGATCGAACCGGCAGATTAAGCGCGGACATGAACAGCGAAAATCCGCGTCATGATTTGAAAGATCGGCGCCAAACCATCGAAGTTGTTAAGCGTAATTGGCAGGCCGAAGTGGAGACCGCGGAGACGTATCGCGATCTGGCCGGGCGCGAGAGTGACGAGAAACGGAGAGGCATTCTTCTGCGCATGGCCGAAGCAGAAGAACGGCATGCGCAGCGCTGGGAGAAAAAACTGCGAGATCTTGGCGCAGAACTGCCTGTTCTGAAGGACACGATCGGGCGACGGCTCAGCCGTTGGTGGAACAAAATTGCCGGGGCCGAAATCGCCATTCGCCGAATGGAAGCAACAGAAGAACGTCAGGAAGCCAAATTTCACGAACAAGCAGAGCGCGCCTTGGCCGGTGAACAGGATGTGCAGGAATTTTTGCGGAAAAGCGCGCTCGAGGAAAAAGCGCATGCGCGCGCGCTTAGCGCCATGGCTCCGCCGGTGAGCCCACGCACCGCGCTGGACAAAATTCTGAAGCGCGAACGCTGGCATGGGCGAGGCGGCAGTTGGGTCGCCGACGCGATCTACGGCGCGAACGATGGGTTGGGCGCGGTATTTGGAATTGTGTCGGGCGTGGCGGGCGCGACTAATAATCAGCAACATTACATTCTGATCTCAGGGCTTGCTGGCATGCTTGCGTCCACTCTCTCGATGGGCGCAGGCGCCTACCTGGCGGCAAAGAGTGAAGCGGAAGTCTATGAAGCCGAGATTTCGCGCGAGCGGGCAGAGGTGGAAGAAAATCCGGAGGAAGAAATCGAAGAGATGTCGCTCTTCTATCAATTACAAGGATTCACGCCTGAAGAATCACAAAAGATGGCAGAACGTCTCGCCGAACAGCCCGAACAGTTTGTGCAGGCGATGGCGCAGAGTGAGCTCGGCTTGTCCGAGCATCGGTTTCCAAATCATTGGACGGCTGCGACCTCAGCTGGCATCTCTACCGCGATCGGCGCTTTTGTTCCGATCATTCCGTTCTTTTTCTCGGGCGGAGTGTCGGCCGTTATTATTTCCTTCGGCATCAGTTTGGTCGCGCACTTTCTCGTAGGGGCATTGAAATCGCTCATCACCATCCGTTCCTGGTGGGCATCCGGTCTGGAAATGACCTGGATTGGTATCATCGTCGCCGTCGTCACTTATGGACTGGGGCTTGCGTTTGGTGCGCTAGGCTAACCCTCCCAGCAGTTGCTTAACGCACTGCGAGGTTTGTGGGAATCCGCGTAGCCCCAGACAACTCCGGAATCGTATTCGGTACAATCGTCCCGAAAATGGAACGGTTGCTTCCCAGTCTTGGAACGTCAACTTCGATGTGTGGATGCTTTAGGGGCCCACATCATCATCGGGATGAGTTGATTACGTGATTGCGTGTGTTTTGGCATGCCGCTTGCACTAGCGAATTGCATGAACCACCAAACTCTCAATAACAACCAATTCGAATCTACGTATGCTCTTTTAGTCCGCTCGGAGGAGAAAGGCCGCGGAGTTCTCGAGGCAGTGCTCTATGTCGCATTCATCTTGAGCGCCGTCGTGTTAATCTGGGATTTTGCACACAGCTCTGTCAGCCTACCGGCGGCCGGGCTTGAGCAAGGCGCTGTTAGCCAAGCGGCAAAGACTCAGATGATCTCGCGGATTTAATCGCGACGAAGGTTTTTGCTCTGCGTTAAGGAACAACTTTAGGTACGTGAAACAGGATATTCGATACGCTTTCCGTATGCTGCGCAAGCAGCCGGGTTTCAGTGCCATCGCGATCTTAACGCTGGCGCTCGGCATTGGCGCGAATACGTCAATCTTCAGCGTGGTCAATGCAGTCCTGCTGCGGCCCCTGCCTTACCCGCAACCGGACCGTCTGGTGCTCATTCGCGAGCGCACAAACCTCTTCGATTCCGGTTCGGTCAGCCTGCCGAATTATCTCGATTGGCGCGCCAGCCAGCGCGGGTTCACTGATCTTGCCCTTTTCCGGCGCGGGGACGCGAATCTGTCCGGTGCCACCAGTGATGTCGAAGCAGAGCGCGTCAGTTCCGCGCGCGTGAGTTACAATTTTCTTTCCGTCCTCGGCGTACCGCCGGAGTTGGGGCGGGATTTCCGCGAATCAGACGATGTGCCGCATTGCAAGAAGGTCGCGCTCATTTCCGATGGGTTATGGAAGCGGCGCTTCGGCGGTTCGCGTGGCGTCATCGGCCAATCCATCATGCTCGATGGCGTGCAACGCGAGATCATCGGCGTGCTTCCGGCGAACGTTCAGTTGCCGAGAAAAGTGCAGGTTTTTATTACGCTGGAGGATTTGCGCGCGGACAAGGATTACGTAGATCGCGGAAATCATCCTGGATTCTCTGCGCTCGGCCGACTCAAACCGAATGTGACGCTCGAGCAGGGGAAGGCCGATTTGAATAATATCGCAGCGGAACTCGAGCGCCGCTATCCCGATTCCAACGCTGGACGTCGTGTCACTGCGCTGATCCTGCTCGAATCCGCAGTGAAGGATTACAAAAACGGCGTCACTTTGCTTCTTGCGGCGGTTGGCTGCGTGCTTCTCATCGCCTGCGCTAATGTCGCAAACTTGCAGCTCGCGCGTGCGCTTGGGCGTGAGCGCGAACTGGCTGTGCGCGCCGCTCTTGGCGCAAGTCGCGGCCAACTTGCCAAGCAGGTGTTCATCGAGAGCGCAATCCTGGCGGTCCTCGGCGCCGTCGCTGGCGTTCTTCTCGCGCTTTGGGGACTTGATGCGATCAAGGCAATCGCGCCGGGCAGTTCCGCCAGTTTTGCTCCGTCTGATGCCGCTCGTTTCCAAGAAGCGAATCTCGATTTCAAAGTGCTCGCGTTTACTGCCGCAATGGCGATCGGCACCGGTCTCCTGGTTGGTGTCTGGCCGGCGTTGCGAGTCTCGCGCACCGCCTCGCTCACGCTTTCTCTGCACGAAGGAAGCCGCGGAACCAGCGATGGCGCGCAACGTCAGCGTGTGCGATCGGGACTGGTCGTAGCGCAAGTCGCTCTGGCCTTACTTCTGCTCGCCGGCGCGGGATTGACTCTGAAAAGTTTTCGCAACGCGCAAAATACACCGCTCGGATTCAATCCGGAAAACATTCTGGTGGCCGACGTTTTGTTGCCAAAGGCGCGCTATGACACGGACGAAAAGGTCACGCACTTTAATGATCAACTCGTCGAACGAATTCGCGCGCTTCCCGGCGTTGAAGCCGCCGCACTCGGCTTGAACATTCCCTTTGATGACAACGAATGGGACAGTTCCTTTCATCTCACCGGCACGCCCCCTTATCCGCCCGGGGAAAGACCGGCGGCCGAAATAAATATCGTTACACCCGATTATTTTCGTCTGATGGGAATGCCGCTGCTGCATGGACGCGCCTTTACCGCGGATGATCGGGCCGGCCGTCCGCGATCGGTGATCATCGATGAAACGCTCGCGCAAAAGTATTTTCCCGGCAAAAACCCCATCGGGCAGCAGATCGATGACAATCGATCGGACGAAAAGAATCCGCCTCCGCTGACGATTGTGGGCGTGGTTCCGCGCACGCGCAACGAAGCGCCGGGCGAAGATAACGTCGAGCAATATCACTGGCCGCAAATGACCTTCGCCGTCGATCAGGTGCCGAACCGCGGCAACATGCTGCTGGTGCGGGTGAAATCTGGGAACCCGCTTGCGCTCGTCCCGGCAATCAAACGCGAGCTCCAGGCGCTCGATCCTGACCAGGCCTTTGCCCACATCTCGACGATGGAAAGCAACATCGCGAATAGTCTCGGCTCGCGGCGGATGATGATGTCGCTTCTCGCTGCATTCGCCGGCATCGCGCTGCTGCTGGCCAGTGTAGGCTTGTACGGAGTGATGGCTCTGACGGTGACCCAACGCACACGCGAACTGGGCATTCGGCTCGCGCTGGGCGCGCAACGTGCCGATGTCTTTCGTCTCGTTCTTTCGCAGGGAATGCTGCTTGTCCTTGCCGGACTGATCATCGGATTGCTCGGTGTTCTCGGCGCAGGTCGCGGATTGCAAAGTGTGCTCTACGGCGTGGGCGGATTCGATGCGCCGGCCTTAAGCTTCGCTTTGTTCGCATTGGCGGTGGTCGCTCTCATCGCCTGTTGGCTGCCAGCGCTCCGCGCTACTCGGGTCGATCCAATTACCGCGATACGCACTGAGTAGCGGTCACCTTACGCTCACGCGATTGACATACCGCCGGAAACACGGTTGAGAGTTAGCTGGTGACAAGGAATTTCAATCGTGGCCGGAATGGCCACTGCGTTGTCAAAAAATGAGCCGGATTCTCATTGCGGATGATCAGCGCGATGTACTGGAAGCACTCCGCATCTTGCTTAAGGGCGAAGGGTATCAGACCGAGGCGGCCACATCTTTAGCCGGCATTTTCCACTCGCTGGAAAAGAAGGAGTATGCGCTGTTGCTAATGGATCTGAACTACGCACGCGATACCACCTCAGGACAGGAAGGTTTATCAGCCATTCCAAAAATCAGGCAGGTCGACAATTCCCTGCCAATCGTGGTGATGACCGCCTGGGCAACAGTTGAGCTGGCTGTAGAAGCAATGAAACGCGGCGCGCGCGATTTTGTGACGAAGCCTTGGGACAACCAACGGTTACTTGCAATCGTCAGGACGCAGATTGAACTCGCGTCTGCCCTGCGTCGCGAACGAAAACTTGAAGCGGAAAACGAACTTCTGCGCGGCACCATACCGAGTTTGATCGCTGAGTCTCCTGCGATGCGGCCTGTCATCGAAATGATTTCACGCGTCGCGCCGTCCGATGCCAATATTCTAATCACTGGCGAAAACGGCACGGGGAAAAGCCTGATCGCGCGAGCGATCCATGCTCTTTCGCCGAAAGTATCCCATGCGATGATCACCGTAAATATGGGCGGGCTATCCGAGACTCTCTTTGAGAGCGAACTGTTTGGCCACGTCAAAGGTGCCTTTACTGACGCAAAGACAGATCGAGCAGGGCGCTTTGAGCTTGCAGATGAAAGCACGCTGTTCATGGACGAGATCGCAAACATCCCGCTGGCTCAACAGGCAAAGCTGTTGCGAGTCATCGAAACGGGGGATTTTGAGCGAGTCGGCTCATCGAAAACTCTGCACGCGAAGGTCCGCATCATCTCTGCGACAAATTCAAATCTTGAGAACGAAGTGGCAGCGGGTCGTTTTAGGCAGGACCTGTTGTTTCGCCTGAATACGATCCAGATTACGCTGCCACCCTTGAGAGACCGGCGGGATGACATCATGCCGCTGGCCAATAGTTTTCTCGCTCAACATGCAGAGCATTATCGGAAACAAATTGCCGGGTTCGACGAGACAGCGCGAGAACAACTGCTACAGCATCGCTTTCCGGGAAACGTTCGAGAGCTCGACCACATTGTCGAACGCGCTGTGCTTATGACGCAAGATCGGCAAATCTGCGCAAGTGATCTGGGCCTGACGAATGGCGGCGGTGAGTCGCGCAGTCTCGAGGAAATGAGTCTTGAAGAAGTGGAGGCGTTCCTCATCAAGAAAGCGTTGGCCCGAAACGATGGGAACGCGCGAAAGGCGGCAGAAGCACTCGGGTTGAGCAGAAGCGCGTTCTACCGTCGCCTGCAGCAATATGGTCTATGAACTGTAGAGGCAGCCGTGTCGGCTGCGTCGATCTAGATTCTGCAGGCGACACGCCTGCCGCTACAGTACGAAAGTGAGTCGCAAACCCAAAGATCCGCATCGGTTTTCCTACGAAGGGAGGATTACCTGGCTCACACTTGGTGCAGTGGTTCCTGCAATTGTTGTTGCACTTGTTCTTCTTTGGTTTGGCAATTACAGCGCCAAAGTTCAGTGGACACTAACGATTCTCATCGTTGGTTGCTTCCTTGCGTTCGTTTCCAGCGCGCGCGAACACACCATTCGGCCTTTGCAAACCATGTCTAATTTGCTCGCGGCATTACGCGAAGGCGATTACTCGATTCGTGCGCGCGGAGCTCGCGGGGGCAATGCATTGGGAGAAGTCCTTCTCGAAATCAATTCGCTCGGCGAAACACTGCGCCTGCAACGTCTGGGCGCCTTTGAAGCGACTGCACTGTTGCGCACAATCATGAGTGAAATCGACGTTGCAGTTTTCACCTTTGATCCCAACCGGCGTTTGCGTCTCGTTAATCGGGCCGGAGAAACTTTGTTGGGTCAGCCGATGGACAAGTTGCTGGGCAAGACGGCAAACGAACTTGCTCTCGACAGATGTCTTGAAGCTAACGAGGACGAACCGCTTACGTTGAATTTCGCTGGGGCCTCAGGTCGCTGGGGTGTGCGGCGGAGCACGTTTCGCGAAGAGGGCTTGCCGCACGAGCTACTTGTTTTAACCGATCTGAGTCGGACGCTGCGCGAAGAGGAACGTCGCGCCTGGCAACGAATCGTGCGTGTGCTCGGCCATGAGATGAACAACTCGTTGGCTCCGATCAAGTCGCTTGCGGCCAGCCTGGAATCGCTTATGCGGCGCGACCCTCTCCCGCCGGATTGGAAAGATGACGCGAGCGCCGGATTGAACTCTATCGCTTCCCGCGCCGATTCGCTCAGCCGTTTTCTGCAAGCCTACACGCGGCTAACCAAGCTTCCACCGCCTCAAAAACAAGATGTCGATCTTGGCGAGCTGGTTCAACGTGTCGTGGACTTGGAACCAAGGCTCAATGTAAAGGCTATACCAGGTCCGAAGACAATCATTCGTGCCGACGGAGCGCAGATCGAACAAGCATTAATCAATCTTGTGCATAACGCTGTTGATGCGGCGCTTGAAACAGACGGCAAAGTTTTAATCGGATGGCGCGAAAAAGAGGATGCTGTCGAGATCTTCGTTCAAGACGAAGGTCCCGGGATTATGAATCCTGGGAACCTTTTCGTGCCGTTTTTCACCACAAAGCCCGAAGGCTCTGGAATCGGTCTGCCGCTGAGTCGTCAAATTGCCGAGGCTCATGATGGATCGTTGGCATTAACGAACCGGGAAAGCGGCAAAGGCGCGGAGGCTTTGCTGCGCCTGCCGCTCTAATCACTTTCGCTGGAACCGTCCCAGGATTGGGACGGGACTGTCCCAGAACGGGACTGCCGCGAGGCGACCGTAATTCGCTCAATAAACCTAAGTCTCTCTTTCAGTGCATATTGTGAGGTCGCTCGTTTAGTTGGCACAAACATTGCGATATCTGCTGACAAGCAAAACCGAAGGAAAGTATGAAGCCGATCTCGACAACTGTTAGCAAGGACAGCAGGTTCCCGCTGATTGACTGCAATTATCGCCCGATGACGCTGGACGGGTACCGGGGACGCTGCGTCAGACCGGAGACATCGCACTTTTGGAATATTAGCGGTCAGTATTTTCAAAACGAAGCGCGACACGAGTTTCTCGTAGAAGCAGTTTGTTTCGCAATCGTCATCATCACTGCAGCTGTGTCGTTGGTAGGCGCGGCAAATGCAGTGATCGACCTTGGTCGGGCATTTGCTCAGATTTGATTCAACCGTGATACCTCAGCGAAAACCAAAAGAAGAAACGATTGTGCGACCTGCAGGATTCACGTCGAGTCTTTCATCGATGGACGTGCCGCGGGTGGGGATAGCAGCGAAGAAGCGCAAGCGCCGCATCATTATCATCGCTGCCGCCGCGCTCGGTTTGATTCTGGCGACGATAGCCATCTCGCGCTTGAAGCCAGCGGTGCCCAGCATCGACCGCTCCACCGTCTGGGTCGATACTGTTAAACGCGGCCCAATGACTCGTCAGGTGCGCGGACTCGGCACGCTTGTTCCGGAGGATATTCGCTGGATCGCTGCAAACACGGAAGGGCGAGTGGACAAAATAAAAATCTGGCCTGGCACCCCGGTGGAGGCGGACTCGGTGATTTTGGAATTAACCAGTCCTGAGTTGGAACAAGCCGCTCATGACGCGGAATCAAAAGCGACCGCAGCGGAGGCCGACCTAACGGGTGTGCGCGCGACTTTGCAACGCGAATTACTCGATCAGGAATCGAAAACAACGGCGGCGCACGCCGCGTTCGAGCAGGCGAAGATGGAGCGACAAACGAACGATCAATTGGCAAAGAACGGTTTGATTGCCGTCCTCGACTACAAGAAGTCGAAGATCAAAGAAGAAGAATGCCAGAAGAGCGACGAGATCGAGCAAAAGCGCCTGGCATTTGCGCGCGATTCGATCGAGCCGCAGGTGGCGTCGAAACAAGCGGCTGTGGATCAAGCCAAACAGCTCGCGAAGTTAAAAATGGATCAGGTGGAAGCGTTGCACCTGCGCGCTGGCATGTCGGGCGTGCTGCAACAATTGCCCGTGCAAATCGGACAGCGTGTGAAGATAGGTGACAATCTCGCGCGCGTGGCCGATCCAACGAAATTAAAAGCGCAAATCAAGATCGCTGAGACGCAGGCGAAAGATATTCAGATTAAGCAAAGCGCGGTGATCGATACCCGCAACGGCACCGTCAAGGGCCACGTCACGCGCGTCGATCCCGCAGTCGAGCAGGGAACAGTTACCGTGGATGTTGCGTTCGATGAGGCGCTGCCAAAAGGCGCACGCCCCGATCTTAGCGTTGATGGAACAATCGAACTCGAGCGTCTCGATAATGTCGTTTATGTGGGTCGCCCGGCGTTTGGCCAGGAGAACAACACCGTCGGAATGTTTAAGCTCATCAACGGCAGCGGGGAAGCTGTGCGCACACCGGTGAAGCTTGGCAAAAGCTCGGTTAACACGATTGAGATTCTCAGCGGCCTTCAACCGGGAGATCAGGTGATTCTATCGGATACCAGCGCATGGGATGGGCACGAACGTATTCGACTCAACTAATCAGCAATCAGAAATCAGTAACTCGATCATGAACAACGGATCAGATCCACTTATACGACTCAACAGCGTGACGAAGGTGTTTCTCACCGACGAGGTAGAAACGCATGCGCTATCCGGAATCCACCTCGACATTCGGCCTGGCGAATACGTTTCCATAGCCGGACCATCCGGCTGCGGCAAGACGACCTTGTTATCAATTCTCGGGCTGCTCGATACTCCTTCGGATGGCAGTTACTCGCTAAAGGGACACGAAGTTGCCAATCTTTCGTTTGCTGACCGCGCGCGAATTCGCAACCGCGAAATCGGTTTCATTTTTCAAAGCTTCAATCTCATAGGTGATCTCAGTGTCTTCGAGAACGTCGAGTTACCGCTGACTTATCGGGGAATGGGCGCCAGCGAGCGCAAGTCGTTTGTCACCGAAGCTCTGGAGCGCGTGGGCATGGCACATCGCGCGAAGCATTTGCCAAGTCAGCTCTCCGGCGGCCAACAACAGCGGGTGGCTGTCGCCCGGGCCCTCGCAGGCAGGCCGGCCATTCTGTTGGCAGACGAACCGACGGGCAATCTTGATTCGCGCAATGGCGAAGCGGTGATGCAACTGCTCAAGGAATTGCATCAGAACGGAGCCACCATTTGCATGGTCACTCATGACGAACGTTTCGCGCAGCACGCCGATCGCACGGTTCACTTATTCGATGGTCGGGTGGTTGAGGATCGAATTGCCGCCTAACGAGAACTGACAAAAATGCAAACGCTTTGGCAGGATCTTCGCTACGGCGTGCGCATGCTGCTCAAGCAACGCAGCTTCAGTCTGATTGTCATCGCGGCGCTTGCCCTGAGTATCGGCGCGAACACGGCGATCTTTAGCGCCATCAATGCGCTTCTGCTCCGCCCGTTGCCGGTTAAAGATATTGATGGGCTGGTTTCGATTTTTGCGTTGCGGGAGGGGTTTGATCCTTTCGGCTGCTCTTTTCTGGAATACACCGCTTACCGGGATCGCAGCCATGTTTTTTCCAGCAGCGGTGTGGCGACACAACGTTCGTTCAATTTGATCGGTCGACGCGAGCCAGAGCGCATCCGCGGCGCCACGGTGACGTCAGATTATCTGACCACGTTGGGCGTTCAAGCGGTGCTGGGTCGCGCGTTTTCTGCCGACGAAGATCGACCGGGTGGGCCACCTGTGGCACTGATCAGCTATACATTCTGGCGAAAGCATTTTGCTGGAAGCGCGAGGGCAATCGGTCAATCGCTCAATCTCGACGGCAAAGCGTACACCGTTGTCGGAGTCATGCCGGCTGGATTCGATCTTCCCGGCGCGGCCGAGATCTGGCTACCTCTTCAAACCAACGTCGAAAACCTGCCGTTAACCGAGCGCGCCGCAACCGCCAACGAAATCCTTGGGCGACTCGCTCCGGGCGTTAGTGTGAAGCAGGCGGATGCAGAATTGAAAGCCGTCGCCCGGCAACTGGAGCAGGAATATCCCAATTTTCGCCGTGGATGGAGCGTGAAAGCCATCTCGCTCCGTCAAGACTTGCTTGGCGACTTGGAAGGTCACGTTCGCAAGGCCTTGTTCGCGCTGGCAGGTGGCGTCGGATTTCTTTTGCTCATTTGTTGCGCAAATGTGGCCAATCTGCAATTGGCACGCGGCATCGCACGCCAGCGAGAACTGGCGCTGCGTCGCGCGCTCGGCGCCGGCAGATGGCGGCTCGTTCGACAGCTTCTGACCGAGAGCATGCTTCTGGCCCTGCTTGGTGGCGCTGCTGGTTTGATTCTCGCCAACTGGCTGATTCCGGTCTTAGCCGCACTTAATCCGATTCGGGGAATCGCGTTGGCTGCGTTCCTGCACAATTTCGAGATGGACCGGCGCGTTTTGGCTTTTGCTTTTTTGGTAACGCTTCTAACCGGTTTGATATTTGGCCTCGTTCCCGCTCTCAAAGCCTGCGGCGCGCACGAGCTCATGCCGCGCATCAAAGAAGCCGATCAACGCAGTGGCGTCGCTGTCTCCGGCCGGCGGTGGCTGAATGGTTTGATCGTAGCCGAGATCGCTATCGCGCTAACGCTGCTGGTTTATGGCGGATTGATGATGCAAAGCTTCCAGCGGCTGCAGCACGTCGATCTGGGATTCACTCCGGATAATCTGCTCACGTTGAAAATGGTGTTGCCGCAATCGAAGTATTCGCAGTATCCGCAGCGTGTTGCATTCACTGATTACGTGCTGGAACGAGTCCGCAACCTGCCTGGTGTGGTATCGGCAGGAATGGCAACGAATATTCCGCTTGAGCGTGAAATTGCGTACGATGCAGTTTTCAACGTCGAAGGGCGGCCGCCGCCGAATCCGAACGAAGTTCCAATCACCTCGCACAGAATCATTACCTCAGATTATCTCGAGACTCTACGGGTTAGGCTCGTTAAGGGACGATTGATCGACAAGAACGACCGCGCCGAAACTCTGCCGGTCGTGGTGGTCAGTGAAGAATTTGCGCGGCAAGCCTGGCCGGGAGAAGACCCTCTCGGTAAAAGAGTTCGGCGCGTCCGGATTGGGCAAACGTTTCCGTGGATGACGGTGGTCGGCGTCGTCAAAGACGTGAAGGAAGACCGTTTCAATTATCGGATTAACCGGCCGGTCTGGTATGTGCCCTACGCGCAGGTGCAGAACGATTTCCCAGTCAATCTGGTGATACGAGCGGCAGCGGATCCGAGTTCCCTGACGGCAGCGGTGCGGGAGGCTATTCGCAGCGTCGATCTCGATCAACCGATCTCTAACGTAATGACGATGAACGCGAATCTGAGCAGCGTTCTTGTCACCGAACGCTTCGGTGCGGTGTTGATGGGGACGCTGGGGATTTGCGGATTGTTGCTCGCCTCGATCGGCCTCTTTGGCGTGATGGCCTACTCTGTCACGCAGCGAAGCGGCGAGATTGGAGTGCGAATGGCGCTGGGCGCACAGCCGAAGCATGTGCTCGGGCTGATCATCGCCCAAGGCGTGAAGTTGACTTTGCTAGGCGTACTCATTGGATTGGTGCTCGCGTGGGGCACAACGCGGGTGTTGGTCAGTTTGCTCTTCGAAACAAAAGCAACTGATCCGGCAACGTTTGTTTCGATTTCGCTGCTGCTCCTGGCAGTAGCATTGATGGCCTGTTTCTTCCCCGCGCGCCGCGCATTGAGTGTCGATCCAATGATCGCACTACGCGCCGAATGAAATAAAAAAGCAATCCGTAAATCGCCATGTTTTTAGAATCGTTTCTTCAGGATGTGCGTGTTGGCCTCCGTGTCTTGTTCAAGGAGAAATCGTTTTGTTTTCTGGCCGTGCTCGTGCTCGGTCTTGGAATCGGCGGCGCGACGACTCAATTCACCGTAGTCAATGCCGTCGTGCTGCGTGGATTTTCATTTCCGCATCCAGAGCAGCTGATGAGCGTGGGATTGATCGATCCAAAGGCGAGCGATCAAACCAACAATTTCGGCTTCGGAACGATTCCAGCGGCGCAGGATTACGAAGATTTGAAAGCGGGTCAGAAATCGTTCGCTCTCATGGCCGGCTACCTTAGTGGATCGACAATTAACGTGACCTACAGAAACAATCCGCAACGCTACACCGGCAGTTATGTCACGGAAGATTTCTTCAAGATCATCGGCGTGTCGCCGATCATGGGCCGTGATTTCAACGCCGATGACGACAAGCCCGGCGCGGAAACGGTCGCTCTCCTGAGCTATGAGATTTGGCAGCGCGATTTTAACGGCGATCGCAACATCGTTGGCCAAGCCGTTCGAATTAATGGCAAGGCGGCCACCATCATTGGCGTGATGCCGCCCAATTTCAAATTTCCATTTTCCGAGGAAATCTGGGTGCCATATTATAATGAGTATCCGTTGAAGCCGCGCGGGGAGTTGTTGATTGGCGCCAATATTCAGGCGCCCGCAATCTTGGGCCGGCTCAAACCGGGCGTGACTCTCGATCAGGCAAACGCGGAGTTTGTTGGACTGGCCCATCGTTTAGCCCAGGAGAATCCAAAAACGAATCAAAATCTGATCTCGGCCAGCGTGCAGCCGCTTCTTCATGCGCTTACAGGCGTTCAGTTTCGGCAGCAAGTCTGGGGGATGCTTGCCGCAGTCATTTTCGTCTTGCTCATCGCCTGCGTAAACGTGATGAACATGCAATTCGGCCGTGCCGCCCTGCGCACGAAGGAACTGGCGATTCGCGGCGCACTCGGCGCCACGCGTTGGCGAATTGTGCGGCAAATGTTGACTGAAAGTTTTGTCGTGGCTGTATTCGGCGCGGTCGTCGGTATTTTGATTGCGCGTTGGGGAGTCGACTGGTTGATTCGCGCGAACAACGCCCTGCCGTTCCCGTTGCCCTATTGGATCGAGTTCAAGATCGACGGCCCCGTTCTGGCGTTTACCGTCGCGATTACTTTATTGGCCACGATGGTTTCCGGTTTCGTACCGGCACTGCTGAGCGCTCGCGCAAACACTGCAGAGCTCATGAAGGAAGGCGCGCGCGGAAACAGTGGCCGTCTTGTAAACACGATTACGCGCATCCTGGTTGTCGGACAGATCGCGTTGACCGCAGCGCTGTTAATTGCCGCCACGCTGCAAATCAAATCGATTCGAAACCAGACGTCGATCAATTACGGTTACGATGAGCACGCGATTTACACGGCGCGGATTGGTTTGATGGAAGGCGCGTATCCGACGCAAGACTCACGCCGCGAGTTTTTCCGGAGCGCAGTCCGTACGCTACGGGCTAATCCGCAATTCGACTCGGTGGCTTTAAGCAGCCGTTTCCGAATGACCTTTGACGGTTTCGGTCAATACGAAGTGGACGGACAAAGTTATGTGACGGATCGCGACCGGCCTCAGGGGAACTTCGAGTCCGTTTCGGACAATTATTTTTCCACGCTGGGCTTGAAAATTTTGGAAGGCCGGGACTTCACGATAGATGACGCCGACGCGAAACAACCGGTGGCGATCGTTAATTCCAGCTTCGCCCGAAAATACTGGGGCAACCAAAGCGCAATCGGCCATCGGGTTCGCATTTTCAATCCCGGGCAGCCGCAACAATGGCGCACAATCGTTGGGGTCGTTCCGGACACCCTCATGCAAGGTCCGTTGAATCAGCAAACGGACACGTCGGGTTTTTATATGCCGTTGCTCGGCGCTGATCCGGCCACGCAATTCTGTTCGATCATTGCTCGTCCCCGGCCCGGCCAGCGCGCTGATACGCTTGGCCCAGCGTTAAGCAAAGCGGTCGCGCAGCTCGATGCGAATCTCCCAATTTATTTTCCTGGGACTCCCGCGCGCTTGCACGATGAGATTCTTGGCGGCAACCGGATTGTCGCGATGTTGTTCGGAATTTTCGGAGGGGTCGCATTCATTCTCTCGGCGGTCGGGCTTTACGGCGTGATGAGCTTTTCGGTAAACCAGCGCACGCAGGAATTTGGAATCCGCATGGCGCTGGGCGCAGATGCGCGCCGAATTTTCCAAATGGTAATGACCCAGGGCGCATGGCAGTTAATCATCGGCCTTGTTCTCGGCGCCGGCGGTATCGCGTTGCTCCTCGGAGTCGTCGTCGCGGCCGCTTTGAAAAACATCCTCTTCAAAGTGAATCCGCTCGACCCATCTATTTATCTTGCCGTCGCAGGATTGCTCACGCTAGTCGCGGCGGCTTCATGTTTCGTTCCGGCGCGCCGCGCCACACGTGTTGACCCGATTCAAGCACTACGCTCCGAGTGATATGAATGATCTAAGGTTCGCTTTGCGCCAGCTCCGCAAATCTCCTGTGTTCACCGCGATTGCTGTCATCACAATGGCGCTCGGCATTGGGCTGAACACCACGATCTTTAGTTTGATCAACGATCTGTTTCTGCGCCGGCTGCCGTTCAAGGAACCGTCGCGCATTGTTCACCTCGACAACGGCGACAAGACACGCGATTTGGTGGACGTCGGAATATCGGCGCCCCGTTACCAACTTTATCGCGACGGTCAGACGATTTTCGACGGTTTCGCTGCGGAGAATTCCTTTGCGTTCACGCTAACCGGACTTGGCGATCCTGTCCAAATTTTTGGCGGTCGATTGACCTCCAACTATTTCGATGTGCTGGGCGTTCGCCCAATTCTTGGCCGCAATTTTCTGCCGGAAGAAGAGGAAAGCGCCGACATTGCATTGGTAACGAAAAATTTCTGGCAGGAACGCCTCGGAGGCGATCCGAATGTGATTGGGCGAAGCATCACCCTCGATGGGACGCCGCACACGATCGTTGGCGTTCTGCCAAATATGCCGGCCACGTGGTTCGGGGCGAACCCAATCGCGGAAGTTTGGACGACGAAACCCTTTCAGATTCCCGGCTTTAGTTATGAGCAAATGATGCACGGCGCCTTTTTTCTGCGCGTAGTTGGACGATTGAAACCGGGGATAACCGTTCAACAAGCGCGCGCTGCATTGCCATCGTTGGAACAAAGTTATCGTGCCCAATATCCGAACAACATCGACAGCGCACTGACGACAATGCTCAGGACGTTGCCAGAGGATGTGACGCGAAATTTCCGTGCCGGTTTTGTGACGCTATTCGCTGCCGTCAGTTTTGTCTTGTTGATCGCCTGTAGCAATGTCGCCAATCTTCTGCTGGTTCGGTTCAGTGGACGCCGGCGCGAGATCGCGTTGCGAATGGCGATCGGCGCTTCACGCACCAGCATCGTGCGCTTGTTCGTGTTCGAAAGTTTACTCGTCAGCGTAATCGGAGGCGCGGTCGGCGCTTTCGTCGCATGGCACTTGGTGCCGCTAGTTCCGCGAATAGCCTCCAATTTTCTGCCGTTGGAAGCGAACCACGGAACTACCTTGTCGGTACCAGTTCTCATGTTCACGATCGGATTGTCGATCTCGACCGGCTTGTTGATGGGGATTTATCCGGCGCTTCAGGGTTCGCACGCCGATTTGGTCGATGGGTTGAAAGAGGGCGGCCGCGGAATGAGCGGCAGTGTGCGCCAACAGCGCTTCCGCAAAATCCTCGTCGGCGCGCAGGTCGCGCTCTCAGTCACGTTGCTGACCGGCGCAGCGCTGCTAATCGCGAGTTTCATCCGCTTGAATCAGCAGAACATCGGCTTCCGTTCCCAGAATCTTTGGACGGGTGTGGTTACACTGCCGACTTCGCAGTATCCCGACCCTCCGTTGCGTCAACGTTTTGTTGAACAAACACTTCATGAGTTGCGCAGTGTTTCGGGTCTCGAGAGCGCGACGATCAGCGGCGATATTCCTTTGGTTGGCTTCAGTCGTTATCTTTATGCGCGGAGCGATCGTGATGTCCCGCCAGTAGAGGAGCGCGCGATCGCGCCCGGTCACGAGGTTGCTCCCGGATATTTCAAGACTTGGGGAGTGCCGCTCTTGGCTGGCCGCGAATTCAATGAGCACGACACCGCCGACGGACAGAAAGTTTGTCTGATCAGTCAGGCCGGTGGGAAACAAGTTTATCCGGGTGAGAATCCAATCGGGAAGAGTTTGCTCCTGGCCGGTGTGCCGTGGGAAATTATCGGAATCGTCGGCGATGTGCGCTCAGTCCAGGTGGCCGAGGCGCCAGGTATGGAATTTTATCGGCCGTGGGCGCAGAAAAATTTTCCACTCGTTAACATCACCGTCCGCAGCAATCTCAAAGTGGATGCCGTGACCAAGCTGGTGCAATCCGCGCTTACAAAAGTGAATCCCGGATTGGCCATCGCGGTGCCGCAAACGATGGACGCTGTCGTCGCGAAAGCGCTTGGCCAGGCGCGTTTGATGATGTGGTTGCTCGGAATTTTTGCCGGAGTCGCGTTGCTCCTCGCCAGCATCGGGATTTACGGCGCAGTCGCTTACACGGTCGAGCAACGCACTGGAGAAATTGGAGTTCGCATGGCGCTGGGGGCGCAAACGCGCGACGTGTTGAGCCTGGTTGTGAACCAGGGAATGAAACCGGTGGTGAGCGGGCTCGCGCTCGGCATCATTGCGACGTTCGCGCTCGGCCGGTTGATCGCGGCGCAGCTCTATCAAGTTTCGGCGTACGACCCAGTGCTGCTCGGCGGCGCAACAGTTCTGCTCGCGGCGACCGCACTAATGGCGTGTCTGCTCCCCGCGCGCCGCGCCACGCGCGTTGATCCGATTCAAGCACTACGCACCGAGTGACATGAATGATTTAAAGTTTGCTTTGCGCCAGCTCCGCAAATCGCCTGCATTCACCGCGATTGCTATCATCACATTAGCGCTCGGGATTGGGCTGAACACTACGATCTTCAGCTTGATCAACGATCTTTTCTTACGCGGGCTGCCATTCAGGGAGCCGTCGCGCGTTGTGCATATGTTCGCCGGCGACAAGTCGCGCAATCTTGTCGATATCGCGATCTCCGCGCCGCGTTTTCAACATTACCGTGAGGGACAAACGCTTTTTGACGGTTTCGCCGCCGAGAACTTATTTCTTTTCACGCTTACCGGAATTGGCGATCCGGTTCAGGTTTTTGGGGGCAGAATAACTCCGAACTACTTCGATGTGCTTGGCGTCCGGCCAATACTGGGTCGGAATTTCCGCCCCGATGAAGAGGAGGGCGCGGATGTCGCGCTGATCACAAAAAGCTTTTGGCAGAAGCGGCTCGGTGGCGATGCAAACGTGATCGGACGCAGCATCACGCTCGATGGAATGCCACACACGATTGTTGGCGTCTTGCCGAACGCGTCAACGCAATGGTTTGGAGCCAATCCAATCGCGGAAGTTTGGACCACGAAACCATTTCAGCTTCCAGGATTCTCGTACGAACGCATGATGCGAGGCACCGGGTTTCTGCGGGTAATTGGGCGAATCAAGCCGGGGATCACGGTCGAGCAAGTGCGCGCCGCGCTGCCGTCGCTCGAGCAAGGTTACCGCGCGAATTACGCGAACAAGATCGACAGCACGGCCAGCACATCAGTCAAAACGCTTCCACAGGATGTGACGGAAAACATTCGCGCCGGCTTCGCGACGCTTTTTGCTGCGGTTTGTTTTGTGTTGCTGATCGCATGCAGCAACGTCGCGAACCTTTTGCTGGTTCGCTTCAGCGGTCGCCGTCGAGAGATCGCGCTCCGAATGGCCGTTGGCGCGTCGCGCGGCAGTATCGTGAGGCTTTTCGTTTGGGAAAGTTTACTGGTTAGCCTCTTTGCCGGCACGCTCGGCGCATTCGTGGCCTGGCGGCTTGTTCCAGTTGTCCCTAAAATGGCATCCAATTTTCTTCCGCTTGAAGGAAACACAGCCAGCAGTCTCTCGCTGGCAGTGCTCGGATTCACTATTGCATTGTCTGTGCTGACCGGTTTGTTGATGGGTTTTTATCCCGCGCTTCAGGGCTCCCACGCGGATTTGATCGCTGGTTTAAAGGAAGGCGGCCGCGGAACGAGTGGAAGCATTCGACAGCAGCGATTCCGCAAAATTCTCGTCGGTGCTCAGGTGGCACTTTCAGTGACATTGTTCGCCGGCGCGGCATTACTCATCACGAGTTTTGTTCGGCTGACCCAGCAGAACCTGGGGTTCCAACCGCATCATCTATGGACCGGGGCGATCGGTATTCCGGCAGCGCAATATCCAGATGGACCGTCGCGCCAGCGTTTTGCCGACAAGATCCTCGCTGCGTTGCGCAACACGCCAGGCATCGAGAACGCAACTGTCAGTGGCGATATCCCCCTCGCTGGTGGAAATCGCACGCTTTACGCGCGCGCGGATCGCGATGTACCGGCAATGGAAAAGCGAGCGACTGCGCCAAGTCATGACGTTGTGCCCGGATACCTCAAGACTTGGGGGATCCCGCTCATCGCCGGGCGTGATTTCGATGAACACGATCTCATGGAAGGCAGAAACGTCTGTCTCATTAGCCAGACAGGTGCAAAAACAGTTTTTCCGAATGAAAATCCCATCGGCAAAACGTTGCTGGTTACCAGCGGCAGCGCGCCGGTGGAAATTGTCGGGATCGTTGGCGATGTGCGGTCCCAACGAATCGCTGAACTGCCCGAAATGGAATTTTATCGGCCCTGGGCCCAGGAAAACTTTCCATTCCTGATTGTCGCAGTCCGCAGCACTTTTAAACTCGATGCGATCACCAGGCTGGTGCAATCCGCGATCACGAAAGTAGATCCCGGTATTGCGATTGCGGTCCCACAGATGATGGACACGGTCGTTGCGCAAGCACGCGGGCAGGCGCGATTGATGATGTGGTTGCTTGGAATTTTTGCCGGCGTCGCATTATTGCTTGCGAGCATCGGCATTTACGGAGCCGTCGCGTACAGTGTTGAACAACGCACGGGCGAAATCGGCGTGCGCATGGCGTTAGGGGCACAAACCGCGGATGTGCTGCGGCTTGTTGTAGGTCAGGGGATGGCTCCTGTTTTATTGGGACTCACCGTCGGAATGGTTGCTGCTCTTACCTTGGGCCGTTTACTCACTACGCAGCTTTACGAGGTTTCGCCGCACAATCCGGCGCTTCTTGCTACCACAGCGCTCACTCTCGGGGTGGTGGCCTTGCTTGCATGTTTCCTGCCGGCGCGCCGCGCCGCGCTTGTCGATCCAGTTCAGGCGTTGCGAACAGAATAATATTCTCATGAACGATCTCCGCTTCGCACTGCGGCAGTTGATCAAGAACCCGGCGTTCTCGGCCATTGCGATCATCACGCTCGCGCTTGGCATCGGAGCAAACACAGCGATTTTCAGCATCGTTAACGCCGTCTTGCTTCGGCCTCTGCCGTATCCGGATGCCGATCGCATCATGGTGCTAAACGAATCGGCCAATGGTCAGGAATTTTCGGTTTCGTTGCCGAATTATCAGGATTGGAAACGCGATAACAACGTCTTTAAATATCTCGCCGTCACGCGGCGCGAATCGCGAAACCTGAGCGGTATTCCGGGACGGGAGGCCGAGCGAATCCCGTGCGCCAGTGTCTCGGAAGAGTTTTTCAAGGTCATCGGATTGACGCCCAAACTGGGACGGACCTTCAACGAAGAGGAAGAAAAACCGGGCGGCCCGGCGGCTGTCGTGATCAGCGATCGGCTTTGGCAGCACGCTTTCGCGCGCGACGCCAGCGTATTGGGGCAAACGATCAAGCTGCATAATCAAGCTTTCACAGTCGTCGGCGTGATGCCGGCCGAAATGAATTCACCACAGGACACGGATGTCTGGTTTCCATTTGCTCGGCGCATCGCTCCCATTTGGCAGGACCGCACCATTCATCCGATGCTGTTTGTTTGGGGGCGACTGAAGCCCGGCGTCACTGTCGATCAAGCGCGCACCGAGATGAAGGCCATCGCTGCGCGCCTGGAAAACGAGTATCCTGCTACCAATGCGCGGGCCAGTATTTCGATCACCCCGCTGCTGGAAAGTCTGATCGGCAAATTTCGGACTAATCTGACGCTGCTTCTCTGCGCGGTCGGATTGGTGCTGCTCATTGCCTGCGCCAACGTGGCAAATCTTTTCGCCGCTCGAGGCGCCGCGCGAGCGCGCGAGTTCGCCATTCGCGCGGCAGTAGGCGCGACGCGTTGCCAGATCATTCGCCAGCTTCTGGTGGAAAGTTTCCTGATCGCCCTGCTTGGCGGTATGCTTGGGCTTTTCATCGCTGCTTGGGTCCGTGATGCATTGGTTGGCCTGGCGCCACAAGGAGTGTCGCGATTTCAGGATGTCTCCTTCGATTTGCCCGTTCTCGGCTTCACTTTTGCCATCGCGTTGGTCACCACCTTGCTTTTTGGATTATGGCCGGCCTGGCAAACATCGCGCGGAGACGTTCAAGTTGCTCTTCAATCCGGCTCGCATAGCAGCGGCGTCTCGCTCGCCGCCAAACGCACGCGTGATTGGCTTGTGATTAGTGAAATCGCGCTCACGCTCACATTGCTTGTCGCCGCCGCGCTCGTTCTAAAAAGTTTTTCGCGAATGCAATCGCTCCAACTTGGGTACGAGCCGCGCGGTCTCATCACCGCTCGGATGGAACTTCCGTTCAGAGTGTATTCGACACGAGAGAGGATGGGGACATTTACTAATCTGTTGCTCGAGAAAGTTCGGGCACTGCCAGGAGTTCAAAGTGTGGGTATTGGTTCGAACTCGCCACTGATGGGTGGCTGGCAAACCGGGTTCTACCGGGAAGGCGTTCCAATTCCCACCCCCAGCCAAATGCCCGATGCCAATCTGGAAGCTATCGGCGGCGATTATTTCGCGACATTCAAATTGCCACTTCTGCGCGGTCGCACGTTCAACGCCGGCGACACGGCGAATTCACCGCGCGTGATCATGGTCGACCAGGCATTGGCCGAACAATATTTCCCTGGCGAAGATCCAATCGGCAAGCGCCTCAGTGTGGATGTCGGCAACGATAATGAAGGTTACGCGTTTGCCGAAATTATCGGAGTCGTCGCGCGCATGCGGTTCCATGCCTTTGATGAAACTGCGCCGGTGCCGGTAATTTACTGTTCGACCGCCCAAGCGTATCGCACCGGGCTGGGTCTGTTTGTTCGCGCTGGCTCAGGGGTCAAGGCGCTCGACAAACCAATTCATGACATCGTCAGTTCGATCGATCCCAATCAGCCGGTCTTCGACGTTCGTCTCATGCAAGATCGCGTTGAGGACACCTGGGGCACGCAGCGTCTCCTCTCGTTTCTGTTTTCCGTCTTCGCCGGACTCGCCCTTATTCTTGCCATGATCGGTTTATACGGATTGCTCGCTTACACCACGCTGAAACGCGTTCGCGAAATCGGCGTTCGCATGGCGCTCGGCGCACGCCCTGCGCAGATCCGCGCGCTCGTGCTTTCGCACGGAATGCGTTTGCTTTTGGTCGGGTCGGGGATAGGCCTGCTCGCTGCATTTGCACTTTCGCGCGTACTACAAAGCGTTCTTTTTGAAGTCAAAGGGATCGATCCAAGAATCTATCTTGGAGTTGGGCTAACACTTTTCGGCGCCACTCTTCTCGCCTCATGGCTTCCAGCGCGCCGCGCCTCCCGCGTGGACCCGATGGTCGCGCTTCGAACGGAATGAAATCAGAAATCAGCGATCGGAAACCAGAAATTCCATGAACGATCTCCGTTTCGCCATCCGGCAACTTTTCAAGAATCCAGGGTTCTCTCTGATCGCCGTTATCGTGCTTGCTCTCGGTATCGGTGCGAACACTGCGATTTTTAGCGTTGTTAACGCTGTCCTGTTACGGTCGCTGCCTTATCCACATTCAGAGCAACTGGTGTTGCTGCGTGAGCGATTGCTCGGGCCGTCCGGTTTCGAATCAGGCTCGGTTAGTTACATGAATTATCTCGACTGGCGCGCGGCGCAGAAAAGCTTCACCGATCTCGCACTGGCAAGGACGGAGGGTGTGAGCCTCTCCGCCTCCGACGGGACATCGCCGCCGGAAGCAGCTCGAGCCGGGCGCATCACCGCGAATTATTTGTCGATCTTGCAGGTCCCCCCGCTTGATCGGTCGTGATTTCGCAGAGAGCGACGATGTTCCCGGCGCGGCGAAAGTAGCCCTCATTAGCGAACGAGTTTGGCGGAAGCAATTTGGCGCATTACCGATTGCAATCGGACAACGATTGAATGTCGATGGCGTGCCGCGTGAGATTATCGGCGTTGTTTCGGAGCGTGTTCGTTTTCCGCGAAACTGCGACGTCTTTCTGCCGCTCGCCGATTTGCGCGCCGATCACGATTTCCTGTCGCGTGGAAATCACGAAGCTTTTTCGTGTCTGGGTCGATTAAAAGCTGGAGCGACACTGAAGCAGGCAATCGCGGAGCTCGACACGATCGCGGCCGAGCTTTCGCGGCGCTATCCGGATTCAAACACTGGCCGGCAGGTTTCCGCAAAGTTGCTGCTCGAATTTTCCGTTGGTCAATACCGATATCTTCTTTGTGTGCTGCTTGCGGCCGTAGGCTGCGTCCTGTTGATCGCGTGCGCGAATGTAGCAAATCTTCAGCTCGCGCGCGGTATTGCCCGGCGCAAGGAACTCGCTGTGCGCGCCGCGCTTGGTGCCAGCCGCTGGGATTTGGCGCGCCAGGTATTGGTGGAAAGCGGAGTTGTCGCCTTGATAGGCGGCGTTTGCGCCGTGCTGATCGCCGTGTGGAGCCTTGACGCAATTCGATCGCTTCGTTCCGCCTAACGTCCCGCGATTTCAAGAAACGAATATCGACGGTTTCGTCCTCGTGACCACCAGCATCATTTCAGTGTTCGCCGGACTGCTCGTTGGAGTGTGGCCCGCATTGCGCGTCTCGAACACGGCTTCGATGGCAGCCGAGTTACACGATGAGGGCGCGCGCGGCAGTAGCGGCGCGCAACGACAGCGGGCTCGTGCAATTCTGGTGATTGCACAAGTGGCTCTTGCGGTTCTGCTGCTCGCGGCGGCGGGCTTAACGTTGAAGAGTTTCTGGCGCTCGCAGCAGGTGCCGCTTGGATTCAATCCGCGCGGCGTTTTGACCATGAGCATCGCGCTTCCGCCATCGCGCTATCCCGCGACTGCGGGACCGGAGAAGATCGTTCGCTTTTACGATCAATTGCTTGAGAGAGTGAGACGGCTCCCGGGTGTAAGCGCGGCGGCGATTTGCAGCAACGAGCCATTCGATCATCACGAATGGGACAGTTCATTTCATATTACCGGCACGCCTCCTGATCCTCACGGCCAGGAACCGATCAGCGAGATGGCAATTGTTTCGCCTGATTACTTTCGCGTGCTTGGGATGGCGATGTTACGCGGCAGGGATTTCGGACCGGAAGATGTGAAGCGGCCGTCCCGGAACGGTCGTGATCGATGAGCTTGCCGCGCAAAAGTTTTTTCCCGGCACCGACCCGATCGGCAAACAGATCGACGATCCAGTTACCATTACGCGACACCAATCAGAATGGCGTTCCGCTGACCATCATTGGAATCGTGCCGCATACACGGAACAATGCCCCGGGCGAAAACGAGGACGCGCGCAACTTGCCGATGATGTACTTCAGCGCGTCGCAGTTTCCGAACGTCGAGCAGAATCTGATGGTCCGTGCGAAAGCAGGGTTGAATCCGCATTCCCTGGTCAGTCCGATCAAGGATCAAATCGCGGCACTGGATAGCGACCAGGCCGTTTCCGATATCGCAACGATGGAGGAAAACATCGACGACAGCCTCGCGTCGCAGCGTCTGACAATGACGTTACTCGGTGTGTTTGCGGGGCTCGCGCTGATTCTCGCCAGTATCGGGCTTTACGGGGTCATGGCATTAATTGTCACCCAACGCACACGCGAGATGGGCATTCGGTTTGCTCTCGGTGCCAGCCGCGGTGATGTCCTGCGGCTTGTCCTTGGTCAAGGGGCTGTTCTTGTCGGAATCGGGCTCGCTGCGGGATTGCTCGGCGCCTTTTTCGCCAGTCGGGCTTTGAGAAGCGTCCTCTACGATGTGGCGCCGTTAGATCCGGCAGCGCTCATCAGTGCTCTGCTGACGCTTTCACTGGTGGCGCTCATTGCCTGTTTTTTGCCGGCGCGTCGTGCCAGCCTCGTGGATCCCATCGAAGCGCTGCGAATGGAATGAATGAAATTGCCAAATCGCTGATTCCAATCGTATGACCGATCTCCGATACGCGCTCCGCCAGCTTGCAAAATCTCCCGGCTTCACAGTTGTGGCCGTCCTAACGCTCGCGCTGGCGATTGGCGCCAACACGGCTGTCTTCAGCCTGGTCAATGCGCTGTTGATCCGGCCGCTCCCATACAAGGCGCCGGAAAGCCTCGTCTTGATCTGGGAACGATTTCCGACGCAAGGGCTGGAGCGGATTCCGGTCTCCGCGCCGGAATATCTCGATCTAGGAAAAGCAGGCGACGAGCTTCAAAAGATCGGTGCGTTTAATTACGCCGCTTACAATCTGACGACCGGTGACGTGCCGGAACGTGTGTCGGGCGCGGTCGTATCCCAGCTCTATTCCCACTGCTCGGCGTGGAGCCGATTAAAGGTCGCGTTTTCACTCAAGAGGAGGGCGCGCAGGGTCGCGACGATATGGTCATCATCAGCGCGCGATTGTGGGAGCGCCGCTTTAACTCCGATCCGGCAATTGTTGGCAACAAGATCTTATTGAACGGCCGGCCGCTACACGGTCATGGGAATCATGCCACGGAAATTCGATTTTCCGATTGCCGCTATTCAACGTCCAGGGATCGCAGTTTGCCAGTCGCCCCGATATTTGGAAGCCGATTGCGTTTACCAACGACGAATTGTCGGCGCGCTATTCGCGGAGCTATGGCTTAATCGGGCGGTTGCGCCAGGGGGTTTCCACTGCCCAAGCTCAGGCTCAAATCGACACCATCACGGCAAACTTTAGGCAGACGAATCCCAAAAATTATCCTGCCGGACTCACCGAATTCGGCGCAAAGCTTTACCCATTGCAGGATCAGGTCGTCGGCCCGATGCGGACGGGTCTTTGGATTCTGCTCGGCGCGGTGACGCTCGTTTTGCTGATCGCGTGCGCGAATCTCGCCATCATGTTACTCGCACGCGCCGCATCCAGACAGCGAGAAATGGCAATTCGCGTCGCGCTGGGCGCGGGCCTGAAGCGGATGCTGCGACAATTGCTGACGGAAAGCGTGTTAGTGTCGATCTTGGGTGGGACTGCGGGGGTACTGCTCGCCATCTGGGCGATCGACTTGTTGCGGATGATCGGCGCGCAAACCGTTCCGCGGCTTCGCGAGGTCAATCTCGATCTAAGTGTGCTTGCAATGACGTTCGGACGTGGCGGTTGGAACCGGAATTTTTTTCGGCCTCGTGCCCGCGATTGTCAGCGCAAAACCCGAACTGACCGAAGCGCTGAAAGAAGGTGGACGGGGCTCGACTGGCGGCGCTCATCACAACCGCCTGCGCAACGCTCTGATCGTTGCGGAAACTGTTCTCGCGCTTGTTTTGCTGATCGGCGCCGGCTTGCTCGTGAAAAGTTTTGTCCGACTGCAAAATGTTTCTCCCGGATTTAATCCGCACAACGTGTTGACGGCGGAGATTTCTTTGCCGGTCGAAAAATATCCGCGTGGTTTGCCGGTCATTAATTTTTACAAGGAAGCGGAGCGTCGGATCAAAAACATCGCCGGGCGTTCAGCATGCAGCGTTTACGGTGATGTTGCCATTGAGCGGATCGAATACGGACAGCTCATTCATCATAGAGGGCCAGGATCCAAAAATGACCGGCGCCTATCCCGACGAGGAGATTCGTGATGTCACTCCGGATTATTTTCGGGCGTTGGAGACCCCGTTGTTGAAAGGACGGTTTTTCACCGAGGCTGACACGGCCGATTCGCCGCCAGTGGTGATCGTGAACCAGGCGTTCGTGCAAAAAATATTTCCATGACGGCGAAGCTCTCGGTAAACGTATTTCACGGGACGACACAAATCCGAAATGGGCGACAATTGTTGGAGTTGTAGCGGACATTAAGCATCGCGGTCTGGATACGGAAGCGCAGCCCGAGTACTATCTGCCGCACACGCAGGGACCCGACCGGGAAATGGTACTGGCGGTGCGCAGTGCGCAAGACGCGCGGACGCTGGCCCACACCATTCAGGAAGAATTACGCAACATTGATCCGGACATTCCGCTTTCGAACGTTCGCACACTTGACACCGTCGTCGCCGATTCGATCGCTCCACGCCGAATTTCGATTATGATGCTCGGTGCATTTTCCGGGATCGCATTATTGCTTGCGTCCGTAGGAATTTATGGCGTGATTTCATATCTCGTTGTTCAGCGCACACACGAGATCGGCGTTCGCATGGCCCTTGGCGCACAACGCTCCGATGTGTTGAGAATCATAATGGGACATGCCGCGAAATTGTTGGGTATCGGCGCCGCCATCGGTTTGCCGTTCTCGTTTTTCATCGACTCTAGCTTTCCGTGACATTGCTCTATCAACGTGGGGCCGTTCGACGTTACGATCTTCCTGTTCGTGACGTTGATCGCTTGCCGGTGTCGCTTTGCTCGCCAGTTACATCCCGGCCCATCGCGCGGCACGCGCCGATCCAGTGGTGGCGCTGGGCCATGATGTTTAACCATGATTCGTGATTTTAAATTTGCATTTCGGCAGCTGTTCAAAGCGCCGGCGTTCACGATTTCAGCGATAACCGTGCTCGCGCTCGGCATTGGCGTGAATACCGCCGTATTCACCCTGGTAAATACGCTTTTCTTTGCCCCGCCGGCTTATGCCAAGCCACATGGAGTGGTGCAGCTCTTTTCTCAGGACAAGAAGGATCCGAAGAAATTTCGCGGCTTCTCTTATCCCACTTATCTCGATATTCGCGAGCAGAACACGGTGTTCAGCGACGTAATGGCGTTCAATCTCGCGTTGATCGGCCTCGGCCAGAAAGGTGACACGCGGCGTGCGTTCAGTGCAATCGTCACATCGAACTATTTCTCTGTGCTCGGCGTTCCGTTAGCGCGAGGCCGTGGATTCTTGCCGGAAGAGGAAATTCCAGGCCACAACACGCCGGTCGCGATTGCCAGCTACAGTTACTGGCAGAAACACGGTTTCGATCCAAACGTCCTCGGCTCTCAGGTGTTCATCAACGGGCGAGCGTTCACGATCGTCGGAATTACGCCGAAGGGTTTTGTCGGCACAATGCAAATCTTGTCACCGGAAGTTTGGCTGCCGATGAGTGTTTACGATCAGGTCGCGAACGATTTTAGATCCGAAAACAGGAGTACCATTGACGATCGCAAAGGAACGCAGTTGCGCATTATGGGCCGGCTTAAAGCTGGGCTAACCGCGGCCGCAGCCAAACCTGAACTTGCAGGGCTGGCGGCCAATTTGGAAAAAGCGTACCCGGTCGAGCAAAAGGATCAGACCTTCATGGCCGAACGAGTGTCCCGTAATACGGTCAGTAACACGCCGGGGTCCGACAGCAAGATAATGGCGATCGCGCCGTTGCTGCTTGGCATGGCGGTAGTGGTGCTGCTAGTGGCATGCCTTAACCTCGCTAACATGCTGCTCGCGCGCAGTACGGCGCGCCGCAAAGAAATCGCAATCCGTCTGGCGCTGGGTGGCACCCGTTGGCGCATTGTTCGCCAGCTTCTCACCGAAGGCTTTTCGCTGGCGGTGCTCGGCGGCATGGGGGGACTCATTCTTGGACTCTGGTCGTCCGACTTGCTGGTTGCCTCAATGCGCAAGCTGATGCCGCTCGACATTGTATGGTTTACCGGACCGAACCCCGCAATTTTGGCGGCGACGTTCGGATTTTGCCTGCTCGGCACGCTCATGTTTGCGCTCGGGCCGGCCTTGAAAATTTCGCGTAGCGCGGTGGTGGCCGATCTGAAGGAACACGCAGGGGAAGACGTGGTACGCCGGCGCTGGAAATTCTTACCGCGCCATCCGCTTGTGGTCGTGCAAATCGCGTTCTCGCTCGCGCTCATTACTGCGGCGGCCTTGTTCATTCGTGGTGCAGGTAAAGCCGCGTCCGTTGATACCGGATTAAGACCGGGCGCAAGCTTCATTCTCGAAGTGGATGCGAGCCTGGCGGGTTACGAACCAAAGCGCTCTCAGGAGCTTTATCGCAACTTGAACGAGAGACTGGCGGCACTCCCGGGCGTGGAGCGTGCGAGCATCTCTTCATTCGTTCCGTTCGGAATGTTTGAGTTAAGCAGGAAAGTCCAACGCGCGGGTGTCCATCCCGCTTCAGACGCGAAGCCGGCGACCGCGGCCGAAGGCCTTGCCTTCGAGGTGGCTTGGAACAGCGTCGGCGCGGCTTATTTTTCTACCGTTGGGTTGCCGGTGACTCGGGGTCGCGGGTTCACCGAAGCGGAGGCGACCCAGCCTGGTCCAAAGGTGGCGATAATTGACGAAGTTCTGGCAAAGAAACTTTGGCCGGATGGTGATGCGGTTGGACAACGCATCCAATATGCGGACCAAAAGGGTGGAACGAGCCCTGATTTGAACGGCGGAGAGAAAGAGAGCATGGAAATAGTCGGTATCGTTCCGGCAACGCGCCACGCGCTATTTGAAACGGAGGAACCGATCGGCGGGATTTACTTGCCGTTCGCGCGTGGATTTCAAAGCGACGTTTCTTATTTCGTTCGGTTTCGTTCGCTCGCTCCCGGAAGCGAAGCCGCTACAGCCGATTTGCTACGACGCGCCGTGCGCGATGTCGATCCATCAATCCCGATCCTTTCGTTGCGGACGTTCGCGCAGCATCTCGATTCGAACCTGGACCTGTGGCTCGTTCGCGCGGGCGCGGCGTTGTTCTCCATCTTTGGGGCACTTGCGCTCAGTCTCGCCGTCGTTGGTCTTTACGGGGTCAAGGCTTACTCCGTCGCTCGACGCACCCGCGAGATCGGAATCCGGATGGCGCTCGGCGCTCAGGCCGGAGCGGTGTTGCGAATGATCATGCGTGAAGGTTCCATCATGCTGTTCAGTGGAGTCGCCATTGGCCTGCTGCTTGCGATCGCAACGGCAAAAATTCTGAGCGGGCTTCTTTACGGAGTTAGTGCGCTTGATCCGATCGCATTCACCGTGGCTCCACTAGGTACTCACTATCGCCGCACTGATTGCCACATGGTTACCCGCGAGACGCGCCACGCGGGTCGATCCAGCCCAAGCATTGCGCGCCGAGTAAACGTATGATCAAACTAAGAAATCTGGAACGCTCCTATCCCCTGGCGAAGGAGAAGTTTTTTTACGTCTTACGCGATATCAACCTGGACGTCGAGGAAGGCGATTTTGTCTCTGTCATGGGACCGTCCGGCGCCGGTAAGTCGACACTCTTGCATATCCTCGGCATGCACGATCACGGGTGGCGCGGTGAATATTTTTTGGGCGACACCGCGGTGCATCATTTAAAGCCGAAAGAACGCGCAACGCTGCGGAACGAACAGATCGGATTCGTTTTCCAGCAATATCATTTGCTCGATGACCTTACAGTGTACGAGAACCTGGATATTCCACTTTCTTATCGCCACTACAAAAAGAGTGAACGGGCCGCGATGGTCGCCGACGTGCTCGATCGTTTCCAAATCGTCGGTAAAAAGGATTTATATCCGAGTCAGCTCTCCGGTGGACAACAGCAGTTGGTAGGCGTCGCGCGCGCGATCATCGCCGAACCCAAACTCCTGCTAGCCGATGAACCCACCGGCAATCTTCACTCGAGCCAGGGCGAGGAAATCATGGAGCTTTTCTGCAAGCTGAACGAGCAGGGGATGACGATCGTGCAGGTCACGCATTCCGAGAAGAATGCGTCCTACGGCAAACGCGTCATCCAACTGCGCGACGGTTGGATTGTATCGAAAACTTAACCCACTAACACGCTATGTCCGCTCTTATCCGAACTTCATTCTTATTGTTCATTCTCACTCTTGGTACTTCCGCGGCTTCCGAAGAGAATATCAACCAACAAAAGGATGCGGCGCCCGGCGGGAAACTTGTTGTCGACGTTGATTTTGGAACAATCAACGTCGTGACCGGTGCCGATGACAAGGTCGTCATCGAGGCATACCGCAAAATCGATCTCGGGGGCGAAGCCAAAGAAAAGGAATATTTTGCCGCCGCTCCGGTCGCCATTAGCCAGGATGGCAACACAGTCACGGTTCGCTCGCATTGTACGAAGCCCAAACAATTCTGGAGTTCTGGTCACTCTGAAATGGACGGTCGTTATACGATTCGCATACCGAAGAGATTTGAGACCGATCTTCATACTGAGGGCGGCGATGTTACCGCCGCAGAAATCACGGGAAATATGACCGTGAAAACCAGTGGCGGTAAACTGGTATTCAAGCATCTGGAGGGAACACTCGCGGCAGACACAAGCGGTGGCTCGATCGACGTCGAGGATTGTCACGGGCCGATCCAGATCGAAACGAGCGGCGGCGACATTGTCATAGCGGAGGGAGCGGGCACTTTGGACGCCAAAACGTCGGGTGGACGAATCGATGTTCGCAATTTTTCCGGCGACGCCGAAGTCAGAACGAGCGGTGGAAATCTCAGTTTGCGGAGAGTGACAGGTAAAATCATTGGCAAGACGGCCAGCGGCTCGATTCGCGCTTCAATTAGCGATGCGGTCATCGGCGATGTGAGGCTGGAAACGAGTGCGGGAAACATCGACGTCTCTCTGCCGGTAACAGCGACCGTCGATATCGATGCGAGCACGAGCGTGGGCGAAGTCTCCAGCCGTTTGCCGTTTGAGACGGCGAACGTCGGTCGGGAGCATTTACGCGGTAAACTGAACGGCGGCGGAAAATCGGTGGAGCTGAAGACTTCCGTCGGAAATATCACGATTGAACCTTCATCGTCCGAGATCGTCGGCCGTTAAATAACAAAAAGGAAATTTGTTATGATTCTAGATTCATTTTTCCAAGATATCCGAGTTGGGCTTCGTGTTTTGTTCAAAGACAAAACTTTTTGTTTTCTAGCCGTGCTTGTTCTCGCCCTCGGCATCGGCGGTGCCACGACTCAATTTACAGTCGTCAATGCAGTCGTGTTGCGTGGATTTTCCTTTCCGCATCCCGAGCAGTTGGTGACCGTTGGGCTGATCGATCCGAAAGCGAGCGATCAAAACAACAACTTCGGATTCGGCGTGATTCCGACAGCGCAAGATTACGAAGATTTAAAAGCGACCCAGAAATCGTGCTCCTTGATGGCCGGCTATCTCAGTGGGTCGACAATAAACGTTACCTACAAGAACAATCCGCAACGTTATAACGGTGGTTACGTCACCGAAGATTTTTTTAAGATCATTGGTGTATCGCCGATTATTGGACGCGACTTCACCGCTGCGGACAACAAAACGGGTGCGGAAAGGGTCGTCATTCTCGGTTACGAAATTTGGAAACGGGATTTCAATGGCGATGCCAATGTCGTCGGACAGAACGTTCGAGTTAATGGCAAACCTGCAACGATCATCGGTGTTATGCCGCCGAATTTTAAGTTCCCAAATTTCGAGGAACTCTGGACGCCGCTTTACAACCAATTTCCGCCGATACCGCGCGGCCAGCTGGTGATCGGTCCAAACAACGCCGCGCCGTCGGTTATGGGCCGGCTCAAGCCAGGGCTCACTCTCGATCAGGCGAACGCAGAATTTGTCAATCTTGCTCGCCAGTTGGCGCGGGAATATCCAAAAACGAACCAAAATTTCACATCGGCGACGGTGCAACCGCTCGCGAATTCGCTCATTGGCGTTCAATTCAGGCAAACCGTTTGGGCGATGTTGGCCGCTGTAATTCTGGTTTTACTGATAGCGTGCGTGAACGTCATGAACATGCAGTTCGGCCGGGCCGCATTGCGAGCAAAGGAATTGGCGATTCGAGGCGCGCTGGGGGCGACACGTTGGCGACTTGTCAGGCAGATGTTGACCGAAAGTTTGGTGGTCGCGGTAATTGGAGCAGTCGCTGGAGTTCTTTTGGCCTATTGGAGCGTCGATTTACTGACCCGCGCCATGGACGCGCTGCCATCTGGGTTCGGATTGCCGTATTGGGTTCGATTTACAATCGACGCGCGGGTGCTCGCGTTCATCATCGGGATAACTTTGATCGCGACGATTGCTTCGGGCTTGGTCCCGGCCCTGGTCAGTGTCCACAGCAATGCGGCTGAGATGATGAAAGAAGGCGGCCGCGGCAATAGCAGCCGGTTGGTCAACATCATCACGCGACTTCTCGTGATCGGCCAGATCGCACTCACCGCGGCGCTGTTGATTACGGCAACACTCGAGATCAGATCGATCAGAAATCAGCTCAAGCTCGACTACGGTTATGACGAGAACGCGATTTACAGCGCCCGGATGGCGTTAATGGAAGGCGCTTATACAGAGGATGGCCGCCGCGATTTTTTCAAACGCGCCGTTCGGGAATTGCGCGCGAATCCGCAATTTCAGTCGGCAGCGTTAAGTGATCGGTTTCGAATGACGTTTGCTGGCGGCGGTCAATATGAAGTTGACGGTCAAAATTATCTCACCGACCGCGATCGGCCACGGGGAAACTTCGAATCGGTCTCGGACCTTTATTTTTCGACGCTCGGGCTAAAGATCTTGGAAGGACGCGATTTTACCACGGATGATAGCGACGCAAAGCAACCGGTTGCGATCGTGAACGCGAGTTTTGCGCGGAAGCATTGGGGCAACCAAAGCGCGCTCGGGCATCAGGTCCGAATTTTCAACCCAGGTGCGCCGGAACCGTGGCGAACGGTCGTAGGCGTTGTTCCCGACACTTTGATGCAGGGTCCATTCGATCAGCAGACGGATAATGCCGGCTTCTACATGCCACTTCTTGGCGCATCGCCGGCCACTCAATTTTGTACGATCCTCGTTCGACCGCGCGCAGGCCAACCCGCGGAAAGGCTCGGTCCAACTCTGACAAAGGCAGTTACTCAGCTTGATTCGGATGTTCCCATTTATTTTCCCGGCACGGCGGCTCAATTGCACGACGAAAGTCTTTCCGGCAATCGCATCATCGTCAGTCTGTTCGTGATTTTCGGTGGCCTCGCATTCGTTCTCTCTGCGGTGGGTCTTTACGGCGTGATGAGTTTTTCGGTGAGCCAGCGCACGCAGGAATTTGGAATTCGAATGGCCCTTGGAGCGGACGCGCAACGAATTTTCAGAATGGTCATGACCCAAGGCGCATGGCAGTTGGCCATCGGACTTGTGCTTGGCACCGGCGCCGCCGCTTTGTTGCTCGGAGTCCTGGTGGCCGCTGCTTTGAGAAACATTCTCTTCAAAGTCAACCCGCTCGATCCGTCCATTTATTTCGCGGTGGCCGGTCTGCTGACAATTGTTGCCGCAGTTTCCTGTTTTGTTCCCGCTCGCCGCGCCACCCGCGTCAATCCCGTGGAGGCGCTGCGTTACGAGTGATTGGGCGCATTGTGAAAGGAGAACGATGATCGCGGATTTAAAGTTTGCATTACGGATGCTGGTCAAGGCGCCGGGTTTCACCGCGATCGCTGTCATTACGCTTGCGCTCGGTATTGGTGCGAACACCGCGATCTTCAGCGTCTTGGACGCCGTATTGCTCCACCCGCTTTCATTTCCAAAACCGAATGAGCTCGTGGCAGTTTGGTCTTATGTAACTCGCGACAATCTCGAGAAAGAAACCGAATCGATTCCCGATTACGTCGACCTCCGCGACCAATCGGAAACGTTGCAGGGACTGGCGGCTTTCACGCGCACTGGCGCGGTGCTGAATCGCAGCGAAGAATCGCGACAACTGTACGGCGTCGCCATCACATCGGATATTTTTCCAGTCCTGGCCATCCCACCTGCGCGGGGTCGCGCTTATACCCGGGAAGACGACAACGTCGATGCACGAGTTGTGGTTTTGACTGATTACGCTTGGAGAACTTTTTTCAACAGCGACCCCGACATCGTGGGAAAGCAAATCAGTTTGTCGTGGCGTCTTTATACGGTGCTCGGAGTCATGCCGCCCGGTTTTCGATTTCCAGTCGAAGGCGAGCGCGCGGATTATTTAATCCCATTGCATCCGCTCGTGCCGGAATACGTGAATAATCGTGACAGTCATTTCATTCGCATGGTGGGTCGATTGAAACCAGGCGTGACAATCCGGCAATGCGAAGCGGAAATGAAGACGATCGCCGCACGTTTGGAAAAGCAATATCCGAAATCAAACACCGGCCGTTCCGAACGCGTTTTCTCGTTGCACAACGATCTGGTCGGCGACGTTCGGCCCGCCCTCATCACGATTTTCGCGGCCGTTGTTTTTGTTTTGTTGATTGCTTGCGCCAACGTGGCCAATCTATTGCTCGCGCGCGCCACTGCCCGGCAGCGCGAGATCGCGATTCGGACAGCGCTGGGAGCGAGTCGCGCCCGAATCGTTTCGCAACTTCTTGGCGAAGGCTTCTTACTCTCGAGCTTCGGCGCGTGTTGCGGTTTGTTTCTGGCCTGGTGGGGGATCGATTTGCTGCGCGTTTTCGGTCCGCAAGATGTTCCGCGACTCGCGTCAGCCGCCATTAACGGCCCCGTTTTCCTCTTCACTTTTGTAGCGGCAATCTTCAGCACGCTCTTCTTCGCTTTGATTCCAGCGTTGCAACTGACACGACCGAATATTAGTGAATCGCTCCAGGCGGGGAGCCGTGGCGCGGTCGGTCCCGAGTCGCATCATTTGCGCCGTATCCTGGTCGTTGCCCAGGTCGCGCTTTCGCTATTACTCCTGGCCGGCGCTGGCTTGCTCATCAAAACATTCGCCAACCTCCGCGCGACCAAACCCGGGTTCGACCCGTCGCACGCCGCCGTCGTTCAACTGATTCTGCCGAAGGCAAAATATCCGGAACCGGAAAAGCACCGGCAATTCTTCGAACAAATTTTGCTCAAGCTCGCGGCGCTGCCCGGGGTTGAAGCTGCCGGCGGCGCGTTTCCGATGCCGTTCTCAGGCAACGACACTGGATCGACATTTTCCATTGCCGGCCAGGCGCCGCGTCCGCCGGGACAGGAACTGGTGGCATCGCATCTGACCATCACTCCGGATTACTTTCGTGCGATGCACACGCCCGTTCTGCGCGGGCGTGCGTTTGATGCGCGTGACACCAAGGATTCTCCGCCGGTCGTGGTCATAAACGACGTACTGGCGCAACGTTATTTTCCCGGCGGCAATGCAATCGGTCAGCAAATCATTCTGACTCATGGTGAAAACAATCAGCCTTTGCCGCCGAAGGAGATCGTCGGTGTCGTTGGCGGCTCGCGTCATGAATCGCTCGCGATCCAACCGCTGCCGGAATTTTATATTCTCGCTTCACAGGATCCGCAGCGTCGTATGGATGTCGTCATTCGCACTGCGTCCGATCCCGTCGGGTTGCAGACGGCGCTAGGCAACATCGTACACGAGTTCGACCGCGATCTGTTTGTTCCGACTCTGGAACCGTTGGAGAAACATATTGGCGCTACTTTGGCGCAACCGCGATTCAACATGATGCTACTCGGTTGTTTCGCCGGCGTCGCCATGATTTTGGCTGCAATCGGAATTTACGGAGTGATCGCGTACAGCGTAGCGCAACGTACTAAAGAAATCGGTATCCGCATGGCCCTGGGCGCGCAGAAGATCGACATGTTGACAATGATTTTGCGTCAGGGTTTTGCCGTGATCGGTATTGGGTTGCTTGCCGGTCTCTTCGGAGCGCTCGGCGTCACTCGTTTGATGTCGCGTCTGCTCTACGGCGTAAGCGCAAATGATATTTCAATCTATGTGATCGTCACCGTTGTGTTGAGCGCCGCCGCGCTGATCGCAACGTATTTCCCAGCGCGCCGCGCCATGGCTGTCGATCCTATGGAGGCACTGCGTTACGAGTGATTGGCTAAATGATTTTTGAATCCAAATTGGACCCTGGTTCCGTCTTTCTTCCAAAGACGTTTGGGAGAACGCTTGCGTTGCCATCTGCTTTGAACATTGGTGCCCGTGTGGTGTCTCCTATTCGTCACTAAAACTACTATGCATCTGCGTTTTTTAATCGTTTTCATCTTCGCCGTCCTCGTCGTTTCAGACGCTTTCGCGCAAGATAAAAGTCAGCCGACGGTCGATGAATTGGTGGCTAAGAACATCGAGGCGAAGGGTGGCGCCGGCGCCGTGCGCGGTCTGGGAACCCTGCGGCTTAGTGGCAAAATGCTGGTGAATGAAGGGCAAATTCAATTGGCCTTCATGCAGGTCAAGAAGCGGCCCGACGACGTGCGCACTGAAGCGTCTCTTCAGGGAATGACTCAGATCGAGGCGTACGACGGCAAGGAAGGGTGGAAAGTCTCACCATTCTTTGGACGCCGAGACCCGGAACGAATGTCGGCCGATGATGTTAAAGCGCTCGTGGAAGATGCGGAGATGGACGGGCCATTGGTTGATTGGCAGGCGAAAGGAAACAATGTCGAATATCTGGGGACCGAAGACGTCGACGGGACACCAGCGCACAAGTTGAAAGTGACGCGAAAAAACGGAGATGTAAGCTTCGTCTATTTGGACCCGGATCATTTCCTGGAGATTCGTGTCATAACACAGCGGACCAGACATGGCGCATACGAAGAACTAGAGACAGACCTGGGCGATTACGAAAAAGCCGGTGGCGTATTCGTTCCAACATCAATCGAGTTCGGGCGCAAGGGAGCGCCGGACAAGCAACGGATCATAATCGATAAGGTCGAAGCCAACGTGCCCGTGGATGACACGATATTTCATTTCCCCGGCCACATAACTCTCCCGCAACCACAGCGCTGATTAATAGATGAGGATGTTAAATAACCAAAAGCGACGCGAGGACGCGTGCGTACTCCGAAAAGTGTCGCGAAAACGAACAAACGTCTGCTTGCATTTCGCACGCGGTGCTTTTGGAGTGCGAGGTGCCCTCGCGTCGCTTTCATTCCTGCTTCTCTGCATAATTTCTTGTTGGGCAGAGGAAGCGCCATTCAGCTCAGCAACCATCTCTGGCCTCGGAGCGCGCAACATAGGCTCCGCAACGATGAGCGGGCGTGTTTCGGCCATCGCGGGTAAACGCGAGCCATCGGGCAAGATCACGCTGTTTGTCGGCGCAGCCAGTGGCGGCGTCTGGAAATCTGATGACAGCGGGACGCGATATCGACCGGTATTTGACGAGCAGGCTGTGCAATCGATCGGCGCGATCGCGCTGGATCCGAAAAACTCCAAAAATGTCTGGGTCGGAACTGGTGAATCGTGGACACGCAACACCGTTTCGATTGGCGACGGGATCTACAAATCAACCGACGGCGGCGAAACATGGAGGCGTTCCGGTCTGGAAAAATCCGAGCGCATTGCAAAAATCGTAGTGAGCCCAAATAACAGCGACACGATTTTTGCCGCGGTACCCGGCGCGCTCTGGAGCGATTCGCCCGATCGCGGCCTCTACAAAACCACCGATGGCGGCAAAACCTGGAACCAGGTCCTCAAAGGACCGAATCTTTCGACTGGTTGTACCGATGTCGCAATCGATTCGACAAATCCGCAGATCATGTTCGCAACAATGTGGGATTTCCGGCGCAAAGGCTGGGAGTATCGCTCGGGCGGCGAAAGCGCTACCGCGGCATCAGCCAGCGGATTGTTTCGTTCCGCCGACGGCGGCAACACCTGGACGGAAATTACAGCGGAAGCCAATAGGGGCTTTCCGAAGAAACCATACGGACGTCTTGCAGTGGCAATCGCGCCTTCGGATGCCAAACGCGTTTACGCTTTTGTGGAGTCGCCCGACAGTGCGCTGTTCGTCTCCGACGATGGCGGGATGACCTGGGAGAAGCGTGACAAAAGCCAATGGATGGTATGGAGGCCGTTCTATTTCGCGAACCTGATTGTCGATCCAAAGGATCACAACCGTATTTTTAAGACTGATGGCTCACTGATTGTCAGCGAGGATGCAGGCAAAAGTTTCGCAGTGGTTGGTGGATTCGGCGGGATGCACGGTGATGTGCACGACGTCTGGATCGATCCGACCAATACGCAGGTTGTGTTTTCCGGCGACGATGGCGGGATGTGGTATTCCTACAACGGCGGGGCGAAGTGGTGGAAAGCTGAAAATCTGCCGGTCTCCCAGTTCTATCACGTTAGCGTGGATGACAAAGATCCCTACCGCGTTTACGGCGGTTTACAGGACAACAGTTCTTTCGTCGGCGAATCACAACACCCCGGCGGAATTACCAATGCGCAGTGGGAAAACATGTACAACGGCGATGGCTTCTGGATGTTTCCGGATCCGGCCGATCCCGATTACATCTATGCCGAGTATCAGGGTGGCGAGATCGGCAGGGTAAACCGCCACACGCACGAAGCTCGCAACATCAAGCCACGGCCGAATTACAAGGAAAAGCTCAGGTTCAACTGGAATACGCCAATCGCACTCTCGCCTAACGAAAAAGGGACAATTTATATCGGTGCTCAGTTTCTGTTTCGTTCGCGCGATCACGGCCAAACCTGGGAACGTATTTCGCCCGATCTGACAACCAACGATCCGGAAAAACAGAAACAGGAGCAATCGGGCGGCGTTACGGTGGACAATTCCTCGGCCGAAATGCACACCACGATTTACTCGATCAGTGAATCGCCCAAGGACAAGTCGCTGATCTGGGTGGGCACAGACGACGGCAACCTTCAATTGACTCGTGATGGCGGCAAGACGTGGACGAACGTTGTTGGCAATGTTCCCGGTTTGCCAAAAAATTCATGGGTCAGCTGGGTGCAGGCGAGCAACTTCAATGCCGGCACCGCTTACGCAGCGTTTGATCGACATACCTTTGGCGACATGGGGGCGTATGTTTTCAAAACAACTGATTACGGTAAGACCTGGACGCCGCTTGTCAGTGCTCAGGACGCCAAAGGCGTTCGAGGATACGCTCATGTGATCAAGGAGGATTTGGTCAAGCCGGATCTGCTCTTTTTAGGAACGGAGTTTGGACTTTGGGTCTCGATTGATGGTGGAAAAAACTGGGCACAATTTAAAGGCAACCATTTTCCGGCAGTGGCCGTTCGAGACCTGGCAATTGCCCCGCGCGATAACGATCTGGTTCTTGCAACGCATGGCCGCGGGATCTGGATTATCGACGATATCACCCCATTACGGGCGTTGACGCCGGACTTGTTGAAGCAGGAAGTCGCGTTCGTCTCAGCGCGTCCTGTGCAACAGCGCATCGAAGGCACAGGGGGATGGTCTACCGGTGATGCGGTTTTTGTTGGCGATAATCCGCCTGACGCCGCCGTGATCAATTACTACCAGCGCGAGCGTCATCTGTTTGGAAAACTGAAGCTCGAAGTGTTGGATTCCTCGGGGCGTGTTGTCGATGAATTGCCAGCCAGCAAGCGACCCGGTCTGAATCGCGTGACCTGGCCAATGCGTGTGAAGCCACCGCGCGTGCCACCTGCCGCGCAGATTGCCTTTTCGGGAGTACGAGGCCCACGACTTGTGCCGGGCGAGTACACTGTGCGCCTCACCAAGGCCGGCAAGGTTTCGGAAACCAAGTTGACGGTTGGTCTCGATCGCCGGGCCAAATTCAACGCTGCGGATCGCAAGGCACAGTTCGACGCTGCCATGAAGGTTCATGGGCTCTTTGACGATGAAAGTGCGCTAATGGACCGAATTATTGCCTTGCGCAAAGCGTTGACGCAGAGCGGCGGAGCGTTAGCCGAAAGCGATCCGCTTCGTAAGAACATCTCCGATTTCGATGGGAAAGTTGATGCAGTCCGCAAAAAAATTGTCGCGACAACCGAAGGAGGAGCGATCACGGGCGAAGAACGCTTGCGGGAGCACACGGACCAGCTTTACGGAGCGATTCTCAGTTACGAAGGAAAACCTGGCGGCTACCAGATCGCATACACCGACGCGCTCAAGCGGGAATTGAGTGACGTGACAAAAGAGTTCGACCAATTGCTCGCCAAGGATCTGCCGGCCTTAAACGAATCTCTCAAAACTAAGGGACAGCAACCAATTCCAGCGCCGTCACCCAGTATTGGCGCGACAGATGTTACACATGGTTCGGGTGGCGCGGTGCGGCGGTGCGGGCCCTTTTCTTCCGGCCGATTTTCGCATTTCTCAATAAGTCGCTGTAGTGGCGACAGTGTTCTGGGTTGCTGGACGAATTTTTTCATCATGCTAGCTTGCAAACCATCGTGGGGGTATAGCTCAGTTGGTAGAGCGTCTCGTTCGCAATGAGAAGGTCAGGGGTTCGAATCCCCTTACCTCCAGTCTTCGCTAGCCCTCCTAGACGAGAGTGAAAGATTGTCGCGCCGAAGTCTTGGCGAAGGCGGCCTTGTTGATTTAGTGAATCCAAACGCAGCGAGTTACGACTCGGCAAGCCACTCGATAATACGAGGGGCGCGAAAGAACGATTGCAGGGAACGCTTTCGCGTTTAAGGTGCGCTCTCCAATTCTAAATATGTTCCAGACGTTTCTTGCTCAGGCGCAAAGCGCGGCTCCTCAACAGGTGCCGGGCGGCGGTATTGGCTCATTTTTCATACCGCTGATTTTCATTTTCGTCATCATGTACTTTGTGATGATTCGACCGCAGAAGAAGCGGCAGCAACAGCAACAACAATTGGTGGCGAGTCTAAAAACCGGGGACCGGGTCGTGACCAATGCCGGCATTCACGGCTTAATCTCGAATGTGAAGGAGAATACCGTGCTGGTGAAAGTAGCCGACAACGTCAAAATCGAGATGGAGAAATCGGCCATCGCGACAGTGCTCAAAGAAAGCTCATAGTTGAAAGCTGATGGTCGATAGTCGATGAAAGTTGAATCGCTAAATCGTTAAAATCTGAATGACCCCTGGGATTACATTCATTGTCGGGCTCGCGATGCTCGTCCTTTTCGGGTGGTATTTCGCCACCGATCAAGGGTTGCGGAAACGCCTGCTTGCCACCGCGCTTCTGCTGGTGCTCGTCGTCTTTAGCATCGCCACGATCTGGCCGCCCCAGAAGACGATCGCGCTCGGTCTCGACATCCAAGGCGGCACATCTTTCCTCATCCGACTGAAGGGCGGCGACAAAGAAGTGACCAAGGGCATGCTCGACCAGGCAGTCGAGGTGATTCGAAAGCGTATTGACGTTTTTGGAGTCAGCGAACCGATAATCAGTCCGGTCGGGAGCGATCGGATTCTGGTCCAGATTCCAGGTCTCGACACCGCCAAGATTCAGGAAGCACGCGATCAGCTATCGCGGGTAGCGAAGCTCGAGTTCCGCATGGTTTATCCCGATAACGGCGAGCGATTACGCGAAATCGACCAGGGGAAACAAGTAATTCCGCCAGAGTTCAGGATCGAAACTCATAAACATCAGGGCGAGGGAGAAAAACCGGTCGAGGAACGATTGCTGGTAAAAAAGAAAGCCGACTTGGCTGGTGATCGAGTTTCGAATGCGGGCGCCTCTTATGAGCGAGACGGTTGGGTAGTTCATTTGCGATTCGATAGCGAAGGCGCCAAGCAGTTCGGCAACATTACGGCTGCAAACATTCATCATCGCTTCGCCATTGTGCTTGATGGGATTATCCAATCTGCGCCTGTGATTCAGGACGCCATTTATGGAGGCGACGCCCAAATCACGGGAAAATTTTCTGAAGAAGAGGCGCGGGGTCTGGCGAGCGTGTTGCAGAATCCACTGCAAACGCCTGTGAGCATCGAGGAAGAGCGGAGCATCTCGCCCACACTGGGTGCAGACTCTATTCGGGCCAGCATTCTCGCTGGTTTGATCGGCCTGATCATCACCCTCGTGTGCGTAGGCATTTACTACAAAATTCCCGGTCTGGTCGCAAATCTAGCACTGATCATCAATCTCATTTTGCTCGTCGGCGCGCTATCGATGTTTCATTTCGTCCTCACATTGCCTGGCATTGCCGGCATTATTTTGACGATTGGACTTTCCGTGGACGCGAACGTCCTCATCTACGAGCGATTGCGCGAGGAGATGGCTCTCGGAAAATCGCTCAAGGTGGCGCTCAACACTGCCTACGAAAAAGCGTTCAGTTCGATCTTTGACGCAAACGTCACGACGCTGATCACCGCGATTATTCTGTTCTGGCAGGCGCGAGGGCCTGTAAGGGGCTTCGCGGTTTCACTCACGTTCGGTATTTTCGCATCGCTTTTCACAGCGCTCATCGTGGGCCGCAATGCGCTCGGCTGGCTGGTCGATACAGGCCGGCTCAAACGCATCTCGATGCTGCATTTGATCTCGGCGCAGAATATCAATTTCCTCGGCAAGGGCTTTATCGCGTGCATGTGCTCGCTAGCGCTGCTGATCGCGGGCGCAGGCGCCTTTTACCTGCGGGGCGAACGAAATTTTGGTGTGGATTTCCGCGGTGGCGACATGATCACACTGAGCGCGCCTGGCAAGATTGATATCGGGCAGGTCCGCCATGCGTTAGAGCCGCTCGGATTTGCCGATGCGTCAATTCAGGAGTCCACGCAAGCCGGCAAGGGCTACATCACCATCCGCACTCCGTTGAACACCAGCGACAAGGTAGAAAAGCAAATTATGCAAACGCTTCCAAACACCGGTTTTAAGGTGGAAGGCTCGGAACGCGTCGGGGCGCTGGTGGGCGGTGAGCTGGCAAAAAGCTCGTTGATTGCGCTCGGGCTGGGCATTCTTGGGATTTTGATTTTCGTGACGTTCCGCTTCGAACTTGCTTTCGCCGTGGGAGCCATTGTCGCACTGTTGCACGACGTCTTCATGACGGTTGGCGTGTTCTCGCTTCTCGGCCGCGAACTTACGCTGACGATGATTGGCGCTGTGCTGACCATCGCCGGCTATTCCATTAACGATACCATCGTCGTTTACGACCGGATCCGAGAGGGTCTGGCTAGCGGGAGGCGCGGGACCATCGACGAAATCATGAACTCGAGCATCAACCAGACTCTGAGCCGAACCATTCTTACAAGCACTGTGACGCTTATTCCGATCCTGTGCCTGTTCTTCTTTGGTGGCGCGGTGCTGCGGGATTTTTCGCTGGCGATCATCATTGGCGTAATTGTCGGTACTTATTCCTCCATCTTTATCGCCTCGCCCATCGTGCTGTGGTGGACGCGCGCCCGCGGCGGTGGCGCGACGGCCCTGCGGCGCGAAATTACCGAAAAAGCGGCAGCGGCCAATCCCCTTGCCCAGCGCTGAGCTATTTTAGAGGCCGGCTCTCGCGTCAGTCGCTTCGTTGTAACGGCAGTTTGGGGGGTCTTTCAGCCCTTTTCCGAGCAGATTTGACGGGGACGCCCGCCCCGAGTAGGCTCCCGCTCGCCGATTAGGAATCTATCGTTAAAGTCAGGAGTGATTAATGATGCCAGAAGTGATCGTTCGTAAAGGTGAGCCCGTCGATCGCGCGCTGAAGCGGCTGAAAAACAAGCTGGATGCCGAGGGCATTCTCGAGGAGGTCCGCCGTTTGCGCGCCTTCGAGACGCCCTCGCAAAAGCATCGTCGCAAAGCGAAAGCCAACGCGAAGCGAGGCCGAACCAAGTTCCGATTCAATCCACAAGGTTAAAAAGTTAAATATTACCCGCCTCAGGCTGGTTAAAAGGTTGTTTGGGTAGCCCTTTCGGATGCCCATTTTAGCTTTTTAACTATTCGACTTTTGACTTTTCGTAGCAGCCTTCCTGGCAAAGAAGTCGCCAATTGCTTCTACCAATCCGTCGATATCGTGTCGCTGAGCTTCGATGTCGATCTTCAAACCATGGTCGCGCGCAGTCTGCGACGTGATTGGACCGATGCTGGCAACTTGCATCCCTTTCGGCCACGGTATCCCGAGAGCGAGAAAATTTTCCACCGTCGAAGAACTGGTGAACGTGATTAAATCAGCTCCGTCTTTCGCCAGTTGTCCGCGCGCACCGCTAATGTCGCGCGTCTCGGGCACCGTCCGATAAGCAAATGCTTCGTCCACGATTGCTCCCAGGGTCGAGAGACCTTTCGGAAGCACATCCCGCGCTTTTTCTGCGCGTACCAAAAGAATCTTCAAATTTTCAACGCTTCCCTGTTTCTTGAACTCCCGCACTATCTCCTCGGCCACGAATTCTTTGGGCTGAAGATCAACGTGCAGATGAAAGTCTTTTACCCGTTGTGCGGTAGTCGGACCGATGGCGGCGATCCGGGCGCCGCCGATCTCGCGCGCATCGTCGTATAACTTAAAGAAGATATCGAAAAACCCATCGACACCGTTTGCGCTGGTGAACACGATCCAGTCGTAAACGTGTGCGTCCTGCACAAGCTCTGCGAATTCGCGCAAATCACTCGGTGGTTCGATTCGAATAGTGGGCAGTTCAATGATGTGGGCACCCAACGCGCGCAGTTTGCCGCTTAACACGCTGGCTTGTTTTCTTGTTCGCGTAACGACAATTCTTTTCCCAAGTAGGGGCCGTGTTTCGTACCAATTCAGCTGGTCTCGCAACGCGACAACTTCTCCAAATACTGCTACGGCAGGCGCCGCGAAATCATTCGCGACCGCTTTTGGAGCAATGTCTGCCAGTGTGCCGGTAAGCGTTTCTTGCCGGCCGGTAGTCGCCCAGCGAATCAATGCCACCGGCAAATCACTGCGTACACCGTGCTTCATCATTTCGCTCGTGATCGATCCTAGGCGCTCCACGCCCATCAACATGACCTGAGTGCCGCCAAGTTTCGCCAGCGCAGCGTAATCGATTGCACTTTTCATTTTCGCCGGGTCTTCGTGTCCCGTAAAAAATGTGACATGGGAATTGTGTGCCCGGTGCGTGATGGGAATGCCGGCGTACGCCGGCCCGGCGATAGACGAAGTGATTCCAGGCACAATTTCGAATGGAATACCCGCGTCGGCTATCACCTGCGCTTCCTCGGCGCCTCGACCAAACACAAATGGGTCTCCGCCCTTTAACCGAACGACCTTCTTTCCTTCGCTGGCATTCTCGATCAGCAACTCATTAATTTCATTTTGGCTGATTCGCGATTCGCCAGGCGTTTTACCAGCGTCAATAATCTCGGCATCGTCCCGCGCCCAGCCGAGCGTCTCAGGGTTCGCCAGATGATCGTAAACGATCACATCCGCGTTCTCGATGCACTCCTTGGCGCGCAATGTTACCAAACCGAGGTCGCCCGGCCCGGCGCCAACCAGGTAGACCTTTCCACTCTTACTCGTGCTCGTTCTCGTGCTCATGCTCGCAATCGGTGTAATAGTCGCTCAGCGAGACGTTCACCCTCTTTACAAGGGCCCTCCACCTCAGCTTCCTTTGGCGCCGCTAATCCATCAGCAAATAATTGCCCCCTCAGTGTCATCGTGTCGTTGTTGATTGTCGCTAGCACACCTACCGGACAATTGCAGTCGCCCTGCAGCAAACGCAAAAACTCTCGTTCGGCCCGCAAACAAAGCAATGTCTCGCGATCGTTCACAAGATCGGCGATCGCCTTCATGGTTTGATCATTGGCGCGAACTTGAATCGCAATGATTCCCTGACCGCCTGCGGGCAAGAAGATTTCGCGCGGAAGGATCTCAGCGAAAAATTGCCCGCCGTTGAAGCTGATTTCGTCGAAAGCGGGCGATTGACTGAGGCGTTCAAGTCCCGCACGAGCCAGTACCGATTGCGTCCCACTTGTTCTCGAGCAATTTGCGCAGCCGTGTCGGAACGTTCCCGCGAAGGTCGACAACTTTGAGATCTGCGCGTTTCCAAAGCAACTGGCGCTTTCTTCTCACGCTACCGGTGGCAACAATCGCGCCGTGCGGCAGCGAAGCGAAACCGCCCGGATGTTTCGAAATCACCACATCATCCACCGGTGCACGAGGAAGAACTGCGGCGATTTCTGCGTCTGGATTCATTTCACTAGGAAGATCTTTTGCGCTGTGGACCGCAATATCGATATCCTGGGCGAGAAGCGCTCGCTCGATTTCGACCGTGAACAATCCTTTGCGACCAGCCTGACGCTCGAGTCGCGTGGCTTTATCGCCTTGCGTCACGATGATTCTCGTCTCGATTCCCGTGTCCGGTCGCGCCGCTTGAATTGCTTTTTCAACCAACCGGGCTTGCGTACGTGCCAGCTCACTGCCGCGTGTGCCCAGGATGATTTGTTTTGTCATCGCAGGAATGTAGCCTGCGATAAAGGACAGGGGAAGCGTCCGGGCCCTATGGCTGCGATGCGTGCAGCGAACTGTCAGCAACCGGCGGATGCCCCGTGTTTTGTGAAGCGCGACCCAGTTCCAACGAAATTTTCTCGAGGAAATCTGAGACATGTTCGGCAACGATCGCTTCGGCAGAAGCCATTTGTTGGCGGCGCACGGCAAGCGACTGCTCCGCGACAGACCGCAACGCATCGATGTCGTAAAGGTACACGCCTTCCATTTCATTCACGGTAGGATCGACATCGCGTGGAACGGCGATATCGATGATAAAAAGTGGGCGATCGATTCGATCGGCCAACATGGGACCCAGGTTTGTCGGAGTCAGCAGTGGAGCTTCCGAAGAAGTAGATGTAATCAGGATATCGATCTCGCAGCATTGCTGTGGCCACTGATCGAAATGGACGGCCTGGCCACCTACGCGTTGTGCCAACTCCCGGGCGCGATCATCTGAACGATTGCTCACGCGCAGATCGATCACCCCTCGGGAAACCAGCGCGCGCGCCGTGCGCTCGCTCGTTTCACCTGCTCCTAAAACCAAAACGCTGCAATTCCCAAGTTCGCCGAAAATTTTCTGAGCCAGATCGACCGCGACCGAGCCGACCGAGATAGAACCGCGGGTGATTTCTGTATGCGTGCGGACCTGTTTGGCAACACGAAAGGCCCGTTGAAACAGCCGATGAAGGCAGGGCCCAACCGCGCCAGATGTGCGCGCAGATTGATAAGCTTTTTTTGTCTGACCAAGAATCTCCGTCTCGCCTACGACCATCGAATCAAGTCCGGAAGCGACCCGGAACAGATGTTGTACGCACTTTTCAGCTTCGTAGCGGTAAAACGGCAACGCTTCGCTGTGGCCGCGGTCACGGACTTCATTGTTTTGCAACAAGCAACGAGCAATTTCATCCGTCGACACGCGCTTCTCTGACGCACCATACACTTCCACACGGTTACACGTAGCGAGTACCAGCGCTTCGGCGCAACCTGCCTCACGAAGGGTAGACTCGGCGCCGACGCCGCCGGCAAAACGTTCCCGCGTTTCGATGTTGGCAGTGTGATGACTCAGGCCGATGCAGAAAAGGTTCATGGGACCGAGTGTGTTTGCGCCGTGAACGTGATACCCCAAAGAAGAGTCAGAGCCACGCTAAATCCGATTATGCACAGCGCAGCAACCCGCTTTGGCGCGATTCGACGAAGATACCGACCTTGCAAAATAGCCGCGTAGAGCAACCAGACGCCAACGGCAGCCACCACTTGCACGCGTGGCAGGGGTCGCCCTGTAAAAAAGCCACCGATAATCCCGATCGTATACAGAATGAAGCCCCACCAAAGCAGACGTGTGATTGCTGCAAACAGATCAGTCAGCGGCGGCAGATGATAAAAAATCGAATGCAATTGATGCGTCTTGAGCTGGCGCTCCTGCACCAGATACATTACTCCGGCGATGCAGGCGAGGGCGAACGCGCCATAGGCTATCAGCGAAACCGATGCATGAAACTCCAGCGCGGGATTAGCCGGAACCTTTACCGGATGGCGAATGTCGATTGGCGCAATTAACGCGAAGCCTTGCAGTATGACCACCAGCGGCGCAGTGAACGCGCCCATGAGCGAGAGGCGGTAGGTCGGGCCGACCAGCAAGTAGATCAACGCTACAGACCAGGCGAGAAAGATGAAAACCTCAAACAAGTTCGTCAGCGGACAACGTCCCAGCGCATGACCACGGATCGATAAAAATGCCGTTTGAAAAACAAAACCCAGTCCGATCGCCAGAAAATTAAATTTTCCCGGTCGAAAAATACCACCACGCAGAGTGATCCCTGTCCGCACGACTGCCGCGAGGAAACAGATTGTCGAAATGATTAGAAGATCTCGATCCACTAGAACAAAAGATACTGTAAGAGGTGGCTCTCCCCTTCGCAATCTGTGCTCTATCGCTTTGCTCTCAGAAGTTTCAGGTGTTGGTATTGCCTGCTGCAGAAGCGAGCTGCGATTGACGTCCGCCCTAGGCCCGCTAGCGTTCGCGCCGATGGCTTTGGATATACTTGAAAAACTCCGAACGGCTGTGCGCGATGTGCCCGACTTTCCAAAAAAAGGTATCGTATTCAAAGATATTACGCCGATCTTGAGCGATCCGGAGCTTTTCCATGCGTCCATCGATCTGTTTTTGGATGGTTGCCGCGGGAAGAAAATTGATAAGATCGTTGGGATCGATGCGCGCGGGTTTCTCTTTGGATCAGCGGTCGCCTATGAGCTCGGTGTCGGCTTCATTCCGATTCGAAAGCGTGGCAAACTCCCTTTCCAGACTGAGATAGCCAGTTACTCGCTTGAGTACGGCGAAGCGGAAATGGAGATGCACATCGACGCCATTGACGCAGGCGAACAAGTTGTGCTGGTAGATGATTTACTGGCGACAGGCGGAACCTCCTCCGCAGCGGCTGTCCTCATTCGCAAAGCCGGCGGACAGCTCCTCGAAGCGCAGTTTCTGATTGAGTTGGAATTTCTTCGCGGTCGTAAGCGACTTGAGCCGACACCAGTCACCTCGTTCCTGAAATACTGAACGTCGGCAGGACATAAAGTCGGCCGCCAGAATGCCGATAGCCCCTTCTCTGTCTGAGATGGGATTTTGGATTTTGACGATCCAATTTTAGATTGGACAGCAATTCAGATTTGCAATGAAAACGTCTCGTCATCTGGAGCAGGTTTTGGCGCACGCCGCTAGCAGCCTTGCAGCAACAGGAACCAGACGTCCCACCGAAGTTCTTCCGCTCTACAAGAAGTTTCTAAAGGTGGAGGAGCATCGGTTGCGCCTGAAGCACCAGGCGGGCGGGGGCGGCCGCGAAATTTGTGCCCGGCGCGCCGAACTGGTCGACGTTTTATTGCAATATGTTTTCGACGCTGCCGCGACTGCCGCTCGCCGAAACGGTACCGCCAAAGTCCCACTTGCCTTGATCGCTCTTGGTGGATACGGCCGGGGCGAGCTCAATCCATTTAGTGACATTGACGTGATGCTTTTGCATCGTCAGGGAAAGAAGGGGATTTCGCCACATCTGGAGGAGATGGTGCAGCAGGTTCTTTATCTCTTATGGGATAGCGGCTTCAAGGTTGGACATTCCACCCGCTCGATCAAGGAAGCGGTCGCTCAGGCGAATCAAGACATGCGCACAAAGACTGCCATGCTGGAATCCAGGTTTCTCGGGGGTGATGCCGATCTGGCACAAGAATTTCGGCGGCAATTTCGTTCGAAGTGCGTCAACGGATATGAACGCGAATACGTGGAACTGCGAATGCAGGATCAGGTCGCCCGGCACAAGAAATTCGGCGACAGCGTCTATTTGCAGGAGCCGAATCTGAAGAGCGGATGCGGCGGACTGCGCGATTATCAAAATCTTCTTTGGATGACGTATTTCAAAGAAGGTTCATTGAGCACGAACCAGCTTGTGGGGAAAGACTGGCTGAGTGAAAGCGACCAGCGGCGAATAGAAAAGGCGTACGATTTTCTCCTGCGCTTGCGCACTGCCTTGCATTACGCGACGGGACGCGCGACGGACATACTTCACATTAACTTGCAGGAAGAGATCGCAAAACGGCTCGATTATTCTTCTGGGAACGGCCAACTCCGCAGCGAGGAGCTGATGCGGGATTACTACGAGCACACACGAAACATCTTTCGGGTCACGGAACGTATTACGGAGCAGTTTGTTAGCGGATATGTCACAAGCAAGACCCGTTCTCTGTTCAGTTTTCTTCCTCTGATACGACCGGACAAAACTCCTGTCGGAAATTTTTTCTTTGTTCGCAATAAGCAATTGCACCTAGCGCGGCGTGATCTTTTTCGCAAAGACCCCGAGCAAATGATGCGAGCATTTCAGTTTGCCCAGGAACGCGGCCTGGATCTGAGCCCGGAATTGGAGGATCTCCTGAGCCGAAGCCTCGGAGAGGTTACCCGAACGTATCAATATGCACGCGGGCCGCGCGCGATCTTTAAAGAGATTCTATCACAAAAGGGGAGAGTGGGTCGTATCCTCCGACTGATGCATCGGGTCGATTTTCTCGGGCGCTACATTCCCGAATTCGGACAGCTTACATGCCTTGTACAGCATGAGTTTCTTCATCGTTACACGGCTGACGAGCACACGTTGGTGTGTATCGATAAACTTGATGCCCTGGCGCAGACGAATGACCCGAAGCTGATCGCTTATCGCAAGATTTTTGAGCAACTGGAGGATCCATTTGTTCTCTATCTGGCGCTCCTTTTACACGATAGCGGTAAAGCGGTTGGGGCGCGGCCACATTCTGAAGCGAGCGCACTCTTCGCCCAGCGCGTCGCAGCGCGTCTGCAGTTATCGTCCGAGCAGCGAAAGGCGCTCATTCTGCTCGTCGATCATCACCTCACGCTTTCGCAGACCGCGCAGCAAAGAAATCTTGATGATCCCGCCACAGTGACAGACTTCGCCCACATCGTGAAGCATCAGAAAAATCTGAGTGCGCTGATGCTCCTCACCCTGGCTGATGGCCAGGGTACAAGTGCTGAGGGGTGGTCGGATTGGAAGGAATCCTTGGTATGGGCGTTATTTCACGAGACCTCTCGGTGTCTGGCGGACCAAAAGTCGTACTACGAACAAACGAAGGTCGAGCGTGAGAGCTTGCAAGCCTCGGTAGCCGCAAAACTTTCCGCAGATTTTGCAGGAGAGATCGAAGCGCACTTTGAGTTCATGCCTGACAATTATTTTCGCGCCAGCGACGTCCCCGAGATTGTTGAGCATCTGAAATTGTTCCGATCCTTTCTGGAAAATGTCTTCAGGGGGGGAGAATCTCCGCTCGCTCCCGCAATCCAATGGAAAGCCGTTCCAGAGGAGGGGCACAGCGTTGTCACCTTTTGCACGTTGGAGCGTGAAAGGTTATTGGCAAAAGTGGCCGGCTCATTTTCGGTTGTGCCTTTAAATATTTTGAGCGCTGATATTTTTCCCCGGGGAGACCACGTCGTCCTGGGCGTTTTTCGAGTGTGCGACACCAAAGGCCGGCCTGTCACTCACCCGCGCGATTCCGCGTTGGTCGAGCAAACTTTGCGGCGAGCGCTCGAAGACGAAAGTTTTCATTTCTTTCCATTAATAGAAAGAGCCAGGCGCCAAAGCCATTATCTTACGACGGGAATTGAATTTCCAACGCGGATTTCAATCGATAATAAAACGCATCCGGTTTATGCGCTTATTGAGATTCAGGCACCGGACCGGATCGGCTTGCTTTACGATGTCTTGACCTGCCTTGACCGCGAAAATCTTTTGGTCACGCTCTCTCGCATCAACACGCAGGCTGGCGCGGCCATTGATACTTTGTATGTCGTTGACCGTTCCACACGTGGCAAGATCACCGATATCCATCGCATCAGGGCGATCCAGCAGCGTCTTCAAAATGCAATTTTGAGTGGAGGCGCTGCGAAATCAAAGTAGTAAGAAGCGCCCCAGCTCTGTTTTCTTGATCGTATGAATGCTCTAATTCTCGCGGCCGGATACGCAACGCGCCTTTATCCACTAACACTCAACAAAGCGAAGCCATTGCTCGTCGTTGGTGGTAAGCCGATTATCGAATGGGTGGTGGACAACCTTCAGGGGGTTCCCGATCTGGAAACAATCTATGTGGTGACAAATGACAAGTTCGCATCAGCCTTTCAGGCTTGGAGCGAGCTCTATCAAAATCGACACGCGCAATTCAAATTCAAAATTGTCAACGATGGCTCCAAGAACGACGACGATAAGCTTGGCGCAATTGGAGATATCAATTTTGTTGTCTCGCGCGAGAACCTGAGCCAAAGCAGCCTGCTAATTATTGCCGGCGACAACTTATTTACTGAATCGCTTGAGGGCTTTGTCGCTTGCGCCAAAGGAAGCGAAGCAACGGTTGGGGTCTATGATGTTGGCGATCGTGAAGCGATTAAAAAGTACGGCAACGTTTTAATCGACGAGGATGGAATCATCACCCACTTGGAAGAGAAACCACAGAAGCCCCAGGGAACTCTCGCCGCGATCGCGCTTTACTATTACTCCCCTTCGGTGCTCTCTCTCCTGACCACGTATCTTGCAGCCGGGAATAACGCCGATCAACCGGGTCGTTTCGTGCAATGGCTCTACACGCGTAAACCTGTAAAGACGTTCCAGATTAAAGGAAAATGGCTCGATATTGGGAGCAAAGAAACACTGCAGAACGCAGATCAGATTCTTCGAAACTACAAAGCGTGATCGCCAAAAAAGGCAAGTCGATGATCCAAAACGAATGCCCGAATCTTCTAACTTTGCGTTTTTGACTTTGTAAACCTTGTCCTCATTTCAACCGTCCTTCGTCAAACTCGATCAGATCGAAATAAGTTCGAATATCCTTGCGCCCTTGGCCACCCGCTTCCTTCAGAAAGTGGAGAAAGCGCGCTTTTTTCGCAGCGGTGTCTGGATGCCGTGAAATCATCGCGTGGTTCCACTGTTCAACGATGTCGGGAGAATGCCGCACACCGTTTGTCTGGACCCACTCTAGAATTGCGTCATCCTCGTCCAGCCTGCTGACGATCTCTTCAAACGCATCGCCATCAATTTTTAAAAACGCCAGCAGATGCTTGTCGAACCCGACGGTTTTATAGTTGTAGCCATTGAGCAGGCCTTTGCGATGAAGCCTGGCCTTATCGATCAAACGCGGCAGATGCACGTAGCCGCCAAGTTTCTCGTACGGACTGCGTGGGTGCAGTCTTTGCATGGAGGAAATCTGTACTAAGTCGCGGGCAAAGGCCGCTGGGTCACCGCCGAAAAATCGCTGTCTGGAACGCTTGGGATGCCCGGTTTCTGTTCCTCCAACAGTTCTCCCTGCCTAAGATTGGCCTGGCCAATCACCAGTTGGCCGGAAAACATACCGCCTTTTTCAACCGAAATCGCCCTCGCTGTGACATCACCTTCGAGTGCGCCTTTTTTTTGAATCGTCACGATTTGGGCAACAATCTCTCCGGACATTCTTCCTTTGATTTCGACGCTTTCCGCGCGAACCCGCCGAAAGCAGTGAACATCCGATTTGCGCTCGACGACGATGTGACGTGCGCTAATGCGGCCAGGAATTTTGCCTGCGAAGTTGATCGTCGCGGTGTCGTCGCAATCCAGGTTGCCACGCAATCTGCCTTCGATTAAGGCGCAGCGGCAAACGACGCTGCTACTGCCCAGATCGCCTTTAGCCGTCAAATGGACGTCTCCCCGCGTTCGAATGGTGCGGCTGAACCCGCTGGTGACTTTGTAGTCGCGCAGATCAATATGTGCGCTGCATGCCGGGCAGATCGTCGAGGTAGCCGTGCCACAGACCTGCTGCTTCCGCTTGCATTCGAAACACTCGATAACAGAGCTCTGCTGCCGTTTCCAAAAATCCTCAAATTTGCCGAGGATAGAGGAGGTGGAAGTGACAGGTGCAGCCGAAGTCTCCTCGCGGACTCGTAGCTTAAGGCCGGGTTTTGGCGTAAACGGAGAAAAATAGCGGCCGCATTGGCGACAAATCGAGCTCTTGGCCGCCGCATACTCCATCTGCTTGAAGCCACAATGTGGACATTCCACATTGACTTTTGCAGGCGACGGACTGGCCACCGGACGCTAACCCCTAAATTCCCTTTTTATCAGCGCCCTCCGAATGCCGCCTTGATCGGCTCGCTGGATCGCACAACTTCGGGTCGGCCCGGGGCTGACTTGGCGGAAACCATTCCGCTGGTGACTTCGGATTTGCCGATAAAAGTTGCTCCTTCTTCAATGACAAGACGCGCTGCTTTCAAATCTCCCTGCAGTGTGCATTTTGATTTTAGCTCGCAACGCTCGCCCACCGTGATGTTACCCTGCACTTTCCCATAAACGGTGATTGATTTGGTTTTTATCTCGCCGCGAATGTCAGCGTTTTCACCAATCGTCAAAACGCCGTCGGAATTGATTTCCCCTTCGACCTTCCCGTCGATGAGAAGTTCCTTTTGGAACTTGATCGAGCCTTTGATTTCGACATCGCTCGAGAGGATGTCTTTGCCACCGTGATCTGCCATAGGTTTTGGTCTATCTATGATTGTTGTTGTTATTGGTTCTTCGCCATTCGCAGGATGATTATTGTCATCTTCTATTCCCGAATACCGCGATTTTTCTGGAACCGGCGGTACCGGCTTTTGCGGGACGAATCTTTTGAGCATCGGGTAGTATTGGGACAGTCGTCAACGTCTGTCAACGGATTCTCGTCGCAATCTCGAATTTTTTTATCGTGCTATCACGCGATAAAGTTTCGCGACTCCATCTTGAGCCGACAAAACGAGGAACGGCGGCGCTGTGGTTGCCACCTTATCCAGCATCATGCAGACCGGCTGTTGAGGCACGGCCGTGCCCAAGATCTGTCCAGAATTTTGCGCCGTGCGCTGGGAATCATAGGCAATTACCCAAGCGACCTTGTGATTTTCAAGAAGTTTACGGGCCGTTCCCCAATCTTGGCTGACAAAAAAACGCGCACTGTCTTCAATTCCCGGCAGGCTCTCATGCGAACTGCCAGCCACGCCGGGCTGATTCGACCAATAGGCGATCTCTGGAGAAAGCCACCACGGTGCAAGGAATGGGTGATTCTCCGGCGATTGCAAATTGAGCGCCATGTCGCGCAGTTGCTCTGATTCATTGCGCTGTGCCACGCGATCAGCCAGCTGTGCTTCGTTTGGCCAAAGCGTTTCGTCCCAATGGTGCAAAATCGGCAAGATCGACAGAAAAAATGCGATCCAAACTGCTGCGCGCGATTTAATCCGCTCAAGTAAATGCGATAGCGCTAAAGCAAAGATCAGTACAAAGAAGTATCCCCAGCGCGCCTGCCAAATTGTCAGGACATAGGTGGCTACGAAAAGCGCGAGAATAAATTTTGGAGTGATCTCATCACTCTTGTGCCTGGTCTTAATCACATTGAGCCAGATAAGAAACGGGGTGACCACAAGCAAATAGCCGCACCAGCGCAACCAGATCGGATTCGCTGGCGAGATATGTGCCAGTTCCCCAATTGTGCGCGCCCAATTTTGGAACAGCGAGTCCGAATACAAGATGGAGAATGACGGGATTCGCCGCTCAATCAAAAGCGCGATCAAAATGACGACAATAAGAGAAACCCAACCGCCGCGCCGAGACCTTGCCGAGATCGTTTTTGGGTTTCTGAGTCCGCTCGCAACTAGGACAAACAGAAGCAAAACGAGCGACTCATAAGCCGAAGTCCAAATCGCTAGTCCCCACGCGATTCCACCGACGATGCTCCATTTGCCGCGATCTGGAGCTGAAACTGGGCTGGTTTCTGCTTGCAGGCTCCATTCCGCGCAAATCGCGACTGTCACGAGCAACATCAGTAGGGATTGATGATCCGGCCGGCCGAGTTCCGTTCCATGAACGAGAATGGGACTGATCGCGTACACGATCAGCGTGATCCAGCGATAGCGAAAATTCGCTGACCACCACCAGAGAAACCAGCCTCCGAGCACTGCAAGCAACGGTGAAATGAGCGCCCCGGCCAAATCGAGGGAGTGCGTCGTGAATGGCTTCAGCGGCATCGACAACGCGAGAATTAGATAGTCTAGCGGCGCAGTCGTGTGCGGCGTGGTCCCCGTCGGGAAGTTCTCGAAATCGTGATGCCGTACGATCAACCCCGGATGTTCCGAGCACATCCGCACACGTGTCATTCGCGCATAACAATCCGCGTCGGTAAAATAAATGTTTCCGGCAACAAAAACATCCTGATAATTCGCGCACCGAGTCGCCAGGATCAGTATGCTGAGAATTGTGATTTCAATGATGCACAGGATTCGGCGAGCCACCGCGCCATCCCAAATCCACGACTCAAAATGCGCAATCCGAAATTTTAGCTGATCTCTCTCGCCTTGCGGGTTGGTCGCAGGGGGTGTGCCATGCTTGAATGGATCACTAATCCGGGCCTGTAGCTCAGCGCTTAGAGCAGGGGA
>CAWIJH010000018.1:0-101847 GCA_963836455.1 uncultured Verrucomicrobiae bacterium
GCGGCGGAATCGGAGACGAATGCGGCCACGGCCAGGTGTCGGCCATCGGGCAGAGTGATAATGCCGATGTCGTTGGTCGCAGAGGTGATGCCGTTGCGAGTGCCGCCGGTGCCGGTCTTGTGTGCGACTACGGTTCCAGCAGGCAATTCGCCTTTGAGGCGTTTCGCGCCCGGGATGGATTCGGTCATCAACTTCAGCAGCAGGGCCTGGCTCTCCCGCGAGAGGCCTCGCTGAGATTGCAAGGCCACGAGGAGGGCGAGCGCGCCTTTGGGAGTCGCCCAGTTTCGATACTGCGTTTCCCAGTCCCGGCCGATTTCCTTCTCAGAGTTAACAACCTGGATGTCCGGCACCTGAATTTCCTCCAGGAAGGCCATGATACTGCCCGGACCGCCGATGAGTTTCATGAGCACATCGCTGGTGCTGCCATCGCTCTCGCAAATGGTGTAGCGGAGAAGTTCCGCGATGGTCAGCTCGGTACCGTCCGGATATTTATCGCGCACCGGGCTATACATTCCCTTTCGCACGAAATCGCTCGGCTCGACCTTCACTTGCTGATCGAGCTTCAGCTCTCCGCGATCAACGCGCTGCAAGACCGCCATCGAGATCGGCAGCTTGTAAACGCTATGCATCGGGAAATGCTCGTCGCCGTGCAGGTCCGCCGTTTCGCCCGACTCGAGGAGCTGGGCCGCGACGCCGACGCGCCCTTTCGCCGCGGGAGCAATCTTTTCGAATTGACCTGGCAAGCCAGCGAAAGGGAGCGCGGCGGCGAGAGTGGCAGCAAAAAAGAGATGTCTCATCCTCGCCGGAGGCTAGCTGGGAGTTGCGTCTTCAACAATCACCGAACAAGCGTGAATTGATGCTATACGTGAATCACGTATAGCATTGGTTTTCGAGCGGACATCAGGGTCAACAAGGGATCAAAGGGATCAACAACGATCACAGCTTGCTATCGATTGTTCGCCGCGATGAACAGAATCGCAAAGCTCGTCGGATTGGCGGGCGTACTTGCTTCTGGCGAAGCATAAGAATTAGGAAGGAAAAAAAGCTAACCTACGCACTCGCAAGCGAGCTGAACGCCTGATAATCCTGTCTCCGTCTCCACATGAACAACGTGTTGAGACTACAGCTCTAGAAACGCAGGAAGCGAGTGCCGTTGATCTGGCACTGCATCGGTCGGTCGTCGTCCGAGCCGAGCCAGTCGACCCTTGCCTTCCGACCATCCGTCCCGTGAGCGAGCAAGAGGATCTTGATCTGCGGACCGGTTCGATCCGGGGGTACCCACAAACCACCCTCGCTGGTCGAGGAAGGCCGGACCATGGAACCATAGGGCGACATGAGGCTGATCTGCTTTTCCAGTCGGTAGGTGTAGGTCAGGTCGTCGGCGAAGTTCCATTCTTCCTCCCTTGAGGAAAGTGCGTTGCCGCCGTATCCAATGTTGGCGAGGGAGGACGCGCCGGTGGCACGCCACGTGCCTATCAGCCGTTCGGCGTTCGTCCGCACGATACTAGCGGAGTTGTCCGAGTTGGAACCGAGCACCGTCCCCGCGTACAAGTGTGCGGCGCGGTCTCCGAATTCGTAAGTCGTCTTCAGCGCGTCGACAAACTTCGTACGTCCGGTTTCACCAGGGCCAGCGTGATATGCCTGTTCGAGCAGGCCGCAGAGTGCAGCGACGCTCGTGAATGTATACATCGACGTGGATTTCTGTTAGCCCGCGTTTTCGGAATGCGAGAGGCTGCGGATCAATGACAGAGTGCAGGAAATCGCGGGAAGGAGCTTGCGCAATGCTCGCAGACACGCTGGTCCTTGATCCTCGAATTCCGCGAAAGCTTTTATGCGCACGACGTCGGCAGCGAGATTGACAATATCTTTCCGGCTTTGCCAAGCATTTTTTTGAAGGTAGCAAAGGAGCAAAGAACAACAGCAAAGGGAGTTCACGAACTCGTTAGGCAGCGGGAAAAGGGGGGGAATGGGGTCGCGTCTAAACATTTGACGTTTGGCGAGCGAACTTCGCGACGATACTCGCTACGGTTCCGCGGGCACGAACTTTACGGCGGGAGGCTGTGAGCTGCGAATGGAGCGCGTGGGACGCGCGACATAGAACACGTCGCGATCGAGGGAATGGAGCTTTTGGGGAAAGCGACATGGAAGGTAAAGCTGCAAGGGTAGCAGCGAACGAGTGTGGGCAACGAGTGAGTTTCAATCGCGCGGGTAGACGGCAACGCAGCTAGGGTAGCTGGCGCGAGCATGAGGCAGTGCGAGTGATCAAGGTAAAATGACGAGGGTAGGAGCGAGTGAGTGTGGGCAACGAACGAGTTTCAATCAGTCTAGGAAGCCGGCGATTCGGTTTGGGAGACCGAACACTGCGGCGGCCAAGCCTCAAGCCTCATGCCTCATGCATCGCATCGCGATCGTGGCAGGCATTTATCTGAACGCGCTTCCGATCTCGCTCCGCATCCCTAAAAGGTTTACGATTGGGTATGAATCAGCTTTCGAGATTCGTCAGTCTGCATCCCTACTTCAAGGTGCCTTCGGATAAGATGCCGTATTTGAAGGCGATCCTGCCGGAGTTTGCGGCCAAGACGCGGAACGAAACGGGTAATCTTTTCTATGAGTTCACGATCAACGGCGACGAAGTGTTCTGCCGCGAAGGTTACGTCAACGCCGAAGCGCTGCTGGCGCACTTGGAAAACGTGGGTGCGATGCTAGCGCAGGCGCAGGCGATGGCCGACCTTATTCGCATCGAAGTCCACGGACCAGCCGCAGAGCTCGCGAAGCTAAAAGAACCGCTGGCCCATCTGAAACCCGGCTGGTTCGAATTGCACAGCTGATTGATATGGGTGGCGCCAATTATTCTAACGCATCGATTTGGTGTACATCGTGGAGACTGTGCGCGGGCAGCGCGAGCACGCATGCAAACGTTCCGGCGCTCACCGCGATCATCAACAGCAAGCCTAACCGAAATCCGCCTACGGTTGCGGCCAGGACAAACGCGCTGACGCCGAGTGCAGCACCGATCTGCCGGATGAATTGCTGGCTGGTGGTCGCGCTACCCATGCGGGCAACCGGGACGCTATTCTGCACCACGACAGTGAGCGCGGGCGAGAGCAGTCCCATTCCGGCGCCTGCGATGAGCGCCGCAGCGATGACCGAGCCGAGTCCATGTTCGAATGCGACCATGAAAAAGAGGAGTCCCAAAATATGCACAACAATTCCAATCACACTCGGAAGCCGTTCTCCTATTCGGTGGACTAACCGTCCAGAAGCGAAGGCGAACGTGCTCCATCCAATAGTGAACGCGCCAACCACCAGGCCTACGAACGCGCGGTTGTCATGAAAAGCGGCATTGGTTGCCAGCGGCAGATAAGTGCTCAGGCCGAAGCCGCTGAAGAAGGCGAGGAATGAGGAAGAAATCGAAGACGCGTAGCCGGCATGATGAAAGAAAGTCAACGGCAGAATCGGATGCGGCGTTCGTCCCTCATGCCAGACAAAGATGGCAAGCAGAATGATTCCGGTGCCAACGAGCGCGGCCTGCATCAGTCCGATTTGTCCCTCACCGAGATCGACAAACGCCCACATCAGGCAACTGCCGCCGGCGCCGGCGAGAAGCGCACCGGCATAATCGAATCGGCCGACGCTATGTCCGGTGCTCTCGCGCATTCCGGCGATCACGAGGAAACCAGCCACAATGGCAATCGGCACGTTGATCAGGAAAGCCCAGCGCCATGAAACGTGCGTGACGATCAGCGTCCCAAGGAGTGGTCCCGCGACACTCGCGACCGCCCACGCGCTGCTGGCCGCGCCCAGCGCCCTCCCGCGTTTGTTAGGCGGATAAACAACTCCGAGCAGAACAAACGGAAGCGTGGCAACGGCTCCCGCTCCGATGCCCTGGATGGCGCGAGCGCCGATGAACTCCATCATCGTGCGCGCGATGGCGCAGAGCCCGCTCCCGACCGTGAACGCGACAATGCCGATGAGGTACGTGCGCCGGCGTCCCCATCGATCGGATCCCGGTCCCCAGATCGGCATCGATACCGCCGCGGCGAGCATGTAAGCCGCAAATGTCCATGCGTACAGGTGTGCACTGCCAAGCTCAGGCAAAGCCACCGGCATGACCGTGCTGACGATGGTGTTGTCGAGACCGGCAAGAATGATCGTGAACAACACACCGAGCAAGACCAGCACGCCGCTCTGTCCGGAGGAATCCACTTTTGAGGTCTTGATCTGAGATTGTTTTTCCGCGCGCTTCAGCGATTGGCTATCATCGTTTTTATGTCATCCGTCAATCCGCGGAAACGGTCAGGCGCGAGCTAACACGATCGAGCCAAGACAACCGAGGCGGTTAGAGAAGAAAGCGAACATCGACTGATATTGTCCGGCGATGCGCCATTGTTTGCATTATCAAGCGGCGGATGGCGTCGACGTCGAACGTCAGCACAACTCCCCGAGGTGCGAGTTTCGATCCTGTTGTATGATGCGCTGGATTTTTCGACTGATCGTGATGACGGTGGCGGCCAAACTCGTGAATCGCTATCTCGGATCGCGTCACCCTCAGCCGCGGTCGCGCGGCTAGATTCGGCTCGGACCGAAACGCACGTCGCGCTTTGTGATTATCCTCTGGCTGGCTGTATTCGACTGCGTCAAAGCCGAAGGCTTCGCGCCCGACGTGCCTATAAAATTCGCGCGCATTGGATCAGTCTGAGCAGGGCTCGATGACGGCCACCTGTTGTTGCCCGGCATGGCCGGGGTAAAGTTCGGGAATGATACGCGCACGCTTAGCTGAACGCGTTAGTCGCGGACGGGCGGTGACAATCCTCGGCAGGGATCGGCTGGAGATTGTTTGGATCGAGCAGGCTCCGCTCCGAGCCAGTGCAGCAGGCGAATGCACCGACATGATGGCACGGTTGGAGCAAGCGCGACTTTGCTGGCATCAGTTTGAACGGCAGGATAAGCCCGCGTTCGTTCGCTGGCGGGCCCGCGAGTTTGGCGCGTTGCTTAGCACTGCGCGGGATGTCGAGGATAAGATTCGGGACGCGCAAAACCTGATTCATGAAGTGGAGATGGAAATGCGGAGAAAAATCCAGGATCCGTACAGCGCCTATCGGAGGGTGCTGTTTCGGCGAGAAAATCCCGGCGTCGCCGAAGATAGGAAGAATTCCTCTAACAGATCGCGATCGACGCCTCACCTGAGCGAATTCGAGCAGGAAGCTCTGTTTCAGGAATGGGTGCAAAAATTTCTGGGCACGAACCCGGCCAAGATGGATGACGACGCTTATTCGACCAGCTTTGAAGTTTTTAAGTCACATATGTTCGTTAGGCCGGGAAGCGCGCCGGGTCGATCCGATCCCCGGCTGGAGGGTGTCCGGCGTTCTGCGGTCGATGAGGAACCCGCGAGCGCAGCGGAACCGGGAACGATTGATCCGCGGGTAAAGGAAATCTATCGGCGGCTGGTGCGTCGATTACATCCCGATTTGCGCGCCGATGGCGATGCCACCGTTTCTTCGCTTTGGCATGAAGTCCAGGAAGCGTATGCGGCCGGTGACGTTGCCCGGATGGAACTTTTGCTGGCGCTCAGCGATTTATCGAACGCGCTCGGCGCGAGCACAACCCTGTCGCAGATGCGCTCGACTCTTAGCGAATTGACCCGGTCGGTCCGCGCTCTGGAGTTAAGCCTGGTCGAAGCCAGGCGGGAAGATTCGTGGAACTTTGCACGCACAGGTCCATCGGAGGATCTGCGGTCGCGAGTGGAGCGGCAATTGAAGCATGACCTGGCGTTGCGACAGCAACGCCTGGAGTTTCTTACCGGAACCATCGCTGGATGGGCGACAGGGGAAAGGCTGAAACTCTGAAGCTGAAACGCTGAAATCGGAAGTCGGGGCAGGGGACGGGGTCACATCTAAACTCCGAAAGGATTGACTCATTCGCTGCCGCTCATTTGAAACTCGGTCGCGTCCGCGCTTCCTCGCCGCTACCCTCGCGACTTTGCCTTCTATGTCGCTTTTCCCAAAGCTCCATTCGGCCTCTCGGCTTAACCCATCCATGTCGCTCGCAACCCTGCGGCTCCATTCGCGAGCAGGCTATTTGATATTTGGCTGGCCGCGCCGCGAAGCGATGGTTTGCTTAACATGAGCACTCTTCACTTTTCGCTGAAGGCGGTCGCCAGTGCCGCTAGGCCGCGTGGCATAGCTTTACGCGGTCATTTCTTTCTGCGCTTCCGCTTGAACTGCACGCGTTGTATCTCGATCGCTCCCGCGATGCGCGACCGCTACCTCGCGGCTTTACCGGCCATGTCGCTGACTCGCGATGCTCCTGATCGCTCGACCGCGTCACCCCGCGGCCAATGCAGTCCATCCGCCGGCCTCCCAGCACGGCGTATTCATCCCCTTCGCTCCATTCTTCACCGCGGACTTCTTGGTGTCCTTCTGTGCGCCATCAAGCGAACAGTTCGCGGTCGAGGATCTTGCGCGGGTCCGTGTAGTCCTCATCCCACCACGGTTTCTGGCCGGTCTTGGGCGCTTTCTTCAATTGGATGGGCTTGTCCGAGGCGTCGGCTTTAGCCTGGAGGACGCGGAAGTGGTAGTGGTCGAAGATGGTCAAGGCTTGGATCATATAAGACACTGCGATGCGACGGTCCTTGATCAGAAGGAGGTTCTCGCCGTTCTTGTTGTCCGCAGGCTTCGAGAAGTTGTAGGAGCCCATGTAGACGCGGGCGGTGGGTTGATCGAAGTCGATCACGACAAACTTGTGATGCATCCGCGTGCCGCCGCCTTTGGAGTTCAGCCCCGTGGGCTCGCTTTTGAAAGGCTCGGGAAGATTTTCGCTGAGGTTGGCCGCGAACACCGGAGCCACCTTGCCATTGGGAAGGTGGACGTCCAGGCCGCCAGTCCGCTTGTCCGAAATGCCATAGACGAAGATGCCCTCTTTCTTGGTCACTTCCTTGATGGCGTCGGTCACGGCACCTCCGGTCTGATTCAGGAACGCCAGCGAATAGAAGACCGAGGACTTCGCACCGACGATGTCATCGGCGATGGATTGCAGGACGCCTTCATCCTCGGAGTGCGGAGAGAAAGTGACTTTGGCGTTGATGTCGGACAACTCGAGGCTGTGCCAATCCGTGGAGTCCGTCGGGCCGAAGCCTTTGACAAAATCATTCTCCCAATAGTTCTCGAACGCATCGATGAATGGCTGGATGGCCTTCTTGCCATGCACCACGATGGCGTTGTTGGACTGCACAAACTGGCCCCGCCAGGTAAAGTTGGTGGAGCCGCAGACGGCGGCCTTCACGTCCGGGCCATGGACGACGATGGTTTTGTTGTGCTGCAGGTTGCTCATGTGATGCCGCTTGACCTGGTCGGCCCCGGCCGTGGCGGCCAGGCGTGCGGCAGATCGCGATTCGCCGGAGGTGGCGGGCTTGTGCTCCGCGCTGTTGTCAATAATGATCCGCAACCGCTTCTTGAGTTTTTCGAGGCGCGAGACGATCGCGGAGTCATTAAGGTCATAGCCAACGACGCGGACTTGCGCGTCCTTGTCTGCGATGGCGGCGTCGAGCAGTTCGAGAATCGCGCTGCGCGCTTCGAAGCCCATCCATTCGAGGGCTTTTTTGGCTTTTGGATGGGTCGGGACGAAGTCCAGGCCTTCATCGGCTGTGGCGGGGATCAGGGTCTCGAGGCCGTCTGTGGCGGTGACGTAGGTATCGACGAAAGCCTGGGACGAGACGAAACCCCGAGTGAAGGTGACGTTCAGTTTTCCGCGGTAAGTTTCGCGGGCGAGGACGATGCCTGCTTCCTGCCTTTCGCCGTAGCTGAGCTCGCCGGAAGCGCTCATGAACACAGGTGCCACCCGGTAAATGAATTCACCTTCCTTTTCGGCGTTCATGGGGAAATGCACCCAGCGGAATTTCTGAATGGGTGAGAGGAGGCTGGAGGTGCGCTCCTTGTTCACGCTGCCGTCGGCATTCGGGAAGTTGATACGGTTCTTGATCGTCCAGAAGCGGTCGCCGTCAGGTTCTTGGTATTCGAGGGCGAAGCCGACGAAATCGCGTGGCGGCGTGGCGACCTTCCAGTTCATGGCGAGGAGAGTCATGCCGTCGCCGCGGTGGAGCTTCAAGGTGAAGGGGGCGGCGGCGTTCTTGGCGACAATCTGGAAATCGCTGAGCATACCTAGACCTTTCGAGAAATGGTGGATTCGAATCGGGGTCAGTCAACATATTGTTGACTGACTGAATGTAGGACTTCAGCTTCGCGAGCAACCTCGACGGCTTCATTCGATAACGGCGCACCTGCTGGCTGACGTTGGCGGTGCTACGCATCGCTACCCGCTCTGCGATCCAACCACGGTGGAAGCTGTCATGTTGGTTCTTTGAGTATCGATGCGTCGGTTCTTTAGAAATGCGCGCCCACGTATTCCCACATCTGGTGATGCCAGTAGGGCCATTCGTGTCCGCCTTTCGGGCCCCAGTCGTCTAGATGATGAGCAATCCCCCGGCTCGCGAGCACCGCGGAGAATTGGTAGGTCGGCCCGCTGTTTTCCCATGGGCCGCAACCGGTCGCGAGGTGGATGTCGCAACTCCCGGTACTGGTGGAGAAACCAGGGATCGTTCTGGTTGGCCATATAGTCGACCGGATTATTGAAGTAGAAGTTGTCGTCGTACATCCCGTCCATCGAGTCGCGCATGTCGTAAACGCCGGACAGCGCGTAGCAGCGCTTCACGTGGTCGGGATGCTTGAAGAGGGTGTTGGCCGCGTGATAGGCGCCGAGCGATGCGCCGTAGGTGGTGATCGGGATGCCCGGCGTCTGGCACACGGAGTCGATGAATGGGAAGATTTCGCTGGCCACGTAGTCGTCGTACTGCGCCTGAAGCCAGCTGCGATGGAAGGGGTGCGCTCCTTTGTTGCTGAACGAATCGCTCTGCACGCCGTTGATGCAGAAGATTCGGATTCGCCCCTCGTCCAGATACGGGCCGAGAGTGCGAATCATGCTCTGACCTTCCTGCTCATGCTCGTCGCCGCAACTGGTAGGGAAGGCAAGGATGGGCATGCCGTAATGTCCGTAAACATTGACGCCCATGTCGCGGCTGAGACGGTGTGAATACCAATTGTGATGGTCGCGGTGCATGGCTTGCGAGCATACCGGGTCGGCGGTCGGGCTCAAGCCCCTGTGTGGGGCTGTAACGCTATACGTGAATCACGTATAACGCCCTGGGACGCTTCGACGCGTGGAATGGGCACGCTTTTTCCAAGAGACAATGCGCGCGCTGAACCAAGCGTGATTGGCGGCGCATCATGACAGGCCTGCATCAACGCGCCGGCCTGAAGCACTCGGCCGCATGAACCTGGCTAGAACTTGCCGTTATACGTGACTCACGTATATCATTTCTTTTCCCAGGATGGCTTTTGGCACACGACCTCATCACACGCGGCATCAGCGGCTTGCTCCTCAGTCGCTTGCGCGTCGGCTGCGAGCCTGGCGTGAGGGCAAGAATCTTTCCCAAAGCGAGGCAGCTTTGAAGTTGCAGATCTCGAAGCGAACGCTGCAAGAGTGGGAGCAAGATCGTTCGGTGCCGCGCGGTTTCGCGCGCACCGCAATCGAGAAGATGATTCGTCCTTAGCAGCACGGATTTTGTCCGTGCTTTTATGCTATACGGCATTCACGTATAGCGGCTATTTCCTTAAATGAATTTCGACACAGGACCTCATTACCGTGGAGCATCAGCCCCTATCGCCTCGGGTCCCGTGCACGTTGTTTGCGGAACGGAAAAGCGGCGCGAGAATTTACGGCCCGCATGAGCAAACCGAAGCGAATCCAGCGCAGCCGCGCGAAAGGGTGGAAAATGCCGGCGAACGCCATCTACGTCGGCCGACCGACTGTTTGGGGAAACCCGTACGTGGTGGGCGCGCAGCTGATGAACGGCGAAACGCTCACGGCCGAAAAAGCCGTCGAGTTATACGAGCAGCACCTCGCTGATAATTTCAGCGAGCGCGACATCCGCCACTGCCTGCACGGCAAAGATCTCGCCTGCTGGTGCGCGCTCGACGAGCCCTGTCACGCCGACGTGCTGCTGCGGATCGCGAACTCACGGCCGAAGTAGCGCTCGCGGATTTTCGCAAACGCACAGAATGCGCGACGTTGCTCGCGCGTGAGCGATATTCCGATTACCGAGAAACTCCTCCTCAATGCAGGGGGATGGCAGGCGATGAAGCCTGCGCGCGAGTTGCTAAAAAGCGGCCGCGTCTCCGAGGCTAAATATGAGGCGCCGCTGTTGAGCGGTTACGTGCGCGAAGGTGCGAAGAATTATCGCTCCGGCCTGCGAATCAAAAGCGCCATCGACGTCGAGAATCTTTGCAGTTGCTGGGAGTCTCGGTCGGCTGGCAAAATTTGTGCGCATTCGGTCGCAGTAGGCCTGGGTTATCTGAATCCGCCGGCCGCTGTAGTCGCCGTGCCTAACGAGCCGACGATGTCCGAAGCTCCGGCAGGTCCGCAATTCGTCGCGGCTGATTCGGCTGACGCCGCCCTAACGACACTCCACGTGATCCTGCCACCCAACTTTGCGGGCGCATGGCAGAAAGGGCAGATCATGATCGTCGTCGAAGCGGAAGTTTCTCGAAACCGCACTCTCGTCTCCGCGCTCCCGAAGAAGAATACGTTTGCAGTCGACGACGCCGATTTCGTGTTGATCGAAAGCTTGCGCGCGGTCCCGGCGATCTTCGAGAGCGGCATGGCGATCTTGTCACGCGACGCATTCCTGCGGCTGCTTCCCGCGTTGCAGAATCATCCACGTGTTACTTTCGGCAAAGCGAATCGGGCGACGATCTCTTCGGCCGCGCTGCGTCCCGAGCTGCTGGTCGAGTCGCGCGGCGAGGGGAGCATCGCGGTGAAATGCAAGTTTCCCGCTAACCGCAGCAGGAAGATCGATCACGAGCAGGAGCTCGCCACGGCGAGTCCGTCTGACGGCGGACATGAGCAGGAGCACGAGCACGAGGAGAAGGCCTTGATCCTCTGGAATGCGACCGAGGCGTGGCTGTTGCAGAACAACGAGTTCGTCCGCTGCGGCGAAGCGTTGCCGGCTGGTTCGACGCACCTGATCGAGCGGCCGTTGCTGCTCGATGGCGACCGCGCGTTACCTTTCCTCGCGTTCGATCTGCCTCGGCTGCGCGATGCATTCGATGTGCGCGCCGGTGAAGGCGTTCGTCTTCCGGAAATCGCAACGGCGCGGCCAGTCTTCGAGCTGCGGCTGGCCGGCACGCTCAATAGCGTCACGGGTGAGTTGATGTGCATGTACGGGGACCGCGCGCCGATCAAAGCATTGGCCAACGCGCAGGATCAATTCGTCTTCCGCGATCCACAGAACGTGGATCGAGTGCTGATGCGGAATCTCGACGCAGAGAACGCGGCGGTGGCGCGGCTTGAGCAAATTGGGTTCGCCCGAACGGACGCCGGCGGCTTCGTGCTGCACGGCCAGCCCAATGTTGTCCGGTTTTTCGCAACCGATTATCAGAGACTGCAGCGCGACTGGAAGGTGATCCTCACTGCGCAGGTCGAGAAGTGGACCGGCGAGATCGAGCGGGTCACGCCGAAGCTCGAGATTATCGGCTCGGGTCAGGATTGGTTCGAGGTGCGTTACTCACTGACCACGCCCGGTGGAGAGGTGTTTTCAAACGCCGACATCCAGCGAGCTGCTTCGCTCCGGCCAATCACAGACGCGATTAAAGAATGGCCACCTCGCGGTGATCGATACCGCGGGCCTGGAGGATTTCGAGCAAGTCATTCGCGACTGCGATCCGGCGCAGACGCAGCCCGGGCTTTACCGCATCAACCGCGCCCATGCCGGGTACGTGGAACAGACCGCGCGTGAGCTTGGCTCCGCCGTCGCTGATCGTCGCGAAGCCCTGAAGAAGTTCATCACCGGGCGCGACGCGTCTCCGGATGCGAAGACTAAACTCGGTCCGCTCGCGGAAAGATTGCGCGAGTATCAACTTGTCGGTTTCGAATGGCTGACGCGTCTCGCGGCGAACAATCTTGGCGGCATCCTAGCGGACGAGATGGGTCTTGGTAAAACAGTGCAGACGCTCGCGTTTCTCCGCGCGCAGCAGGGCCATGGCGCTGCCCTGGTCGTCTGCCCAACATCGCTTGTGACAAACTGGGAGAATGAAGCGCGGAAGTTTACTCCCGAACTCAAGACGCTCGTGCTCGAAGGCGCCGATCGCGCCGTGCGTTTCAAATCGATCGCGGACGTCGACATGGTCATCACGAGCTACGCACTGCTAAGACGCGACATCGACACATTACGCGAAATCAATTTCTCGACGGTCGTGCTCGACGAAGCGCAGCATATCAAAAATCCGGAGACGCAAAACGCGCAGGCCGCGTTCGCTCTCCGCGCGAAACATCGCTTCGTGCTGACTGGTACCCCGATGGAAAATTCGGTGCGCGATCTCTGGTCGATCACGAACTTCGCACTGCCCGGTTATCTTGGAAATCGCAACGACTTCCGCGAACGCTACGAATTACCGATCGCGCGTGGCTCCGCGCCCGATGTGCAACGCCGTCTCTCGCGCCGGCTTCAGCCGTTCCTGCTTCGCCGAAGGAAACGCGACGTCGCGAAAGATCTGCCGGAGAAAATCGAACAGGTCGTGCCTTGCAGCCTAACGAGTCATCAACGCGCCGCCTATGACGCGCTACTGCGCGAGATCCAGCAGGGTCTCGGCAGTTCCGGCAAGAATGTGAACGCCGGTGCGCAAAGGATGAAGATGCTCACTGGTCTGCTCCGTTTGCGCCAGGTCTGTTGCGATCTGCGCCTCGTCGGTATTGATAAGGAAGAGACCTCCGCCAAGCTGGACTTGCTCGACGAACTCCTCGAGGAAGCGATCGACGGCGAACACCGCGTCCTCGTCTTCAGCCAGTTCGTCTCGATGCTGCACCTCATTCGCGAACGCCTGGAGAAGCTAGAGATTCCATTCTGCTATCTCGACGGCTCGACCAAACAGCGTCAGGAAATCGTGGATCGCTTCCAGAGCGATTCCGCGATTCCAGTCTTCCTGATCAGCTTGAAAGCGGGCGGCGTCGGCCTGAATCTCTCCGCCGCCGACACCGTCATTCATTTCGATCCTTGGTGGAACCCAGCGGTCGAGGCGCAAGCCACCGACCGCGCCCATCGCATCGGGCAAACCCGTGTCGTCACCGCCTACAAGCTGATCACCCGCGACACAGTCGAAGACAAAATCCTGCAGCTGCAGGAGAAAAAACGCGCGGCGATCGACGCCGCCATCGACAGCGAGGAACCGCTCATGAGCGGCCTTACCACCGAAGAACTCGAAGAGCTACTCGCGTAGGCATCACTCTTCCGGGGGGAGGGAATTCGGGTCGCGTCTAACATTGGACATTCCTCGCCGCCACGAGTTTGGAGCGTGTAGCGACGAGAAGTCCGTTAACCGAAGCTATCCGATTGCGGATCCCCAGAGTCGCCTCCTAGGCCGAGGCGCGCGAGTTTCAAGTAGGAGTTATGAAGAATAGTCCCATACTTCAAGAGGAGGTTCACAGATGAAGATTTTTGTTGCAGGGGGAACGGGAGCGATCGGTCGTCCGCTGATCGCGAAATTGCTTGCCAAAGGACACGCTCTGGTTGCTCTGACCCGTTCTCCAGAAAAAGCTCAGACTTTGGCGCAACAAGGCATAGAGCCTGCCGTCGCCGATGTATTTGATACCGATGCGGTCAAAGCGGTTGTCAGTCGTGCTAAGCCTGAAGTGGTAATTGAACAACTCACCGCTCTACCCAAAACCTACACCCCTGAGTCAATGAACGCCGCCGCCGCACTCAACCATCGTATCCGTTTGGAAGGAGGCGCGAATGTGCTGGCAGCCGCGCAAGCAGCGGGTGCGCGGCGTTACCTGAGGCAGTCGATCGCATTCTGGGCGGTTCCTGGTCCTGGATTGGCCGATGAAAATACGCCCCTGGCGTTTAATGCCTCGCCTGCGGTTGCAGCAGGTGCCCGCGAGGTAACTGAGCTGGAGCATCGCTTACTAGTAAGTCCCAACATGGAAGGGATCGTCCTACGTTATGGTTTCTTCTATGGACCCGGCACCTGGTTCAATCCCGATGGCGATGTTGCCCGACAGGTGCGACAGCAGCAGTTCCCGATCATCGGGAATGGCGAAGGCGTTTGGTCGTGGTTACACATTGAGGACGCGGCGAATGCCACCATTGCAGCAGCAGAGCGCGGCAATCCTGGGATTTATCTGATTGCGAATGATCAACCTTTACCGGTGCGCGAATGGCTCCCTGCGTTTGCTCGATGGCTGAATGCTCCACCACCGCCGCAGGTATCAGTTGAGGATGCTCTGAAAAGGGATGGTGGTGCGGATGCGGTTTACTACGGGACTCAGATGCGAGGCGTGTCGAACGCCAAGGCAAAACGCGAACTGAATTTTCAGCCGCGACCGTTGGAGTGGATCGTTGACTGAAAGTATCCGACTGCGAATCCCATGAACGAAGTAAGACTGGAGCGAGTGGGATGAGCGGGCCCAAAGCGAAAATAGCGCACCCGAAAATCGTTTCGCGAGAACGCTCTGAAACAGATTCGAACGAAATCTTGCGTTTAGACAAGGGCAGCCTGACTTACACAGTTCCGTCCTAGACGAGATAAAAATTTCAAAATTGGTAAAGGAGCCACCATGCAAACTCAAATTGTCAAAATGATTAACGACTTCGAGCACGGCCGGCTGACCCGGCGGCAACTGATCGCGTATTTGACCGGCATGTTTGCCGCGAGCCTGGGCGCGACCATCGCGTTCGCCGATCAGCAACCCAAACCCGCCGCACCGAATCCGGCGGACTCGGCCCCCACTTTTAATGCCACCGATCTCAATCACATCGCGCTGAGCGTGACCGATGTGCAGCGTTCGCAGAAATGGTACGAGAAACACCTTGGCTTGAAACCGACGGGACAGGAAGGCTTCCTTACCACCGGCAAAGGCTGGCTGGCGCTCTTCCAGGGCGAGAAGCCCGGCCTGAATCACTACTGCTACAGCATCGCGAATTACGATCCAGCCGATGCGGTCGCGAGACTCAAAGCCGCCGGCCTCACGCCGAGACGCGAAGGCGGGCGTGTGTATTTTGCCGATCCGGACGGCATCGAATGTCAGGTCGCGAGTGCGTGATACTGGAACTCGCATGGCCGATTCGAGCTTGACACAAAAGGCGGCGGTCAGAACGTCTTCTCAGAAGAGTTGAAATCGGAAAGTTAAGCAAAGGAGATGCATCATGTTCGCTGTCATTCGTCATTATCACTTTAATCCACAGGACGGTGCAGAGATTGACCGCCGGATACGCGAGGACTTCGTACCAATCGTTAAGAATGCGAAGGGGTTTGTGCGTTACTATTGGCTTGATACTGGCAACGGCGAGGGCGCGTCTCTCAGCGTGTTTAAGGACAAAGCTGGCGCTGATGAGTCGGTGCGTTTAGCTGCGGACTACGTAAAAGACCATCTGTCTAAACTTCTCACTCAGAAACCCGAGATTATCGAAGGGCCAGTCAAGGCTCACGATTGAGCACTGACAAACCCAGCCGGTTGGAGCTTGGCTGGATCTCAGCTCTGGAGCGTCAGGCGAAGCCTGCTTAGACTGGAGCGATGCGCACGGCGAGTCTTCGACCGGACTGGTGGATGGCGCTCGCGATTCAAATTTGGGGGTTGGATCTGGTAATTTGCCGCGCTGCAGACCTCGTTATCGGGGTGATGTTTGGTGCGAGGGTAGTATCAACTAGACTATGGCAATGATTCAGAAGGCCCTGATCACTGGATTCGGTGACGAGTCGAAGATCACAGTTGTTCAAGAGGAGATTCCAGCGCCATCGGCTAACGAGGTGCAAGTGGAGGTGGAGTTTTCCGGCTTTTCGGGCGCGGACATCAATATGCGGCGCGGCACTTATCCAATGCAGAAGAAGCCGCCGTTTACGCCGGGCTACTGTTTTGTCGGCCGGGTGAGTGCAAATGGCTCTGGAAGCACCAAGTTTCGCATCGGCACCAGAGTAGCTTGTCTATCGATCTACGGAGCGGAAGCAGAGCTAATTAACGTCACTGAGAAGTATCTCGTGTCAGTTCCTGAAGGTGTTGACTCACAACAAGCGACCGCCGTGATCCTGGATTGGAGTACTGCCTACGGCATGGTCATGCGCGCCGCACGCGTCGAAGCGGGCGACAAGGTTTTTGTTCATGGCCTTAGTGGTGCTGTTGGCCATGCAGTATTCACGCTTGCGAAAATGCAAGGAGCTACAGTTTACGGGACGGCTTCAGGTCGTAAACATCCTGAGTTAGTTCAGGCAGGAGCTACGCCTTTTGCTTACTCGGGCAAGGAATGGATCATCGCCATGCAGGCGACCGGTGGAATGGATGCCGTCTTTGACCCGCTTGGATTCGAGAGCTGGGATGAGTCTTACTCCATTCTAAGAAAAGGCGGCGTGTTAGTGGGCTACGGGCTTAACTTACCAGCTTTGTCCGGGACTGCTCCGCGCCCCGCGCCGCCTGCCCTTATCAAACTGCTTGCAAGGAACCTGGTGTTCTGGACAGGCAAAAGGACGAAGTTCTACTTCATCAGTCGCGACTCGAAACATTACCTGTCTGACTTAGAAGCGCTTTTCGATTTACTGCGAACCGGCAGACTTTCGGTGCCGATCAAAGCAGTGATTCCGCTGCGGGATATTCAGCGCGCACATCGCGAATGGTCGCAGGGTGCCGGGATAGGTTCAATCCTGATTCAGGTTCGCGAATAACGAAGAGGTAAATATCGGTCGCAGTTTGGGTAGCTCTTTGACGAAGGTCACACTGTGCGGTGTCTTGAAGTCTGCAAGCTTCGCGCGCGGTGCAAGCATCACGTTCGAGCCGAAATGTCGGAGATTAAGCAACGTCGAAGCGATCAAGGTTCATCACCTTGTTCCATGCCGCTACAAAGTCGTGGACGAACTTTTTCTCCGCATCCGAACTTCCGTAGACTTCGGCCAGTGCGCGGAGTTGAGAGTTCGAGCCGAAGACAAGGTCTACCCGCGAGCCGGTCCACTTGACTTCGCCCGTCTTGCGATCGCAGCCTTCAAACACGTCTGCGTCTTGCGAGAGCGGCTTCCACTCCGTGCCCATGTCGAGCAGGTTCACGAAGAAGTCGTTAGTCAACGCTTCCGGTCGCTGGGTGAAGACCCCGTGTTGCGTTCCGCCTGCGTTTGTGTTCAGGACGCGCAGGCCACCCACAAGCACAGTCATTTCGGGTGCGGTCAGGGTGAGTAACTGCGCCTTGTCGATCAGCAGCGCTTCAGCCGGAACGGCGTATTTGCCCTTGAGGTAGTTGCGGAAGCCGTCGGCGTAAGGCTCGAGCACGGCGAAGGATTCGACATCGGTCTGCTCGGGCGAAGCGTCCATGCGTCCCGGCGTGAATGGGACGGTCACCTGGTGGCCGACATTTTTCGCCGCCTGCTCGATTCCCGCGCAACCGGCAAGGACGATGAGGTCAGCCAGCGAGACTTTCTTGCCGCCGGACGCTGTCTTGTTGAACTCGCTCTGGATGCCTTCCAACGTCTTGAGCACCTTCGCCAGTTGGGCGGGCTGATTGACTTTCCAATCCTTTTGCGGCGCCAGACGAATTCGGGCGCCGTTCGCACCGCCGCGCTTGTCAGAGCCACGGAAGGTGGACGCCGACGCCCACGCGGTCGAAACCAGCTCCGAGATGGACAAACCGGACGCCAGGATTTTGGCCTTTAGCGAGGCGATATCCTGCGCATCGATCAATTTGTGATCCACCGCGCGAATAGGGTCCTGCCAGATGAGTTCTTCCGCAGGAACCTCGGGGCCGAGATAACGCGCGCGCGGACCCATATCGCGGTGCGTCAGCTTGAACCACGCCCGGGCGAACGCATCGGCGAGCTGATCCGGATGCTCCATGAAGCGACGCGAAATCTTTTCGTAGGTCGGGTCTAGCCGCAGCGAGAGGTCGGTGGTCAGCATGGTCGGCCGGTGTTTTTTTGACGGGTTGTACGCATCCGGCACCGTGGCGTCAGCTTCCTTCGCCACCCACTGGTGCGCGCCGCCCGGGCTCTTCGTCAGTTCCCATTCGTTATTGAAAAGGTTCTCGAAAAAGTTGTTGCTCCACTTGGTCGGAGTGTTTGTCCATGTAACCTCCAGGCCGCTGGTGATGGTGTCCGGCCCTTTGCCGGTGCCGAAGTCGTTTTTCCACCCCAAGCCCATTTGTTCGAGACCCGCTGCTTCGGGTTCGTGCGCCACATGGGACGCCGGGGCGGCGCCGTGAGTCTTGCCAAAGCTATGGCCACCGGCGATGAGTGCGACGGTTTCCTCGTCGTTCATGGCCATGCGGCTGAAGGTGTCGCGAATATCGTAGGCCGCCTTGATGGGATCCGGATTGCCGTCCGGACCTTCGGGGTTGACGTAAATCAGGCCCATCTGCACCGCAGCCAGCGGATTCTCCAATTTGCGCGAATGGATGTCTCCATCCGCGTCGTCGTCGGACACGAGCACTGCGGTGTCCTTCTCGATGCCGTGCGAGCCGTGTGCGTAGCGGATGTCGCCGCCGAGCCAGGTGGTCTCCCGGCCCCAATAGACATCCTGGTCCGGTTCCCAAGTGTCCTCGCGCCCGCCGCCGAAACCGAACGTCTTGAAGCCCATTGTTTCGAGCGCCACGTTCCCGGCGAGGATCATCAGATCGGCCCACGAAATCTTGAGGCCATATTTCTGCTTGATGGGCCAAAGGAGCCGGCGCGCCTTGTCCAGACTGACGTTATCCGGCCAGCTGTTGATCGGCGCGAAGCGTTGCTGGCCCCTTCCGCCACCGCCGCGACCGTCACCGATGCGGTACGTGCCGGCGCTATGCCATGCCATGCGAATGAACAACGGGCCGTAGTGGCCGAAGTCCGCCGGCCACCAGTCCTGCGAATCAGTCATCAACGCCGCGAGATCTTTTTTCACCGCAGCCAGGTCGAGACTCTTGAACTCCCTGGCGTAATCGAAGTCCTCGCCCATGGGATTGGACTTGGAGGAATGCTGGTGCAGGAGTTCGAGCTTCAACTGGTTTGGCCACCAGTCGCGGTTCGACGGGCCGCTGCTGGTGGAGTGATGAACGGGGCATTTGGCTTCGGTTGACATATATTTTTTCCTTGGGTGGGTTGAACTGAACGGTGAACCTCAACTAACGAGATTTGGTTCGATTGTTGAAATAGTTGTTTCTTTCGATCACCATAGGAATTGCCTATGGAAATGCATCAGCTTCGGTACGTGGTGGCGGTGGTGCGCGCGGGCAACTTCTCTCGCGCCGCGGAGCAATGCCATGTCTCCCAGCCTTCGTTGAGTCAGCAAATTCTCAAACTCGAGGAGGAGCTGGGCGAGCGATTGTTTGACCGCACAAAACGTGATGCCAAGCTAACGCCACATGGCGAGGCATTCCTGCCTCGGGCGGTGAAGATTCTCGAGGAAGTGGACGCTGCCAGGCGTGAAGCTTCCGATGCGCAGCGGTTGCTGCGCGGCCGACTGATCGTAGGTGTGTTGCCGACAATTGCGCCATATCTACTGCCGGAGATGCTGGTAACGTTTGCGGAAAAGTTCCCCGGAGTGGAAATCGTGGTGCACGAGGACACGACGGCGCGGTTGCTCAAGCTTGCGCAGGCATATGAAATCGATTTTGCGCTGGTCAGCCGACCCATCCAGGACGAGCGGATGGAGGTGAAGGATTTGTTTACCGAGGAGTTGAGACTGGCCTTGCCCCCGGGCCATCGGTTAACACGCAAACGGACGGTGCGCCTGGCTGACCTCGAAAAAGAGCCTTTCATCGTGATGAAGGAGGGGCACTGCCTCGGCGATCAAGTGCTGAGTTTTTGCGAACGGCGCGACTTGAAGCCGACCATCAACTTTCGCAGTGCCCAGCTGGAAACGATTCAAGCCCTGGTGCGTTCCGGGGTCGGCATTTCGCTCGTTCCTGCGATGGCCGCGCTCAGCCAGCGCAAAGACTTGCCCGAGTATCGTTCGCTCCTCGCGCCCAAGCCCGAACGGAAGATCGTGGCGGTCTGGCCGAAGCAACGTCCGCTGGGTCGCGCGGCGAATGAGTTCTTGAAACAGATTTCTGCGAGGTGCAAGGAGTTGAAACGCTAAGGCATCCAATGCAGCCTGCGACGTTTCGTTCAGCATCGGCGGCGCGCTGTGTTTGTCGAGCGGACACAGGACGGCGATCGTAGGCAGTTGCGCTCTCAAAATATATTTCTGAATTTCGCCGGTCTTTAGGAGAAGTAAGAAGTAAAAATTGAGAATTAAGAAGTTTGCAGAATTGACCAGCTCTTCGTCTCGACTACGCGTTGGCAAGCGTGCGACGAATGACACGTCTCCAGGAACAAGACTGATCAAGAATCAATGATCAACGACGAAATCTTTTCCTTCGCGACGGTAAAATGATAATCAAGCGTGACGGGACTCCCTGGAAAGCTCCCTGAGACTTCTATATTCACGACAGTTTCGTTGGCGCGGCGTTCGGCACTGATCGGTTTAAAGTGAAATTTGTATTTCTCGATCGTTTCGCTTGCCCAGCGTTCAACATCGATTTTGCCACGGCGCGTTGCGTTCTCGTCACGTACCACCGCGTCATCGGCAAAGCAGTCGAGGATAGAGTTCACATCGTGTGCATTGCTCGCGTCGACGTAGCTCCGAATAATTGGCGTTAACGAAATCGGCATAGAGTTGAAGAAAATGCTCGGCTATCGCGGAGTCGGCGCAAGTCCTTCTAGTGATGCGAAGCGTTGGCCGAGGCTGAGGAATTTCTGATCAGTCAGAAGTCACAATGCTCGATTTTTTTTTGGAGCCCGCGCCTAACGAGTCAAAATTTCTCGCGTTACGGTTACGCCCGTAGCCGTCTCAGCATGATCGTACGCTTACGTCGAAGTCAGCGTACATCTTAAGCGCCTTATGATGAGCGGTATTCAACCTAGTGCGGCTGCCCCGGAGGCAGAGTTGATGGAACAAGAACAACACTATCCGTGTTCTGTCGTCGTGTTGCCGTAAATACGTACGTTTGTCCGTCCTCCACGATCAGTACCGTCGATGTCGGCTGATAGTTTGGCACGGCCGACACGGTCAGCATATGACGTCCCGTCGGCACGAAATCGTCGTAGCGGCGTCCCTTCACAATGTTGGCGGCCGTTCTCCCATCGATCTTAAGATTGACAGCCAAATTCCATCCAAAGTTCGGAGCCCTCAAAACAATAAGACGTCCACCCGGCTTAGCGACGGCAGTTTCGGCGGAAGGGCCCGGCTCTGTCGGACTCACGCTGTTTGCTGGAGAAGATACTTCCGGTGCAGTGGAAGTGGGCAGTGGTGGGACCTGGTCAATCTCATGTTCGGGCGGCGTTGTAGCGTACTTTGCAAAATCAGCAGCGGTTGGCGAAGCACTTACCTCACGCGATGAAGAATCCGGCGCCGTCGGCATCGGCACTGCGTACGGAGTCGGCGGCGCGAGTTTGAGCCGTCGATCGGCTAGCTCATATGCCGGACCAGCCGAGGGACCCATTTCCTGAAGTTTGCGCCACACTTCATTCGCGCGGTCGTACAGCTGCATGAGATCGTAAGTCTTCGCTAGTTCGGCGAGTACGGCGGCGTTATTCGGCTCGCTGTCCAACGCTTCCTGCAGGCGCCCGACCGCATTCGTCGTGTCACCCCTATTGCGTAGCTCGATGCCTTCTCGCTTCAACTGATCTGCTAGCGACGGCCAGGATGCAGGAGTCTGCGCCATTGCTTCCACCGGGGACTCCGTTAGCGTCAAAAGAGTAGGTGATGGTGACGGAGAAGGGATAGTCCGCGTCAACTCGCCATGCCAGAGCGGCAGGCGAGCGAATATTGCATCCTTGTGCCACCCCGCCCACAAGCCCGCTGCAAACACGAGAAGTACAATGGCCGCGGCTGCCAACGGTTTTTTGATCAAGTTGCGCGGGGCCACGGGGTCAGATCCTAATCTTACTAGCAGTGGCGGGTGACGAGTGACAAGTGGCAAGATGGCAGGTACACGTCCATTCGACTTCGCTCGTGGCAGGCTCTGGCGTTCGCAGCCTGCGCGAAGCTTGCTTACACTGGAGCGATGCGCACGGCGAAGAAAATTCGATACCGTCTTGAGTGGCTGGGGCTCAAATTCGCCACGAAATTCGTTCCGCTTTTGTCGCGCAAAGCTTGTTATCGGCTGGCCCTTTTGCTCGGCGCGCTGGCTGCATCGCTGGATCGTCGGGGCCGGCGCGTTGCGCTGAGTAATCTGCGCGTGGCCTTTGGCGATGAGATTTCAAGCGAGCGCCGCACCCAGATCGTGCGCGAATCTTATCAGCATTTTGCCCGCACCATGCTCGATTTTTTTTGGAGCCCGCGCCTAACGAGTCAAAATTTCTCGCGTTACGTTGAGTTCGAGAATCGCGAGAGATGGGATGAGGAAAACACGCGCCCGGGCAAGCCGGTCATTGTCGGCTGCTATCATTACAGCAACTTCGAATGGCTCAGCATTGTCTCGGCCTTCGCCGGTCTCGAAGGTGTCGTCATCGCGCAGCAATTCAAGAATCCACTGCTCGATCCGATCTTCTCGAAGTTGCGCCAGCGAAGCGGCCATCGCGTTGCAGCCCGCGAAGGCGCAGTCATGCATCTGTACCGGGCCCTGCGCCGCGGCGAACGCTTCGCCTTGCTCGTCGATCTGACAATTTCGGCGAAACTGCCGACCGTGGCGATTAAGTGCTTCGGGCTTGAACGCTGCGTCACCTTTGCTCACGTGTGGTTGCATCAGCGCACAGGCGCGCCACTCATCAACGTCCATTGCGAGCCGCTGCCCGGCGGACGTTACCGCGTGGTTTTTCATCCCCGGATTGAATTTCCCGCGGGCGCTTCGCTTCAGGAAATGGCGCAAGCTTGCTGGGACCAGTTCGAGCCGGTTGTCCGGAAAAATCCGGCCCCCTGGCTCTGGATGTACAAGCATTTCCGTTACCGCCCGGTGGCGGCGAATCTGGCGGCTTATCCGTTCTACGCGAATGTTTCGCAGGATTTCGAGCGCCGTCTCGATGAAGGCGTGCGCAAACTTCCGCCGATGACTTCAAAAGTGAAGCTGCCGATGGTTACGCCCGCATAATGCAACGTGAAAGCCCGCTTCGGCATGCGGAACGATCGCAGACCGTTGCCTCTCAAGATAAGAATCAGGAAGTAGGAAACGGTCGAAGGGTGAGCAGAGCGTTTCTTAAAGAAGTGGATCTTCCGGAGCGCAGCGGACGGAAGCGATTGGCGTCAGGAGAAGGCGCTGCTGGCCGCGGACATGGGCGACTGGATAAACTCGCCGACGGACGAAGCGCGAAAATTGTGAAAATCGAATTCAAAACAGGATCAGATGCGGAGCGATGAGTCCAGAACCGTCAGTGATCCTTCTTACCGGCGCCACTGGGTATATCGGCGGACGCCTATTGCGGCTGTTAGAGAAGCAGGGGTACCGCGTTCGCGGCCTAGCCAGGCGGCCGGAAGTTCTTAGGCAGAAGGCCGACGCCTCAACGGAAGTGGTCGCGGGTGACCTCCTTGATCGCGCCAGCCTCGACACCGCGCTGCGCGGGGTGGATGCCGCCTACTATCTAGTGCACTCGATGGGCTCAGACGGCTCTTTCGAGGAAGCTGACCGGACTGCCGCCAGCAACTTCGGCCAGGCAGCGAAACGCGCAGGGGTGAGACGCATCATCTACTTGGGAGGACTGGGTAGCGACCAAGAGGGACTGTCGCCGCATCTCCGCAGCCGGCACGAGGTGGGACGAATCCTGCGCGAATCCGGCGTGCCGTTACTCGAGTTTCGTGCGTCCGTCGTGATCGGCTCGGGAAGCCTGTCATTCGAGATGATCCGGTCGCTGGTGGAGCGACTCCCGATCATGATCACGCCCAAGTGGGTCAGCGTGTTGGCGCAGCCCATCGCCATCGACGACCTCCTGGAATATTTGTTGGCTGCGCTTCGCCTGCCTATCTCTCAGTACGCCCTCTACGAGATCGGTGGGGCGGATCAGGTATCCTATGCAGACATCATGCGCGAATACGCGCGGCAACGTGGGCTGCGACGCTATATGCTCCCAGTGCCCGTACTCACACCCTATCTATCCAGCCTGTGGCTCGGCCTGGTCACGCCATTGTACGCCCGCGTCGGACGCAAGCTCATCGAAAGCATCATCCACCCCACGGTAGTCCGCGACGCCGCCGCGCTCACAACGTTCGCCGTTCGTCCAGTGGGAATTGCGGAGGCCATCCGCCGAGCGCTTGCTCGAGAAGAGCGGGAGTTCGTGGAAACGCGTTGGTCCGATGCTCTCTCCTCATGTGGTGAGCCCCGGTTGTGGGGCGGAGTACGCTTCGGCGCGCGTCTCGTGGATTCGCGGACCGTGAGCGTCGATGTACCGGCCGCGGATGCCTTCGCGCCGATTCAGGCCATTGGTGGAGCTACCGGGTGGTACCGATGGAATTGGCTGTGGCGATTACGAGGGTTCCTCGACTTGTTAGGCGGTGGGGCAGGCATGCGGCGAGGTCGGCCGCATCCCACGCTACTCCACGTCGGCGACACTGTTGACTTCTGGCGCGTCGAGGTGCTCGAGCGCAATCGCCGACTGCGGCTCGTCGCGGAAATGAAGCTGCCCGGACGAGCTTGGCTTGAGTTCGAGGTCACGGCCGATGGCTTGTTGACCACGATCAGGCAGACCGCAATCTTCGACCCAGTGGGATGGGCTGGTCTTAGCTACTGGTATGTGCTCTTCCCACTGCACCGGTTGGTGTTCGCCGGTATGCTGCAGGGAATCGCGCGAGCGGCTTTGCATAAGAAGGGTAACTGTCGATGAAACGTCTCTGGACAATCAGGCAGGTCATTGGCCTTGCTTGCTGGCTTCTTCTCTCGTTTGCGGCGGCTGCTGTCGGTGCCGTGGCTTCCGTGAGCGCCAGTATTTTTTATCAACAGCTCTCACGTCCAGAGTGGGCCCCGCCTGCATGGGTTTTTGGACCAGTGTGGAGCGTCCTATATCTACTCATGGGAATCGCGGCCTGGCTTGTATGGAGACAGCGCGGATTTCGTGAATCCGGTATGGCCCTTTGGCTATTTATCGCTCAACTAATGGCTAACGCTCTTTGGAGCTGGTTATTCTTTTCCTGGCATAAGGGAGCGCTGGCCTTTTATGAGATTCTTATTCTCTGGGTTTTAATATTATGCACCGTTGCCGCGTTCTGGCGCGCGCGCACTTTGGCTGGTGCTCTGCTCCTGCCTTATCTGGCATGGGTGACATTTGCCACGGCCTTGTGCTTTGCCATTTGGAGATTGAATCCAGCGGCATTGGGAAGATAAATAGCATCTTCTTCTGACGAAAAGACGCTCGCGGCGCGGATCGAGGAAACAGGAGTCTGGCCTCGAATGTGAGAAGAACAGGTGCGGAATGCGCCTAACCACGTAGGACGTGGCGGGCACGAAGATCTAAGAAGAGTGGGTGCGCGATGGCACTTAATAGGCGACAGTTGTCGTCTCATGCCGTTTCGCGCACTCAATCTTTCGCCGCAAATCGTACAGGCCGTGCGTGACGCGGGTTATACGGAGCCGACGCCGATTCAGGTCGCGGCGATCCCGCTCATTTCCACCGGACACGATATCATCGGGATTGCGCAGACGGGCACGGGAAAGACAGCCGCTTTCGTTCTGCCGATCCTAACGAAGCTCGCTGCGTCGAAGCCGAACGGTCAGACTCGTGGTCCGCGCGCGCTCGTGGTCGCGCCGACTCGTGAGCTGGTGGTGCAGATCGAGGAGAACGTGCGCGCTTACGCGAAACATATTCCATTGCGCATGGCCACGGTTTTCGGCGGCGTGAGCGAACGTCCGCAGATAGAGGCATTGCGTTCCGGTGTCGATCTGGTCGTAGCCACACCGGGGCGGTTGATCGATCTGATGGACCAACGAGTAGCCAATCTTTCCGGCGTCGAGTTTCTGGTGCTGGACGAAGCCGATCGGATGTTGGACATGGGTTTTCTTCCGCCGATTCGCCGGATCGTGAAAGCATTGCCGCAAAAACGCCAGACGCTCATGTTCTCCGCGTCGCTTTCGCGCGAAATCGAGGAGTTAACCCACCAATTCCAACAGTCGCCCAGGATTGTGCAGATTGGCCGGCGCGCGAACCCGGTCGAAGCGATCACGCAATTAGCTTATGAGGTTCCTCCGCACTTGAAGTCCGCGCTGTTGCTTCACTTGTTAGGCGATCCAAAATTCGACACTGTTCTTGTTTTTGCCCGGACCAAGCACGGCGCCGACAAGATCGCTCGCCGTCTCGAAAGCAGCGGAATCAAAGCGGGAACCATCCATTCCAATCGTTCGCAGAACCAGAGGCTCCGTGCGCTGAAGGATTTCAAATCGGGCGCCGTCCGTGTCCTCGTCGCTACCGACATCGCCGCCCGCGGCATCGATGTGGATGGGATCTCGCATGTGGTGAATTACGATTTCCCGATGCACTCGGAAGATTATGTCCATCGCATCGGACGCACCGGACGCGCACACGCCATCGGTGATGCGATCAGCTTTATTACGCCGGAAGATCAGGGGCCGTTGCGTTCGCTGGAGCGTTTCATCGGCCGCGGGATCGTCCGGAAAAAGGCGGAAGGTTTCGATTACAATCAGCCTGCGCCGCCAGGCGACGAGCGGGGGCGACGGGCGCGCGTCCCGCAACGAAAGATGGAGCCGCGGCTACCAGGAAATTCCGGAAGCGGCGATGCACCGCACGGCCAGATCGGGTGGCGTTTCCGGAATGCTTCATCGAACAACCGTCCGCCGCGCAGATCTTATCGAAGGCACCGTTGATTCATTAGTCAGAAATCGGGGTCGTATCCGCCCAGGCACGACGTTCGCTCGCGCAAACTCACAAATGTTTTTGAGCTCGTTCACTCCAATGGCTTCAACTCACCGAGCATGGTCGGGATCAATTCTGAGACCGTCGGATGAATGTGCATGGCGCGCTGAATCACCGTGTATGGCGCGTTGGCATACATGACGTCGAGGAGCGAATGAATTACTTCATCGCACTCGATCCCCAGAAGCGACGCTCCCAGGATCTTTTTCGTTTCAGTATCCACCAAAACTTTCATGAATCCGTCCGTCTCGCCTTTCTCCCGCGCACGGCCGACTCGCGTCATGGAACGCTTTCCAATCAAAGCTTTCCGTCCTGACTTTCGCACTTCCGCCTCAGTCATTCCTGCTCTGCCCAATGGCGGATCAATGTAAAGGGCGTAAGCCGTGATCCGATCGCTCACAGGGCGCTCGTCGCCGTCTAAAAGATTAGCGGCGACAATTTCATAATCGTTGTACGCGGTATGGGTGAAGGCGCCTCGTCCGTTGCAATCACCCAGCGCATAAATGCCGGGCACATTGGTGCGAAGTTGATTATCAACCTGGATGTAACCGCGCTGATCGACTTGAATCCCGGCCTGTTTCCACACCGAGATCGTTGGTGTTCGGCACACGACCAACTGCAAGAAGCGCATGCGAGCCGATGACAGTCTTATCGCCGCTGCTGCAATCAACTTGCACGGCCACTCGCGCGCCGCGTTTTTCAAAGCCGATGCATTCAGCGCCCAGACGGATCTTGATACCTTCGCCTTCAAGAATTGTTCTGATGTTTTCGGAAACGTCTTCGTCTTCACGGTGAATCAGGCGCGGCCCTCTCTCCACAACGGTGACTTCACTGCCGAAGCGGCGATACATCTGAGCAAACTCCAACCCCACATAGCTGCCGCCGATGACGATCAGGTGCTCGGGCAGAAAGTCCACGTCCATCATCGTTGAATTGTTCAAATAGCTCACCTGATCGATGCCCCGGAACGGAGGAACAGACGCGCGTCCGCCAACATTGACGAAGAATTTGTCTGCCTCGAGCAGTGCATCGCCGACGCCAACCCGATGCGCGTCGGCAAAGCGCGCCTGACCTTCAATAACGGTCAGGTTTTGAGTGTTCTTTAGCCACTTCTCCAAGCCCGCGCTGCTTTGACGGACCACTGCGTCTTTGCGCGTTTTGACTTTTTTCATGTCAACCGCGATTGGACTGCGAATCGTCACGCCATAATCGCCGGCCCGGCGCGCGACATGAGCTGCGCGCGCACTCGCCACCAGCGTCTTCGTTGGGATGCAGCCGTTATTGACACAGGTGCCGCCGAATCGCTTGCGCTCGATAATCGCTGTCTTCATTCCCGTGCCTGCCAGACGAACCGCAAGAGACGGTCCTGCCTGGCCAGTGCCAATAACAATCGCGTCATATTTGGTCGCCATCTGGATACCTCCGCTCGGGTTGCGGTCGCTTACAAGGAAGAACTAAGAAGTAAAAGGTAAGAGGCGTTGGAGCATTTGTCGTAGCGGCGCTCTCCGAGCGTCGATCTTCCTGACTTCAGCCGTTAAGAACTACTTGCACGCTTCGATCCGGCAAAGTCAATGATCCAAAATCAGATTGCTGCAGAGCAGCAGGATTACGTTTAGGCAACGGCCAGTTTTTCCGCCGAGTAATCAGGCAGCTCGATGCGGTCGAGCAAAGTTGATCCCAGTGCCCATTTGGCGACAAAGGGAATGGCAAACGCTTTCGTGATCTGGTTGCGCAGAAAAAGCCCCCAGCGAGTCTTCGGCGTGAATGAGGTCGCGAATTTCGCAGCGGCGTTTTGTTTTTCGACCATGAAGTCGCGCAATAATGCTTCATAGCGTTTCAGCGCTTTTTCCGGCGAGGTGTTCGCTCGGCCAAATTCCCCAGCCAGCACGTAGGCGGCAATCATCGCGAGTGCGGCTCCCTGGCCTGCGAGCAACGACGGACAAAAGGCGGCGTCTCCGATGAGCCCGACGCGTCCCTTTGACCATGTCTTCATCCGAATCTGGCTGACACGGTCGAAGTATAATTCCGGGCACGATTCCAACGCGGCAAGAATCTGTGGACATTCCCAGCCGAGGTTACCAAATTGCGCGCGCAGCACGTTTCTCTGTGGCTCCGTATCGTCGGGGTCGAGCCGGTCCCGACGCTGATCGGCAAAAACAAACAGGAATAAAGTGCGATCGTTCCGCAGCGAGAGCCGGCCTACTTGTTTTCCCGGAACGCTGTAATTGACGTAAATGTTCTCGTCTCTGGGCCGGTAACCGGTTACCTCGAAAGCCGCGACCGAATAACCGAGGAAGGTCTCAAAACGATTTTCCTCCCCGAACGCCAGTTTTCTAACAATGGAGTGGAGACCGTCGGCGCCAATGACCATGTCAAAACGGGCCGGGGCGGCATGTTCGAAAGTGACGTCCACACCATTCGCGTCTTCATGAAGCCCGGCAATGCTGTCGCCGAAAATAGTTTCACAACGTCCGTCGACTTTGCGGTAGATACTTTTGGCCAGGTCAGTGCGAGGAATCGTCACATACCGGCCACGGGCGGCCGCGCGGAAGATTTCGACATTGAATCCGCCGATCTGTTGTCCCTGCGCATTGACGATTCGAAGTTCCCTGATGTTATATCCATCGCGCTTGATATCGGGAAGAATTCCCATTCGCTCCGCGATGTCGAAGCCGAGCCCCCAAAAATCGATGGCATAACCGCTGGTGCGCAGCCGTGGCGCGCGCTCGATCAGGGTTGATTCCACCCCATACACAGAAAGCCAATACGCGAAGGTCGGGCCGGCGATGCCCGTTCCGGAAATGAGGACAGACATATATAACAATATCGTGGGGAGAAGAAATCGGGGTCGTATCTTCAAACATTCAAGATTCGTTCGAACCATGAGCTTCGAGCATGGAGCGACGAGAAGTCCGTTAACCGAAAATATCCGACGGCAAGATCCCAAAAGTCGCCTCTTAAGCCGAAGCCGGCGAACATAGAACGCGTCTCAGCGGGCTAAGTGACTCAATGCGGAGCGAGCGCAGGCCGTTGCGCTCTGAAAACTAGCGGTGCGCTCAAAGCGCTCTAACGTATAAATTGTCTTTCAATCTAAAGGAGGAATCAAATGCCTGAACAAAAATCCAACGAAATTTCCCGCGACCGTCTCGCCGAGCTGTTAAACGAAGATCTGTCCCGTGAATATCAGGCCATCATCGCCTACGTCGTCTATTCTCAGGTGCTCAAGGGCGCTGAATACATGGACATCGCCGCTCAGCTCGAAATCCACGCCAAGCAAGAGCTCGATCATGCCCTGATTCTCTCGCGGCAGATCGATTACCTCGGCAAAATGCCCGCGGCCAGCCCGAAGCCGGTGCGCACATCGAAAAACGCGAAAGACATGCTCCGCTACGATCTCGACAACGAAAATGAAACCATTCGCAATTACCGCGATCGCATCCCGCAGTGTGAAGCGCTTGGAGAATATGCGATGGCTGAACAGATTCGCGAGATCCTCGTGCAAGAGCAGGACCACCAAATCGATTTAGCCACTGCCCTCGGTGAAGAAGTTCCAGACGTCAGCGCCAGTCCGCAGCGGCGTAATTTGCGCAAGCGTCGCTAACAGTGCTCGCTAAAATGGCGTGACTGCGAGCCTGCGAGTTTCAATGGAGCGAATGGGATGAGCGACATGGAAGGGTCCGAGCCGGACTGGCGTTAGTGAGGAGGGTAGGAGCGAGTGAGCGCGGGCAGCGAACGAGTTTCAAAATATTAAGACGTCTTGCTTTCCGTTTTTGCTTCCACATTGGCCGGAATTGGCAATTCTGGATGCGGAGTCTGTCTGTCGGTGGCCGCGGCTTTGATTGTATTTCCGGTGGAACGAACAGCCTCCTCGATTTTCTTTTCAGTCGTCGCCAGCGGATCGTAAGAAACGTGCAACGCGCCTTTTTCTATTTTGATTTCGATTACGCCGTCTAGAGCTTCGACGGCATCGGTTATTTCCTTTTGGCGGCCGGGATCTCCGAGCTCTTTAATTTCAATTCGAGCAGCCATGGTTTCGCTCAAACTCGAATCAGCGTGGTCAGGTTTATCCTTCATGTCTTTCGAATATGTTCGTGCGCGACGCGATGATTTCGTGTGTCCGCCGGGCAATTATCACAACTCTTCGGATTGGCCGGACTCTTAAGTCGCCCGTGCAACCCTCGGTCTTCTGGCCAACGAAGACGCACCGACTCACTGCGGAGCGATCGCGGGCCGTCGTGCTCTCAAAATATATTTTTGAATCTTGCCGGTCGCAGTCTTGGGCAGCTCATTGACGAATGTCACGCTGTGCGGCGCCTTGAAGTGCGCGAGATTCGCTCGCGCAAACTCTCGCAGTTCGCGCTCATCGGCGTGCGCGCCTTCGTGGAGAACAACAAAGGCGTGCGGCGCTTCGCCCCAGCGTTCATTCGGGAACCCGACGATCGCAACCTCTTCCACCGCCGGGTGTCGCAAAAGGACGCCTTCAACTTCGACAGAAGAAATATTTTCACCGCCGCTGATGATGACGTCTTTCAGACGGTCGCGAATTTCGACGTAGCCATCCGGATGCACGACCGCAGCGTCACCGGTATGCAACCATCCGCCGTGCAAAGCCCGCTCGGTCGCTTCCGGATCGTTGTAGTAGCCGGCCATGACCACGTTGCCGCGGGCGATGATTTCTCCCGGAGTAACGCCATCGTGTGGCACGTCATTGCCGTGTGTATCCACGACGCGCAATTCACCCGACGTAATCAACTCCACACCCTGGCGGGCTTTGATTGCGGCGCGTTCCTTGATCGGGAGCGGCGCATGTTCCGCCCGCTGCTCGCACACAGTGATGAACGGCGCTGTCTCGGTCAGTCCATAAACATGGATGATCGTCCAGCCCAATTCTTCTTCGAGTCGCTGGATGGTGGAAGCCGCGGGTGGCGCACCGGCCGTGACAACGCGAATTCCGTTCGGCGCGAGGCGATGGAGAGATTTCGGCGCGTTCGCCAGCGAAATCAAAACCGTTGGCGCTGCGCAGAGCGTGGTGATTTGCTCGCTCGCCATCAATTCGAAGACGGCGCGCGGTTCGACCTTGCGCAGGCAAACGTGAGTCGCTCCAGCGGCCGTTACGGTCCAGACGAAGGTCCAGCCGTTGGCGTGAAACATCGGCAGAGTCCACAGATACCGATCAGCACAGGTCATCGGTGCATAAAGGAGCGTGCCGATGGAATTCATCCAGGCATTGCGGTGGGTGATCATCACGCCCTTCGGATGTGCGGTGGTGCCGCTGGTGTAATTGATTGTGAGCAGATTCGTCTCTTGAATTTCGGGGCGCCTAAATTCAGACGGGCTCGCCTCGATCATCGCTTCATAGTCGAGCCAGTCAGAATTCGGCTGAGGACAGCCGATACTACAGTTCAGGGCGACGAAGTGTTCAACGCACGGAAGGCGGGACCGAATGCTGTCGATCGCTCCGAAATAATCGCGGTCTACGCAAACCATGCGCGAACCACTATGGTTGATCAGGTAAACGAAGTCGTCGGCCGTCAGGCGATAGTTTAGCGGGACCAACACAGCGCCGATTTGCGGGACCGCGTAGAACGATTCGAGCTGCGCGTGAGTGTTTGGTGAGAGATAAGCAACGCGGTCGCCTGGCCTGATTCCAAGTTTCTGTAAAACCGCCGACCAACGATCACATCGATCGAGAAACTGCGCATAGGTCCAGCGCGAGGCGCCATCGATCACGGCGACACGTTCGGGATAGAGTTTGCGCGCGCGGCGAGCGAATTCGAGGGGCGTCAGCGGCGTTTCCATTGGTGCTACCCAAAGCTCAGAAAGCGCGGCGATTCTAGCGAGCTGCCCGCGTACTGGCAATGCAGAGTGAAGTTGATCGTTGAGAGTTCGGAGTTGCCGTGGCCTTCTTGTCCGAACAACAACATCGGATTGGCGAGAATACGGACGCCACGAAGTTCCAATTGACGGCCCGCACGATCTTTGTGACAAAGGCAGAGGGTATGCCGGAAGTCAGCGACTCTCCGATTCCTTTACAACCGGCACGCCCGCGTCTTGAGAACATCGACGTCTTGCGCGGTCTGGTCATGGTGCTGATGGCCCTCGATCACACCCGTGATTTCCTCAGCCATGACGCCCTGCTGTTCCGCCCGCTCGATCTGACCCAAACGTACGCCGCGCTTTTCTTCACGCGGTGGATCACTCATTTCTGCGCGCCGGTGTTCTGCTTCCTGGCCGGCACCGCCGCTTTTCTCTCGTTGACGCGCGGCAGAACGAAAACTGATCTCGCGCGGTTTCTCATCACCCGCGGCCTGTGGCTGGTGTTACTCGAACTGACGGTGATGCAATTCGCATGGACGTTTAGCTTCGATATCCATTCTCTTGGCGGGGGCGTGATCTGGGCGCTGGGGTGGTCAATGGTCGCGCTGGCCGCTCTGATCTATTTGCCGGTGTGGGCGATCGCTGCATTCGGGATCGTCATGATCTGCACGCATAACTTTTTCGATTCCGTGCCCCCAGAGGCGTTTGGCTCGCTCAGCTGGCTCTGGAACGTGCTGCATGCCGGAAATCCCATCCAACTCTCGCCGACCTTCACCTTCTACATCGGTTATCCGCTGGTACCCTGGATCGGCGTCATGGCCGCCGGTTACGCCTACGGTGCGGTGGTGAAACTCGACCGCGCGCGGCGACGTCGCCGAACGCTATGGCTCGGCATCAGTTTGTGTGCGGCCTTCGTTGTGATCCGTGCGACGAACATTTATGGCGATCCTTTCCCGTGGTCGCGGCAACAGAGCCTGCTCTTTACCATCTTCTCGTTCATCAAGTGCGAGAAATATCCTCCCTCTTTGCTCTATCTGTTGATGACACTTGGTCCTTCCTTCATCGTGCTGGCCCTGCTTGATCGCGATCTCGGCAAATTCTGGCGACCTTTCATCGTTTTCGGCCGCGTGCCGCTCTTTTTTTATATCGTTCACATTTTTCTGATCCATGCGATCGCCTTGCTCATCTCCTACCTGCGGTATGGCGGCCCGAGCGGGCTTTTTGCCGGCCCGCTGTTCCAAGATACACGGCAGTATCCACCGGACTACGGATTCGGCCTCGCCGGAGTCTATGCCGTCTGGCTGCTCGTCGTGATCGCGTTGTATCCCGTGTGCCGCTGGTTTGCCGAGGTGAAGCAGCGCCGGCGCGGGGGTTGGCTGAGCTATCTCTGATCGGCCGGGTCAGCGCTAACGAAGGAGCGATAGGTCATGTTGCGATCGCTCCATGGTTGCTGTACGAAATCTGAAACGCTAAAGGAAACGGTGCTGCGATACTCCTTTAAATGAGCAGGGCGTTCGTTAAAGAAGATGTCGATCCTCCGGAGCGTAGCGGACGGAAACGATCCGCGTCTGGATTGCCGCCGGGCGCGACTAATTATATCACCGCGCGCGGCGCGAAGCATTTGCGCGACGAACTGCAAAAACTTCGCGCAGCAAACGCGAACAGCGCGCACATCGCCGAATTGGAACAAATTCTGGCATCGGTCCACGTTGTCGATCCTCCGGACCCGGGGTCGAACAGCGTTGCCTTCGGCGCAACGGTGACGGTAAAAGATAAGAAGGACCGGACCGAAACCTATACGGTCCTCGGTGTTGACGAACTCGATCTCGAACCGCACGCCGTCAGTTGGATTTCTCCGATCGGCAAGGCGCTGCTGGCCGCCGATATGGGCGACTGGGTCACGCTTGAAGATGGACGATCCGCGAAAATCGTGAAGATCGAGTAAAGTCGCTTAGCTGCGCTGTGCGTTACGCCACAGGCGCGACATAAGATCCCGGCCAAAGCTACGGAAAGGCGACGATGGGCCGTCGTTACAGACGTTCCTTTTCTGATTCGGTTTTCAACAGAAAGGCTTTGGTCTCCAAGCCGCCTGCGAAGCCGGTCAGTTTGCCGTTGGAACCGATTACCCGGTGGCACGGGACGATGATGGAGATGGGATTTCTTCCGTTCGCCGCTCCGACTGCGCGGACTGCTTTTGGACGCCCAATCTGTCGTGCGATCTCTCCATAACTGCGAGTCTCGCCGAAAGGGATGGCCGCGAGCGCTCGCCACACTTCCTTTTGAAATTCGGTTCCAGCGAAGTCGAACCTCAAAGAAAATTTCTTGAGTTTGCCCGCGAAGTAATCGTTGAGCTGGCGTTCAGCCTCAAGGAGCACCGGATGATTTTTGTCTTCCACCAGCGGCGCAAGCCGGACTCGTTTCGGATCGTCATTTTCCCACAGGATCGCGGCTAATCCGCGCTGGCTGGCGACCAATTTCAGCCGGCCGACCGGAGACTTCATGGTCTTGTACGAATAAGTGGTTTGCTTGTCTTTTGTCGTTTTCATTGATTTAAGATGAAGCGTTTTTTGAGGCGCGCTGGCCGTTTTCGGACATCAATATTTAAAATAATCTCATGTCCGAAAATGGCCGGTGCACGCGTTGAACGATGGTTTATGGTAAGGCATGATCAACAGTCACGCTGCTTATCGCGCCCTGACCTCGCGCGATCCTCGCTTCGACGGGATCTTTTTTGTCGGCGTCACTTCCACCGGAGTTTACTGCCGGCCGATCTGTCCAGTGAAAACACCGCTGCAGAAAAATTGCCGTTTCTTCGAGAACGCCTTCGCCGCGGAGAAAGCGTCGTTCCGTCCGTGTCTGCGGTGCCGGCCTGAACTAGCGCCGGGCCAGGCGCCGATCGATCACTCGAATCGCGTGGCTCATCTCATTACGCGTCGCATCGATGAAGGACTGATCGACGAGGGCGCCGGCCTGGAGGAAATCGCGGCAGAGTTTGGCATCAGCTCGCGCCAGTTGCGGCGCATTGTGCAGAAGGAACTTGGTGTGTCCCCAATCGAGCTGATGCAGACACGGCGTTTGCTTCTGGCGAAACAGTTACTCACCGAAACAAAATTGCCAGTCACCGAAATCGCGTTCGCGAGCGGCTTCTCCAGCCTGCGCCGTTTCAACGACGCTTTTGGCACGCAATATCGCATGCCGCCGACTCATCTGCGCAAACGGGCGGCCGAGGACCACGAAACGATCGACGCCGGCCGCACCTCGACTTTGCGACTCAGTTACCGGCCACCGTACGATTGGGAGGAAATTCTCAAATTTCTCGGTGCTCGCATGATTCGAGATGTGGAATTCGTCACCGCGGACAGCTACGCGCGCACGGTTCGGTTAGGCAAACGCATCGGCTGGATCAAGGTCACGCACGCGCCCGAAAAGCGCTGGCTCGTAGTCGAGTTCACGCACACGCTTGCGCCGGTTCTGCCGGCGTTGTTAGGCAGGCTGCGCAACTTGTTCGACCTCACGGCGCGGCCGGATCTGATCGCGGCGCATTTGATGAAAGATAAGCGTTTGAAAAAAAGCGTGACGAAGAACCCCGGTCTGCGCGTCCCCGGCGCATTTGACGGTTTCGAAATGGCGATCCGCGCGATTCTCGGCCAGCAAATCACAGTGAAAGCCGCGACCACGATCGCAGGCCGTTTCGCCGAAGCTTTTGGCGAGAGAATTCGGACGCCGTTTCCCGAGCTCACACGACTCTCGCCGCTCGCTGCGCGCGTTGCCAAAGCGAGCGTTGGCGACATCGCGAAACTCGGAATCGTAAGGACGCGGGCAGCGAGTATCCTTGCTTTGGCGCGGGCGTTCCAAGCAGGCTCGTTAAGGCTTGATGCAGGAACCAATCCCGAAGCCGACATCGCGCAGCTCACCGCGCTGCCAGGCATCGGCCAATGGACGGCGCATTATATCGCCATGCGCGCTTCGCGTTGGCCCGATGCTTTTCCGAAAGAAGACATTGCGGTACGCAACAGCCTCGGCCGGGTGAGCACGAAACAGGCGGAAGAAATTTCTCAGGCCTGGCGTCCATGGCGCAGCTACGCCGTGATGCATTTATGGAAGAGCCCGCGAAATCATAGCCGAAGCGATCAGTCAGCGCCTATCTGTTGAGGTATGCGGCGCTTCTGCTGGGAAACCAAAAGAAGTGGATCTTTAGAAAGTTGATGATTGATAGCAGAGAGTTGAGAAAAAGGGATGGAGATAAAAAGATCTGGTTCACAGCCTTCAAACCAAGGGCCAGCTGATTGGTTTACTGGCACAGTACGCATTGACCCGCTGTTCGAGGCGCCTGAACCGGCGCGTGTGCGCGGCGCAAGCGTCACGTTTGAGCCGGGCGCTCACACCGCCTGGCATACGCATCCACTGGGTCAGACGTTGATCGTAACTGCCGGGCTCGGCTGGGCGCAACGCGATGGCGGATCAATCGAAGAAATCCGGGCAGGCGATGTGGTTTGGTTTGCGCCTAACGAGAGACATTGGCACGGCGCAACGCCGACGACCGCAATGACGCATATCGCCATTCAAGAGGCGCTGGACGGGAAAGCGGTTGAGTGGATGGAAAAGGTCAGCGATGGGCAGTATCGGCGCTGATGGCGCGGTGATCAGTGATCGGTGATCCGTGATAAAAGGGGAACGGGCAATGTGGCGACAACTTGGTGACGATGTGGCGTTGATTTCGTTTCCGTGGCGCGTACTCGGGATCGACTTCAAGCGCAATGTCACGCTGCTGCGACTCGCAGACGGCCGAGTCGTAGTTCATTCCACAGCGCCATTCACTCAGCAAGACATTGTAGCAATCAGGCGCTTCGGTGAGCCAAGCTGGTTAGTGGAAGCAACGTTAATGCACGACACCTTTGCCAAGGAAGGTCGAAAGGCGCTGCCGAATATTCCTTACCTGGCTCCGGACGGTTTCGTGGAGGCAACCGAAGTGGAGACAGAATCTTTATCGACTCCACCTCAAGAGTGGGATGGCGAGATTGATGTGCTGCGCATCGACGGAGTGCGAATGAACGAGCACGCTTTATTTCACCGGCGGTCGCGCACGCTGGTGCTGGCTGACCTCTTCTTTTCGTTTCCACAGAGAAGACGTCCGGGTGGCCGCGTTTTTTTGTCCGGCATGTCATGCGTCTGCCGCGATTATTTGGAATCAGCGCGGTCTATCGCTTATTCGTAATCCGCGACAAGGAAGCGTTTGCTCGTTCCATGTGCGCCCTACTCGCAATAGATTTCGAACGACTCGTGGTGGCGCACTGGCAGCCGATCGAAACGGACGCGAAACGTACAGTGGAGCAGGCACTGCGTGATTCCAAACTCTTGTCTTGAGTGGTCGAAACAGAGTTACTTGATGTCCTCGACTCTGCCGATTTTCGAACCGAAATACACTTCGATCGTTTTGATCGTACCGCCGCTTCCAGTGAAGAATTCCGTGTTGCGAAATGGTTGTCCGTTGTCCGGCTCCAAGTCGTAGAGGACAAAGGCTTCGTTGCCGCGATCGAAAAGTTTGCGAATGTGGATCGCCCTGGTGTGTTTGCTGTTGGGCCAGCAACGCTCCAAGTATGTGACACGATCGATGTGATCATCGTGCGGGCTAGTGAAGGTGAAGTCGTTGCTCAAGGTCGATTCCAGAGCTGACCGATCCTTTGTTTCGTATGCTTTCAAATAGATTCGGATCAGTTTGGTCAGAGACGTGCCTGCCATGGCATTACTCTTTTTCTGGAATGGTATCGGGATGGTCTGATTGACGCACCTTTCGGAAACACTTCCTCAATTCTTCCGTGAAGAGTTCGGGCTTCTCGAGCGATACGAAATGTCCTCCGCTGTTGAGCTCGTTCCAATAGAACAAGTTTGGGTACATGTCGCTGGCCCAGCTGCGGGGAGCAGGAAGGTCGTTAGGGAAACGACTGACTCCCACCGGCAGATCGACTCGTCCCGCATTGTTAGGTCTTCCAAGCAAGGCGCGTTGCTCAAAGTAGAAACGGGCGGAAGAAGCCGCTGTCCCGGTTAACCAATAAAGCGTGATCTCATCGAGCATCTGGTCGCGGGTGAGGGCTTCCTCCGGGTTGCCATGGTTACCAGTGCCAGCGTTGAAAATATCGTAGATCCATGCGGCCTGACCCGCAGGCGAGTCCATCAGTGCATAACCGATCGTCTGAGGGCGCGTCGACTGCATTTCAAGATAACCTGAACCCTCGTTGCGAAAATGTTTCAGGATTTCTATCGCCCGCTGCTGATCGGGAGTTAGTTTTTCAGGAATATAATCCGGCACGACTTGCGGAAAATTAAGATGAATGGCAACAAGGCCGGGCGGGTGTTGTTGCGCCAGTGCCGTTGTTACGAAAGCTCCCCAGTCTCCGCCCTGGGCGACGTATCGTTTGTAGCCCAGACGCTGCATCAGGACAGCCCATGCTTGCGCGGTGCGCTGCGCGTTCCAGCCGCGCTCTGCAGGTTTTTCGGAAAAACTGAATCCGGGCAGTGACGGCACGACTACGTCGAACGCATCCTCAGCCTTTCCGCCGTATGCAGTTGGATCGGTCAGAGGTCCGATCACGTCTCGAAAGAGGAGGATCGTGCTGGGCCATCCATGAGTCAGGATAATCGGGAGCGCATTCGGATGTTTCGATCGTACATGGATGAAATGAATGTTGAGACCATCGATCTTGGTGCGGAACTGTGGAAAACGATTTAACGCGTCCTCGCAGTGCCGCCAGTCGTAATCAGTGCGCCAGTACTCGACAAGCGCGCGCAGCTTATCGAGGGGAACGCCTTCCGCCCAACCGTTAATCGTCTCGCGCTCGGGCCAACGTGTTTGCATCAGACGTTGTTTCAGATCATCCAGTGCGCTTTGCGGCGCATGATAGACGAACGGTACGATCTCTTCGCTGTTGTGCCTGAAAGCGGGGTCGGCCCCTGATAAGCTCCCCGTAGCCAATGAAACTCCAGCGGTTGCCAAGAGCTTAGCCCGCGCCGGAAACTTTTTTTGATGTGTGAATTTGGACATTGTTTGGTGCGACCGCGCGACGAAGATTTGATCCCCACTTTTACGACGAATGACCAATCGATCTTCGGACACTCAATTGTCTCTCTAATAAAATTTCGAATTAGCGCCGTTTTCTGGCTGCACGACTCCGCTACTCCTTCACAGATTCAAAGACTGGCATTCGTGATGAGGCAACGGCGAGAAAACCACGCTTGGCACAAGCGCCTCTTTTGTCCGTTATTTCATTAGTCGCCTGTGGACTTGCGGCACGCCCGCGCAATGAACATCGATCCCATTGTGTCGCTACGATGCGAATAGGCGTGGCCGATGACCTGACGTCAGATCTGTTATTCCCCGATTATCTTGACCAGCACTCGCTTTTTTCTTTGGCCGTCGAATTCGCCGTAGAAAATTTGTTCCCACGGTCCGAAATCCAACTTGCCTTTGGTGATCGCGACGACAACTTCACGACCCATGATCTGACGCTTGAGATGGGCGTCGGCGTTATCTTCACCAGTCCGGTTGTGTCGATAGGCGCTGGTCGGAGCGTGCGGCGCCAGTTTTTCCAACCACACCTCATAGTCGTGATGAAGACCCGGTTCGTCGTCGTTGACGAATATCGAGGCCGTGATGTGCATGGCGTTGACCAGACAAAGACCTTCAGTCACGCCGCTACGATGGACGAGTTCATCGACCTTCGGCGTGATATTGATGAACCCGCGTCGATCGGGTACTTCAAACCAAAGATGTTGAGTGAGTGATTTCATATCAGAGAAGTTGATGGACTGGTTAGGCGTTCGCCGCGGCGAATACCTCTACAACATCGAACGCTGATTGACACTCAATTCGCCAGCGATATCATCGGCGCCGTGCCGGAAAAGAGGGAGACGCCCCGCGCTAGCCGATATGACGCAGTAATCGCAACCTTTGTCGGACTTTGCGCTTTGTGTGTTTCCGCTTACACCGCCTATGTGCAGCGCCAGCAGGTGCGCGCAGCGGTATGGCCCATCCTCGAATTCGACAGCGGCAATGGCCCTATTCACTTTACCCTCGCCAACAAAGGGGTAGGCCCCGCGATTATCCGGCATGTTATTGTAATGGTAGATGGGCAGCCGGTGAGGAATTGGAAGGAGGCACTCGAGAAAATACTCGGACCTGGGGAGCATCTGTTTTCGGAGAGCGACATGAGTTTTCATGTGTTAGCCGCAGGCGAATCGAGGACCGTCTTCACTGCGAACGATCCTGAAAATAATCCGCTCAATTACGACAGATCGAATCCCCTCTGGGTGAAGATGAATAAGGAACGTTTACGCGTGTCGGTCGAGATCTGCTACTGCTCGACGCTCGACGAATGTTGGACCTTGCGCGCTAGCGGATTCACGCCCAGCACCACCACCGAGGCTCGTCGTTGCCCGACCCCATCGGCAACTACCTTCGAGCAGTAGTCAGCGCGCTATCGGGACCGGATTTCGTTGGCTGCGATATCAACCGACAGCGGCGAGCCCGCAGAGAGTGACGCTCGATCCGGAGGTGTGCTTTGCGTAGCAAGATTGTAACTTTACTTTTGCACCAATCTTGGAGACGCTCGGTGAGCGCAAAGTTCGTTAGGCGTCTCCGCAAAAAAGAGTCACCTGACCCGCTTCTCGCCGGGCATAGCCGCGAGCGAAGGGCCTGCTCGCACAACCCGAGGTTTAGAGGCTCGAAACTGCAGGGAGAAGAACCATGACAACTGAAACGACAGCAATCCGTCCGCCCTTGCCTCCGTTCACTCGCGAGACTGCCATTCAAAAGGTTCGCTTGGCAGAAGATGGCTGGAACACTCGCGATCCGGAAAAAGTGGCACTCGCTTATGCAATCGACTCGCGCTGGAGAAATCGCGCCGAATTTCCCAATGGACGCCAGGAGATTATTCAGTTTCTAAAGCGGAAGTGGGCGAAAGAGCTGGACTACAGGCTCATCAAGGAACTCTGGGCGTTTACCGGCAATCGCATCGCCGTACGCTTTGCTTACGAGTGGCACGACAACTCGGGCCATTGGTATCGCTCCTATGGCAACGAGAACTGGGAGTTCAACCCCGACGGGCTCATGGCCTTTCGCTTTGCGTCCATCAATGATCTCCCCATATCGGAATCAGATCGCAAATATCACTGGCCGCTTGGTCGTCGCCCGGATGATCACCCAGGATTAAGCGATCTGGGTCTGTAGTTCTCTCTTACATATAGGAACAGTAATTATGGACATGAAACTAGAAGTTGTGGTTATACCTGCTTCCGATGTCGATCGCGCCAAAGCGTTCTACCAGAAACTGGGATTTCGGTTAGATATCGATTACGTCGCGAATGATAAATTTCGAGTTATACAATTCACTCCTCCTAATTCAGAGGCGTCGATCATCTTCGGCAAGGGAATCACGTCGGCAAAGTCTGGTGTGCCGGACAGCCTGGTCCTCGCCGTGGACGACATCGCCGCCGCCCGCGACGACTTGATTGCCCGTGGCGTCAACGTGAGTGAGGTGTTCCATTATGCCGGCGGCCCGTTCAACAACTCTGTGGAAAGCCCGCGTGTCGGCGGCCGCGATCCGCAAGGTCGTTCCTATTACTCGTTTGCTTCGTTCGAAGATCCAGATGGGAACGGCTGGCTGCTCCAGGAGATCACGACCCGACTTCCTGGCCGCGAATGGAAGTCGCCGCGACGAGGAGCCACGGAAGTTGCAACTCTTGCAGAGCTTCTCCATGAGACGGAGGAGCACCACGGACAATATGAGAAGACGCACGCCAAACATAATTGGTGGGACTGGTACGCGTCCTACTTGAGCGCGCGTCAGAACGGTAGCAACCCAGAGGAGGCAGCCGTCGCCGCCGACCGTTACATGGAGGAAATTCTTCATGTTCCTCGCTGATGATGCAGTTCGAGTGGCCATTCCTATGCAGTGGCAATCTGATAACTAAACGCGATGCTTGATTGCGTTTCGATTCCATCTTTAGGAGGGAATCAGGATTCACTCTAAGGTGGCACTGCAAAATCCCACACACGCGCAGCGACCCCGGCTCAATTAAAGAAGATAAAATAAATCATGCATCCAACTACATTCACCGCGAAAGCTTATTCGGCCTCCAGTGAAACCTCGCCGCTGGCTTCAACCAAAATCCAGCGTCGTGATCCAACTGATCGCGATGTGCAGATCGAGATCCTCTTCTGCGGCATCTGTCACTCCGATCTTCATTCAGTGCGCAACGAATGGAGCGAGTTCATGGCCACGAACTATCCAATCGTTCCCGGGCATGAGATTGTCGGTCGTGTTATTGAGGTCGGGTCGGCAGTGACCAAGTACAAGGCAGGCGATCTCGTTGCGGTCGGTTGCATGGTCGATTCGGACGGCACTTGCCACAACTGCAAAGCAGGCCTTGAACAGTTCTGTCCGAACATGGTCCTCACTTTCAATTCGCCGGACAAACACCTCGGCGGCTTTACCTATGGCGGCTATTCCGAAAGCATCGTCGTCGAACGAGCATTTCGTTCTGCGCGTTCCCACCAATCTTGAACTTGCCGGCGCCGCGCCGCTGCTTTGTGCTGGAATCACGACTTACTCGCCAATGCGCCATCATGGGGTGGGCAAGGGCAAGAAAGTTGGCGTGGTTGGTCTCGGCGGGCTCGGCCACATGGCGGTAAAATTTGCTCACGCGTTCGGAGCTCACGTCGTTGTCTTTACCACGTCGCCTCACAAGCAAGAGGACGCGCTGCGCCTCGGCGCCGACGAAACCGTGGTCTCGCGCAATGCCGATGAGATGAAAAAGCACGTTGGCAGCTTCGACTTCATCATCGACACGGTTTCAGCGAATCATGACATCAATGCCTACATCAATTTACTCGGCGTGGACGGCAATCTTACAATGGTCGGCGCTCCCGCAGAGCCTCTCGCGGTCCCGGCATTCAGCCTCATCATGGGGCGGCATAATCTCTCCGGTTCAATGATTGGAGGCATCGCTGAAACGCAGGAGATGCTCGATTTTTGCGGCGACCAACAACATCACGGCCGATGTCGAAAAGATTCCGATTCAGAAAGTCAACGAAGCCTACGAGCGATTGCTCAAGTCCGATGTGAAATACCGCTTCGCCATCGACATGGCTTCACTGAAATCGGAGTGACAAGCTGTAAATTCATCTCATAAATATTTTGGTAGGGCGCGACCGCCGGGCGCGCCGATCAAGCGGCCGGCTCGGCGAGCCGTCCCTACCATGTAAGAGGGCTTCTGGCCCGAACGGAGAAGAAAATGAAAAAACGCAAACTTGGAAAAACTAACCTGGAAGTCTCAGCCATCGGACTCGGCTGTATGGGGATGACCTTTGCGTACGGTCCGCCTGGCAACAAACAGGAGATGATCGCATTGATTCGGTCGGCCGTTGAACGCGGCGTCACATTTTTTGATACCGCCGAAGTTTATGGCCCGTTCACGAACGAAGAACTCGTTGGCGAAGCGCTCGCTCCGCTTCGCAAGCAAGTGGTGATAGCCACCAAGTTTGGTTTCAAGCCTGATTCCAAAGTCGAGATCGAGATGGAGTAACTTGGATAGCCGGCCGGAGCACATCAAACAAGTTGCCGAAGCTTCGCTCAAACGACTCCGGACCGATGTGATCGATCTGTTTTATCAACACCGTGTTGATCCCGACGTGCCAATCGAAGATGTGGCCGGAGCGGTGAAGGAGCTCATTGGGGAGGGAAAAGTGAAGCACTTCGGTCTTTCCGAGCCAGGAGTGCAAACGATCCGTCGCGCACACGCGGTGCAGCCCGTCACTGCAGTTCAAAGCGAATATTCGTTGTGGTTCCAGGATCCTGAGAAGGAACTGCTGCCGGCACTCGAGGAACTCGCGATCGGTTTTGTCCCGTACAGTCCGCTTGGAAGAGGCTTTCTCACTGGGAAAATGGACGAGAACACAACGTTCGACAGTTCGGACTTTCGCAACATGCTCCCTCGTTTTACGCCGGAGGCTCGAAAAGCGAATCAGGCTTTGGTTGATCTGCTTGGCGAGATCGCGAAACGCAAGAAAGCTACGCCTGCTCAAATCGCGCTTGCGTGGTTGCTCGCGCAGAAGCCGTGGATTGTTCCAATTCCAGGTACCACCAAACTGAAGCGCTTGGAGGAAAACATTGGCGCAGCAGAAATCGAATTTACTTCTGACGATCTTCGTGACATCGAAAACGCCGCGTCAAAAATTAATGTGCAGGGAGATCGGTACCCGGAAAAGTTCGAACAAATGACAGGCCGGTGAGGCTACAAGTAAGAAGGCAGAAGTCAGACGTCATAGGTGAAAAACTTCGAAGTCGGTCAATTTCGTGAATTCTGTTTAAGGATTTTCACGATTTTCTCGATCGTGTTCCAATTGCGGTTGGTAGCAGGTCGGCCCAGGAGTTTCTCGATCTTACCGAGATAGCTGATCGCTTTCATCTGCCGGCGATAGAGACCCAAGGCAAATCTGTCCTCGATGCCAATGATCTTGATCAGCCAGTCGTCGTCCGAAGGCAGGGTGAGAGGGAGAGGCGGCGGCGAGGGGATTCGTTTGGCCAGAACGTTGACAAACCGCGTTATGTTTGGTCCTGCGGGTTGCCGCAAGAATGGATCCTTTGACGCGAGCTTGATGATATCGCGCGCGGGACAAATCATGATTTCGCATTTGAACGGCAACTTTTTCGCGATCGCATTGCGCAGAACGGATTGGCTAACGTTTTCGCGCACAACAAACGTGCCGACCGCGCCGATGTTAACGACACCGAACTTCGCCAGCTGTTTGGCGATTGCCGCCGGTTGGCAACGATTCGCGCCACCGACATTCACCCCACGAAGGAAAACTACCCAGTGCATCACGGAAGTAAGAATGAAGAAGTAAGGATTACAAAAGCGAAAAATTCTTTGGTTCCCACCTCTAGGCGCCCGACTCGCTAGAAATCTTCAGGTAAGATTCGTTTGAATGAATTGCGGGCTGGCATGGATATCAATCTGACGCAGGACCGTGTCCCCTGAGTTAACAAATCGGTGCGGCGTGTTCGCAGGGATGATCACGATACCGCCCGATTTCACTTCGCGCGTTTCATCGCCCACCGTAATGGTGGCGGCGCCTTCGAGCGTGAACGCCACTTCGACATAGGGATGCGTGTGTAATGGCGGACCCTGGCCCGGCTTTGCGTTGACGATGTAGGCTGAGAACGGTGCGCCCTGTTTTTCCCCCACGAATTCGTACGACATTCCGACAAACGGCAACTGCTCGAGATTCAGAAAGCTCATGACGGAAAAATACCTGAAATACGTCGTTTGACATGCAACCATCTGGTTGCATAATCTGAGCTGATGGATGCAGTCTTTAAAGCGCTCGCCGATCCCAGTCGCAGGAAATTGCTCGATGAGTTGCGCAAAGAGAATGGGCAGACGTTGAGCGAATTATGCGAACACCTGGACATGACCCGGCAGGCGGTGACCAAACATTTGGTGTTGCTGGAAAAAGCAAACCTCATCGCCGTCGTCTGGCGCGGGCGCGAGAAGCTGCATTATCTCAATCCGATGCCGTTGCATGAGATCTATGAGCGTTGGATTGGCAAATACGAACGCCATCGCCTACAGGCGTTGAGCGATTTGAAAAAAGGTCTCGAATCCGCCACAGGACGGATCCGCCGTGGCGGACAAAAGAAAACCAAAAAAACCAAATCAACGTAGTCCTATGAAAAAAGACCAATTCGTTTACGTAACCTACATTCGCACAACACCTGAGAAATTGTGGAAGGCGCTCACTGAACCGGAATTCACCAGAAAGTTCTGGTTTGATACAACTCAGGAATCCGAATGGAAAGCAGGTTCGTCCTGGAAGGCTATCGCTCCCGACGGAATGCTAACCGATCGCGGTGAGGTTCTTGAAATCGAACCGCCTCGCCGGCTGGTGTTGAAATGGCGAAATGAATTCAGACCTGAACTAAAAGCGGAAGGTTATTCACGCCTGACTTACCAAATGGAGAAGGAAGGCAAATCGGTGAAGCTCACCGTCATTCACGAAATGGAGAAAGAAGGCTCGAAATTTATCGAAGCGGTGTCGAGTGGATGGCCGCACATCCTGGCTAGTCTCAAAAGTCTTCTGGAAACCGGTGAATCACTGGAAGAAACCCGCGAATGGCCGGGCGAAGCGTGTAAGTAGTCCGTCCTTGCTTCGAACGACGTTGGGAGATTCAAAGGCGCAGTGACGAACCGGCGAGACGAACGGAGCACAGGCATCTTGCCTGTGAGGCAACCGGGCGTCTCGCCTGGTTGCCGTTTTCTTGGGCAGGCAAGATGCCTGCCGGCCTCCACAGCCAAGATGGCTATGCTACATCAGCCGCGAAAAACTATCGCCGAAATGTCGAAATGCGTTGTTGCGGCGCGTCTTCATTATGGAGCTGATCTGTCATGTTCACAGCATACATTGTCATCACGATTTTCGCTGCCGCAGCCAACACGTATGCTGCTATCGTTGATTTTCGTCGACCTCAGTGGGTCTTGGATAACATTACCAAATGGGGAGGATCGCATTCGTGGCTTTTCACATTGGGCGTCCTTAAGGCCGCAGGCGCACTTGGATTACTGGTAGGTATCGGCGTTTCTCTGATTGGGGTTGCAGCGGCGGTTGGCCTGGTACTGTTTTTTGTTGGTGCCATCGCAGTTGTGATACGGGCTGGCTGGTACTCGCATCTTCCATGGCCTGCGACATACCTCTTGTTGGCCACTGGGTCGCTAGCGTTGCGGCTCGCAGTGTCGTGAAAATTCTTATGGAAATGTCGAAACCCGTGAGTTCCAAACGTCATCATAATGGGGCCGTGAAGTGTTCCGGCCCGATAACAAACAAGAACAAAACGAAAAGAGGGAAACAAAATGAAAACGATACAAGCAAGAATGAAAAACCCAGCGACGCTGATTCCTGATGCGATGCAGCCATTGATGGCTTTCGTTGCAGCTGTGAGAAAGAGCGGAGTGCCTCAGCGCACGCTCGATCTTGTTCACCTGCGCGCCAGCCAAATCAATGGCTGTAGCTTCTGCGTGGATATGGGCTCTCGAGAGCTTAAGAAAGCGGGTGAGACAGATGATCGTCTATTCTCTGTAGCTGCCTGGCGCGAAGCGCCCTTTTTTACCGAGGCCGAACGCGCCGCGCTGGCGCTGGCTGAAGCGGTGACCCGGCTTAGCGACCGGTCGGATCCAGTACCAGAGGACATATGGAACGAAGCTACGCTGCATTATGATGAGAAAGCGCTCGCAGCTCTCATCGTCTGGATTGCCACGACCAATCTCTTCAATCGTGTCAACGCCACGACCAGGCAGGTGGCTGGCGACAATCCGTGGAAAAGTCGCTGAGGAAACAAAAACGCAAAAACAACAACTGAAACCAACACTATGAAATATGCATTACTTGTTCACCAGTCACAGGAACACTTCGACCGTCGCAATGACGCCTCTGCCGTGGCCGCCGGGAAGGCTTACGGTGAAGCACTTCAGGCTGCAGGCATCTTTGTCGGCGGCGCCGGATTAGACTCGCCGCAGAACGCGACGACCGTTTCGGTCCGCGATGGAAAACGGCAAGTTCACGACGGTCCTTACGCCGAAACGAAAGAGTTCCTCGCCGGATTTGGTATCATTGACGTGCCGAATCTCGATGCCGCGTTGGAATGGGCTGCCCGCCATCCTGCTGCCGGATTTGCGTCAATCGAAGTGCGTCCCTTGTTGGGATCGCATTTCATGGTTGGAACTCCGAAGCCTCCCAAATGAGCGAAGCCGCGACGAGCGTCGCCATTGAATCCGTTGTTCGCGATTCATATGGGCGGCTTGTCGCTTATCTCGCGGCGCGATCGGGCGACGTCGCCAGCGCGGAAGATGCGCTTGGCGACGCGTTCGTCGCAGCGTTGAAGCGATGGCCAGCGGAAGGCGTTCCGGAAAAACCGGAAGCATGGCTGCTGCATGTTGCACGCAATCGCATGATTGACACCGCGCGTCACACTCAGGTGCGACAAAAATCTGAAGAATTCCTTCAACAAATTGCCGAGGAAGCGCAGGCCGTCGCGAAAGCGCACGAACATTTTCCCGATGAACGGCTCGAACTTCTTTTCGTTTGCGCGCACCCCGCGATCGATTCAGCCGCCCGCACACCTCTCATGTTGCAAACTGTCCTTGGCATTGACGCCGCCCGAATTGCCTCGGCGTTTCTCGTTTCGCCTGCTGCCATGAGCCAACGGCTTGTTCGCGCAAAAAATAAGATTCGTGACGCAGCAATTCCCTTTCGCGTGCCCGAACCGCCGGAGCTGAGTGAGCGGGTTTCATTTGTTCTCGATGCCATCTACGCGGCTTACACTACTGGCTGGGAAAGCTTGATGGAGGCGGCTTCTACGCATCACGCGCTTGCGGGAGAGGCCATTCTGTTAGGACGAATGTTGGCGCAACTGATGGCGCGCGAACCAGAAGCTCACGGCTTGCTGTCGCTCATGTTGCACTGTGAAGCGCGACGCCAGGCTCGTTACACAAGGACTGGTAAGTTTGTGCCGCTGGATCAGCAGGACGCGAATCTTTGGTCGCAGCCAATGATTGAGGAAGCCGAGAAACATTTGCATTCAGCCGCTGCCTTCAAGCATATGGGACGCTATCAATTAGAAGCTGCGATTCAATCTCTCCACGCTAATCGAGCGAAAACTGGACGCATCGATTGGAAGGAAATCGCATTGCTCTACGAGGGCCTGGTGCGGATCGCTCCTGGTATTGGTTCGCTCGTTGGTCGAGCTGTTGCGATCGCCCAAGCAGGCGAGCCAGCTGTCGGATTTGCTGCACTTGAACAGATTCCACCGGATCGGATCGCGGATTATCAGCCATATTGGGCTGCGCGCGGACATCTGCTTCGGTTGCTGAACCGGAAGGATGAAGCTCGAAAAGCGTTCGATCGCGCCGCGAGCCTGACAGATGATCCCGCGTTGCGCGAATATCTTTTTCAACGTTCAGCAGAGGATGTCGACTAGTCCGCCACTGGACAGATTCGCCGTGGCGAACCTGGGTGACTCGGCTGGCAGTCTGACATCCAAGCACTGCTCTGCCAGCCGCAAGGAAGAAATCTTGACCAAGAGCGACTAACAGACGTTGACTAGCGTTGCTTGTAAGGAAACGGCCGACGCGCTGGTTGAGCTTCTTTGAGGAGCGCCTAGTGACCGTAACTGATGATGCGTGAGATTTTCCACGAGTCGCCGGTTTTGTGCCAGACGTGCACGAACTTGAATGATCCGCATTCCTCTTTGCCCTTCTCCTTGTGGCAAAAGCGGTGCACGCCGATCTCGATCGCTCCATAATCTTTGATCGGATAAACCTCGAGGCTGTCTTTCACCAGCTTTCTCCTGATGTCGGGAACGCTCGCCAACATCTTTGTAAAATCGTTCTTCGATTGCTGGTAATTGCTGAAGCCGTCGTTGTCCTGGTAGAACTCCAGGTCGTCGGCGAACATCGCCATCATCGCGTCGAGGTTGTGAGCGTTGAACGCATCGAACAATTTGGCGTCCATGCGCGCAATGGTTTCGAATAGCTCGCGTGACTCAGACAACTGAGACGGAGCAGGCGATTGACCGATTGCGGAAATGGTGGCTGCGATCGGGAGCAGGAAAAAAAGACGAATGCCTTTCATGTTTCATGTTTATTAATGTAGCGGTGGGTTGTCCTCACTCGCAATCTTGCGGCGACGGGTGCTTGCTCGCAAATCCTTTCGAAGTCGCCAGCCGCAATCCGAGGTCCAAATTTCTCCGGCTCACTCCGGCACATAAACTGCATAGCCGCGAGGCGGCGCCCAGAGATCGACCCAGCCGGACTCGTTAGTCCATTTTTCCTCCGGCACCCCTGCGTCATCGTGACCGCGCCATGCAGCGGGAGCGAGCCGCGTGTTGTTCCACCGTGTTTGAACCCACGCGCCGTTCCAACTAGCCCGGTTGTTTAACACAAGGATCAGTCCGCTTCGATCGCTGTCCCCCAGGCGTTGCATGACATAGAGATCGTCGTTTACGAAAAGTACCTGAGCCGCGCCACCTGCATTTTGCTCGTGAATTTTGATGAGCGCATTGATGCCGCTTTGATTATCAGGCTGGGCGAGATCCCAGTTGAAGTAATCCTGCCAGAAGACGCATGGATAACCTTCGTGCGTAAGTATAAAGGCATAAGCGAGCAGCTTGTCATTAACGACTGGACTGTCACGCACCACATCGTGGTTCTCGACGAAAGTGACAGCTTGCGCGGGGCGGTCCCACAACAGGACTCCGCGTTCTGCGAGATTACGGAGGCTGAATCCGTAGCTGTCGCACAAGTCACGCAGACGCCAGCGCAGCGGGAAATCAAACGCACCGACCGGATTGTCCGACCACGCATTTGCTTCATCGAGCCAATCACCGATCGTGCGCTCGCTGTCCCAACATTCACCGACGGCGTACGGTTTGAAGCTGGTGCTTCCGCGCAGGGCGCGCAGTTCCTGAATCGAGCGAACCATCCAGCCGCCGTAACCCTTGACCATGTCGTAGCGGAATCCATCGAACCCAACTTCTTCCAAGAGCCAGCGGGCATAGTTGATGAGTTCCGTATAAACGAAAGGCGTGCGATGACAAAGGTCCGGCATATCGCCGAAAGTCGCGCCGTCCCAAGTCTCGTACTGGCTGGGATGAAAGCATTTCCAGTCGCGCAAAAACTTGCCACTCTTTGGGTCGAACTTTGTCCAGCGCGACTGGCCGTCGATCGGATTCAGTTCCTGCGAATCGCCGCCGCTATTATGATTGAATACCAGATCGGCGTACACTTGCAGCCCGAATGTGTGAGCAGACTGGATCAGGTCGAGCAATTCTGTTTTGGAACCGAACCAGGTAGGCACGCCGCCTTTCTGATCGAACTCGCCCAGGTCATAGAAGTCGTATGGATCGTAGCCCATCGATTTCCAACCGGCGGCTTTGTTTGCAGGTGGAAGCCACAACGCAGTGAGACCGGCCTCGGCGATCGACGGCAATTTAGACCTGATATAAGCCCACCATTGATGCTCACGATTCTCCGCTATCGGGCAATCCCAATAGAAGGCTTGCAACATCACACCCATAATTCACCCTCCTTTTCGGCGCATGAGAACATCGGCATGCTACATCCGCGATCAGGTCTAACAAGGAGCAATCACGTTACGTCGATGTTACGAACTGCTGTCGTTGTCTGCCTCATCTCCATGTCCCTCATTATTGGCTTCAGCGGTTGCGAACAGAAAAGCGGCCAAGCAGTAATTGCGAAGGAGCATATCGCTGCCGCGCTGCCTGTCGCCCAGACGCCGAACGCTGAATCCGTAGCAAGTCCAAATGAGCAACCTCGTCCGATGGCGGATGATGAAATCGCAGTTGATGGGTACGTGATGAAACCAGAGGTGCGCGGCACGGGCCGCGATCCGCGTGCGTTAAAGGCCGAACAGTGGCTTGTAAAAGTGCGAATGCTCGATGATGACCGCAGAATTCAAGTCCACACCGATCGAGCGCAATGGGAGAAATTGCGGGAAAATGATCGGGTGAAAGTCACGTATCGCGTCGGCAAGTACACCGGAACCGTTTGGGATGCCGAGATTAAGTGAGGATTTGAGCTTCTTTCCCAATCAAGATGGTGTGATGCCAATCTCGGATTTACACGGCGTGATGAAACGCCGGTGGCGAGCAGCAACGGGCGTGTGCGTGTAACGGCTGTGTGACATTAAAAGTCACACAGTTTTTACACGTTGTGAACCCATTCGTCACAATTGGGCTGTAGCTGTTTGGCGCGTGCGGTGACTACCGCGCAAACCAAAACAAACCAATCCAACACAATCAAATCATGAAACCAACTCTTAAGAATTCACTGCAGGCCAAGTCCTGTTCATTCGTAGCCATCATTATGGCGCTTGTCACTATGGCTGCCTCAAAGGCTGCCGCGGACAACCATGTCAGGGTTTTCAACGAAAAGGTAAGCGGCGTCCCCGCAGCTAATCCTGTGGTGACCTCGCCCAACGTGTTGTCACCGGAGTTTACCGCCGGGCTTGTCGCTCAAGGCGTCGATGTGCTTGAGAACCCATCGGGAGTGATTACCCAATTCGGCAACCTAAGCGACGGCAGTCGCACTGAGCCGGACGAAAACACTTATCTCATTCTCGATCATAATCCCGGTGGTCCCACGCCTGACTACGATTATGGCCGGCACTTCCTTTTTCAGGGGCACGAGAACGCCGGCGATCTCGCTCACGTCACCCGCATCAATCTCGATGTGGCGGATCCTGACCATCGTATCACGCTGCTGACGCCAGTCGATGACAGTGGCTTGACCCACTTCAACAGCATCGATGGTTCCACATGGGACCCGTTTAGTCGCACCTTGCTCTTTACCGAGGAAGCTGGCGCGAACGGCGGCGTCATCGAGATGGGCGCCGATTTTGATCCGAACACTGGAGCGGGCGCAGATTTACGCACCCTCTATGGCAGCCTCGGCCGTGGCGGTTATGAGGGTATTCATCCTGATGACCAGGGCAATGTCTGGATTGTCGAGGACGTCGGTGGCACCACGGTAATGAACAATGGAAGGAATCCGAATTCGTTCGTTTTCCGGTTTGTTCCTACATCTCCGGGCGATTTGACGCATGGTAAATTGCAGTCGCTCCAGGTCTCGATCGACGGCAATCCGATCGTGTTCGTGCCGGTGGACGCCCAGCACCCGGACGGCGACACGCGGTCGGAGAATCAACTGCTGCTCCACACGGTGGGCGCCTCCTGGCCGGTCCAATGGGTCACGGTTCATGACACCGAAATAGATGGCACCGATCCGTTCGATGCCAACGCTCTGGCCAAAGCTGTCGGCGCTACGCCATTCAAGCGCCCGGAAAATGGACAGTTCCAGCCTGGTTCACACTTTCGGACTTTCTTCTTCACTATCACGGGCGACACGAATAATATCGCGGGTACAGACCCTGTGCTGGCAGCGCGCGGCGCATGGGGCGGAATCTTCCGTGTCGATCTCGACGCCAGCCGCGAGACTGGAAACATCTCTCTCCTCGGTACTTGGAGACGCCGACCATGCTTCCTTCGATAATTTAACGTTCGTGGATGACAAAGATTCGATCCTGGTGGGAGAAGATCGGGGCGACACGTTGCACGATCAGTTGAATAAGCTCGATTCGATTTGGGCTTACAAACTGAACCAACAGCATCCGGAGAGAAGCATCGTGGCCCGATTCGTCGCCCTTGGCCAGGATCAGCTGGCGACCGACGAAGATAACGAAACAACCGGCGTGCACATGTCCGAGGGAGACAGCACGATCCAGGGATTGATTGGAACGAAGGTCTTCAAGAAAGGTCAGGCGCGGCTTTTCTTCACACAGCAGCACGGCGAAAACAACTTGTTCGAAGTTTTTCCGCGCGACTGAGCGGGAATCATTGGTTAGGCAAAGCGGTCTCGCGCCCCAGACGTGCACACGTCTGGGGCGCTTTTTTCCTGGCGTTACGTGACAGATCGCGCCCTACGTTTCGCGGCAAAGTTAGAGTTCTTTACGGCCTTCAAATCGCCTTGATGCGAAGTGAGGTATGCTTGAGAATCGCGCTGACGGCTGACTTAGAAAACGTCGGTCCGAAAACGAAAGTAGAAGCTAATAAAAGGAGCGTAGAATCTCACCGACGCACAAAACAGTTATCGTGACCGGTGGCTCGCAAGGCATCGGAGCAGGCCTTGTGAAGGCGTTCCTGGATCGCGATTACAACGTGGTGGCAACTTCGCGAAAAATCACCAAAACAAATCCATTCCCCACGTCTGCGAATCTTGCCTTGGTGGATGGAGACATCAGTGATCCAAATACTGCCACAAAAATCGCAGATATTGCCGTATCCCGATTCGACCGCATCGACGCGCTCGTGAACAACGCCGGCATATTTTTCTCGAAACGTTTCACGGATTATACACTTGATGATTTACGGTCTCTCATTTCCGTCAACATCGAAGGTTTTCTTTTCATCACACAGCTCGCGATCAAGCGGATGTTGGCTCAGAAGACCGGCGGAAGCATCGTCAATATTACGTCGACGATGGTGGATCACCCGATCGCGGGACTAAACGTCGCGGTTGCGATGATCACGAAGGGTGGCCTTGAGGCTGTCACACGAAGCCTGGCAATGGAATACGCGAAACAGGGTATACGTGTGAACGCCGTTGCACCGGGCGAAGTCGATACGCCCTTGCACAAAGATGACCCGAAGGATTTTCTAAAAACACTGCAACCGATGGGACAGATTTCCGATGTGAAAGACATCGTGGATGCGATCGTTTATCTGACAGAAGCGCGCCAAGTAACAGGGGAGGTGCTGCACGTTGATGGCGGTGCGCACGTTGGTAAATGGTAACGCGCGAAAACTCCCGGCCGGCCAAAGCCGAGCAGCGGTTGAAAGAACTTGGCATCAAACTCCCAGCGCCACCTGCGCCGTTCGGTACCTATGTGGAGGCTGTGCAGACGGGCAATCTGCTTTTTCTGACTGGGATGCTTCCTACGGAAGGACGCGAGGCGAAATTCATTGGGCGGGTCGGCGCCGAGCTCGATGTGGAAACGGGGCGCAAAGCGGCTTACCTCGCGGCGCTTAACGTACTCGCTGTCGCGCGGCAGCATTTGGGATCGCTCGACAAAGTAGCGCGGATCGTGCGTCTCGGCGTCTCAGTAGCCACTTCGGGAGACGTTCGTGATCAACCGAAAGTCGCTGACGCCGCCTCGGAGTTATTGCAAAACGTCTTTGGAAAAGACAAAAACCCATGCCGGTTGGTGTACGGTGTCGCAAGCCTCCCGCTAGGCACTCCGGTCGAGCTGGAAGTGATCTTTGAGGTGGTGAGGTAATCTGTGATGCGGTTATCGCCAATATTTTCGCGCATGGCGTTTGTCGTTTTTGCGCTCCTCCCATCATTTCAATTACTGGCCCAACCACAAGGAAAGGAACGCCCAATGGAACATCCAACTTTTTATCGCACGATACAGATAGACGGGCTTTCCGTCTTTTACAGAGAGGCGGGACCGAAGGATGCTCCGACGATTCTCCTGCTCCACGGATTGCCATCTTCATCCCGGATGTTCGAGCCTCTCTTCGCCCGGCTCTCGGACCGATTTCACCTTGTCGCGCCCGATTACCCGGGGTTCGGACACAGCGACTGGCCTGATCCGAAAAAATTCGCGTACACGTTCGATCACATCGCTGAGATCACGAATCACCTCACCGAAGCGCTCGGACTCTCGCGCTACGCCCTTTATATGCAGGATTACGGCGGCCCTGTCGGTTTTCGCATGGCACTTGCGCACCCGGAGCGCGTAGAAGCTCTTATTGTTCAAGACGCAGTCGCGCACAACGAAGGCCTCGGCGCGAATTGGAAGACGCGGCGCGAGTTTTGGAAAGATCGTGCGGCGAATGAAAGCGCTCTTCGCACAAATCTCCTGTCGTTGCAGACGACGCGGACGCGCCATGTCGGTAATGATCCGAAAGTCGATCGCTACGATCCTGATCTTTGGACGGACGAGTTCGCGTTTCTGAACCAGCCGGGGCAGGCGCAGATCCAAAGCGATCTGTTTTACGACTATCGCACCAATGTGGATGCCTACCCGAAATGGCAGGCATGGATGCGCGAGAAACAACCGCGCCTCCTGGTGATCTGGGGAAAGTATGATCTCTCGTTCGATCCCGGTGAGCCGGAACGCTACCGCAAGGATGTGTCCAACGCCCAGATTCATGTTCTCGACGCCGGTCATTTTGCATTGGACACGACGGCAGATGAAATCAGCGCGTTGGTTCGGGACTTTGTGAGTTCTTCGCGTTGAGAGTTGTCATGCCCTGAAAAAAGTACCGATGAAGGCGATCGAAGGTTACTTTTTGATCCCGCCGGACGATCTTCATTGGCGGCCCTCCAATCTGATGAAAATCCCAAACGCGGATTATCTGGAGCGCACAGGGAGCGCGAATCTTGGCGCGCGGCTCTGGCGTTTGCCGCCGAAGAGTGCGAATACGCTCCACAAACATATCTGCGCGGAGGAGTTTTATTTCGTGCTGGAAGGCGTGGGCCGGATGCGCGTCGGGGACGAAACGTTGACCGTGCCGAAATACGGCGGCGTGCTGGTCGGTCCCCGCGAGTTGCGTCAGGTATTCAACGACACTGACTCGGAGGTACTTTGGCTCATTGTGGCTGCGCCGGAGGAAAGTGAGTTTTTACCAGGCTCAAAGGCCAAACCGGAAATGTCGCTCATTTACCCGACCGACCCGAAACAGTTGCCAAAGGAATTGGCTGGCGTGGAGTGGCCGCCGAAAACTTGACCTGAATGAAACCGGTGCGCGTAACAGTGAATGACAAGATGCAGAAGGGCTACGTTTACTTACGCACCAGGCCGATGGGCCGCGATTTTCGCCCCGGGTTTAAACCGCAGTTAACGCCGACAGAAATGCTCAAGCTTGGAGTGTTCGGCGGCAAATACATGACGGACTGCAGTCGCGAATTTCCTGCGAGTTGGTTTAAGAACGCAAAACTTTGTGCCAAACGCCATGAGCCTTCGCTGAATTACTTTGGTGTGAACGCATCCCAACCGCTTTCGGTCTGGCGCAAGAAAGGTTGGATCTACCACGACGATCCGCGCGGCTGGTTTCAATGGTATTGTCGTTACTATTCCGGACGGCGTTGCGAGGACGATCTGCGCCAGGTTAAGCGCTGGCGCGCTGTGCGACGTCACATTGCGCAAGTGAAAAGGAATTGCTCGCCGCGCGACCTTTCTTGTCGCCGCCGGCAGCGACAGGCCCTGTTACACTGGGCCTATGATTCCAGAAAAATCTAAACGATTCGATGGATGACCCCGCCTGGTCATCCTCGCGGCTGTACCGAGGCTCGTGAAATGGTCTTCGCAATCGGTTCGTAAAATCGCAGCGCCTCGATGTCGCTGCCGAGCTCGCGCAACGGATAGAGGCCTTTCGCAGCACCACCGCCGGGATCCTGCACGAGATAGTCGAACCCGTCCTTACCGGCGATCACCACAAAATGCGTAATGCCGCTGGACAGCCGTATTCGTACGATGACCGGATTTCCGCGGGAAAGATTCGAGTCAATCAGCTGATAGGAGGCCAGGTCTTCATACACGTGACGCAAGCGATCAGGCGCGAACCAGGCAGCGCGGTCCCAATAAAGCCAGCCTTGCTCGGTGTATCCGCCGACATTCGTTAAAAACCAGTTTAACTGCTGCGGATCGACGTTGACGCCGTAAAACTTGAACACCATAGCCGCGGAGGCTACCGCGCAACCTTCGCCGCCGATCGTGCCGTTGGCCTCAACTCCACCCAGTGGATCGTCCGCCCATTTTCCATCGCCCTGATGGAACGACGGCACTGCCAGCGCCACGCGATGAAAAAAATAACGTCCACCCCACGGCGAAAGTTGTCGTTTCCACGTCCAATCAACCTGCAGCGCCAATCCAGCGACGAGCAAAAGAACAACGACACCGGAAAGGACGAAGGGCCATCGACGTTTCAAAGCAAGAAACTGTAGTGGCGGCTGTGTCAGCCGCAAATTCTGGCGAAAAGCGCGCGGCATCGCCATCGCGAACTTCATAAAAAGACAAGTTGCACAAGCGCATTGATAATGCTGATTTCGGCATCATGACTCAGGCCCGCGAACTCCGCCTTGCGAAGCGTATGGCGCGCCTCGGTACCGAGACCGCGTTTGAGGTTTTGGTGAAGGCGCGGGCGTTGGAAGCAAAGGGCCGGGACATCATTCACCTCGAGATTGGAGAACCCGATTTCGATACTCCGTCCAACATCATCGACGCCGCGTGCGATGCCCTGCACAAGAGCTTTACTCATTACGGCCCGTCCGCCGGTTTGCCCCAGCTGCGCGAAGTCATCGCTCAGCATGTGAGCGAAACACGCCGGGTGAAAGTCACACCCGAAGAAGTAGTCATCGTCCCCGGTGGCAAACCTATCATCTTCTTCAGCGTTCTGGCGCTGGTCGAAGATGGCGATGAGGTCATCTATCCGAATCCGGGATTTCCCATCTACGAGTCAATGATCAATTACGTCGGCGCGAAAGCCGTGCCGATTCGGTTGCGCGAAGAGCTGGAATTTCGGCTCGACGTGGATGAGTTGGCCGGTCTGATCAACGATCGCACGAAGTTGATCATTTTGAATTCACCCCAGAATCCCACTGGCGGTGTGCTGGAAAAAAAAGACATCGACGACATCGCGCGCGCCATTGGTGATTGCAATGTCATGGTGTTAAGCGACGAGATCTATAGCCGTCTCATCTTTGAAGGTAAACATCACTCCATTATGTCGATCGATGGAATGAAGGAGCGGACGATATTGCTCGACGGTTTCTCCAAGACTTACGCCATGACCGGTTGGCGGATGGGTTACGGCGTCATGCGCGCCGATCTCGCGGAACACATCTCGCGTCTGATGACTAACTCAAACTCGTGCACTGCGAGTTTCACGCAGGTTGCCGGGATCGAGGCGCTGCGGGGAAATCAGAAGTCGGTCGATGCGATGCGCGCTGAGTTCAAGAAACGGCGGGATGTTATGGTCGCCGGTCTCAACAAGATCAAAGGCTTCTCGTGCCGTTCGCCTCACGGCGCATTCTACGTTTTTCCGAACGTCACAGGAACTGGGTGGCCATCGAAAAAGCTCGCCGACGCGTTGCTCGACGACGCTGGCGTCGCGGCGCTCTCCGGTACTGCCTTTGGCAATTTCGGCGAAGGCTACCTTCGCTTCAGCGTTGCGAACTCGATCGAGAACATCGAGAAAGCACTCGATAGCGTCAGCGCGTGGGTGAAAGGCAATCTGTAACGGGGACTGTGATTTTGCGTCCGACCGGCAGTTTTCAATCTAGATCGGCAGTGACAGGCGCGTATTTATGAGTGAGCTCGATCCGTTCGAAACATTACGCCAAATCTCGGCAGGTTACAGCCTCTCGCGCTCGATCCACGTACTTGCCGAGTTGAACGTCGCGGACGCGCTCGGCGAAGAACCGCTCTCAGCCGCTGACCTGGCACGAGCCGTTGGTGCTGATGCTGACGCTCTCTTCCGGGTTTTGCGGCTGGCGTGCGCTCATGGCGTGTTTGAACAGGCAGGCGATAGCTTCCGGCATTCGCCTGCCTCGCGAATGTTACGTAACGACCACCCACAGTCGATGCGCGCGTTTGTGCGCATGTTTGGGCTGGCGATTAACTGGGACGCTTACCGTGAGCTGGAGTATTCAGTCAGGACGGGCCAACGGGCGATGGAGAAGACTCTTCCAGAAGGAGTCTGGAACTATCTTGGGCAACACAAAGAAGCGAATGACATCTTTAATGCAGCGATGCGTGCCAAGGCCCAGGCGCAAATCCCCGCCATTGTTGCGTGCTACGACTTCTCCAGATTTCACCTGATCGGTGATATTGCCGGAGGAGGCGGGCATCTGCTCGCCGCGATCCTCGATGCAGCGCCCAACACCAAGGGCATTCTCTATGATTTGCCACATGTAGTGAGGCAAGCATCGGGACTCGCCTCCTCCCGTCTGGCACTGCAATCCGGTGACTTCTTCAAAGACGTGTTGCCGAGATGCGATGCCTACATACTCATGGAAGTTATCCATGATTGGCCCGATAAGGAGGCGATCGCTATTTTGAAAACGGTTCGTCACGCGGCTCCAGCCGGCGCGACACTGCTTCTGATCGAAGCCATTGTCCCTGCTGGTCCCGAACCAGATTGGTCGAAGATGTTGGATATTCATATGCTAACGCTGCTGGGAGGAAAGCAGCGGACTCTTCAGGAGTACAAAACGTTGCTAAAGCATGCTGGTTTCGAGTTTCAGCGGGAGATCGACACAGGCGCAGGTATTTCGATCATCGAGGCACTGGCACAACAAACCTGAGACGCCCTGCACACTTATTCCCTTCAGCCATGGCCGAAAAGAAGCGCTTCCGAGTCTTTGCCACTTCGCGCATCGGCGATCCTGCTGAGAACCGGCTTCGCGAGCGCGATTACGATCTCGAAGTTTTCCAGGGTCCGGAGGCACCGCCGAAGAAATTGATTATCGAGAAAGTGAAGAGCGGCATCGATGGCTTGATCACCACGCTGCGAGATCCGATCGATGCCGAGGTGTTTGAAGCGGGGAAGGGGACGCTCAAGGTCGTGGCGCAGATCGCTGTCGGCTTCGACAACATCAACCGCCCCGACGCGAACAAATACAAAATCCCCTTCACGAACACCGCCGACGTGCTCACTGAAGCAACGGCTGAATTCGCGTTTTTCATGATGGGAATGCTTGCGCGCAAGATGTGGCGGAGCGAACGCCTGGTGCGGGAGCAAAAATGGCCGTCGTGGCATCCGTTCCTCCCGTTCCTTGGCGACGAGGTCACAGGCAAAACGATTGCTGTCATCGGCACCGGACGTATCGGCTTGGCGATGATTAAGAAATGCACCGGTTTCGATATGAACATCCTTTGCTACGATCCGGCGTATCACAACGACAAGTACATCGCTGCGATCCAGGACTTGATGGATCTGCGTCACACGCGCGGAATTCAGAAGGAGGAGACGTGGATCAAATACGTCGAGTTCGAGGACGCGTTACGCGGTGCCGATTACGTGACGATTCACGTGCCGCTGTTGCGTGAGGGCGAGACCGACAAGCCCACCTATCACCTGATCAACGAGCAGACGCTGAAATTGATGAAGCCGACGGCGTACTTGATAAACAGTTCGCGCGGTCCGGTGGTGGACGAGGCAGCGCTCGCGAAAGCGTTGAAAGAAAAAGTCATTGCCGGCGCCGCGCTCGATGTCTTCGAGAAAGAGCCTTTACCTGCGGATTCGCCATTGCTCGATCCGGAGATCGCCGATCGCTGTCGCGTGTTCCACCATTTCGCCAGCGGCGGGCAGATCACGCGGTTGTCGGTTGATCCCGAAAAAGGCATGGCCGGGCGCACGGTGCAGGGGCTGATCGACGTCTTGGAAGGCAACTACGGCGGCGACCCTTCCAAAATGCCATACGTCGTGAACAAAGAAGCGTTTACCTCGTGACCGACAGATCGTGTTGGTCTGAGCAGGATTTGCGGGCGTACGAAACGATATGACTGTGCTCCATAAGGGGTAGCTGCGTTGGTAGCGCTGAAGTATCCGCTGGCTGGACTCGGAATTTGTATTTGCTGCCTGATCGTCTATCTCAGCCCGATCCGCCGGGAGTGCGGGAGCGGAGAGCTCAGGGATAAATGGTCGGAGCGAATTCCTTAGTTTTCTTATTGCTGCTTCGCGGGTCCGATTCAAGACGACGAAGCTAACCTGACTTGGACACCGGCGACAGCCATCCCGCCCTCGCCAACTGCTGCGGCGCAGCGTTTCACCGAACCGGAGCGCACGTCGCCCGCAGCAAAAATACCCGGCAGGCTTGTCTCGAGCGGGCCGGGTTGATGCTTGTTCGTCTTCCAAGCTGGCGCCCCGGCGACGCTAGTCCCGGTCTTGATGAATCCTTTGTCGTCACGCTCGATTTCCGCTGGCAACCATTCAGTGCACGGTCTCGCGCCGATCATGGAAAAAACGGCCGGCGTTCGCACCATTCGGCGCTCGCCTGTCTGAGTGTTTTCCAGCTCGATTTCTTCGAGCTTTTTCCCGCCAAACATTTTGCGGATCTCCGTCTGGCAAAGGATCTCAATGTTTGGGCGCGCTTGCACCCGTCGTGAAAGATAGTCCGACATTTTGCTGGCAATCTTTTTCCCCCGAACCACGAGCAGCACCTTGGCAGCGCCTTCGGAAAGATACATCGCGGCCTGGCCTGCAGAATTGCCGCTGCCGACGACGACAACCGTTTCGTTGCGACAAAGCTGTCCTTCCATCGCCGTCGCAGCGTAGTAAACGCCCATGTTCTCAAATTGCTCGCGCCCCTCGGCATCGAGTCGGCGATAATCCGCGCCGGTCGCGATTAACACGCCTTTTGCTCGGAGCACGGCTGAACAACCTTCCACTTGGAGACAGGCGCGGTATTCGTCGGTGGCATTGTAATCAACCGAAAGCGCCTGCGCTGGCGTTGAAAACTTCGCGCCGAACCGGTATGCCTGAAGCTGTGCGAGCCACGTCAAATCGCCGCCACTGATCCCGGTCGGGAATCCGAAAGAAGTTTTCAATCAGCGAGGATGAACCAGCCTGTCCGCCCGGAGCGTAACTTTCCAAAACAACCGTGCGCAATCCCTCGGAGGCGGCATAAACAGCCGCGGCTAGACCGGCCGGACCCGCGCCGACGATCGTCAGGTCCGACATAATTTCACTTTGATCCTCGAACGCGAGTGGACGCAGCAAACCGGCCACTTGCGCGACTTCGCGCAATGAAGGTCTGCGCAAAGGAGCGCCGGCCGGTGTAATCAGCGCGGGCAAATCGCGAGTGGTTAAGTGCAGGCGTTTGCTGAGTGCCTGTCCCTGTTCGCTCTCAAATTCGATGAGCCGATGAGGAATGCGATTCTTGTCGAGAAAATCATCAAGTTGATGTCCTTCGCGTGTTCCGGCTGCCACGAGAACGCGTAGTCCGGCAAATTCCCGATCACGCCGCAGTCGTTTGCGACGCATGATCAATGCTTTTACGATCGGCTCGCTGACACCGGGCAATTCGGCGAACGCGCGCCGGAGTTCAGTCGCGGGCACGTGGAGTATCTCCGTCTCTTCGGATGTTACCCTCGCTGTCGCAAGGACCGACGTGCCTTGGAGCATCGCGACATCGCCGAGGAAATCGCGCTCGCGCGCCGTCCCGAGGATCTGTTCGACGTCATCGCGTTGCTCAAACGCTTCGAGCTCGCCGCGCAAAACAATGGCCAGGCCGACATCGCGCTGTCCCGCTTTAAAGAGTAGCTCGCCACGTTTAAGCACACGCCTTTTTCCCAACGGCTCAAGCAGAGAAAGCTGGTGATCGTCCAGTTTCGGAAAGGCGATTCTCTCCGTATCCCGATAAAACTGTTCGTCTTGTTGTTCGTCCGTCATTTCACAGAGTTTACGCCGCGGGGCCGACAAGCAAACTGGAACAACACGCCCAATCGAGGGATTCGCGCCTCTCCCCTCCGGTTTTAGTGGCGGCTGTGTCAGCCGCAATTCGAGAGCATATTTCCCCCACCGAGGCGGTTTCAGGGCCGGACCGGAAAAAATTTAAGATTTTTTGAAATATCCTCCCAAAAAATCTTTAGAAATGGAGAACCCAATCGAGTCAACCAACCGAAACTGACATGAACCTCCTCGTAGAAGATCCACTTAGTAAAACCGGTTTCAGCGGTCCGCTTGTTCTGTTTCCGAGCTCTCCCGAGGTCGAAAACAGGGCAGAAGAGCCCACGCCACGGCTAACGCGTGGCCAGATGGATGCATTTCTAAATGCGAAATCCGATAACGCGCGCAGCGGACATTTCTATGTCCTCCCTCCTGAAACGCCAAAGGCGGCGCCTGAGAAAGACCTCGCCCTTGGCGTGCTGAAACAGGCTGCCCACGATCTGCGCCGGTTCCGCTCGGCGACCCGGGGAGTGAGGCGGGAGCTGTATGTCGATGCCTGTGATTGGGTCAGCGCAAATGATTACTCCTGGCCGTACTCGTTCGTGAATATCTGCAGACTGCTGGGGGCTTGCCCGGAAGTTGTTCGCACGGAGCTCTTCGCCGACGCCTCGCTCAGCTGGTTCGATTATTGGGCAAAACGCGCGGGCCAGGTTTCCCAGAGATTGCATTCGTCTTTTGTTCGCATTTTTGCAGGCTGTTCCAACCCAGAACGCTCCGACGGCAGTTCGTTAGCTTCATCCATTTGATGATATGAAAAAACAGTGCATCACACTTTTTGAACGTCTGTGCGACGCTTGGCGATCGCTTCTTAGGGCAGCCCATCGCAATCACGATCCATTGCTCGCGCAAAGCATGGCTTCATTCAATTTCGGCGGCGGATGGAGGGAACTGAAGATTTCTTCAAGACACATGCCATGCGAATCAAGCATCGGTCTCGTCAGCGAGCCATCCGTATGAAGTTATCCGTCGAAGCGAAAGTGGCAGCGGCTGTAGCAATAGCGTTTGCCGCATTGAGCATTGGTGCGATCGCACAAGAAGGAAGCGGGCACGGAACCGCCAGGCTGGGCCAGACGAGCCTCCAGGAATCCGAGATTTCGCTGGCCGTCCAGAACGGAAGCAGCGAGAACCAACTTCTCGCCCAATACTGATCGGCTGTAGAGGCAGGTGTGTCGCCTGCCTTTTCCAAGGCGCAGCTGCCCCGATTTCCCACCGCAGCCGACACGGCTGCCACCACAGCCCCCGGCGTCATTTCTCGCGCGATTTTTCTCGCAAAATCGTGTTCGTTCGGCGACCCTCCGTGAACGAAAGCGATCCCGGGAACGCTGCAGGAGGGTGGTGCTTCGTTTCAAACGACGCATTGGACGGTCGTGTTCCGTGCGCGCGACGAGGACTCAACGGAATCCTCTCAGCAAGCGCTCTCTGGATTTTGCGAAGCTTATTGGCCGCCGCTTTACAGTTTTCTTCGCCACCGCGGTTTTTCATCCGCTGACGCACAGGACCTGGTGCAGGGTTTTTTTGCACATCTGCTTGAGCAAAACGCATTGACCCGCGCTGACCAGCAGAAGGGCCGGCTCCGGACATTCCTGCTGGGATCGCTGCAGAATTTTCTGTACAACGAGTATGACCGCGCCCGGGCGCTGAAGAGAGGTGGCGGTCGTCAAGTGGTCTCGATCGAGGAACACCTTCCCGAGGCTGAGGCAGCGATGATGGCAACGGCTCATCTCAGCGATACTGCTTGCTACGATCTTGTCTGGGCGTCGACGATCGTTTCGCGTGCTTGGCAAAATTTGGAGACCGCGTTTGTGGCGGAGGGCAAGGCTGAGTGGCTCGAAGAACTAAGACCGTTCGTCGCGGGCGGCAGCGTCAGACCACTGAACCAGGAGGAAGCCGCGGCTCGACTAGGAGTACCAATCGCAACTCTGCGCACATGGCTTTCCCGTTTGCGGCAGCGTTATCGTGAGTCGTTGAGAATGGAAGTGGCGAGTACCGTCTCGAATCCGGCAGATGTCAATCAGGAGTTGCAACACCTGTATCAGATATTGATGGCGTAAGCTGACTTTACGCATGGACAAGGAGGGCATCGGTCTCGGAACTGCGGACATTCAGCCTCAAGCTGCGGAAATGTGCGCGACATGTGGCCGACCGCTGACTCAAGTTGGTCCGAACGGCGAATGTCTGCGTTGTCTCGTTGGCCTTGGCTTTCTCGCGGAGGGTGAAGAGCCGGAAAGACCAGCGGCACGAGGTCGGCTGACGCCCGGACCGTCGAAATACGCACACTTCGAGGTCGAAGTCGGAGCGGATGGTTTTCCAGTCGAGCTAGGTGCTGGGGGAATGGCCGTAACGTACCGTGCTCGCGATACAGTCTTGAACTCGACTGTAGCTCTCAAGGTCATAAATCGGAGCGTCGCGCAGAATCCCGATGCGCGATCGCGTTTTCTGCGCGAAGCGCGCGCAGCCGCCAACATCCATCACCCAAATGTTGCTCGGGTGACTTATTACGGAGAGCAAGACGGCGAATGCTTCTATGCCATGGAACTGGTCAAGGGCGAGACGCTGGAAGCACGTGTCCGCCGTGAAGGGCCAATGCCGTTTGCTCTCGCGTTGGAAGTAATTGAGCAGGCCGCGCGCGCGTTGGCTGCCGCCGAAGCATGCGGCGTCGTGCATCGCGATATCAAGCCCTCCAACATCATGCTCGAATCGGATGCGAACGGGGAGCTTACGGTAAAGCTGATCGATTATGGAGTGGCAAAAGTAATGGGTCCTCACGCGGAGCCTGGTATCGAGCAGACACGAGCCGGATTTATTGGTACCCCCGCTTTTGCAAGCCCAGAGCAGTTTGTCGGTGCTGGGCAATTGTCCATTGATACGCGTTCCGACATCTACTCACTGGGTGTTACTCTTTGGTATCTGCTGACTGGTCGCACCCCTTTTGTAGGTGGCACAATGGAGGAAATCCGCGTGAGGCAAACCGGTGAGTTACCTTTGGAACATCTCAAGGGCCTGCACCTGCCGGGTCAGGTCGTCGCGCTGCTAAAATCGATGCTGGCCCCTGATCCGAAGGACAGGCCGCAATCAGCGCGCGAGTTACTTTCCGCTGTTCATAGCTGCTATGAAAGGTTCAACCCTAAAGCCCGCTCCCGACGCAGGAGAGCCGCGCTGGCAGCCGCCGCTGCAGCGTTGGCAGTCGCCGCGATTGTTATTGCGGCCTGGTTATATCAGCGAACGCGGCCTTCCGCCCCGATCGAACGATCGATTGCAGTTTTGCCCTTTGAAAACCTGAGCAGTGACAAGGAGAACGCTTATTTTGCCGAGGGAATACAGGACGAAATCCTCACACGCTTATCCAAGATCGCTGATCTAAAAGTGATCTCGCGAACTTCGACACAGCATTACAAAAGTGCCCCGGAAAACCTGCCAGAAATCGCGAAGCAGCTCGGTGTTGCCCACATTCTGGAGGGAAGCGTGCAAAAGGCCGGCGACGCCGTACGCGTGAATGTGCAGCTGATCAAGGCGGCAACTGATTCCCATCTTTGGGCTGATACCATCGATCGCAAGGTGACCGACATCCTTTCGGTTGAAAGTGAAGTCGCCAAAGCCATCGCCGACCAATTACAAGCCAAACTCACCGGGAAGGAACAGGAAGTCATCGCTGATAAACCAACCAACAATTCTGAAGCCTATGATGCCTATCTACGCGGCCTTGCCTACACACTAAAAACCGCATTCACACCTGCAAACTCCCTTCAGGCGCAGAAATATCTGAAAGAAGCAGTGCGATTGGATCCGACCTTTGCTCTTGCCTGGACGCTACTTTCTTACGTCGATGCGAGTGGTTATCTCACACAGAGTCTTCAACCAACGGCGGCTCTTCGTGAAGAAGCGCGCGAGGCAGCTGACATGGCTCTCAGGCTACAGCCCAATCTTGGCGAGGCGTTATTGGCCAAGGGTTTCTATTACTATGCCTGCCTGAAGGATTACGACACAGCATCGAAATACCTTGAACAGGCAGAACGCGTCCTGCCCCATAGCAGCCGGGTCCTTCAAGGACTGGCCTATGTCGAGCGTAGGCGGGGCAACTGGGACAAAAGCGAGGCGTACTTCAACGAGGCCGAGAAGCTCGATCCACGCAACGTGAACCTGCTCTCACAACACGCACGTTCCTACGTGTGCCAACGTCGTTTTCCCGAAGCGCTGTCCAAGCTCGAGCATATTCTCAACATAACACCTGACGACATCGATACGATTGTGTTAAAGGCGCGAATAGCACAGGCAGAAGGCGACCTGCCACGTGCTTCAGCGCTTTTGGCCCCGCTTCGGCCAGGTGTCGGCTACGTCAACGCACTGGAAACACAAGTTTACCAGGCAATCCTGGAGGCACAACCCGCGGCAGTCATTGCTGAGCTTAAGGAAATATTGGCAACGCCTGATCAATCATTGGGCTTCTACGTTGGCGAACTGCGCTTTTGGTTAGGCTGGGCACAGGAAATTGCCGGTGATCACACCGCCGCCCGCGAAAGTTGGAGTCAGGCTCGTAGCGAGCTCGAATCTTTCCTCAAAGAACAACCGGAAAACTTCATTCTCATGGGAGATCTTGCGCTTACAAACATGGGTCTTGGTGACAACAACGCGGCGCTGGGTTTGGCCGAGCGCGCGATCGGGATGTTTCCAATCGAGAAAGACACGCTGACCGGTCCCAGGCCGCTGGAAATTCTGGCCCGTGTAACGGCCCGCGCCGGCGACCCCGACCGTTCCATTTCTACCCTGGAGAAACTCCTTTCGGTCCCGTATGAGGCGCCTCTCGCGGCAAACCCGCCACTCACTCCTGCGCTGCTCCGGTTGGATCCAATGTTTGAACCACTGCGAAACGATCCACGGTTCCAAAAACTGGCAAACCTGCAGCAGTGACTTGCTAGATCCACTCGGGATTGCGGCGCTTAAGCGGCGAAAATCGGTAGTATATCGACGATGAGTCGTCTGGCTTTTCTCTGCCAGCGGCGGACATGTTCCAAAAGGGCGGCGAAAACGTGACCGGGTTCCTCGAGGATGTGGAGGTGCGCTGAATTCTCGAACCAGACGGCCACCTTCTTCGGCGCCTCTCCATCCATGCAGCGGCGATACTCGAGGGCGTGGTGTAATCGTGCCGGCCGAGAAATAGGATGACAAGGATGTCGAGCTTGTTCAGATCCTTGAAAGTGACGGTGGCGAGTTGCGGCCACATCGTTGTCATGGTGAAGGCGCTGCCGTCGTCCCATGCCCTGCGATCGGTGGCAGCGTATAAAGGAGAAAGGCAAGTTCTGAGTGTTAGAGTGGAGTTGTTGTTTCTCCTTCGCTTGCAATATCTCCAGCTTAGCCTGTGCCGAACGCCTGGTTCCAGCGAGTACGGACGCCACGCAAGAGGGACGGATAGACTATTAGTTTCCGAAAAGGATCGATCAGTGTCATGTAGAGCGGCGTGAGGCGACTTACGCTGCGGACATAGACCCCTAAGTAAAACCGGTACGCAGTCGCTGTCTCGACCAGAGTGGTCAATGCTGCAGCGTGAACTGTCTGATTGATCAATTCGAGGAGCTGCTCGTTTTCGAAACGATACACGACGCGGAAAAAGCCATCGCGCGTTCCGGCCGCCACTAGCGATCTCGAACTATCGGTATCCGTTAAACGCTCTGCGAATGTTTTACACATAGTTGCGGGCGGCTCGAGATCCCAACCGAAGAACCGTCCAACGAAGAAACGGATGTCGAGCAGTACCCGCACGAGCAGGGACCGCGTGAACAGGGACGACGATTCCGAACAACCACAGGCATCAAGCTTAGTGTTGCTTGGCGTTCGTAAGAATTCATCGAGCGTTACTCCGGCGCGCCAACGCGGCAGATCGATAAACCACACGTCGTGCAGCGGTACATCTGCCAGAAACGCATGAACTCGCAGCGGCAATCGTTCGAACTCTTGAGTGGAGACGCGTGGCATAGTGTTTTTAAAGTTGTCTCACAGTGTTGTAGCCGCCTCGCTGTGTCGAGGCGTGTTGGCGACGTTGTTGCCTATGAGGCACGGCGACGCAGCGCCGTGGCTACAGCAGCGCACATCTTTGAGGAAGCTAACAATGAGACTGGTCAGATCCCGAACTCCTTCTTAATGAACTCTTTGGTTCCAGGCCGGCCGGTGAGACGTAGCCATAGCGGTCCGTTTTCTCTATCCAAGCGCAGATCGATATCGAAGAACGGACAGCATAACCGCTCCTGGAACGCCCATTCTGTTAACAGTTGATACGTTTTATTATCTGCTGGTAGCTCGAACTCATAGCCATCCGGCAGTTCGCGCGTGCTCTTCTTCAGTTTTAGTAACGCCGGTCCCAGCTCCTCGAAATGGCGCTTTCTTACCTCTGGGGACAACGCGAATGCTTTGCAGGCGAAAGGCGATTCGCGCTTCGTTGATTGAGAGAGAGCGGTCTCATCAGCGGCAATTAAGCGTCCGGAAACGGCGTATAACAACGCTAATGTTCCCACGGTAATAAATACAAATGACGTCTTCATGGCGTCCAGGCTACGAGTTCAAGTCAACTTTAAGTCAAAGGGAATTTTTAGAGGCCATCTCGCAAATGTTGTAGCCGCCTGGCTGTGTCGAGGCGCAATAGCGACGTTGCTACGAGGAATACCACGGCGACACAGCGCCGTGGCTACACCGCATATTCAGCATCAGGCAGTACTCACTCCGGGCGCTGCCTACAGCAGGCAGTAGGGATCAACTAAAAAGCTGAACCCGAAGCTTAAAGCGAATCAGTTAATCCGCTTCCAAGTTTCCGACAGACCTTTTCCATTCGAAAGCGTACCTGTTTGCGTGAACGTATCTCCGTCTATCTTTACGGTAAACGGCTGGTCCTTACCGATGAGGCCGGCGGAAATTTGATCGCTCGCGAAGTCCATGTGTTCGGTGTAGGAGCTTCCGTTCAGAATGTAGGTTCCACCACCTGTATAAAGCGGCTTCCCTTTCTCCGTATCGTAGGCAACAAAAATAAAGTGTCCTCCCGAAATCATCTTGATATCGCGTGTTCCTTTTGGCAGTGGCTGTCCGGAGACCAGCTCCCAGGTACCTTCTAACTGATTCTTCTTCGCGTCACTGCCCTTTGTCTGCAAAAAGGCAACAAACACGGCCGCGAGTGCGATTGCAAAAACGATCAGTACCTTCATGCTGTCCCTTCGATTGTGGAATTCGTGCGAAAAGGCCTACGAGGACCTCCTAAAGTGATATCATATGAGTTATAAGGAAAACGCGAGGGATTTCCGTAGCGTCAGCGCAACTGATTGTTAGATTCGAGAGTGGCAGAAGACATGGCGATTTCTGATGTCGCGCGCGTGTTTGGTTTGCGCACGTCTGCGATTCGCTACTACGAGCAGATCGGGATTCTCCCACTTCCGATGCGCAAGAATGGCCAACGCCGCTACGACCACAGTGCGCTCTTCCGTCTCGCTGTGGTGCAACGCGCCCGGGAGACTGGATTCACTCTTGAGGAAATACGCGAGCTGTTCTTCGGATTTCCGGACGGGACGCGTCCACCGAAACGCTGGCACAAGCTCTCCGAGCGAAAAATGGCAGAGCTCCGGGAGCGGATGAATCGGCTTAAGCTAATGGAAACGTTGCTCGATCGCGTAAAGGAATGTCGCTGCAATGCGCTCGACGAGTGCGGAGAAAAAATTCTGAGACAGAGATCAAGATAAGCGCCTCGCGTTTTGAGAGCACGTCGTTGATTTAGGGTAAGGATTTGATGCCTCCAACGTTCATACAGATGTTGCGAGCTATGGCGATTGGAAATGGTCACTGTCTATGAATCGCGGCGCTTCTTTGGTTTTCGTTAATTTTGTATTGGTTCACTTCGCGTGGGCAGGTTCGTACGATCCGCTTGTTGTCGATCCAAATTTTCATCCGAAGATCCGCGACCTGACAGTCCACGACACTGCGCGCAATCGCGACATTCCGGTTCGCATCTATCTTCCAGCTAACGACAAGCCGGCGCCCATCGTTTTGTTCAGCCATGGACTGGGTGGATCACGTGAGGGCAGCAAATTCCTCAGCGAACGATGGGCGGCGCGTGGTTACATCGGGGTGTTCGTGCAACATCCCGGCAGCGACGAATTCGTTTGGAAAAATGCGCAGCCAGCGGAGCGAATGGCCGCGTTGCGTAAGGCCGCGTCGCTCGAGAATTTTTTCCTGCGTGTAGGCGACATTCGTGCAGTGCTCGATCAACTCGAAGCCTGGAACAAAAGCGGTCCCCTGGCGAACCGAATGGATTTGACGCGGATCGGAATGTCTGGCCATTCGTTCGGCGCGGTTACGACCCAGGCGATAAGCGGCGAGGCGTTCGTAATGAGCGGCACTGAATTGACCGATCCAAGAATTCGCGCAGCGGTCATCATGAGTCCGAGCACGCCGAAATCGGAAACGGCGGAGCGCGCCTTCGGCGATGTAAAAATCCCGTGGCTACTGATGACTGGAACAAAAGACGTCTCGCCGCTCGGCGAGACGGATGCGAATGCGCGGCTCACGGTATATCCCGCGTTGCACGGCGTGCCGAAATATCAGGTCGTGCTCAACAACGCTGATCACTCGGTTTTCGTTGATCGGGCGTTTCCCCGCGATCGCAGGCCGCGCAATGTGAATCATCATCGCGTAATCCGGGCGCTCTCGACTGCATTCTGGGACGCATATTTGCAGGACAACAAGGATGCACTGGCCTGGTTAAATGGCACTGGCCCGCGGTCGGTCATGGAACCAGCGGATGATTGGAAGGCATCGCCGGAAAAATGAGCCGCCTAATGGCGAACTTCGTCGGAGTTGCGTTGTCAGTTGCCAATGCCATTTGAAAAGAGAATAGAAAAGACCTGCAGACTGCCCGCCCGAAATGCGCCTGCACAACTAAGTAGATAAAATCGCCACATCCGCCGGAACCGTTCGTCGTAGCGATCCGCAAATTCGGGCCAGGCGCGGCGAAAGTTTTTCTCCCAGGCGAGAAGTGTCGGATCGTAATTTTGCCCGATATTCTTGACGTCTTCAACAATGAAAATGCCCTCCGCCGTACGTGTAAGGCCAGCCAGGGATGGAAGCACCGAGTTTGGAAAAATATACCGCTTGATCCACGGATCGGTGTGGAAACGCGAGAAATTTCCGCAGATTCCCTGACACAGAAACAATCCATTCTCGCCTAACGAACGAGCCGCTGCTCGCATATAGGTGCGATAATTCCTGTATCCGACATGTTCGACCATGCCCACGCTTACCACTCGATCAAAGCGCTCGGTTACCTCGCGGTAGTCGCGCAGCTGGATTTCCACGTCCAATCCGCAACTCCAACGTTGCGCATAAGCGAATTGCTCCTGCGAAATCGTTATCCCGACTACCTGGCAACCATAGTGGCGGGCGGCATGACGGGCCAATCCACCCCAGCCGCAGCCGATGTCCAGCACGCGGAGGCCGGGTCGCAGACGCAATCTTTCGCAAATCCAATCCAGCTTCCGCAGTTGCGCCGAGGCGAGATCGTCGCCCTCCGCGAAGAGTGCACAGGAATATTGCATATTCGGATCGAGCATTGCTTTGAAAAAATCATTGCTCAGATCGTAATGCACCCGGCCAACTTTCCGTGAGCGCAGACGAGTCTGTTGGTTCACGAGAAGCGCAGTGAGTAGTGCCCAGACGTTGGGGAGTCGAAATGCGAAACGCTTCTCGATCCCGGCACGAATGGCGCAGCAACACATCTCGTCCAACGCCTCGCAATCCCACCAACCATCCATGTAGGATTCGCCGAAACCCAGCGTCCCGGAAGCAAGGACCCGGCTAAAGAAGCGCTGGTCATGCACCTGTATGTCCCAGGGGCGACTACCGTTGATGCGAATGTCCGCGAGCGCGAGAAGATTGGTCATTAAATCTTGGCTTCGGGACATATGTTTTGGCCGGTTGCAGGGGCAATAGTTCCCGTCTGAGGGCATCAATGCCAAGGAAACAACTGCATTAATCATTCGTGCGGCGCCCCGCAAGCAAGCGCCTGATACTTATCGGCAATTCACGCACGCCACACGTTTCAGGCGTCATCGCACAGCGACAAGGGCTCCTGAGCATACCTGGATCTCGGCGCCATGGCGTTCGTTTCACTTCGCCTAATTCCATCTGTGAAATGATCATTTGTGTTTGGCGCGATTCGGGCGATACTGTGCGCTTATTGGATTACTCTGTTTAACTTCACTGCACGGTAGATCGTCAGGTGAGCGTCGCTCATTGGTGGTTTGAAACCCGATTCACGGGAACGGCTCTGTAGCTCGGTAGTTTTTCCAAATTCAAAACACAATGAAACTGTACGTAGGTAATCTCTCCTTTGAGACCACCGAGAACGATCTTCAGGATCTGTTCGAACAACATGGCGCCGTCAACGAAGTCAGTCTGATGATGGACCGTATGACCGGCAAATCGCGCGGCTTTGCGTTCGTCACAATGAACGACGACGCGCAAGCCAACGCTGCCTTGAGCGCGCTCAATGGCCGTGAACTTAGCGGCCGAACATTAACTGTTAACGAAGCGCGTCCGCGCGCAGACCGTCCGCGCCCTTCTGGCGGCGGCGGCGGGAAGCGGAGTTTCTCCGGCTTTCGCAGATAGACTGCGATCAACCGTCGGCGCTCACAAAATGGGCGCCGGCGTTTTTTGTTGGATCAACAGCATGAATTCTGAAAAAGCAATCGTACTGGAGGGCACCATCATGATGGTGCTCCCAGGAACAATGTTCCGCGTCGCGCTTGCGAATAAGCATATGGTTCTTGCGCACATCTCTGGAAAGATGCGCAAACGTTTCATTCGGCTTACAATTGGTGATCGAGTGAAAATGGAAATGTCACCGTACGACACCGCCAAGGCGCGCATCGTTTATCGCCTCTAACTATGGCGACGAGATTCTTGTTCGATCCGCCGCGACGGCCGAAATCAAAGGTCGGTTCCGCCATCAAGAGCTTACTGGTACGCTGTCCTTCAACGTCGAAGCTGACCGATACCGGCAGGACAATCGAAGAAAAACGCTGGGCAACGGCCAAACTGAAAACACAAAAGTTTACCTGTGTGCACTGCGGCAGCGTTCATACCTGGACAAAGAACGACGTTATTCTGGGCCGGCCGACCTCAGTGAGCCGCTGATCGTTCCAAAAATTTTCTCCTCGTGATTTTCCGCATCCCGACCGATCGCATTAATTGGATAACCAGCTCGTTCCTGATCGGTACATTCGTTCTCACGCTGACAGCAGTCCCGTTATACCTGTGGTATTTCGGCGTTAATTGGTTTCAGCTAGCTATTTTTGCAGTAATGCTGGCCGCGACCGGCTTCAGCATCACGCTCGGTTATCACCGTCTCTTTTCGCACATGACTTTCCGGGCGAGACTCCCAGTGCGCCTGTTCGTACTCATCTTTGGCTCCGCTGCGTTCGAGAATTCGGTCCTCATGTGGGCCAGCGAACACCGACGGCATCATAAACATGTGGATCACGACGAAGATCCGTACGACATTACCAAAGGTTTTTTCCACGCCCATATCGGCTGGCTGTTGTTCAAGCTCCTGCCACAACCGCCGTTCGATAATGTTGCCGATCTAAAGAAAGATCCGCTGGTGATGTGGCAACATCGACATATTCATCTCCTAGCGGTTATCGTCGGCTTCGGCCTGCCAACACTGGCCGGGTTCCTGTGGGATGGCTGGGTCGGCGCGCTTGGTTGTTTTCTAATTGGCGGGATCGCAAGAGTTGTCGTTCTTCAACACGGCACATTCCTGATTAACTCGGCCTGCCACACCATCGGGCGTCAGCCGTATTCGACGCGATGCAGTGCGCGCGACTCCTTTTTCCTGGCTCTGTTTACGTTCGGCGAGGGCTATCACAATTATCACCATGAATTTCAGCATGACTATCGCAACGGCGTGAAGCCGTGGCAGTGGGATCCGACCAAATGGTTAATTTGGATTTTATCGAAGCTCGGCTTGACCGGAGGTTTGCGTCGAGTCCCACAGGAAGCAATTGAGTCCACCCAGGCGCGAGTGCGGGATTTACGAAGCAAAGTCCAGAGTTGATCCGCCTTCACGCGCGGCCAGGCGCGACATCGTCGAGAGTGACAGAGTGTTGTGGCCCCGGATCCGGGATGGAGAAAGCTGACATTTGCCACTAACTCAGGCTACCATGACAACGATTAATCGCGTCGCTTTCGTGGGAGATTATATGCCCAGGCAATGTGGCATCGCAACGTTTACGACTGACATTTGCGAGGCGGTCGCAACCCAGTACCCAAATTGCGAATGCATCGTGGGAGCAGTTAACGATCGCCCCGAAGGCTACGACTATTCGACGCGTATCCGTTTTGAGATCGACGAAAGGGAGATCGACTCGTACCGGCGCGCGGCCGATTTCTTAAACATTAACAACGTCGAAGTCGTCTCGGTCCAACACGAGTTTGGTATCTACGGCGGGCCGGCTGGAAGTCACTTGCTAGCTTTGCTGCGCGATCTGCACATGCCCGTGGTGACAACGCTGCACACTGTGCTACGCGAACCTAACGAGTCGCAAAGATTCGTCATGGAGCAGGTCAATGCGCTCTCGAATCGTTTTATCGTGATGGCTGAGCGTGGCCGTGGATTGTTGAAAGAAGTCTACGGCGTTTCGCCCGAGAAGATCGATCTCATCCCGCACGGCGTGCCTGATGTGCAGTTCATCGACCCGACTTTCCATAAGGATCAATTCGGCGTGGAAGGTAAGACGATGCTGCTTACCTTTGGACTCCTTTCGCCTAACAAAGGCATTGAGTACGTCATCGAGGCGTTACCGGACATTCTCAAGGAGCACCCGAATGTCGTTTATATTGTCCTTGGTGCGACACATCCCAATCTTCTTTCGCGGGAAGGCGAGTCTTACCGGTTAAAGCTTGAGCGTCTGGCTGAAGATCGAGGTGTGACGGGCAATGTTATTTTCTACAATCGCTTCGTGACGCTGGAGGAACTAACCGATTTTATCGGCGCGGCCGACATTTACATCACCCCGTATCTTAACGAAGCGCAAATCACTTCCGGCACCCTGGCCTATGCTTTCGGTGCGGGTAAGGCGGTGATTTCCACTCCTTATCTCTACGCGCAGGAGTTACTCGCGCAGGAGCGCGGCATTCTGGTGCCGTTTCGCGACAGCAATGCTATTGCCGAAGGAGTAACTCGGCTCCTGTCTGATCCTGCACTGATGGCGGGAATGCGAAAACGTGCCTGGAAACTCGGGCGCGAAATGACCTGGCCGGTAGTAGCCGGTCGTTATATGGAAAGCTTTCAGCGCGCGCGTGTGCGTTTAACTGTTCCGCCACGCAAAGCCTTTGCCGTTAGAACCCTGGAAAATCGCCCCTATGAACTTCCGCCGCTAAAACTCGATCACCTTTTTCGGATGACTGACAACACCGGAATTTTCCAGCACGCTATTTTCAACGTGCCGAATTACCGCGAAGGGTATTGCACTGATGACAATGCACGCGCCTTTATCCTGACTTTGCTGCTTCCGGAGATGACCAGTCGTGTGGTGCAACGCGACGTTGAACGCCTGGCCAGCATTTATCTTTCGTTCTTATGGGATGCGTTCAATCAGGAAACGAAGCGCTTTCGGAATTTTATGAGTCATCGCCGGGAATGGCTGGAAGAGGTCGGTTCGGAGGACAGTCACGCACGAGCGCTTTGGGCTGTGGGAATGGCGCTTGGCCGATCAAGAAATGACGGCCATCGGAATCTTTGCGCGCTCTTATTCCAACGGGGTTTGCCGGTCGTAGAGCAGTTCACCTCGCCGCGCGCCTGGGCCTTCGTCTTGCTCGCAATGCAGGAATACCTGCGCAGCTTCTCCGGCGATCGGATGGTGAATCAGCTGCGTGACCTGCTCACCACGCGACTGCTCGAATTGTTTCAAGCGAACAGTTCGAAGGAATGGCAATGGTTCGAGACGATCGCTACCTACGACAACGCAAAGCTTTCGCATGCGATGATCCTGAGTGGTCATTGGACTTCGCGTGGCGAGGTATTCCAGGCAGGTTTGCAGTCGCTCCGGTGGCTGGTAGATACGCAAAGAGCGAAGACCGGACATTTCGCGCCGATCGGCTCCAACGGTTTTTGGAAGCGCGGCGGCGAACGCGCGCGCTTCGATCAACAGCCGGTGGAAGCCTATGCCACCATCTCGGCCTGTCTCGAGGCTTTTGCTCTCACGCATGACGAATACTGGAAGCGCGCATTGCGACGCTGTTTTGAGTGGTTCCTTGGTCGAAACGACCTCGGCGAATCCCTCTACGACTCCAGCACGGGAGGATGTCGTGACGCTTTGCATCAGGATCGTGTGAGCCAAAATCAGGGGGCAGAATCAAGTCTCGCGTTTTACTTATCCCTCGCGGAGATGACGCAGGCGGAAGCCGCGCCCGACTTGAAAATCCCGAGTCACAAGGTTGGATGAAACTTTATCCAACGGGCATCCTTCTTCGGCCGGACAACAAACGCGTGGTGGTGCGTCCGTTCATCCCGATTAATCCCACGCGTGTCGAGCACATCATTGCGCGCGCTCTGGCGCTAAGCGAGCAGGAAACCGAACAGCAGCTTTCGTCAGTTAGAGCGGATTTCAGCGAGAGACATATCGATCTTGATAAGAGTTGGCTGCGACATTTCGATAAAGTGCGAGGGCATTTCCCGAACAGCGAAACGATTTCGGAAGCATGCCGGCTATTTATCGGCGCACTCTTTTCCGGCGAGTATGCACTCGAATCGGCAGCCTTGTTCAATCCCTCGATTGTGCCGCATCCCGACCAGACCGGTCTCGGACAGGGCGATCTTCGTTTTATCTTGAGCCTGCGCTCGACCGGTGAAGGGCATATTTCGTCGATTCAGTTTCGAACCGGAGTTATCCGTCGTGATCATTCAATCGAGATCGACAAGACCACGCCTTTTGTGACGCTGCCTGAGCTTAATCTCAACCCCACCTACCATAAACGCTCCTTCCTGCACAAACTAAGTGAAATGGGACTTGAGAATGACTGGGCTGTCTCGGTCATGGGACGATTAGGTAAGACCTTTCTCTTTGATGAGTTGGATAAGTCCATCCAGCAAGCAGCGTGCGACGAAACTTCTGCACACTCGCGCGACGTGCCGCGAACTTTGGAGTGTATGCACTGGCTGGCCGAATCCAACTACGAAATTCATTTCGCTCCTTCTTCTGACATATCGGAACGCATTATTTTTCCCGTCTCGCCTAACGAGAGCAACGGCATTGAGGACGCTCGCTTCGTTCGTTTTGTCGAAGAAGATGGAAGTATTATGTACTACGCGACCTACACGGCCTACAATGGTCGAGTTATTTTACCCATGTTGATCGAGACCGCGGACTTCCTTAACTTCCGTGTCCTGACTCTTAACGGGCCGGCGGTTCAAAACAAAGGCATGGCTCTTTTTCCTCGTCGGATCGATGGACGCTATGTGATGCTTTCAAGACAGGATGATGAAAACCTTTATCTTATGTTCTCGGACAGTCCGCATTTTTGGAGCGATCCACTGCTTCTAGAAGAGCCCCAACAGCCCTGGGAGTTTGTGAAACTCGGTAACTGTGGCTCGCCGATTGAAACCGAAGCCGGCTGGTTAGCTCTTACTCACGGTGTCGGTCCAATGCGAAAATACTGCATTGGAGCGATCTTGCTCGATTTGCACGACCCTTCAAGAATTATTGGCCAATTGAAAGAGCCGCTCTTAAAACCGGAAGCGAACGAAAGGGAAGGCTACGTTCCTAATGTCGTTTACTCTTGTGGATCTCTCGTCCACAACGGTCAACTCATTTTGCCCTATGGCATTAGCGATACGGCCTCGAGCATCGTCAGAATCGAATTAAGCGAGCTTTTGACTGCCCTTACCTAAAGATACCGCAGCCAGACGCCATTGTTTACCAAGTAACTTAGTTCCTCAATCGGGAGTTGGCTCTGTTTGTTCAGGTTTGTAACTAGCGGAGCTGACAGCTGTTAGAAACGGCGCAACCAGCGTCGAAGAAATATTCTGCGGGGATTGGGGTAAACTGTGCGATATTAGTTGCATGAGGAACATTAGGAGAGCCTTCCAACGCAAACACTTTCACCTTTGGATGCCCGAGACAGCAGCGGCCCGATGGAAACGTCGTAAGCGTTTTCTGCGGCTGTGGAAGGCGCCTGTTATGTCGAGCGGCGACTGCCCGGACAAATTAGGATATGGGGGCAGTCTTACAGATTGTTAAAGGAAGCTCGTTTTATATAGCAGTGGTTGAGCTTTGTTGATCTCTCATGGCGAGACGACGAGTTTTTGGAAGTGCGGATTTTCACACTTGAGCGGAACAAACCTAGCTCTTGCTTCTTTTATAAAGCCAGGGAGCGAGAATAATAGCAGCTAAAAGAACGAACTGAATTATTAAGGTGAACGTGTCGTGAATCATTTATGTCGCACAGCTACGAAAGCCCGAGCCTCAAGCAGGTTATCTCCAGGTAGAATACGAAATGGTTCAACTAGCTTTAGAACATATTCCATAAGTCTTTAGCTTCCAGTTACCGCGTGTTCCAGTGCGCGAGGAGGAAGAACGATGGACTCATTGGATCCCCTTCGCGTCAAAGTGTCGAGCATCTTTGTGAGGCGCGCCTCGTAAGAATCACACGCGGGGGATTCGCCATTTGGCTTGATCCATTCGGGATGTTGGATCCGCAGATCGTCGTGAATCTGTTGCTGGAGTTCGGGGTAGGTGTGGATTTGATGAGACATGGGAATTAGACTCGTTAAAACATTGAAGTCCGGTGCGGGACGGCTCCGGCGGAGGGCTCGGTGCGAAACGCGGACGGGCATGGGAACCCTAAGCGCCTGCCATGGCCAGGTCAGGGTGCTCCAAAGGGCGGCGAGCATGTGCTTGCGATGGGCACGACGCCAGGCCAACTGGATTACTTTGTAGTGCTGACGTTGCAGTAACACGGCCAGCAGGCCGCTTTGGGTAAGGGTCGGCGTTGATCTCGTCATAACGTGCTTTCTTTCTGGTTTAGTGGTCTATGTAATTCCACCTGTCTGATGAGTGCGCTCTTTCTGAGCATTACGAATTTCATAAACCGGTTTTCTAATTGGACTGACTGCTCCAAATCCGCGCGAAACGAGGAACCAGTCCTCACGGGGCGCTTTGAACGGCCGCCTCGCTTCAGGTGACTCGGGGTTTCAGTTGGATCTGGAGATCGCGCTAAGCGGTGTCTCAGCGAAGGTTCAGTCCGCTTTTCAGCCCGGCCGAAGGTGCGTTGAAACGTCGGATGACGTAATCAAAGATCTTGTACAGAATTCGCGCCATCGTGTCAAGTCGTTTTCGTTTCTGATTTAGCGCCTTGAGATCGGTTTGCGGTCTAAACTCCGAAAGTATTGACTCGTGTAACCCCGGTCATTTTCAATCTATCGGGTTTGCCCATCCTATGTCAACGCTTCCCAGCACGGTCTATTGAAACTCACTCGTTGCCCACCCTCATGCACTGCAGCTAATGCCATTCCGGCATCCTCGACCGTGTGATCGTGCTACAACTCCTTAAGCTTAGCAGTGCGGCTGGTTCGAATAGCAACAGCCTGGACGTTGTCAAAAGAGCAGCTTGAACCGATCGTCTCCAGACAAGATCCGAAGCACGACGCGACTCGCACAAACGCCAAAATAACATTAGGCGATCAGCATTGCGGGTATACATTGACTCGCTAGCGTTTGCAGCGTCAATCGACCGCCGGTGCGGCCCCTTCTCTCTGTACCAACCAAATAGGGCAGAACTATCTCTTTATGACAGTATTCATTCACACAAAAAAGGACGCGCACCAAACATGGCTTACGGACTTCTGGTTCAGCAACATTACCATGTCGGGGCGCCAGCGTCGGGTTATTGCCCGCTCAAATCACCAATCTGAAATACAGACGCACGGCGATGCGCACTCGCATCGAGAGAGGATCAGGCGCGACCATGAGACCGAGAACGGAATCCGATCGACGCATTCAAAAAATTAAACTGCAAAAAGAAAACAATATGGAACCAACAATCACCCAAAACAGCGCGCTTTTTTTTGCGCATCGTAAAATCTCAAAACGTCGCGCCACGCTTTTCCGCGGGCTTAGGACCGCATCCAGCAAGCAGGGCCCGGATGCTCAGCGGCAGCTGACCTGCACGGCCTTATTCATCGCACGACGACTTCATCAGGACAACGGGCGGTGAGCCGCGTCATTTAAGGTTAACCGAACATGCATGTAATCCAATTTCGCGAAATAATGCGAGATGCTGAAGTGGCGCATGCAATTCATCCGATCGTGTTCAAATATCTCCTGACTGCGGAGGAGGCGACCAAAACCTTGCAGGAGTGCGGTGTTTCACGGGCTGCGAATGTAGCTCAGATCAGCACCGGCAGTTTCCTTACCAACAGATATGCAACTAACTGTCCAACAAAGCAGCGCGATTTATTTCAAGCGACATAAAGGCTCTAAACGTCGTGCTGCGCTTTTCAGGCAGCTTCGCGCGTCAGGCGCAAATCAGACCTGCGATGTAAAGCAGCAGACCTTCGGTAACGCATGCATCGGGCAAAGGCTTCCATCAGGCCAGCTGTGGCTGAGGGTTCGAATTTGAGTTTGCGCCCGGCGATGCGACACGCAAGGGGGGTTAGACGTACTGCTTCGCAGGGTGAAATGAGCAAACGAAAAGCATCCCAGTCCTCTGATCAGGAAGTGATGCGACATCTGTCGCGCTCGCACATATTCAAAGATTACGAGCGAGCTTTTAGCGAAGCCACGGGTTTACCGCTAAATATCCGAGGGCATGATTCGTGGTCGCCTGTGCATCATGGGAAGGACGATCATCACTCATTCGCCTCAATTCTGGCTCGTTTCAACAAGGCTCGCGCCGCATGCTTAAGGGCTCAAACCGACGCATCTCGAGAACCGAACTCGACAACACGTACCGTTACCTGGTTTGCGGGACTCTCCGAAAGTGCGGTGCCGGTGTATGTAGGTGACCACATTCTTGGTTTTCTTGAGACAGGTGAAGTGATGCTCAAGAACCCGACTAAGAAACACTTCGCGAGCATTACTCGGCAGCTGCGCACGTGGGGCTACAGGGCGGATTGGAAGAAACTTGAGCGGGCCTATTTTCGGTCGTGCGTTCTATCACCGGACCGGTATCGCGCGATGTTGCGGCTCCTGAGTATTTTTGCGCAACACCTTTCGATCTTGTCGAATCAACTCGCCGTACGGCGCGAAAACGATGAGTCCATGAACATGGCGCGAGCACGGCACTTCATCGAGAAGCATCAGACGGAGCCGCTGTCTCTCGGGCGTGTGGCCCAGGCGGCCAACATCAGCAGGCATTACTTTTGCAAGATGTTCAAGAAAGCGACCGGGGTAAATTTCATCGACTATCTCTCGAGAATCCGAGTCGAGAAATCAAAGGCGCTTTTGCTTAATCCTAACTCGCGAATTAGCGAAGCTGCTTTCGCATGCGGATTTCAATCCATGACGAACTTCAATCGCGCGTTTAGGCGAATCGTCGGTCGCTCTCCCACGCAATTTCGCAAATCGCTTCCCAAGTTGCGGCGCCCGGTATAGCACTGTTCGTTTGGGGAGAAAGACCAAGCAGGTCCGCAAGGCGTGACTCCTAGGAGTCGCAGATGGGACAATTGCCGTTCAGCTCAACCCAGTCGGGACTGCTGACACGCGCAAGGCGTGATGGATCTGTTGCTGGAGTTGAATGTAAGAATGGATTTCGTCAGACATGAGGATAGCTCGGTGACACCACTCGTTACTACCTGGTTAAACTCTGATGGCCCGCACGGCCAATCCATTGTTTTGAACGAAATCGTAGGAGAGGCAACGACTGCACGGGCTCTACGGTGCGGAGAGGCGGCTACTTGGTGGCTGTGCTAATTCATAAAAAACCGGCTGGGTTAGTCCCCGTGTAATTCCTAGCTCCCGGCAGTCGTTGAATGAACTCCTACACTGGGGCGAACGCACGGAACCCTCCGCGCGCCCGCGGTCAGTGCTGGAGCATTATGCCACTTTAACTTGGGTAGCTTTTGATTTTGCTCTCGTCGTTGTCGGGAGGTGCACTTTCAGCACTCCATCGCGGAACTCCGCCGTGACTTTGGTGCTATCGGCATCTTCAGGCAGCGTGAAGGTGCGTCGAAAAGTGCCAAAGCATCGTTCGATGCGATGGAATTTCTTCTTGTGATCTTCCTTCTCGACTTTGCGTTCTCCAGAAACGCTAAGAATGCCGTCTTCAACTGTTACCTTAACGTCATCCTTCTTCATTTCAGGCAGGTCAGCTTTGAGCAGGTACCCGTGATCGTCCTCACTGATATCAACCTCTGGTGACCAATCTGCGACCGCAAGGCTGTGAATTTCTCCACTGCCTATTCTGTTGGGAAAGCCGCCCGAGAAGAAACGATTGAAACGATTTTGTGTTTCCTCCATCTCTCTTAGCGGATTCCATGTGCTTATTAGTTTATTCATATTTTATCTTTCTGGATTGAGTTAAAGCCATCTTCGTGCATCGCGCTCACCGCTTATTGTGAGAATTGACCCGAATCTTGTGCACGTTGAAGAGTAGCCCCGTGGAAGGGAACGCGCGGGCACTTCGCTGGGATTGCGAAGTATTCCAGAGTCGATGGCTACAAGCTGGAGCAGCTAGCTTTCCGGACAGGCCTTTGAAACCGGTCATGTCTAAACATTTGACGGTTCACACACCGCGAACCCGCGAGGACTAAACTTATTTGAGCGCTAAGAAAATGTAGACGTAAGAATTAAGAAGTTAGAACCATTGAAAAATTAGGAAGACTGGCATTTTTCAAAAGATGCAGGCAGTATCTGTCAGTCTATGAAACCGCCGCTCCACACAATTGTCATGTGCCTGTCGATCTTCACCCTGCTTGGTGCGCCTGACATAGGGCAAGCGGGACCTTTCGAGGACGTTTTTAGATCGATACGCAACTCGTTTGCGCGCGCCGCACCGAAGCCGCGAACGCCGCAACCTCGCCGAAGCAGCCCTAAGCAGAGTAATGAGACTCCACCAAGCGATGCTTCAGATACTTCAAATACTCAGACTTCACCAACTCCGACTCCGGCCCCAGCGCCTCCGAGCCCGAGCAACGTCCGCGTGGCGAAAGCAATCGCTGCCAAGAAGAACGGAAACGGTGACGTGCCGTACGGAATTCCAGTGCCCGGAAAACAAGGCTTGGTTACCAGTCCGTTCTCGCCAGACAGCGGGTACATCGACGTCCGAAGTTTTCCGCCTGGAACGGCAGTAAGAGATCCTTACACAGGCAAGACCTTCCTCACACCGTAACGTTAGGCCTACGGAAGGCAGACGTAGGCAGTCGCGAAGCCAGCGCAACTTCAGCGAATGGCCGGTGTTTTCATTAACGAAGTTAAACACCGGGGATATATTATGAGACGCGCTCTTTTGATTTGTAGCGGAATTGTAGCGTTCGCGTTGATGGCGGGCGCGCAAATACCAACCAACCATAGAAGGGCACCGCAAAGGACGACGAAATACTCCGGATACCGAGGGACGAGCACTGTCCGGCAGGCGGTACCAAGACGCACGTTTTCGTCCCCGCGATATCGTCAACCGGCATTTTCACCCGCGCGATCCAGCCAGCCGACTTTCAGAACGACACCGACGCAAGCACGAATGAACAGTTCGTTCGCGAATCGGCCCGCAATGACCAACAGAGCTGCTTTGAGAAGAACGCGCCCACCTGTAACTAATGATTGGCGAGAGTCCCGGTTTGGCGTACGACCGCGCTCGAACAGCGCGGTGGTAAATCGGCCCACAGCCGGCGGCATTGCGACTCACCGACAGACGCGTCTGACCACCGCCGATAATTGGCGAGAGTCCAAGTTTAACGTACGGCCGCGTCCAAGCGATTCGGTGCTCAATCGATTTACCATGAACGACCTTGCCGACCGACGACAGACGCGGAGAGAGTTCAACAATAAGTGGTCAGACGCCAACTTCCGGCGACAAGCACGCGGTTCGTTGGTGAACAGGCCTCGAAGTGCGGCGTTTTGGAGCGGGAGGCGTGCAGCCGTCACCAATAATTGGAGAGGTTCAGAGTTTTCCGGGCGACAATATTGGGCATTTCGCAATTACGAGCGTCAGTGGCACGATAGCGGTTGGTGGCACCACCATTGCGGCGACCGAATCGTTTTCGTGACGGTCTATTCGCAGCCATTCCCATTCTACTTTGATGCAGGATATTGGTATCCGGCGTGGGGATACTATCCTGACTCATACTATCCCTACGACGGACCGATCTACGGTTACAATGATTTGCCGCCAGACGAAGTCATCGCAAATGTCCAAACTCAACTGTTTAACGAAGGTTATTACGACGGTCCGATCGATGGGATCCTAGGGCCAGACACGCGCGCTGCAATCGCGGATTATCAGGCGGATCACGGGCTCGCAGTCACGGCGTCAATTGACGAGCCGACTGTTGAATCCCTAGGATTGGTTTAGCGGGTTTCTCCTTCTTACTTTCCTGCTAGCCCCATAGGTCACGCGGCGGAATTCCAATCCTTCCGTTTGCATATGGCACCGGACGATCACGATCGCGGGCGAGGAGTAGCGGCCCATCGAGATCGATCCAGTTTGCGAAACTCGCCAGAAGGCGAGCAGGCGCGATCCCGAGCGAAGTGCAAACCATGCAACCGATCAATAATTTGAAGCCGCCGTCGCGGGCTCGCTCGCACAAGCGCAGGGCTTCGGTTAGCCCGCCGGTTTTATCGAGCTTTACGTTAATGACTTCGTAACGGTTTGCCAGGTGAGGAAGATCGCCAGTGGTATGGCAACTCTCATCGGCGCAGACTGGAATCGGATGATCGAGAGTTTCCAGGACTTCATCGGCTTTCGCAGGGAAAGGTTGTTCAATGAGCTCGACGCCTAATTGTTTCAGAGCCGGGACAATTTTCTGATAATGCTCAGGCGACCACGATTCATTGGCGTCGATGAGCAAGTCGCGCGCGGACGCGACTCGCGCGTACGGCTTCGATCGCGCAAGGTCCGGATCGTCGCCTCCAAGTTTGAGCTTCAGGATCCTGGCAGCGAAGTCTTGGGGCATGCGCGGTATTCGCTGCCGCTCCCATTTTCTCCGGTGTATCCAGGCTGATCGTAAACGATGTCTCGACTTCAGCGGAACAATCGGAATCTCTGCCAGTTCCCAGGCACGTTGGTCGGAAGTTTTCGCTTCAAGATCCCATAATGCGCAATCCAACGCATTGCGTGCAGCACCTGCAGGCAGGAGGCCTTGAAGACTTTGGCGATTCAAATTCTTATCGCCTTGTATCGATTCGATCTGTGCCAACACCGAGGCAATGCTCTGGTTGTAGCGCGCGAGCCGGAACACACTTCGCCGCGACCGATGTGTTTGCCATCACTAACCGTCAAAACGACGATCTGCGCTTCAGTGCGACTGCCCCGCGAAATACGAAACGGTTGCCTGAGAGGCCAGATTTCCTCGTGAGCGTCGATGGACAGAGGACTAGTCGGCACAGAAGGAAATGAAGATAACGACGAGACGCGGGACTACAAGACTGCGGGATAACGGACGACAGGACTGTTGGTCAGCGCTCTCTGTTCCGTAGCCATTGGCCTTCGGCTAAAGAAGAACGTGACATCGGCTAAGTTTCGTCATTAACTGTGAAAAACTCCTTATCCCGCGTCTGTACGCGAACGGACACACAGAATTATGAAGACGAAGAATTTGAAGAAAAAAATCCGGCGACTTGAAAAGCGTCTGCAAGAAGGTCCAAAGAAGCTGGCCCAGCTAAAACAAAGGCTACAGGCGGCGGAAACAGCAAAGAAGCTGAAAGCCGCGAGAAAATCGGCTGCTCGCGCCGCTCGGGCAGCTGCCAAGTCTTCTAAGCGAGCCGAGCCGAAGAAACCGGCTGCTGCCAAGAAAGTGAAAAAAAAGCTCAATCTTTCGCCGGAACGTCGCGCTCAACTTGCAGCGGCGATGAAAGCCAGGTGGGCGGCCAAACGAGCCGCCGAAGCGAACGCAAAAGGGGCCTCGGGCGATAACCAACATTCCGCACCGCCCGGACCGCCGCCGCCGCCGCTGAACAGACCCGACGGCGTCTAGAGCGGAACACAGCCATCCTGGCTGTGGGGCGGGCAGGCATCTTGCCTGCCGGGAACTTTTTAATCAGGCGAGACGCCCGGTTGCCCCGACAGGCAAGATGCCTGTGCTCCGCTTCACTTGCGGCGGCGACCGCTGCCGATCTGCGCGTGTCTCGGACATGTCACGAGATGATCATTGACCATCCCCGTGGCTTGCATCAACGCGTAGCAGATCGTTGAGCCAACGAATTTGAATCCGCGGCGCTGCAAATCGCGACTCATCGCGTCGGATTCAGTCGTGCGCGCGGGGACGTTGGCCATGCGTTGCCAGCAATTCTGGATTGGTTTGCCGCCGACGAAGCTCCATAGATAAGCGTCGAAAGCTCCAAATTCTTTGCGCACGGTGAGAAACGTTTTTGCGTTCTCGATCGCGGCCACAATTTTCAAGCGATTCCGCACAATTCCGGCGTCGCCAAGCAAGCGTTTCACATCGCGCGTGCCGTAACGTGCGATCTTCTCCGGACGAAATCCATCGAATGCCTTCCGGTAGTTGTCTCGTTTGTTCAAAATCGTGGTCCAGCTGAGTCCTGCCTGCGCGCCTTCGAGGATCAGAAATTCGAAGAGCAGTCGATCGTCGTGCACAGGAACGCCCCATTCCTCATCGTGATAAGTGATGTTTGGCTCGGTCGCAGCCCAGGGACAACGCGGCATAATACGGAAAGAATATAAATCACATCTCGAGCGCGGCGCGAAGATGTGGGATCAGACGTTTGCTGAATTCGACGGAGTCGCCGGCGGATAAATGTGACCATTCGGGGCAACTGAAGCCTGCGAGATCGCGAAAATCTTCGTAGTAAATTCCTGGCGCACCGGTGTCTTTCAGCACACGATCCCAAATACCAGCTCGTGGCGTTTCGCGGTCCTCTAATTTTTTGAGGTCTCCGCTATATGGAAAACGAACGAAAACGATTTTGCCTCCACGAGCCTGAAGTTTTTGCACGGCTGCGGCAACGTCCTTGAAGCGCTGGTTAATTGCGTCCCCCATCGTTTTCGCAAATTCTTCTCTCGGAATGTAAGTCGGCGGCGGCGGTGGAGTGAAAAGCGGGATCCAGATTTGTTGAACCATGCTCGCCAATTCACTGCCCGGCCGGGCGCAGTCTTCGATCATGCGCGCGCGACGTTCGCGATCCACAGTTCCAAAGTAGGGCGGAAGTCGCGGCGATACGAGGGCATAGGGACGATTTGGAATGGGCAGACGTTTTAGCAAATCGTCGAGAGTCAATTCTTCCTGTTTTAAGAACGCGACATGTTCTTCCAACGGCATGGCGAGATATTCACTGGCACGTTGCGCAAGTGTTTGGGTACGAGACCGCCGAACGGTTTTCTCAGCGCGATCCATCGGCGGGCTGCCCGGCGGCGCGACAAACAAACGGGGAACAACACTGCAAATGACTGTGCCGTGGAAATTTTTGTCATTGGCCAGATCGGCCAGTACGGGGTAAGCGCAGCTGCCGCCCATTGCCAGCTGAACGGGACGTTTGCCTAATCCCTTTTCAAGTTCGTCGAGATCGAGATCGTACCAGCCGCGTGAATCGCCGATGATGACGATGGACTCGGGTTTCACCCGCCGGCGGGCGGACGTCCAAAGATCCTCGTTATCGTTGAGCGTGGGACCGTAACCGATGGATCGACAATAGATTTCCCATGCAGACGCCGCGCCAAACACGATCAGCACAACTGCTACGATGACACCGCGCCAGGGCAACTGTGGGATCGGCCGCACATATTCCAGAGGAGGACCGCCATGTATGCTTTCGATTTGCGGCGGCTTTCTGAAGAACAACCGCGGTAGACGAAGCCTGCGTTTAAAATTGGAAGTAAATGAAGGCATTACTGTTACCTTGAGTAAGAATGATGGCGCAGGCCATGAACGCCCATGCCGCTGTCACAATCCAAGGTGGCGCTCGCAGCACGGCTGTTTCGATATTGCTATCGCGCAGGGACCAGTGCACGAGAATCATCCCACCGGTGACGAGCGCGATCTGAAGCATCTCGCGCGTGGTGAGAATGGCGTCGCCGTGCGGATGTCCACCAAACATGCCGCCCAACATTCGTGCGGCAACGGTGAAATCCGGTGCCCGGAAAAAAACCCACGCGACGCACACAGCAGCAAAGGTGGCGAACCCACCGAGCAGCCGTGTTGGGAGAGTGTTAGCCCACGCTCTGTGCTCGAATAAGCCGCGAAGGACACGTTCCACAACCAGATAAGAACCATGAAGCAAGCCCCAAACTACGAATGTCCAGGCTGCGCCGTGCCAGAGGCCGCCGAGAAACATGACGAGGACCAGATTTGTCCCGGCGCGGACGGGACGGACCTGATTGCCGCCGAGCGGAATATAAAGGTAATCGCGCAAGAATGTGGAAAGCGAGATATGCCAGCGACGCCAGAAATCGGAAAACCCAATGGCCGCGTACGGAAAACGGAAATTGTCTTTCAGATGAAAACCCAGGCACAACGCGGCGCCGATAGCACAAGTGGAGTAGCCCGCGAAATCAAAGAATATCTGGCCGGCGAATGCCATCACGCCCAGCCAGGAATCCACTGCGATGAGTGGCCCAGCATAACCAAAGATGCGATCGGCCGAACCGGAAAGCATCGTATCGGCGAGCACGATTTTTTCGAACAGGCCGAGGGTCATAAGTAATAATCCCCAGAAAAACTGCCCTGTGCGCAAAGGCTGTGGCCTCACGAGTTGTGGAAGAAAATCGCCAGCTCGCACAATCGGCCCGGCGACCAGCTGAGGAAAAAACGAAACGGCCAAGACGAAATCGCGCAACGACTTGGTAGGCTTTAAGACGCCGCGATAGATGTCGAGCGTGTAGGAGAGGGAATGAAAAGTGTAGAAGGAGATGCCGACCGGTAGAAGAATGTCGAGATGCGGTGGCTGATAAATGATGCCAATGCGCGCGAGCAGCCACTGAAAATTTTCCAGCAGAAAGTTCCCGTATTTGAAGAATCCCAGCATGCTCAGGTTCATGCAGACGCTGGCAACCAGCCACGTGCGGCGCGAACGGTGGCCTTTCGCCCTGCTCATTTGCCTGCCGAGCCAAAAATCCATTGCCGTGGTGGAAAAGAGCAGCGCTGCGAACGGCGGATTCCAGGCGCCGTAAAAAATATAGCTTGCGATTACGAGCAGATTCTTGCGCGCATTCCAGGAACGGATGCTCCAATAGGCTGCGACGACGACTGCAAAAAAGACAACGAAAGTAAGCGAATTGAAAAGCATTACGGGCGCGCAATCTGCTTATTCAAGAGCCAGATTGATTGCGAGTACATTTTACCAGATCTCACGGGATGTGGTGTTCCGAAATGTCTGTTCAACATTTTTGTTGATCTGGAAACTAAATATACTACAATAGTTTCTGTAGTGGCAGAGAAAGAACGGTCAGCGGCTAATGTGAAACACAGGAGGAAGAATTGATCATGAAATCTCGCGAAGAACTTCATCACGAATTACGGCGCAGGATTCTCAGCTTGCCCGATGTGACGGAGCGGCAAAATGCGGGGATCCACGACGACGCTTTTTTTGTCGGAGGGAAAATGTTCATGCACATCCACCCCGAAAGCTTTCGGGGTTGCGACATTCAGTTGGCGAAAGACGACCAAGAACGGGTTCTTGCGGAAGGCAAAGCGCGCCAGCACCGCTGGGCGCCTGAAGCGGGATACGTGACAGTGAATGTGCACAGAGAAGAGGATTTGGAGCCAGCGATGGATCTCATCCGGATGTCACACCGTTATTTTGCTGACAAACAGAATCTTTCGCGCATGCAGCACCAATAGAACCAAGAGCTCTCAATAAATAAGGAAACGATTATGAAATTATTTGTGATAGGAGCGACCGGTCGAACCGGGCAGGAGATCATCCGGCAAGCCCTGGACAGAGGTCACCATGTAACCGCATTCGTGCGTTCACTTGAAAGCATCGCATTAAAAAATGAGCGACTGAGTGTCTTGAAGGGGAATGCCACGGACGAAAGCCAACTTTTTGAGGCCATGCAGAATCATGACGCAGTCATTTCGACTCTGGGACCGCGAGAGGTTTTCAAACCAAGCTCTCTTCTCAATGACAGTGCGATTGCGACAAGCCGTGCCATGCAGCGTTCGGGAGTGAAACGGCTCGTGGTTCTCTCGGCAGCCGCTCATTTTCCAGGGATTCCAAATCGCATCGCCCGTTTCATTCTTAGAAATCACATGCGCGATTCCCTTGCCATGGAGAAAATCGTCCAGGCCAACGGTCTCGATTGGACGATCGCGCGGCCTCCGCGCCTCACTCAGAAAGATTCCTTAAACTATCGAAGTCGAGAGGACGCTGCCCCCAGGATGGGTTTCACATTGTCCCGCAAAGCGGTGGCTGCATTCATGCTCGACGCGATCGAACAAAAGAAGCACATTCGTAAAATCGTCGGCATTGCGAAGTAGCCATCGGACCTGGCCGTTATACCTCGCCGTTACTCCCTGGCCGCGACGCAGCAGTTGTCGTCAGTGTCGTCGCCGCTTCGATGCAGGATTGTCCGGATCGTATTCGTACAGCCTCGACGGATCGCCGAAGACCGCACCGAGCGCTCGCTCGGGCCAGATCTCAAAATAGCTGAGCAGCAGTGCCATTAGTGGGACCAGAATGAAGGCCAGGCCGTGCGCGGCCATGATGAACATCGCCATTGCGCGCAATACCAGAAGATACACATCCCAGCGAACGCGCTGCTTCAGTTCCTTGTCGGGCATCGCGTCATAGCCCGATTGGAACGCCTTCCAGAAGTGTCCGGCCGCAAGCGAGCCAAAGGTGAACCAGAGTGCGGGAGAATGCGCGAGCTGGCGGCGCAACTCATCGCCGAGCAGCAGATCGTGCAGCGGAATCAGTACCGATCCAGTACGGCAGACCCACGATGCCGACGAGGAAAATCCATGTGACTACGCCGCGCACAATGTTTACCGCCACGGATATCGCGCCCGTCGATTTCGGTTGTGTCTCGCGCAGCGCACGCGGAATCAACGCGGCAACAATCGCCGCCACCGCGGTCAGACCATCGAACCAGTAGTTGAACACAGCGAGCGCGGCGGACCAACCGAAGCCGTAGATGCCGACAACGGGAATCAGATTACGCGCGAGCACGGCCCACGCGCCTGGGCGCGACGCCAATTCGTGCAAATGTTGTGAGAGCGGTGGCGGCGCGATCGGTCGCACCGCAGTCGAGCCGGTCTTTTCTTGAGGCTTGGCCATCGAGACAGATTAACAGAGAGATCCGTACGGAATCCATATCTTCAATAACGCGTTGGAAGGCCAATCAGGATAGTTTTGAAAGCAGCGTGGAGGGCGATTCAGATTGCTAGCGCGGCGGAGATAGTTAAGCGCGTGAAATGACGTTTACTGTGAGACTCAGCGTCCGATGGGGACAATTCTGGATTCAATAACAAAGTTGTGTACTGAGAAACGATGACAGAGCCCCGACTTGTGCCTGCCCCGAAGATCGATAATCGATCTGACGACGAATTGCTCAGGCGAGCACAGGATTTTTACCAAGTGATGCAACGCCGGCGGACGTTCCGGGATTTTTCTGATCGACCGGTGCCGCGCGAGCTAATTGAGTCCTGCCTTGGCGCTGCCGGCACAGCGCCGAGCGGCGCGAATTTGCAACCATGGCATTTCGTGGCGGTGAGCGATCCGGCCGTGAAACACGCGATTCGGATCGCTGCCGAAAAGGAGGAGAAAGAATTTTACGCCCATCGCGCGCCGAAAGCCTGGCTCGAAGCGCTGACGCTGCTGGGGACCGATTCGAACAAGCCGTTCCTGGAAATCGCACCGTGGCTGATTGCTATCTTCGCGCAACCGTTTCGGATTCTGGAAGACGGAACTCGCTCCCCCACGTATTACGCCGTCGAATCGGTTGGCATCGCAACTGGCATACTGGTTACGGCGGTGCATTCGTGCGGATTGGTTTCATTAACCCATACGCCGAGTCCGATGGGGTTTTTGAATCGGATTCTCGGACGACCCTCGTACGAGAAACCTTTTGTGCTCCTTGTAGTTGGTCATCCTGCGGAGAACGCACTAGTTCCTGACATCGAACGCAAGTCGGTTTCGGAGATCAGCTCGTTTCTGACCGGCGGTACTTCAAAAGATCAACGAGATGCTTGAATCGAAAACGGAGGCGGAACGCTCACCACGGCTTCGACCATCGAGTTCGACATTGAAAAGCGGAACATTCAGCGTGACAACAAGCCAGTGACGATTCGCGTGCTTCGCGTGTCGTCTTACAATCAAAAATAAACAATGGCCGTCTGGAATGGCCACGTCGAAATCTTAGATGCGAAGGAAAACAATCTGGTTTGGGGTGCTCTTGGTAACAGCGCTTTCTCTTTCTCGGGCGCAAACTGAGACGCCAACGAAGAAAAAAGAAATCCAAATAACGTGGCTGGGACACGCGGCCTTTGAATTGGTCTCATCGGGGGGCACGGACATCCTGATCGACCCATTCCTGACGAAGAACCCGGCGACGCCGACCGAGCTCAAGGACCTGTCTCATTATCACCCTAATTTTATCCTGGTCACCCATTCGCATGGAGATCATTTGGGCGATGCGGTCGAGCTGGCGAAGATGAGTAAGGCTAAAATCGTCAGCGTTTACATGCCGGAACCGTTTAAGAAAGGAGAACTCCCCCGCGAACTGATCGAGCCCGCGAATGTGGGCGACCATCTTACCCTGGGCGATGTGAAGGTGCATGTTGTTCCGGCGATGCACAGTAGCGAACCCAGCGGCCGGCCGGTCGGCTTCGTGGTGGAATTTGCCGACGGCCGCTCGGTTTACCACGAGGGCGATACCTGGATCTTTGGCGACATGGCTTTGATCCAGGAATTTTATCACCCCAACATCATTTTGATGCCTGTCGGAGCGGCGGCAGACGGCCAAAGCCCTCGGATGGCGTGGATCGCGGTCACTCGCTACTTTAAGCCGCAGGTTGTGATTCCCATGCACTATGGAGCATTGCCCGGTTCGTCGACCGAAGCGGATTTGCGTGCGGTCTTTGGAAACGATCCGCGCGTCGTGTTTATGAAACCGGGCGAGACGAAGAAATTCTGAGCACTTCTGATTCAGCGTAAGCTGACGAAACAATTCTCATCAGCGCGAGACAACAAAACAGGCCAGAGCGATCGCGACCGCGTCTTCGCAAATAGCCACGAAGATGTCCTTGATGTGGAGATTGTTCACGACGCGTCTCCGGATTTCGTAACCGACGAACGCTCCGATGACACCGCCAATTCCACCCAGGAGCGCTCCGGCAAGTAATGGTTTTCCTGCGGCGACGCAAAGACTCGCGCCGCTAAGGCCGCCCAGTAGAATGCGCGCCAATAACGGTGCGAAGGCGGTCCGTTTCGGAGTCGTAGGGAGCTTGTCTGCGATTAACTCGCCGATCGCGAAAATAGAGAATATCGCAACAGCCACTCTCGATCCCATGAACGCAAGGGGCGAAGCGTACAGATTCAACAAGTCAAAATGCGCAGCCCAAGCGATCACCGCAGGCGCCAGCAACGAACGCAGGCCAGCGACGATCCCGATTCCAAGTGCGAGAAGGAAGACGAAGTTCATAAGCGATTCTTTTTCAAAATAGGGACGGTTGCGAGTCGTGTTATAAGCGAAGAATCGGGCTATCTGATTTCGGCGGGATTGTACGGCCGCCAACTGTCTTCAATCCGTTCCAGCCACTCAATCTTGGGGGAACGGCGATAAACCCGGTAGCGATCGACTACCGGGCTCGTTTCAGGGTCTCCACCGCATTTAGCGTTGTGATTTTCGCGGAGTACAAACTGAAAATAAGCGCCGGTTGTCTCTTCGGTGCGGTAGGTAACACAATTCAAAGAGATTCGGTGCGCATAAACGCCGTCATGTTTAAGAGTGCTCTCGAGTAAAGCCAGGGCGGAGTCTTCATCGAGGACGCGGGAACGTGGGCCGGCCTGGGCGAAAATTGGTAGAACCATAACGAACGCGACAACGGTTCGCGCAACAAATCGGGCAATATGATTCATGGCCTAACGAGACCGCGAGCAGATGTCAGTCCGAGTCGAAATTCGGTTTTTTGGCGGAAACTTTTTTGTAGGTGCCGGCTGCGGTCACGTTGTGGCCGAATCCACAAATGCCGGTTTGGGTAACCACAAGTTTGGCGCCGATAAATTTTAGAATGATTTGGCACTCCTCTTCCGCGTCCTCAGGTTTAAAGATGGCGGTGTCGCCCTCAATCGTCGCGAAGCCGCTGCCTACGCCCTCGTTCGCGGTTGGACCCTGCGGCGTTTTGTATTCGTAAACTCCCGAAAAATCGATCTGGAGACGCTGTTTACCCAGTGCCCAGATTTTGAATTCACCATATTTGGTCTTCCAGGTGCCGTTGACCTGAGCGGCTGTGACACTTTTCTCGTTCTCGGCCTGCGCCGTGACCATTGAAGCTGCAGTTAACCACAGCGCCCAGATTTTCCACGTTTCTCTCATGATGCTGTCACGGAGCATCGAAATACACGGGCGTTGTTTGGTAAAGCAAGAAAACTACGGCGTAAAATGGAAGACTGGTTTGCAGAGCTCGCAGGCAAGGAGCTATCGGGTGAGCAACTCAGTGAATCTGCGTAGGTCCGCTTCATTGAGATCGGATACAGCCCAATACTTCATTTCGTTATGAGTCCAGGAAAGGATGTTATATCCGCGGCGGGTTATCGCAGAGAGAGATGTGTTTCGATTTGTAGTTGCAGGCATGATGAACACGTTGATCGGATGTTTGTTTCGATGATAAACAAGCGCAACTACGGTCCTGCCGCCGAGATAATCGAGCCTGCCGCCAATTAAAGGAAAGCCATCGCCAGATAAATCGCGGACCTCCGGCGCGAAATCGATCTTGCCATCAAACCACGGTTTAACGGTGTGCTGATCGGACGAGGAGACGTCGAGAAGATGGGTGGCCAGGAGTGAGCGCACATGATTGGCAATTACCTCGTCGACAATCGTCTCATTTCGAGATGCGCGAGTTGTTTGGAAGAGCACCGCTCCCAGCACGATCAAGGCACAGGCTGCTCCAGTCGCAAAGATCATCCAGGGATTGAAAGTCTTCTCCGTCGATCTTGCTTCATGCCGGAGTGCAGCACGGACGTTCTTGCGCAGATGCGAAGGAGCGCGATACGCAGGCTGGCTGCTCCCCAATGTTTCGCTTAAAGCGCGAAGCGCTTGTTCAATGCCCCGACAATCCGCGCAGCTGCGCAAATGTTGCTCGGTCTCGCGTGCGGCAACCAAATCGAGTTCGCCGTCAACATACGGGTGAATCAGTTCGCGAATCTGTTCGTGATCCATGGTCATTTCGTTTCAGGATTCAAAATCATTTGTAGTTGGCGGCGGCCACGTGCCAAACGTGACATGATGGTGCCGATCGGGACGCCAGCGATATCTGCGATTTCTTTGTAAGAAAGTCCCTCCAACTCGCGGAGCGTAATGACCTCGCGAAACTCGGCAGGCAATTGTTCGATGGCGGTCCGCACCGTTTGCCGATCTTGCGCGCGATCGAGTGCCGCGCCGGCAGCCATCGGTGGATTTTCTACGCCGTGCAGTTCTTCATCGAAAACAACGTTATCTTCCTCCGTGTGATGGCGTTTCAATGTCGTAAAGGAAGTGTTGCGGACGATGCGTAAGAACCAGGCGCGGCTGTTCTCGCCACGAAAGCCTTCGAAAAACCGAAACGCGCGAAGCGCAGCTTCCTGCACAACATCTTCAGCGTCGTGATCGTTACGCATAAGAAATCGAGCCAGGTTGTATGCGGCGTCGAGATGCGGCAGAACCTGCCGCTCGAACTCGCTCAGGCGAGGGGATTCGGTCAATCGGAACACGTTTCGTTCTCTTCAATCATAAAGAACAAGACTTCGCGGACCGGAATTTTATTCCCGAACTGAAAATTTTGTTTCCATCGGGAATAACCGCGCGGGTCACGCAGTCATCGGGGTCAGAACAGAAAGGGCAATCATGAACGATCACAATCATATTCAAAACAATCACGAGCACGACGGCGTCGATCGCCGCGGTTTCCTAAAATGCATGGCGTGGGCCGGCACGGGAGTGCTTTGGACAGTAAGCGGCGGCGTTCTCGCGTCAAAGACCCTCGCCCAAATTGCAAAGGCTGGGTCCTCATTGCCTAAGGCTACTGATCTAAGCTTTCTGCAGATCAGCGACAGCCATATTGGGTTTAGCAAGGATGCGAACAAGGACGTTACTGGGACATTTAGGATTGCTCTCGATCGCATTAACGCGATGCCCACGCCGCCGTCCTTTCTAATCCACACAGGAGATATCACGCAACTGTCGAAGTCGGAGGAGTTCGACACTTTCGATGAAGTATTAAAAAGCTGCCGAACCAAAGATGTTTTCTATGTGCCCGGGGAGCACGATGTGCTTAACGACGGCGGAAAGCTCTACCGTGAACGATACTTGAAACATGTCGAAGGCAAGGGGTCGGGCTGGTATAGCCTTAACAAGAACGGCGTTCATTTCATTGGCCTGGTCAACGTCCTGGATCTTCAGGCCGGCGGCCTGGGCCAGCTGGGCGAGGAGCAACTTGAGTGGCTCCGAGAAGATGTAAAAGGCCTCGGCGCCGACACTCCAATTGTAGTCTTCGCACATATTCCGCTTTGGGCGGTTTACCCGCAATGGGGCTGGGGAACCAGCGATAGCGAACGTGCTCTTGGATACCTAAAGCGCTTTGGATCGGTGACAGTCCTGAACGGTCACATTCATCAAGTCCTTCAAAAGATCGAAGGCAACATCACTTTCCATACCGCGATGTCCACCGCTTTCCCACAACCCGCGCCTGGAACTGCGCCATCGCCTGGACCAATGAAAGTGCCAGCCGAAAAACTACGAAGCTTACTCGGCCTAACCAACGTTGAGTATAAACAAGGCAAAACCGCACTCGCAGTCATCGACTCCAATCTTAGCTAGGCGCGCGACCATTACGATTCAAACCATGACTACGCTTATTTCTAAAATTCGAATCACAACACTCCTTTGCTGTCTTAGTTCTTTGTTTCTCTCCGCAAGCGCCGGCGAAATGAAAGACGCTGGCAATATTGGCGTCAGCGAAAACAGAATCGAGATCAAAGACTTCGCCTTCAGTCCTCAGACCATCACAGTGAAATCGGGTGAGACGATCACCTGGATTAACCGGGACGAGGAACCGCACACCATCGTGAGCGTCGAGAAGCAGTTTAAGAAATCGTCTGCGCTCGATACAGATCAGGAATTCACGATCACAGCAGGTGCTCCAGGGACTTATACCTATTTCTGCTCAGTCCATCCGAAAATGACGGGGACAATCATAGTCGAAAAGTAACTCTCATCGACCTGCTGGTTCCCTGTGTAATTATGAATCTTGTTCTTCTGGCATCATCAAATCCCTTCGATTTGAAGGCGGCGCTCCTCGCGGGGCACGCCCAGCATCCGGTGATTGTTCATTTTCCGATTGCCCTCTTCATTGCAAGCGCTGTCTTCGACATCCTCGCGATCTGGCGCAAGGAACCGATCCTGGCAGCAGTGGGCTATTTCAATCTTGTCGGGGCGGCGATAACCGTTCCGCTGGCAATCGCGACCGGCCTCGGCGCGTGGCGATGGCAGCTCGAAGGCGCCGCGCTCAAAGGGAATTTGCGATTGCATCTTATTTGCGCGCTAACCTCTGCAGCGCTCATTTTGAGTCTTTGTTGGAAACGGTCACGCATCAGGACCAAGGGCCAATCGCCGCGCGCCTCTTATTTCGTAGTGATGGCGCTGGGCTTAATGATGATCGCTCTCACAGGTCATCTCGGCGGAATTCTCAGCGGCGTCGAAACGCCGTGAGTGTGAGGAAAAGCCTACAAAGTTACTTCAAATATTTATCGAACCACGCCACGGTCTGCTCCAGCCGATCGACTTGATGCTTGGGTTCGATGAACATATGGCCTTCCCCGGAATAAACGATCAGCTTTGTTGGCACGCCGAGCGTCTTTAGTGCGTTCCAGAATTCATACGATTGTGACGCGGGGCATTCCGCGTCGCGCTCGCCGACAATGACCAGCGTCGGAGTCTTTGCATTTTTGATGAAGTGCATAGGCGAACTTTTCTCGTAAACAGCGGGATCATCGTAAACCGAAGCGCCGAAGAACGGGATCATCCATTGGCCTATCAGGTTCTGGCCATAGTAACTTTGCCAGTTCGCAATGCCGGCGCCGGCGACAGCGGCGTGGAAGCGATTGGTCTGCGTAACAGTCCACATGGTCATGTAACCACCGTAGCTCCAGCCAGTCACCCCGAGATGCGCAGAGTCGATTGGATATTTCTTTGTCGCCGCGTCGACCCCGGCGAGGATGTCGCGCAGATCGCCGTGTCCGAAATCCTTTACATTCGCGCGGGTAAATTCTTCGCCCTGACCATAACTGCCACGAGGGTTCGGCATCAGCACGTAGTAACCACGTGACGAGAGAGCGGCAATGATGGCTCGCGACATTCCAAATCCTGCGGGCCAGTCCGGTGTTACTGCGCTTGAAGGTCCGCCATGGATGAGAACAACCAGGGGATACTTCCTGCCGGACTCAATTTTTGCCGGTGACAGCAGCCAGCCCTGGATATTGAACCCTTCATTAGCCCACTCAAGGCTTTCGGCCCTACCCCACGTAGCTGATAACGCGGAGTTGTTATTTGTTAGCTGGCGCCATTCACTAATCGGTCCGACCCAGATCTCCGGCGGCGTTGTAAAGGTACTGCGTTCTGCGGCCGCGAATTTGCCGTCCTTCGAAAGGGCAAAGTCAGGGAAATTGCCGAAAGCGTGCAGAGCCTCCGCACCCTTCCAGATTGTGCGCACCGAATTGTCGGCTGGCGTCAACTCAGAGATCGCACCTCCACCACCGACTATCTCGGTAAAAAGAATGCGATCTGGCGTTAGCCAAAAGAGCGAACTCACCGAGCTTTTGCGACCTCGAGTGTGGTTCGTTAGGTCGCGGCCGTCAGCGGCGATTGTGAAGAGGTCGCCACCATGAAATCCTTCGTCACTCATCAAGCCTTCGATGAACGCGATCGACTTGCCATCGGGCGACCAGCGCGGGACGGCAACTTGAAACGCCGGTTTGTAGATGGTTGTCGCGTTGCCTTTTGCGATGTCGATGGTGTAAATCTGCGCGATCCACCAATTGTTATCGCCAGGTCCCGGCGCAGCCGTTACGACGAACACTTTGTCGTCGGGCGACCAATCGAAATCGTAGATGTGAAGATTTTCCGGAGAAACCTGGCGCACCTGCCCGCTGCCAACATCGAGCACGGCGATCCGCTGATTATGAATTGCAGTGTCGATTACGCCGGTTGTCGTTGGCGCTGCCATTAGGGGGCCACCGCCGCCCGCGCCTTCAATGTAGAGGAAGGCAATCTGCTTTCCATCGTGCGACCAGCGGGGCCGGGCAGCGTATCCGTTAAGGTTCGTAAGCTTTTTAGGATCTGAACCGTCCGCATTCACACTCCAGAGTTGGCGCTGCTTTCCCTCATCGGCGCTGGAAAAAAACGCCAGTTTCTTGGAATCGGGAGCCCAGGCGGGATCGAAATCGGTCCTTTCGCCAGCGGACGGAATTTTAATTAATGTTGCCGCTGCGTTTCCCGATGCATCACGGACGTAGATTTGCTTTGATGCCGATGCGGCGGTCGATTGCGCCCATGCGACGTCTGTGCCGTCGGGCGATAAGGCCACGTCACCGTAGAGAACAGTTTTACCGAACTGTTCGGTCAGTTGCTGCATGGTCTGGGCGGTTAACGTCATCGGAAAGAGACAAACCAGAAGAAGATGCTTCATGTTGTGATTCTGACAAAGATGCAGTCGAGCAACAAGGAAGCGC
>CAWIJH010000019.1:0-58044 GCA_963836455.1 uncultured Verrucomicrobiae bacterium
AAGCGGGACGCTCCACCGTTCGTTCCCGCGCAAGCGGGGAATCCAGTCTAAACTTGCTGCGTCGAGCCCGATGCTTTAGCTGGGTCCCCATCGCAAGTCGGCTTTAGCCGACTTGCGCACGTTTGAATGCCGATATCGGGTAAACCCGATATCGGTCCAGGCGAGCGGAGTGGAGACGAACCGCATCATGTCACTTTCGACGCCCCTCCAATTCGCCGACCGGGCGGCCGGCCATTTGCGCGACGCGCTGCTCAATCCGGCCGGGCGTGAGCACATGGTGCTCAAGGTGCTGGCGGCTTACGTGCTGGCGTGGACGGTCTACGGCACCATCGCCAAAGGGGACCAGGGCCTACATCCCGACATGACCGAGCTCGTCGCCTGGTCGCGCGATCTTGCTTCGGTTATCTCAAGCATCCGCCGTTTGCCGCCTGGCTGGTGCGCGCGTGGTTCGCATTTTTCCGGTCGCCGAGTGGTCATATTACCTGTTCGCGATGCTGATGCCGGCGATCGCGCTGTGGGTCGCCTGGCGGCTGTCGGCGGATTATCTCGACGCCGAGAAGCGCGTCGTGGGCCTGGCGCTGTTGATGCTGGTGCCGTTCTTCAATTTCCACGCGCTCAAGTTCAACGTCAACACGGTGCTGATGCCGTTGTGGGCCGCGACCACGTGGTGGTTTCTGCGCTCCTTCACGACGCGCAGCATCTATACGCCGTGCTGGCCTTGGCGCCGCCGGCTGCATGCTCGGAAAATACTGGTCGATCTTTCTGCTTGCCGGATTGCCGTTGCCGCGCTGATCGACAAACGTCGCGCCGGTTACTTAAATCGGCCGCGCCCTGGATCACGGTTGTCGTCGGGTCGTTGCGCTCAGCCCGCATTTGATCTGGCTGGTGCACAATCACTTTGCGCCGTTCACCTATGCGATGACCATTCACGGCGACAAGCCGTTCGGCGCACCGTCACTGCCGCGCTCGGTTATCTCGCGGGCTCCTCGGCTATGTCGCGTCCGCCGGTCGTTCTGTGCTGGCCGCGGCGCGGCCGAGCCGGGCAGCGCTCGCCGACATGATCTGGCCGGCCGACACCGACCGGGGCTGGCGGCGGCTGCATTCTGGGCGCCATTTCTGCTGCCGGCGCTCGGCGCGCTGGCCCTGGCATCGAGATCACCTCGCTGTGGTCGATGCCGGCTTTCACCTTGTTGCCGGTGCTGCTGCTGTCGTCGCCGCATGTGACGTTCAAGCCGGTGGACGCCAAACGCGTCGTCGGATTTGCATTGGCGGTGCCGTTGGCGATGCTGATCGTAGCGCCGGTGATCGCCTTCGTGATCCATGTGAACGGCGCCGCGCTGCCGGCGGCGCATGCGCGGCAATTGGCGCGCCAGGTCGAACTCACCTGGCACGATCTCACCAAAGAGCCGCTGCGTTATGTCGGAGGTGACACCGAGCATAGCCTTGGCGTCAGCGCTTACGCCAAAGACCGCCCACGCGCGCTGCCCGGCCTTCCGCTGCCGCCCCGAGCCGAGTTGTCGCATCGCGGCCTGGTGCTGTTGTGTTCTGCCAAAAACACAGGCTGCCGCAACGCCGCCGAATTGCGCGCCGGCCAATACGGGCCGAGCGTCACCAGCGAGATCGAAATCGCGCGGACTTATTTCGGCCGCCGCGGCCGCGCGCAGCGCTACGACATGGTGATCGTGCCGCCGCGCGAGCCGGTGCGCTCAGGCTCAATACCGGTAGTGATCGCTCTTGAACTAACTGTTTGTGCTGGTTCGTGCAACACGGATTGACGCGGCGTTGGAATTGACAGCGGCAATGGCGCGAGCTTTTCGGAAGCCTCTATGACCGGCAGTGGTTCCACGAAATTTTCCCGTTCGAACTCCGGTTCGCTCCAGATTTCACGAGTCGCTGGCGCTGGCTCGAAGAGGGATGGCAATTGCGGACGCACGGCGACCGCCGGAGAAACGTGCGCGCGATAAGATTGCCGAGATAGTCGCTCATCGTTCGATCAGCTCCAGGTAAGCCTGACGCCGCCACGGACTCATCGCGAGAATGTCCGCCTCGCGCCAGCCGTAGGCCGAGGCCGAGGCATGAACGTCGTGAAGCAGTCGGAGCGCCCAAGCATGAATTTCGCTCCAGACAAACGACGACGATGTCGAGCGGCGCGTCCCAGCGATGGGCGCAGCGGGGGCAACTTAACGCGATTTGGACGTCGCCCTGGGGGTCGAGTTCCGACATCCGTTCGGACAAGGCCGTCACCTGCGTCCTCAGGTAACTGATCGGCTGCGACAAGCTGGCCGCTGCGTTTCGCGTTCAGAACGCATCGCTGAACGAGCCGCCGTTTTTGGATCGCGAGATCATCGCCAGGAACGAGCGTCGCGAGGTCGCTGCTGTTCGGCAGGCGAAAACTGATTTCGCAGTCGCCGAAAACCTCAGTGCAGGTTTCAGGGAGTTCCGGCAGCGGCGTGGTCTGAACTTCCGCGACAGTAAAGTTCATTTCCATTTGCTGGCCGCAGGCGGGACAATTGGCATGGCCAGTCATCCGCGATCCGAAAAGTTTCTCGCGCAGGTTTAGCAAGTCCGCGTCGCGGCGGCCGATGCCACTGCGCAAGCGCTTCCGGCGCAGAGTCTCGTGTGGCAGCCTGCAGCAGCGACAAGAGCGCGATCCACCGGCGACTGGGAGCGCCCGCGCTCCCAGACGTTCAACGGATCGGTGGCGGTGGGCGCATATTCCATGTGGAGATCACGCCGCGGTTCGGTGAAGGTCGGCTCGCTCGGTTCGGGCACTTCGTAGTCGCGCTCCCAGCCTTCGTTTTCCAGCTTGATGTGCTGGATCGCGACGGCGTTGGCGTTGGCGTCGAGATCGGGCAGCGCCTGAAATTCGGAGACCCAGCAGCGGAAGACCTTGTAGGCGATGGCCAGCTGGCCGGCCTCGTTGTAGAGCTCGATGATGATGTCCTTGCGGAAATCCTTGAGCGAGACCTCGGCGCCCAGACCCGCGCCGAAGTTCCAGACCTTGTTGGCCCACTTCTCGAAATCGGTGTCGTGGGTGACGCCGCGTTCCAGCGTGATGGCCTCGTATTCGGTGCGGCCCGGGCGACTTGCGGCTGCTGCTCGGGTCGCCGCCCTCGCGGTGCTTGACCACCTCGGTGGTGCGCTTGAGCGCGCCGACCTTGCTGATGCCGGCGACATATTTGCCGTCCCACTTGACGCGGAACTTGAAGTTCTTGTAGGGATCGAAGCGCTGTGCATTGACGCTGAATTGAGCCATGCGCGTCTTCTCCGTTAGGCTTCGATCTGGCCGGCCATCTGCTGGATCTTGATGATGACGAACTCGGCCGGCTTGAGCGGCGCGAAGCCGACGATGATGTTGACGATACCGAGATTGATGTCGTTTTGCGTGGTCGTCTCGTTGTCGCATTTGACGAAGTAGGCGTCGCGCGGCGTCGTGCCCTGGAAGGCGCCCTGGCGAAACAGATTGTGCATGAAGGCGCCGACGTTCAGCCGGATCTGCGCCCACAGCGGCTCGTCGTTGGGCTCGAAGACGACCCACTGCGTTCCGCGATACAGACTTTCCTCGATGAACAGCGCGAGGCGGCGGACGGGAATGTACTTGTATTCGTCGGCGAGCTGGTCCGCCCCGCGCAAGCGTGCGACTGCCCCAGACCACGCGGCCTGACGCGGGAAAGAAGCGCAGGCAGTTGATGCCGAGCGGATTCAGCATGCCGTTCTCGGCGTCGTTCAGATTGACCTGCAATCCCTGAATGCCGTTCAGCGCGTGCGTCAAGTCCGGCCGGGGCTTTCCAGACGCCGCGCTGCGTGTCGGTGCGAGCCATGATGCCGGCGACGATGCCGCAGGGGACGAAGGTATCGAGCTGGCCGTCTGCGTTGCGGGTCGGATTCGATCACCCGCGGAAAATACAGTGCCGCGTTGCGGGCCGCGACACCGGTCAGGCCGAGCGCGCCCAGGCCGGCGGCGGCCGTCGCGGCGGCGGTCTCCTTGTTCGCGCCCCACGCGGCGGGCGGATCGACGATCAGCATCGCCCGGCGCTTGGCGCAATAGGTCATCGCTACCTGGTACACTCCCGCGGGCGTGTCGCCATCGCGCGCGTCCGGCGGGATGCAGAGCAGATTGAACGAGGTCCGCCTTCTCGAGAGCGAATATGCCGGTCTTGTTGTCCTCGTCGCCCACAGAAGTCCGCTCACTGATCAGCGCGCCGTTGTCCGGCCGCCGGAGAATTTCTTGAACTTGCTCGGGTCGGCGACCATCGGCCAGATTCGTCGGTCGGGGCGGGGTCGGCAGGGCGCGGTCGGAATCTGGCGGGCGGTCGCCCGACACCCGCACCAGAATCGAGTCGTTCGCGAGCACGCGATCCAGCCGCCGCGACGGCTCGTCGTGACCGCCAGGTTGAGAATATGCTCGATCGAGCCGGTGGCCGGGTTGTGCGTAAATGGTCAGGTTGAACAGATCGGCTCTTGGCGATGCCGAACCGGGCGGCCACGTCGTCAGTGATGCTTTGGAATCCGCGGCGTAAGCGATGGAATTTCCCCAGGTCCCGGGGCTCGCGGCTTCGAGCTTGACGTCGTCATTCTTGGCCCTGGTAATCGCATCGCCGCTTTTCTTTTCCAGACCGCACGATGATGGCCTGGCTTCCGCCGTTAAGATAAAAATCCCGCACGGCGTAGCTCATTGGATAGTCCACCTCGAGTCCGCCGAACCGGCGCTCGAAATCGCCGAAGCTGTTGATGGTGACTGGCTCGTTCGTCGGGCCCCGACGCCCGGCCGAGAAAGGCAGTGATCGAAGTCGCGACACCGGTGATGGTGCGGACGCCGCTGGGATTTCCTCGATATAGACTCCCGGATAGGTTAGTATGGCAGGCATGACTGTCCTTCTTAATTGGCTGCTTTAAGGGGTTGCGTCAGGAGTAGAGTTTCGTCCTGGCGTTTGTTGAAGGCTGGCAAGATAACGCGGAGAAATGTGGTAAAATATTTTGCCGTCCGGAGAGGGCTTTTCTTCGGGAAACCTAGGGCGACGAGTTGGGCGACCGCCTTCGCAATATTCGGCGCCCAGTTTCCGAATGGGGGCATCGAGCACCCACCAATAAAAGTCGTCGATAGTGCCTTGTGCTTGTGGGTTCCTGGCCAAATAGTCGAGAATCTCTGGCGCGGGAGATGGAAGTTGCGGGTCGGCGAGCACGCATCGATAAATTTCCCGCCTCGTGTAGCAACTAACGTACCCGGCATTTTTGCCTCGTCCCCAACACGCCCCTTTGTGTCGCCATTTTCTCGGTACCATTTCAGTTCCGCCTGCGAAAACGCGCTTACACAAGACAATCTCTGCACGCGCGAGTAATGGATTCGCCTATTACTGACGCCGAAGAACGAAGGATAATTTTGTCCGAGAGAGCCGGTAAATATTCATTTGCTAATTCGGGCTAAACCTTCGCGACACACTCGAGGACATTTTTGTCCGCGCTCCAAGGCTGATTCGACAACGTGGTACAATGCCTGGCGAAGTGCTGTAGCAATTCTGGTCGCTGCTTTTATCCCTAGTGTCTCTGTCTAACCGGGCTGAGGTCGCCTAGCAGGTTGTGCTTGCGTAACAGCTCCCAGAACGCGCGACGGTTCTTTTTCACTGCGAATGCGGCACGCGTAATGTTCCCTTTGTGCGCGCGCAGAACCGTTGAAAGAAAGTCATGCTCGAATCGCGAAACGACACGGGATTTCATCGCTCGGAATGACTGATCTTCCGCCGGAGATCCGTCTTCGGCTAGGTCAAGATCCGAAATCTCGATCGAGTCGCGATCAGAAACGATAATGGCGCGCATGAGCACATTTTGAAGTTCGCGCACATTACCTGGCCATGAGTGACCGAGCAGACAGCTAAACGCGGAGAGCGAGAGAGAAATTTCGGTCGCGTCCCCGTGATCGCAGCCTGCTTCGAGAAAGTCGTAGGCGAGTAAGACGATATCTCCCGAGCGTTCCGTAAGGGTGGAAGCTTGAGCGCCAATACGTTAAGTCGATAGAACAAATCCTTACGAAATTTTCCCGAGCGTACCATGTGGCTAAAATCGGCGTTCGCTGCCGCAACCAGCCGAACGTTTGCATGAAGAATTTGCGGCGAGCCGACAGAACGGTATTCCCCGTCCTCGAGGAAACGCAGCAGCTTGACCTGCGCTTGTGGCGTGAGGCAATCGATCTCATCCAAAAATAGAGTGCCGCCCTCGGCTTCGCAGATTAGCCCTGCTTGATCGGATGTGGCGCCTGTGAACGCACCGCGCTTATGACCAAATATCTCGCTTTCCACGAGGTTCTCTGGAAGCGCACCGCAGTTCACCGGAACAAACGGCGGATCTGCTCGCGTATCAGATAATGAATCGCACGAGCGAAGAGTTCCTTGCCGGTGCCTGATTCGCCAGAGATTGGTCCTCGCATCACACCGCGCGAATCGTGGCACCACAGCGGACTTTGCCAAGAAACGCGGGACTTTCGCCAATTATGTGCTTGAGACCGATATCCTCCTTGAGTTTTTGGACGAGCGGATCGCGGCACCTTTAACTCGTATGTGGCGCATCAGACGCGGTATGCGATTCAGATCGTCGCAACGGAGGCAGCAAAAAGTCCGAGGCGCCCATCTCGAGCACTCCGAAGAAATCGAACGTATCCGGACTAGTTGTCGTTACTAGAACTGAGCAAGCTGGAAAGGCACGTTCAGGCGATGCAAGAAAAAGACGCGTGTTTGTCGCTTCAAACGCACCGAGGGTGGCCACGACTATGTCGGGATCTATAAAACCTGACCTACGGCTTAAGGCCGGATTCGGTGTGATACTTGAATCGGGAGAAGGTGAATTCGTTTGAGTGGGCAAGTAATGCCACCAGCGAGTCCGCCAGAACACTGCCTTGGGCTCACAGACGATTGCGACCCGAGTGGCCGGATTCTCTTCTGTCTTCTTTGGAAGCTCGGGAGGAGTCATGAGTGCAGACTGCAATCCGGTTTCACGCCAAACTGAGGACAACTTCCCTCTAAGTTCCCGCATAGGCAGGCCTCGATCAGCTGAAACGAGGAGATCGCGTTAAGCGGCGATTCAGCGAAGTCCAGCGCCCTCGGGCTTCTCAGCTCGGGCGAAGATGCGCTGAAACGTCGGGTTACGTAATCAGGAATCTTAGGGCAAATCGGTGAAATTTGTCAAGGTTTTTTACAAGGTCGGGGGCGTTCACTCATCTCCTTTTCGGGGTTTGGGTGACGGGATTGATCTACGTCAGATCACCACCTTGTGCTTTTGTCGCTGCGGTAAATCGCGTCCGACTGCGCATTTTTGGCGGCAACAATGGAAAAATGAGACTCGCACGAGCCGAAGTCTGGCACGTCTTGCTAGAATTTGTGCTAGAACGAGGCGCATTCTACTTACGCTTCGGGACCACGACGATTTCACATGAAAAACCTGTTTTCCATTCGTAAAACGCGTTCGTTTTGAAACGAAAAGCGACGCTGTGAAATCGATGATTTCGCAATCCTAAGTCTGGCGCGTCTGCCAATTTCGCCACCCTGGCAAAGAAGTTACCCGCGTTACTTGGCCGGAAGCAGTGCCGGAACACCCTGGTTTTTCACCAGGAACACGACGAATTTCGCCGGTTTGCTGTCGCTCGCATTGCGGCCGACGATGTGAACATCATTCGGGCCTTCATGGAATCCTTCGCCGGCTTTAAGCGTGACGGGTTCTCCGCCTTTCAATTGCATCACGACCGAACCCTCGAGCACGTAAACGAAAGCGTGCGCATCGTGTCGATGGATTGGGTCAGCGCCGCCAGGCGGGTAGGTGACCGTAAGGACGAGACCTTCTTTGCCGGCAATGTCCGTCAAGGGCTTGGACATGATTTGTTTTACATCGGGTTGTTGAGCAGCCGGCGCGAATTGCGCGGAAAGCGCATAAGCAGCGATTGCGATGGATAGGATGATCTTTTTCATGGCGACTCCCAGTGGCTTAGCTCAGATTTACTTTTCTTTCAAAGCCTAACGAGAAAGAGATAAGCCACGGGGTGGGGTCGGTGGCAAGGTTGCTCGCGTTCACTTGATCCGGGGCAGTTGGCTTCATCGATTGGTTAGATCTCACGGTTTCCCGTCAACAGCTGCATGATGCCCCCGCTCTCGTGACTGTCACACAGACGCGCGCCAGGGGGAAACCAGCCGCGTTGGCGAACAAAATAGATCACATCATCAGGTCGCCGCCATTGATGTCGAGGGACGCGCCGGTGATGTAGCCGGCAGCCTCGGAGGCGGCGAAGCAAATCAAATCGGCAACTTCGAGCGCAGTGCCGAGGCGCGGCACGGGATAGCTCGCGGCAAGACGTTCGAGCAACTCGTCCGAGGCATGTTCGCGCGTCAGCTCGGTATCGATCATGCCGGGGCAGATGGCGTTCACGGTGATGCCGAACTTGCCGAGCTCCTTCGCGGCCGCGCGCGTCAGTCCGAGGAGTCCGGCCTTCGATGCGGTGTAGTGCGCACCGCCGAGCGTGCTCACCATCCGGCCGGCCGAGGACGAGATATTAATGATGCGGCCGTAGTGCTGGGCGCGCATTGCCGGAAGAACGGCTTTCGTCATCAAGAACGGCGCGGTGAGGTTGACCTCGATCGCTCTGCGCCATTCGTCGGCAGTGAGATCGGGGAAGCGTGTCGACAGCGGAACCGCGGCATTGTTGACGAGGATGTCGATCCGTCCAAAGCGTTCGAGCGTGCGGCGCGCGATTTCGTCGGGGACGCCGTCCGCTGCGACGTCGCCCGGCACGGCGAAGGCACGCTCGCCGATTTCCTTCGCCAGCGCCTCGGCACGCTCGCGGTTGCGGACGTTCACCGCCACCGATGCGCCGCGCTCATGCAGGCGCGCTGCGGCGGCCCGTCCGAGGCCGCGCCACGCACCGGTGACGACGGCGACACGCCCCGCAAAATCAGCGTTTTCCATCCGGAGAATTGTCTGGTTAGGCATTGGGTGCTTTCCAGGGGCGCCTAATGGGCGAAGGTGGTTACATTCAGCAACGAAAACTACCTGAAGACGCAATGGTCCTGAGGATGAGCGCCGCGCGTCCGACGAGGCCAACCGCACACAATCCAATCGCTGCGAGCCCGTTAAGCGTGTCTCCCACCATGGTTCCAACCAAAAAAATCACAGCACCAGCTGCGACGATCCAGGCCGACCACGGATACGCCCAAGCCCGGTACGGTCGCCGTGCCTCGGGTTCTCGATAGCGCAGTGTGATTAGGGCAAGGCAACAAAGGCAGTAGTTCGCCGCCAGAAAGAATGAGGTCATCGCGATGAGTCGTTGAAATGTCCCGGTTGCGATAAGACCCGCAGCAATCGCAGCGGTCAACAGCATCGCGGTCTGCGGTGTACCACGGGCGTTGACGGTCGAAGTACGTGACCAAAACAGCCGATCACGTCCCATGGCAAAGATAACGCGCGCCCCAATCATCATGACCGCATTTAAGACAGGCACGAGCGAGATCACTGATAATGCGGTAATGAGATCACGTCCGTGTGGCCCTGCAATGACCTGCGCGGCGTCGGCCGCAGGTAAGGTCGCACTAGCAAGCCCAGACACGGATAGCGTCTGTAGCAGAGCAATGTTGACCAACAAGTAAATCACAATCACCGAAGACACACCCCCCACCATCGTTCGAGGAAGATTGCGCGACGGATTCCGATCTTCCTCCGTGAAATACAACGGACTTTGCCAACCGCCGTAGGTGATCACGATCGCTTGCAAAGCGATCACGACCCCGCTGAAAGTCATCGATGGTGCCATGCTACCTTCCCTTGGGTGCTGATGGGCAGGCACTAACAGACACGCCACAATGAGCGCAGCAAACGCCACGCATTTCAGCAATGTCGTTATCTCTTGAAACTGGCTGCTGATGCGGATTCCCATCCATTGCAACGCCATGATACCTATAAGAATGCCAATGGCGACGAATCGCACGGCACTGCCAACCGGTGGCGCAAAGACTGCTATGAACTCGGCAATCGCGATTGAGATATAGGCGAGAACCGAACAGTACGTGAGCCAGTCGGTCCAGCCTACGGCAAATCCCGCCGTGTTGCCGAAAGCGTGGCGGACATAAACGTAATACCCGCCGTTTTGCGGCAGCATGGTGCCTAACTCACTCAGGCAGCTTGCGCCCAGCAGCGTGTACAGCCCTGCAGCGGTCCACAAGAAAACAATCGTGGACGGCGTGTGAACCTGGCCGGCGACTAAACCTGGTGTGCGAAGAATACCCACGCCGATTGTGGCGCCCACGCTTACGGCAAGACCGAAACCCAAGCCCAAGACACGTCGAAGTCGGCCGGATTTTTCGGTTCCCATGGAGAACTACGCGCAACAGCGAATTACCGGCCACACGGTTAGCGATTGCAAATGACGCTGGGCGTCCCGAAACGGTCTAGAGACAGCCGACGCCTCTGTGCTTTCCCGAATTTCCAGATCACTCCCCGAGGGGACCGAAGCCATCGAAATGCTGAATAAGAACGCGATGCTGGCCATGCGTTACATCCACAAAAGAGGGACTGGTCGTCAGTCCATACGCCACAACGGACTGCTTATAGACGTTGTACTGCGTTTGATTGCCAACCAGGATTCTATCTTTGGTCGCAGTTGGATATACGTAATACAATTTTCCTTTGTATCCGACGGTGGAAACCTGGCCGGGTGGCAGCGCGCTCATTTGTTGCTGCTGTTTTGGCGTGGTCACAGTTTTTGCCTTGAATCCGGCTTGCACCAGCAGGTTTTCCTTTTGAGATTCCGCGCTGGGCCCGACGGCAGTACTCTGGCATCCCCACATCAAGCCCAGCGATAAGATCACGACAAAGATATTCGTAAATAGAAGTGTCTTTTTCATCTTTCTCATTCCTCTGTTTGATTGCGCTTTTGCCGTTTTATTTGTTGGACGTCAAAACAAATCTGGAAAAGCGCCGCCTTTACCAAACTAATTCCCGTCCAGCGTTGACCATTCCTGCTATGATGAAGCACGACCTGAGACGGGCGGCGTGGCAGGTGTAGCAGGCTTCGCAGCTGCAGGCGCCGCCGCTTTCTTTTTTGCGGCGGCTTCGGCTGCTGCGGCTAGTTTTGTATCGACTTCAATCGCATCGGTTGGCGAGATCCGGCGATAATAGTCGTTGGACTTCGCCAGATCATCCTTGCGCATCAACAACGCATCGAAGCGCTCGCGACGACTAAGCTCGAACTCTTTGTCCATCTTAATCGCCTCAAACGGGCAAACTTCGACGCAAATCTGACAGCTCATGCACACAGAAATATCGATGTCGAAGATTTTCGGGTAGAACTGCGGCTTACCCATGTAATCGGGTTTTTTGTCTTCGCTTTTAACGATGTAAATGCATTGTGGCGGACATTCCTTCTCACAAATCTTGCACGCCACACACCGCAACCCCGCTTGCGAATCGTCCCCGTCATAAACAAGGAAGGGAAAATTCCGGTAATTCTCAGGTAACGGATCGCGTTCCTCCGGGTACTGCACCGTAATGAGCCGGTCCTTGTCGAAATAACTTCCGAGAAAGTTGCGCGCGGTAACCGCCATTCCTTTGAGTATGCCAGTGCCAATCATCTGTTCGTTGAAGCGTTCAACCGATTTGTCGTTATCGATCCACTTCGCCCATCACAATATCGATGCTGCCGAGAATTACCATCACATCGGCCACAGTATGACCGAGGCAGAGGTCCTCGAGCACGGTCAGATTGATGAAACTCGGCGGGCGTACGCGATAGCGGTACGGGTTCGGTTTGCCGTCACTGATCAGGTAGAAACCGAGCTCGCCCTTGGGGCCTTCAATGCGGCCATAAGCTTCGCCAACCGGCGGACGAAAAGCGCGGATTTTCACCTTCGGGTTGACGATCGGGCCGGCGGGAATTTGCTCGAATGCCTGCTTCAAGATTCCGACACTCTCGTGCATTTCCAACACGCGCATCATTAGTCGATCGTAAGTGTCACCGTGGTCGCCTAACGGAATCCGGAACTTGAAGCGCGGATAGAATCCGTAACCGTCCACTTTTCGTACATCATAATTGACGCCACACGCGCGAAGCATGGGACCGGTGATACCGGCGCTAATCGCAAGCTCGGGCGAAAGTTTGCCGACGTTCTGCGTTCGGGCGATCACAACTTCATTGCCGACGATCAATTGTTCCAGCTCGTCAACGAAACGTGGAAAAAGATCGACAATTTTCTTCGCACGCGCGAGCCACTCGGGACTGGCATCGACCCGGCAGCCGCCGAAGCGCATGTAATCGCACATCATGCGCGAACCCGACAGCGATTCGAACAGATCGAGAATTTTTTCGCGCTCGCGGAAAGCGTACATGAGCGGCGTTCCCCACGCGCCCATGTCGTTTAGCAAAAATCCCAGCAGCGACACGTGATTTTGGAGCCGCGTCAGCTCTGCAAGAATAATGCGAAGACATTCAGCGCGCTCGGGAACTTCGATGCCGGCCAATTTTTCCACGCTGAGCGCATAGGCCCAGTTATTGGTCATCGAGCAGAAATAATCGAGCCGATCGGTGTACGGCATCGACCCGAGATAGCTCGTGTTCTCGCCAATCTTTTCATGATTGCGATGCAGATATCCGAAGACCGGCTTGAGCTTGCGCACGATCTCGCCTTCCAGTGCGACGTTCATGCGGAAAACGCCATGCGTGGATGGATGCTGCGGCCCCATCGAAACTTCGAGTAGCTCACCCTCAAGTCGCGAGCCCATGCTGACAGGTGGCCGCTCCATTGCTTCGAGTGTTTGAATGGTCGCAGTCACACCGAGTTCAATCCTTCAACGATGCCTTCAGCTCCGTCGCTCTGAGGTCGGGACGCATAATGTTCCTTCGCTCTCTCCAGCACATCGTCATGCGGAGTCGGCTCGTATTCATAATCATCCGGCTCTCGATAATCCTTGCGCATCGGATGATCTTCGAACTCATCCCACATCAAAATCCGGCGCAGATCGGGATGGCCGTCGAACCGGACTCCGTAAAGATCGAAAATCTCGCGCTCCTGAAATTCTGCACTCCGCCAGACCGGCGTGAGAGAGGGCAGGCAAGCATTCTCTGCCCGGTCTGCGGTCTGCATTCGAATGATGACCGGTCCCTGTTTGTGCGTCATCGAGTAGAGGTGATAAACAACTTCGAGGCAGCCGGGAATTTTCTCCTCGGTCGTTTCACTGACTTCCTTTTCCTCTCCGTCGACGACTTTTTTCACCGTTACCGCTTTCTTTACGGTGCGATCCAGCCAATCGACGCCGGTCACATTGGAACAAAAATCCAAGCGCAGCACGGGATCATCGCGCAGAAACTTCGCTATATCGCGCGCATGTGTATTGTCGATCTTAAGTGAATACTGCTGTGATGGGCTCGCATTCGGCACGATTTGGATATTCGCGCCAGGCACAGCGGCTTCGACCCGCGCTTTGATTTGCTCCAAACCTTCCATTCGTTAGGCGCGTTCGATCGCCGGCGGATGAAACACGTTTGAATTCGCCGGTGGCTCGAGATCGTGCTTTCCAAATGCGGGCACGGGGAATTCGCTTGGTTGCTCTGAATCGAGATGAGCCGCCTTGTTCGCGCCGCTCAATTTTTGCTCATCGATTTTGCGCTGAAGTTCCATGAATGCGTGTAAAAGCGCTTCCGGACGCGGCGGGCAACCCGGGATATAAACATCGACCGGAATGTAACGGTCAATTCCTTTAAGGACGTTGTAGCCTTGCTTGAACGGACCACCAGAAATGGCGCACGCGCCCATTGCGATCACGTATTTCGGATCGGCCATTTGATTGTAAAGACGCACAATCTGTGGCGCCATTTTTTTGGTCACTGTGCCTGCGACAATCATCAGGTCTGCTTGACGCGGCGATGGCCGAAAAACTTCTCCACCAAAACGCGCGATGTCATAGCGGGACGCGGCCGTCGCGATCATCTCAATCGCGCAACAAGCGAGTCCGAACTGGAGCGGCCAAATCGAGTTCTTGCGTCCCCAGTTATAAAGCTCCTGCATCGAAGTTACCCAAATCCCCTGCTGCTGCAGTTTGCTGCGTAAGACTTCGTCGATTCCTTCGCTCATTGCTCCGCTCTAACGCCTCGGCCGTTAAACGCTTATCGTTCCCATTGCAAACATCCTTTACTCCAAGCCCAAATGAGCCCTTCAATCAGGAGCAATAGGAAAATCAATATCGCGATGAATGCGCCGACAGGCAAACCAGTGAAAGCCACTGCGAATGGGACCAGAAAAATCGCTTCCACATCAAATATGAGAAATATGATCGCATACAAATAGTACTGTGAGCGGAACTGGATTTGGGCCTCACCAAGCGATTCGACGCCGCATTCGTAGATCGCGTTTTTCTGGGGACCTGGTTTGGGCGGTTGAAAAATTCGCCGCCACAGCCAGGCGAGGCCGAGGGGGATCAAAGGAAAGACCAGCGCTACGCCAATGAAAATGACGATGAACAGATAGGGATTCGGCCTCATTGGTTGCGATCAAATTCGCTCGGAAAGCACAGCTGCCAAGCTATATTCTGGCTGTGGAAAAAACGGCAAAGAAATTTCGCAGTTTTGCTGAGGCTGAAAAAGCGGACCGCGATTTTTACAAAAAACTCACCGGCAACGAGCGTCTGCGGATTCTGGTGGAGCTCCTTAACCATGGGCCTGAGCAAAGACTGGAGAGAATTTCTCGAATTACTAAACTCCCGCGGCGTTGATTACATCATCGTCGGCGCACACAGCCTCGCTCTGCATGCGCGACCGCGCTACACGGGCGATCTTGATATTCTTGTTCGATCCACTTCTGAAAACGCGCGTTTGGTCGTTGGCCTTTTGAATGACTTCGGATTTGCCAAGTCCGGATTCAAAGAAGCGGATTTTTTGAAATCAGACCAACTAATCCAACTTGGACGCGCTCCGGCTCGAATTGATCTCCTCACCAGCATCAGCGGCGTCAGCAGCGACGAAGCATTTGCCAGCAAAGTTTCGGCAGAGCTCGATGGGATCCCTGTTTCTGTTTTAGGAAAAGACGCTCTGATTCGAAACAAGCGCGCGGTCGGTCGCCCTCAGGATCTGGTCGATATCGATACGTTGGAAAACTAGCTCAGGCACTTTCGCGCCGGATGCTATTTCTCCCCCTCGGACTTTCGACCGAACCAACGTCGCTTCTTCGGTTGCGGTTCTTCCGCAGGGGCCGGCGCTTCGTCGGGTTTTTCTTGCTTCGCAACCGTCTCCTCTTTTTCAGGCGTGACCGTTTCCGATTCTGCTTTGGTTGGCCTGGCTTCAGCCTCTTTCCGCTTCGATTTTTTCTCTTCCGTCGGCTTTTCCTCGACCACTACCGCCATATCAACCCACTCGATGAATGCCATTTGAGCGGAATCACTCTTGCGTTGACCCAGCCTCACGATGCGCGTGTATCCACCATTGCGCTCCGCCGATCTCGGTGCGACGTCATCAAACAATTTCTTCACGGCACTCTTGTGGCGCAGCGTCGCCAGAGCAGTGCGACGAGCGTGAATCGAGCCGTTTTTTCCGAGAGTGACCATCCGTTCGGCCAGGGGACGAACTGCCTTCGCCTTCGCCAGAGTGGTCTTGATGCGTTGATGTTCAATCAGGGAACAAACCTGATTAGCAAGCATCGCTTTGCGGTGGTCAGCAGTGCGACCCAGCTTGATCGTCTTTTTTTGATGTCTCATGACACAACGAATCTGATTCTAGAGCGGACACTTACTCTTCGCCAGCTGCTCCGCTCGGGCCAGCGCCATCGCTGCTCACCGGAGCATCCAGGAGGCCGGGCTCGAATTTCATACCCAGGCTTAAACCGAGCTGTTGTAGCTTGTCCTTGATTTCGTTCAACGATTTTTTGCCGAAATTCCGGTACTTCAGCATTTCGGCTTCCGTCTTTTGGGCAAGCTGACCTACTGAAGTGATGTTCGCGTTATTCAAGCAATTCGCCGCGCGCACGCTGAGCTCGATTTCGTTGACGCTCATGTTGAGCAGTTTCTTGAGCTTCAGGTTTTCTTCGCTTACGCCGGCAGGTGTCTGGTCAAACTCGATTATCTCTTCGTTAAAGTTCACGAACACATCGAGGTGATGTCGCAAAATCGCCGAGGCTTGGAGCAACGCCTCGTCCGGCGTTAAGCGGCCGTCGGTCCAGATTTCAAGAACGAGCTTGTCGTAATCGGTGCGCTGACCAACTCGAGTATTTTCCACAGCGTACTTCACGCGCGTGACTGGAGAAAAGATGGAATCGATCGGAATGAGACCGATCGGCTGGTCGGGGCGCTTGTTTTCCTCGCCAGTGGCGAAACCGCGACCGACGCGCACATCGAGCTCGGCGTCGAATTTGTGTTTCTTGTCCAAAGTGCAAATGACCTGCTTGGGATTGAGCACTTCAAAACCCTGACTGGTTTGAATGTCGCCGGCAGTGACCTCGCCTTCTTTGTTTACAATTAGGGAAAGTTTCTTCGGCTCGTGATCCTGGCCATCGAGCTTGAATTTTACCTTCTTGAGGTTGAGGACGATGTCGGTCACGTCTTCGACCACGCCCGGAAGGGTGGCGAATTCATGTTGCGCGCCAGTGATTTTTGCTGCGGTGATGGCAGCGCCTTCCAAAGAGGAAAGCAGGACGCGCCGGAGGGAATTCCCCACGGTGTGCCCATAACCGGCCTCAAATGGCTCGGCTGTGAATTTGGCGTAAGTATCGGTGGCTGTGCTCTCGTCTTTGGCGAGAGCTTTCGGCATTTCAAAACGACCGTAACGGATTGGCATCTTATACTTTCGAATGTCGATTTTCGATTGACAATTGAAGACCGAGAACTGGGCAGACAATCGAAATTCGAAAATCTTAAATCGAAATTCCTTCTATTGGCCGGGTTCCCCCTGGCGAGTGCGGTTCCACGTCCAGCGACGGAAACCCAGGGACCAACGGCGTGATTACAAAAACTCGCTGCGGAGGGTGGAATAAAAGCAAAATCCGTGATTTTGCAAGCGGCAAATGCCGATTAGAGCTGGACTTCATTGGGTATCGTCCACACAGTTCGCGCATGAAAATCCTTGCGGCTTCCATGGCCCTGGCACTGTTCTTATTAACTTCACGCGGGGTAAGTGTTGCGAATACAAGTTCTGACAGCGCTGAAGAGGGGATTCGACGGCTGAACGCGGAAGAGGTCGATGCTTTTTTGAAAAACGATCGCGGGGCCATGGCACGTCTGTGGTCGGACGATTTCGTTGTGACTAATCCGCTGAACAAGTTTGTTACGAAGCAGCAGGTTTTGGGAATGGTTGATTCCGGCTTTCTTGTCATCACATCTTTCGACCGGCAAATCGAGTATCTCCGGGTCTACGGCGATATCGTGGTTGTCGCTGGCCGAGAAGCCGTCGTTTGGGGCGGTCGGATGCCAAATGCCGGCAAAAGCGAAAATCTCCGGTTCACAGCAGTCTGGATGAAACAAGGCGGGCAGTGGCAGCAAATCGCGCGGCATGCCAATATCGTTCCTCCCCAGCCGGCTGTTAGTCCGCCCTGAAATCGGCCTGTTGTTCAGCCTTCAACAATCTCATCCGGCAACTCATTTGCGTTTGCCGATGTTCTCGGAAAATGCGTCGCCAGCACCCTGCCGACTTCGTTAATCGCTTCTGTGAGCGCGTGGCTGAATTTTTCATCCTGAAAATGAACCCGCATTCCATCCACAATGTGCTGCCAGAATTGTTCGCCGCATTTTTCGTGAATGGCTTGGTCGCCGACAACGGCGAACTTGTGCGCTCTCGGCGCTACGAAAATAAGGACGGCGTTGCGCTCGCGAGTTTTGTGCATTGCGAGACGCTGAAATTTCTTCTGCGCAACCATCACCGGATCGGTATCGAATTTGCCGCGCTGAATATAAACGCGAATTTCGCCAGAGGTTTTCGATTCCGCTTCACGAATCGCGCTAACAATTCGTGTATGCTCAAGCCTGCTGAGAAAGTCTCTCGTTCGCATTGGTCACCAACTCGATCCCGCGCCTCCGCCTCCGAAACTCCCGCCGCCACCGCTGAACCCGCTAAATCCGCCGCCACCTCCACCGCCAGATGACCAACCGCCGCCGCCACCGCCCCCGGGAAAAAATATTGGACCTCCTCGGCGCGATGAATAACCGTAACCACCAAGTCGCCGCATGATTCTCGAAATTACGATCAGTGCGATCAGAAAAATAATGAAAAACACGAAACTTGGAGCGCCGCCACCACGACGATTTCGTTCCGCAACGGTGTTCCCCGATCCTTTGTACTCACCGCGAATTGCCTTGAAAATACTATCGATCCCGGTGGCGAGGCCGCCTTCGTAATCGCCATTGCGAAACAGCGGCTTCATCCGGTATTCGGTGATATCGAACGCAGTGATGTCGGGAAGCGCGCCTTCCAAGCCGTAACCGACCTGGATAAACATCTTGCGGTCTTGAACGAACACGAAAAGGACGACGCCATTGCGACGTTCCTTTTGGCCAACTCCCCATGCCTGGGCCACACGCTGTGTGTAATCCGCGATATCCGAGTCGCTCTGCATCTTCGGGAAGATCGCGACCACGATCTGGTCCGACGTTTCGCGCTCAAATTGGGCAAGCTCTTCATTGAAGCGCAGCGCTGCGGATTTGGAGACGACGCCGGCATAATCATTGAAATACCGATCCGGTTTTGGTGGAATCACCTCCGCGCCCTGGGAGTTTGTCGCCAGCAGTGCAAAGAATGCTGCGAACAGCAGAGCGACTTTTTTGGCGCGCAAGATTTGCAGCGGCAGACGTATCGGCCACCGGATCGCGGGACGCCCGCCCGCTCCGACCGCAAAATTGAGAATCACCTTATGGAGATGTCGCCGGCGTCGGCGCGGGGCCCTGATTCAGATTCGCGGCCGGCGTCGGCGCAGGGCCAAAATTAAATTGCACAGGCGGCGGTTTCTCCGCGCCGGCTTGCGCTGTGAAAAATGGTCGCGGTGGAAAACCAAGCATTCCCGCGATCAAATTTGTCGGAAAACTGCGCACCGCGACGTTGTAGTTTTGTACGGCTGTATTGAAGTTACCTCTCTCGACCGAGATCCGGTTCTCGGTTCCTTCCAGCTGCGCCTGCAAACTGAGAAAGTTCTGGTTGGACTTCAATTCCGGATACTGCTCCACCACCACCAGCAAGCGCGAGAGAGCATTGCCCAACTGTCCTTGTGCGGCCTGGAATTGCTGAAGCGTCGCGGCGTCGGTAGGTGCCTTGTTCGGGTCAAGTTGCACACGGCCAACACTAGCCCGCGCATTTGTCACCTCGGTTAGGGTTGATTTCTCGAAATTCGCCGCCCCGGAAACCGTGTTCACGAGATTGGGAATCAAATCTGCGCGCCGCTGATAGACGTTTTGTACCTGCGCCCAGCTTTGATCGACGGTTTGCTGCAAACTGACGAGACGATTGTAACTGCGACTCAGTGCCAGGGCCGCGATAACGACAACAAAAAGCAGGATTGCGAAGAACACCCCGCAACCCATTGTGAATTTGCTCATAAGGAGTATTGACGATCTTTAAGGTTATTTCTTTAAGAATGGAGTCACTTGTGAGGCGACCACTTTCCATGTGCCATCCTGTTTTATAAAGGTATCCATCCAGACGAATTTGCCGCCCAGAAGATTTTGTTTTCCTTCGTGCGCCTTGATCGTGCCCTGGCCCACGACGATTCCGGTGTCTCCATACAAACGCACTTGAAGATCATCGATTTGGAATTCAGTGAAACCGATGTCGCCAGTCATGCTTTTCAAGTCTTCTCGTTTGCTGACGATCCTGCCGTCAGGCCACACAACTGTGCAATTTTCTGCCTCCAGTCGCCGGGTGTATGAACTATCACCTTTGATGCGCGCTTTTGCCCAGTCGTGCTGGATCTTAATGAGCGCCTGCTCATCCTCCGAGTTTTGTTTCATCAACCAATGATCGTTTGCCAGACAGATAAGTAAGTCAATCCTGCATATGGGTTACTGGGTGCGGCCAAGCAACAGTCGCAAGAAATGCGCATCGGAAAATTTCGCGCTTGATCCTTGCCGCACGATGATGGCCTCTAGCGACGGAATAACGAACAGCCGTTGATAGCCGGAGCCAAGTGCCACTACCATGTCTGCAGGCGCATCCCTGCAAATACAAACATTGCTCCAATGCGCATTCTGCCATGGCAAATCGAGCATTCTTTCCATGTCTGCCTCGCGCCCATTTGACGCCTGGTCGTTTAACCAAAATGTGAGGCCGTAGGACGGGTTTGCTTGCGAACCAGTGAATGCCTCTCGCAAAACAGCTGCCGGAACAATTTGTCGCCCGTGATAACTACCGTGTCCGAGAACGAGTTCGCCCAGTCGCGCCCATTCCCGGGCAGTCAACTCAAATCCTGTCGCGGGCAGCGGATTATCGCGAGCATCTTTTTTGTAGTTGAGCCGGCCCAGTCCAAGCCGGTTGGACACATGTGCTTCGAAGTAGCTGATTACATCGCCCCTTCTCAGTTTTCGGCGCAGTAGTTCGGAAAAGATTTGTAGATGGCTCGGGCCGTAAATAAAAGCCGCTCCAGGTTCGGCAGCAGCCGATAGTCGAATTGCCATGGCATTGCGATCGCGGACCGACGCGCGTTGAAGACGCGAAGCACCTTCAATCCCGTCGGTCTGGTTGAGCAATTCCCGGATGGTGATCTGCGATTTGCGTGGGTCGCTCTTCCATTCCGTGATCGTATCCGAAACAGGGTCGTCAAGTTTGAACAATCCGTCGCGCGCGGCGGCGAGCGCAGCGATCCCCCAAAAGCTTTTTGTTCCACTGAAGATCGGCCACTTTCCGCGAGCCGACCCACCATTGGCATAATGCTCAAAAATTGTTCGGCCATTTTGTATGACCAGCATGGAAACACCGCGTTTACTCTCCGAATATTTCGCGGCACGCGCGCAATCGGCGGGGCGGATTTCTGCAACGGCGGATGCGGATGTTAAGAGGAGCAATGCAAAAATCGGCGACGCGCATCGGTTGCCAGAGAGTCGACCAAAATAAGGTAGGGGCGGTTCACCCGAACCGCCCGGCGCAAACGTGACCACACGCATCGCGGGCGATTGGGGTCAATCGCCCCTACCTTCGGGCGTTGTAGCCGGAGTCGATGACTCGGGCGCGGCGGGACCGCCAGCGCCAGTTGGAACAGACGCCTTCGGCAAATGGCGGGTACGCAACTCTTCCACATTCGGCAATTCGTCCAGGTTCCGAAGCCCAAAATGATCCAGGAAAAATTGCGTAGTTTCGTAAAGGAGCGGACGCCCGGGGATTTCGGCGCGCCCAGCGATTTTAACAAGCCCGCGCTCCATTAATGTTTGCAGCACACCGTCGATGTTTACGCCGCGAACTGCTTCGACATCCGCGCGGGTAATAGGCTGGCGATAGGCAATGATTGCTAGGGTCTCGAGCGCAGGTGCGCTTAGACGCGCCGGTTTGGGCGCCGGAAAGAGCTGGCGCACCCACTGAGCGTATTTGGGGTCGCTAGCAAGCTGCCAACCCTCCGCCCTTTCGTTAAGCTGAAATGCCCGTTGTTGTTCGATATTCTCGATTTTCAGTTGCTCCAGTGCGGCGGCAACGTCTGCTTCGCGCACCCGCGCAAACTCGTTAGGCGAAAATTCATCCTCGGCACCGCCGCCCCTGATAGTCTCCGTCAGTTCACGGACTGAAAGCGGTTTCTGCGCGCTAAATAGAAGCGCTTCAATTACCCGGGACAAGGTCATGTGTCGTGATGTCCTACGCTCCTATCGCGCTTTGTATCGCATCTGCGATTCGGTCCGCTTGTTTGTCGATCTTATCGAGCTCGCGGCCCTCAATAAGCAAACGAATCTTTGGCTCGGTACCCGAATAACGGAGTAGCACGCGGCCTTTGCCGGACAGCTCTTTTTCAGCTTCGCTTACCAGCTTCATGACCGAGTTCAACTCGGCCAGAGGCCGCTTTTCTTTCACCATCAAATTGCGCTGGGCCTGCGGATATTTTTCCAAACACGCCTTCAATTTACTTAACGGTTTGCCGCTCTTGTGCATGATGCACAGAATCTGGAGCGCGCTGATGATGCCGTCGCCGGTAGTAGTGAAATCGCGGAAGATGACGTGTCCGCTTTGTTCGCCACCGAGATTGAGTTTTTTCTGCGTCATCTCTTCAATCACATAGCGATCGCCGACTTTCGTCCGCAGTACTTTTCCGCCCTTGGCTGCGAGCGTTTCATCCAGGCCAAAATTGCTCATGACGGTGGCAACGAGCGTGTTCTGCTCCAGCCGGCCCGCGTTCAACAGATCCAAGGCTGCAATGGCCAGAATCTCGTCGCCGTCAACAATATCGCCATTTTCGTCACACAACAGGACACGATCGGCATCGCCGTCGTGCGTAATGCCAACGTCCGCGCCGCTCATCTTCACGGTGCGCTGGATTTCGTCAGGATGAATGCTGCCGCAGCCGTCGTTGATGTTAATTCCGTTTGGTTCGTTGTGTACCACCACAACGTCCGCGCCAAGTTCACGCAGAACGCACGGCGTCGATTTATAAGCGGCGCCATTTGCCACGTCCACAGCTACCCGCATTTCTTCGAGGGACATTCCACGCGGAAAGCTAGCCTTGGCGAATTCAACGTAACGACCGAGCGCATCATCGATACGCGTCGCGCGTCCGATGTTGTTGGCGGTTGGCCGGATCGAATCGATTTCGCCGCTAAAAACGAGCTGCTCGATTTTCTCCTCGATCTGATCATCCAGCTTGTAACCATCGTGACGGAAAAATTTGATCCCGTTGTCCTGATACGGGTTATGGGAAGCCGAAAGGACGATGCCGGCGTCTGCGCGCAACGATCGCGTGATGTAAGCCACACCCGGCGTCGGCAACGGTCCGATGACAAGGACATCGACACCGAGTGAAGTGATCCCGGCTACCAGCGCGTTTTCAAGCATGTAACCGGAAAGCCGCGTATCTTTGCCAAGCACGATCTTGGGCCGTGCACCTGCTGGAGTCTTGCGCGGGTTCAGCTGTGTGAAAACGTACGCTGCTGCGCGCCCCAATTTCAGCGCGATCTCAGCAGTGACCGGCTCAACGTTCGCCACACCGCGTACGCCATCCGTTCCAAAAATCTTCTTTCCGGTCACTGCGTAATTGAAACGCTCGAACATTAGTTCGTAAACGGCAAAATTTGGAATTCCGTGAAATAGATCGCGTTAAGCTCTCCGGCTCGGAATGACATGCATTGGACGCCACGGCCACACAGGCTTAAGATTGGGGCGCTTTTTTACTTTTATCGCAGCGTGGATGCGAATTCCGAGTCGCACGGTGAACAAGAACCGCCACAAGCGGAGATGCCCCGTGAGTTCGGCGATTACGAATTGCTGGAGGAGATCGGCCGCGGTGGTCAAGGCGTAGTATTTCGGGCCTGGCAAAAGAGTCTCAACCGCACGGTCGCGGTAAAAATCATCGGCATTGGTCAGTTGACGACTAGCGCGCACTTGAAACGACTTCGCCGGGAAGCAGAAGCAGCAGCGAAACTAAATCACCCGGGGATCGTGCCAGTGTACGAAGTCGGTGAACACGACGGCACGTACTTTTTCAGCATGCGGTTCGTCGAAGGAGATTGTCTCGACGAAGTAGTCATTCGCGGTTCGATATCAGTCCGGTGGGCGGCAGAGCTCATCGCGAAAGTCGCGCGCACTGTGCATTACGCACATGAACACGGCATTCTCCACCGAGACATCAAGCCTGGAAACATTCTGCTGGACGCAAGTGGCGAACCACATCTGACCGATTTTGGTCTGGCCCGATTAGTCGAACAGGGAAGCACGGTCACGGGTTCACTCGAGGTAATGGGGACGCCCAGCTACATGGCGCCGGAACAGGCGCTAGGTAACCACGCTGGCATTAATAGGGCGACAGATGTTTACGGACTCGGAGCGGTTCTCTACGAACTGCTCACTGGCCATCCCCCTTTTACCGGGGGGACAACCTACGAAACGATCCACTTGCTGCTGGATTCGGAGCCGCGGCAACCGCGCCTATTAAACCGGAAGGTAGACCGCGACCTTTCCGCTGTTTGCCTGAAGTGCCTGGAGAAAAATCCGCGGTACCGCTATGCATCGGCGCTCGAGCTGGCCGAAGACCTTGAACGTTGGCTATGGCACGAACCAATCCGCGCGAAACGCAGTGGATTCTTCACACATGCTCGAAAATGGGTGCAACGGAATCCGATGATTGCCGCCCTGATCACGTTATCGGTTCTTCTTGCGGCAGGTTTAGGCATGATGACCTGGGAGCGTGAATCGGATCGCAGGATTCCCGCAGGAATCGCCGTGCTTCCCTTCGAAAATTTAAGCGACGACAAAGAGGACGCGTTCTTTGCCGACGGCGTGCAGGACGACATTCTGACCAAGCTGGCGAAGATTGCAGATCTAAAAGTGATCAGCCGCACCAGCGTCATGGGATACCGCGGTAAACGGGATTTGCGTCAGATTGGGCGCGCGCTTGGCGTTTCACATGTCCTCGAAGGAACTGCTCGACGTTCCGGTGGCAGGGTGCGTGTAAACGCCCAGTTAGTGGACACCCGCACTGACCTCGGCGTATGGGCGGACGAGTACGAAAGCGACCTTAAAGCGGCATTCGCAATTCCGAGCGAGATCGCGCAAAAAGTCGCAGAGGAACTGCACGCCAAGGTTTCAGCTGCTGAGAAAGCTTCAATTCAACAGTCACCAACCAGCGACCCTGCTGCCTATGATCTTTATATTCGAGCCAACAATCTTCTGCTAACAAGCTTTAGCAGTGCTGCGCGAGCCAAGCTGCTCCAGGCTGCCGACCTATTGAATCAGGCGGTAGCGCATGACCCGTTGTTTTTCCATGCGTATTGCCAGCTCGCTCACACTCACGGCCTGTTGTACCTTCTTGGAGTCGACCATACTCCGGAGCGGTTGGTGTTAATGGAACAAGCGGTTCAGGCGGCAGTTCGCCTTCGCCCCGATGCAGGTGAAGCACACCTCGCACGCGCTGAAAATCTTTATTTCGGATACCTCGATTATGACGGCGCTCTGGCTCAATTGGAACTGGCCCGCCGAAGTTTACCGAACAACCTCCAAGTTTTTGCGGTGCAGGGTTACATACAGAGGCGTCAGGGCCGTTGGGGAGAATCCACACGAAACCTGGAGCACGCGATTGATCTCGACCCGCGGAATTTTTACCTGCTGCAGCAGATTGCCATTAGTTACGGGCTTCTCAGGCGTTATACTGATGAAATGTCCGTGCTGCAGCGGGCATTGGCTATCGAGCCTGATGATGTTAATACGAAAGTAGCGCTGGCGGCGGTTCAATTTCATTGGAAAGCCGATACCCGGCCGTTACATCAAACAATTAATTCCATTCGGGCTACAAATCCGGGCGCGCTGCCGAATGTCGCCAATGACTGGCTAAGCTGTGCGCTGGCTGAGCGGGACGTCGTCGAGGCAACCAATGCATTAAATTCATTTGGCGAAACACCGCTGACTGATTACGTCGTTCACGCAAATCGTCCGCTAATCGAAGGCGTTCTCGCTCGTCTGATGAAAGACGAAGACAAAGCCCGCGCCGCATTCACGGCGGCGCGTGCGCTTCAAGAGAGAGCTGTTCAAGACGAACCCGACTACGGCCCGCCGCTTTGCGTGCTTGGCTTGATCGACGCCGCTCTTGGACGCAAAGAAGAAGCATTACGCCAAGGTCACCGCGCGGTTGAGCTTCTCCCGGCGGAAAAGGACGCGATCAATGGTCCACTCATGATTAAATATCTGGCGATGATCGCGGCGTGGGCGGGCGACAAAGATCTAGCCTGCGAGCAGCTCGCCACCGCTGTGCGTCCGCCGAGCACCGTGAGTTATGGTCAATTGAAGCTGGAGCCCGATTGGGATCCACTGCGCGGCGATCCGCGCTTCGAAAAGATCGTTGCTTCTCTGGCTCCAAGATAGTCCATTCGTTTCTACGACGCGGTCGCCTTTGCTAAGGCCGGTCGCGCCGCTTCCGCCGAAATAAACCGGGGCACCAACCGCGCGGATAACTACGAACGCCTCGCCGCGCCGGAAGCGCGCCTGCTGTGACGCCTCAAAACGCCATTATCCTTGATTTCCGGCTCCAGTTTCGGCGGCGTTCATTTCGTTAATCTTTCGATGCAGGGTGCGGCGGCTGATGCCGAGCTTTTTGGCTGCCGCGGTCACGTTGCCATTCGTGGCTGCAAGCGCCTGGGCGATCAGTTTTTTCTCTGTCTCGTGCAGATCGAGCGGACTCGTCTTTTCCCAAAAAGCTTGAGTTGAAACTCCACCTGGCAATTCTCGGGCTGCCTGTCGCACGGCCATCGGCAAATCGCGCAACATGATCTTTGGCCCAGTGGCCATCACGACGCCGTGTTCGATCGCGGTGCGGAGCTCGCGAACGTTGCCCGGCCAATCGTAGGCCAGAAGCGCGTCCATCGCATCGGATGTCAGATCGAGAAGAGGCTTGTCGTTTACCTTGCAGAAATGGCGCAAGAATCCGCGGACCAGAATCGGAATATCTTCCTTTCGTTCGCGCAACGGCGGCATCGTGATGCGCACTACGTTGAGGCGGAAATAAAGATCATCGCGGAATTTTCCTTCGCGCACTAACTGTTCGAGATTTTTGTTCGTAGCCGCAATGATCCGCACATCTGCGTGCAAGGTTTGATTACCGCCGACGCGCTCAAACGCACGGCCCTCGCTCATGACGCGCAGCAATTTGACCTGGGTGCTCGGGTCGATCTCAGCCACTTCGTCGAGAAAAATCGTGCCGCCGTTGGCCTGCTCGAACCGGCCGATGCGCCGTTCGTATGCGCCCGTGAACGCGCCTTTCTCGTGACCGAATAACTCGCTCTCCAGAAGTTGCGGAGAAAGCGCCGCGCAATGCACCGCCACAAATTTCGCTTTGTTGCGCCGGCTTAAATTATGAATGGCGTGTGCAGCCAATTCTTTGCCTGTCCCGCTTTCCCCTTCGATCAATACATTGGCTAACGACGGCGCAACCTGCCGAATCGTGTCGAGCACTTCATGCAACGCCGCCGAGTCGCCCCAGATGTTTTCCAGACCGTACCGTTCATCCACTTGCTCCCGCAGGGCGCGATTTTCCTGCTCGAGCTTGCGGCCTTGCAGGGCGCGTGCGATCAACAACTCTACCTTATCGAGGTTGAGCGGCTTGGTCACAAAATCGTAGGCGCCGCGTTTCATTGCTTCCACTGCGACATCCACCGAACCGTAGGCCGTCATCATGATGCAGGCAGGCGGTCGCGGCATTTTCAATGCGCGATCGATCAAGGTCATTCCATCTTCGCTGCCGAGTCGCAGGTCGGTGAGAAGCACATCGATCTGTTCGCGATCCAGTACATTGATTGCGCCTGCAATATCCGGAGCGACGTACACGTCGTAATCGTTCTCAAGCAAACTTCGTAACCCGTCACGAGTGTGCTTCTCGTCGTCAACAATGAGAACCGTGGGCTGTAGATTCATTGGTTTCGCCACGTAAATCGTTAAACAGTTACATCGTTACAACGGTACGTCGGGCAGCTCTCCATTTGTAACTTTTGTAACGTTTTTAACTACTTTAACAAGTCGCGGCGAAGCCTTCGGATTTCGTTATTGGCTCGGCGATACTTCGAGATGCGGCCAAGTCCCACAGTCAAAGAAATATAGCCATGCCGTGGAAATGATGTATCCTCGCCGCCGGTGCACCAGCGGATTCTCCATGGTCTGATGTCCATTCTTCTCGCTTGTTGCCCAACCGCTTTCGCCGCTGAAGAGTCCATTAGCGCGGACGATTACTGGAAACTGTCCGCTCAAGAAAAAAACGTTGTGATCTACAGCCGCCCGCGTCCAGGTTCGCAGCTGAAGGAATTCAAAGCTGTCGGCCCGATTGACGCGCCCACCAGCGCCGTCTCCGCGGTGATCGACGATTTCCAGAACTATCCGAAATTCATGCCGTACACGACCGAGTGCCGGCTGATCAAACGGGATGGCGACTCGATCGTTGGATATCAGAGGCTTTCGCCAAAAGTTTGTGCGGACCGCGATTACACATTGCGCGTCTGGAAAAAATCATGGTCCACCCCTGATGGTTTAGTTTTCGCCAGTCATTGGTCGCCTGCGAATGAACTCGGGCCGCCTGAAAAGAAAGACGTCGTACGCGTAAAACTTTGCGAGGGCAAATGGCTGCTCGAGCCCGATGGCACAACCAAAACTCGCGCCACCTATTTCATTTACACTGACACTGGTGGTTTTATCCCGTCCTTCATTGCCAATCGTATTAGCTCGACGGGAATCACGAAACTCTTCGCAGCCATCCGCAAGCAGGTTAAAGATCCAAAATACGCGGTTTCTATGCCTGGTGGTACGCCACCAACAGCTGGACAAACGAGCGCTGGGAGAAATGAGCAAGCACGAATGGCGGCTGAGGAAAAAAACAAGAAACCCGAATGACGAACGATCACTATTCGAACTGCGCCGTTCGTCACTGACTCGGATTTCGTCATTCGCTTTTCGCCTTTTCTGTTAAGTTTCGCGCGATGAAAACCAATCGTTTCCTGTTTGTAATTTGCGCTATTACCACGCTGGCGTTGTCCGTTCTGGCCGCTGCTGAACCTGCAACTGAAACGCCGAAGAAGCCTGTTTCAACCAAGTATCAGGGAGTGACTGTGGACGATCCGTATCAATGGCTCGAAAAAGATGACGAGCCAGACGTAAAAGCCTGGTCGGACGCACAGAATCAGCGGACCAGGCAATATCTCGATCAGTTGCCGGACCGGGAGGCAATCGAAAAGCAATTGACGGAATGGTACGCAAAAACGTCGCCCAGTTATTCGTCGCTTGTCTCGCGGCCCGGGCTGTTGTTCGTGATGAAATTCCAGCCACCAAAGCAACAGCCGTTACTGGTCACGCTCACGTCGGTTGACGACCTCAAATCTGAGAAAGTCGTGCTCGACCCAAACGTGCTGGACGCCAAAGGCACGACCGCGATCGATTGGTTTGTTCCGTCACTGGATGGCAAATATGTCGCAGTGTCGCTTTCCAAAGGTGGAAGTGAAGACGGCACTCTTCAATTTTACGAGACCGCCACCGGCAAGGCGCTGCCGGACGCGATTGCGCACGTGCAGTATCCGACTGCGGGCGGCAGCGCAGCATGGAACGCCGACGGCACTGGGATCTATTACACTCGGTTTCCCAGAAAAGGTGAGCGGCCCGAAGCGGACCTGAACTTTTATCAGCAGGTTTATTTTCACAAGCTCGGCACGCCCGACACCAAGGATACTTACTCTATCGGAAAAGACTTTCCCCGAATCGCAGAGATCATTTTGGAAGGTTCGCGCGACGGCCGATACATTCTTGCTTCCGTCGCGAATGGCGATGGCGGCGATTTTGCGCATTACCTGCTCGTGCCAGGAGGATCCGCCTCAGGCGAATGGAAGCAGATCACAAAATTCGACGATCAAATCAAGGCCGCCCATCTTGGCCGCGATAACGCCCTATATCTTCTTTCGCGCAACGCCGCGCCGCGCGGAAAAGTTCTCCGTCTTCCGCTCGAGACGCCCGAATTAAGTAAAGCCGTTGAAATCATTCCAACTGGCGAGCCGGTTATCCAACGAATCGTGCCCGCAGCCGACGCCTTGTTCGTTGGCGATTTGCTTGGTGGCCCATCTCAAATTCGCCGCTTCGGCCTGGACGGCAAAGGCGAAACGATTATCCCGATTCCAAAAATATCTGCTGTGCAGGAAATGGTCTCTCTCGAGGACGGCTCTCTTCTCTTTCGCGACCAAAGCTACACCGAGCCGGCAGCCTGGTTCCATTGTCCGAAGGAAAAAACCGAGCCTGTGAACACGGCGCTGCGCAGCACATCGCCGGTCTCATTTGCCGATATCGAAGTGGAGCGCGAATTCGCAACCTCAAAGGACGGCGCGAAAATTCCGCTCAATATCATTTTCCGCAAAGGAATGAAACGGGACGGGCAGAACCCGACATTGCTTTACGGCTACGGTGGTTACGGAATCAGCATGTCCCCGAACTTTGAGTTTACGCGCCGGCTTTGGTTCGATCACGGCGGCGTGTATGTGGTGGCGAATATTCGAGGCGGTGGCGAGTTCGGTGAAGACTGGCACAAGGCCGGCAATCTCACGAAAAAACAAAACGTGTTCGACGACTTCGCCGCTGCGGCGGAATATTTGATTAAAGAAAAGTACACGCGCCCGGAAAAACTTGCGATCCAGGGAGGAAGCAATGGCGGCCTCCTGATGGGCGCGATGATTACCCAGCACCCCGATTTGATGAGCGCTGTGGTATCCCAGGTAGGAATTTACGATATGCTCCGCGTGGAGCTTGCGCCAAACGGCGCCTTCAATGTTACCGAATTTGGCACCGTAAAAGACCCGGAGCAGTTCAAAGCGCTTTATGCGTACTCACCATACCATCACGTTGTCGATGGAACGAAGTATCCTTCCATTCTGATGATGACCGGCGCGAACGACGGGCGAGTTGCGCCATATCATTCGCGTAAAATGGTCGCTCGCCTGGACGAAGCAAACAAATCTCAGAATCCAATTCTATTGCGCACGAGCTCCAGTGCTGGTCACGGTATTGGCACCGCCCTGAACGAGCGCATCAAACAATTAGCCGACATTTACGCTTTCTTGTTTGCGCAGCTGGGAATGACGAGCAAGGCCGGTTGATCCTGATCCGGTTACCGGCCTCAGGCGGGTTAAAACTGAGTCGCAATCTAACGATTTAACCCTGTAACCTCGCCATCGTGCGAAGAAGACTGCTGATCTATTTTGCGGCAGTTGCCATCCTTTTTCTGATCGTAGCCGGAATAGGCGTAGCCATCTTTTATAGTCCCCTGCTGACGCATTATGTCGAGAGCGAGGCATTCCGCGCAGCCATGGAAAATGAAACGGCGAAAGGCTTACATTTCCCTCAGTGCCAGTATTCGCCGATCCGACGCACCAGCGCGTTGACCGCGCAAACCGAGAGATTCGAGGCGCGGGATGGAGAAAAAGCGATGAAGTCCCTGGATGCCCAGGGGATCACAGCAACGTTTGATCCGTTAGGCGTGTTCCTGCGGCAGTGGAGATTCACCGAAGTGCGCGTGGAATCAGGCGACGTTGAGATCCAGATTTACAAGGCCCGTCCTGAAGCGGTATCACCCAAACCATGGTTCGCCATTTTTTTGCCAAACAGGGTGTATTTGAAAAGGATTGTAACGCCACACGCCAATATAACCTGGCGATTCCGCGGCGAGCAGGCCGGGTTTTTCGACACAAAACTTCTGATTACGCCTCACGGTCCCGACTTTGAATACCTTGCCACGGGCGGCAGATTGAAGATGGCATTGCTTCCCGATCTGGATCTTCGGCAGGCGCATCTTCTCATCACCAAGACGCTCCTGACGATTTACAATATCGATCTGGCATCAGATTCGGGCAGCAGCGACAATATTCACGCGCAGGCGGACGCCGGCCTCGGCAAGGATAAGAGCATCGATTTAAGAGCGAACTTTAGTCAGGTCCCAATTCGCTCCTGGCTGCCTGCTGAATGGAAAGAACATTTGGCCGGCAACGCATTCGGCGATCTTCATTGGGCCGGAAAAGATCCGAAGTTGGAAAGCTCGTCCGGCGAAGGATCGCTGCGTGTCAGTGACGGACGAATCGATGACCTTCCCGTTCTGGAAAAACTCGCTGAGCTGGCACAGAAGAAATCATTCGAACATTTGGCGCTGAATGATTGTTCGTTCAGATTTGGATGGAAATATCCGGAGATTAACATCGAGAACATTGCTATCGAGGAACGGGGAAAATTCCGGATCGAAGGAGAAATGTCGATCGACCAGCGTCGTTTGCGCGGCACAATCAGACTCGGGCTTACCCGCGAATATCTTGATTGGCTGCCGAATCCTGAAGAAGTCTTTAGTCGCAAGGAAGGCGACTACCTATGGACCAATGTGCGTCTGTCCGGAACAATCGATGACCCGGGGCAAGACCTGAGTCCGCGCATTATCGAACTGTTCAAGCAATCGCCCGGAGCCTATCTCCGGCTCCTCTTTCGTCAGTTCGAAGCGTGGTTGAAAAAGGGATTTGGCGGCGATTGAGAGCGTGTTGTGCACATCAATACGTAGCGGCGCCTTGAAGTGGCATTTGGGTTTCTCCCGCCTCCAACATTCGAATGCGCTTGTCAACGTACGGTAATCGAATCGTAAGGGTGAGCCCTTTGCCCTGGCTGCTCTCAATGGAGAGTTCCCCACCGTGTTCGCGCACAATGCGACGAACGATTAACAATCCTAGACCAGTACCCGGACGGTTTGGTGGTGAAATAGGGTTCGAATACGTGACTCAAGTTTTCTGCCGACATCCCACTGCCGGTATCAACGAAACTGACCACTACGTATGTGTCGTCCAGATCGGTACGAATGCGCAGAGTGCCATGGCGCCTCATGGCTTCAAGGCTGTTTTTGATCACGTTATAAAATGCCTGTTTCATCTGTTCACGATCCAGTTGAAGCAAAGGCAGATCCGCGCGCAGCTCCTGTTCGACGACCATGTTGCGGTCTTGAACTTCAGGAGTAAAAAAACGCACCGCTTCCTCAACAATTGTGTTCACATTTTCCGGATGAAGTCGCGGATGCGACGGCCGGACCGCCCGCAGGAATTGCGTGACAATGGAATCGAGCCGGCGGACTTCGGAACGGGCCACGTCAATCGATTGTTGCAGTTCAGCCTTCGCATCGTGGTCCAGTCCTTGTGCCTTGCGCTCCATCAATTGTAAATGGATGTGCAGCGAGTTTAGGGGATTGCCAATTTCGTGCGCCACGCCTGCCGCCAGCAATGTAAGGGCATTCAAGCGCTCCGACTCAATAGTTTGCTGTGCTGTGCGCCGGCTCTCTGTGATGTCGCGCAGAATCATGACGTGTCCGACCTGTTGCCCCGAAGCCGGGACTGCCAATCCCGGCCGAACGGAATCACCGATTGCGCCTCCAGAATCCCGTGATTCGATCATCAACGGCACAATGTAAAAATTGATAAAACGATTTTCCGGATAGAAAATCTCCATATCACGACTCAGCGGTCCGCCGCTCCGGGTAAGCGATTCCCAATCGAGGCCACGAACGCGTTCGTCGAGCCGTTTCCCGATGGCCCCTGCTGCTTCCAGTCCAAACAATTTACAAGCCGCATCGTTTAAATAACTGACCCGACCCATTGAATCGGTCACGATGATGCCTTCATGGATCGCATTGAAAACGGTTTCCAGAAAACCTTTTTCCTGGGCCAGCCGCAGGAAGTAATTTTGAACTTCTTCCGGCCCGATACGCCCGAGTCGCTCGATCAGTTTCTCAAGAAAACCGGCCTTCATGATGCACGCACACCGCCAAATAGTTAAAAAACTTAGACCGACACAACCGCAAAGTTCGTCGTCGATTTAACTTCAAAAGCGTTCGCGAACAGGTGATTCAACGAATTCAACTTTTTCCTGCACCGGACGCACTTCCACAGTCAGCATTTCCACACGCAGGTAATTCAGTACAACCGGCGCAAGGATCAAGCCAGGAATACCCATCAGGCGCTCGCCGATGATGAGCGCGATCAACGTAAGCCAAACCGGGTTCCGAATCCGGTCTCCGATGATTTTGCTGTTTAGAAAATATTCGAGCTTGTGAATCAGAACCAGAAAAACGAGCGCGAAAATCGCCAACTTCGGGGATACCGTCAAAGCGACAAAGACAATAATTGTATTGCTTACCAGGTTGCCGACGATCGGAACAAGTCCACACAGAAATGTGACTGCAATGAGCAATGGTGCGTGTGGCATTCCAGCTGCGATGAGGAAGATCGCTGTCAATCCCGTGTTAACTAATGATATCGTGATCTGCGCGCCCATGACTGTGGCAAAGCTGCGATAGAAATCGCGGAATCGCGTTGAAACTTTGTCGCAGCAAATGGAGTAGAGATTGTTCTTAACGCGATGAGTGCCGCGGTAAGGGTCGAGGCCTGTTTTAATAAAGAGGCTCCCCGCTGCGACGACTCCGAGTACGCAGAAAGCCAGCACCGCTGTCGCGCCTCTTGCAAAATTAGCGACGTTTCGCAGGTAATTCGCTTCTTGTCCCAGCGCGTCGATGACGACTTGTCTGAGACTTTCAAAATCGGTGAATGGTAATTCAATCTGGCGCTTCTGAGCCCAGGCGCTGGCTGAAGGAATCGAGGTGTCAGCAACGTCCGGCAACGCCAGAACCGCTGCACGAGTGAGAAAGACGGCTGCCGCGGCAATCCCGGCCACCACAACGCCAAACAAGATCAAAGCCAGCCACTTTCTTCTCGTGAGAAAATAAAGCTGGCGCAATGCGAAGTAGGCAAACAGAACGACGAGCAGCGGCACACCAAGATGGAGAAGCCCTGCAAGAATGATTGTAGCAGCGAGGACGACATAGGAAAGCCGCGTGGGGGTGATCATGGATGGCGTGGTTTCCTAAATGTAGCGCAACCGTCCCCCTTCGCCATACGACGAATCCGCCGTGGCGGACGCGCACCGGAAAATTGCAAGACCTAACCGCGTCGTCGATCAGCCGGGATCGCAGACCGCCTGAGTCGTGCTACAGCTACGCGGCCTGTCCGGTTTCTTGTTCAGCGCGCTCTTTCAGCGCGGCTTTGCGCGAAAGTTTTACGCGACCTTTGTCGTCAATGCCAATGCACTTGACCCAAATAATGTCGCCAACTTTGGCAACGTCTTCGGTCCGTTTCACGCGAAAATCCGCGAGCTCGGAAATATGCACGAGCCCATCTCTACCCGGGAAAACTTCGACGAATGCGCCAAATTCCTTCGTCGAGACTACGCGTCCCTGATAGGTCTGTCCGATCTCGATTTCGCGCGTCATCCCGCCGATAATTTCCTTTGCTCGCGCCATGCTTTCGCCACTGGTCGCGTAAATGTGCACCGAGCCGTCATCTTCAATATTAATTTCAGCGCCGGTCTCCGCGACGATTCCCTTGATGGTCTTGCCGCCAGGCCCAATGAGCGCACCGATCTTCTCCGGATTGATTTTGATCGTCTCGATCCGCGGGGCGTACTTGGACAATTCCGCCCGCGGTTTCTCCAGCGCGCTGGCCATGAATCCCAGAATTTTGGTGCGTGCTTCTTTTGCACGTTGAATAGCCTCCGCCATGATCTTGTGACTGATACCAGGGAGTTTCAGATCGAGCTGAAAACCGGTGACACCCGCATCGGTTCCGCAGAGCTTGAAGTCCATATCGCCAAAATGATCCTCGGAGCCAATAATGTCGGTCAGCAATTCGTAGGGGTTTTCGCCTGAAGCCGATTGGCCATCGCCAGTCACGAGCCCGATCGAGATTCCAGCAACCGGCGTCTTGACCGGCACGCCGGCATCCATGAGCGCAAGCGTTCCGGCACACACGCTTGCCATGGAGGTCGAGCCATTTGATTCCATGATCTCGCTCGAGATCCGAATCGCGTAACGAAAATCATTTTCATTCGGTACAATTGGTTCCAGCGAGCGCTCCGCCAGCGCGCCATGGCCGATCTCGCGTCGACCGGGCCCGCCTGTCCGCCCCGTTTCGCCCACGCTAAATGGCGGAAAATTGTAGTGCAGAATGAATCGCTTCGATTGTTCGCCGCCGCCGTAAGCATCAATCATCTGCGCCTCCTCGATCGGCGCCAGCGTAGCGAGAGCAACCGCCTGGGTTTCCCCGCGCTGAAATATGGCCGAACCGTGCGCGCGCGGCAGAACGCTTACTTCGCAACTGATCGGTCGCAAATCTTGATAACCGCGACCATCGACGCGTTTCTGTTTTTCCAGAGTGCTGACGCGAAACGCCTTTTTTTGGACGTAATCGAATGCTTGGGAGATGGAAAAAGGATCGGTTTCAGGATGTTTTTCCAGGATCGCCGTCTTCACTTCCTCGCGCAACGCATCGACCGCCTTAGCGCGCGCCACTTTGCCTTCCGTGTAAAGCGCCCCTACGATCCTGTCGCCCGCAACACGGTAAGCGATATCAAGCAGGTCTTGATTCACCTGAAGCAATTGCGGCTCGCGTTTGGGCTTGCCCACCATCGCCGCGAGTTCCTTTTGAACGCGAATCATCTCGCGAGCATGCCCGTGCGCAAACTCGAGCGCTTTGATAAAATCGGCCTCAGGCAATTCGCCGGCCGAACCCTCGATCATGATTACATCGTTTTCGGTGCCGACGTAAACAAGATCGAGATCGCTCTCTGAGCGTTGCGTGTGCGTAGGGTTGGCAACGAACTCTCCTTTGACGCGGCCAACGCGCACGGCACCGATTGGGCCGGCAAAAGGAATATCCGAAACGCATAGCGCGGCCGATGCACCATTCATCGCCAGAATGTCCGGATCATTCTCGCCGTCGGCGCTGAGCAAAATCGAGATGATTTGCGTATCGTAAAAGTATCCCTGTGGAAAGAGCGGCCGTAGCGGCCGATCGATCATACGTGACGTGAGCGTTTCCTTTTCCGCGGGACGACCTTCGCGCTTGAAGTAGCCGCCCGGAAACTTTCCGGCTGCTGCTGCTTTTTCGCGATAATCGACCGTGAGCGGGAAATAATCCTGACCTTCTTTGATTGTTGTGGCCGAGACGGCACTGGCGAGCACCATGGTGTCGCCGCACGTGACGACAACTGCGCCGTCGGCGAGTCTGGCCATTTTGCCGGTTTCGATTGTGATGGGAGTGGCCCCAATTTGGGCCGTGACCTTCTGTTGCATTTTACTTTTCCTGGATGTGCGATTCCAGGCCGGTCACCCTGACTGTAGGTTTTAAACCCGCACGATGATCGCTCGCCACGACGAGCTCCACGATCCGAAACTAAAACCTAAAATCCGAGGTGATTACCGCACCTGGAACTGCTGGTTATCTTTTGTTTTTAATTGGTTACGGCTTCGAGCAGTTCAAACAACCCGACGCGAACGCGGGGCTCGCGTTATTTGCGCAGATTCAGTTTGTCGATCAGTTGTTTATAACGATCGGATTTTGTTTTGCTCAAATAATCGAGCAGACTCCGGCGATGCGCGACCATCTTAAGCAAGCCGCGACGCGAAGAGTGATCTTTCCGGTTGATCTTAAGGTGCTCAGTCAAATGCTCGATCCGGCGGGTCAGAAGTGCGACCTGCACATCCGCGCTGCCGGTATCTTTTTCATGCAACTGGAACTCCTTCAGATTCGACGTTTGGTTGCTCTCTGCCATAACGAAGGCGCTAATCTAGACGAAGACCGCGTTTTGGCAACCCATGCACTGAAGCGTCCGCGGGGCGGCATCTGTGTCATTCGTATGCCGTATTTGTTTCGCGTTTGCCATCGTACCAAAGATGCAGTCTCGCGCGCGACCGAGCCATGCGGGGTCCGCCGAAGATCATAATAAAGAGCGTGCCAAGAATTTCCTTGGCTGAATACATGCGTAACTTCCGGCCAGATGTGACAACAGGTTCCCGCAGCACCCTGAAACGGCCAAGTTTTCTTAGCGCGAGGCTAAAATAAACTTCTTCTCCGGCAAAGTATTGCTCATCGAAACCGCCGGTTGCCTGGAAATTTCGTCGGGTGGTGAAAAGAAATGCGCCTGCGCCGAGATTTAGGCCAAAATAGAGAGTGCAAAACGCGCGAAAGAAAATGCGGCTCCAGAAAGGGATGAATCCATCCATCACCCCGCGCGCGCTGCCGCCGGCGTAACCCGCTCCGAGAGCAGCCATCGCTTCGGTAACGTGAGTCCGGTTGATCCGGGTATCGGCATCAACGAAGAACAGGTATTCACCGCGTGCAGCGCGTGCCCCAGCGTTTCGGGCGGCCGCGATTTGGCGTCGATGGATCGAAACGACTTGGGCGCCAGCTTGCTCGGCAATTTCCGGCGTCGCATCCGTCGATGCATCATCAACTACAATGATTTCGAAAGGCTGAGACACACCAGAAACCGCAGAGCCAATCGCGGCGAGAGTGGAGGACAGCTCTGCTTCTTCGTTGTACGCGGGAACGATAAATGAGATCATTAATCTTCTCGGAATTCCTGGTCTCGGATCTTACAGCTAGGGCGATTGCCGCGCCATTATCTTTGAGCTCCGTACAGGCAAATTTAGGGCGTTTCTGGTGAAACGCCGAACTAATTAAATTGGCGTCCGCCGCAGCGGACGCCCTACAAATCGAAAATCCGATGGATCGGTTGACTTGTCTCCTCCAAGATCGAAATAGCAAGAGTGTCTGCCCGTTCATTTGTAATTCTCATTTCGATCTGGTCGGTACTTTCGGCCTGCGCAGACACAAAGCAGCAGGCGCAGGCAGATTCTAATGCTGTGCTTCGCCAACCGGAGAGCGACACTGAGGTCCACGGTGAGGTGGGCGTGTTGTACGGTCACACCGCGAGATAAGGCTGCGGCTATCTTCGAAGCAAAAAACGATTATTTGGCGTCGAATTTGATGCCCGCCTTCTGGACTTCGCCATAAGGCAAGAGCCAGACAAGCGATTCGTCGTGAAGATCGACAACCTGAATCCGGTTGCCCCATGGATCGCGAAAATCGCAGCGAAATGGCGGCTCCAGTTTGAGTTTATATTTTTCCTGGAGTTTCTTTCGAACTTCCGCCAGCTGCGCTTCATCGCGAACCATGATCCCGAAATGGCGAACATTTGCCGGCTGCACCTTTTCTACCTCGAAAATTGCGAGGAACTGATGCTCGCCCAATTTGAAAAAGGCATCGCCTTCGCCGCCTTTCATCTGTTCGAGATTGAAGACGTCCTTGTAAAACGCCACAGCCTTCTCTATGTCGCCCACCTCGATTGCCACATGATTGCATCCATAAACTTGCACGCTCATATATCAGCTTAACCGAAAAGGAAGATGTGCGCCCCGGACTTTTGGGGAACAGGCAGTGTCTGCAGGGATTGTAAAGAGTAAAGCCTTACGCGACACTCCGCGGAACCGAGTCTGCGTAGTCCAAGAAATTACTCGAACGATGCGCGATGCGATTCCCGTAGCGGTACACCAGAGGCGTTCCGGCGCCGAAGCGATTCTAATAATTCTCTTCAGCGCGATAGCCCTCCTCGTCCATCTGCTGACAAACGGGCGCTACGGCTATTTTCGCGACGAACTCTACTATATCGCCTGCGGTCAACATCTCGCCTTCGGATACGTCGACCAACCTCCGTTGTCGATCCTGCTGCTGCGACTGAGCGAAGCTCTCCTCGGCAACTCATTGTTTGCGATTCGCCTCCTCCCAGCGCTGGCAGGCGCGGCAACGGTCGCAATCACCGGTTTGATCGCGCGTGAACTCGGCGGACGCGCGTGGGCAATTGGGCTCGCCTGTGCGGGCACACTCTGTGCGCTGTTCAATTTGGCTGTCGGCAATTTTTTCTCAATGAACGCGTTTGAGCCGCTGTTCTGGATGGGATGCGTGTATCTGCTGGTCCGGATTATCAACAGCGGTTCGTCGATCCTTTGGCTTTGGTTCGGCATTCTGCTGGGAGTCGGTCTTGAAAACAAACATTCCACGGCGTTCTTCGGCGCCGGCATTTTCATCGCGCTGCTACTCACGCCGGAACGCCGCCATTTCGCTGCGACATGGATCTGGCTGGGTGGGCTGCTCGCGTTTGCCGTCGCCTTGCCGAACATTTTGTGGCAAGCGCAACATCACTGGCCTACCTACGAGCTGTTGACTAATATCGCTCACAGCGACAAAAACGTCGCGCTGGGCCCGGCACAATTCATCGGGCAGCAGATTGTTTTCATGAATCCGGGAACGCTTCCGTTATGGCTTGCCGGGTTGTGCTGGGTGTTCGCTTCACGCGATGGGAGGCGCTACATGGCGCTTGGAATCACATACCTAGTCATCCTCGCCGAGTTCATCATTTTACACGGCAAAAGTTATTATCTCGCACCTGCCTATCCGATGCTTTTCGCAGCGGGAGGGGTGGCCGTGGAGCGCGTTTTCGCTAACCGATTGAGATGGGTCAAACCGGGATTGCTCGTCCTCTTGATCGCGAGCGGCGCGTTACTGGCTCCGATGGTGGTGCCGATTTTGCCGCCTGGCAAACTCGTCGCGTACATGCGAGCTATCGGGCTGCAACTGCCGCGCACTGAAACATCGCACACGGCTTCGCTGCCACAGATTTTCGCCGATCAATTTGGCTGGCAAGAGATGGTTGCCTCGGTCGGGCATGTTTACAATCACCTGCGTCCCGAAGATAAGAAGCGCGCTGCAATCTTCTGCCAAAACTACGGCGAGGCTGGAGCGATCGATTTCTTTGGTCCCAAGTTTGGATTGCCACCGGCGATTTCCGGGCATCAGAATTATTTTCTGTGGGGACCGCGTGATTGGACCGGCGAAGTTGCCTTGGTCCTGGATACGCGAGACGACAATGAACGCGAACAATTCGCGTCAGTGGAGGATCTGGGTCAAATCGTGAGCAGTCCCTGGGCGATGCCTTTCGAACGACGGATGCATATTTATCTCTGCCACGATTTGAAAGCGAAAGTGCAAGACGTCTGGCCGCAGGTAAAGAAGTGGCTGTAACGGTTCCGAGATTAATCGCGGACCATCCTCATCTCCTGCGGGGCGATCTGGCCAATCAACTCCGCGTGCGACAAGCCGGCGTTTTCCCAGCCGCCCGAATTGCGGAATTTAGCCTGGCGCAAAGGCTGCGCACTGCTGGGTCATTGCGGGGAATCGTTGTCGCCAACAGCGATATCAAATTTTTTGAATCCACACGTGGTCCCAGACGCATCTCACTTCAAAATCCAAACACACCAGATGAGCACAACTTCACTTATTTCAAACCAGCCGATGCAAACGTCAGCCGGAAACGGATCGACTCCTTTGATCCAGCTCAGTGATGTCAGAAAGGTCTTCCTTACCGATGAGGTCGAAACGCACGCGGTTTCCGGAGTTCATCTCGACATCCATGACGGCGAATATGTTTCCATCGCCGGCCCATCCGGCTGCGGCAAGACAACGTTGTTGTCGATCCTGGGCCTGCTCGATACTCCTTCGGCCGGAAGTTACGCGCTAAAGGGCACAGAGGTCGCAAACCTCTCGTTTGCCGATCGGGCGCGCATTCGCAATCGCGAGATCGGTTTTATTTTTCAAAGTTTTAATTTGATCGGCGATCTCACAGTTTATGAAAACGTCGAGTTGCCACTGACATACCGCGGATTGAGCGCGATTCAGCGTAAAACTGCTGTCATTGAGGCGCTTGAGCGCGTGGGCATGGCGCATCGGGCCAGACACTTGCCCAGTCAGCTCTCCGGCGGGCAACAGCAGCGCGTAGCTGTTGCCCGGGCGCTTGCCGGTAAACCAGCGATTCTGCTTGCCGACGAACCGACTGGAAACCTCGACTCACGAAACGGTGAAGCAGTGATGGATCTGTTAAAGGAGCTGCACGTCGGTGGCGCAACGATCTGCATGGTTACGCACGACGAACGTTTCGCCGGTCACGCCGAACGCGCAGTGCATTTGCTTGATGGCCAGGTCGTGGAGGACCGACTGGCTGCCTGAATGAAACGACAACCACAGATTACGAATCCAGATGAATGATTTTCGATTCGCGGTGCGGCAGCTTTGCAAATCGCCCGGATTCACCTTGCTGGCGATTGTGACATTGGCACTGGGCATCGGCGTTAACTCAGCCATCTTCGCCCTCGTCAATGGTGTCGTATTGCGCCCGATGATTCCACTGCGAGCCAGCGAGGTGGTAGGCATTTTCACAGCGCGCCAAAACGCCAGCCACGATTACCGTCAATTCTCGCATACCGAATATCGCGACCTGCGCGAGAATAGCGGCGATCTGTTTGTCGATCTTGCCGCGCTAGAGTTCGGCGTCGCCGGAATCGGTCGCGATCACGAGATGCGGCGGAGTTTTGCCTTTCTGACTTCAGAAAATTTCTTCGCGCTTATGGGCGTCCAGCCGGTGCGCGGCCGCTTTTATACCGCGGAGGAATGCCGTCCAAACGCGAATATACCGGTGGTGGTCGCTAGTTATGCGTTTTGGAAGCGCATGGGAGGCCGCAACGATTTCATCGGCAGCAATCTTCAGATCAATGGGCGGCCGTACACGGTAATCGGCGTTACCCCTGATGGATTTAGCGGAGTGAGCGCGCTGGTTGCGCCCGACGTCTGGTTGCCACTCGGCGTCCATTCGTCCCTCGGCTCCGCGTTTGCCGACTCTGAAACTCTGCACGATTTGGCGGAGCCAAAAAACTATGCGCTGAATCTTACCGCACGTCTGCGACCGGGCATGACGATCGAAACTGCAAAGTCGCGTCTGCCGGCGCTCACTCGGCGATTCAACGCTATTCAGCCGTCAAATGTAGAAGGCGCACGAGAGTTACAGATTCATAAACCGTCGCGATTCAGCATCAGCACGTCACCAGAAGACGATGGGCCGGTAACGCTCATCGGTACGTTATTGATGGGAATGGCCGGCGCGGTCCTGCTCATCGCCAGCTTGAATCTTGCGAACATGCTGCTCGCCCGGGGCACCGCGCGCTCCAAAGAAATCGCGTTGCGTCTGGCGGTTGGCGCATCGCGTTGGCGAATCGTGCGTCAATTACTCTGCGAAGGTTTGCTACTCGCCATCTGTGGCGGCTTAGTCGGACTCGTCGTTAGTGTCTGGTGCAACGATCTCCTGCTCCATTCGCTCGCACGACTGCTCGGCTCGATGAATTTTTCCTTCGTCGTTAAATTGCGGCCGGATGCGACCGTACTTGCCGTCACCTTTTTGTTCTGCCTCATCGCCACTATGCTTTTCAGCCTGGGCCCGGCGTTGAAAGCGTCAAAGGCCGATCTTGTGAACGATCTCAAGCAGCAAGTCGGCGAACCGGCACGCATTGGTCGTTTCAGCCGCTTCTTTGCGCCTCGCCACATCTCGGTCATGTCGCAAATTGCGCTTTCGTTCATGCTGTTGTTCAGCGCCGGCTTATTTTTCCGAGGCGCTCTTAAGGCGAGCGGACTTAATCCCGGTTTTGTTGCCGCCGGCGATCTGGTGACCGAATTGGATTTCTCGCTGATCAAAAAGGATCCGGCTGACGCGCGTCGTCTGATTTTCGCCGCCGTACAACGTGCGCGCGATTTACCAGGGGTGAAAACGGCGGCAGTAGGAACAATGTTGCCTTATGGGAACTTTACTAATTCGCGTCGTATCATGTCGGCGCGCGAAGCGCTGCCAACCGATCCGAAAGCGCCTGATCCTGGCGCAGGCGCTCTTTTCACCGCAATTACGCCGGGTTATTTTGATGCAATCGGTGTAAAGCTCCTGCGCGGCCGCGACTTTACTCAGGCCGAAGCCGAAAATCGAGATACGCCCCGCGTCGGGATCATTGACGAGGAGATGGCCAGCAAGCTTTTCCCGAATACGGAAGCAGTCGGACAGCACATTCGTTACACGCAGCCGCCGAAAGATGGCTCGCCTAACGACGTACTAGTGGTCGGTGTCGTTAGCAGTCATCGCCACGACGTGCAAAACGACACCCTTAAGCGGCGATTGTTTGTGCCGCTCTCACAAGGCTACAATGGCAACGTTTACCTGCATGTGCGTCTTGCTACAAAAGATAGACACGCTGTTGCCGCGTTCATTCCCACCATGCGGCAGACATTGCGCAGTATCGATCCCGATCTGCCAATCCTGAGCATTACGCCGTTTGTCGATCTTACTGAGAAGAGCGTCGGCCTCTGGATCGTGCGCCTCGGCGCGTTGCTCTTCGGAGTCTTTGGTGGAATCGCGTTGGTCCTTGCCGTCGTCGGAGTGTACGGAGTAAAAGCGTACGCGGTCGCCTGTCGTACGCGGGAGATCGGCATTCGAATGGCGCTGGGCGCCCATCGCCGCGACATTTTCGCATTGATCATGCGCCAGGGGGCCCTGCAAACGGCATTAGCCGTGACTATTGGCCTTCTCCTTTCATTGGCGGCCGGCCGCGTCCTTGCTCAGATTCTATATCAGGTCAGTCCGAGCGATCCATTCGCGCTAGTCGCATCCGGCACGATGCTCGCCGCCGCTGCTTTGCTCGCTTGTTTTTTCCCGGCGCGCCGTGCCACGCATGTTGAGCCGCTTCAAGCGTTGCGGACCGAATAACGCGGGGCGCAGCCGTGGTCGGACTTCCGCGCCAAACGTTTTCCTCCGTTAATCGCGAACCGTTTTCATCCCCTGACGCACGATTCGGTCGATCAGCTGCGAATAGGACAAACCGGCTTTCCCGGCTGAAAGCGCAAAATCTTCATCGCTGGCGAGAATTGGATTCGGGTTCGCTTCGATGAAATAAACCTTGTTGTCCGGCGCCAGCCGAATATCGATGCGCGCGTAGCCGTCGATGGTGAGCAAACGATAGATGCGTTTGCATGTCTCCTCGATCTGGCTGACGAGCTGCGCATCAAGGTTTTCGGCGAACTGATTCTCCAATCCCCAGCGTTTGCGGTACTCCTCGTCCCATTTTGCCTTAAAGGTGGCAATTTTTGGTTCGTTAGGCGGCACTTCGCGGAAAACCAGCTCGCGAATGGGAAGGACCGTTAGTCGTATGTTCCCTATCAAACTCACATAGAGCTCGCGGCCCTCGATGTATTCCTCCGCGATCGCGTCGCTGCTGTATTTGTCATGAATAAAATTTACACGCTCGCGGAACTGCTCATCGGTACCGACGAACGACGCCTGTGAAATGCCGTAGGATGCTTCTTCCTTCACCGGCTTTACCAAAATTGGAAACTTGAGCTGTTTCGGTCGTGCAATCCGTTGGCCGCGCGGGATGACGACGAAATGAGGAACATGAATACCGTGATAATGCAGGATTTTTTTTGAAATGCCTTTGTGCTTGCAAAGGGTAAGACCGGTCGAGCCGCATCCAGTGAAGGCCAGGCCTTGCATCTCGAAAAATGAGACGATGTTCTGATCGAACCCCGGATTGTTGCGGAATTGTTCGACCAGGTTGAAAAGAATGTCAGGAGCGAAGGTCTCCAGTTTCTGGCGCACAAGATCGACATCGTCATAAATGGCAAGATGCTCGGCCGCGTGACCGACTTCACCGAGCGCGGCCATGACGTCTGCCTCCGTTTTCCAGTCCTTCGTCTTCAGTTCCTTCGTGAAATCCTGATCGACGGTTGTGGGGCTTGTGCCGTCAAAAAGCACGAGAACTTTGAGTTTCCTTTTCACGCTATTTCGTGCGCTTGAATTTGCCGGTGAAAAGATAATTCATTACCAGCGTCGTAATAAACGCGGAGACGCGAAAATCCTGTTGCGGATCGTCGTTGAGCACGTGAAGCCCAAGCTGGTCGCAGCGACGGGTAAGGCGGGCAAGAAGCTGGTTCACCCGAAACTTTTTCTCGTTTGTCCATTGGCAGACGGCATTCAGTAATCGACGACGACGACGTTGCAGATAGACGCTCGCCTTGATTCCCGCCGACGCACTGAACAGCTGCCGCAAATCGGCATCGTAAAAGTCTGGATACGTATCTTCGTAGAGCTTGCGTTTGCGCGCGTAGTAGGTCTTGAGCTTGACGTTCAGACAATCGTAATCACCGACGCGATACTCGGGCATGTGAACCGGTGGTTTGCCGGCTAACGAGCGCATCAACTCATCGACGTATTCCAGTTTTTGGAGAGCCCTCCAGCGCGCGTAACGCTTGTGCCAATCCAGCCCGGGTGTAAGCCAGACGGCGAAGCTCTCCGCGAAATCCTCATCCGGATGACTCTGCGCGTACCAGTCTTCGAGATGCATCACATAACTTCGGCTGAACGGGCGCGGCCGGTAACTGTCCGGCGTTTCCTCACGGGAAGTTTGCCCAAAAAGCTCCCGCCATTTCTTCTTTCGAGTAAGTCGATACGCGTACATGTAAGCGTGACCCGCTTCATGTCGCATCAATTTCATGAACCACTCGGACGTTCCTCCCTCGACTTCGAGCATCATCGTACGCTCCAGTGTTCGTAACCGGTCATGAACGAGGAAAAAGGGAATGAAAATGGCTGGTATGCCGATCGGCACAAACCATTCGTCCCCGACGTGACATGGCGGATGAAAAATAAGCCGACGCTCCGACAGTTCGTCGTATAACTGCCGGATGAGCGGTCCGAGTGCGGTACCTTCAAGCCGCAGACCCAGAGTGGAAACACGGCGTTCCAGAAGTTCCTGATCGCTCAGCGATGGCCAGTCGGCAGCTTCCATTTTGCGCATGGTATCACTGGGACGCGCCCTGTCACGCCTTGCTGGGTTCTGCGTCAATGTTGGACGTTGAGTGTTGAGCGCTTGAGATTGAATCGCAAATACCAGAGGAGTCTCAGTCCGAATGAAAGAATCCGAAGCAAAACAGGATCGCAGACATGAGGATGCCTACCCGGCGCAACGAACTACGTCCGACACCTTTCAGATCCGTCGCGCCACGGGACGGGATGCCGATATTATCGCGTGGCATCGAGCGCGAATGTTTCAAGACATGGGAGACGTTTCGGGAGATGCGTTTGAAATCTTACGCGCAAACGCGCGGTCACGGCTGGAAGAATGGATCGATAAGGCGAATTACATCGGCTGGCTTGCAGCTCCGGCAGATGAACCGGAAATGATCGTGGCCGGCGCCGGCGTCCAGCTGCAACCGATCCTGCCGCGCCCACTCGATGTATCGACGATCGGCGAAGGCCGGCAGGGAACGATTGTGAACGTCTTTACCGAACCACAGTGGCGACGACGCGGCATTGCCGGACTACTCATTAAAGAGATTATCACCTGGTCTAAGAACGAGCAGATCGATCGCCTGGTGCTTCATGCCTCGGACGAAGGTCGGTCGATTTACGAGAGATTAGGATTCACCGAGAGCAACGAAATGCGCTTCGTCGGCGTCTCTTAACTGGTCTTTGGTTTTTCTTTTCTCTGGAGTCGCGCGGTTTCGCTTTTGTTGCGCTGATCGTTTGACAAGTCTCCCAATTCCTCTATAGAGGGGCCGGCTCGCCGCGGCGAGTCGTTGTCAGAAGTCCGTGCGTCCCCCAGGGGCTAGCGCGCCGGGGCTGTTCCGAATCCGAAGTTAAGCCGCATTTCTGCGGCTTTCGGTATCGAGAATGGCTTGCTCCACCCGAGACTCGACAACATCGGAGCAACCCTCAAACACCATGAAGCTATTTTATACAGTCATATTTTTCTCATCGTTGACATCGGCCGCTTTCGCGCGCGAGGAGTCGATCCTTGCACGCGTTACCACTTACTGGGCAGGCGAAGGCCAGAAATACGCCAGTACCGGCCAACGATTACGCTCCGGACATTGCGCCGTCGATCCAAAGCGAATTCCGTACGGCAGCAAAGTTGTCTTCCCGGATCGCGCCTGCACAGCGGTCGATACCGGGCCTGCGGTTATTAGCCGCAAAGCCGCTCGTCTATGCGGACGGACTGCGGGCCAACTCAAGGCAATCGTGGTCGACCGATTTTTTGAAACAAAGCGAGAAGCGGTGGCGTGGGCGAGTGCGCATCCACACTTTATGACGCTTCAAATTCTTCGGCCCGGATCTCACGCAGAAGCATCGGACCTATGATCAGGTAGGAAAGCGATTGGATCGTGTCTCCCAGCACGAGAAGTCCCGAAGAAAATTACAATTTGGCGTAAACGCCCAGCAAAGGACGGCGCGACGGCGTTTTTGAACGGAAATCGCTAACGAAACCGTCCCGCGTGCGCAACTCGACATGGCCCACGCTACGGGACGTCCCATATACGAGCACCGAACCGATTGGCGCCGAGAAAGGATCTGACACGGGAAGTCTCTTGAATCCATAATTACCGACGAGCTCTGATGCAGCGTCCCTGGCGAGCTCGGTCTTCGGACGGGAATCGATGACACCGGAAGCGAGCAATGCGTCTTTTACGTAATGCCAGCATCTCGAGCGCGAATGCGCATGGGCGCGTTCCTGCGCGATGGTGGCAGCTTGCATCAATCTGCCGTCGATGTGCCGATCAATCTTGCCATACGGGTAAACGATCTGGTTGGGATAATACTGCGTGATGACCGGAATGGATTCCTTTTTGCCCCCCGGGGCCTTGAAGCTAAACCGCGAATAGGGTTGTGTTGTTTGGTTACAGATTGTTGCCCCATCGGTCGCACTGGATCCATGGTAAACGTTGACCCCGAACCTTTGGCAATTGTTCGCTTGGGCTCTTTGGCGATCGCTGGCGTTGACTCTTTGGCAATTGTTCGCTTCGGCTCTTTGGCGACCGCTTGCTTCGGCTCCTTGGCGATTGCTTGCGCTGGCTCTTCCTTGACCGGTTGTGTCGGCTTCTTTGAGGTTGCGCGCGCGCGCTTTTTTGTGATCGCTTTTATCGGCTTGTCCGGGGTACTCGGTGCTGACTTCTGCGTAATCACCTGAACCATGTCGTCCGCCTTCTTTTGATCGTGGCTCGCGAGATCCAACGTCGAAGGAGCCAACCCCTGCGCATGAAGAGCTGCGCCGGAAATGACAAGAAGCGATGCAGTTGCGAATGCCCAAAGGGCAGGTCGTTTCCCCACGAAGGCGAGGTTATGCCGGGAATCGTGCCGCTAGGCAAGCTTTTTTTTTGGGTTTTTTAGCCGTTTCAACAGCCCAAAAACAGGTCTGCCGGAAACCAACTTATATCTTCTAGCGTCCTCGCGCGCGTGCCCTCCTGGCGGAGCTAATCATCAGGAAAATAATCCGGCCCGTATTGAGGTGGAGGAGCAAATATTTGATCGCGCTGGATAACAGTCCGGCGATGTCTGCGCGGTACGGATTGATTTTCGTTCGAGTCGGGCGCGACGATCCTGGTGCGGCCCGAAGGCAAACGATAAATCAGCCGTCCATCGGACGTGATTCCAATCATTCGGACGCGCACTGAACCCTGGCGAGGCGACGATGCAGAAGCGACGCGTTTCTTTTTGCTCCGCGAACTCGGCTGACTCGTAGTGGCGGGCTGTGAAGCCTCGGAATCTCTGGGCCCCGCTGCAGTAGTCTCGTTCTCAGCTGAGGTTTCCGGAACTGTGCCCGGGGAAGCGGCCGCCACAGCGTCCGGGGTTGCGGCGACCTGCGGTTGCCCGCTCGATGTTTGGTCCTGTTGCAGATCCGTCGCTGGAGCCTGAGATGAATTCGGAACCAGCCGCTCCCTCCGTTGCCGGTTGGTTCGCTAGCGCCAGCGCGGTATTTGCCGCTTGTGACAGCACAGTCGCAGGAGCAACTGGCGTCGAAACAGTTTGGCCGGCTGCAGGCGTTGGTGAAGCTTCGGGGACACCAACCAGAACACCAACCGACTTTGTCACGTGAGGCCGGTGCAAGATTCCGTCAATCGCGTTCGGAAACAGGACCGCACCAACCACCGCGGCAGCCAAGATGAGCGCGCCAAACGCCAATGCCGTCCTCAGCAAACGTCGCGGGCGAGGCTGAGTCGGCCGGGGAATCGTTGTCCTGAGCGGTATGCCATATCGATCGGCCAATGCGAGCCGACGTTCAATTTTCAGCAGGCAACTGCGAATCATCTCTCCAAGCACCACCAGATCCTTTGGACGCCGATCGGGATTGGGGTGCAGCATCAGAGAAAGCAAGTTGCGCAACGGTTTTGGAAATCCCGATAGCTTGGGACGTTGCCGGACCGTCTCAGCCGAGAGCGCGACGCCGGTCAGGAGAAAATACATTGTGGCGCCTAGCGAATAAATCTCCCAACGAACATCCGCCGTTCCCTGCTCTCCCATAGTCTTCCTGGATTCAGCCGTGAGAGACTTCACTGTAGAAGGCCCCGCGTCATGTGACGCTGCATCCTTTGACTCGGGTTCGCCCGGTGGGCTGGGAAGCGACGCCTCGACCTTCGGCGAGTTCTCGGGGTCGCTCTTTAGTCCGGTCACGCCGAAATTCGTTAACTTTATCAGTGGCCATCCGCCTTCGGGAGTTTGTCCCGGCACAACAAAGATGTGGGAGAGGTCAATGGGCGGATACGGAAGCTTGTGGAAACTGGCGGAAGAGAACACGCTCACGATTTGTTCCGCCACGCGCAACGTGGCATCCGCCGGCATTGGACCGTGCTGGGCAACCCACGCAGCGAGCGTTTCGCCTAGCGGTTGCTCCGAGGCGTAAACATAGTTTTCGCCTTCGCGTCCAAAGTCGAAAACCTTGGCAATATTCATGTGACGCAGCCTCTGAACGGCGCGCGCCTGCTCTTCGAACCGCTCTCGGAGCGCAGGATCAATGCTTTCCACCGGAACCAGCGTTAGAGCAATCGGCTCACGGGATCTTTCATCCACGGCTTCGTAGGCAATCGCATCGCCGTCTCGGCCGAGTTCATTCGGCGTGCCATCAGAGCCAAGACAAATGCGATAGTGTTCAAGGAAGATCGTGCGCGCCATAACCGTGTCTCATTGACCCCAGCAGCGAGAGAATCATACTCGTCCCACCGCCCCGAGATTCAACCTCGATTTTGCCAGGGAGTTGCTCTGAGCACAATCCTAGTCACGACTCGAATTTTGGACGTTGCCAACCACAGTTCGGTTTCGCGTTCATGCTGCTGAAGCACATTGCCGAGCGCATCTGCTAGTGCAGGGCATTTGGTGACACGCTGGTGACAAGGCTTTGCCAGTGCTCGCTGAGCTATCGCTATAGGACAAGCCATCCAGCTTTCGCGTTTTCAAGCGTTGTCGCGTTCTCGCTGATCCCCATTTGACGCGCAGCTTCGCGGACTCCGACCGCAACTGCCAGCACCCGCACAGCAGCCCAGTCTACGTTAAAGGGGCTTAGGCATAACCTCTGCTTTGGTCGAGAAAGCAAACTGATTGTGGACGATCATCGAAATCAGACCGTACCGGTATAGACCAGCAGTGCAGTTTCGGTAGTCCCGGTAGAAGAGGTAGCCGCCCTCCGTAACGGAATGAGCCGAACCTTACAAATTCAACCCGAAAGTATAAGGCTCTGGGAAACAGTAGCCTCCAATAATAGGAACGAGATACTACATTTCTAATTGTCGGAACAATTGACATTTTAGTTGGCGTTAGAAGCGGCGGCTCATGGTTGGCATTATTTAAACCGTCAGATTTAGTCGCTTATGATGAATTGCTTATACTTGACAATGTTCCGCTGCGCTGAGAGTTGGCCTGTGATATGCTCGCAGTTGAATCTATGCCAAACCGCTCCGGTGAAGAGGCACAAACGTTCGATGGCAAAGGAAAATCCTACTATGAACCTACTAACTAAAGCTCCCGCCAACGCCTCACATCTTCACATTCGTTTCACTGCCGCGTCATCAGGGTCGAATCCGCGCTTGGTAAGAAACGCTTTCCTTCAAACGATATTGGCTGCCGTCGCCATTTTGATTTTGGCCCCGATGGTCGTTCACGCTGGCAGCCCAACAAGGGACCTCAATCGCACTTCCGCTGAGATGGTTAGAAACGTTAGGGTGTCCGAAGGTTCAACGCCATTCATCAGTTTCGTTAACGCCAGCGTCAGTGATATCGCCGGCTTCAGGTTCGCGCAGTTCCAGATTCAGCCAAAAACTGGGTCTGCTACGAGGCCAATCAAGGCCCGCTATGCGCGAGCATATTTGGAAGCGCGGGGTTATTTCAATCCACAAACTGGCCAACTCACCATTCCGGTTTTCGGTCTCTACGCCGGCCGCCCAAACCGCGTCACAATCAACCTGGGTTTTAACATCGGATTTCGGAACAATACAAGATTCGTTGTCGATATCACAACGCCTCCCTATGACGGAGGCACGTCCTCCAATCCAACCATCATCCAGCCGCGGTTACCAGGCACCACCCTGAGCTACGACTTTATCCTTTTGAAGAACTCTGCCGATCCTATCACGCCTATTGTTATCGACACTGACGCCGAAATCCGCTGGGTGGGTACGGCAGGAGTTGCGTCCTTCGTTAGCGGTGTCTTCGACAATGCATTTTACCTCACCTCCGGCACCTCGCTTCTTCGTACTGAGTTCGATGGCGTGACGACACCTGTGGCCAACTACAGTGGGATTGGTGTCACCGGCTTCCATCACAATATTGACCCGGGTCGGGACGGAATGATCCTCGACGTCGATACCGTCGACCAAACAGAGAGCGTTAATCTAGAGGTCGATGCCGCCGGTAACGTGCTCCGGACTTGGAATCTGGCGGACATTATCAGCGCCGCGATGATCGCCGGTGGAGACGATCCAAGCCTATTCGTCTATCCCGCGCCCACCGATTGGTTTCATAACAACGCCACCGCCTACCGCAGCTCTGATGATTCACTCATCGTTTCCAGCAGGGAAAACTTTGTCATCGCGCTCGATTACGACTCTGGAAACATCAAGTGGATTCTGGGCGATCCGACAAAGCACTGGCATGATTTTCCGTCACTGCGTGCATTCGCCCTCACCCTTTCTCCGGGCACATTACCGCCGATTGGCGAGCATGCTTTGTCCATGTCGGGTGATCAATTACTCCTCTTCGATAATGGAACCGGCAGCAATTTCCAACCACCGCCAGGGGAAACACGCACCTACAGCGCCCCTCGTAAATATCAGATCGATCTGGGTGCTTTTGAGGCGACTGAGACCTGGCATTATTACGCTGACCCGAGTGTCTATAGCGCGTTTTGCAGTAGCGTTTATGAAGATGCGCCGGAAAACTACGTCATCGATTATACGCTTGGAAATAATGCCTTTACCGGCATTGTTGGTCTCGATGCCTCGGGTAATGTGGCTTTCAACTATCACTACGTACTAGATGGTTGTGGAACGGCTTGGAACGCGATTCAGATCCGTTTGGAGGACGTGAACTTGCAATAACGCGCTCTTTCGACGAGAGCCGCCATAAGGCGTTTCAATCCGAACTGTAGGGAAGGCGTCCACAGTCCGCTTAGAATGAACTTGCTCGGACCCGACACCGCCTAACAAGAGCTTGCAACGGGAAGTCGCCGTCTGACTGGCTCATGTTCCTATAAACATTTAGAACTGCTGAAGGAGAACGCAATCGCGCACTAAAAGCACCGAGTAATGTTCGACTGGGTACTTTGCCAGAGAACTTCATTCTGCCATTTCCGTAGAACGAAATGACAAATGAAAGCAACCCCAGCCGGAACGGCAATCTCGCACGAATCCAACTGTGGGATACGCTCTCGGGGAAGTGCGTTGCGTTTTTACACTTTGATGGTATAAAAGAAATTTGAGCGGGCGACGATGACGCGCATCGGGCGTTACCAGATTTAGTTCCCAACACTTTACTGGCAATGCTTCCTACCGGCGAGACAATCTCGCCCCGCTCAAAATTTCCCGACCAACCTCCGTCAAATCAATCAAAAGCCAACGTTCATTTGGCTGCCTTATCGGAGTGCATACCCGAATGGCACCTCATCCACAAGGCTTTTTTTGAAATCTCAGGAAACTCGACGCCATCACAAACGCAATCGGCTATGCGCCTTAGACCGAATAGACAATCCAGAATTTTCTAATGCCGTGGCTTGAACACCGTTCGCGGTAACCTCCTGCAAAAAACCGCCATCACGAAACCAAATCGGACTGTGTCACCATCCTTCAATTCAACATCACGGACAAAATTGCCATTGACCTGTGTCGCGTTCGTTGAATTTAAATTCTTCATCCGATGAGGGGCCATCCGGCAATCGAAAACGTGTAACCGTTACGACACAAAAGGCGCGGCAACCAATGCGATTTTCTTTGTAGAAGTAACGCTTGCATTCAGTAGAATGGCACCGCCTACAAAGTGCCGATGCTCCCCAATCAAAACGCTTTGTGGCGGATCTTGTCCAACGAATGTGTCATTCCAGTCCTCGGCCTGGTTCATTTGGCGTGCCAGCAGAGTCAAGGCCCCCAGCAGTGAGAGAATCATACTCGTCCCACCGTCCCGAGATTTATTTTGGACATTGCGCTTGAATCGAAAATCGCCAATCTAAAATCGCGAATCCGTATACCCCGTGGTGTAACGGTAACACAGCGCCCTTTGGAGGCGCTATTCTTGGTTCGAATCCAAGCGGGGTAGCCACTCTCTTAAGCGGCAATTTACCAATAAAAATAGTAAATCGTCGAACGCGCAGCGAGCCGCATCAAAACGCACGAAATGGCAATCTATTTGCCAAGTATCGTCAAACGACCGGGAACCTCGGGACGACCTACATCAAGACTGCCCCCGCGATTGCATCGACTGATTGCAATTGATTGCTTAGGGGCAAGAAAAACGAACGTGCCCGCTATTCCGTGATACTTATGCCCTTGTTGAACTCCGCCTCGACGAGGATGCAAGAAGGTGTGCGAGCGGAGCTATTCTATGATCCGTCGAAAGCGCAGTGTCCAAAAAGGGGAATTCTGGATTGCGCGCCATCAGCTAGCGCGGCGCAGGTGCATGGCTCCACAGGCGACCGAATGGCAGCACATCGGTAGTTAGATCGACGCCGCGATTGATCTTTACGGACTAGGACGGGGATGCGGCGTTGGGCGAGGCCGCGGGGTTACTCTAGGGGTAGCGGTAGAGGTCGGTGTTGGAGTTGGTGTTGGTGTAGGAGTCGCCGTTGGTGTTGCGTAGGCGTAGGCGTTGGCGTCCCTCCGGGCACGCTAAAAGCATACACCTTGTTATTCCCAGCAACGTACAAGCGTCCCCGGGCTGCAATGCCGGTGGTGCTGTACGACCACGTGCCCGCCATCAATTCGTTTGAACCGCCACCGCCATAAACAACCGCACCGGTATCTCCGTCGTAGCCATGTAATCGCTGGTCGCCTGGGTTGCCACGGTCGTCCGTTCCAACCACCCAGACAATCATGTTGTTAGAGCCGTCCGTGGAGGTGACGAAAGGCGAGCCGCATCCGAGCCGGTATAGACCCCACTCATCGATGATCACGGGCGGATTGGTTGCAGTAATCCGGAAAGCACCGAGATGATTGCCAGGAAAGACACGAAAAGCAACATAGGTGCCTTGGTTTGTCCGATAAGTGGCCGCTGCCTGGATAATCGGGTTATTTGCAAGGTTCGACGATGCCACCGGCGCGGCGATCCCGCCGAGGTTGTCGCGATCAAGTAAATACGCGTTGCCATCTTTACCCAACGCAACCACCAGCCTGGATGGCGTTGCGCCCGGCACGTCCACAAGCAACGGACCGGATCCGCCCAAGTCCAGATCCCAATAATCGAGATCCAACCAGTTGAGAGGCACCCAGTAATCGGCGGGGGAGCCGCTAAAGATCGGGCCCGGCTGGAAGCGAATCACTGCTTCGCCGCCGCTCCAGTTCCCTCCAGTGTTCTGAGTGTTACCGGTGGTAACGAACGGGTTGGCGCCGTCACTGGCCACGCCGCCGACGCCCCATATACGCCGCCGTACACAACGGCGTTGCCGGCAGCCCATGCTGTTACTCTGGCCGGATTATCGATTGGTATTCCGACGAGCCAGCCATGATAGAGACTGCAATCTCTCATCTCCCATACCCAACATAAAGAATGTTGCCCACAATCCCAAGCGCCGGTCGTTGCTGTTGGACCTCCGCAGTGAAGTTGATGCCGTTGTAAGTAGCTGTCGCCTCTACGTCCACGGGCCACCCGGGATTGATATCACCAGTGTCCACACTAAGGGAGAAGATGAGGTGTTTCTTCGTCTCTCCGCCGTCGGGCGTAATCATTGCGTCCAAAAAGAGCGCGCGTGAAGCGAGATCGACAATGGGCGTGCCAGTGATGCCCATGGGATCAAAATTGGTGCATATGAGATCCTCTGCCGACACCGCCGGACCAACATTGCGTTCCCAGATAAGGCTCCCATCAACGGCGTCGAGCGCATACACATTATTTGATTCGGTCGCTGCAATAACCATCGCCCTGCCGCCTGGACCGTCGTCGATGTAAAGCGGCTGCGCATGGACGTTGCCGACGATCGTGCCGTCAAAGTTCAGGTCGCGCGCCAGGTTCGCGGCTGCGGATGGCGTGAAGGCCGAATCGATGTAAAGGCCATCCCGCGAACTATGGTTGTGATACTGAATAACGTTGACTTGTGCGTTTGTTGGAAGAATTGCGCTCCACAAACCTGCAGCGACAAGCGAAGAAGTGGAAAATAAAGCTTTCAAAGGTCCGCAGTCGAATAATCCCGCCTCCCTTTTACCGTAATGCGCTGCCTACGTGTCAAGCGCTGAACGGCAAAGGAATTATTCATCAGGAAGATTTTTTCGACTGGCGGGACTGTTCACGTTCTTTGACTCTCTCGTTTGCGCACCAATAAAGGACTGGGAGATCATCGCTGACGATCTGAGCAAAGCCGAATGGAATAAGGGCTGTCTTTCAGCCGTGGATCGTGATGGGAGAACGATCTGGATTGTTGATGCACACCGCGATAACGGAAAAGGTTTGTCGTTCGGTCAGATGAAATGCTGTCAGCATTTGTTGAACTTGAGAGGATCACGCACGAATTAGCACTTTCAGCGCTTCTTGGTGATGACAGTAATCGAAGTAAAGCCTCGCAAGTGGGGATGGTGCGTCTTTGAATCATCCAGCATGAGAACCCGTGTTCCTGCAAAAGGATGAGGCAATCGGCTATGCGGAAACCCGCGCTCGACTTGGTCCAGGAGAGATACGCATTTTCGATTCGACCGGCAACGTTGAACGCGGGATCGAGTTTGATTACGCCGATCGGAGACTGTGAGTAAAGGTGCGACGATGACAGCCGACGAGTACAGAGAAAGCTTCCGCCTGAAGAAAAAGAGCATTTCGCAAAGTGCGCCGAATGTGGAGAGATATTTGATCGGCGAAGCCTAGACGAAGTGCTGTTCCATATTGATCATAAGCACCGCCCCGACATTCAGTATTCCGGCTCGAAAAAGCTCTGACCGATGAGCAGACGCTGGGAGATCATTGCCGACAATCTCAGCAAAGCCGGTTGGAGTTGGGGCTACGTCTCAGACGTGGATTTCATTTCTTGGAGTTTTGGTCGCTCTGTTGCGATTTCTGCTCCATCTGCCGTTGCTCATTTTGCCGCCGAGCAATGACGAAGTGATTGTTCTCGCCGTAGCTTCGCCACGGGCCCGAAGGCACAGTCACGTACCCTACAAACTGCCAGTCCGTCACATCGGTTGGCGCGAGGGCGAGGTAGTCCCGCAGAGCGGGCGAAACATTCAGGCCCGCTCCATGATTGGCGTTTGGTTTTGGCCGTTCTATTTCCGAAAACATATTGAAAGTGATCAGTGCGAAATGGCCCGCAATCCTCCCACTGGACATAACAGGTGCGGTTGCTCTTGCAAATGGCAAGCCGGCGATCTCGGCATACCGACTGCCCCGGTCCCCTGTAATCATGTTTAAACCACGGGATAACTAGCGGCGCTTCCGGCTTGAATTGCCCGCTCGTTACGTCGTTGCACGGCAACGCACAGTAGAATGGTTTTGCTTGGGAATAAAAGCTATTGAAAGGTAATTCCGCCGTGCCCCGGCATCCGGGGCATCGGTGCCGCCATAATTCTCCACCCAATTAAAGTCCCACACGCTCTTGTAATTACCTTTCTCTCCAATCCAAAACACTGTGGTGACGATATTCCTTTTCCATGGGTAACGTTGTGTTGCGGGGCGGGAACTGGTTGGGATAGAAAATTTGTGGTTGCACTTTGGGCAACTCCCGCTCACGCAATTTCATCGCATACGTGGCAAAATCTGCCGCCGATGCGAAGGGGGAAACAGTAACTCTCCCGAGGAAGTAGCGACAGTTGGCGTTCCTATAGCGGCAGGCAGATTCTCGCGAGTTGGCTTGTTTGCGAGACGTTGGACAACTCCAGAGATAACTCCAAGAGCTAGAGAAACCAGTCCAACTCCAATCCCCCACAGCGTGCGAGCCGCTTGGTTTGCCCATCCCTTGGCGTCGCTATGCCCAGTGTCTCTTGGCCTAGCTATCGAATTTTCCTCCCTTTCGTTGGGCACTTGTTACCTCGTTGTACGGAGCCGACGCGACGAAGTCCCGAGAAGGCGGAACGGCAATGGAGATATGAATCAAGGTGCCTTGAGCGGGCGCCGCGTGCCCATCGGGACGGGCATGACCTTTGCCGCACCGTCAAGGAAACTGGATGGACTTGGGGCTGTGTTGCAACGAT